>WMBV01000010.1 GCA_017745595.1 Bordetella petrii
TGCGGGACTCCTGCACCAGGCGCACGGCGCGCTCGCGCACTTCCGGGGAAAACTTGTTCGCGTTGTTCTTGCTCATGGCTCGCATTCTCTCAAGAGTAGGAGCCTCCGCAAAACCCGGGGCGATTCAGCCGGCGCCCTCGTTGATCTCGGAGCCGAAGCAGGTGCTTCCTCGAGCGCAACAGGCAGACATCCTGTCCACGCTTCTCACCGCACAACGCCCGGTGGTCATCCACGCAGACGGTGGTGTAGGCAAGTCGACTCTTTCTGCTCACCTGGCTCGTGCCATACCTGCTGGGTCGGTGGCGATCCTGTACGACTGCTTCGGTGACGGGACTTATCGCCAAGCCTTAAAGTATCGCCATCGGTACCGCGATGCTCTCGTCCAGATCGCGAACGAGCTCGCAGGACAGCAGCTTTGCCTGCCATTGATTCCATCCGGCGGCACGGATCCCAAGCAGTTCATGCGGGCCTTCGTATCTCGGCTCAAGCAAGCCATTGATCTTCTTAGAGCCCGCACGCCTCAGGCGAGTCTTTGCATCATCATCGACGCGGCTGATAACGCATACATGGCTGCACAAGAGATCGGTGAGCGTGCCTTTGTCCATGACTTGATCAACACGGATATGCCCGACGGGTTGCGGTTGGCATTCACATGCCGATCACACCGGCAGGGCCACCTGGGAGCTCCGCTGGACGCCATAGTGATCAAGCTGGAACCGTTCTCCAAGGCTGAGACTGCCACGCACCTACGGCTGAGCTATCCCGAGGCAACGGACGTGGAGGCTGCGGAATTCGCTTTTCTAAGTAGCGATAACCCGCGCGTTCAAGCACTGGCGATGGAGGGAACCCCACCCATCGGCGACATGCTGAGGGCCCTGGGGCCAACACCCACAACGGTCCAGCACGCGATCGGAGGCCTGCTGACCAAAGCTATCGACAGGCTGAAAGCCGAGTGGGGCCCGACCGAGGCGAATCAGATTGACCTCATCTGCAAGGGCCTCGCGGTGCTCCGGCCGATGGTGCCGATTTCCATCTTGGCCCAAATCGCCGGAGTTCCCGAGAGCGCCGTCCGTACGTTTGCCACAGAGTTCGGCCGGCCGCTCTTTGTCAAGGACTCAGGTCTGCATTTCATGGACGAACCGGCAGAGACCTGGTTCAACGAGACGTTCAAGCCCGATGCGGCTTCGCTTGATGCGTTTCTTGCAAAACTAAAGCCGCTCGCGGCGACCAGTTCATATGTGGCGGCGGCGCTGCCGCAGTTGCTACTGTCTGCCGGCCGGATGGACGAGCTGATTGCGCTGGCGCTCTCGAATGAGAGCTTGCCAGAGCTCAACCCTCTGGAGCGACGAGACGTCGAGCTGCAACGACTGATGTTCGCGCTCAGAGCATGCTTGCAGCAGGATCGGCATGTTGCCGCCGCTAAGCTCGCGCTGAAGGTCGGCGGCGAGGTGGCTGGCGAGGCTCGCCAGAACACGCTCATCCAGCAGAACACTGACATTGCCAGCGTTCTGCTTGCGCCAGATCGCATCGAAGAAATGGTCTCCAGGCGCACGTTCGGCGGCGGATTCCTTGGCTCGCATCACGCCTACGAGGCGGTGCTGCTTGCCGGAAACGATGACCTCATCCCTGAGGCGAGAAGCAGGTTGCGCATGGCCTGGGAGTCGTTGATCACTTGGAGCAAGCTGCCACCCAAGCGCCGCAAGGAGGACAAGATCGACGACGCCGACGTCGCCGAGCTTGCTATCGGTGTGCTGAGATTGCGAGGCCCTGCCGAGGCCACGCGGTTCCTGAAAGGATGGAGTCCCAAATCCACCGTACTGAGAACCACGAAGCTCGTTGCCGCCCGACTTGCGGACGCCGGCAACTTCAAGCGAATCGATGAGCTCGCCGAGCACGCCGACGGGGATGCCTGGATGATGCTGGGCCTGGCTACCGAAGCAGCCCGGGCCGCACATCTGTTGCCGGCGGAGCCGCTGCGCCATCTGATGGGCATCTTGGTCGACCCTAAGATCAAGTTGCCCGAAGAAGATCTCTCATGGAAGTCTGGGAGCAGCGTACTGGACGGCGTCCGGTCTGCAATCACGCTGGCGCTCCGGTGCCTCCCGCGCGACGATGCGACTTGGGCGGAGACGTTGCGCCGATATCTTCCGTCAGATCCGCCCCGCCAGTTTCACGATTTCGACGCCGAGCGCGCGACGTTCATCCGAGCCTACGCTTTGGAAGCCGCGCTGCGCGGAAAACGGATTGAGTTGATTGATCTGGCGCCGAAGGATGTTCGCCCTGAGTTTGAGACGAAGGGATCTCCCGTTAGAAGCCAACAAGCGTCCCAGTTGCAGCAAGTGACAGGGGGAGTCCTCCCCTGGTTCATCTTGGCCGCTGAGATTGCTTGTGGCCGCCAGCTTCCCAACCTTGATCACGAAATCGAGCTTGCGCTGAGACAGACGAAATCTGCTTCGTCACGCGACTATCAGCGGAACTTCAATTTGGAGAAGGTGGCTGCCGTCGAGTGGGTGCAGATCCTGCGCGATGCAGGTCCCATTCAGTCAGTTCAGATCGACGCACTTTTGAAGTGGGTCGAGAAAAACGACCGCATCTACTCGAGTACTCTCACGAGGATGTGCCGAGTGACCGCGCGAACAGGAGGGCTGAGCGACCTCTCACTACGACTCAGCTCCAGAGCGTTCGATCAGATCGTCGCGTCGCACAGCGATGCGGAGACGCGGATTGACGATCTTCAGGAGCTGGCGCGCGCCATCTTTTGCGTGAGCAAGTCAGAAGCGGCTGCCTATTTCGACAAGGCGATCGACATCGCCAGCAAGATCGGAGAAGAACACCTCTCTCGATGGACGACGTTCCTCGATCTCACGGACGCTGCGCATCGCCCGGGCCACGCAAGACCTCGGACCGCCTATCGGCTAGCGCGCATTGCCGAGCTCAGCTACGAGCACATGGCCCGGGACAAGTACATGGACTGGGACCGGTTGGTTGAGGGTCTGGTCGGCCTTTGCCCTTCATCCAGTCTCGCCATTCTGAGCCGCTGGCGGGATCGAGAGTTCGGCTTTGCAGGCGAGCTATTCCCCGTCGCAATCTACAGCCTGATCGACCACGGGCTCCTTCCAAAGAAGGCCGCGGTCGCCCTGGGTGGCACCGTGAGTGGATGGAAACGCGTTAACGACATCAAAGCAGCCATCGACGCAGAGTCCGACAACAATCGAAAGAGATCGATCCTGAGGATCGCCTACCGACTCCTCCGGATCCAGCCCTACGAGGCGCCCACCTGGCGCGAACTCAAGGCTCTAGCCGACTCACTGGCGATGTCGCTTCCAGATTTAGAGAGGCTGCTTCAGGCATCTGAAGCCAAAGGAGCCAGTGAGTCGGCGACCGCCGCCCCCGCGCCGTGGACGGGGCCTCGCAAAGAGATCCAAGAGCCCGATTGGGATGCCATTTTCAGCGGAGTCGATCTCCGCGACGCGGCTGCGGTTCTCGCGGCACGGCGATCGCTCAAGAAGGTTGACCATCGTTCGTACGTTCGCGAGTTCTACGAGGAAGGCTGTCGGCGCGCGACGCTATCGGAGATCGACGGATACCTCCGCGCAATCCGATCGGACGACGGGTTCAGTGTATTCAGCTTCATGGACGTCATCAGGCACCTCCCGCAACCGAGCAAGAGGCTCCTGTCCGTCCGCAGCGAACTCAAGAAGGCCGCCCTTTCGTTGGCTGCGAGCGAACCCAACCGTGTGGGGCGCCGCGGCTGGGGCCATGAGGGCCCCTTTGATGGAATCTATGCAGAGGGCATCGTCTTGGAGAAGGACGTCGCGTCAGCCCGGATCAAGGGGTACCTGTCGCAGCTCGACACGCTTGATGCAGAAGACTTATTCCATCTGGTGGACCCGCTCGCGCGACGCTTGACCAGCGACGAGGCCGATGAAGTGTTGAACTTCGGCTTTGACTTGCTCGAAGAAATTCTTGAGGGTGAAGATGGCGATGGCCCGTGGAACGACTCGCTCGCACCGTCATCCTCTTGCGAGGAAGCCTTGGCCGGCTACTTGTGGGCGGGTCTGGCGTGCCCGTCCACTGCGGAACGCTGGGAACACGCCCACTGCGTCCGCAACTGTCTTGAGCTCGACTGGCAAACCCTGTTGTCCGCGCTGGCCACTCGCGCATTGAGCGCCGACCCGCAGCCATTCGTTGACCGTGGCCTGGTTTTCTATGAGTGGCATGCCCGGCAATGGCTCTGCCTTGCATTGGCGCGATGGATGAGCCTTGTGCCGTTGCTCCTTTTCTCGCGTTTCTTGACTCCGCCGCAAGGGAGCGGCATGTCGTCATCCGACACTTCGCCTCGGATGCACTGAGGCGCTTGAACGAAGTCTGTCCGTTGCCCACGGAGTTGCTCGCCATCGCGAACGGCGCAAACCGCCCTGCGCTGGCCACCGAGGTCTACGACCGTGGCGAGCACGAGATAGTTGATGACGATGCCTCGGAGGACGAGGCCGCGGACGACGACGAGAGGTACTTTTTCGGCATCGACATCGGTCCGTATTGGTTCGCTCCGTTGGGCCGTGCCTTTGGGCTGAATCAGCAGTCGATCGAACGGCGAGCACGGGCAGTCTTGCGTGGCCGCATGTCTCTAGGTCTTCGTCGTCGCGTTGATGATCAGCGCTATAAGCGCGGACTCTTTCGAGGACGAGAGACAACTCACTCGCACGGCAGCATGCCCGAAGTGGAGGACAGCGTCGTCTATCAGTCCTATCACGCGATGATGTTCGTCGCTGGCCTGCTCTTGGAGACCAAGCCGGTACGCCGTCGCGCTGATGAGGAAGAGAATCCGTTCGACGACTGGTTGAAAGGACAGTTGCTCACTCGCGGTGATGACCGGTGGCTTGCGGATCGACGCGATCCCGAGATCCTGAAGGCCAACCCGCCGGGCAGCGCTCGATCTGATGCCGCATGGTGTTGGCAGGTCGATAGACAGTACCTCGATGACCAACTGACAACGGACGACGGTATGACGGCCCTCTGGGGCCATTGGACGACCACCGATGCGGTCAACGGCGAAACGGTGTCAGTCGGGTCTGTGCTCGTTCCTTCTCGTCACGCAGCGGCCTTTCTGACCGCGATGCAGACCAGCCCTTGCCCAGGAGAGATTTACCTTCCAGACGCGGATCACATCGACCATCGGGAGGAGGTTGATGATCCAGAGTTCAGCCTGCTCGGCTGGGTAAAGACGGGAAGCGACTCGTTGAGCCTTGACGAATATGACCCATGGGCTGGCAAGGTAAGTAGCCCTGGCCCGCACCCTTGTCAGGGAATACTCGATGTCCTGAATCCGATGACGGATCCAGACGCGAGATCGTGGACGCTACCAGACGGCGGCAGGCTGAGAAGCGAGTCGTGGTCGCGCAGCACGGGCTACGCTGAGGAGCGCAACGTCCAGACTGGCTCTCGGCTCAGCGCCGACGACAAGTTCATTCGCGCACTGTTGGATGGGCACCCAAACACATCTCTGATCGTCTGCGTTAAGGTCCGCCGCAAGCCACCAAAAGACGAAACTGGCAACGATGACTACTCCTTCTACAACTATCCCTATAACCGCTACTACCTGATTGGACACGATGGAATCACTCGATCGCTCTAAAGCCGTCATCGAGCTCGGCAAGCGGATCGTTGCCGGTTTGAAGCTCGGCGACGATGTTACTGCCCAATGGATGGCGCACCTAGTCGCTGAGAAAATCTCCGCTGCTGAGGATGCGCCCGAAACCGTGCGAGATGCTGCGGTGGCCGAGTGCGTAGATCTCATCCAGAAACTTTGGGCACACCGGTATACATTGCCTCCGTACATGCGGCCGCTGCGGGAGTTAGACCCGCTGCTGCGCACGCTCAATTCCTTAGGTGTGAATGAGGCAGATGAACTCAGATTTTTCGCGCGCCCGCCTAGCAGCGAAGAGCTTGAAGGTGCAACGGAGGACGAGAAGAAGCTCTTCGAGTTCGCGATCGGGATTGATTACGCAGCAAGGGAACTGCTACGTCATGCACTCTGCGTTGCTGCCGAACGGTCAGTCGATGTGGTCAAACCGTGGTTGGAGGAAACCGTCAAGGGCAGCTTGGACGCCACCGTAGAACTGCGGATTTCAAGATTCGTTGCAGAAGGTCTACTGAAGAGCCAAGAAAAGGCCAAACAGCAAGCTATACGCGATCGAATCGATCGGCTGGAAAATTTTGCGAAAGCAACCTTGTCCTTAGCCGGAGATATGAGAAAGACGCTCCCTCAAGACAGCGAGGAATCGGATGACTGAGGAGCAAAGTCCCACGCTCCAGCGAAACAGATTACGCTGCCTTGATCACCTGGGCGCTGTTTCTGCTTTGGGACGAAAGCGGCTTTCGCTCAATGTAGTCAAAAAAGAAGGGGCCGAAGCCCCAAGCTCAAAATAAGCCACGCTCGGCAAACGATACCGTGCCGGCACCGGCCACAACCACATGATCCAGCGTGCGCACCTCCACCAGCCCCAGCACTTCCTTGAGCCGCTGCGTCAGCACCTTATCGGTCTGCGACGGCTCAGGATTCCCACTCGGATGGTTGTGCGAAAGGATGACCGCCGCAGCATTGAGCCGTAGCGCTTCCTTGACCACTTCGCGCGGATACACCGATGCACTGTCGATGGTGCCGTGGAACATCTCCCGGTACTCGATCAGCCGGTGACGCGTATCCAGAAACAGCACCGCAAAGACTTCATGCTCGAAGCCTGCCAGCTTGTTGCGCAGGTACTCTTTGACCAGCGCCGGCGAAGTGAACTCAGCACCACGCTGCATCTTCAGCTCGATGGCCTGGCGTGCCGCTTCAAGAATTTGATCCACCGATGCCGGCATGTAGCGCCCTTGGGCGTCACGCACCAGCAAAGCGTCATCGAACGAGGAAAAGGACAGTTGCGACATGATCGTGCTCCGGTTTCTCGGGCGGAATTGCCCGGAACCGTGGCCAGCACGGCGCAGCGCAAGCAGTCAGGGATCGAAGACGGCCGACAGGCCGCAAGCGTGCGAGCACGCGTAGTCATTGACGGCGAGAACGCCGTGATACGGTGAAGGGAACAGCAAGACCGCCTACACCCCACTCAGCCACACCCGCTCGTGGCAAGTGCGCAGCACGCGCAGGCCCGGATCAACGATCCAGGCCAGAGGCGTCAGGGATCAGCGCCGAATGGCTGTGATTCGGCACGAAGCACGGGGCGCAGCCCGCGAGCCCGACGGCGGTACGCCGGGGCGCACAACTATGGCTTGTCGTCTCTGAGAGACAGCATTCCGCGAGATTCGAGTAGACGCCGCGTGTTCTCCAGCTCTTTTTGCAGCAACTCTGCATCCGGCAGCACGGTGCGATAGTTCGCCGCCATCACCTTGGTCGGCAAGCCATCCAACGCATACCGCGCCAGGGCATGGCCTTTGTCGGCGCACAGGATCAGACCCACCGGCGGATTCTCGTCCGGGTACGCCCAATGCTCCTTGGCATAGTTGCAGTACACATGCATCTGCCCCACATCGGCATGGGTCAGGCTGCCCAACTTGAGGTCGATGATGACCAGGCAGCGCAGCTTGCGATGGAAGAACAGTAGATCGACCCGATACCAGGTCTGGTCGATGCGCAGCCGACGTTGCCGCCCGACGAAGGTGAAGCCTTCACCCAGTTCCAGCAGGAAGTCTTCCAGTCGCTGGATCAAGGCCGCTTCCAGGTCGGATTCCGAATACTCGTCTTTGAGATCAAGGAACTCCAGCACATACGGGTCTTTGATCGCGTCATTGGGCGTGACGGCATCTTCGGGCTTGGCCACCGAACCCTTGACCAGCATCGCCGCCTTGTCCTTGGACAAGGCCGTGCGCTCGTAGAACTGGCTACCAATCTGCCGGTCAAGTTGGCGCACGCTCCAGCCACCGCGCAGCGCTTCGACCTCGTAGAACTGGCGGGCATGTTCATCTTTAACCGACAGCAGCCGGACATAGGCCGACCACGGTAAGGTGAAGACTTGGGCAAGTTCGGAGAGGTCGAATTTCCGAGGCACTGTCTCGGAATTCTCGATAGGCAGTCCGTCTCCAGATTTCCGAGACAGTGTCTCGGAAATTGACTCAAGGGGGTAAGCGGCAAAGAAGCGCCGCATGTTCTCCAGGTTGTCCGGGCTGAACCCGCGCCCGAATCGTGCAGTCAGGTCGGCGGACAACCGTGCCATCAACTGCTCGCCGTAACCGGCCCGTCGCCTGCCTTTCTGCTCGGCTTCGACGATCCGGCGGCCAATCTCCCAATAGCTGGCTGTCATCAGCGCATTGACACTGCGTGCCGCTGCTTGGCGCGCCGCGTCCAGCAGCTCCACGATGCCGCCGTGGATGCCGGCATAGCCAGCCGGTAAGGCGGTGCGTTTCCCCACTGCCACAGGCGTCTTCCTTGTCATGCTGTCACCTCCATAGAACGGGACGCCCCGGTAATCGCCAGCCGCCGATTTGCCACCAGTTCGGCCGCATCCCGCACCGGCTTGTCCTCGGTATGAACATAGTGCATAAACATCGCCACGGTCTTGTGACCTGTGAGCTTCATGCCCACCTTGGTCGGCACGCCCGAGTTGGCAATGTCGGTCGTCGCCCGGTGACGGATGCCATGCGTGCCGACGTGCGGCACACCAGCGGCCTTGAGCGCGCGCGTCCAGCCGCCGTAGTGTTCACCGTGGGTCATGTGCCGAGTCGGATCGTTGGGCGACGGCAGGACGTAGGGGCAGCCTTCCCGGCGCGGTGCGGTGGACAGCAGCCGATAGGCTTCCTCACTTATCGGCTTGGAGATGCCGCCGGTCTTGCTGTCAGGCCAGACGACGCGCCGCTTCTCCAGATCAATCCAATCCCACTCCAGCGGGCAGATTTCGGAACGGCGGGCGGCAAACTCGAATTGCAGGCGGATCGCCAGTGGGATGACGTAGTTCTCCAGTCCTTCCGCCTCCAGATGTTCCAGGTGGCGGAAGATCCGCACCAGTTCATCGTCCACGATGAGCCGAGTTTCCTTGCCAGGCGGGTACATCGGGACGTGGCGGCACGGATTCGTGCCGTCAGGGCGTAGCCCCCACACTTCGGCCAGGTTGAACATCTTGCGCAGCACGCCAAAGGTGCGATTCGCCTCGGCCTGCTTGTAGGCCAGCTTCTTCATCAGCGCGGCTACGTCGGGGCGCTTCACATCCTGCACCTTCATCCGTCCCATGATCGGGATGATGCAACGGTCAATCACGCCTCGATAGCCGCGCTGCGTGCTGGGCTTGTTGCGCTGCTTGGAGTAGTCCTCCATGAAGGTGTGGCAAAACTCCTTCATGGTCGGTGCCTTGCGGGCAGCGTTCTTGGCCGTGCTGGGATCGCCACCCTTGCGCACCTCGGCCAGCCATTCCTGCGCCATCGTGCGTGCCTGATCGACCGTCAGTTCGCCGTACTGGCCTAGGGCGGGCTTGCGGCGCTCGCCGGCATTCGTGCGGTACTGGAGCATGAACACCTTGCGGCCCGCCGGGGTGATCTTGCACAGGAAGCCGGGCACCACGGTATCCCGCAGTTCGATGGCCTTGGCTTGGGGTTGTGCCGCATCGACTGCGGACTTGGTGAGCTTGATCTTCGCCATGATGACTCCTCGGAAAGCCCGGTTTCCAAGAGCCGCATGGGAGCCACGCGAGGGGAAGCCGGGTCAAGTTTCGGAAAGCACCGGCATATGTTGAACCCGCCTAAGTGATTGATAAACCTGCTGTATCTAGCCTTGGCGTAGTCCAGCGAAATGCCGAGCTAGGGTCATCGTGAAACAAAAAAAAGGCCGCGACATTGCTGTCGCGGCCTTTTTTATGTCCTGCTGGGCAGGACGACCCGCCAGGCGAATCAGGACGCCGGAGCGGTGGTGCCGCCGCTGGTGCCGCCGCCAGGCGCGGGCGTGGTCGGGCTGTCCGGAGCCGGCGTGGTGGGCGCGGGGCTCGAAGGCGCCGGCATGGTGGTGGACGGCTCGGAGCCGGCGGGGCTCGCGGTGTCTTCCTTCTTGTCGCAAGCGGTCAGCGCTACGGCAACTACCGAAGCAAGAATCAAGGTTTTGCTGATCATGTTGGACTCCTGTTAGGTGACGATCATGCGGCCCGGTTAGGGGAAACCAGTATCCCGTTAGGGGAAACCAGTAGTCAGGCTACAGGAATCAGCCAGGAGCTGACGTGTAGAAATTAAAGCGGTCGCATCTGCAACGTAACAATCTTTACGCGTAAGTGTGCGAAATGTCTTGATGTTTCAAAGCGAGCGCACCCCTTAGCGTTCTGTACGAGATAGACACATTTAAGTGTCTGAATCGTACGGAACGGGGTGAAATAGCGGCTGGATACGCGCCGAGTGTGGCGCGCAAGTCACACGGCCGGCCGGTAGCGCAGCCAGCCGGCGTCGAGCCAGTCGGCCAGGCATTCGCGCGCCGCGGCGTCCAGGCGCCGGCAACGCGGGTCGGCGCAGTCCAGGCGGCGCGCATCGGCCAGCGCGCGCAAGGCGGCATGCGCGGGCACCAGCGCGGTTTCGCCGTTGATGAACAGTTGCCGGCCGCGGTACAGCATGCGGCTGCGGCGATCCAGTTCCAGCGTGCCGCTGGCGGGCCAGTGCGAGGCCAGGTCGATGCCGCCGTCGGGCGCGGCGTCGAACACGGCCAGGTTGCTGGGCTCGGTCAGCCAGCACCCCAGGAAGCGCGCGGCCAGCGCGTCGTCGAAGCGCACTTTGGCCAGGGTATCGAGCGTGGCCTGCACCAGGGCATCGGGCAAGGCGGCCGGCGTATCGACGGCGGGCTGCCCCGGGTCGCGGTACAGGGCGTCCAGGCGCGGGCCGGGCAGGGGCGGCTCGCCATAGGGGCCGCCCAGCAGGCCGACGCGGGCCATGGCCTGGTCGGCCGCGGCTTCCAGCAGCCCGCGCGCCAGCGCTGCCTGGGTGGGCGCGCGAAAGCCGATAGAGATGGTCATGCAGTCGCCGCCCACCGCGATGCCGTCGTGCGCGGCCTGCGGCGGCAAATACAGCATGTCGCCGGGTTCCAGCACTACATCATGCTCGGGCGTGAAGCGGTCGAGGATTTTCAGCGGCAGGCCGGGCTGCAGGGTCAGGTCTTGCTGGCGCCCGTAGCGCCAGCGGCGGCGGCCGGCCGCCTGCAGCAGGAACACGTCGTAGCTGTCGAAGTGCGGGCCCACGCCGCCGCCATCGGAGGCCACGCTGATCATGATGTCGTCGAGCCGCGCGTCGGGAATGAAACGGAACTGCTGCAGCAGCGCGGCGGCGGCATCGTCGTGCAAGTCCACGCTTTGCACCAGCAGGGTCCAGTCGGGTTCGGCCGCCTTCGGCAGGCGCGCGAACGGGCCCTGTTCCATTTGCCAGGCGCCGTCTTCGCGCCAGATCAGGCGCGATTCGACATCGTCGCGGCGCGACAGTTTTTTCAGGGCGGCGATATTCAGCGGTGGCTTGAAACCGGGCATGGCCTGCCGGATCAGCAGGGGCTTGCGCTGCCAGTAGCGGCGCATGAAGTCGGCCGGGCTCAGTCCGCCGAGCAGCGGCAGGGGCAGGTGGGTTTTCATGGCAGGCAGGCCTTCAGGCGGTACAGCGCGTCCAGCGCTTCGCGCGGCGTCAGGCTGTCGGGGTCGATTTGCGCGAGTTCGTCGCGCAGCGCGTGCAGGGCCGCGGATTCGTCGGACTGGTCGCTGGCGGCGCCGGCCTGTGCGTCGGCATCGATGGCGGCCGCGAACAGGCCCAGTTGCGGCGTGGGCGCGCCCTGCGCTTCCAGCCGTTCCAGTTCGCGCGTGGCGTGCCGGATGACCGCGGCGGGCACGCCGGCGCGCTGCGCCACCTGGATGCCGTAGCTGCGGCTGGCGGGGCCGTCGCGCACTTCGTGCAGGAATACGATGCCGCCGGCCGATTCGGCGGCGGCCAGGTGCACATTGGCCGCGGTGGGCTGTTCGGCCGGCAGCCGCGTCAGTTCGAAGTAATGGGTGGCGAACAGCGTCAGCGCACGGTTATGCGTGACCAGGCGCAAGGCGATGGCCCAGGCCAGCGCCAGGCCGTCGTAAGTGGAGGTGCCGCGGCCGATTTCGTCCATCAGCACCAGGCTGTGCGGCGTGCTGGCGGCCAGGATGGCGGCCGCCTCGGTCATTTCCATCATGAAGGTCGAACGCCCGCCGGCCAGGTCGTCGGCCGCGCCGATGCGGGTGAAGATGCGGTCGAGCTTGCCGATGGTGGCGCGCTGGGCGGGCACGAAGCTGCCGGTGCGCGCCAGCAGGGCGATCAGCGCTACCTGCCGCATGTAGGTGGACTTGCCGCCCATGTTGGGGCCGGTGATCAGCAGCATGCGGCGCGTCGCGTCCAGGCGGCAGCCATTGGGGGTGAAGCGTTCGATACTGCGTTCCACCACCGGGTGGCGGCCGGCCTCGATGTCGATGTCGGCCTGCTCGGTGAGTTCGGGGGCGACCCAGCCGTGGCGCCGGGCATGTTCGGCCAGGGCGGCCAGGGTGTCGAGTTCGGCCAGCGCGCAGGCGCAGTCGGACAGCGGCCGCACGTGCTCGGCCAGGGCGTCGAGCACCTGTTCGTAAAGCCATTTTTCGCGCGCCAGGGAACGGTCTTGCGCCGACAGTACCTTGTCTTCCCAGGACTTGAGTTCGGGGGTGATGTAGCGTTCGGCGTTCTTCAGCGTCTGGCGGCGGCGGTAGTCGTCGGGCACCTTGTCGGTCTGCCCCTTGGTGACTTCGATGTAGAAGCCATGCACGCGGTTGAATTCGACCCGCAGGTTGCCGATGCCGGTGCGTTCGCGTTCGCGGGCCTCGAGCTGCACCAGGAAGTCGCCGCCGTCGGCGGCCAGGGCGCGCAGTTCGTCGAGGTCGGCATCGAAGCCGGCCGCGATGACGCCGCCGTCGCGGATGGCCACGGCCGGTTCCTGGGCGATGGCACGGTGCAGCAGGTCGGCGATGGCGGTATCGGGAGCCAGGTGCCCGGCCAGCTCGGCCAGGCGCGGCGAGGCATCGAGCGGGGCAACCAGCGCGCGCAGCGCGGGCAGGGCGGCCAGCGCGTCGCGCAGGCTGGCCAGTTCGCGCGGGCGCACCGAGCGCAGCGCCAGCCGCGACGAAATGCGTTCGACATCGGGAAAGGCATCCAGCGCGTCGCGCAGGGTTTCCAGCAGGCCGGCCGCGCCGAAGGTCTGGGCGACGTCCATGCGGCCGGCCAGCAGGGCGGATATGGCCTGCTGGCGCGCCAGCGCGGGGGCGTTGTCGCGCAGCGGATGATGCAGCCAGCGCCGCAGCAGGCGGCTGCCCATGGGCGTGCGGCAGCCGTCCAGCAGCGAAAACAGCGTGGGCGATTCTTCGCCGCTGAGCGTCTGGGTCAGTTCGAGATTGCGCCGCGTGACCGGGTCCATCAGGATGTACTGGCCCGGCCGGTCGACGGCGATGCCCTGCACGTGGGCCAGCGTCTGCGATTGCGTGCGCGCGGCGTAGCGCAGCAGCGCGCCGGCCGCGCAGATGGCGGCCGGCATGTCGTCGACATCGAAGCCCGCCAGGCTGTCGGTCTTGAAGTGGGCCAGCAGGTGCGCGCGCGCGCCGTCGCTTTCGAAATGCCAGTCGGGCACGCGGGTGCGCGCGCCTTCGAAGACCAGCGCCAGTTCGGCGCCTTCGGCGTACACCAGTTCGGCCGGGGCGATGCGGTGCAGTTCGGATTCGAGCTGGGCCGGCGCGCATTCGGTGACGCGGAATTCGCCGCTGGCGAGGTTCAGCCAGGCCAGCCCGGCGCGCGGGTTGCGCGCCTTGCCGCCCAGGAACACCGCGGCCAGCGCGCGATCGGCCTTGGCCGGCAGCAGGGCCTCGTCGGTCAGCGTGCCGGGCGTGACGATGCGCACGATGCGCCGTTCTACCGGTCCCTTGGCGGCGGCGGGGTCGCCGATCTGTTCGCAGATGGCCACCGATTCGCCCTGGCCGACCAGGCGCGCCAGGTATTGCTCCATGGCATGCACGGGCACGCCCGCCATGGGAATGGGCGTGCCGTTGGACGTGCCGCGCTTGGTCAGCGTCAGGCCCAGCAGGCGCGCGGCGCGCTCGGCGTCTTCGTAGAACATTTCGTAGAAGTCGCCCATGCGATAGAACAGCAGCAGCGGTCCGGCCTCGGCTTTCAGGCGCAGATACTGCTGCATCATGGGAGTGTGGCCGGCGTAGGCGGCGGCGGGGGTAGCGGGTGCGGAACTCATCGGCCAGATTGTATCGGGCGGCGGGGCGGGGTGGGCACTCCGCGGCCGCTGGCACGGCGATTGCGCATAGGCAGGCACGCCAGGGCGTGCCACAATGGGCTGGCCCGGTCATCGGGCGGGCGGCCCGCCGCTCCTGGCATGCTGCCACTTTCCAGGAGACGCACCATGTCCAACAGCCATGTCTACAAACAGATCGAACTGGTGGGCTCGTCCACCAAGTCGTCCGACGACGCCGTCGTGCAGGCCATTGCTCGCGCCTCGGAAACCCTGCGCAACCTCGACTGGTTCGAAGTCACCGAAGTCCGCGGCCATATCAAGAACGGCAAGATCGAACACTGGCAGGTCGGGCTGAAGCTCGGCATGCGGCTCGAAGAAGGCGACTGAACCGCCGCCGTCTTCTCGCGCGCCCCGGGCGGCGGCCCATGCCGCCGCCCGGGGCTTGCGTGCTTGCTCAGGCGCCGACCGGCTTGCCATCCTGGCGGCGCACGACCACCGTGGCCGAGCGCGCGTCGCCGCCTCCGGTCCGCACCGTATTCCAGGCGCCGTTGGGGTGCTGGATGTTGATGAAGAACGTGGTCAGGTCGTCGTTGTAGGCGATGCCGGTAATTTCGCAACCCACCGGCCCCACCAGGAAGCGCTTCGATTCGCCGGTTTCCTGGTCGATGTAATACATGGCGTTGTGGCCGAATTCGTCGGCGCGGGTCGCGCCCGAATCGGTCTGCACCCACAGCCGCCCCTGCGGATCGATGCGGATGCCGTCCGGGCTCGAGAACGTGTCGCCGTTGATGGTGCCGGTCACGTTCTCGGTCTTGCCTTGCGATGCATCGTAGCCCGCCAGCAGCAGCAGTTCCCATTCGAACGTCGAGGCCAGCGGCGAGCCGCCGCGTTCCTTCCAGCGCACGATGTGCCCATGCGAGTTATTGACGCGCGGGTTGGCGGCGCTGGTGCGGCGGCGGCTGCCGTTGTTGGTCAGCGTGCAGTAAACGGTCTTGTCGACGCCGACGGTGATCCACTCAGGACGGTCCATCAGGGTGGCGCCGGCGACGCGCGCGGCGGCCTTGGTATTGATCAGCACATCGGCTTGCGAGTTGAAGTCGATGAGCGTCTGCGCCGGCAGCGAGCCGGGGGCGACCTGGGTGTAGTTGCCGGGATCCACGGCGCCCGCGGTCAGGCCGTTCTTGCCTACCGTGAGCTCTACCCAGTTGCCCGAGCCGTCATCGTTGAAGCGGGCCGCATACAGCGTGCCCTCGTCGAGCAGGTTGGCGTTGTTGGCGCGGTTCGACGGATCGTAGGCGCGCGTGGGCACGAACTTGTAGATGCAGCCGGGGGTGCCGTCGTCGCCCATGTAGAAGGCGACACGGTTGTTCTCGTCCAGCATGTAGGCCGTGTTTTCGTGGTCGAAGCGGCCCATGGCGGTGCGCTTGACCGCCGTGGACGTCGGTTGGTAGGGGTCGATCTCGACCACCCAGCCATAGCCTTCTTCGGGCTGGCTGTTGTCCCAGTAGTTGTCGGTGGTTTCTTCGCAGGTCAGATACGTGCCCCAGGGCGTGGGGCCGCTGGCGCAGTTGTTCAGGGTGCCGACCACGCTGGGGCTGATGGCCGACGCGGCGGGGCCGCCGACGTTGTAGATGGTGTTGCCGGTGTAGCGCTTGTTGTACGACGAATTGGTATTGACCGACCACTTGCCGTCATCGGCGCGGGCGATTTCGATGACCGACACGCCGACGTTCGACAGATTGGTGCGCACCGCGTCCGTGGCCAGGTCCAGCGTCTTGCTGTCGACGTTTTCGTGGTTCAGGACCAGCAGGCCGCCTTTATTCGGGTCCACGCCTTCCAGCGGATAGAAATGCATGCCGTCGTGCTGGCCGCCGGCCTGGTTTTCGGTAGTGGGGTACGACTGCGGAATGCCGGAATAACCCAGCGAACCGATCATGCATTTATCGCCGGCCGAATACAGGACTTCGGCGACGTAGCCTTCCGGCACCAGCACCGTGTCGGGCGTCAGGTTGTCGGCCAGGGGCGTGAAGTTGACCGAGTAGTCGGGGCCGGCCGGCTCGGGGGTGCCGCCATCGTTGCCGCCGGTGTCGCCACCGGTGTCGCCACCGGGCGCCTCGTCATTGCTGTCGTCGTCGCTGCCGCTGCCACAGCCGGCCAGCGTCGCGCCGAACACGGACAGCAGCGACAGGCCCACGCTGTTGCGCAGCAGCGTGCGCCGCGCGGGATTGGCCGCGACGATGTCGTCGAACATCTGGCCCGGTACCGTGATTTCTCCCTGTGCTTCGCGGCGCGGACCGCGCAGTTTATCCGTCAAGTAAGACATTCGAACCTCTTCGAGTTGGAGGATGTTTAAGCTGCCCTTCAGCCAAAACAGCACGAGAGGTTATGGGTCTTGTGTGACGTGGTGATTGCGATGCGGGAAGTGGGCGATGGTGGGGGGTGTGGGGCAGGTGCCAGTTCAGCGGGCACCTGACACCGTTCTACCGTTCTATTGAGGCAGCAGCCGCAGGCTACGGTGTCTGACACCCTTCGGGAGTCAGACACCTGAGCAGGGGGAAGCGCGTAGCGCTTCGGGGGTGGGGCTCTTACTTCAGACGCCTGGGTGCCTTGAACGGAACGCGCTGGATCAGGCGGCCAGTTTGGCGACCCAAGCCAGGTAGCGGTCGAGCCAGCCCTGCAGGAATTTGCGGGTACCTTCGTTGGTGATGGTGTATTGGTCGTCGATGAGGCCTTCGGTGTATTGCAGGAAGACTTCGGGCGTGGTCAGGACGTTGACGCCTTCGGCGGCCAGGATGTTGCGCAGATGCTGTTGGGCCATGGCGGTGCCGGCCGCGCTGGGCGAAGTGCCGACGATGCCGGCGGTCTTGCCGGTCCAGGAGTTTTTCCCCCACGGGCGCGAGCCCCAGTCGATGGCGTTTTTCAGCGCGGCCGGTATCGAGCGGTTGTGTTCCGGCGTGACGAACAGCAGGCCGTCGGCGCGCGCGATCAGGTCTTTGACCTTGGCCGCTTGCGGCGGCATGGACATTTCGTTGTCCTGGTTGTACAGGGGCACGTCGCCCAGGCTCGCGTGTTCGAATTCGATGGTGTCGGGCGCCAGCTTTTCCAGGGCGCGGGCCAGGCGCAGGTTGAATGAGCCGGCGCGCAGGCTGCCAACGAAAACCGCAATCTTGTAGGTGCTCATGATCCACGTGCTCCACGGGTTGGAAATCGGTCAGTGTAGACCTGTGATGTGACGCGCTCAACACGCACCAAGACGGAGCGCGGGCCTCATTGCGGTGAGCGTCGCGGTGCGGCCGCGCCCGTATGCCGGCCGGACCGGCGGCCGGCCACGGGGAAGGCGCGTGCCCCGCGAACTGGCACGGACCTTGCTTGGCCAGACACCAAGGGGCCGCGTACCGTCCCGGTCCGGCCCGCGCGCAGCCCAGGAGTCCTTCGCATGTCCGCCCCTTCTTCCGCCCCCGTCACGATGCTGGTCACCCGGCACATTGCGCCCGACCGTTATGGAGATTTCCTGGCGTGGCTGCGCCAGGGCGAGATCCTGGCGGCGGGGTTCCCCGGTTTTCTGGGTTCTGGTGTGCTGCAGCCGCCCGAGGGCGGCGACCAATACCAGATCGTGCTGCGCTTCGGCGATGCCGCCTGCCTGGCGCGCTGGGAAAATTCCCTGCCGCGCCGCATGTGGCTCGAGCGCGGCGCCGGCTTGGTGCGGGCCAGCCGCGTGCACCGCGCCAGCGGCATGGATACCTGGTTCGGTCCGCCGCACAGTGCGCCGCCGCGCTGGAAGCAGGCCGTCAGCATCTGGGTCGCGTATTTTCCGGTGCTGCTGCTGTTCAGCACGCTGCTCAATGCGCAATTGAGCGCCATGCCGTTGTTCTGGCGGGTGCTGGTTACCACCCTGTGCATGACGCCGGTGCTGTCGTTCATTTGCATTCCGTTGATTACCCGGCTGTTGCGGGGCTGGCTGCAGCCGGCCGGCCGCCGTTGACTGATTCTGACTGACATTTCACTGAACATTGAACGAAAATTGTTTACAATTGCGCCGGCAATCCTCGATTTCCAAAAAGCGCGGCCACGCGGGGCGCGTTTACTCAAAACAGGAGAGAGTTCCGATGCGCAAGTTGTTCTATGGCGCGCTGCTGGTGGCCGCCGTGGCCGCGGGTACGGCCCAGGCGGCCGCCGAGCCCAAGACGGTGGTGCAAACTTATTCCGACATCGCGTTGGCCGGCTACGAAGATTCGCTGGCGTCGGCTCAGGCCTTGCGCACGGCGATCCAGGCACTGATCGACCAGCCCTCTGCCCAGGCCCTGCAGGCGGCGCGCGCGGCGTGGCTGGCCGCCCGCGTGCCGTACCAGCAGACCGAGGCGTTCCGCTTCGGCAATCCCATTGTCGACGACTGGGAAGGCAGCGTGAACGCATGGCCGCTGGACGAAGGCCTGATCGACTATGTGGACGCTTCGTACGGCACCGAGAACGACCAGAACGCGTTCTATGCCGTGAATGTGATCGCCAATTCGAAGATCTCGGTGGGCGGCAAGACTATCGACGCCACCGTGATCACCCCCGAACTGCTGTCCGAAACCCTGCATGAGGCCGACGGCAACGAGGCCAACGTGGCCACCGGCTACCACGCCATCGAGTTCCTGCTGTGGGGCCAGGACCTGAACGGCAGCGGCCCGGCGCCGGCCGACCGCCAGGGGTCGCCGCAAGAACGCCATGCGGGCAACCGGCCGCATACCGACTTCGATCCGGCGCAATGCACCGGCGGCCATTGCGAGCGGCGCGCGCAGTACCTGCGCGCCGTCACCGATTTGCTGGTGGCCGATCTGGAAGACATGGTCGCCAACTGGAAGCCGGACGGCGAGGCGCGCAAGGCGGTCGAGCAAGATCCCAGGGCCGGCCTGGTGGCGATGATGACCGGCCTGGGCAGCCTGTCGTACGGCGAACTGGCCGGCGAACGCATGAAGCTGGGGCTGATGCTGCACGATCCCGAAGAAGAGCATGATTGCTTCTCGGACAACACGCACAACTCGCATTACTACAACCAGATCGGCATCCGTAACGTCTATCTGGGCAGCTATGCGCGCGTCGACGGCAAGACTGTCTCGGGCGCCAGTGTGTCCGATCTGGTCAAGGCGCGCGATCCGAAGCTGGACGCCGAAATGCGCGCCAAGCTGGACGCCACCGTGGCCGCCATGCAGGCGATGCGCGACCGCGCCGACAAGGTGGAAACCTACGACCAGATGATCGCCAGCGGCAATGCCGAAGGCAACGCCGTGGTGCAGGCCGCCATCGACAGCCTGATCGACCAGACCCGCAGCCTGGAGCGCGTGATCGCCGTGCTGGAACTGGGCGACGTGGCGCTCGAGGGCTCGGACAGCCTGGACAAACCGGAAGCCGTATTCCAGTGAGCAAGGCCGCAGTTGCAGTATGGGCGGCGCTGGCCATGGCCGGCGCCGCCGTCGCATCCGACGGGCGCGACGACCTCAGCGCCGAAGACCGGCAGCGCGTTTCCCGGGTGACCGCGCCGACCCGCGATTTTTCCAAGGCCGAGCCTTTCGAGACCTTGCCGGCGGGGGCGGGCACCACGCGCAAGCTGGTCAACGCCGACATCTTCTCGCACCCGTCGGCCAACCTGACCTTCGAGGGGCGCCAGCAATTCCTGGTGGGCAACGGCCTGTTCCGCAAAGACTGGGTATCGGCGCCGTCGTCGACCCAGGCGTCCGACGGACTGGGTCCGCTGTTCAACGCGCGTTCGTGCCAGGCCTGCCATACCAAAGACGGCCGCGGCACCGTGCCGGGCTTCGATCCGCTGGAGCGCTCCGACGCCGTGGCGCTGTTGCTGCGCCTGGCCGTGCCGCCCACCACCGATGAGCACCGCCGGCTGCTGGCCTCGGGCGAGCTGCCGTTCGTGCCCGAGCCGGTGTATGGCTCGCAACTGCAGAATTTCGCGGTGGCGGGCCTGCCGGCCGAGGGGCGGCTGGAAATCGATTACGAGCCGGTGGCCGTGGCGCTGGGCGGCGGCGAAACCGCCACCCTGATGAAGCCGGCCTACCGCATCGAAGATCCGGGCTATGGCCCGCTGCGCGCCGATGCGCGGATCTCGGCGCGCCTGGCGCCGCCGATGATAGGCCTGGGCCTGCTCGAGGCCGTGCATCCGGCCGACATCCTGGCCAATGCGGCGGCCGACCATGGCGACGGCGTCAGCGGGCGGCCCAATTGGGTGCGCGATGCGCGCACCGGCGAACAGGTGCTGGGCCGCTTCAACTGGAAGGCCAGCCAGCCCACCGTCGAGCAGCAGAGCGCGGTGGCGTTTTCCAATGACATGGGCTTGTCGACGCCGCTGTTTCCCAGCCATTATGGCGAATGCACGGCCGCCCAGGGCGCCTGCTTCGACATGCCGCACGGCGCGCAGCCGCGCCTGGGCGAACACGAAGTGCCGGGCGAGCTGATGGACTTCGTCACCACCTATGCCGTCAATCTGGCCGTGCCGCAACGCCGCGAGGTCGACGACGCGCGCGTGCTGGCGGGCAAGAAATTGTTCTACGAAGCCAACTGCGTGGCCTGCCACGTGCCCAAATACGTGACCCGCCGCGATGCCGCGCGCCCCGAGCACCGCTTTCAACTGATCTGGCCCTACACCGACCTGCTGCTGCACGATATGGGCGAGGGCTTGGCCGATGGTGTTTCGGAAGACCGGGCCAGCGGCAGCGAATGGCGCACTCCGCCGCTGTGGGGCATCGGCCTGACGCGCACCGTGAATCCCAATGCGACTTGGCTGCATGACGGCCGGGCGCGCACGCTGCTCGAGGCGATTCTGTGGCACGGCGGCGAAGCGCAGGCGGCACGCGACCGCGTGGTGGCCATGTCGCCGCAAGAGCGCGCCGACCTGATCCGTTTCCTGGAGTCGCTATGAGCCGTCCTGCAAGGAGTTTGAATATGCCGACAAGCAAGTGGCTGGTGGCGGCCTGGGTGGCGCTGGCGCCGCTCGCCGCGCTGGCGGCGCCGCCGGCCGACCTGGGCCAGCGCCTGGCCGACGATTATGCGCGGCCGGCCGTGGCCCGGCTGGCGCAACAGGCCGAGGCCCTGCAAGCAAGCCTGGCCGGCTGGTGCGGCCAGGGCGGTGGCCAGCCTGGCGCGCCGGCCGTGGGCCAGGCCTTCCGCCACACCGTGCTGGCGTGGTCGGGCGTGGAATTCCTGCGCTTCGGTCCGCTGGTGCAGGGCAATCGCTACGAACGGCTGGCCTTCTGGCCCGATACGCGCGGCGTGATGCAGCGCCAGGTGCGCGCGCTGCTGGCGCAGGCCGACCCGGCCGCGCTGGAGCCGCAGGCGCTGGCCAAGCGCAGCGTGGCCCTGCAGGGCCTGCCGGCACTGGAATACGTGCTGTACGACGAACCCGGCCTGCTCGCGGGGCCGGCCGGCGCCGATACCGCCTACGCCTGCCGCTATGCCGTGGCGGTGGCCGCCAATGTCGCCGGCGTGGCCGGTGAGCTGCGGCAGGCCTGGAGCCCGCAAGGCGATTTCGGCCGGCAGTTCACGGCCCCGGCCCCCGGCAACGACTTATATCGCAGCCAGCAAGAAGTGGCCGCCGAAGCGGTCAAGGCCTTGTCCACGGGCCTGCAGTTTGCCCGCGACGTCAAGCTGCTGCCCGTGCTGGCCGATTCGCCGCAGGCGGCGCGCCCCAAGCGGGCCGCGTTCTGGCGCAGCGACGCGACCCTGCCCGCCCTGGCGGCCAGCGTGCGTGGCCTGCGCGCGTTCTATGACGCGGGTGGCTACGCGTATGCCGACGATGAAAGCTGGATCGAGGCTTCGGTACGGGGCGAACTCGATCGCGCGGCCGCCGCCGTCGAGGCCGTGGAGCTGCCGCTGCAGCAGGCCCTGGCCGACGCCGCGGCGTGGCGGCGCCTGGCGCTGGCCGGCATGATCCTGAAAAATGCCAAAGATATTGTCGACCAGCATGTGGCGCCCGCGCTGGGCGTCACGATCGGATTCAATGCGCTCGATGGCGATTGACCGGCGCCGCTTCCTGGCCGTGGCCGCCGCGGCCGGCCTGGCCCCCGCGACCCTGCGCGCCGCCGGCCCGGCGCCCCTGTACCTGGCCGCGCGGCGCGCGGGCGAGCGCTACGAGGCCGTGGTGCTGGACGCCCAGGGCCGCGATCGGCAGGTGGTGCCGATGCCGGCGCGCGGCCACAGTTTCGCGCTGGACCCGGGGCGCGGCCGCGCCGTCGTGTTCGGCCGCCAGCCCGGCTTTTTCGCCGTGGCGTTTCGCTTGGACGGCGCGCAGCCGCCGGTGCCTTTGCAGGCGGCGGACGGGCGCCATTTCTTCGGCCATGGCGTCTTCCTGCCCGACGGCCGGCGCATGATCGCCACCGAGAACCACTACGAAGCCGGCCATGGCGTGCTGGGCGTGTACGACGCTTCGGAGGGCGGCGGCTATCGGCGCATCGGCGAATTCGCCACCGGCGGAATCGGGCCGCACGAAGTGGTGCTGCTGCCCGACGGCAAGACGCTGTGCGTGGCCAACGGCGGCATTCTTACCCATCCCGACTACGGCAAGCTGGAACTCAACCTGGACACCATGCGGCCATCGCTGGCCTACGTGGACGCGGCCGACGGCCGCCTGCTCGAACAGGTCGAGCTGCCGCGCGAATACCATCGCTTGTCGATCCGCCACCTGGCGGTGGCCGCCGATGGGGCGGTGTGGTTCGGCTGCCAGCATACCGGCCCGGCGGCCGAGCGGCCGCCGCTGGTGGGGCGCCACCGCCGCGGCCGTGCCGCGGAGCTGTTTGCCGGCCCTTCCGAAGTGTTGCGCGGCTTTCGCAACTATGTGGGCTCGGTGGCGGTGGATACCGCCGGGGCCGTTCTCGCCACCAGCAGCCCGGTGGGCGGGCAGGTGGTGTATTGGGACACCGAGAACGGCCGATGCCTGGGCCTGACGCGCCTGGCCGACGGTTGCGGCGTGGCGCCGCTGGCGCCGGAGCGCTTCCTGGTCAACAGCGGCATGGGAGAACTGGTGCGGGCCGGTCCCGCCGCGCCGGTGCAAGCCGTCTTGCCGCCTACCGCGGGGTTGTCGTGGGATAACCACTTCCGGCGGGTGTAGGCGCGCCGGGAACGCATCGGTTCGCCAGCATCGCCCCCTTCATAGGTGTCTGACTCCCGCAGGGTGTCAGACACCGAAGCTTGACCGAGATTTTCCGCACACAGCGGTGTCAGGCACCTACGGAGCCTGACACCTGGCCCAGAGGGAAGTGCTCCAGGTGTCTGACTCCCGCAGGGTGTCAGACACCGCCGTCGGCACGAGTCGCCGGCTTCTGATACAGTTTTCCGCTGATCAACTTGCGCACGACGCATGGGGTGGAAAGCGATGAGCGAATACCTGGTAAGCCTGGAAACCCTGATGCCGCGGCTGGCCGACGGGCTCGTCAATATCGTCATGGCCGTGGTGATACTGATCATCGGCTGGTGGATATCGGCCCTGCTGGGCCGCTGGGTGCAGCGCGCGGCCACGCGTTCGCCGCGCATCGACCCCACCATCGTGCCCATGTTCTACACCGTGGTGGTATGGGCGGTGCGCATTTTCACGGTGATCGCCGTGCTGGCGCGGTTCGGCGTGCAAACCGCCAGCCTCATCGCCGTCCTGGGCGCGGCCGGCCTGGCCGTGGGCCTGGCATTGCAGAACACTCTGCAGAACATCGCGGCCGGCATCATGCTGCTGATACTGCGGCCCTTGCGCGCCGGCGAATACGTGGCGCTGAGCAGCGGCACCGAGGGCACGGTGGCCGAAGTCGGCCTGTTCCTGTGCCGCCTGGTGCAGGGCGACGGCATCCACATCACGCTGCCCAACAGCGTGGTCTGGAACGCCACCATCACCAACTACAGCCGCAACGACACGCGCCGCCTGGATATCCCGGTGACCGTGCACTACGACGACGATCTGGACGAGGCCCTGGAACAGCTGCGCAAACTGGTGGACGCCCACCCCATGGTGAACAAGCACCCGCCGCCGCAGATCAAGGTCTTCGAATACAAAGACAACGGCACGGTCATCAATCTGCGCCTGTGGTGCTCGGCCGCGCAATACTGGGACTTGCGCTGGGACCTGTTCCACCAGATCCGCCAGGCGCTGAGCAAGGCCGGTTTCAAGCCGCCCATCCCCGTGCGCGAAATCTCCAGCCCGCCCAAGCCGGGCACGCCGGCGGTGTAGTCAGGCGCGCAGCGTCAGGCGCGCCAGTTCGGCGTGGATCCAGCCGGCGATCTCGCGCTGGCGCGGCGCCGGCATGCGGTCGATGATGGCCGTGACACTGATCGCCAGGATGGGCGCGCCCTGCGGATCGAGCAGGGCGCACCCCACGCCCAGCGCGCCGCGCACGGCGTGGTTGCCCACCACGGCATAGCCGCGCGCGCGGGTGTTCTCGATCAGCCGGTGCATTTCATGCGGTGTCATGCCGCCATATTCATCCAGGAAGCCCGAATTGCGCTCGACGATGCCGTGCGCCGTCGTGTCGGGCAGGGCGGCCAGCAGGGCCATGCCGCCCGATCCCACCCCCAGCGGCTGGCGCTTGCCGGCGTAGGTGGCCAGGATCTGCACCGGATACCCGCCGATCTCGCGATGCAGGCTGACCGATTCGTCGCCCTCGCGCACCACCAGGAACACCGCGTCGCCGGTGCGTTCGGCCAGGCGGCGCAAAATGGGCAGGGTCTGGCTGACGCGCGGGTCCGGCGTGGCGGTATCGGCGCACGAGGCCCATTGGGCGCGGTATTTCTTGGTGCCCGGCACCGCCAGCACCAGCCCCGAATCGAGCAGGGCGGCCAGCAGCCGGTAAATGGTGGGACGTTGTATGCCGGTCAGCCGGGCGATGTCCGTAATGCTGAGCCCGCCGGCCCCCTGGTCGCGCAAGGCGGCCAAGACGGCCAGCCCGCGGCGCAAGGTGCGCGGGCCGGAAGAACTCTCTGAAGTGGGCATGAATCCTCGGGTGTAACGTAGCGTAGCGGTCGAAGCAGGGAAAACCACTGTCCGTAGGGTGGACTCTACCTTGCCGAAAATGGCCTGACTAGTCCAAAATCGCCCCCGTAACAAAGTCTAGAGCGTCCGTTACATGGACAATTTTCACAGGAGACTCTACATGGCCAATGGTCAAAAACCTCGCTTCCTGCGCCATGCAGCCACCTTGCTGGCCGGCGCCATCGGCGCGCTGGCTCTCGGTGCCAGCGCCCACGCAGCCTTTCCCGAAAAACCCGTGCACATCGTGGTGGGCTTCTCGGCGGGCGGCACGACCGACGTCATCGCCCGCATCATGGCCAAGGAACTCACCCAGGCGCTGGGCGAATCCTTCGTGGTCGAGAACAAGCCGGGTGCCGGCAGCAACATCGCCACCGACTACGTGAAGCGCGCCAAGCCCGACGGCTATACGCTGCTGTTCGTGGCCGTCACCAGCGCCATCAACCAGACGCTGTACAAGAACGTCACGTTCGACCTGACCAAAGACTTCGAGCCCGTGGCGCTGGGCGCCAAGGTGCCCAACATCCTGGTGGTCAATCCCCAGGTGCCGGTGAAGTCGGTGCAAGAACTGGTCGATTACGCCAAGGCCAATCCCGGCAAGCTGGCATTCGCGTCGTCGGGCAGCGGCACCTCCATCCACATGGCGGGCGAACTGTTCAAGATGCGCGCCGGCCTGGACGTGCTGCACGTGCCGTACAAGGGCAGCGCCCCGGCGGTTACCGACCTGATCGGCGGACAAGTGCAGTTCATGTTCGACAACATGCCGTCGTCGTGGCCGCACGTGAAGGGCGGCAAGCTGAAGGCCCTGGCGGTCACCACCGCCAAGCGCTCGCCCACCGCGCCCGACCTGCCCACCATGCAGGAATCGGGTTTCGACAACTTCGACGTGTCGTCCTGGTTCGGCCTGATCGCGCCGGCCGGCACCCCGCCCGAAGTGATCGAAAAGCTCAATGCCGTGATCGTCAAGGCGCAGGACAACCCCGAAGTGCAAAAGGCCTTCGAAGGCCTGGGCGCCGTGGGTGAAAAGACCACGCCGGCCGAGTTCGGCGCTTTCATCAAGTCCGAAGTCGAGAGCTGGGCTCCGGTGGTCAAGGCCTCGGGCGCGCAAGTCGACTGAGCGGCCGGGCCCAGGTGTGGCCCCGGGTGTCAGGCTCCGCGGGTGCCTGACACCGCTCGATGAAAGCGGTTTTCTGCAGTTTTCGGTGTCTGGCACCCTTCGGGAGTCAGACACCTTTTTTATGCGGGTGTGCGGGGTATGCAGGGGTCTGACTCCCGAAGGGTGTCAGACACCGCCGCATGCAGATAGCACAGGCACCCGGCGTCCGGCGCCCCTGCTATTTCTTGCGCAGCATTGCCGTGCATACGCCGCGCAGCATGTCGACCTCGTCGCGCGTGAGCGCGCTGCGGCTGAACAGGTGGCGCATGCGCGGCATCAGCTTCTTGGGGTGGTCCGGGTCCAGGAACTGGACATGGACGAGGGCTTCTTCCCAATGCGCCAGAAACGCCTGGACGGCTTCGCCGGTGGCGGGGGCGGCGCCGGGGTGGGGGTGTTGCGCGGTCGAGGCCGGCAGCAGGGCGGCGCCGTCGGCCTGCAGCAGCGCGTAGCGCAATTCCCAGGCGGCCAGCTGCAGGGCCTGGGCCACGTTCAGCGAGCTATATTCGGGGTTCGCCGGGATATGGCAGATGCGCTGGCACAGCGCGATCTGGGCATTGGTCAGGCCCGCCCGCTCGGTGCCCAGCACCACGGCGGCGCAGCCCGAACCCGGCGTGGCCAGGTGCGCGCTGGCCAGCCCGGCCGCCTGGCGGATGTCGCAGGGTGGCGGCCCCAGGTCGCGCACCCGGGCCGTCAGGGCAAAGGCCAGCGTAACGGGCGCCAGGGCTTCTTCCAGGGTGGCGCAGACCCGCGTCCGCTCGAGTACGTCGCCCGCGCCGCTGGCCAGCGCCACCGCCTCGGGCTGGCGGGTCATGTCGGGGTAGCGGGGTTCGACCAGCACCAGGTCGGCAAAGCCCATGGTCTTGATGGCCCGCGCCGCCGAACCCACGTTTCCGGGGTGGCTGGGCTGTACCATGATGAACTGAACGCGTGAAAATGCTTGAGTCATTTAAAATGGCAAGTTTGGCTTAACGCCTTCCTGGTTTTTTGGGTCGTTGCCGCGGCGGATCGCCTGGTTTCGCGGCACAGGCCCCCGGGTGGCAGCCCTTACCGCATACGTACGGAATTTTATGCACCCGATGCTCAATATCGCCATCAAGGCGGCCCGGCGTGCCGGCACCATCATCAACCGTGCCAGCCTGGATTTGGAACGACTCAGCGTGGCCCGCAAGGGGCCGCGCGATTATGTCACGGAAGTCGACCGTGCCTCGGAAGAGTCCATTGTAGAGACCTTGCGCACCGCCTACCCCGACCACGCCGTGCTGGGTGAAGAATACGGGCTGCAGGGCCCCGAACAGGCCGAGTTCCAGTGGATCATCGATCCGCTCGACGGCACCACCAATTTCATCCATGGCCTGCCCAATTACGCCGTGTCGATCGCGTTGGCGCAGCGCGGCCAGATCACGCAAGCCGTGGTGTACGACCCCTCGCGCAATGAACTGTTCACCGCCAGCCGGGGCAGCGGCACGTTCCTGAACGACCGCCGCATCCGGGTGTCGGGCCGCACGCGCTACAGCGAGGCCCTGCTGGGCGCCCATTGGCCCAAGTCGGGCGACGTCGATGCCGGGGGCGGGCGGTTCCGCCAACTGGCCGACGGCAGCACCGGTGTGCGCCGCCTGGGTTCCACCGTGCTCGACCTGGCCTACGTGGCCGCGGGCCGCCTCGACGGCTTCTGCGGCGTGCGCCTCAAGCCCTGGGACCTGGCCGCCGGCAGCCTGCTGGTCCAAGAAGCCGGCGGCCTGGTGGCCGATTTCGACGGCGAGCAGGGCTGGCAAGATTCCGGCAACGTGCTGGCGGGCAGCCCCAAGATCTTCACCCAAATGCTGGCTGCCCTGCAGCTCAAGCAAGACTGAAAAACCACGGCGCGCCGTGCTTGCGGCGCGCCGCCGGCCCGTAGGCCGCGCCAGCGCTCGCGCTGGCCGCCGAACCCCATGTTTTACGGGCCATCTTCCGGTATGTTGCCGGCATGTGATGCCATTTCCAGGTACGATTGGCGGTTCCGCAACTTTTGGAGCACTTGATGGAGTGGCTGCTGGACCCCGCCGCGTGGGTCGGCCTGCTTACCCTGGTCGTCCTTGAAATCGTCCTGGGGATCGACAACCTGATTTTCATCGCCATTCTGGCCGACAAGCTGCCCCCCGCGCAGCGCGACCGCGCGCGTATCGTGGGCTTGTCCCTGGCACTGCTGATGCGCCTGGGCCTGCTGTCGGTCATGTCCTGGCTGGTCACCCTGACTGCTCCATTGTTTGCCATCGGCCCGGTCACATTCTCGGGCCGCGACCTGATCCTGCTGGTGGGCGGCCTGTTCCTGCTCTTCAAGGGCACGCTCGAACTGCACGAGCGCCTCGAGGGCGGCCAGGCCATCCAGGCCTCGGGGCCGCGCGTCTACGCCAGTTTCTGGGTCATCGTGCTGCAGATCGTCGTGCTCGACGCGGTGTTCTCGCTGGACTCGGTCATCACGGCCGTCGGCATGGTCGACCACCTGGCCATCATGATGATCGCCGTGACGGTGGCTATCGGCATCATGCTGCTGGCGTCCAAGCCCCTGACGCGCTTCGTCAACGCGCATCCCACCGTGGTGGTGCTGTGCCTGGGCTTCCTGCTCATGATCGGTTTCTCGCTGCTGGCCGAAGCCTTCGGGTTCAAGGTGCCCAAGGGCTATCTGTATGCCGCCATCGGGTTCTCGGTGGCCATCGAGATGGCCAACCAGGTGGCCCGGCGCAACCTGTTGCGGCTGGATGCCACCCGCCCCATGCGCGAGCGCACGGCCAGCGCCGTGCTGCGCATGCTGGGCAAGCGCCCGCCCGACAGCGAAGAAATCGCCGCGTCCAGCGCCGACCAGCCGGCCGTGCCGGCCTTCGGCGTGGAAGAGCGCAACATGGTCAGCGGCGTCCTGACGCTGGCCGAGCGCTCAATCCGTTCCATCATGACCCCGCGCACCGACGTGTCATGGGTCAATATCGACGACGACGCCGAGACCATCCACCGCCAGATCACCGACGCCCCACACAGCTTCTTTCCGGTGTGCCGCGGCTCGCTGGACGAAGTCATCGGCATCGGCCGCGCCAAAGACCTGGTGGCCGACCTGATCACCGACAAGCGGGTGCACCGCAACCGCCTGCGCGACCCGATCATCGTGCACGAGTCCATCGGCATCCTGCGGCTGATGGACACCCTGAAGCGCTCGCGCGGCCAGCTGGTGCTGGTGGCCGACGAGTTCGGCGCCATCGAGGGCCTGGTGACGCCCATCGACGTCTTCGAGGCCATTGCCGGCGAATTTCCCGACGAAGACGAACTGCCCGACATCACGCCCGAGCAGGACGACATCTGGAAGATCGACGGCGCGGCCGACCTGCACCATGTCGAGCAGGTGCTGGAAACCGAGGGCCTGATCGACGACTCGCAAGACTATTCCACGCTGGCCGGCTACCTGCTGGCCCGCTTCGGGCACCTGCCCCAGCCGGGCGATATCTGCGAGTACGATGGTCCGCACCATCATTTCCGCTTCGAGGTGCTGGAACTCGACGGCCGCCGCATCGCGTCGGTGCGCGTCGAGCGCATGCCGCTGGCGCCCGCCGAGGCCGAGGCCCAGGCCGACGACCATTAACCCCATTTTTCGCCGCACACCGTGACCGATAGCACCCTACATCTGATCAAGGCATTTTTTCTAGGCATCATCGAGGGGCTGACCGAGTTCATCCCGGTGTCCAGCACCGGCCACCTGATCCTCGTCGGCGACTGGATCAACTTTGCCTCGAGTTCGGGCAAGGTGTTCGAGGTGGTGATCCAGTTCGGCTCGATCCTGGCCGTCATGTGGGTGTTCCGCGCCCGGCTGTGGCAGCTGATACGGGGCACGCTGACCGGCGTGCCGGCCGAAATGGCCTTCACCCGCAACCTGCTGCTGGCCTTCCTGCCGGCGGCGGTGGTGGGCGCCATTTTCATCAAGACCATCAAGCAGGTGTTCTACCATCCCGGCGTGGTGGCCGTGACGCTGGTGCTGGGCGGCCTGATCATGCTGTGGGTCGAACGCAAGACCCACCATACCCCGGGCGATGCGCCGGGCGCGTCCGACGATACGGCTTCCGATGAACGCGCCTCGGCGCACACGCTGGAGCAGATCAGCTGGAAGCAGGCGCTGGGCGTGGGGGTGGCGCAGTGCGTGGCCATGATCCCGGGCACCTCGCGTTCGGGCGCCACCATCATCGGCGGCATGATCGCCGGCATCCAGCGCAAGACGGCCACCGAGTTCTCGTTCTTCCTGGCCATGCCCACCATGCTGGGCGCCGCCGCCTACGACCTGTACCGCAACATCGGCCTGCTCAGCCAGCACGATCTGTCGGCCATCGCCGTGGGTTTCATCGCCGCCTTCTTCAGCGCGCTGGTGGTGGTGCGGGCGGTCTTGCGCTTCGTGGCCAACCACACCTACCGCGGCTTTGCGTGGTACCGCATCGCGCTGGGCATCGTCGTGGCCCTGTGGCTGGCAAGCAAATAAGCCGTGCGCCTTTTTGGCAGGTGTCTGACTCCCGCAGGGTGTCAGACACCGAAGCTTGACCGAGATTTTCCGCTCACAGCGGTGTCAGGCACCTACGGAGCCCGACACCTGGCCGAGAGGGAAGCGCGCAGCGCTTCGGGGGTGGGCCCTTACGCCGCATCCAGGTCGTAGAATGCCAGCCCGTCGCGGTCGATGACCAGCCAGCCGCCGCGCGGCGGATCGGCGTGGTCGCAATCCCAGTCGGGCAGTACCCAGCGTTCGCGGCGGCGGCCGTCCACGTCCAGCACATGCCGCGCGGGACGGTGCGTGTGGCCGTGCACGATGACATCGACATCGGCCGCGCGGAAGGCATCGGCGACCGCCTGCGCGTTGACGTCCATGATCTCGGCCGCTTTCATCTGGTTGGCCGCCTGGCTTTCGCCGCGCGCCTGCTGGGCCATGGCCAGGCGTTCGGGGATGGTCTTGGCCAGGAACTGCGCCTGCCACCGCGGATCGCGCACCATGGCGCGAAACTGCTGGTAGGCGTCGTCGTCGGTACAGTATTCGTCGCCGTGGGTCAGCAGCACGCGGCCGTAGTCGGTGTCGAGCATCGCGGGCTCGGGCAGCAGCCGCGCGCCCAGCGCGTCGGCCAGGCCGGCGCCCATCAGGAAATCGCGATTGCCGCGCCCCAGCCACAGCGGAATGCGCGCAGCGGTGCTTTTAAGCCCCTGCAGCGCCGCCGCCAGCCAGGGCGGAGCGGCCTGGATGGTGTCGTCGCCGATCCAGGCATCGAAAATGTCGCCCGGCAAGAGCAGGGCGGCGGCCTCGCCGGCCGCCGCTTCCAGAAACCCCAGGAACGCCTCGGCAGTGGCCGGCGTGGCCGGCCCCAGGTGGATGTCGGAAGCCAGCCAGACCGGGCCCTGCAACGCGACCTTATTCAAGGACTTCGGCCTTCTCGATGACGACGTCTTCGACCGGCACGTTCTGGTGGAAGCCGCTGTTGCCGGTTTTCACGCCCTTGATCTTGTCGACCACGTCGGTGCCGTCGGTGACCTTGCCGAAGACGGCATAGCCCCAGCCGTTGGGCGTGGGCGCGGTGAAGTTCAGGAAATCGTTGTCGGCGACGTTGATGAAGAACTGCGCGGTGGCCGAGTGCGGGTCGCTGGTGCGGGCCATGGCCAGCGTGTATTTGTCGTTCTTCAGGCCGTTGTTGGCTTCGTTTTCGATGGGTGCCTGGGTGGGCTTCTGCTTCAGGCCGGGCTCGAAGCCGCCGCCCTGGATCATGAAGCCGTCGATCACGCGATGGAACACGGTGCCGTCATAGAAGCCGCTCTTGACGTAGCTGAGGAAGTTTTCCACGGTCTTGGGTGCTTTCTCCGCATCCAGGGTAATGACGATGTCGCCCTGGTTGGTCTGCAGTTTGACGCGGGGAGTGGTGCTCATGGGTTTCGTGCCTTCTGAGGTAGAGGGGGTGGATGAGGCCGCCGGCTGCGCGCCGGCGGTTGCCGGCACTATCGTGGCCAGCGCGAAGGTGCACGCCATCAGGCGCAGCAGATGTAGCGGAGAGTAGCGCGAAATCATCGTTGTTGGCTTTCCTTCAGAAGATTTTCGACTTCGCGTGCCTTGGACTGCATGCCGGGCACGCCCTGGTTCGCGGCATTGCGATAAGTGCGCAATGCCATCATCAGCTGGATATCACCCATGTTGGCGCGCGCCGCGGGGTAATCGGGGTTGGCGCGCAGGGCCATTTGCAGGGCCTCGTGGGCGCTGTCCAGGTCGCCCTGTTTGGCGTATAGCGCCGCCAGATTATTCCAGGGCTCGGGCAGTTCGGGAAAGCGCGTCGTCATGTCGGTGTACATGGCGATGGCTTCGGCGGTGCGGCCCAGCGCGGCCAGCGCGCGCGCGTGCTGGAACATCAACTGGACGTCGGTGCCCCGCTGGCCCTGGATGGCGGCTTCGCGCTGTTCGATGAGCCGCAGCGCTTCCTGGTTCTGTCCCTGGTCGAGCAGGCGCTCGATGTGGGTGGTGACCTGCGAAGGGGTAGGGTCCAGCCGCGTATCGACGCCGGGCTTGAGCGCCTCGAGCAAGTTGGCCAGGGCCTTCCAGCCGCCTTCGGGCGGCAGCGGGTCGAGCTTGGTGAGCGCGTCGCGGCCGGTGTTGGGCAGGTTGCCGGCGCCGCCCATGGACTGGCCCCACGCGGCGGCGCCGGGCAGGGTGGCCAATGCCAATACCAACAGGGTGTTGCGGGAAAGGCGGTTGAGGGTCACGTGGGCATCCGTTAAAAATCGGGCAGACGCGCTACGCGCGCGTCGAGGCCGCTTGCTATACTTGACGACCGCCATTTTAGCCCCGGTTGCGTTCGCGGCTTGCCGCAAGCCGATGCACGGGGGCGTAGCGCGGCCTGGCGCGGTAACATGCCGCGCGCCGCCGGTGCCCCCGGGGCCGGCGCGAACCGCCCGCGGGGCACGCTCCGCACTATCTCGAGGCCAGCCAAAGCGTCATGCTGCACATCTACAACACGTTGTCGCGTACCAAAGAACCCTTCAAGCCGGCCCGGCCCGGCCAGGTGCGCATGTACGTGTGCGGCATGACCGTCTACGACTACTGCCACCTGGGCCACGCGCGCATGCTGGTGGCGTTCGACGTGGTGCAGCGCTGGCTGCGCGCCAGCGGCCTGGCGGTCGACTACGTGCGCAACATCACCGACATCGACGACAAGATCATCCGGCGCGCGGTCGAGACCGGCCGCCGCATCGGCGAGGTCACCGAATACTATATCGCCGCCATGCACGCCGACGAGCGCGCGCTGGGCGTGCAGCCGCCCGACCGCGAGCCGCGCGCCACCCAGTACGTGGGCGAAATGCTCGACATCATCAACCGGCTCGAACAAAACGGGCTGGCCTACCGCGCCGACGACGGCGACGTCAATTACGCGGTGCGCGGCTTCGCCGGCTACGGCAAGCTGTCGGGCAAGGCGCTCGACGACCTGCGTGCGGGCGAACGCGTGGCCGTGGGTTCGGCCAAGCGCGACCCGCTCGACTTCGTGCTCTGGAAGGCCGCCAAGGCCGACGAGCCCGCCGACACCAAATGGCAGTCGCCATACGGCCTGGGCCGCCCCGGCTGGCACATCGAATGCTCGGCCATGAGCCACGCCTTGCTGGGCCTGCCGCTCGACATCCACGGCGGCGGCCCCGACCTGAAATTCCCGCACCACGAAAACGAAATCGCCCAGACCGAAGGCGCCTTCGGCGGCGCGCTGGCCAATATCTGGATGCACTGCGGCCCGCTGATGGTCGATGCCGACAAAATGTCGAAATCGCTGGGCAACTTCCGCACCATCCGCCAGACCATCGCGCAGGGCGAGCCGCCGGCCGGCCAGGCCGACTATGCCGTCAATCCGCGCGAAGCCGAGATGCTGCGGTTCTTCATTGTGCGCAATCACTATCGCAGCCCGCAGAACTACACGCCCGACAACCTGGTCGATGCCCAGAACGCCCTCGACCGCCTGTACCAGGCGCTGCTGAACGTCGCGCCCGACGCCGCCGGCATCGACTGGGCCGACGCGCAGGCGCAGGCCTTCAAGGCGGCCATGGACGACGATTTCAACACCTCGGGGGCCGTGGCCGCGCTGTTCGAACTGGCCTCCGACGCCAACCGCGTGCGCAGCGCGCGCAGCGCCGGCCAGCTCAAGGCGCTGGCCGGGCTGCTGGGCCTGCTGCAGCAAGACCCGGCCCGCTATTTCCAGTGCGCCACCCGTTACTCGGCCGCGGGCCTGGCCCAGGCCGACGCGCCGCCGGCCGCGCTCGACGCGGCCCAGATCGAAACCCTCATCGCCGCGCGCGCGGCCGCCAAGCAGGCCCGCGACTACGCCCGGGCCGACGGCATCCGCGCCGAACTGCGCGCGGCCGGCATCGAGCTCGACGACAAGCCGGGCGGCCAGACGCAATGGCGCCGCGCGTAAGGAACTCCGCCGCCATGTCCGCCCTCGACCTCGCCGCCGCCAAACCGCATTACTGGGAAGAAGCCGTCGCCCACCTGATGCGGCGCGACCGCATCCTGAAAAAGCTCATTCCGCAGCACGCCGAAGCCTGGCTGACCACGCGCGGCACGCCGTTCATCACGCTGGCGCGCGCCGTGGTCGGCCAGCAGATCTCCAACAAGGCGGGCGATGCCCTGTGGCAGCGCCTGCTCGATACCGTTGGCAAGCGGCCCACGCCGGCCGGCGTGCTGGGGGTCGAAACCAAGGCCTTGCGCCAGGCGGGCCTGTCGCAGCGCAAGTGCGAATACCTGCAAGACCTGGCCGTCCATTTCGGCGAACGCCGCGTGCGTCCCGAAAAATGGGCGGCCATGGACGACGAAAGCGTGGTGGCCGAACTGGTGGCCATCCGCGGCATCGGCCGCTGGACGGCCGAGATGTTCCTGATCTTCAATCTGCAGCGGCCGGATGTCCTGCCGCTGGACGACACGGGATTGCTCAAGGCAATCTCGCTACACTACTTCAGCGGAGAGCCTGTCTCGCGCTTCGAGGCCCGCGAGGTCTCGTCGGCATGGCAGCCCTGGCGTACCGTGGCGACCTGGTATCTATGGCGCAGTCTCGAATCGAAGCCGATTCTGAACTGATACACCGGGTGCCCAACAACGGAACCATACTTCATGCGCAATACATTCCTTGAATTCGAACAACCGCTGGCCGAACTTGAAAACAAGATCGAACAGCTGCGCTATGTACAGGCTGATTCTGCGGTGGACATTTCCGACGAAATCGGCCGCCTGCAGCAAAAAAGCCAGACGTTGGCCAAGGAAATCTACGGCAAGCTCACGCCGTGGCAAACCGCGCTGGTGGCGCGCCACCCGCAGCGTCCCTATACGATGGACTACCTGCGCGAAATCTTCACCGATTACCACGAACTGCACGGCGACCGCATGTACGCCGACGACCAATCCATCGTGGGCGGGCTGGCGCGCTTCAACGGCGCCTCGTGCATGGTCATCGGCCACCAGAAGGGCCGCGACACCAAAGAGCGCGCCGCGCGCAACTTCGGCATGCCGCGTCCCGAAGGCTATCGCAAGGCCCTGCGCCTGATGCGGCTGGCCGAGAAATTCAACCTGCCGGTGTTCACCTTCGTCGATACCCCGGGCGCCTATCCCGGCGTGGGCGCCGAAGAGCGCGGCCAATCCGAAGCCATCGGCCACAACCTGTACGCCATGGCCGAACTCAAGGTGCCCATCATCGCCACCGTCATCGGCGAAGGCGGATCGGGCGGGGCGCTGGCCATCGCCGTGGCCAACGCCGTCCTGATGCTGCAGTACGCCACCTATTCGGTCATCTCGCCCGAAGGCTGCGCGTCCATCTTGTGGCGCAGCGCCGAAAAGGCCTCCGAGGCCGCCGAGGCGCTGGCCATCACCGCGCCGCGCCTGAAAGACCTGGGCCTGATCGACCGCGTGGTCAACGAACCGGTGGGCGGCGCGCACCGCGATCCGCGGGTCATGGCGCGCCTGCTGCGCCGCGCCCTGGGCGACGCCCTGCGGCAGTTCCGCGGCATGAGCGCCGATCAACTGGTCGAGCAGCGCATGCAGCGCCTGCTGTCCTACGGCAAATTCCAGGAAGTGAAGGCCTGAAGCCGTCGCCGGGCGATCTCGCCCGGTTCCGGCGGTGCCCCGGCTGACTGCGTTTTCACGACATGACACCCGCCGAACCGCCCGCCCGCGCCCCGCTGGCCGACGCGCCAGCCTCCGGCGACACGTTCCCCGCGCCCCGCCTGGCCGATGCCCTGAACGCCGTCCTCCGGCCACTGGCCGGCCACGCCGCGCGGCTGGCCGCGGCGGTCAGCGGCGGCGCCGATTCGGCCATGCTGGCGGCCCACGCGGCGCCCCTGGCGCGCCGGCTGGGCATCGAGCTGCTGATTTTCCATGTGCACCATGGCCTGCAGGCCGTGGCCGACGACTGGGCGGCGCACGTGCAAAGCCTGGGCGGCATCCTGGGCGTGCCGGTGCATACCGCCTGGGCACAGGTGCGGGCCGACAGCGGCCTGGGTGTCGAGGCCGCCGCGCGCGAGGCCCGCTATGCCGCGCTGGCGGAACTGGCGGCACAACACGGGGTAACCCATATTCTGCTGGCCCACCACCAGCGCGACCAGGCCGAGACCGTGCTGCTGCGCCTGCTGCGCGGCACCGGGCTGCAAGGCATGGCCGCCATGGCGCCCAGCATGCCGCGCGACGGCCTGACCTACCTGCGCCCCTGGCTCGACCAGGACCGCGCCGAAATCCTGGGCGCCGCCCGGGCGTTCGCCGCGCGGCACGGGTGGCAACCCGTGCAAGACCCTACCAACGCCGATCCGCGCTATACGCGCGCGGCCGTGCGCGAACTGCTGGCGCCGGTGCTGGATGCACGGTGGCCGGGCTGGCAGGCCCGGCTGGCCGACCACGCCCGCCACATGGCCGATGCCGCCGGCATTGTCGAAGACGTGGCGCGCGCCGATCTGGCGTCGCTGCAACCGTCGGCCGATTCCGCCAGTTTTGCGCTGGCGCCATGGCGCGAGCTGCCGGCCGCGCGGCAGGCGCAGGTCGTGCGCTACTGGCTGCGCCTGCACGGCGCGCGCATGCCCACCGAGGCCCGGCTGGCCGATATGCTGCGCCAGTTGCGGCAACTGCATAGCCTGGGTCACGACCGCCAGATGCGCGTGGCGCACGCCCGGCACCTCATCCGCTGCCACCGCGGGCGGGTGTGGATCGAAAACCGGTGATCTCGGTGGCCCAGGTGTCTGACTCCGCAGGCGTCAGACACCGTTGCGTGCACAGGCGCTCGCCACACTTCGGTGTCTGACGCCTGCGGAGTCAGACACCCGGGCCTGCTGCGGAGCTGCGGAGTCAGACACCGGAGAAAAGACCCTTGCGGCGGCCGCCTGCGCAAAATTTCACCGCGCGTTAAAATGCCAAGCTTTGCCCGCCCGATTGGCGGGTCCCAGCCAGAGTACGAGATGTCCCTGATCGTTCACAAATATGGCGGTACTTCGATGGGCTCGGTCGAGCGCATCCGCAATGTGGCCCGCCGCGTCGCAAAGTGGCACGCCGCCGGCCACCAGGTGGTGGTGGTGCCGTCGGCCATGGCCGGCGAAACCAATCGCCTGCTGGGCCTGGCCCGCGAAATATCGCCCCAGCCCGACCCCCGCGAGCTCGACATGATCGCCGCCACCGGCGAACAGGCCAGCAGCGGCCTGCTGGCGTTGGCCCTGCAGGCACAGGGCGTGCCCGCCCGCAGCTACGCCGGCTGGCAAGTGCCGGTGCGCACCGATTCGTCGTTCACCAAGGCGCGCATCACGTCCATCGACGATGCCCGCGTGCGTGCCGACCTCGACGCCGGCCGCGTGGTCATCGTTACCGGCTTCCAGGGCATCGATCCCGACGGCCACATCACCACCCTGGGCCGCGGCGGTTCCGATACCTCGGCCGTGGCCGTGGCGGCCGCCCTGGGCGCCCACGAATGCCTCATCTACACCGACGTCGACGGCGTGTACACCACCGATCCGCGCGTGGTGCCCGAAGCGCGCCGCATGGCGGTGGTGTCGTTCGAAGAAATGCTGGAAATGGCGTCGCTGGGTTCCAAGGTGCTGCAGATCCGCTCGGTGGAATTCGCCGGCAAGTACCGTGTCCCCACCCGCGTGCTGTCTTCGCTGACCGACCCGCTTATTCCGCTCGAAGAAGAAATGGCTTCGGGCACGCTGATTACTTTTGAGGAAGACGAAAAAATGGAAGCCGCCGTTGTCTCCGGCATCGCCTTCAGCCGCGACGAAGCCAAGATCACCCTGCTGGCCGTGCCCGACAAACCCGGCATCGCCTCGTCCATCCTGGGGCCGGTGGCCGGCGCCAACATCGATGTCGACATGATCGTGCAGAACCAGTCGGTGGCGGGCACCACCGACTTCTCGTTCACGGTCAATCGCAACGAATTCCAGCGCACCATCGAACTGCTCAAGCGCGAAGTCGTGCCGGCGGTCGAAGCCCGCGAACTGGTCACCGACGACAAGGTCGCCAAGGTCTCCATCGTGGGCATCGGCATGCGCTCGCACGTGGGCGTGGCCAGCCTGATGTTCCAGACCCTGTCGCAGGAAGGCATCAACATCCAGATGATCAGCACCAGCGAAATCAAGACCTCGGTGATCATCGACGACAAGTACATGGAACTGGCCGTGCGCGCCCTGCACAAGGCGTTCGGCCTGGATCAGGCGCCCGCCGAAAAAACTTGATTCCGCTTGGGGTTTCCGGCCGCACCGCTTGGCGCGGGCCGGAAAAAACATGCTAGAATCGAAAATTCTGCGGAGACGTGCCCGAGAGGCTGAAGGGGCTCCCCTGCTAAGGGAGTATGTGGCCAAAAACTGCATCGTGGGTTCGAATCCCACCGTCTCCGCCAGTGGCCTGTTTTACACAGCTCACGAAAATACAAAGAAGTTCCGGAACCCGCACCAGCATTGGCTCTGCGGGTTTTTCTTTGTCCGGGGCGGCTCGCCAAAACAAACCCTCCGTTCTACGGGAGGGTTTGCCAGCAACCTGAAGCGTCTTGAGGGTGGTTGCTATCTAATGTGCTGTCTGGCCGATCCATGATCGGCCGCCGGGATGGATATCAACGACTTCCACCGTAGATATTGCCCGCGATTCCTCCTGCAACACCGCCGATGGCGGCCCCCGTCCATCCGCTGCCTCCCGCTATAGCGGCAATGCCCGCGCCGGCTGCCGCGCCCAGCGCCGCGCCTGATAGAGTGCCTTGCTCTTTTGAGCTCATGTTTGTGCAGCCGACCATCGATACTATTGCGATACCGACAAACACCGATCGAATAATCTTCATCAGAGACTCCTAGCGTGCTTGTTTCGAGCCGGGTACGACGATTTCGAACCAGAGGGTTTCGATCACTGGGCGATCCATTCGCGTGGGATTGGCCGTGTACCAGTTGTCCAGCCGCTCTCGCACCGAATCCAGCGTTTGAGTTTGCAGCCCGGTGGCAAACTGCGGGATCAACGACTGAGTATTGCGAGGGTTCTGGCGCTGATTGTGCTGTTGGTAGGCGTGTTCTACCTGGAGCAGATTCGCTATACCCAGGAGATACGCTTTCTTCAGATTCGCATCGGACGCCGCCCATTGTGTGCCAGTAACGATGGGGGCTCCGTCGACTGTGGCCGCGGGGCTGGGAGAGGCCGCCAGCAGCGAGAAGGAAAGAATGGCTGGGCCGAGCAGGTGTTTCACTTTCATTGAGTCGCTCCTCAGGGGAACAAAAAATGGAAAATGACCTTCTGACGTCCTGCATGCCGGCCGTTCTCGGGGCAAGCGATGAGCCGGTAGCACCCAATAGAATGTAGGCCTGAAACCGGGCTTGCGCAAGAGTTGCTGCGCGGGGTTTTTCATGGACGGTCGGTGCGCCCGCCCACCGCCCCGCTATTTCTCGTTGATGATTTCGCCGCTTACCTGCTGCAGCGCCGCCATGAAGCGCAACACGGCGGCCGAGGGCGAGCGCCGCTTTTTGACCAGAATACCGATTTCGCGCGTGGCCGCCGGCGAATGCAGGGCGACGCTGCGCAGGCGCGTGGTGTCCATCAGCCGCAAGGCCAGCTGCGGCACCGCCGCCACGCCCACGCCTGCGGCAACCATGGCGCCCACGACCGAAATATTGTCCGCCACATAATTCGCGTCGGGCACGCGCCCCGATGCCGCCAGTATGCGGTCGGTCACCAGCCGGATGCTGCTGGCTGGCCCGCTGGCCACGAATGGCCGGTCCGCGAATACGCTCCAGTCCACCCGCTTGCGGCGCGCCAGGGGGTCGCCGGCCGGGCAGATCAGCACGAAGTTTTCTTTCAGCAGCGGGGTGAATGCCACATCGGCCGGCTGTCCGGCTATCTCGATCGAGATGCCCAGGTCCGCCTTGCCGTCGGCCACCGCCTGGGTCACCTGGCGCGCCGAGGCCGCCTGGATTACCAGCCGGACTTGCGGATGCGATTGCTGCAGGGCCTGGGCCGCCGAGGGCAAAAGCGCGGCCGCCACCGAGGGCAGGGCCCAGATGTTGACGCTGCCACGCCGGCCGGCGATGAATTCGGACAGGTCGCTTAGCGAATCGCGGAATTCGGACAACATGCGCTGGGCAATGGGCACCAGTTCGGCGCCGGCGTCGGTCAGCGCCACGCCATGCTTGTCGCGGTCGAACAGCTTGGCATTGAGCTTTTGCTCGGCCGCCTGCACCCGCCGGCTAAGGGCGGGCTGCGACACATGGGCCTGCTCGGCCGCCATGCGGAAGTTGCGCGTTTCCGCCACCCGCAGCACGGCTTCCAGTTCGGGTATGGTCAGGGTCAGGCGAGGGCTCGGCATGGTAATGCGTTTAGGTTATCACCGAGATATGAATATAGCATTTCACGCATTAAAGAATTCTGCGCATACTGCAGGCATCAGTGTCGCCGTCCGCCGTTTGCCGGCGGCCGGCACGCGGGCCGCCAGCCCCCCCAGCGGGGCAGGCGCATAGAGATGGAGGCAGGAATGAACAAGCCGCGCACGCGATTGCGCATCGGGGTAGGTGCCGGCATGGCCGACGATCGCATCGGCCCGGCGCTGCAGTTGCTGGAGCAATGCGATCCGGACTACCTGGTGTGCGAGTGCCTGGCCGAACGCACCATCGCGCGGGAAACGCTGTCGCGCAAGCACGATGGCGCGCGGGGCTACAACCCGATGCTGGAAGAGCGCATGCGCGCCTTCCTGCCCCTGTGCCGGCAGAAAGGGGTGCGCCTGGTCTCGAACATGGGGGCGGCGAATCCGGTGGGCGCGGCCCGGGCCGCCCTGGAGATCGGCCGGGAACTGGGGTGGCGCGACCTGCAATGCGCGGCGGTGGTGGGCGACGACGTGATCGACCGGGTGCGGGCGCACCCCGAACTGCCGCTGCTGGACCGCAATCTGCCGCTGGAAGACATCTTGCCGCGGCTGGCGTCGGCCAATGCCTACCTGGGCGCCGACGTGGTGCGCGACGCGCTGGCCACCGGCGCCCAGGTGGTGATGACGGGCCGGGTGGCCGATCCGTCGCTGTTCCTGGGCGTGGCCCTGCACCACCATCAGTGGGCCAGCGACGACTTGCCGCGCCTGGCCGCCGGCACGATCATGGGGCACTTGCTGGAATGTTCGGCGCAAGTCACCGGCGGCTATTTTGCCGACCCGGGCAAGAAAGACGTACCCCGGCTGGCCGAACTGCCTTATCCCTACGCCGATCTCTACAGCGACGGCGAGTTGTTCATCGGCAAGCCGGACGGCTCCGGCGGCCGGCTGGACCGCATGACCTGCACCGAGCAGGCCCTGTACGAAATCCATGATCCCGCCGCCTACGTCACGCCCGATTGCGTGCTCAACCTGGATGGCCTGCACTTCGAGGAACTGACGCCGGACCGCGTGGCGGTGCGGGGCATCAGCGCGCGCGGGCGCACGGACAGCTACAAGGTCGTGGTCGGTTATTTCGACGGCTGGATCGGCACGGGCGAAGTCGCCTACGCCGGCGTCAACGCCATCGCGCGCGCGCGGCTGGCCGCCCAGACCGTGCAAGAACGCTTCCGGCTGGATGGCGGCGAGGCCAGCGAAATCCAGGTAGACCTGATCGGCATCAGCAGCCTGCATGGCAACTATCCGGCGTCGATGGCCAGCGATCCGTACGAGGTGCGCCTGCGCGTGTCGGCGCGCTGCCCCGACAAGAAAAGCGCCCACCTGCTGGGCGACCACGTGCGGCAGTTGAACATGCAGGGTCCGTATGGCGCGGGCGGCCCGGTCAATCTGGGCGCCAAGGAAATCATCGCGGTCGATGCCGTGCTGATCCCGCGCGACTGGGTCAACCCGCAAGTGGTCACGACAGGAGCATAGCAATGGGTATCCTGGTCTACGACTTGGCGCACGCGCGCGCCGGCGACAAGGGCAATACGTCCAGCATTGCCGTCATCGCCTACGACGAGGCCGGCTGGCAGGTGCTGCGCCGGGCGCTGACCGCCGAGCGCGTGGCGCGGGCCTTCGCGCACCTGGGCGCGGGGCCGGTCAGGCGCTACGAGGTCGCCAGCCTGAAAGCCCTGAACTTCGTCATTCCCAATGTGCTGGGTGGCGGCGTGACGCGCTCGCTGCGTCTGGACCCGCACGGCAAGTCGCTCAGCGCCCTGATGCTGGGCATCGAATTGCCCGGCAGCCCCGAGCAACCCTGAGAGGCCGACATGTACCCGCCCGCAGAACCCATGCAAACCGAAGTTTTTGCCCGCCTGCCCGAATCGCTGCACCTGACCGGCAAGCCATCGACGTGGCTGGCCGCACGGCACGCGCAGATGCACTCATTCCTGGAAGGGCCCGCCTTCGACCGCGCCGGCAACCTGTGGTGCGTGGACCTGGCCCATGGGCGAATCCTGCGGGTGGATCCGGCCGGCAACTTCGATGTGGTGGTCAGTTACGAAGGCGAGCCCAATGGCCTGAAGATCCACCAGGACGGGCGCATTTTCGTGGCCGACCATCTGCACGGCCTGATGCTGGTGGACCCGCGGGCCGGCACCATCCGGCCCTATCTGCAGCATGTGCAGCGCGAAGCGCTGCGCGGCCTGAACGACCTGTTCTTCGCGTCCAACGGCGACCTGTACTTCACCGACCAGGGCGAAAGCGCCCTGGAAAACCCCACCGGCCGCGTGTTCCGCCTGCGGGCCGACGGCAAGACGGTGGACCTGCTGATGGACGGGCTGGCCGGGCCCAACGGGCTGGTGTTGAACAAGGCCGAAAACGTGCTGTACGTCGCCATTACCCACGACAACGCCATTTATGCCCTGCGGCTGGAGCCCGGCGGCGCAATGAAGAAAGCCAGCCGCTTTATCCAGCTGTCGGGCAGCACCGCCGGCCCCGATGGCCTGGCGCTGGACGAGGCCGGCAACCTGGCCGTGGTGCATGCCCAGGCCGGCACCGTCTGGCTGTTCAGCCCGCTGGGCGAGCCGCTGTATCGCATCCGTTCGTGCGCGGGCCTGCGCACCACCAACGTCGCGTTCGGCGGAGACGACCGCCGCAGCCTGTACATCACCGAGGCGGAGCAGGGCGTCATCTTGCGCGCCCGCCTGCCGCACCCGGGCAAGCCGATGTATTCCCATATGAATCAAACGCACGAGGAGACAACGTCATGAACCTGCATCGATTGATTGCCGGGGTGGTCCTGGGCGTGGCCGCCGCCACCACCGCCACCGCCGCGCAGGCGGCCGCCGATTGGCCGGCCCGCCCCATCCGCCTGATTGCCACGTATGGCCCGGGCAGCTCTATCGACATCATTGCGCGCCTGGTGGCCAAGCCCCTGTCCGAGCAACTGGGCCAGCCCGTGATCGTCGAGAACAAGCCCGGCGCCGGCGGCGACCTGGGCACCGACATCATCGCCAAGGCCGACAAAGACGGCTACACCATCGGCTTCGCGTCCGCCGGGCCGATTACAGTGAATCCGAATGCCCGCGCCAAGATGCCCTACGATTCGATGAAAGACCTGGCGCCGGTGGCGCTGATCGCCACGGGGCCCAATGTCATACTGGTCAATCCGTCGCTGCCGGTGCAGAACCTGCAAGAGCTGATCGCCTATATCAAGGCCAATCCCGACAAGGTGAGCTTCGCGACGGCCGGCGTGGGCACCAGCGGCCACATCGCGGGCGAGCTGCTCCAGCACCTGTCGAAAACCAAGATCCTGCACGTGCCTTACAAAGGCAACAGCGAGGCCATTACCGATACGCTGGGGGGCCGCACCCAGATCGTCATCAGCGGCGTGCCGCCGATTCTGTCGTTCGTGAAATCGGGGCGGTTGCGGGCGATCGCGGTGGCCGATACCAAGCGTTCGCCGCTGCTGCCCGACGTGCCCACCGTGGGCGAGGCCGGCCTGCCCGGCGCCGAGAGCGTGGCCTGGTACGGCATTGTGGCGCCGGCCGGCACGCCCACCGAAATTCTGGATCGCCTGCACGATGAAATCGCCAAGGCCGTGGCCAACCCCGATGTGCAGGAAAAGTTCGCCAGCCTGGGCATCGTGGCGGCCGCGGATACGCGCGCCGAATTCGGCAAGCGCATGACCGACGAGTTCGCCCGCTTCAAAGCGCTGTTCAAGCAGATCAACCTAGTCATGGATTGATGGGGCCATGCCACGCACCGTATTGATCACAGGGGCCAGCGGACTGGTGGGCACCGCGGCCGTCGATTCTTTCCTGGCCGCGGGCTGGGACGTCATCGCCGTGTCGCGGCGGCGTCCCGAGGTCTTCAGCGACCGGCCGTTCACGCACCTGCCGGTGGACCTGCAGGATGCCGCGGCCTGCCAGGCGGCTTTCGGTGGCCTGTCGCGCGTCAGCCACGTGGTCTATGCCGCGGTCTACGAGAAACCGACGCTGATCTCGGGCTGGCGCGACCCCGAGCAGATGTCCACCAACCTGGCCATGATCAAGAACGCCATCGAGCCGCTGGCGAAGGCGGCGCGCCTGGAACACGTGACCCTGCTGCAAGGCACCAAGGCGTACGGCGTCCATCTGCATCCTATCCGCATTCCCGCGCGCGAGCGCGAGCCGCGCGACGATCACCCCAACTCGTACTGGTTCCAGGAAGACTACATTCGCGAAAAAGCCGTGCAATGCGGCTTCGGCTGGACGATATTCCGCCCCGCCATCGTGCTGGGGCCCAACGTGGGTGTGGCCATGAACACCATCCCGGTCATCGGCGTTTATGCCACGCTGTGCCGGGAAGAAGGCAGGCCGTTCTGCTACCCCGGCCATATTGCGTACCCGCGCGAGGCGGTGGATGCCCGGCTGATCGGCGACGCGGCGGTGTGGGCGGCCGGCAATCCGCACGCCTGGGGCGAACACTACAACCTGACCAATGGCGAAGTCTTCAGCTGGCGCGATCTGTGGCCGGGGCTGGCCGCGTTCCTGCATGTGCGGCCGGGCCCGGACCAGCCTTTATGCCTGGCCGAGTACCTGCCCAGCCGCGCGGACCGGTGGGCGGATATCGTGAAGCAGCATGGGTTGCGGCCGATGAGCATGGCCCAGCTGCTGGGGCAGTCGCATTATTCGGCCGATGCGCGTTTCGGCTATGGTCTGCGCCAGCCGCCCGCGCCCGCGTTCGTCAGCACCGTGAAGATCAAGCAGGCGGGGTTCACTCAGGTGTACGACACCGAAGCGTGCGTGCGGCATTGGCTGCGGGTGCTGGCCGACAGGAAGTTCATACCGGATTTCGCCGCGGCCTAAGCCGCATCGGAGAATGGTGGGATATGTAGAGGCCAGGGCGCGCCCGCACGGTCCCAGGCACGATAATTGCAGCGTGTCCGGCTCCGGCCGCGGGTTCCGCCGGCCGCCAGCACAGGGGGCATCATGGCGACTAGGACAATCTGGAAGGGCGCGATCTCGTTCGGGCTGGTGCATATTCCGGTGGGGCTGCACACGGCCACTACCGATTCCGGCGTGGATTTCGACTGGCTCGACAAGCGCACCATGGACCCGGTGGGCTATAAGCGCATCAACAAGCGCACCGGCAAGGAAATCGACCGGGACAACATCGTCAAGGGCGTCGAATACCACGATGGCGACTACGTCATCATTTCGCCCGAGGAAATCGCCGAGGCCTATCCCCGCACCACCCAGACCATCGAGATCCAGCGGTTCGTGCAGGCCGACGAGGTGCCGTTCGTATACCTCGAGCGCCCGTATTACATCGAACCCATCAACCGCGGCCACAAAGTGTATGCGCTGCTGCGCGACACGCTGGCCAAGACCGGCAAGATCGGCATCGCCAAGGTGGTCATCCAGACCAAGCAGCACCTGGCCGCGCTCATTCCGTCGGGCGATGCGCTGGTGCTGAACCTGATGCGCTGGGGCGAAGAGGTCAAGTCCATGAAAGGCCTCGACCTGCCTTCGTCGAAGGCCAAGAACATGGCGCCCTCGGCCAGCGAGCTGAAAATGGCCAAGATGCTGGTGGAAGACATGTCGGGCGCATGGGACCCCGCCGACTTCCAGGATGAGTTCCGGCAAACCATCATGGACCTGGTGGAAAAGAAGGCCCGCGCCGGCAAGATCGAGACGGTGATCGAGCCGCAGGAAGAAGCGCCCGCCTATGCCGATAATGTCATCGACCTGACCGAGTTGCTGCAGCGCAGCCTGAAGGGCGGCAAAAAGGGCGAGGCAAGCGCCCGTAAAACGGGCGCCAAGTCCGCCGCCAAGAAGGCGGCGCCCCGCAAGCGGCCCGCCAAGAAAACCGCCGGCAAGGCGGCAGGCAAGGCGGCCAGGTCGGGCGCCGGCGCGCGCAAGGCGGCATGACCATGGCAGATACCCTGAAGCGGTACCGCGAAAAGCGCGATTTCAAGCGGACTCCCGAACCCGCGGAAGGCGGCCGGGCCAACGAAGCGTCGCGAGCCTTCGTCATACAAAAGCACTGGGCCAGCCGGCTACATTACGATTTCCGGCTGGAACTCGACGGCGCCATGAAGAGCTGGGCCGTGCCCAAGGGGCCCAGCTACGATCCGTCGGTCAAGCGCATGGCCGTGCAGGTCGAAGACCATCCCATTGCGTACAACCAGTTCGAAGGCCAGATTCCCAAGGGGCAGTATGGCGCCGGCAAAGTGATCATCTGGGACGAGGGCGTGTGGGCGCCGGTGGGCGACGCGCGCAAGGGCTATCGCGACGGGCATCTGAAGTTCGATCTGCAGGGGGTCAAGATGCGGGGCCGGTGGGCCCTGATACGCCTGAAGGGCCGCGAACACGAGAAGCAGCCGCCCTGGCTGCTGATCAAAGACCGCGACGACCTGGCGCGCGGCGAAGACGAATTCTCGGTGGTGGACGAAATGCCCGACAGCGTCGTGCCCTTGCGCAAACAGCGCGGGGCCGCCTCGGGCAAGGCGGCCGCCGCGACGAAACCCGCCGCGAAAAAGAAGGTAGCGAAGCCGGCGGCGGCGAAGAAAGCCGCCGCGCCGGCCCGGGACGCGGCCGGCGACCCGGTGCCCGGCAAGCCGGCCGAACTGCCGGCCGGGCTCAAGCCGCAACTGGCCACGCTGGTCGACGGGCCGCCGCGCGACGGCGAAGACTGGCTGTACGAGGTGAAATACGACGGGTATCGCATCGTGGCCCGCGTGGAAGACGGCCAGGCGCGTTTGTTCACCCGCAATGGCCACGACTGGAGCGCACGGCTGCCGCACCTGGTCGAAGCCCTGGGCAAGCTCGACGTTCCGTCGGCCTGGATCGACGGCGAGATCGTGGTGCTGGCCGACAACGGCGCGCCCAGCTTCCAGGCGCTGCAGAACGCCTTCGACAGCGAGCGCACGGGCAACATTGTCTACTACGTGTTCGATATGCCGTATGTGGCCGGCCGCGACATACGCGCCGAGCCGCTGCACGCGCGGCGCGCCTGGCTGCGCCAGCTGATCGCCGCCCACGAGCCCGTGCTGAAAGGCGCGCTGCGGTTCAGCGAAACCCTGGATGCCACGCCCGGCCGGCTGGTGGCCACGGCTTGCAAGATGGGGCTGGAGGGCATCATCGGCAAACGGCGCGATTCCTCGTATGTGTCTCGGCGCAGCGAAACCTGGATCAAGCTGAAGTGCGCCCAGCGCCAGGAATTCGTGATCGTCGGGTACACCTCGCCGCAGGGCTCGCGCGCGGGCTTCGGGGCGCTGCTGCTGGCGGTGCATGGGCAGGACGGTAAGCTGCGCTATGCGGGCAAGGTCGGCACCGGCTTCGATACACAGAGCCTGCAGTCGCTGGCCAGGCAACTGAAGGCGCTGGACGTTGCCGCAAGCCCGCTGGCCAGTACCGCCAAAGTGCCGCGCGGCGCGCATTGGGTCAAGCCGCAATTGATCGCCGAAGTCTCGTTCGCCGAATGGACGGCGTCCGGGCACGTGCGCCAGGGGTCGTTTCGCGGCCTGCGCAGCGACAAGCCGCCCCGTGCCATCAAGCGCGAGCGGCCCAAGGCGGTGGACGAGGTCGAGGCCGATATCCAGGCGGGCGGCAAGTCCCGCGCCCCGGCCCGCGCCGGGGCGGGCCAGCGCCAGGACAAGGACACGGCGCGCGCGTCCAGGCTGACCCACCCCGAGCGCGTCATCGACCCCAGCACCGGACTGACCAAGCTGGACCTGGCCCGCTACTACGGCCTGGTGGCGCCCTTGCTGCTCGAGCACCTGCGGGGCCGCCCCGTGTCGTTCGTGCGCGCGCCGGCGGGCATCCAGGGCGAATTGTTTTTCCAGAAGCATCCCGACACCGACACCATGCCGGGCGTGAAATCGCTGCCGCGCAGCCTGTACCCCAGCCATCCTGCGCTGGCGGAAGTCGCGACCCTGCAGGGCATCATGTCGGCCGCGCAAATGAACGTGGTGGAATTCCATACCTGGAACGCCGTCAAGACGGCCATCGGCAAGCCGGACCGCATGCTGTTCGACCTGGATCCGGGCGAGGGCGTGCAGTGGCCCGCCGTCCGCCAGGCCGCCGAGCTGGTGCGCGTGCTGCTGCGCGAGCTGGGCCTGCAAGCCTGGCTGAAGACCAGCGGCGGCAAGGGTTTGCACGTGGTGGTGCCGTTACGCAAGCAGTATGGCTGGGACGTGGTGAAAGATTTTTCGCAGGCCATCGTGCAGCATCTGGCCAAGACGGTGCCGCAGCTGTTTGTGGCCAAGAGCGGCCCCAAGAACCGCGTCGGCAAGATCTTTGCCGACTACCTGCGCAATGGCTTCGGCGCCACCACGGTCGCCGCGTGGTCGGCGCGCGCGCGGCCGGGCATGGGCATTTCGGTGCCGCTGGGCTGGGACGAACTCGGCAAGCTCGACCGCAGCGACCACTGGACGGTGGCCAACGTGCACACGCGGCTGGATATGGGCAACACGCCCTGGGACGACTACAAGCCGCAGGCGCTGGGGGCGGCGATGAAGGCGCTGGATTTCCGGCCGAAATAAGCCCGCGGGCGGCGGGCCATCCGGCCGCCGTTCAGCGCGATACCACCGCCAGCGAGAAACCATCCCAGCCCTTGCCGCCCACGGTTTGTATGGCGGTGGCGGTCAGGCGCAGGTCGCGGCCCAGGGCTTCCAGGAAGCGCCGCGCGCCGCGCACATCGGCCTGGTCGCGGGCGGCGGGGTCGGCGATGCGCCCGCCGCGGATGATGTTGTCGCCCACGATCACGGTGCCGTCGCGCGCCAGCGCCAGCGACGCGTCCAGGTACCGCGGGTTGTCGGCCTTGTCGGCGTCCAGGAAGATCAGGTCGTAGGGCGGTACGCCCCGGTCTATCAATTGCCGCAACGACGCGTGCGCGTCGCCTTCGACGATCTCGACGCAGTCCGCCAAGCCGGCCGCGGCCAGGTTCTGGCGGGCCACCCGCGCGCAGGCCGGGTCGCGTTCCAGCGACAGCAATCGGCCGCCGGGCGGCAGCGCGCGTGCCAGCCAGATCGTGCTGTAGCCGCCCAGCGTGCCGATTTCCAGAATGCGCCGGGCGCGCACCATTTGTGCAAAAATCTGCAATAGCCGGCCCTGGTTGGGAGCCACTTCGTGGGCCGGCAGGCCCGCCGCCCGGGCGCGTTCCAGCGCATGCGCCAGGGCCGCGTCCTGCAAATGCAGTACCTGTTCAAAATAGCTGTCAACCCGGGTCCAGGATTCGTCAACGGCGGGATGCATGCGCGGCTCCAGTCAAAGAAAGATGCCATGCATGCTACGCAAGCCGCGCCGCTGCGCATATCGAGTTATTCTGGCAGCTACGACAGTTTTTTTAACAAGGCCTATCATGCGCGCGCTGCCGCCCCTGTCTGCCCTGAAGGTGTTCGAAGCGATCGCGCGCACGGGGTCGGTGACGGCGGCCGCCCAGGAACTGCACCGCACGCATGGCGCCGTCAGCCGGCAATTGCGCCTGCTGCAAGAGCACGCCGGCACGGCGCTGTTCGACAAGCACGGCAACGGCTTGCGCCTGAACCAACACGGCGCCGCGCTGCATGCGCTGATACAGCCGCTGTTCGACCAGCTCGAGGCGGGCTATGCCGGCATTGTGCGGCGCGCCCGCCACCCGGGCCTGCATGTGGCCTGCAGCGCCACGTTCGCCATGCGCTGCCTGGTGCCGCGCCTGGGCGATTTCTATCGGCAGCGGCCCGACATCCGCATCCGGCTGTCCATGACTTCGGCGCGCGAACTGCGGGACGAGGGCGCCGACCTGCTCATCGCATGGGACCTGGCCACTTATTCACGGGCCGACCGGGCTGCCGCCGTGCCGCTGGCGCCCGTCGCGTTCGGTCCGGTGCATGCGCCGGGCTATCGCGCGCGCGGGGCGGCCCGCACCCGCATCGCGCACGATTTCACCACCAGCGCCTGGACGCAATGGCAGGCCTTGTCGGGCCTCGACCTGAAGCTGAGCCGCGAGATCACCTTTCCGCACACCCATCTGTGCATCGAGGCGGCCGCGTCCGGCCTGGGCGTGGCCCTGGTCGAAGCGCGCCTGGTGCGCAAGGAACTGGACGACGGCGCGCTGGTGGCGCCGCGCGGTTTCACCCGCTTCCCGGGCGGGCTGATGGCATTGCCCGCGCCCGGCCGCGCCGACGACCCCCAGGCATGGGCGTTCATTGCCTGGCTGCGGCAGGCCCTGGACGCATGAGGCCTGCCGGCCACGATTTGCCTGGACAGGGCGGAAGATGCTATAGTTTCTTTCTTTGCAGCGCCCGTAGCTCAGTTGGATAGAGTACTTGGCTACGAACCAAGGGGTCGTGGGTTCGAATCCTGCCGGGCGCGCCAGAACAAGCCCCTCGTGGGCACGGTGGTATTTCGGGTGGGCCCGATGCGCATGCGCATCGGGCCCATTTTGTTTGGCCGGCCGCGCCGCGGGTCGGGCGTCGCGCCTGGAGCCGTTCGGGCCGTCACTCCCTCTTGATATTGTTCGCCTGAATCACCTTTTTCCAGTTCTGGATTTCTCTGGCCATGCGTTCTTGCGATGCCTGCGGGGTGTCGGCAACCGGCTCCAGCCCCTGCGCATGCAGCCAGGCAACCATCTCCGGCGATTTCAGGATGCCGACGAATTCCCGATTCAGCCGGTCTACGACCGCGCGAGGCGTCTTGGCGGGGACGAAGACCCCATACCATACGGCGGCGTCAAAACCCTTGATTCCGGCTTCATCGACAGTGCTCATCTCGGGCCACATATTGCTTCGGCTCGCGGTGGTGAGCGCCAGGGCGCGCAGTTTGCCGGCTTCGGCGTACTTTTTGGCCGTGGCGAGCGGGTCGATGATCACTTGCACATCGTTGGCCATGGCGGCATTCAGCGCCAGACTCGCTCCCTTGAAGGGCACATGCATGATGTCCATACCGGTGGCCGCTTTCAGGTGCTCGGTGGTCAGGTGGATCGAACTGCCTACGCCCGGTGAGCCATAGTTGAGCTTGCCCGGGTGAGCCTTTGCGTAGGTGATCAATTCACCCATGGTCTTGACCGGCAGGGTGTTGTTCACCAGCACGGCGAATGGACCTGCTACGGCGGTGGTCACGGGAGTGAGGTCGCGTTCCACGTCATAGGGCAGATCGGATTTGAGGGCAGGGTCTACTGAGATGGCGCCACTGTGTATCAAGATGGTCGTGCCGTCCGGATCCCCGCGCACGGCAGCTTCTGTGCCGATCGAGCCGCCCGCGCCCGCGCGGTTTTCCACAATGACGGTGCGGCCGATGCGCGCGGCCAAGTCATTGGCCAGTTTGCGCGCCAGAATGTCGGAAGTGCCGCCGGGCGAGAACGGCACGATGACTTTCACCACTTTCCCTGCCGGCAGTTCGTCGGCCGCATGTACGCCGACCGCGCCGAGCAGCGCCGATATCGCCAACGCGACCAGGCCTTGCCGCGCGCTTGACATGATCTTCATGATTGAGTTCCTTTGGATGATGGGAAGGAAGGGGTTTCCAAGCCTGGAAACGCCAGCGGTTCTCCGGCGAGAAAGCGGCGAACCGCGTCTCGGTGGTAATCGCTGTCCATGCATAGCCCCTGCGCATAGCTCTCCAGTTCTGCCATGGCATGCTGGTCAAGCTGAAAGCTCTGGTTCAGGATGTTCTTGGCCAGGCCGATCGCCACCGGCGAGGCTTCGGTGAAGCGCCGCGCCATCGTCATCGCCTCGGCCAGCAGGTCGGCGGGTTCGTGCACGGCATAGACGATACCCAGCCCGCAGGCCTCTTCTGCGGACAGGACGCGCGCGCTGAAGATCAGTTCCTTGGCGCGCTGCAGCCCGACCACGCGCGGCAGCAGGTACATGGCGGCCATGTCCGGCACCAGTCCGATACGGGCGAACACCTGGCAGAACCGGGCGCGTGGTGTGGCCAGCACGAAATCCGACATCAGCGCCAGGCTGAAGCCGCCGCCGAACGCCGCGCCGTCGACGGCGGCGATCACGGGTTTTTCCAGGTTGGTCCATGAAGGCAGCCATTCGTGCAGCGCGTGGATGCGCTGGCGCGACTCGTAAGCCGTGCGCGGCTTGGCGCTCATGGCCCGCAGGTCTCCGCCCGCGCAGAAGTTGTCTCCAGCGCCATGCAGGACCAGCACGCGCACGGCGGCGTCGTCGCGCAGTTGCCGCAGTAACTGCGGCAACTCTTGCCGCATGACTTCATCCAGGGCATTGCGGGCCTTCGGCCGGTCGAGCGTGACGAGCGCGACGCCGTCGCGCATTTCGCAGCGCAGGGTTTGCCAGTCCATGGTCAGGCCGCCCGCGCCGCGGCGCCGCAGGGTTTCAAGGATCGGCGCATGGCCGCCCAGGGTATGGATGTCTCGTTCATTTTATATTCTATATAGAGAATAAATTATTTGATAAAGAATATATTCTGGCCAAGGTGGTTCCGTCAATGCAAATTCGAGGCGAATCGGTTGGGCATTTGCTAATGGAAAACCCCTGTTTTAAATTCTATGTAGAAAATCCTAATCTCTATATAGAATAATAAACAGGCTATGGCGCCATTCGAATGGCAGCAGCGAAAAGATCGTTCGGGTCGCCATTTTTTACCGGACCAGCGGCCTGGTCGGCGCCTCGCCGTTCCGGATCCCTTTCAGGCAAGGAGACAACTCATGAAAATCGCATGCCGCCGAACGCTCGTTGCATTTCTACTGACCGCCGCTACCGCGGCGCACGCGCAGGGCTGGCCGGAACGTCCGATCCGGATGATCGTGCCGTTCGGGCCGGGGTCCGCCACCGACACGATGGCGCGGATCGTTACCGAGCCGCTGTCCAAGGCGCTTGGGCAGCCCATCGTGCTGGAGAACAAGCCGGGCGCGAATTCCACGCTGGGCACCAATATCGCGGCCAAGGCCGATCCCGATGGCTACACGCTGGCCCTGGCGACCAATTCCGGCTTGGCGGCAAGCCCCGCCGGCCTGACCGAAGGGGTGCCGTACGACCCGGTCAAGGACCTGAAGTACGTCACGCTGGTCGGGTCGATTTCTTATGTCTGGGTGGCCAACAACGATGTGCCGGTCCAGACCGCGAAAGAGATGGTCGACTACATCAAGGCCCACCCCGGGAAGCTGAACTACGCCAGCGGCAATACCGGCGGCATTTCGTACGGGGGGTTCATCAAGAACAGCTACGGGCTGGACATCACGCACGTGGCCTATAAGTCGACGCCGCCCGCGCTGGTGCAATTGATCGGCGGAGACGTGCAGGTGATGATGGCCGATGTGGCGTCCGCCACGCCCATGATAAAGGGCGGCAAGGTGAAGGCGCTGGGCGTGCCCGTGGCCAAGCGCAATCCGTTGCTGCCGGAGGTGTCGACCTTCGAAGAGCAGGGCCTGTCGACCCCGCCCGACATGTCGGGATGGTGGGCGGTGGTGGCCCCGGCGGCGACGCCCGACGCCATTCTGGACAAGCTGAATACGGAGTTGGTGCGAGTGCTGAACATGCCGGATATCCAGGCCAAGCTGCTCAACAACGGCATCGTGGCCATTCCTTCCAGCCGGGCGGAAGCGACGCAATACCAGCGCGAGCAGCTCGAGGTATGGCGCCGTATGGTCAGCGAACTGCATTTGCAGGGCAGTTGAGGCAATGCAGACTATGACGCTCGATACTGCCCTCGAGGGCCTGACCGTGCTGGATATCAGCCAGGGTATTGCCGGGCCCTACTGCGCGGCGTTGCTGGGCGACCTGGGCGCACGCGTGCTGAAAGTGGAGCCTCCCGGCGGGGATTGGCTGCGGCGCGCGGGCGGGCGCATAGGCGGTTCCACGGCGATGTTCGAGACGTTCAACCGCGCCAAGCAATCCATCGTGCTGGACTTGAAATCGCCGGCAGGGATGGCGGCCGCGCGCCGGCTGGCCGGCTCGGCCGACGTCGTGGTGGAAAGCGCCCGGGTCGGGTCGATGGCGCGGCTGGGCCTGGGGTACGGCGACCTGGCATCCGGGTCGCCGCACTTGGTCTATACGTCGATCAGCGGCTTCGGCCAGAACGGCCCGAATGCCCGCCGTCCGGCGACGGACACGGTCATCCAGGCGTATACCGGCCTGGCGTGCCACGCTACGTCGCTGCCCGGGGCGCCACGCCTGCGCGTGGCCGTGGTCGACATCGTGTCGGGCTTGTATGCCAGCCAGGCCACGCTGGCCGCCCTGCTGAAACGCTGGCGCCACGGCCAAGGGCAGTGGGTGCAGGTGGACCTGGTGCACGCGATGGCGTCGCTGCAGGCCTACCGGATCGCCGACACGCTGGTGAACGGCCCCACCGGAGACCGCGAGGCGTTTGCCGTCGCCGGCAACTACACGGCGCGTGGCGGGGCGCTGTCCATCAGCGCGGCCAACGACAGGCACGTCGTGGCGTGCCTGCAGGCGCTGGACCTAGTCGATGTGCTGCAACAGCCAGTGTTCGCGGATTCCGCGGGGCGGCAGGCCAACCAGCAGGCGCTTCGCGAGCACGTCGCCCAGGCGCTGGCGGGCTTGCCGCTGTCCGAGGCCCTGGATCGGTTGCAGCGGGCCGACGTGCCATGCCAGCGCATCCTGGATTACGCCGGTTTCGTGGCCGATGCGCAGGACTCCAGGCCGGACCTTTTCCAGTGGCTGGAATGCGCCGACGGCGCCCGGTTGCCGGCGATTCGCACGCCCGCGACGTCGGCCGCCCGGCCGTTGGCCCGGGCGCCGGCGCTGGACGAGCACGCGGCGTCGATTCGGGCCGAATTCGGCTTGCAGGCATGAGCCGGCGGGCCGGGCCGCCGCGTCGACGCCTGCCGGGTGTGTCAGGTACGCATGCGCCCGGAGATCGCGCGCGATGCCGCGGCTGCCCACGCCTGCACGCTTTCGCCCAGGGCGCGGATCGATGCCTTGTTGAACTGGGCGCTGAAGCCGACGGTGCTGATCGCCATGATGGCCCGGTTGTTGGCGTCGACGATGGGCGCGGACACGGTGGTGACGCCCTTGACGTAGTTGCCGTTGTCGACGGCATAGCCGCGCTCGCGCACGAGCTGAACTTCGGCGTAATACTCTTCGAAAGAGGGGGCGTTTTCCCAGCGCATGGCCGAGATGCGCGTGCGCAGCTCGTGTTCGGTCAGGCCCGAATAGGCAGCCATGCAGCGGCCAAGCGCCGCGATGTACATAGGCAGCCGTTGGCCGATGCTCATGTGCACGCGGATCGCGGCGGGGTTTTCCGCCAGGTCCACCATGACGACCCGTTCGCCGCGGCTGCGTTGCCAGAGCGTGGCCGTGATGCTGTGGCCCATGGCCAGACTTTCCAGCTGGGGGCGCAGCATGCGCACGAACGAGGCTTGTTCCAGCGCGCCCTTGGCCAGTTCCACCAGCCCGATGCCGATCGTGTATGTCTTGGTGCGTTCGTCGAACGTCACCAGCCCTTCATGCACCAGTGTCTTCAGGATGTTGAAGCAGGTGCTCGAATTGAGTTCGAGGTCGCGGGCCACGCGCGTGACGCCTACCGGGGTGGGAATGGCGGCCAGGTATCGAAGGACGGCCAGCCCACTGCTGAGAGCACCGACGAGTTTTTCTGGTGGCGGGGTATTGGTCATGAAGTGAGCAGCGATCCAACCGAAAAAGTTCTACGTGCCGTCCGGTGCGCTGCCAGCGCGGGCCGTGGCGGCGCTGGGCAGGGCAAGCCCGTACGAGTTGATGCGGGCGCGAGTCATCATTTTGTCGCCCCGGGCAGTCTACCGCGCCAATGCCCGTGCGTCACTTCGGGCGATGGAGCAATGGCCACCGGGTGCGGCGAATGACTATTGACCTTCGCGGCAGCAGGCCTATAATCCTAACAGAGAATAATATTCTCTATAGAGATTTTCAAGCAGGTGTGGTGCCTGGTGCCTGGTGCCGTTGCCGCGAAAGCGGGCCGCGCCGGGTGTGGGTTCCGAAGCAGAAGCGTGCCCGCAGGCGCGCCAAGGGTGTGAGGAGCAATTCATGCAAAGCGTAAGAAGATCACTGCTTGCCGTCCTGGCGGCAGGGCTGCCGTGGCTTTCCGTGGGCGCCCTGGCCGCGCCGGTCAAGGTCGGCGTCATCGTGCCGCTGTCGGGAATGACGTCGCAGATCGGCGTCAAGGTAAGGGCGGCCTACACCCTTGCCCAGGAAGAAATCAACGCCGCCGGCGGGATCAACGGCGATCCGCTGCAGTTTGTCTTTGCCGATCACCAGGGCCGGCCGGACGTGGGCGCCCGCGAGGCGGAACGGTTGGTGGGGCAAGAGCAGGTGCAGGCCTTGACGGGGTCGTACGAAAGCGGTGTCACGCTGGCCGTGGCCCAGGTCGCCGAGCGGCGCAAGGTGCCCTACCTGGTGCCGTATTCGGCCGCCAACCGGATCACCGAATCGGGGCTCAAGTACACGTTCCGCACGCGGCCGCCTTCACGTGTCTGGGTGGACGCGATGTTCCAGTACCTGGCTACCGCGGCGCAGCAGAGCGGCAAGCCCATCGAGAAGATCGCCATCCTGTCCGAGGACGGCGCGTACGGCCAGGGCACGGCCGAAGACATCAAGAAGGCGGCCGCCAAATACAACAAGCAGATCGTCGCCACGGAAACCTTTCACGGCGGCGCGCAGGACCTGACGGCGCAGATCAACAAGATCAGGGCTTCGGGGGCCGATGCCGTGCTGGCGGCCTCGTACCTGAACGACACGATGAAGGCTCTGCAGACGATGAATATCCTGCAGTACAAGCGTCCCTACCTGACGCTGGGCACCGGCGAAGTCGATCCGGGCTTCTTCCAGCTTGGCGAGCTGGCCGAGAACCAGGTGGGCACCACCGCCTGGCTGGCGGACGTGAAGCTGCCCGGGGCCGCCGAGCTTGCCAGGAAGGTCAAGGACAAGCTCAAGCTCGACATCAACGATGACATCGCCTACGCCTATGCCGTGACCTATCTGTACAAGGAAGCGGCCGAAGTCGAGAAGTCGTCGGCGCCCGACATCGTGCGCAAGGTCCTGGCTTCCCATACCTTCACCTCGGAACGGGCCAACCTGGTGCCGCGCCAGGGCGGGCCGCTGAAGTTCGACGAAAACGGCCAGGCCAACACGGTGATCCTGGTCGGGCAGGCGCAGGGCGGCACTTGGGTCACCGTCTGGCCGCCGGACCTGGCGGGCGCGCCCAACAAGACCGGGCAATGGGTGCCGGGCAACCGCTAGCAACGATACCGGCGCAACGTCATGGCATACACAGTCATCGCGCAGGCCGTCATCGACGGAGTCCTGAACGCCGGTATCTTCGGCCTGGCGGCAGTCGGCCTGACGCTGCTGTTCGGGGTGATGCGGGTGGTGAACTTCGCGCACGGCGAGCTGCTGATGGTGGGCATGTACATCACTTTCATGCTGTACAGCTCGCTGGGGCTGCATCCCTATCTGTCCGCGCTGGTCGTGGTGCCGGCCCTGGCGCTGCTGGGCATCGTGCTGTACCGGTGCCTGCTGAAGCCGCTTGCCGCCGCGCCGGAAACGGCGCAGCTGCTGGTAACCCTGGGCGTTTCCATGGTGCTGCAGAACGTGGTACTTGCCGTGTTCGGTGCTGATTTCCGCTCGATCAATGTGCCGGTCGGCAGCGCGGCATTCCGGATGGGAGAAATGGTGTTCCCCGCGACGCGGCTGTATGGCTTCCTGGTCGGCATGGGGGCCTGCGTCGGGCTGTACCTGTTCCTGCGCTACACCGACGTCGGCGTGGTCACGCGCGCGGCGGTGCAAGACAGGCAGGCGGCCGCGCTGTCCGGGATCAACGTCGAGAAGGTCCTGGTCATTTCGGCCGCGATCGCCATCGGGCTGCTGGGCCTGGCGGCCGCCTGGCTGACGCCGATGGTCTATCTTTCCCCGACCGTGGGGCACACCTACCTGCTGCCCTCGTTCATCATTGTGATCCTGGGCGGCCTGGGCAGCGTCCGCGGCGCCATCATCGGTTCGGTGGTGTACGGGCTGAGCCAGAGCCTGGGGGCGGTGCTGGTGCCGGGCTCGCTGGGCATCCTGGTGCCGCTCATCATGTTCGTGACCCTGCTGCTGATGCGGCCAAGCGGGTTGTTCAGGGGAACGGTATGAACTCGTCCGCCTTCAAGCTGGCCGTTCTTGGCGTTGCCGCCGCGGTCGTGGCGCTGCCCTGGGTCGGCAACACTTTCGTCATCACTACCGCGATCGCCACGCTGTACCTGGCCTACCAGGCGCTTGCCTGGAACCTGGTGGGCGGCATGGCGGGGCAGTTTTCCCTGGGCAACACCATCTTCATCGGGGCGGGGGCCTACACGTCGACGTATCTGTTCCTGACCTATGGCGTGTCGCCGTGGCTGGGCATGATCGCGGGGGCAGCCCTTGCCATGGCGCTTGCATACCTGATCGGCTGCCTGACGTTCCGCCTGAACCTGCGCGGCCTGTATTTCGCCATGGTGACACTGGCCCTGGCGCAGATGGCCCAGGTGCTGGTCGAGAACATTCCGGCGCTGGGGGCGGCCTACGGGCTGCTGATCCCGGTGCGCGACGGCGATATCGCCGCGTTCCAGTTCGAGTCGCGCGCGGCCTATTACTACGTCATCCTGGGCCTGGTGGTCCTGGCCGCGGGCATCATGAGCTTCATCCAGCGCGGTCGCCTGGGGCTGATGCTGGCCGGGCTGCGCGAGAACGAAGACGCCGCGCGGGCGGTGGGCGTTCCCGTGGTACGCAACATGCAGATCGCCTTCGGCTTGAGCGCCCTGCTGGCGGCGGTGGGCGGCACGTTCATGGCGCAGTACACGCTGTTCATCGATCCCCGGTCGACCTTCTCATGGACCGAATCCGTGTACTTCCTGCTGCCCGCCATCGTTGGCGGCACGCGTCATTGGTCCGGGCCCATCATCGGCGCCTTGCTGCTGGGATTGGTGTCGGACACCACGCGACTGCTGTTCGGCGATGCGATCAACGGCCTGCCGCAGATCATCTTCGGCATCGTGGTGATCGTGGTGGTGATGCGTACGCGAGGCGGCATCGTCGACTGGGCGGTCGATCGCTGGCGCGCGCGGCGCCACGCCGCGATGAAACCCGTTTCCACGGAGGCGACTCGTGCCGGTCCTTGAGGTTGTCGGTCTTACCAAGCGCTTCGGCGGCCTGACCGCCGTGAACGAGGTATCGTTCGCCGTCGATGAAGGGCAGATCCTGGGAGTCATCGGGCCCAACGGCGCGGGCAAGAGTACGCTGTTCGCGTTGTTGACTGGCTTCGTGCCGGCTACCGCCGGCAGCTGGTCACTGGCCGGCACGCCCTTGCAGCGGCGCAGCCCCGAGAACATATGCCGGGCCGGGATGGTGCGCACCTTCCAGATCGTGCAGCCGTTCTGGAGCATGAGCGTCACCGAGAACGTGATGATTGCCGCCGTCTGCCGCAGCCGTTCGCGGGCGCAGGCCCGGACGCTGGCCGAAGAGGCGCTGGAATGGGTCGGGCTGGCGGCCAAGGGCGGCAACGCCATCGGCAGCCTCACCATTGCCGACAAGAAAGCCCTGGAAATGGCCAAGGCCTGTGCATCGGGCGCGCGAGTGATCCTGCTGGACGAGGTGATGGCCGGGCTGCGGCCCAACGAAGTCGATGCCGTCATCGACAAGGTACTGTCGCTACGCCGGCAGCGCGGCCTGACGTTCCTGATCGTCGAGCACCTGATGGACGCCATCATGGCGCTGTCCGACGAGATCCTGGTGCTGAACTTCGGCGCGACGCTGGCCAAGGGCAGCCCGGCGGCAATCCAGCGCGATCCGCGCGTGCAAGAGGCCTATCTCGGAGTCACCGCTCATGCTTGAACTTGTCGACGTGCGCGCGGGCTATGGCGATACCGAAGTCCTGCATGGCGTTTCCCTTCGGGTAGACCAGGAAAGCCTGGTGGCCCTGGTCGGCGGCAATGCGGCCGGCAAGTCCACCCTGGCCGGCACGATTGCCGGCTCGGTGCCGGTGCGCGCGGGCGACGTGCTGTACGACGGCCGCAGGATCAACGACATGGCGGCGCACGACCGTGTGCGCGCCGGCATCGTGCTGGTACCGGAAGGTCGCCGGCTGTTCCCGCTGCTGACGGTCGAGGAAACGCTGCATGCGTCGTCGGCTTTCGCGCCGGTGCGCGCCAGGCGCAAGCACAACATGGAACGGATGTATGCGCTGTTTCCCCGGCTGTGGGAACGGCGCCGGCAGCTGGCGTCCACCATGTCGGGCGGCGAACAGCAAATGCTGGCCATCGCGCGCGGGCTGATGTCGGAGCCGCGGCTGCTGGTGCTGGACGAGCCGTCGCTGGGTCTGGCGCCGAAGATGGTCGAGCAGATCTTCGTCGCGATGCAGGCACTGCAGAAACAGAACCTGACGATCCTGCTGATCGAGCAGAACCTGAACGAAGCACTCAGGCGTTGCGACTATGCGTACGTGGTCGAGAACGGGGCGATCGCGCTGGCCGGGTCCGGCGCGGAACTGCTGGCCGACGTACGCACGCGGGAATCGTATCTGGGAAGATTGGATCGACGAACGGCGTAACGCCGAAGTAGGAGTAGCGATGTCCAGCAGTCAACCGTCCGGGCTGACGTATCCGCAGCTTCTGGAACACCAGGCGCGCGTGCGCCCCGACAGCCTGGCGGTCGCGACGCCGCACCAGCGCGCGACCTGGCGGGCCCTGGCCGACGATGTGGCGCGGCATGGCGCCGCCTTGCAGGCCCTTGGCGTCGGCGAAGGCGCGAAGGTCGGCATATTGATGCCGAACTGCTATGAATGGGTGGTCTGGGCGTATGCGGCGGCCTCGATCGGCGCGGTGGTCGTGCCCGCCAACACGCGCTTCCGCGAAGCAGAGCTGGCGTACCAGCTGACAGCCTCCGATACCGAAGTCCTGGTGCTCGCGCCCGAGATCAACGGCGTGGACTTCATGGGCATGCTTCAGTCGCTGGCGCCCGAGCTGGCCGGCGCCGCCCCTGGCTGCTGGCGCAGCGCCAGCCTGCCGCGGCTGCGCCACGTCGTCTCGGTGGGCGCGGCAACGGCGCCAATGGGCGCGTGGCGCGGCGACCGGATCGCGCCCGCGCCCGATAGCGCCGCGCAGGAACGGGTACGCGCGGCGATGGCGCAGGTGGCGCCGGACGACCCGGCCATCATCCAGTACACCTCCGGGTCGACCGCTTTCCCCAAGGGGGTGCTGCTCAGCCATCGCAGCACAGTACTGAACGCCTTCCATGTCAACCAGCGCCTGGGCATCGATGCGTCGGACCGCGTCTTCGTGCCGGGGCCTTTCTTCCATGTGGGGGGATCCACTCTGGGGATGCTGCTTGGCCTGCTGGCCGGCGCGCCGATCTACACGCTGCCGCGCTTCGACCCCGCGCAGGTGCTGGACGCCGTCCAGCGCGAACGGATCACGGTATACAGCGGCGTCGATTCGCTGTTCCTTTCCCTGTACAAACACTCGGATTTTCGCCGCGATAGGTTCGCTTCGGTGTGCAAAGGCTGGATCGCCAGCAGCCCCGAAGTCGTGCGCGCGGTGCAGCGGGACATGGGTTTCACCGGCGTGGCCAATTGCTACGGGATCAGCGAGGCCTCGCCGAACATTACCATCGGCGCTCTGGACGAGCCGCCCGAGTTGCGCGCGGCAACTTGCGGCCTGCCGCATGCCGAGTGCGAGGTCAAAGTCGTCGACCCGGAAACGGGGCGGGAGCAGCCGCGCGGCGAAGCCGGCGAGATCCTGTTCCGCGGCTATTCGTTGATGCTGGGTTACTACAAGAATCCGGAAGAAACTGCCCGGGCGATCGACGGCGACGGTTGGTTGCACACCGGGGACAAGGGCGTGGTGCGGCCGTCCGGGCATCTGGAATACCACGGGCGGATCAAGGACATGCTGCGCGTGGGCGGCGAGAACCTGGCGCCGGCCCAGGTCGAAGAGGTGTTGCTGCAGCATCCCAAAGTCCGCCAAGCCGTGGTCGTCGGCCTGCCGGACGAGAGGCTGGTGGAAGTGCCGGCCGCCGTGGTGGAACTGAAAGACGGCGAGCAATGCACGGTCGAAGAGATCAACGCCTGGTGCCAGGAACGGCTGGCACCGTTCAAGGTGCCGCGCATCGTGGCCTTTGTCGACCAGATGCCCATGACGGGCAGCGGCAAGATACAGAAGTTCCGCATACGGCAAGAGGTTTTCGGCATTTCGCCGGGATCCCGGACATGAATGGCCAGGAGGAGCACATGAAAAAGGTATTGATCGTCGGCGGTCTCGGCGCCGTGGGGCAATGCGCCCTGGAGCACTTTGAGTCGAAGCCGGATTGGCAGATCGTCGGCGTATCGCGGCGCAAGCCGCCGTTCCCGACGCGCGCCGAGTGGGTGTCCGTCGATCTGCGCGACCGTGCCGATTGCGACGCTAAGCTGTCGGGCCTGCGCGGCATCACGCATATTGCCTATACGGCCGTCTACGAAAAGCCGCACGTGACGAACGGGTGGTCCGAGATGGACCACGTCGAGACCAATCTGGCCATGCTGCAGAACTGCGTCGAGGTCGTCGAACGCGCCTCGCCGGAACTCAAGCACGTCACGATCATGCAGGGCACTAAGGCGTACGGCGGGCACCTTGGCCCGTTCAGGCAGCCGGCGCGCGAAAGCGACGCACGCTACATGGGGCCTAATTTCTACTACAACCAGATGGACTGGTTGGCCGACCGCCAGCAGGGCAAGGCCTGGTCCTGGACGATCCTGCGGCCGCAGATCGTCTGCGGCATCGCTCTGGGCAGCCCGCTGAACATCGTCTCGGCCATCGGCGTCTATGCGGCCATATCGCGGGAATACGGCATGCCGCTACGCTTTCCGGGTGGCGCGGCGCGCATCGGCGAGGCGACCGACGCCCGCCTGATCGCCCGTGCCATGGAATGGGCGGGCACGCACGACAGCGCGGCGAACCAGGTGTTCAACATCACCAATGGCGATGTCTACACTTGGGAAAACGTCTGGCCGCGCATTGCCGAATTGTTCGGCATGGAAATGGCCCCGCCGCATCCGTTCTCGCTGGCGCGCGTGATGCCGCAGAACGAGCCCATCTGGGATCGCGTCGTTGCCCGCCATGGGCTGCTGCCCAACCGCTACCAGGAGATCGTGCCGTCGTGGCAGTTCGCCGATTTCCTGCTGGGCTACGGGCAGCGGCCGAATTCGCACCACATGAGCACCATCAAGATCCGCCAGGCCGGGTTCGCGGATTGCATCGATAGCGAAGACATGTTCGTGGAACTGGTGGGCGAGCTGCAGCGGCGCCGCATCCTGCCTGCCTGAGGCGCCGATCGCCCGCCGCGACGGTGGGCGGCCGAAATTGCTGGCGCATGATGGCACGCTTGCCCATGGCAGGCGTGCGTCCGAGGTTTCATTCAGCCTTCATTTGGCCGATATCGCGCACGAAGGCTTCGGCTGGCGCTTTGGCGATCGCCCGGCAGAGCAGCTCGGACATGCCATTGGCCAACTGCTTGTTCGACCAGTTTCCGCTATCGGAGAACCATTTCGGCACCCAGTTCACTGCGCCGAAGATCGAGAAAATCGCCAATTTTGGATCGCAAGGAATGATGCTGCCATCTTCGATGCCCTCTCGCACGAACCCGCGCAGCTTGGCTTCGAAGCGGTCTCGCTGTTCGACGATTTTGGCGCGATCGTCGGGCTCGAGCGCATGTTCTTCAGTGATGATCACACAGCGGCTCATTTCACTGAGGGTTACCTCAAGATATTCTCTGATTGCGAATTGCAGTTTCTGCAGCCCGCTTCCGCCCGCGTTTTCGGCGCTCTGGATGGCTTCGAATCCCACCCGCAAGGCTTCGGCGAATGCTTCATACAGCAGCGCGTGCTTGTTTGGAAAATAGTGATACAAGGCGGCCTTGGTGACCCCGAGGCTGGTCGCGATGTCGCCCAGCGAGGTGGCGTGGAATCCCTTCTGGTTGAATGCCGCGATAGCTTCGCGCAAGAGAGCCTCGCGCTTGAGCTGGTGCATTGCTTTTCGGGTGGGTACTGCGTTATTCCATGTCGCCACTGATCAAACCCTCCGGTGAAAATGCGGGGCCGGTCGCATATTTAACGTTTTTTCTTGTTCAAGTACAACTCAGTCAGCGTGCCCTCAAAGGCTTCCGCCGCGAACGCCAGCGTTTCGGACAGGGTAGGATGGGGATGTATTGTTAAAGCGATATCGCCGGGCTCGGCACCCATTTCAAGCGCGAGCGCCGCCTCGGAGATCAAATCGCCGGCCTGGGGGCCTACCATGCCCACGCCCAGCAGGGCGTGAGTCTGCGGATCCACCAGCAGTTTGGTCAAGCCTTCGCCCCGGCCTATGCTGAGCGCGCGACCGCTGGCCGCCCACGGGAAACTGGCTGTCTCGTATGTAATGCCCGCGCGCTGCGCTGCCATTTCCGTCAGTCCCACCCAGGCAATTTCGGGGTCGGTGTAGGCCACGGCGGGAATCACCTTCGCATCATTGACGGCACGCCCGCCTGCCGCGACTTCGGCCGCCAGCTTGCCCTCATAGGCGGCCTTGTGGGCCAGCATCGGCTCGCCGACGACGTCGCCGATGGCATAGATATGCCCGGCACTGGTGCGCTGCTGGCGGTCCACGGGTATGAAGCCGCGTTCGTCCACCTGCACACCGGCCTGCGACGCATCAATGGCGGCGCCGTTGGGACGGCGCCCCACCGCCACCAGCACATAGTCGTAGCTTTGCGCCGCGGGGGACTGCGGGCCCTCGAACTCGACGCGCACGCCATCGTCGCCCGCTTGTGCCGATATGACGCGTGTTCCGAGCATGATGGCTTCGTAGCGTCCGGCAACCCGCTGCTGCAAGGGCTTGACCAGGTCGCGGTCGCACCCGGGCAGCAGGCCTTCTGTCGCTTCTACCACGGTTACGCGGGAGCCCAGGGCCGAGTAGACCGTCGCCAGCTCCATGCCGATGATGCCGCCCCCCACGACCAGCAGGCGGGCAGGCACTTCGGCAAGCGCCAGCGCGCCCGTCGAATCCAGGATACGGCGATGATCCGGTAGAAACGGCAGGCGCACGGACCGCGATCCCACGGCAATGATGGCCTGCCTGAAATTGACTTGCTGCCCATCGGCCACGGCCAGGGAATGCGGGCCGGTGAATTTTCCCGTGCCGGTCAGCACGCGTATCTTGCGTTGCCGGGCCAGGCCCGCCAGCCCCGCGCCCAGCTTCGCAACCAGCGCCTCTTTCCAGGACCGCAGCTTGTCCAGACGGATCCGGGGCGCCTCGAACTCGATGCCCAGGTCCCGCAATTCACTGGCGTCCGTCAACCCCTTGGCGGCGTGCAACAGGGCTTTCGATGGAATGCAGCCCACATTGAGGCATACGCCTCCCAGGGTTTCGCGCTGTTCCACCAGCACGACCGACAGACCGAGGTCTGCCGCCCTGAAGGCTGCCGTGTACCCGCCTGGCCCCCCGCCCAGTACAAGCAGGTCGGTATCTATCGTGGACGACATAAACTGCGTTTCCTTATCTGCGTTGCGGGTCGTATCGGGGTTGCGGTCCGGAGTCATTCCGACCGACCGGTGCCCAGGTAGGCACTGGACAAATCGGCGTTCGCCCCGCCGGTCAATGCTGCACGGTTGCCCTCGAATGCCACCTGGCCATGCTTGAGCACGTAGCCGTAGTCCGCCACCCGCAAGGCCAGGCTGGCCATTTGCTCGCTCAGCAGGACGACCCGGCCGCCCTGGGCGCAATACTGTTTGATGAACTCGAAAATCTGCGATACCACGATGGGCGCCAGGCCCAGGGAGGGCTCATCGAGCAGCACGAAACGGGGTTGGTGCAGGGTAGCCATCGACAGGATCAGCATCTGTTGCTGGCCTCCGCTCAGCGTGCCTGCTTTGGCATGGCTTTTTTCGGCCAGAATGGGAAAGTTGCCGTAGACATGGTCCAGTGCGGTCTTGAACCTTCCGGAGGGCTTGCGAAAGTGCCACGCCGTGACGAGGTTTTCTTCGACGGTATGCTGGTGGAAAATGCGCCGGCCTTCCATGGCATGCGCCAAGCCGCGCCGGGCGCGCTCATGAGGCGCCAAGCGGCCGATATCTTCGCCATCGAGCAGAATCCGGCCGGCCTTGACCGGCGTAACGCCCGAGATCGCGCGCATCAACGACGACTTGCCCGCACCGTTTGCCCCGATCAGGGCGGTGATACCGTCGGGCCTCGCAACCAGGTTGACGCCGCGCACCGCCGCTATCGCCCCATAGCTGACTTGCAGATCGCGCACTTCAAGCATGTTCGGGCTCCTCTACGCCGAGATACGCCTGGATGACCGCGGGGTCGGCCCGCATGCCATCCATGTCGCCGCGGTATATTTCTTCGCCGGCTTCCAGCACCACTACCTCATCGACCAGTTGTGCCAGGAAATCCATGTGGTGATCGATGATCATGACGGCAATGCCGTGGCTGCGTGCCAGATTGACCAGCTCGATCAGGTGACCGGATTCGTGTTCGGACAGTCCCGCGGCGGGTTCGTCCAGCATCAGCAAATCGGGATCGCTGGCCAGCGCTCGAGCCACTTCGGCCAGGCGCTGTATCCCGTAAGGCAATTCGCTCATGATGGCATCGGCTTGGCCGGACAAGCCGGCGGCCTGCAACAGGGCGTCGACCTGGCCCAGCAGCTTGCTTTCCTCGCGCTTGGCCTCGGCGGTGTTCAGCGCCGCGGCCAGCGCACCATGGCGATAGCGCCGGTGCGCGCCCATCAAGACGTTTTCGCGCACGGTGAAGCTGGGCACATTGCGAGGGTCCTGGAAGGTCCGCGTGATGCCGGCCCGGGCGATCTTGTGAGCGGGCCAGCCGGCGATATTACCGCCCTTGTACAGGATGCTGCCCGCCGTTGGTGTATAGATGCCGCTGACCACGTTGACCAGCGTGCTTTTGCCCGACCCGTTCGGACCCACCAGCGCAGTGACGCGCCCGGGATACAGATCGAGGGAAACCCCCGCCAGCGCCCGCAGGCCGGAAAATTCCATGACGATCTGCTCGACATGGACGAGTGGCCTGCCGCCGGCCGTGCCTCGGGTCTGCCTTGTGGTCAAGGGTGCGGCCGGGGAGCCCGCCTGGTACCGGGAGAGCTGGTCCCGCTTGCTATAGCGGGTCTGCGTGCCCAGCAGCCCCGCCAGGCCTTTGGGCAGCAGGGTAAAGATGAACACCAGGATCAGGCCATACACGATGTATTGGTAATCGTTGAATGCCTGCAGTTTCTGCGGTAGATAGGTGAACAGCACCGCGCCGTAAACCTGCCCGGCCAGCGATCCCAGCCCGCCCACGATGGACATCACCAGGATCTCGATCGACCGCATCAGTCCGAAGCTCTCGGGTGTCAGGTAGCCGATCATGTGGGCGTAGCAGCCGCCGGCCAGCCCCGCCAGTCCGCCGCTGACGGCATATGCCGTACGCTTGGCGGCAGCCTGCGAGATACCCAGCGAGCCGGCGGCGATTTCACTGATGTGTACCGCATAGAGTGCGCGGCCGAAATGGCTTTTGACAAAATTCCGAAGCATCAGCATGACGACCAGCAATATCGCCAACAAGATGCGAAAGTATCCGACCGTATCGACGTGCCAGCCGAAGATCTGCAAGGTACCGATCTGCGACGACGGAATGCCCCGCATGCCCATTACGCCGCCCGTGACGCCGCGCAGCTCGCGCGCCAGTTCATAGACAATCAAGCCGAAACCCAGCGACATCATGGCCAGGTAGAACTCGCGCACCCTGCCCGCGGGGCCGGCCAGCAGGAAGCCCGCCGCGGACGCGATAATGGCAGCCGCGGCAAGCGCCAGGGGAAAGGGAATGCCCCAGGATTTCAGCGCAATAGCGCTGGTATAGGCGCCGATAGCGAAGAAACCCGCATGGCCCAGCGAGATCTGGCCATTGATGCCGGTCAGAAGATTGATGCCCTGGGCCAGCAGTATGTTGATGATGACGAAGCTCCACATCTGTACGGTGCCGGCTTCCACGTACCCAGCCCCCACTGCCAGCGCCGCCGCCAGCAGGCCCACGATCCAGGGGTTCGTCAAGGTTTTTCCCAACTGTCTCATTGCGTTCACACCTTCACCGTTTCCCGCTTGCCGAACAGCCCCTGCGGGCGGATTGTCAGTACGCCGATCAGCAGCACGAAAGCCACCACTTCCGCGGCCGCGGGCGAGAAGTAGCCGCCCACGAGCTTTTCCATCACCCCCAATATCAAGCCGCCCACCAACGAGCCCGACGCGCTGCCCATGCCGCCCACTACCGCTGCCACGAAGGCGAGGATCAGCAAATGCAGGCCGAAATTCGGATCGACCGTGCCCGAGACTTGAGACACCAGGATCCCGGCGATGCCGGCCAGCACGCCGCTGGCGAGGAAAGAAAAGACCACGACGCGATACACCGGTATGCCCATCAATGAGGCCAGATCCCGATCATGCGCCACGGCACGCACACCGTATCCCCAGATGGAATGACGCAGGAACAGCTCCATCAAACCCACGATCAGCACGCTGATGATGAATACCGCGATGTACTGCAGCGATATATAGGCACCCATGAACTCGACCGTGTCGGCGCTGCTGAACAGCACGTCCGGGAAGGCGACAGCCTGGGTGCCGAACAGCCAGCTGGCGATGCCCTGCAGGAAGACGCCCACGCCGAGCGTCGAGACGACCCAGCCCATGCTGCCGGAAAGACGCCGCAGCGGGCGAACGGCGACCCACTCGACCACCCACAGGATGAAGGCGGTAACCACGAGAGAAGCACCCACTGCCAGAAAGATATTGACGCCCGAACCGACCATGACGGCGGTCAGCATGGCTCCCGCCATGAGCACCGAGCCCTGTCCGAAATTGAGCACACGCGTCGTCCAGAAGGTCAGGTTCAAGCCCAGCCCGATCAAGGCATAGACTGCGCCGACGCTCAGGCCCGAAACGACCATTTGGATAAAGAAATCCATGCCATCCTCGTTCGTGTCCGCAAGAGCGGCCTCCGGCGCCAGCGCGCCGGATTGTCCGGTTCTTATTCAGTGATCGGCTTCAGCCGGACCTTGTCGTCCTGCTTGACGTACTCGAACACTTTCACGCCGTCGGTCTCGATGCCGTGATGGCGGTCTTTCGAGAAGCTGTAGATGGTGTTGACGCCCGGGTAGTCCTTGATGGATTCAATAGCGGCATTGATGGCCTTGGGGTCATTCGAACCCGCACGCCGGATACCCTCGAACAGGATGTTGGCGGCGTCATAGCCGTTGGAAACCGAGATCGCCATGAACAACTGGGGATTCTCGGCATCATTGCCCCACCAGCGATCGACACCGTATTTCTGCTTATAGGCTTGCGCGAACGCGGCGGCTTCAGGACGCATGGGTTGCCCAAAGGCGCCGATCATGGTGCCCAGCGTGCCCAGCGTCAGGTCGCCGGCCCCTTCCTGGTATGGCTGGCCCAGCGCGCCATTGGAAGCCACCAGTGGCACATTCAGATTCAGGCGGGCCATCGTCCGGCGCAGCACCGCCAGATCCTTGCCCAGGCCGATGGCGGCGATGGCGTCGACGTTGCCGCGCTTCATGCGGGCCACTTGTGCCGTCATATCTTGCGCGCCCTGGTTATAGGAATCGGTTGCGACCGGCTTCGCGCCGCCGTTCTTTTCGATAGACGCCGACAGGTAGTCGGTACCTGTTACGCCATAAGCGGTACTTTCATGGACGATCCCGATGCGCTTGAAATGCCTGGCCAGGTATTGGCCCATGGCCACTGCTTCCACATCGTTCTGCAGCGCGAACGAGAAAACATTGGGACGGGGGTTCTCACCTGTCTTTTCGCCAGGGTAGGTCACTACAGGGGTCTGGGCGATGGGGTTCATATAAGGGCGCCCATCGGCCTGCACCATGTCGATTACCGCCAGCGTGGGGCCGCTGCCTGCGGGGCCGATGACGCCGACGATCTCTTTGTTGTCCAGGATGGAGCGCATATTCTGCACGGCGCGATCCGGATTGAGTTGATCGTCAAGCAGCATGGCGAGCTCGATCTTCTTGCCGTTGATGCCGCCTTTGGCGTTCCACTGTTCGATTGCCAGCTCGACAGCGCGGCGGTTTCCTTCGCCGAATTCGTTATAGGGGCCGGTCAGAGCCGAGGTCATGCCGATCTTGATCGTGTCGGCCGCCAGGGCGGAGCCGGCTGCGAAAAGGGAGGCGACGATCGCCAGGCCTGCTTTCGTAAGTTTCGGGTGTCCAAACATGATTGTCTTCTCCTGGTCTGTGTTGATTACTGCATGGAATCGCGGAATTCGAAGCGACTTCCGGCCTGTCAGCGGGCTGCCTGAATTGCTTTGAACGCAGCCAGCACGTCGCTCAGCCGGGCGTCTGGCAGCGCCTGGACGAAACGCTCAAGATGGTCGTAGGCGGCCGGCGCCACGCCGGTTTCCTCGCCGATGCCGCGTACCAGGGCCGATACGCGTTTGCGGTCGTAACTGTATTCGGTGTGGTCTGTCTGCAAGGCGATGACGACCGGCGATAGGCCGCCCTCGACATCCGCCTCGATGCGGCAGGCCAGCAGGCCCAGGGCCTCGTCGGCCACCGGCTTGATCAGCGGAATCAACCGGTGAACCCCGGGATCTTCGAAGGCCGCCATGCGGGCGATGGTGGGCGTGCCATACAAGAGTGTGGTCGCCACGCAGAACTGGATGCTCATCAGGGTGCCCGATACGCTGGCGAACGGACCTTCCTTGTCCATGCCGGCATAGCCCACCACGGTGGGGTTCAGATACACACGCAGCGCCTTGGCTTCGGTGCCGCGGGCCTGTAGCGCCTCGCGCAACTGCAGGGCCGCGCGGACGGGCGTTTGGTTCAGCGCGCAGACGGGATACGGCTTGAACGTCACTTTCAGTACCGACCACTCCTGGCCCAGGCGGCCGGCAATGGCATCGACATCGCAGTCCTGGCGGACGAAGGTACGCACGAAGCCGCTGCGCCCTTCGAAAGCCCCAGCGGCGGAAACCGATCCCTGGGCGGCCAACGCCGCGGCGCACAGGCCGTTGCGGGCGGCCATACCCACCTGGTAACGCCATTCATCGGTACCGTCGCCGAAAGACTGCAGGATGCCTCCCGCGAACGACGCGGCGTTGGACAGTGCGGCGGCGGTCTGCGCTACCGGAAGCTTCCATAGACGGGCCGTCGCGGCGGCCGCGGCCACCGTACCGTACAGAGGCGAGGCGCGCAGGCCGGCTGCGGTGGTGCTGGCGGAATACGCCGACTCGAGCGCACCGCCGATCTCGTAACCCGCCACCAGGGCCGGCAGCAGGTCGGCGACCTTGCCTTCGCCGTTCTCGATCAATGCCGTCAGCAGAGGCAGCAGAATTGCGCCGAAGTGCGCCACGCCGCAGGTGTCTTCTTGCGCGCGTCCGTGAAACAGGGCGGCATTGGCCAGTGCCGCGCCCGCTACCGTTGTTCGGTTGCCGCTGCCCAGCAGGGTGGCGCCCTCGGCGCGCGAACCATCCATGGCCAGCACCGCGCGCTCGGCCACAGCGAAAAACGGCGTGGGGTGGGATCCCAGTGCGATGCCATAGCCATTGAGCACGCAGGCACGGGCCTTCTCAATGACGGGCGCCGGAATAGTTTCCAGGGTCAGGCTGCCTGCAAATTCTGCAAATCGTTGAGCCAGGTACATAGAGCCTCCTTGTCGTGGATACTGTCTTCCGAGGGTCATGGGTTGTATTGGTCGCGCAAAACCCGCTTGAGCACCTTGCCGGAGGGATTGCGCGGCAGTTCCGTGACAATCTTGAGTTCGCGCGGCACTTTGAAGCTGGCCAGGTGCTTGCGGCAATACTGGGCGATCTCTTCCAGGGTGAGGGTCTGGCCATCTTTCAGGACCACCACGGCGGTGATCCTCTCCCCCCATTTCTCGTCTGGAACGCCTATGACCGCCGCCTCGGCGACCTGCGGCAGCTCATACAGCACCGACTCGACTTCGCTGGAAGCCACGTTCTCGGCGCCGGTCAGTATCATGTCCTTGGTGCGATCGGTGACGAACAGAAAACCCTCTTCGTCCAGATAGCCCACATCGCCGCTGCGCAGCCATTCGCCGAAGAACGCCTCGGCAGTTTTCTCCGGCGCATTCCAGTAGCCGCGTGTCACCTTGGGTCCACGAATGCAGATCTCGCCCTTCTGGTTGGCGGCCAGCCAACGGCCTTCGCTATCTGCAATGCGTATCTCCACATGCGGCAGCGCACGCCCGGTAGAACCGATTTTCTCGATCTCACGGCCAGCCTCCATCAGCGTGTCGCCGCTGCAGGTTTCCGTCATGCCGAAGCCGTCGATGAACCGCCCGTGCGTGAAGACGCGCGTAAAGTCGCGGATACGGGATTCCGGCGTTTTCTCGCCGCCGGCAATGCACCAGCCGAATGACCGCACATCGAAGCGCTCAGGGCGGGGCACCGCCAGCACGCGATTCAGCATTACCGGCGCCATCCAGCCGCAGGTCAATTGGTGGCGTTCGATGGCGGACAGCACTGCTTCCGGATCGAATTCGCGCTGCACGCAGAACATGCCTCCTACCCACAACACGGCAATACCCGGCAGGTCGAACGCGCCCACGTGATACAGCGGGCCCACGACCAGCAATTTTTCCCGTTGGGTCAGCCCCAGCGCAATGACGTGGTCAATAGATTTCCAGTAGAGATTTCCATACGAGTGCATCACGCCCTTGGGCCGCGACGTCGTGCCCGACGTGTACATGAGACGAACCAGGTCGTGCTCCGCCACATTCGCCTGTTCCGGAATGGGTAGGCCAGGTTTGCCCAGGCGGCTTGCACCTTCCTGGGCGTGCGCATCCACTATTATCTTCGGCACCGGCAGCTCAGCCACCGAGGCGAACTCTTCGTCCACGAACAGCAGCTTGGCACCGGAGTCGGCCAATATGTAGCCGGCCTCCGGTGCGGCCAGGCGATAGTTGACGGGCAGGAACACCGCGCCCAGGTAGCTGGCCGCGAAGGCAAGTTCCAGGAACGCGGTGCTGTTCTTCATGAACAGCGCCACCACGTCATTACGTCCTATGCCTTGCGCATGCAGCATGGCCGCCGTCTGGCGGATCCGTTCGTAGAACTGCGCGTAGCTGATCTCGACATCGCGGTACACGATGGCGGGTTGGTCTGGCGTGCGGCCTGCGTGATAGGCCACCGACGCGCTAAGGTTGAACATGGTGTTGTCTCCGTGGAGTGGCGGATCGTGCGCGTGGGTCGCGGCAGCGCCGGTCCCACGTCTGGGTCTGGGCCGTTCAATACGACTTCGGCATGCCCAGGTCGTGAACAGCGATGTAGTTCAGGATCATTTCCTCTGAAACCGGGGCGAATTTGAACAGACGCGCGTCGCGCCAGAGTCTTTCCACATGGAATTCGCGTGCGTAGCCCATGCCGCCCATCGTTTGCATGGCGCGCTCGATCGCGTGGGTGGCGGCCTGCGAGCCAATCAGCTTGCCGATGTTCGCTTCGGTTCCGTACGGCAGGCCCTGGTCGCACAGTGCGGCGGCTTTCAGGTTCATGAGGCGGGCGCATTCCAGTTCCGCATGGGATTGCGCCAGCGGGAACTGCAGGCCCTGGTAGGAACTGATAGGCTTGCTTCCGAAGACCTTCCGGTCATTGGCGTACTGCACCGCCATCCGCTCGGCCAGGCGGCCCGCGCCCACCAGGCCGGCCGTGGTGACGATGCGCTCGGTGTTCAGCACATCGAGCAGCTCGCGAAAACCCTTGTCCAGGGTGCCCACCAGTTCGTGCGGTTCGATACGGACGTTGTCGAAAAAGACCGAGCACGCGCTCAATGTCTGAGTGCCGACTTTTTCGATTGCGGCGTAGGTCAGGCCCTCGCGTTCTACATCGATGATGAACATCGAGATGCCATCGGTAGGCCGCACGCCTTCGACCTGCCTGGTGGTGCGCGCCACTACCAGCATCTTGTGGGCCGCGTCTACCGCGGTGATCCAGATCTTGCGCCCATTCAGCCGCCAGCCGCCGCCGGGTTCGGCCTCGGCGAAGCTTTTCATGGCCAGCGTATTGGTGCCCGCATCCGGTTCGGTCAGCGCCATGCAGAAGTTCAATTCGCCACGGATCAGCCCCGGCAGCAGATCGCGCTTCATTTGCTCGCTGCCGAATCGGGAGATCGGCACCCCGCCGAAGATGGGGTTGATCATGAACAATTGCCCCAAGGTCGAGCCGCCGCCGGCGGCGGACAGCTCTTCCACGATCAAGGCGAGTTCGAGCATGCCCAGGCCGGATCCGCCATGGGCTTCCGGCAGCGCCGCCCCCGCCAGGCCGGCGTCGCAGATCGCCTGCCAGCATTCTTTCGGGAAGGCCTTGGCATGGTCCTGCTCGTACCAATAATCGACGCCGTAGGCTTCCCCTATGCGGCGAGCGGTCTCGACGATAAGCTTCTGCTCGTCTGAAAGCGAAAAATCCATGAATTCTATCCTTGGGTCTGGATACGATTGCGCAGCAGCCGGTAGGGGTCTTGCAGCAATTCGATGACCTGATTGAGAAACTTCAGCGCGCTGGCGCCATCGTGCAGCCGGTGATCGGCCGCCAGGACGACGCCCATTTCGCGCTTGAGCGCCGGTGCGCCTTGTGCATCGGGCCGGAATACCTCACGGATGCTGCCGACCCCCAGAATTGCCGATTGCGGCGGGTTGATGATGGGGGTCATGTAGGTGACGTTGAACATGCCGGCATTGGACACCGTGATGGCGCCGCCGCTCATGTCGTCGCGGGTGGCCTTGCCCATGCGTACGCGTTCCAGCAAGGCTCCCGATTGCTCGGCTATATCGTCCAGCGTCGCGTCGCGCAGGCCATGCAGCACCGGCGCCATCAGGCCGCGTTCCGTGGCCACCGCCATGCCGACGTCGATGTCTTCGTACTGGACAATGTGGTCGTCGTTCCAGATGCGGTTCTGGTAGGGCAGGGCGTACAGGGCGCGTGCCACGGCGGCAAGCACGAAATGGTTCAACGTCAGCCTGGGCGTGCCGGGCTGCTGGTTGAGGCGCGACCGCAGGGCCAGCAATTCGCTCACCTCGGCTTCCGCGGCCAGATAAAAATGCGGAACCTGCTTGGCCTGCACCATGCGCCGCGCCATCGACTGCACCAGCGCGCTGGCGGCAACTGGCTGCGCCGCGGGTGGGCGTGCGGGCCCCGGCCCCGGGGCCGGGGCGGAAAGCGAAGGCGCGTCGTCGCGGTGCGTGGAGGCCTGGCCCGCCTGATTCCGGACGTCGGCCGCCCGGATGCGGCCTCCGGGGCCGCTGCCGGCGATCCGGCCCAGGTCAAGGCTGGATTCACGCGCCAGGCGCCGCGCCAGCGGCGTGGCCACTACCCGGCCGCCGGCCGGGACTGCGGCGGTGATTGGCGCGGGTGCGGCCACCGGGGGCGATGCGGCGGCAGGATCGGCCGGCGGCGCATCCGCCGCCTGGCCCGGGCCGGTCCAACGCGCGACCACGGTACCCACGGGCACGGTTTCGCCTGCCTGGACCAGAATCTCGGCCAGCACACCGTCGGCCGGGGCGGGAATCTCGTTGGCGACTTTTTCCGTCTCGACCACGAACAACGGATCTCCCGCCTTGACCGGCTGCCCGGCGCCTATGCTCCATTCGACCAGCATGCCCTCGGTCATGGTCAAGCCCAGCTTGGGCATGAGAAGATCGGTCAACTGGCTCATGAGCTATTGCCCCGTAAAGCGGGCGGCGCGCTTTTCAAGAAAGGCGCCGATGCCTTCATGTGCATCGCGCGTATCCAGTACCAGACCAATCATGGCTTGTTCATGCGCCAGGGCGTTGGCCAGCGGCATGTCGGCGCCATCGCGCAGCGTCCGCTTGAGCAGCTTGAGCACCAGAGGTGACTTGCCGGCGATCTGCTCGGCCAGGGTCATGACTTCGTTCATGAGTTCATTGCGCGGGACGGCGCGATTGGCCAGCCCGACACGCACGGCTTCGCTCGCGCTGATGCGGCCGCCGGTGAACATGATTTCTTTGGCTACGCACGGCGCGATCTGGCGGATGATGCGCTGCGTGCCGCCGGCCCCGGGGAACAGGCCCAGATTGATTTCGGTGAGCGCAATCGCGGCGCTGTCGGCCAGGATGCGCAGGTCGAGTGCCAGCAGCAGCTCGGTGCCGCCGCCCAGCGCCCAGCCGTTGACGGCGGCAATGGTCGGCTTGTCGCATGTTTCCAAGCGCCGGAACACGCGGTGAATGTCTTCGGCGAATTCCCGGTAGTGCGCCAGGCCTTGCCGGGAGTTCAGGTCTCCCAGGTCGCCGCCCGCCACGAAAGACTTCTCGCCGGCGCCCGTGATGACGATGACGCGGCAGTCGTCGTTGGCCTCGAGGGCCGCAAAGGCCTGTTCCAGCTCGAGCAGCGTCGCGGTATCCAGCGCGTTGTGCACCGCCGGACGATTGATGGTCAGGACTCCGACGTGATTGCGGATTTCGGTGAGGATGCTTGGTTCTTTCATGCTGTCTCCGGTGATCAGGCGCAGAGCTTGCGGGCGGCTGCGATGATGTCTGCTTCTTGGGGCTGGTATTGCGTTTCCAGTGACGGCGCGAACGGTACCGGCACGAATGGCGCCGCGACCCGGACGATGGGGGCATCCAGTTCGTCGAAGCCGATATCCGCCATGCGCGCGGCGATCTCGGCACCGACGCCGAAGGCCTCCACGGCCTCGTGCACGATCAGCAAGCGGTGCGTGCGTTTCAGCGACGCCAGCACCGCCTGTTCGTCCCAGGGCTGGATGGTGCGCAGATCCAGGATCTCGGCTTCGATACCTTGTTCTGCGAGCGCTCGCGCGGCCTGTTCGACTTTTGCGACGGTGGCGCCATAAGTCACGACGGTAAGATCGCGGCCGGCGCGCGCCAGGCGCGCCCGACCCAGCGGGATGGGGCCGGCGTCGTCAGGTACTTCGCCTTTGGCCGCATACAGAGCCTTGTTTTCGACGAATATCACCGGATCCGGGTCCTGGATCGAGGACTTGAGCAAGCCGTAGGCGTCGGCCGGGTTACTGGGGCACACGACTTTCAGCCCCGGAATATGCGCGAACCAGGCTTCCAGGCATTGAGAATGCTGCGGCCCCGCGCTGATGCCGCCGCCATGCGGCGTGCGTACGACCAGCGGCACCGACGTCTGTCCGCCGAACATGAAGCGGGCCTTGGCCGCCTGGTTCACCAATGCGTCCATGGTCAGCGTCATGAAGTCCATGAACATGATTTCCAGCACGGGCTTCAGGCCCGACAGCGCGGCGCCCACTGCCGCATTGGCCATTGCGGCTTCCGAGATGGGCGTATCGCGGATGCGGTCGGAGCCGAACCGGGCATGCAGGCCGCGGGTGACGCCGAACGGGCCGCCCGCTTCGGCGATGTCTTCGCCGAACACAAAGACGGTAGGGTCTTCTTCCATGCACTCGGACAGCGCACGATTGATTGCATGGGCAAAACGAAGCTCGGCCATCTCAGCAAACCTCTGCTTGAGTGTAGACGTCATTGCGCGCAGCCTGCCAATCGGGGGCACGCCCCTGGCGCGCCCGCTCCACGGCTTTTTCGACACGGGCCTGAAGGCTCTGCAGCACTTGCTCGCGCTGCGCCTTTTTCACGCCTTTCTTTTCCAGCACCGTCTCAAAGCGCGCGACGGGATCATGCTCGCCCAGCCCCTCGATTTCGTCGCTGGGCCGATACTTTTGCGGATCGCCTTCGTAGTGGCCGCGCCAGCGATGGGTTATGCACTCGAGCACTTGCGGGCCCTGGCCCGCGCGGATCGCCTCGGCCGCGGCATGCGCCGCGTCGATGACCTGCAGGACGTCGTTGCCGTCTACCTTGTTGTGCGGCACGGAAAAAGCGGCCGCCAGCTTGTCCAGCGGCGCCACGAATTGCTTGTGGGTTGGCGAGAATTCGGCCCAGCCATTGTTTTCACATACGAATAGCAGGGGCAGCCGCCATAGCGAAGCCAGGTTCAGGCTTTCGTGCAGCACCCCTTCGGCCATGGCGCCGTCGCCAAAAAAAGCGACCGCCAGGGCGTCGGTCTTTTTGACTTGGTGTGCCAGTGCGCTGCCCAGTGCGATGGGAATACTTGCTCCGACGATGGCGTTGGCGCCCAGCATGCCGATCGACATGTTGGCGACGTGCATCGAACCGCCGCGACCCTTGCATATGCCTTCTTCGCGGGCCATCAGCTCGAGGAAGAAATCCTCGATATCGATGCCCTTGGCCAGCGCGTGGCCATGGCCGCGGTGCGTCGATGCCACCGTATCTTCGCGCCGCAGTACCACGCCCATGGCCGCGGCCACCGCTTCTTGCCCGACGCTCAGGTGAATGAAACCGGGAACCTCGCCATCGGCAAACAGGCGCCCGAGCCGCAGCTCTACCAGACGAATGCTCAACATGCGTCCGTACACATCGAGCAGATGTTCTTTGTTGGTCGTTGCCATCTCCACCTCGTTACGATCCGGCTCGGCAGTCCAAGCGGAAGAGCCATTATTTTATTGGACGGTTAATATACTAACCGTACGGTTAATAAAATAATAAGCAAGGAGGCCGGAGCCGTCAACCAGAGATTTCGCGCGGACCGTTTCAGTGGGGCCGCTTGCGCCGCAGCCCGTCCAGGTAGGCAAGAATGGTTTCCCGTACGCCGGGCCGATTGAAGTTCTTGTGCATCAAAGGTTCCAGCGTCGCCATCCGCTGCAGCATGGCGGCGGGCGATTCCGTCGCCAGGCGCCCCTGGCGGGCGATGTCCAGGGCCTCGCGCCGCTTCGCGTAGTAGGCCAGCCGCCGCTCCGCCAGCGGCGCGAAGCCGTCGGCGGGCAGCACGTCGGTGGCCAGGCCCAGATCGCGCGCGGCCGCCGCGCCGAGCGTGTCGCCGCTCAGGCACAGCCGCCGGGCCTGGGCGGCGCTGATCTTGGTTTCCAGGGCGATCTGCACCATTACCGGATACATGTTGAAGGCGATCTCGGGGCACGACAGGGCCAGGTCCTGGGCGGCGATGACGATGTCCGTCATGGCCAGCAAGATCACGCCCGCCCCGGCCGCCTTGCCCTGCGCGATCGCGAGGATGGGCAGGGGGCAGCGCGCCATGGCTGTCATCAATTCGCGCAGGCTGTTGCCCTGTTTTTCCAGGCATTCGGAGCCCATTGCGAATTCATCGATGTCGCCGCCGGCGCAGAATAGCGCGGGCGACGCGCTGCGCAGCAGGATCATCCCGGCGCCGTCTTCCGGGGCGTGAACGATGGCGTGGATCATGGTGTCGAGCATGGCCGTGCACAGGGCATTGGCCTTGCCAGTGCGATTCAGCACGATCGACCGGATGCCGTCGGCGTCCTGGACCAGTATGGGATCGGCGGTATGGGTCATTGGAATCGGCTCACGACGGCATCCAGCACCCAGGCGTCGCCGCCGCGGATCGCCAGGGGATTGATCTCGATCTCGGCCAGGTCCGGCCGCTGCAGAAAAACTTGGCACAGCTGGGCGACATGCCGCGATATCGCCGCCAGGTCCGCCGCGTCCCGGCCCCGGAAGCCCTGGAACAGGCGGGCCGAGCGCAGCGACTCGATCATGGCCTGGATGTGCGTGGCGTCCAGCGGCAGCAGCCGGCTGGATACATCGGCATCGAGCTCGACTTCGACGCCGCCCCGGCCCAGGGTCAGAGCGGCGCCGAATTTCGCGTCGCGGCGCAGACCCAGCAGCAGTTCGTGGTCGTACGGCTGCATTGATTCGAGCAGGATGCCTTGCGCGTCCAGCCGTTGCTCGCGCGCGATCTGCCACAGCTGCCGCACGGCCGCGTCCAGTTGCGCGTCGCTCTGGATGTTCAGGATGACGCCGCCGATATCGCTCTTGTGCAGCAGGCCGGTGGCCTGCAGCTTGGCGACCACGGGGTAGGCCAGCGGCGCGGGCAGCGCGTCGAGCGCCGGGTCAGCGACCAGCACGCCGGCGGGAATGGCGGCGATGCCGAGCTCGCGCAGCAGCGTCTTGCTGTCCCATTCGGTCAGCGCGGCAGGTGTGCCGGCCGCGGCGGCCGCCGGCGCGTCGGCCGGCAAGGGCGGCAGGCGCAGCGCTGCCTGGCGCAGGGCATCCAGGCGCACGGCGGCCCCCAGGGCCGCGACGGCCTGGGGGATGTCGCGGAACACCGGGATGCGTGCTTGTTCCAGGATGGCGACCGAGTCTTCGCGGGCGCCGATCCAGATCACGACGATGGGGCGGTGCGTGCGCTGGCGGGCCTGCGCGATGGCGTCCGTGAAGGCCGTGGCGATGCTGTGCATCAGGCCCACGAACAGCACGATGGCATCGGTGCCGGGCGCCGACGCGACCGCCTCCAGCGCCTTCGAGATGCTGGCCGTGTCCTGGACGACGTTGCCGGTCAGGTCCAGCGGGTTGGCGGCCTTGACGAAGGGCGGCAACACCTGTGCCAGCGCGTCGGCGGCCTGCGTGGGCAGGGCGGGAAGCCGCAGGCCCCAGCGCTCGGCCTCGTCGGCGATCAGCACGCCGGCGCCGCCCGATACGGACATCACGGCAAGCCGGTTGCCTTGCGGAACGCTGTCGAACAGGTACAGCCGGGCGGCGTCGATCATCTGGCTGAGCGAATCCACCCGCAGGGCGCCATGCTGGCCCAGGCAGGCGTCATAAAGCGCATCGTCGCCGGCCAGCGCCCCGGTGTGCGAAGCCGCCGCCGCCGCGCCCGCCTGCGAGCGGCCGGCCTTGATGGCGATGACGGGCTTGCCCGCCTCCGCGGCGCTTCGCAGTGCCTGCCGGAATGCCGCCGTGTCGCGCACGTCTTCGACATACAGGCCGATGACGCGGGTATCCGGGTCGCCGGCCAGGTAGGCGATGGCCGCGGCCGCGTCCATGTCGCATTCGTTGCCAGTGGTGATCCATTTGCTGAACCCCAGCCCCGAGCGCAGGCAGATATCCATCCAGTAGGCGCCCAGCGCCCCGCTCTGGCTGACCAGGGCGAAGCCGCCCTGCCTGATCGGCGTTGCTTCGAGCGCGGTGGTGAAAGAGGCGATCAGCCCCGTGGCGCTGTTGGCCACCCCCAGGCAGTTCGGCCCCAGGATCGTGATGCCGTGGGCGCGCGCCAGGTCGCCCAGGCGGCGCTGCAGCGCCGCGCCCGCGTCGCCGGTTTCGGAAAAGCCCGAGGAAAACACCACGAAGGCCCGCACCCCGGCGGCGATGCCTTCCTGGACGACGCCTTCGACCAGGGCGGCCGGCGTGCCGACGATGGCCAGGTCGACCGGTTCGCCGATCGCGGACAGGGAAGGGTAGCTCTTGAGCCCCTGGACTTCCGCCCGGGCCGGGTTGACCGGGAACACCTTGCCGGCGAACCCGCGCGACAACATATATGAAAGGGGTCGGCCCGCGATTTTGCCGGGATCGGCCGACGCGCCGACGATGGCGACGTTGCGCGCCTCGAGGACGGCGGCGGCCCGTGCCGCCGGGGTTTTTGCCAGGTGGCTCATGTCTGTCTCTGTATATTCTTTATAGAAAATATAAATCTGTATTGAGAATTAAGTCTAAGTCTGCCCCATGGGCTTGTCAAGAAAAAGCGCGGTATCCGGCGATTGACGGAGTAGAGGGGAATCGGTATGATATTTTCTAAAGAGAATTTAATTCGCAATAAAAAACGCTTTCGCGTCGCCGTTAAGGCGCATCGGCCGATGGGCAGGCCGGAAGCGACACTAAAGGAGCAGGCGGGTGAGTTTGAGCTTTGCGTTTTCCAGCGAGCACGAGGCCGTCCGGGACACCGTGCGGCGCCTTTGCCAGGAAGAACTCGCGCCGCTCGTTTTCCAGGCGGAAGAGCAAGAAGTCTTTCCCAGGCAGGTTTTCCGGCGCTGGGGCGAACTGGGCCTGCTGGGCGTGCGCTACCCCGAGGCCGACGGCGGCAGCGGCCTGGACAAGGTCAGCGACTGCATCGTGCGTGAGGAACTGAGCTACCTGTCGCAGGCGTTCGCCTCGACCTGGTCCGCCCACACCCACCTGGGCATCTGGCCCATCTGGCGGATAGGCACCCCCGAGCAGAAAGCGCGCTTCCTGGCGCCGGCGCTGGCGGGCGACAAGGTGGCCGGCTTCGGCCTGAGCGAACCCGATGGCGGGTCGAATGTCCGCGCCATGAAAACCCGCGCCCAGCGCGTCGAGGGCGGCTGGCGCCTGCACGGCAGCAAGCTGTACATCACCAACGCGCCGTTCGCCGACTTCCTGCTGGTGGCGGCCCGCACCGAACAGGAACTCAGGCCCGAGTCGATCAGCCTGTTCATCGTCGAGCTGCCCAATGCGGGTTTCGAGATATCGAAGCTGAAGAAAGAAGGCATCCGCGCGTCCGAGACCGCGCTGATCCATATCGACGATGCTTTCGTTCCCGACGACTGCCTGCTGGGCGAAACCCAGGGCACGTATCCCGTGATTCTGGAATCGCTCAGCGAGAACCGGGTGGGCGTGGCCGCGAATGCGCTGGGCATGGCCCGGGCGGCGTTCGATGCCGCGCTCGGTTTCGCCAACGACCGCGTCGTCGCCGGGCGGCGGGTGGGCGAATACCAGGCCATCGCGCACAAGCTGGCCGACATGTCGGCGCAGATCGAGGCGGCCCGCTGGCTGGTCTATTACGGCGCGTGGCGGGTCGACCAGGGCACACTGGATGCGGCCACCGCGGCGCGCGTCAAGCTGGTGGCCAGCGAAACCGCCGTGTCCGTCAGCGAGCAGGCCATCCGCATTCTGGGCGGAGCCGGCATCATGCGCGAATACCCCGTGGGACGCATCCATCGCGATGCGCTGGTGTACGTCATCGGCGAAGGCACCAGCGAGATCCAGAAGAACATCATTGCACGTAGCCTGGGATTCAAACCATGACCGACTTTGTCCTGCGCGAGCGCCGCGGCGCGACGCTTGTCATTACCCTGAACCGCCCGCAGCGGCGCAATGCCTTCGACCTGGAAGTGCGCCAGGGCCTGGCCGAGGCGATCTTCGAGGCGCGCGACGACGACGCCGTCAAGGCGGTGGTCATCACCGGCGCCCAAGGGGTGTTCTGCGCGGGCGGCGACCTGAAATCGCTGTCCGAGGGCAAGCGCCCCATCTATAAAGATCGCGACCGGATCCGCCGCCTGCATACTTGGTTCCACGAACTGGTGAACCTGGAAAAACCCGTCATCGCCGCGGTTGACGGCCCGGCCTTCGGCGCTGGCTTCAACCTGGCGCTGGCCTGCGATTTCATCCTGGGCACGCCGTCGGCGCGGTTCTGCGCCGTGTTCGGGCGCATCGGCCTGGTGCCCGACCTGGGCGGCTTCTTCCTGCTGCCGCGCATCGTCGGGCTGCAGCGTGCCAAGGAACTGGTGTTCACCGCGCGCGAGGTCGGCGCCAGGGAAGCGCAATCGCTGGGCATCCTGTACGACATCGTGGCGTCCGAGGCCTTGATGGACCAGGCGCTGGCGCTGGCCGCGCGCTTTCACGGCGCGTCGACCGAAGCGCTGGGCATGTCGAAGAACATTCTGAACCGTTCGTTCAACCTGGACCAGAATACGCTGGCCGAACTCGAGTCCCACGCGCAGGCGCTGGCCATCCATACCGAATACCACGACGCGGCGGTCGCGCGCTTCCTGGGCAAGCAGCCGCTGGAATTTTCCTGGCCGGTAGACGACAAGGGCGGCAAGGCATGACGATGAACGCGTATATCACCGGCGCCAGCGACACACAGATCGGCGAGTTGCCGCAATCGAGCTGCATGGGCCTGCACGCCGAGGCCGCGTTCGGCGCCATCCGCGATGCCGGCCTGGAACCGGGGGACATCGACGGGGTGCTATGTGCCTATTCGTTCACCGAGCCGCACCTGATGCTGGGATCGGTGTTCTGCGAATACACCGGCATTCATCCCAATTTCTGCGCCGCCATCCAGGCGGGCGGCGCCAGCGCGTGCATCATGATCATGCAGGCGGCCGCGCTGGTGGCCAGCGGCCAGTGCAACCACGTGCTGGTAGTGACTGGCGATAACCGCCTGACGGGGCTGTCGCGCGACGGCGCGGTGGCCGCGCTGTCCGAAGTGGGCCATCCGCAATTCGAGCGGCCGTTCGGCATCAGCGTGCCGGCCTCGTATGCCCTGGTGGCGCAGCGCTACATGCACGATTTTGGCGTGACGCCCGAGCACCTGGCAGCCATCGCGGTGGAACACCGCCGCCACGCCGGCCGGCACCCGAAGGCGCACAAGCGCGAGCCTATCTCGATAGACGACGTGCTGCGTTCCAAAGAAATCTGCGCGCCGTTGCGGCTGCTGGACTGCTGCCTGATTTCCGATGGCGGCGCCGCCCTGGTGATTAGCCGGCGGGCTTCCCAGGCGGGTGGCCAGCGGGCGGTAGAGATCCTGGGCGCGGGCCAGGGGCATACGCACGAGCATATCGTGGCGGCCCCCAGCCTGACGGATTTCGGCTGCAAGGCCTCGTCGGCGCGTGCGTTTGCGACGGCCGGCCTCAAGCCGGCCGACATCGATGTCGCGCTGATCTACGACTCGTTCACTATCACGCTGCTGGTCGAACTGGAGTCCATCGGCTTCTTCGAGCGTGGCGAGGCCGGGCCTGCCGCCCTGCGGGGCGAACTGGGGTTGGGAGGCGCTTTGCCCTGCAACACCCATGGCGGCCTGCTGTCGTACGGCCATTCCGGTGCCGCCGGCGGCATGTTCCATGCCGTCGAGGCCGTGCATCAACTGCGCGGCCAGGCCAGCAACCGGCAGGTCGACGGCGCGCGCCTGGCCTTCGTCCATGGCGACGGAGGCATTCTGTCCGCCCATTGCTCGCTCGTCCTGGGAATCGCCTGACATGCACAAGCCGAAGATCCACCCCACCGCCGACAATCTGCCATTCTGGGAAGGTTGCCGCGCCCACAAGCTGCGCTACCAGGTCTGCGTCGACTGCGGCACCGTGCAGCTGATTCCCCGCGGCGTATGCACGCACTGCCATGGCCGCCAGCTGGCGTGGCGGGAATCGGCGGGCCAGGGGGCGGTGCTGAGTCATACCACCGTGTATCGCGCGCCCACGCCGGCGTTCAAGGCCGACACGCCCTATGTCATCGCGCTGGTCGACATGGACGAGGGCTTCAGGCTGATGGTCAATGTGCAAGGCGGCAAGGACGCGCCGGTGGCCATCGGCACGCGCGTACGGATCGCCTTCGAGGCGCGCGGCGACGTCACCGTGCCGGTCGCCCAGCTGGAGCAGCCATGAGTCCGGTATTCACCTACGAAAGCTTCACGCCCGGCGCAGTCCTGGGCGATTGGGAAGAGTCCATGGATGCCGGGCTGGTTGCCGCCTGGGAACGCCTGTTCGGTACGCAAGCGAGCGACCAGCCCGCCCAGCGGGCCGGCCTGACCGTCGCCCTGATGATGCGCGCCTATCTGCATGTCGTGACGCCGCGCCCGCCCGGCAATATCCATGCGCGGCAGCTGCTGTCCATCCAGGGCCTGCCCCGGCCGGGCGAAATGGTGCGTTCGCGCGTGCGCTGCATCGACAAGGAAATACGCCGCGACCGCCGTTACCTGCAACTGGAGGTCAGCGGCACGGGCGAGCGTGGCCGCGCGCTGTACACCGGACGGATGCGCCTGATCTGGGCCGCATGAGAGGCATGATGACACCGCACCTTGAAGAAGTCTCGATGACGGTCACCCAGGCGGATATCGATATCTATGCCGAACTGACCGACGATTTCAACCCGCTGCACGTGGACCGCGAGTTCGCCGCCAAGACCCCCATGGGAGACACCATCGCGCACGGCACGCTGTCGGTCAACCTGATCTGGCAATCGCTGGCGCGCACGTTCGGCGCCGACGCGCTGGAACACATCGACCTGGACATCCGCTTCCTGAAGCCGCTGTTCCCCAACGGCACGATCATCGCGGGCGGCCGCCGCGTGCCGGACAGCCCCGACACCTTCGACGTGTGGGTCAACGGGGCCGACGGCTTGCCCCTGATTGCGGGCCAGGCGCGGCTGGCTGGCCCGTCCGGCGCCAGGCACGCGCCGCTTTCCTGAGAAGACGCCATGCAGTTCACCCATGAACACCAAGAGCTGCAGCGCACCACGCGCCGCATCATTGCCGAGCACCTGGACCCTTATCTGGACCAGTGGGAAGCCGAGCAGATCTTCCCGGCCCGCCAGGTCATGAAGGCCTTCGGCTCGGCCGGCCTGCTGGGTATCGGCAAGCCGGCCGAGCATGGCGGGATGGCGCTGGACTTCAGCTACGAGATTGTCTTTGCCGAGACGCTGGGCGAGGTCCGGTCCAGCGGGCTGACCTCGGCCATCGGCGTGCAGAGCAACATGTGCACGCCAGCGCTGGCGCGCCACGGCAGCGATGCGCTCAAGCGGGAATTTCTGGCCCCGACCATCGCCGGCGACCTGGTGGGCTGCATCGGCGTCAGCGAGGCTTCGGCCGGGTCGGACGTGTCCCGGATCAAGACCTGGGCGCGGCGCGACGGCGACGACTACGTCATCAGCGGCTCGAAGATGTGGATCACCAACGGCGTGCAGGGCGACTGGATCTGCCTGCTGTGCAATACGGCGCAAGAGGGCGGCCCGCACAAGAACAAATCGCTGATCGTCGTGCCGCTGAAATCGCCGGGCGTCAGCGTGTCGCGCAAGCTCGACAAGATGGTGCTGCGCGCTTCGGATACCGCCGAGCTGTTCTTCGACGAGGTCCGCGTGCCGGTCTCCAACCGCATCGGCGATGAGAACATGGGTTTCATCTACCAGATGGAGCAGTTCCAGGAAGAGCGCCTGTTCGTGGCGGCCCGCGGCATGCGGTCGATGGAAATGGCCATCGAGCAGACCATCGACTACGCGGGCCAGCGGCAGGTCTTCGGGGGCACGGTGCTGTCCAACCAGGTCGTGTACCACAAGCTGGCCGAGATGCAGACCGAGATCCAGGCCCTGCGTTCGCTGCTGTACCGGGCGACCGAACAATACATGGACGGGCACGACGTCACCCAGCTCGCTTCCATGGCGAAATACTATGCGGGCAAGCTTTCCATGAAGATCCCCAGCGAATGCCTGCAGTACTGGGGCGGCCAGGGCGTGATGACCGAAAACTGGATCTCGCGCGCCTATCGCGACCTGCGCCAGACGGCCATCGGCGGCGGCGCCAATGAAGTCATGCTCGAGGTCATCGCCAAGACCATGGGCATACATCCCGGCAAGCGCAGATAAGGCCGTTACCGGCCCTGCCTGTCTATTCCAACAACACCATCGATGGTGGAGACAACGACATGTACAAAAAAATCCTGCAGCGCGCGCTGCTGTCCGCGCTTTTGTCGACAGCCTGCATCGCCGGCGCCGCGGCGGCCGCATCCTATCCCGCCCGGCCCATCCGCCTGATCGCGCCTATCGCCGTGGGCGGGCTGACCGACACGCTGGCCCGGCTGGTGGCGGCGGGCCTGGCCGACAAGCTGGGCCAGCCCGTCGTGGTGGAAAACAAGCCGGGCGCCGGCGGCATTATTGGCATGGAAGCGGCGGCCAAGTCGGCCCCGGACGGTTACACCCTGATCCTGGTCTACCAGGGGGTGGCCGCCGTCAATGCCAGCCTGTATCCGGACCTGCCGTACGATACGCTGCGCGACTTCACGCCGGTTGCCGGCCTGGGCAGCTTCCCGCTGGTGCTCGTCACCAACGCCAAGACGGGCATCCGTTCCGTCGGCGACCTGATCCAGCGCGCCAAAGACAAGCCCAATGCGCTCAGCTACGCTTCCGCCGGCAATGCGACGACATCGCACCTGACCATGGAACTCTTCAAGAACGAAGCTGACATCCAGGCCATGCACGTGCCCTACAAGGGCGAAGGCCCGGCCAACACCGATGTGGCGGGCGGCCAGGTGGACATTGCATTCTCGTCGCTGGCGTCGGTGGCGCCGTTGATCAAGTCGAACCGCCTCGTGGCCCTGGGCATCGGCACGCCGCGGCGATCGCCCGTCCTGCCTGCAGTGCCGACCATCGCCGAGGCCGGTGTGCCCGGTTTCGAGGCCGTGGGCTGGTATGGCCTGCTGGCGCCGGCTGGCACGCCCGCCGGCATCGTCAAGCAGTTGAGCCAAGCCGTGGCCGACGTACTGAACCAGCCCGCCGTCCGCGAAAAGCTGGACGGGCTGGGCGTGACCGCGAACGCGACCTCGTCCGCGGCGTTCGGCGACCAGATCCGCTCGGAAACCGACAAATGGAAGAAGGTCATCCAGCAATCGCACATCACCGTGAATTGAGCATCCTATGTTGAGCAAGGCGTTAACGGGCATCACCGTACTGGACTTCAGCCAAGGCATCGCCGGGCCGCACGGCGCCTGCCTGCTGGGCGAGATGGGCGCGGACGTTATCAAGATCGAGCCTCCTGCCGGGGACTGGCTGCGCGGCCTGGGCCACCGGCAAGGCGATACCAGCGTCCTGTTCGGCTACTTCAACCGGGGCAAGTCCGGCATCGCACTCGATCTCAAGAGTCCGCCCGACAAGCAGGTAGCGTTAGACTTGATACGGCGCGCCGATGTCATGATCGAAAGCAACCGGCCCGGCGTGATGCGCAGGCTGGGCTTGGATTACGATGTGGCGCGCATGCTGAATCCCGGACTGGTCTACCTATCGGTGACAGGCTTCGGCCAACAGGGCCCGCATTGCGGTCTGCCGGCCACCGATGCTGCCATGCAGGCCTATACCGGATTCTCGTTCGGCGCGGGCGACATGCAAGAACCGGTGCGGGTACGCATTTCCGTGGTCGATATCCTGACCGGCGTGTATGCCAGCAATGCCGCGCTGGCAGCCCTGATGGGCCGTTCGGGCAATGGGGGGCAGGGGCAGTATATCGACCTGAGCCTCATGCACGGCATCAGCGCGGTGCAGGGGCCCAAGTACGCCGAACACCAGGCCACCCGGGGAGCGGTCAGCAGGGAGCTCTACGCGGCGATAGGCATCTACAAGACCCAGGACGGCCATGTTGCCCTGAGCGCCATGCGCGATCAGCAAGTTACCGACTTCATCAAGCTGATCGGCCGAGCCGATGTGCTGGAAGATGGCGTTTACGCGACACAGCGGGATCGCCACGAGAACCAGGACGCGTTGCGGGCCCTGATCCAGGCGGAATTGCTCAAACGGCCGACGTCGCATTGGATAGACGCGGCGCGGCGGATCGACTTGATCTGCCAGCCGGTGCAGAACTATGCCGACTTCCGGCGCGACCCTCAGGTACTTGCCTACGAAATATTCCAGGAGATGGACCTGGGCTATGACAGTCCGCTGCCGGTGGTGCGCATGCCTGGCATGGCGCCCACTGAAACCCGCCTGGAACCGCCCCCGCGCCTGGGGGGCGATACCGCGGAAGTGCTGCGGCGCTTCGGAGTTCGCCATCGCGAGTTATAGCGCCGCGCACCGCATCGGGCACGGTGCGCTCAGGCCAGCGCCGGGTAATCCACGTAGCCCTTGGCCCCGCCGCCGTAGAACGTGCCCTTGTCGGGTTCGTTCAGCGGGCCCTGTTCGCGCAGCCGGCGGACCAGGTCGGGGTTGGCGATGAACGGCTTGCCGAAGGCCACCAGGTCGGCCTGGCCCGTTTCGATGTTGCGCTCGGCCAGGTTGGCGTTGTAGTCGTTATTGACCATCCAGGCGCCTTTGCCGCCGGCCTGGCGATAAGCCTGGCGCAGCGCGGCGTAGTCGAAAGGCTGGTCGCCCTGCTGGAAGTCGCGCGCGCCGCCGGTGGCGCCTTCGATCACGTGCACATAGGCCAGCCCGTAATCGGCCAGTTTGCGCGCCACGTACTCGAACAAGGGCTGGGGATGCGGATCGCTGGAGTCGTTGGCCGGCGTGACGGGCGAAAGGCGGATGGCCGCGCGGCCCGCGCCGATCTCGCCGGTGATCGCGTCCATCACCTCTACCAGCAGGCGGGCGCGGTTTTCGATGCTGCCGCCATAGGCATCGGTGCGCCGGTTGCTGCCCGAGCGCAGGAACTGATCCAGCAGATAACCGTTGGCGGCATGCAGTTCCACGCCGTCGAAGCCCACGTCGATGGCCGCGCGCGCGGCGCGGCGATAGTCTTCGACGATGCCGGGCAGTTCATCCAGCTGCAGCGCGCGGGGCTCGGACGTGGGAACGAATTCGCCGCTGCCGTCTTCATGCACCAGATACGTCTTGGCATTGGCCTGCACGGCCGAGGGCGCCACGGGCGCGCCCTGGCCGGGCTGCAGCGAGGTGTGGGAAATGCGGCCCACGTGCCACAGTTGCACCACGATCTTGCCGCCGGCCGCGTGCACCGCGTCGACGACGCGCTTCCAGCCCGCCAGTTGTTCGGCCGAATACAGGCCGGGTACGTCGGCGTAGCCCTGGGCCTGGTGCGTGATGGCGGTGCCTTCGGTAATGATCAGGCCCGCCGAGGCGCGCTGCGTGTAATAGGTGACCATCAGATCGGTGGGCACGGCGCGGGGCGCGCGATTGCGGGTAAGCGGCGCCATGACGACGCGATTGGCCAATTGCAGATCGCCGGCGGCGATGGGGTCGAATAACGTGGGCATGAAAGAAGCTTTAAAAGGGAAGGTGAAGGGCCCGGCCTAGATTTCCTGGCCGAGGGCGTGCAGAAAGGCCGAGATGGTGGTTTCGTTGCGCTTGTAGAAAATCCATTGGCCGATGCGCCGCGTGGTGACCAGTTCCGCGCGTTGCAGCACCGCCAGGTGCGTCGACATGGTCGACTGCGACAGGCCGCAGCGCTCGAACTGGCCCGCGCACACGCCGACATCCAGCGGATGTTCCTGGGTAGAAAAATGCTTCTCGGGCTCTTTGAGCCATTGGAGAATGTCGCGGCGCACCGGGTTGGCCAGTGCCTTGATAATGAGATCGAGGTCCATGCGGGCAGAGCGATGAATCGGATTTTGTCGAATTATATATCTGTAAATCGGGATATATCAATATTAAGCCGCGCCAGCGGCGCCCGGAGCGCCTTATCTCAAGGTGTCTGACACCCTTGAGGGAGTCAGACACCTAGGCGAGGCGGGTCAGGGGGCGCCCGCGTGGCCCTCGCGCAGGTAGGCCTGCGGCGGGGAACCCAGCGCGCGCCGGAACATGGCGCTGAAGGCGCTGGGGCTGCGGTAGCCCAGTTCCGCGGCCACCCGCGCCACGGGCTGGCCCAGCGACAGGCGCCGCAGCGCGTCGGCCAGCCGCACCTGCTGCACCCATTGGCGGTAGTTCAGGCCCAGTTCGGCCTGGAACAGGCGGATCAGGGTGCGGCCGCTGGCGCCCACCTCGTCGCCCCAGTCGTCCACGGTGCGGGCCAGGCCCGGCTGGGCCAGGATCGCGCGGCAGACGGTCTGCAGGCGGCGATCATGCGGCCAGGGGATTTGCATGGGAATGACCGGCGCCGTGCCCAGTTCGGCCAGCAACAGGGCGGCGATCTGCCCGCCGCGGCCTTCCAGCGCGTATTCGATGGGCTCGGCCGCCAGCGCCAGGATCAATTCCCGCAGCAGGCCCGATACCTCGACCACCTGGCAGCGATCCCAGAGCGTACGCGCCGCGCTGGCATGCACATACAGCGTGCGCATCAGCACGGTGCCCACCATCTGGATGCCGTGGATGGTGTCGGGCGGCACCCAGAGCGCGCGCAGCGGCGGCAGGGTCCAGAAGCCATCGGGCGTGCTGACGCGCATCACGCCTTCGATGGCATAGACCAGCTGGCCGCGCGGATGGCTGTGCGGGCCGGTGGTATCGCTGGGCACGAAATCCTTGGCCATGGCGGTGACCAGGCGCGGCACGTGCTGGTAGTCGTCGGCAATGCGGCTGCGGGCGGGATCGGGCGGGGCAATCAGGCGGCGGGGCATGCGTAGGGAGCTTATGTCATTTTGGCGACGAAAATTGGCACTTCCGCGCCTCAAGGACTTTATACACTGATTGTTTCGCCCTACGGGTTCCCCCTGGTTCTGGTTGCCATTCCGATATCCGCTGCTACGCCATGACTCCCACGCCTGCCGCCGGCCCCGCGCCCGCCGCTTCATCGACCACCGCTTTCAAGGTATTGGGCGCCATCAGCGTGGCCCACATGATGAACGACATGATCCAGTCGATCTTGTTGGCCATCTATCCCATGCTGAAGGATTCGTTCAGCCTGAGTTTCGCCCAGATCGGCCTGATCACGCTGACCTACCAGATCGCCGCGTCGCTGCTGCAGCCCTGCATCGGCCTGTATACCGACAAGCGGCCCACCAAGTATTCGCTGCCGGTGGGCATGGGTTTCACGCTGGTGGGCCTGCTGCTGCTGGCTTTCGCGTCTTCGCTGCCCTATCTGCTGGTGGCGGCCGCGCTGGTGGGGACCGGCTCATCGGTGTTTCACCCCGAATCGTCGCGCGTGGCCCGCATGGCCTCGGGCGGGCGCCATGGCCTGGCGCAGTCGCTGTTCCAGGTGGGCGGCAACGTCGGCTCGGCCCTGGGGCCGCTGCTGGCGGCGCTGTTCATCATTCCGCATGGGCAGACCAGCGTGGCCTGGTTTTCGCTGGCGGCCCTGTTCGGCATCATCGTGCTGATCGGCATCGGCCGCTGGTATGGCGCCAATCGCGCGCTGCTCAAGCCCAAGCCGCGCGCGGCGGGCGACGCCGAGCCGCTGGGGCGCCGCAAAGTGCTGTGGGCCCTGAGCATTCTGGGGGTGCTGATTTTTTCCAAGTACTTCTATCTGGCCAGCCTGAACAGCTATTTCACGTTCTACCTGATGGACAAGTTCGACTTGTCGGTGCGCTCCGCGCAGCTGTACCTGTTCCTGTTCCTGGCGGCGGTGGCGTTCGGCACCGTGGCGGGCGGCCCGGTGGGCGACCGTATCGGGCGCAAGATCGTGATCTGGGTGTCCATCCTGGGCGTCGCGCCCTTTACCTTGATGCTGCCGCACGCCAACCTGTTCTGGACGGGCGTGCTGGTGGTGGTGATCGGGGTGGTGCTGGCCTCGGCCTTTTCGGCCATCGTGGTGTACGCCCAGGAACTGGTGCCCGGCAAGGTGGGCATGATTGCCGGCCTGTTCTTCGGGTTCGCGTTCGGCATGGGCGGCCTGGGCGCCGCGGCGCTGGGCAAGCTGGCCGACGTGACGAGCATCGCCTTCGTGTACCAGGTGTGCGCCTACCTGCCGCTGCTGGGCATCGTGGCCTTCCTGCTGCCCGATATCGAGCGCAAGAAGCCGCGGCCGGCCGGGTTGGTGTTAAGCCCGCAAATGGGGGGCAGCGAAACCCGGTTGGACAAATAGAATTTGTCCGCTATAATTTCGCCTCTTTACCAGCGCCCGTAGCTCAGTTGGATAGAGTACTTGGCTACGAACCAAGGGGTCGTGGGTTCGAATCCTGCCGGGCGCGCCAAATTCAAAAAGGGTCTCCATTGCGAGGCCCTTTTTCTTTTTCGGCCGGTATGTGTGGCCGGCATATGCGGCCGGCATGGCATTCGTGTAACTGTATGTATTCAGGTGTCCGGCTCCCGCAGGGTGCCGGACACCGAGGTGTGTAGCGGCAGCTCGGACTGCGGTTTCTCAACCTTGCGGTGTCTGACACCCTGCGGGAGTCAGACACCTGGGCCGGGGGGCGCCGGGCTAGCGTTTGAGCTTGTAGCCCGCAGCCTCGCGGTCCCACGTTTCGGGGGCCAGGCCGGCGTCGAGCAGCTTGTATTTCTCTATTTTTCCGGCCGGATTGCGCGGCAATACGTCGATGAATTCGATGTAGCGCGGCATCATGAAATGGGGCATGCGCCCTTGAAGCCAATCCATCAGCGCAAGCGCCTCGAGGCTGCCGCCGGCCTTGCGCGCCACCACAATGCGCACGTCGTCTTCACCCTCGCGCGCCGGATGCGCCAGGGCCGCGCAGTCGCCGACCTCGGGATGGGTTGAGACGATGGCCTCCACCTCGGCGGGCGAAATGTTTTCGCCGCGCCGGCGGATACGTTCCTTGGCGCGGGAAACGAAGTAGTAGTAGTCGTCCGCGTCGCGGCGGGCATAGTCGCCGGAATGAAACCAAAGGTCCCGCATCACGCGCAGGGTTTCCACCGGCTTATTGAGATAGCCGTCCATCATGATGGCCGGCAGCTTCGGCCGGAGCACCACCTCGCCGACCTGTCCCACGGGCACCTCCTGGCCCAGCTCGTCGACGAGCTTGGATTCCCAGTCCGGGTGCGTGCGGCCGCAACTGCCTTCGCGGCGCGCCTCGCCGTAGGGCGTGTAGTGCGTCAGCCCGACCTCGGTCATGCCGTAGGCCTCGGCCAATCGCACGCCGAAGCGGCTCTCGAACTCCGCGTCGTAACCGGAGTTGTACATCACGCGCACGCGATGCGCGCGATCGTATTCTCCGGGCGGCTGCGCCTTCAGCATGTTGGGCAACGTAAAGATGGTATGCGCCACCGTGGCGCCGCATTCGGTCGCCTGCTTCCAGAACTGGCTCGCGCTGAATCGCCGGGCCAGGTTGTATTCCGCGCCCACCATCAGGCAAGGCAAGGCGCCAAGGCGGCTGGCCAGGCCATGAAAAAGGGGCAGGGGCGTAAAAAGCACGTCTTCGCGCTGCAGGTTTACTGCTCGCAGAAATACGCAACTGGCACTGAAATAATGTCCATTCGGCACCACTGCCCCCTTGGAAGGGCCGGTCGTTCCGGACGTGTACATGATGCTGTGTTCGTCGCGATAGGTCTGCGCGATCTCGGGATCGGGCAACCCGGCGGCAGAGCGCGCCGCAATTTCCGCAAAGGACAGCAGTGATGGCCCGCCTTTGCCGAGCGTGCCTGATTCCACCCCGTCGATCACCAGCACAAAGCGCAACTTGGCCAGGCGCTCCGGCGAAAGCGACTCGACGACCGGCAGCAGGTCTCGCGTGGTGACCAAGGCGCGAACGTCGGCGTCGTTCGCGACATACTCCAGTAGATATTGGGTATAGCTGGGATTGATGGGTACGGTGACCCCACCGATCAGGTTCACGCCGTACCAGCAGAAAATGAATTCGGGCAGGTTGGGAACAAACAGGCCCAGGCGCTCGCCCTTGGCGAAACCCGCTTCCTTGAAGGCGCAGGCCAGGCTACGCGCCGTGGAGAGCGTCTGGCCGAATGTCCAGCTTTGCTCTTCGAACCGCAGATAGGTGCGGTCGGCATCGATCGCGGCCCGGGCCCGCAGCACCGGCCCGAGCACCCGCTGCTCCAGAGGAATGAAATGGATGGTATTGAAATCAATGGGCGTGGTCATTGCGATATTACCGAGGTTCGATGTTGGCCTGCTTCACGCCCTGGCGCCAGAATTCGATTTCTTTTTCGACGAAGCGATGCGTTTCGGCCGGGGTCATCACCATCGGATCCCAGACCGCGTTCTGCGCGAAGAAGTCTTTTGCCCGCTGCGTTTCCAGAATGGTGTTGATAGCGGTGTTGAGGCGGTCGACGATTTCCGGCGGGGTGCCCGCCTTGGCAAACACGCACAGCCAACCCAGAAACTTGTAATTGGGCAGGCCTTGCTCGGCGACGGTCGGCACGTCCGGAAGAACGGGAACACGCTTGGCGCTGGAAACGGCCAGGGCGCGCAGCTGTCCGCTCTTTATCAGGGGCAGCAGGGTGACGATGGGCTCGAAGGCGATATCGATGGTGCCGGCCATCACTTCGGAAGCCAGCGAAGCGCCGCCTTTATACGGAACGTCAAGCAGCTTGATGTCTCCGCTTTCCGTCGCCAACGAGGCGAATGCCACGCGCGAGAACGCGCTAGCCCATCCATAAGTCAGCTCTCCGGGGCGCTGCTTCGCCGCCGCGACCAGGTCCGCGATATTCTTGATCGGCGATTTGGGAGAGACGACAAAAACGCCGCCGCCGATCGCGACGCCGCTGACGGGCACAAAGTCTTTCAGGGGGTGGTACGGCAGGGCCTTGAACAGGCTGACATTGCCGGCATGGGAAGTGGTGCCGCCAAAGATGATGGTGTAGCCATCGGCGGGCCGGCTCAGCGCGTAGTTGCTGCCGACGATGCCGGCCGCGCCGGGCTTGTTTTCAATGATGACCGATTGGCCGAGCAGCTTGCCGAGTTCGTTTCCTACGAAGCGTGCCTGCAGGTCGGTGCTGGTGCCCGGCCCGAACGGCACCACGACAGAGATGGGCCTGGAGGGAAAGGCGGAGGCTGATTCGGCGGCCACAGAGAAGGGTCTGCCGGCCGCCGTAGCGGCGGCGAGGCCGAGCAGCAGGTGTCTGCGCGTTATCATGATGAAGTCTCCTCGTTCTGGTTTTGCTACAGGATTGCGTATGCATTCGCCGGAGTGCCCACGCCGCGGGGAAGGTTCAGCGGCACCGACGTCAGCAGGAAATCGTGGCGATTGCGATCGCGGCATGCGTACGCCAGTTCTTCCAGATACCAGAACTCGCCGATAGGCATGCCTAGCAGGGCCATGATGCGGCGATGCAGGAAACCGTCATCCTTGCGGATCTTCAGTACCTCGAGCGCCGGATTGTCGGCTGCGATGGCGGCTACGCGGTGGTTCCACAACCATTCGGCGACCTCGATACCCGAGGCCAATCCCGGGCAATCCAGGCCGCCTTCCTCGTTGTGCAGCGTGCCGGCCAAGGCGGCGCGGCCCGCTTCGTCGAGATTCAGGTACCAGCGCAGCCAGCCGGTGCGCAAGAGCAGGATGTCGCCTTGCCGCAGCGTGGTGCCCTGCCAGGCCAGAACCGCCGTCAGGTCGGCCGGCGTAATGGCCAGGCGCTCCGTGCCGCAAACCGGGGTCTTCTTCGAATCCATCCAGCCGGCGAAGTCCACGAGCACGCCGCGCCCCACCATGCCCTTGCGCGCGAGGCGATCGATTCCCAGCTCGCCGCGATCCAGGTCCGCATCCTGACGGCCGCCATAAAAGCCGAATTCCCGGTAGCGGATGTGCGCAACGGCATCCCACTGGGTGGAGCACTGCAAATAAAAGTTATCCAGGTAGTCATCGCCCCCGCCGCGGGTCCGCTTGATGTGGTGCTGATAGCCGGCGCGGCCGCGCGAGAGCGCCGGCTGCGGCAGATCCAGAGGCAGGTTGAGGTTGACGACGCGGCCCTCGGTCGCGCATCGCAACGCGGCCTGCACCTGGGCCGCGCCGATGAAGTTCATGGTGCCCAGTTCGTCTTGCGGGCCGAAGCAATGCCAGGCATGCCGCTCGCCCGTGGTCTCGTTCGCGGGCAGCTCGTGGTAAAGCGGGAAAGTCGCAGTGTTCATGGTTCACTCGTGAGGACGATGCCACTTCCGCGGAACATCGGCGAGCCGGAAAAAACGCAGACAGCATCTGCGCGCCTGACTTGGCGAGCCTGCGCGCGGCCCGTCACTTGCAGCACGGCTTCGGCGACATGGCCCATGCCGTGCAGCCGGCCCTGGCTGAGGCTGCCTCCAAAGGTATTCACGGGCAGCGCCCCCTCGATGGCGATGCGGCCGTCCTGGATGAAATCCAACCCCTCGCCGCGTTCGCAGAAGCCGCTGGATTCGAGCCAGTAGATGGTGGAAGGCGCGAAACCGTCGTACAACATCGCCGCGCCCATGTCGTGCGGACCCAGGCCGGCGCTGCGCCAGAGCGCCTGCGACGTTTCCCGCCCCGCTTCGTGCGGATCGAGCTGCGTGTAGTTCAGCGTCGGCGGGCGAGGCTGGGCATTCATTGCGAAACCGGCCAGATAGGCGGGCTTCTGGCGCAGGTCGCGCGCGCGTTCGGCCGTGGTCAGGACCACGGCCACGCAGCCCTGCAGCGGAAGGTCGCAATCCAGCAGGCACAACGGGTCGCTGATGATGCGGGCGGCAAGGTAGTCCTGCCCGGTCATGGGCTTGTCGCGGAAATAGGCGTTGTCGTTGAGCGTCGCGTTTCTTCTGGAATTCACGACCAGGGCGCCCAGCTTTTCGCGCGTGCCGCCATAGGTTTCGAGATGGCGCCGCCAACGCAGGGCGTGCCATTGCAGCGGAACGGCGCAGCCGTAGGGAAGGGTGAATGCGTCCGCGCCCGCCGCCCTGCCTGGACCCGCGTCGCCCGGCTGCGCCTTGGCATGCGGCATGGCGCGCCACACGACGACATAATCGCAGGCTCCCGCTATCAGCGCGGCCGCCGACTGCACGATGGCGCCGACGGCCATGCCGGCGTTGAGATCGGCATACCAGCGCACCGGGCCCAGCCGGCAGTTGGAGAGAACGTACTCGGGGCCCACCAGGTCGATTCCGTCTTGCTGCGGCGCCCCGCGGTATGACGGCGCCGGATACGTGGCGAGCCCGTCGATATCGGCCGCGGACAGCCCCGCGTCTTCGATGGCGTTGGCGATCGCGGTTTCGGCGTAGCGGCCCAGGGGCACTTCGGTGTGGCGTGCCAGCGGCGAGAAGCCGACGCCCGCGATGGCCACGCGGCCTTTTCCGTTCCAGGTCATGGCGTGCCCTGCGTGTCGGGTGTGAATTGGGGAAGCAGGACGTCGGGCGCGATCTCTTCGAACCAGACCCGCATGCGCGTGCCGACGCGCAGGGCGTCTTCCTCGACCGGGCGGGTCGCGGTATCGCAGAGGACCAGAAGATCGGCTTGCTCGTCGAGCTCGACCAGAAGATTGATATAAGGCACCGGGGCCGTGAAGCCGGGGGCCAGCGGTTGGCAGACCTTGGTCCAGGATACGAGGCGCGCGCGCCCGCTGACAGGCCGGAAGGCCAGCGTGTCTGTACCGCAGCGATAACACCGCGCGGCGGGTGGATGCTGCCAATTGGCGCACGCCTCGCAGCGCTGGATGTGGAGTTCCCGCCGATTCGCGGCCTCCCAGAAGGGGCGGCTGAGCGAATCGGGAATGGGGCGCGGGCGTTGCAGCGTAGCGGTCATGCGAACTCCTCGCTGAGCAGGCCGCCGGATGAATTGACGGGCAGCCGAATGGTGAGGCGGCCTTCAGCCTGCCGCACCACGTCAATGACCTGGGATTGGGCGTGAGCCAGCAGGCCGGGAACATCCAGGACCGGCACGACGGTGCCGCCGAGTTCATCGCGCACGAGGCGTTCGATCGCGCTCAAAGGCCACTTTTCCAGGTCCTGGTCCAAGAAGGGCGCCACCAGGCCAGGGTGCGTATTCACCGCGGCGATGAAACGCGGATCGCGCAGCAGGTCCACCCTGCCGAGGCCCACGGCCAGGCGGGACCACTTGCCGCGGTCGCGAAAATCGATCAGGCAGCGTCCTTCGCGGCATGCGAATCCGTGGTCGCGCGGCCAGTCGTGGCCTAGCAACTGGCGGCCCGCGATGTGATCCACGCCGGAATCGGCGACGGTCGACCATTGGTTTATCGCAAGCGCGGCGGCCAGCATGTTCACCTCGACTTGCTGGCCCTCGGCGCTTTCGTGCCGCCAGAGCAGCGCGGCCAAGCTGGCCTGCAAGGCCGCGAACGCCGTGGACACCGACACCACATCGAAACCCAGGCGCACGGGCTCGCCATCCGCGCTGCCCAGGTAACGTGGAAACCCGGTAGCCGCCTGCACGAGAAACTCGGTGGCGCCCGCCGTGCTATGCGGCCCTGCGCTGCCCCAGGCGCCGATGTGGCAATAGACCGCCGCGGGATTGGCGCTGCGGACTTGTTCGCCCGACAGGCCGAGCGCCTGGAGCTTATGCGCGCGGTAGCCCACCAGCACCAGGTCCGCGGACGCGATAAGCGCCTGCGTGGCGAGCCGGCCGGATTCCGTCTTGAGATCCGCGACGACGACCCGCTTGCCCGCGTTCAGCAGCGCATGCACCGCGCCGTCGCCGTCATTCCGGGGGCCGCAGCGGCGCATCCAGTCGCCCTCGGGGGGCACGACACGCGTGACGGATGCGCCGAGTTGCTCCAGGACCATGCCGGCCAGCGGGCCCGGCACGCCGGACGCGAATTCGAGCACCTGAAGGCCGGCCAGTGCGCCACCGCCTTGCGCGCCGTCGGCCTCGCCCCGCGCGCGCTGCGTGGCCGCCCGATAGGGCACCCAATCGGCAATGGACTGCAGTACCGCCTGCGTATGTTCGCCCAGGCCGGGGCTCGGCCGCGGAATGCTTGCGGGGGTTTTCTCGAAGCGCCAGTGCGGGGCCTGCGTGAGCACCGGCCCGTAGCCCGAGTCAATGTGTGTCAGCATGCCGTTGGCGGCAATCTGCGGGTCGCGCAATTGCGGGCCGGTCAGTGTCTCTGCCCGTTCATTGGTGCTGCACGGGACATCCGCCGCGCGAAACACGGCCAGCCATTCCTGGACGGTACGCTCGAGGAAGGCGGGGGCCAACTCGGTGGCCAGCGCCTGGCGGTTGCGCACGCGTGCGGCGTTGTCCCGGAATCGCGGGTCGTCGGCGAGCGCAGAGCGATTCAAGGCATCGCAAAGCCGGCGCCAGAATTTCTCGCCGGGCGCCGCCACGTTCACGAAGCCGTCGCGCGCCTTGAACGCCTGCTCGGGAACCAGCCAGGCGCTGGCGCTGCCAAGGGGGCGCGGAGTTTCTTCGGGCGTTCGCTTGCCGGCCAGATACTCGGCAATGCGCGTCATGCCGCAGAAGATGCTGGAGCCGAACTGCGACGCCTGCAGCGATTGGCCGCGGCCGGTACGCTCGCGCTGCATCAACGCAGCCAGGCAGGCGACGGTGTTCAGCATGGCGCCGTTCCAATCCAGCAATGCCGAGCCGCGCGTGAATTCGCCCAGCCCATCGAGCGAGCCCGAGCAACTTACGCAGCCGCTCACCGCCTCGGTCATCCACTCGTTGCTGAACATGCCCGACCAGGGGCCCACCGAACCGAACGCGGAAGATTGCAGGTAGATGAGCCGGGGATTCAGATGGACGAGCACGTCTGCATAGCCCAGCCCCAGGCGTTGCATCACGGCCGGACTGCGGAAGTTTTCGATCAGGATGTCCGCCTTGGCTATCAGGCGCTTGGCGTCTTCCAGGCCCTGCGGCGACTTCATGTCCAGAACCACGCCCCGCTTGGTGAGGTTGTTGCCCACGAAGGTAGTCGACGTGCCGCGCATGGTGGGCTGGCCCTGGCGAACGGAATCGCCGTTGGGCGACTCGACCTTGATCACCGTGGCACCCATCATGCCTAGATACGTGGCGGCCACCGGACCGACGGCAGCCTGGCCGAAATCGAGGACCAGTAATCCGGAAAGCGCACCGGGGTCAGGGCGAAGAATGCCAGCCTGAGCCATTTTTTTTCTCGCAATATTTGGGGATGTCTCATGCGATGCACGGCGCTTCTGTTCTTAGTGGAAAACAGGTGGCTGTGCGACCGTTATGGACGAATCGTACGGAGCGCCGAGGGACGTGTCCATTTCCATTTGAGTCGCACATTATTTCCAAACGGGAATAAATAAATCACTACACCTGCGCTGCTATGAACTATCCTGGCAGCCATCCAGGCTCATCCCGTTCCCCTTTGCATGAAGAACACGTATCCCGATCTGCGCAGCCTCGAATGCTTCGTGGCCGTTGCCGAGGAACTGAGTTTCTCCAAGGCGGCAAACCGGCTGCATCTATCGCAGCCGCCACTGACCAAGCGGGTACAGCTGCTGGAAGAAGAATTGGGCGTGACGCTGCTCGAGCGCAATACGCGCAGTGTGCGGCTTACACGCGCGGGCGCGGTTCTGCTGCGCGAGGCGCGGGTCCTGTTCGACCAAAGCCTGGCCATGCAGCGAGCGGTCCGGCGAGAAGAAGCCGCCGAATCCGGTACGCTCCGTGTGGGCTTCATCAGCACCGCGTTCCTGGGCATGCTTCTTTCACACCTGCCGAAGCTCAGCACGCACTTGAAAGGGGTGGAGTATGTATGGTCCGAGTTGACCTCGCCACAGCAAGTCGAGGCACTGCGCGAGCGGCGCATCGACCTGGCATTTGTACACACGCCCATTGAACATCGAGGGTTGGGCGAACGATTGGTGCTGCGCGAAAAATTCGTTGCCGCGTTGTCGACGCATCACCCGCTTGCCACCCGCACGTCGATCCGCCTGAGCGAACTGGCCGGCGATCTATTCGTCATGTTTCCGCGCGACATCGCGCCCGGCTACTATGACATGGTTCTTTCCGCATGCAGCACCGCCGGATTCGCCCCGCGCATACGGCACCACGCAAGGCATTTCCTGTCGCTGCTGTTGCTGCCCGCCAGCGGTTCCGGCGTATGCATCGTGCCGCAATCCGCCGCCAATCTCAGTATCCCGGGCCTCAAGCTGGTGCCCGTGCGCGAACACACCCTGCGCTCCGAGCTCATCATGCTGTGGAACCTGGAAAACCAGTCTCTCGCTTTACGGCGCGCACTAGAGGCGACGGCAGCTCGCGGTTTCTTCCGCACACGGCGTTAGGGGCGCTAGTCTTGCGCGGGCCTGGCCGGCGGCCGGCGCGTGCCGCCCTGCCGGCGGCTGGCCTTGTCGGCCACGACATTCTCGGTGGCCATGCGTTCGCCGCGCTGCGCCACCACCTGCAGCAGGCGCAGTAGCTGGCGCCGCTCGTCGGGGCCCAGGTCTGCCATCAGCAGCGCGTTCAGGCGGGCGATTTCCGGCAGCATGGCGCGGTACAGCGCATGCCCGGATTCGGTTGCCATGACGTTCGTGATGCGCTTGTCGTGAGTGTCGCGCACCCGCTCGGTCCAGCCTTTTTCGCACAGCGTGCCCAAGGCGCGCGAGGTGCGCACCAGGTCCAGCCGGGCCGTGGCCGCCAGCTCGGCCGAGGTCAGCGGGCCGTATTCCACCGCCGCCGCCAGCAGGCGCCATTCGCGCCGGGTAATGCCGAACCGGCCTTCGCACAGGCGCACGAACACCGGGCTGGCCTGCGCCCAGGCCTGGTACAGGCAATACATGGGCATTTCCGCCAAATGGGCGGCCGGCTGGGCGGGCACGGAGGGCATCGTAGGGTCTCCTACCTGGATTTTGTGCGTTTGTTTATGTCGATATTGGATTAGATCAAGAAATACGTCCGTTGCTACAGTCTTTTACCTTGACAACAACTCATCAAAAGACGGCAAAACAGGAGGACGACATGATCAAACGGATGATAGGGGCAACCCTGGCGGCGTGTGCGCTGGCCACCTCGGCATGGGCGGCCGCGCCGTTGAGCGGCCCCTTGACCATCGTGGTGGGCTATCCGCCCGGCGGCAGTTCGGACCGCATCGCTCGGCTGGTGGCCGAGCGCCTGAAAGACCGGGTGGGGGTTTCCGTTATCGTCGAGAACAAGACCGGCGCGGGTGGCCGGATCTCGGCCCAGCTGTCGCACAGCGCCGACGCGGCCCAGAATGTGCTGCTGATGGGCAATCCCGCCGTGATGGTGGTGGCCCCGCTGGTCTATGCCGACCCGGGCTACGATGCGCAGCGCGATTTCAAGCCGGTGTCGCTGGTCAGCAGCTACAAGTTCGCGCTGGCGGTGTCGGCCAGCTCGCCCATGCAAGACATGCAGGCGCTGCGGGCATGGCTGAAGGCGCATCCCGACCGCTTCACCGTGGGCGTGCCCGCCACCGGCAGCCTGCCGCACTTTTTTGCGCTGATGCTGGGCAGCGAGATCGGCCAGCAGGCCGAAGTGGTGGGGTACCGCGGCTCGGCGCCGCTGATCAGCGAACTGATGGGCGGCATCCTGCCGCAGGCGATCGATACGCTGGATACTTTGCTGCCGCAACATCAGGGCGGGCGCGTGCGCATCCTGGCCACCTCGGGCACCGAGCGCGAGGCCGGGCTGGCGGACGTGCCGACCTTCCGCGAAGTGGGCATCGACCTGGCGGCGGACGGCTGGAATGCCTTCTTCGCGCCGGCATCCATGCCGCGGGACAAGATCGAGCGCCTGGGGCGCGACATCGCCGCGGTGATGCGCGAACCGGCCATGCAGCAGGCCGTGCGCGCCGTCAACCTCGAGCCGGTATCGGCCGACGCGGCGCAGACGGAGCAGATGCTGGCGGCCTATCGCAAGCAGTGGGAGCCGGTGGTGCGCGAGTCCGGCTTCAAGGCAACCCAATAGCCGCGCGGGGCATCGCATGAGCAAGATCCAGAACGTGCTGTTCATCATGGCCGACCAGCTGCGGGCCGACCACCTGGGCAGCTACGGGCATCCGTATCTGCGCACGCCCAACCTGGATGCGCTGGCCGCGCGCGGCGTGCGCTTCGAGCAGGCCTTCGTGAATTCGGGGGTGTGCGGCCCATCGCGCATGAGCTATTACACCGGGCGCTATCCGTCCAGCCACGGCACGACCTGGAACCGGGTGCCGCTGTCGGTGGGCGAGGTCACGCTGGGCGAATACCTGGCCGGCCGCGAGCGCGACCTGGTGCTGATCGGCAAGAGCCACGTTATTCCCGACCAGGCCGGCATGCAGCGGCTGGCCATCGACGGCGGCTCGGAACTGGGCGCCTTGCTGGCGCGCGGCAGCTTCCGCGAGGCCGACCGCTACGACGGCCACCACGAGCCGGGCGATGAAAGCGGCTACCCGGCATTCCTGCGCCGCCATGGCTACGATTCGCCCGATCCGTGGTCGGATTATGTGATTTCGGCGCTGGACGCGGGCGGGCAGGTGGTCAGCGGGTGGCATATGCGCAATACGCACCTGCCGGCGCGGGTCAGCGAGCCGCATTCGGAAACCGCGTACACCACCGATCGCGCCCTGGATTTCATGCGCCAGCGCGGCTCGCAGCCCTGGGCCCTGCACCTGAGCTATGTGAAGCCGCACTGGCCCTATATGGCGCCCGATCCCTACCATCGCATGTATCGCAGCGACCAGTGCCTGCCGGTGGTGCGCAGCGCGCAAGAGCTGGCCGGCGCGCATCCGGTGCTGCGGGCCTACCGCCAGCATGAAGAAAGCCGGAGCTTCGCGCGTGAAGAATGCGTGCGCACCGTGCGGCCGGCCTACCAGGGGTTGATCACGCAGCTGGATACCCACCTGGGCCGGCTGTTCGACTACATGGAAGGCGCCGGCCTGATGCGCAATACGCTGGTGGTGTTCACTTCCGACCATGGCGATTTCCTGGGCGACCATTGGCTGGGCGAGAAGGAATTGTTCTACGACACCGTGCAACGGGTGCCGCTGATCATCATGGACCCGAGCGCCGCGGCCGATGGCACGCGCGGCCAGGTGCGCCGGCAACTGGTGGAAAGCGTGGACATCGCGCCGACCATTCTGCAGGCGCTGGATGTGCCGCAGGCCGGCCACCGGCTCGAGGGCCGCGCCCTGCAGCCGCTGCTGCATGGCGCGCCGGACGGCACGCCCTGGCGCGACGCGGCGGTATCCGAGCTGGACTACAGCTTCCGCCAGGCGCGGCTGATGCTGGGCAAGACGCCGCAGCAGTGCCGCGCGTGGTCGGTGCGCACCGACCGGTGGCGTTACGTATATTGGCGCGACGAGCCCGAGCAACTGTTCGACCTGCACAACGATCCCAGCGAGTTCGAAGACCTGGGCACCGGCCAGTCCCACGCCGCGGTACGCGCGGAACTGCGGCAGCATCTGCTGGACTGGTCGCTGCGCGCCAAGCGGCGTACCACGATGTCCGACGAGGCGGTGGAGCGGTCCACCAATGCCCACAAGCGGGCGGGCATCTATTTCGGGCAGTGGTGAGGGGTGACGGCAGGTAGCCAGGTTGTGGCCGGGGTGTGGCCGGGTGTCTGACTCCCCGCAGGGGCGTCAGATACCGCCATGCGCGGCGACTGTCTGGCCATACGGTGTCTGACACCCCTGCGGGGAGTCAGACACCTGGCATGAAGCGCCGCCGCGTCCGCCGCGCTAGGGCGCGATCACCACGCCGTCGGCCGCTTTCACGCCTTGCCCCGCCGGCAGCACGAACAGCGGATTGATCTCGGCTTCGTCCAGGCTGGCGTCCAGGTCCGCGGCCATGGCCGCGAAGGCCAGGATGGCATCGACCAGCGCGGGCACGTCGGCGCGCGACCGTCCGCGATAGCCGTCGAGCAGCGGCCAGGTCTTCAGGCCGCGCACCATGTCTTCGGCATCGCCGCGGGTCAATGGCAGCAGGCGCAGCGCGGTGTCGTTGAACAGTTCCGCGGCCACGCCCCCCATGCCCAGCAGCACCGCTGGGCCCAGCTGCGGATCGCGGTGAAAGCCCAGGATCATTTCCGTGCCGCCGGCCACCATTTCCTGCACCAGCAGGCCTTCGAGCGGCGCATCGGTGGCGGCCTGCACGGTTTGCAGCATGGTCCGGCCCCGCGCGGGGACATCGGCGGCCGGCACGCCGACCGCCACGCCGCCTAGGTCGCTTTTGTGCGCCAGATGCCGCGACAGCACCTTCAGTACCACCTTGCCGCCCAGTGCCGCCGCGGCCGCGCCGGCGGCGTCGGGCGTGGCGGCCACGGCCTCGCGCACCGACGGAATACCGAACGAGGCGAACAAGGCCTTGCTGTCGGCCTCGTTCAAGGGGCCGGGCGGCAGGGCGGGCAGGCCGGCGCGCCGGGCGGCGGCCGCGCCGGGTTCGGCAGGGTCCGCATCGTTGCGGACCAGCATGGCCGAGAATGCCGCCGCGCAGCTCTCGGGCGCGGCGAAGGCGGGGATGCCCTGGCGGTTCAGGTCGGCCAGGATGTGCGGCGCGTGCGGGCTGACATACACCAGCACGGGCTTGTCGCTGCGTTTCAGGCAGTCGCTGACTGCCGCCGACACCAGCGTCGGGTGCTGCAACGACGACGAGCCTGCGATGACCACGGCGCCGTCGTACGAAGGGCTGGCCAGCAGCGTGTCGATGGCGCCGCGCAGCAGGTCGGGCTTCAGGCCGGCCAGCGTCAGGTCGATGGGGTTGCGGCTCAGCACGGCCTCGTCGCCGCTTTGCAGGGCGTCCAGGCGCGCGGCCGTGCCGGAGTCGGGCGCCGGCGTGTCCAGGCCGGCCAGCCCGCAGCTGTCGGCCACCAGGGTGCCCGCGCCGCCGGTCGAGGTCAGGATGGCGATGCGCTTGCCGGCCAGGCGCCGGCCCGTACTCAGCGCGGCCGGAATATCGAGCAGGTCGGCGAAGGCCTGTGCGCGGATGACGCCGCATTGGGCAAACAGCGCGTCGTACAGCCGGTCGGCCCCCGCCAGCGCGCCGGTATGCGACACGGCCGAGCGCGCGCCCGATTCAGAGCGGCCGACTTTGAACGCCACCAAAGGCTTGCCCAGCCGGGCGGCGCGCCGCGCCGCGGCGCGGAACGCCGCCGGCTTGCGCAGGCCCTCGATGTACAGCGCGATGACAGAGGTGGCCGGATCGTCGAGCAGGATCTCGATGAAGTCCGCCACGTCCAGGTCTGCCTCATTGCCGGTCGAGACCAGTTTCGAGAAGCCGATGCCGCGGCTGGCGGCGCGCGACAGCATGGCGCCCAGCACGCCGCCGCTTTGCGAGACCACCGCGATCGAGCCCGCATGCAGGTCGTCCATTTCCAGCGCGCCGGTGGCCGACAAGGTGATGCCATCGGTCAGGTTGACCAGGCCGATGGTATTGGGCCCCAGCAGCGGCATGTCGCCGGCGGCCGCGCGCAGGGCCTGCTGGCGGCCGGCACCCTCGGCGCCGGTTTCCTGGAAGCCGCTGGCCAGCACGATGGCCGCGCCGGCGCCGCGTCGCGCCAGCTCGCCGACCGCCTGCACGGCGCGGCTGGCGCCCAGCAGCACCAGGCCCACGTCGGGCGCGTCGGGCAGCGACGCGATGTCGGGGTAGCAGGGCAGTCCCGCAATGGCGTCGTTGCGCGGGTTTACCGGATAGATGCGGCCCCCATAGCCGTGCTTTTGCAGGTAGGCGATGGGGCGGCCGGCCGTCTTGGCGGCATCCGACGAGGCGCCGATGACGGCGACACTGCGCGGGCGCAGCAGGCGATCGAGCTTGGCCATGGCTTTACCCCTTGGATGCGGTCTTGGCCAGGAACGCCGCCACCGAGGCCCGGTGCTCGGCCGTGGTGTAGCACATGGCCTGCGCCTGGCTGCTCATGGCGAACGACTGTCCGGCGCCGAGTTCGAAGGCTTGGTTCAATTGCGTCTTGGACAGGGCCAGCGCCGTCGGCGAGCCATGCGACAGTTCGGCGGCCCAGTCGCGCGCTTGCGCCAGCAGCGCGGCGGGCTCGGCGATGCGGTCGATCATGCCGATGGCCAGCGCTTCGGCGGCCGCCACGCGGCGGCCCGAAAAAATCAGTTCCTTGGCGCGCGCCAGGCCGACGCGGCGCGGCAGGAAATACATGCCGCCGCCGTCGGGGATCAGCCCGCGGTGGATGTAGGTCATGCAAAGCTGCGCGGTATCGGCGGCGATCACGAAATCGCACGACAGCGCCATGTCGCAGCCCAGGCCCGCGGCCGCACCATTGACGGCGGCGATGGTGGGCTTGGGCAGATTGAACAGCGCGCCTACCGCGTGGTGCGTGCGCTGCTGGCGGGTCCAGCCGTTGAATGCGACTTCGCCGGCCGGCGCATCCAGCCGCGCCTTCATGCCCTTGATGTCGCCGCCGGCGCAGAAGGCCGTGCCCGCGCCGGTGACCACCAGGGCACGGATGGCCGGATCGCGCGCCGCCCGGTCCAGCGCATCGAGCAACTGGGTGCGCATGGCATCGTCGATGGCGTTGCGTACCGCGGGGCGGTTCAGCGTCAGCACGCCGATGCCGTCCTGTACATCGAGCAGGATGGCGGCGGGAACGGGGGAAGTATCAGTCGAGGTCATGGTCGATGGCGGGTGCGGGTGGCAATGGGTAAAGGGGGTCAGTTCTGCTGCAGATGGGCGTCGCGCACGACCTGGCTCCAGCGCTTTTCTTCGGCGTCGACGTATTTCGCCAGCTGTTGCGGCGGGCCCACGTTGACCATCAGGCCCTCGTCGGTAACGCGCTGCTGGAATGCCGGCGATTGCACGGCCTTGGCCACCGAGGCGTTCAGGCGCTCGATGACGGCGTCGGGCGTGCTGGCCGGCGCGTACAGGCCATACCAGCTTTCGGCCTGGTAGCCGGGCACGCCGGCTTCGGCCAGCGTGGGCAGGTCGGGGAAGGCGGGCGAGCGTTCGGCCGATGTCACTGCCAGGGCGCGCAGCGTGCCGCTCTTGATGTGCGACGCGACGCTGGCCACCGTGGTGAACATCAGGTCGATCTGGCCGCCGATCAGGTCGTTCAGCGCGGGCGCGCTGCCCTTGTAGGGCACGTGCACCAGGTCGACCTTGGCCAGGCTCTTGAACAGTTCGCCGGCCAGGTGCGCCGACGTGCCGTTGCCGAACGAGCCATAGTTCAGCTTGCCCGGATGGGCGCGGGCATAGTCGAGCAGTTGCTGCACACTCTTGAAAGGCGTCTTGGGGTTGACCACCAGCACGTTGGGCGAATGCGCCACCAGGGCCACCGGCGCGAACGCGTGCCGGGTGTCGTACGGCAGGTTTTTGTACAGCGACGGGTTGACCGCGTGCGCAAAGGTGGCCATGACCAGCGTGTAGCCGTCGGGCTCGCTGCGCGCCACGAACTGCGTGCCGATCACGGTGCCGGCGCCCGGCTTGTTCTCGACAATGACGGTCTGTCCCAGGTCTTTGCCCATGCCTTCGGCCAGGGTGCGGGCAATGGTGTCGGTGCCGCCGCCGGGCGCAAAGGGCACGACCAGCGTGACCGGATGCTCAGGAAAGGCGGCCAGGGCGGGCGCCATGCCCAGGGCCAGCGTGGCGGCCAGGCCCAATGCCAGCCGGCTGCTCGCGGCGCGGGCGGGCGCCAGGATAGATGAAGCGGACATGATGGCTGTCTCCTTTTTCGTCGGGTTCCATCGAAAGCGTGGAACTGCAACGAAATTGTGGGACAGCGCGCCCACGGCGGACAATCAACAATTTGTCTACCCTAGGCCAACTTATTGTTGGGCATCGGCCGGCGGGCGGAACAGCGCGTCCAGCAGCCAGGCGCGAAAGATGCGCAGCGCCGGCGATTCATTGCGCCCCTTGGGCCGCACCAGGTAATAGCCGCCCGGCAGCGTGTGGGTCAGCGCGAACGGCGCCACCAGGGCGCCCGACGCCAGGTACCGGCCCACCAGCGCGCGGATGCCGATGGCGCAGCCCACGCCCTGGATGGCGGCTTCGTAGGCCATGGCGGAATTCTCGAATTTCAGCACGCGCAGGCCGGTGGCATTGCCGCAGCCGGCGGTGCGCAGCCAGGCGGCCCAATCGTCGGGGCGCGCCAGCGAATGCAGCAGGGTCACCCGGCGCAGGTCGCCGGCATCGCGCAGGCCGCCCACGGCTTTCAGCAGCCGCGGGCTGGCCACCGGCAGCAGTTCGATGGGCGCCAGGAAATCGCTTTCGTAATCGGGCCACTGGCCGGTGCCCGAGCGTATGGCCGCGTCCAGGTCCTGGTGGGCAAAATCGACGGCCTGGGTCGAGGCCGACAGACGCACTTCGATGCCGGGGTACTTTTCGTGGAAGCGCGACAGCAGCGGGATCAGGCCATGCTGCGCGAAGGTGGTGTAGGCCTGGATGGCCAGCACGTCGGGGCGGTTGCGCCGGCTGACCAGCGCCGCGGCGTGCGAGATTTCGTCGAAGGCGCGGCCTACCGACGGATACAGGCGGGCCCCCGCGTCGGTCAGCTGGATGGAACGCGGCCCGCGCGTGAACAGTTCGACGCCCAGGTAGTTTTCCAGCACGCGCACCTGGCGGCTGATGGCAACCTGGGTAACGCTGAGCTCTTCGGCCGCCAGCGTGAAGCTCAGCAGCCGGGCCGACGCTTCGAAGGCGCGCAGCGGATTCAGGGGAACAGGGACACGTTTCATGGTGCCCCACATAGTAATGGCTGGCGGCGTTTGGCCTTGCTCAGGTCTTGCTCAGGTGTCTGACACCCCTGCGGGGAGTCAGACACCTGGACCTGAGTTACCTGGGTTCCTCAGTTCGCGCCTCAGTATCTTGCCAACCGGGGTGCGGGGCAGGTCGTCGCGGAATTCCACGTGGCGCGGTACCTTGTAGCCGGTCAGGTGCCGGCGGCAATGGGCGATCAGCGTGGCCGCGTCCAGGGCGGGGTCGCGGCGGATGACGAACAGCTTCACCGCCTCGCCCGAGCGCGCGTCGGGCACGCCGATGGCCGCCACTTCGCGCACGCCCGGATGCAGGGCGGCGGCATCTTCGACTTCATTGGGATAGACGTTGAAACCGGATACCAGGATCAGGTCTTTCTTGCGGTCGACCAGGTACACATACCCACGCTCGTCTATGTACCCCACGTCGCCGGTGCGCAGGAAGCCGTCGGGGTGGAACACCAGCGCGGTTTCGTCGGGACGGTTCCAGTAGCCCGACATGACCTGCGGGCCGCGCACGCACAGTTCGCCGGTTTCGCCCAGCGGCAGTTCGCGGCCCTCGTCGTCGCGCACGGATAAGTCAGTAGAAGGTACCGGCAGGCCGATCGAGCCGGTGAACGTTTCGACATCGAGCGGGTTCAGGGTCACGGCCGGCGCGGTTTCGGTCAGGCCGTAGGCCTGGGCCAGCGATACGCCGGTGACCTCGCGCCAGCGTTCGGCGATGGCGCGCTGGACCGCCATGCCGCCGCCCAGGGTCAGCCGCAGCCGGGAGAAATCCAGCCGGGCGAATTCGGGATGATTGAGCAGGGCGTTGAACAGCGTGTTGACGCCGGTGATGGCGCTGAAGGGCGTCTTGCGCAGGGCTTTGATGAACGATGCCAGGTCGCGCGGATCGGCGATCAGCAGGTTGCGCGCGCCCAGCTTCAGGAAGGTAAGGCAATTGGCGGTCAGGGCGAACACATGGTAAAGCGGCAGCGCGGTGACCACGCATTCTTCGCCTTCGCGCACCAGGCCGCGCACCCAGGCGTGCGCCTGGCACAGGTTGGCCAGCATGTTGCCGTGGGACAGTACGGCGGCCTTGGCCACGCCGGTGGTGCCGCCGGTGTATTGCAGAAAGGCCGGGTCGGCGCGCGTCAGCAGCGGCGCCCGCAGCGGCAGCCCGTGGCCGGCGGCCAGCGCCTGGCGCAGCCGCAGCGCGCCCGGCAGGGACCAGGCCGGCACCTTGCGCTTGACGTGGCGCAGCGCGAAATCGACGGCGCGGCCTTTCAGCGGACCCAGCAGTTCCCCCACCGAGGTCACCACCAGGTGTTGCAGCGCGGTGCGCGGCAGGGCCTGCTGCAGCGTGTGCGCGAAATTTTCGGCGATGACGATGGCCTGCGCGCCGGAATCGCCCAACTGATGGGCCAGCTCGTGGGCGGTGTAAAGCGGATTGCAGTTGACCACCGCGCAACCCGCGCGCAAGGCCCCGAACAGGCACACCGGATATTGCAGCAGGTTGGGCAGCATCAGCGCCACCCGGTCGCCCTGGCGCAGGCCGCGCGACTGCAGCCAGGCCGCGAAATCGCGCGACAGGCGGTCCAGTTGCGCGTAGGTGATGGTGGTGCCCAGGCTGGTGTAGGCGGGGCGCCCGGCAAAGCGCCGGCAGCTGTCGTCCAGGATGTCCAGTAGAGACTGGTACGGAGAAATATCGATTTCGGCGGGGACGCCGGGGGGATAGCTGTCGAGCCAGATGCGTTCCATATCGTCGTCCGGACGTTGGCCGGTTCAGGGCCCGGACGCCGTGTCGCGGTCGGCGCGGCCGGCGTCCGGCGCGCTGGCGCGGGCCTTGGTTTTGTAGAACTGCTTGTCGGCGATATACACCGTGCGTTCGACCACCGCGTACACCGCGCCGTGCTCGTCTTTGAGTTCCACCACGTATACCCGGGTGGTTTCGTGCTGGCTGGCCAGCTCGGCCCGTATGGCGGCGATGTCGGCCCGGTCGATGCGGAAGTCGGCGTACAGCGTGGTGTAGGCGGGCTTGCGATAGCGGATGGTGGCGGCCTTGTCCCAGACGATGGCGTTGGCTCCCAGCGCCGACATCAGCAGCGTGGGATGGGCGCCGTCGGTAATGGCGAACAGCGAGCCGCCGTACATGGACCCGACGATGTTGCGGGTGCGCCTGACCAGCGGCAGGCGCACCCGCAGGTGCAGGAAGTCGGGGGACACGTACATGACGCGCCCGCCCGTGGCCCGGAAGGCGGGATGCAGGTTGAACCCCGTCCGCATCAGCCGGGCCCGCCAGGCCGGCGGCAGGCGCTTGAACCAGTACGGCTTCACGGCGCGGGCGCTACAGCGCCTCGAAGATGCCGGCCGCGCCCATGCCGGTGCCCACGCACATGGTGACCATGCCGTATTTGCCGCCGGTGCGGCGCAGGCCGTGCACCAGGGTGGCGGTGCGGATGGCGCCGGTGGCGCCCAGCGGATGGCCCAGCGCGATGGCGCCGCCCAGCGGATTGACGCGCGCCGGGTCCAGGCCCAGGTCGCGCATCACGGCCAGGGATTGGGCGGCAAAGGCCTCGTTCAGTTCGATCCAGTCGAGCTCGTGCTGGGCGATGCCGGCACGGGCCAGCGCCTTGGGTATGGCCATCTTGGGGCCGATGCCCATGATTTCCGGGGGCACGCCGGCCACCGAGAAACTGACGAAGCGGGCCAGCGGGGCCAGGTCCAGTTCGCGCAGCACGCGCTCGGACACCAGTACCACCGCGGCGGCGCCGTCGGACATCTGCGAACTGTTGCCGGCCGTGACCGAGCCGCGCGCGGCGAACACCGGCCTGAGCTTGGCCAGCGCTTCGGCGCTGGTGTCCGGGCGCGGGCCCTCGTCGTACTCGGACAGGCGTTCGACGCCGCGCACCGCGCCGGCCTCGCCGGGCACGTGCTTGACGACCTGGTAGGGCGTGATTTCCGCATCGAAGTGCCCGGCCGCGATGGCGACGCAGGCCTTCTGGTGCGACGCCAGCGCAAAGGCGTCCTGGTCTTCGCGCGACACCTTCCATTGCGCGGCGACTTTCTCGCCGGTGAGGCCCATGCCGTAGGCCATGCCCAGGTTTTCGTCGTGCGCGAAGATCTCGGGATTGATGGCGACCTTGTTGCCCATGATCTGCGGCATGGCGCTCATGGATTCCGTGCCGGCGGCGATCATCACGTCGGCCGCGCCCAGCTGGATGCGCGCGGCCGCATCGGCCACCGCCTGCAGGCCCGACGCGCAGAAGCGGTTCACGGTGACGCCCGGCACGCCGTCGGGCAGGCCCGCCAGCAGCAGGCTCATGCGCGCCACGTTCATGCCTTGCTCGGCCTCGGGCATGGCGCAGCCGGCGATCACGTCTTCGACGCGCGCCGGGTCCAGCGCCGGCACTTGCGCCAGCGCGGCGCGCAAGGCGGCGGCCAGCATGTCGTCGGGGCGCGTGGTGGCGTAGACCCCGTTGCGCTTGCCCACGGGCAGGCGCGTGGCGGCCACGATATAGGCGTCCTGGATCTGTTTGCTCATCATGATTCCTTAAGGCCCGCGCTAGTTGCGCAGCGGTTTGCCGGTTTCAAGGGTATGGCGGATGCGCGCCTGGGTTTCGGGCGTGCGCAGCAGCGCCACGAACTCGCGGCGTTCCACCGCCAGCAGCCATGCTTCGTCGACCCGGGTGCCGGCGTCGACTTCGCCGCCGCACAGCGCCACGGCGGCACTGCGCGCCACCCGGTAGTCGTGCGCGCTGATCATGCCGCCTTCGCGCATGTTGACCAGAACCATTTCGAAGTTGGCGATGCCGGTGCGGCCGGCTACCGGTATGCCTTGCGGCCGCGCCGGCGGCACGTGGCCGATGTCGGCGGCGGCCCGCGCCTGGCGCAGCGCGACCCACAGCAGTTCATCGGGATGGAACACGACGGTGTCGGTGTTCTGCGCGTAGCCCATGTCGACCGCCTGCAGCGCGCTTTTTGAGACCTGCGCGGTGGCGATGTTCTGGAACACCGGTTGCAGGTACGGGAAGACTTCGGCCGGGGTGGCCGTGGCGGCCGCGAGCGCGGCGGCCCGCAAGGCCAGGGTCTTGCTGCCGCCGCCGGCCGGCACCAGGCCCACGCCGGCCTCGACCAGGCCGATGTAGCTTTCCAGGGCCAGCACGCGATGGCTGCAATGCATCAGGAATTCGCAGCCGCCGCCCAGCGCCATGCCCTGCACCGCGGCCACCGTGGGGACGCGGGCATAGCGCAGCGCCAGCGAGGCGCGCTGGAATTTTTCCACGGTGGCTTCCAGCAGGTCGAACTGGCCGGCGGCGCATGCCTGCGCCACTTGTGCCAGGTTGGCGCCTACCGCGAAGGGCGGCTCGTGCCACAGCACCAGCGCGTCGAGCGCCTGCTCGCTGCGCTCGACCGCCTGCATGACGCCGTCGAGCACTTCGTCGCCGATGGCGTGCATTTTCGAGGTGAACGACAGAATGCCGATGCCGGCATCGACCTCGGGCAGGTGCCACAGCCGCACGCCTTCGTTTTCCCATAGCGTGGCGCCGCGCGCGGCGGGCGCTTCGCCCACCAGGCGTTCGGGAAGCAACTGGCGCGCGTAGACGGGCAGGGCCGAGCGCGGCTGTTGGCGATGGTCGCGCGCCGAATACGAACCCTGTGCATCGTGCACGCCGGCGCGGCCGGGCTCGAGGGCCCAGGCGGGCAGGGGCGCGCGGCTCATGGCCTGGCCGGCGTCGATGTCTTCGGCCACGGCGGCGGCAATGGCCTGCCAGCCGGCTGCCTGCCAGGTTTCGAACGGGCCCAGCGCCCAGCCGAAGCCCCAGCGCATGGCCAGGTCGGCATCGCGCGCGTTGGCGGCGATGTGTTCGAGCTGGAAGGCGCTGTAGTGGAAGATATCGCGGAACAGGCTCCACAGGAACCGGGCCTGCGGATGTTCGCTGGCGCGCAAGGCGGCGAAGCGCAGGGCCGGATCGCGCTGCTTCAGGATGGCGTCGACTTCGTCGGCCACCGCGCCGGCCGAGGGCCGGTAGTCGCCGGCGGCGGGGTCCAGCACCCGGATTTCCTTGCCCACTTTGCGGTACACGCCCGCACCGCTTTTCTGCCCCAGCGCGCCGCGCTGGATCAGGGCATCCAGCCAGGCGGGCAGCTGGAAGTGCGCGTGCCAGGGGTCGTCGGGCAGCTTGTCGCGCATGGTGCCCACGACGTGGGCCAGGGTATCCAGGCCCACCACGTCGGCGGTGCGATAGGTGGCGCTTTTGGGCCGGCCGATTTTCGGGCCGGTCAGGGCGTCGACCTCATCGAAGCCCAGGCCCAGCCGTTCGGTGTGATGCAGGGCCGCCAGGATGGAGAACACGCCGATACGGTTGGCGATGAAGTTGGGCGTGTCCAGCGCGCGGATGACACCCTTGCCCAGCCGCGTGGTCAGCCAGGCCTCGAGGTGGTCGAGCACGTCGGCCTGGGTGTGCGGCGTGGCGATGAGTTCGACCAGGCGCATGTAGCGCGGGGGGTTGAAGAAATGCACGCCGCAGAAACGGGGGCGCAGCGCCGCGGGCAAGGCATCGGCCAGTTCGCCGATCGACAGGCCCGACGTGTTCGAGGCCAGGATGGCGCCGGGCGCCACGTGCGGGGCGATGCGCTCGTATAGCGCCGTTTTCCAGTCCATGCGCTCGGCGATGGCTTCGATGACGAGGTCGCAGCCGGCCAGGCGTTCGAGGTGGTCGTCGTAGTTGGCCGGCGTGATCAGCGCCAGGCGCGACGGGCTGGCCAGCGGCGCGGGTTCGAGTTTCTTCAGGCCGGCCAGCGCCTTGTTGGCGATGGCGTTGCGTTCGCCTTCTTTGGCGGTCAGGTCGAACAGGATCACCGGCACGCCGGCATTGGCCAGGTGGGCGGCGATCTGCGCGCCCATGACGCCGGCACCCAGCACGGCGGCGTGTTTGACGATGAACTTGTTGCTCAAAGCGATCTCCTTGGGGGCGGCGCGGCCCGCGGCCCCGATAGGGGCCGTGGGCGGGCGCCGCGGGTCTGGCGTGCGGCGGCCGTCAGAACCGGGTGGACACCTGGATGCCCAGGATGTTGCCCTTGCTGCTGTAGTCGCCCGCCACGCGTCCGCGGGTCAGGGCATTGCCCGAATCGTTGTCGATGCCGACATCGCGCAGGTACAGGTAGGTATAGCCGACGTCGATGCTGGTGTCTTTGCTTGCCTGATACTGTACTCCGGTAGAGAACCACCAGCGATCGGTGTCGGGCAGCGAGGTGGGACGGTCGGACGGGTTGTGCACGGGGGATTGGTCCCAGGCCAGGCCGAAGCGCCATTTCCATTTGGGCGCGAACTGGTAGTTGGCGCCCAGCGCCACGCGCCACGAATCGCGGAAATCGAGCGGCAGCGTGTCGGTGGGGCCGCCGTCGTTCTGGATTTTCAGCTGCGGCAGGCTGCTCCAGCCCGTCCAGGATACATCGGCCAGCAGTTCCCAGCGCTCGTTCAGGCGGTGCATGGCGCTGAGAATGAGCGTATCGGGCAGGTCGACGCTGGCCTTGGCGTCGTACGACAGCGACTGGCCGGGCGCATAGCCGTCGATCTTGGTGTCGCCGCGGGCGGTGTGCTTGATCTTGGACCGGTACGAAAGGCCGATGCGGGTGTCTTCGGTGGGCTGCAGCATGAAGCCGGCATTCCAGCCCCAGGCATCGCCGTCCAGGTTGAGATCGGCATCGCCCGGCAGGAACGGCCCGGTGGGCCTGACCGGCACCACGACCTTCTTGGTGTACTGGGCATCGATATATTGCCAGTTCAGGCCGAAGCCCATCGAAAACTGCTCGTTGACCTTGTAGGCGATCGACGGGTTGATGTTGATGGTCTTGATGTCGAACTTGGTGGAGTGGTACTGGCCGACCCAGTCGTCGTCGTACTCGGTCATCAGGCCGAACGGCGCGCCCATGCCCACGCCGATGAACCATTTTTCGTTGAGCTGCCACGAAAAATAGGCGTTGGGCACGATGCCCAGGTTGCCCGCGTCGCCGCCATTGCCGCCGGTGGGCACGCCGCCGCCCAGGGCGGTGGGATTGCGGCTGTTGCCGTTGTCGCGGAACTTGAACGACGGCAGGATGGCGTTGACGCCGGCCGATACGCTGAAGCCCGGCAGGTAGGTCATGCCCGCCGGGTTGAAATAGATGGTGCTGGCGTTTTCGGCCACGGCCGCCGAGCCGGCATAGGCATTGCCCAGGCCGCTGGCGTTTTGTTCCAGCAACTGGAACCCCGCGGCATGGACCGTACCCGCGACGCTGGCCGCTAATGCGGCTGACAAGGTGCTCAGTGCCCACGATGCTTTAGTCATGTGTCTCCTCCTTCAGGCTAAAACTGGCTGGTGTGGCTGCGATGGGGTGGGTGTTGTTATGGGTGTGCGGAGCCGGGCCGCGCGCCCGGCGGGCCGGCGGGCGCGCGATAGTGCAGGGGCCCGCCGGTGTAGGGCGCGAAGCCGGTGCCGAAAATGACGCCGGCATCGACGAGGTCGGCGTCGGCCACGACCCCGTCGTTCAATTGACGCCGGGCGCGGTCGATCAGCGGCTGCACCAGGCGCTGCGCCAGGCCCGCGGGCGGCGCGCCCGCGGCGTTCTTGCGCGGCTTGCCGTCTTGCCATGCATAGAACCCCTGGCCCGTCTTGCGGCCCAGTTCTTCGCGGGCGATATGGTCCGCCAGGCAGCGCGGCGGCTCGGCCTGGGCGGCCAGCTGGCGGCCGGCGGCCAGGGCGATGTCGAGACCCACCGTGTCGGCGAGTTCGAGCGGGCCCATGGGCATGCCGAAGTCGGTCATGGCGCGGTCGATGGTGGCCGGGGCCAGCCCTTCGTCGACGCAGCGCATGGCCTCGAGCATGTAGGGCGCCAGCACCGCGTTGACCAGGAAGCCCGGCGCGTCGCGCACCGGCAGGGGTAGCTTGCCCAGTTGGCCGACGAACGCGCAGGCGCGCGCCTGCGCGCCGTGCGGATCGGCGCCGGCCTGCACGACCTCGACCAGCGGCATCTGGGCCACCGGGTTGAAGAAGTGGATGCCGATGAGTTGATCGGGCCGCTCGAGCCCCTGGCGCAGCGCCGCCAGCGACAGGCTGGACGTATTGGTGGCAAGCAGCGCGTCGGGCCGCATGCGCGGCTGCAGGGCGCGATACAGCGCCTGCTTGGCCTGGGCTTGTTCGGTGATGGCCTCGATGACGATATCGGCGCGCGCCACGCCGTGGCCGGACGGATCGGGGACGAGCCGGTCGGAGGCGGCCCGCGCCGCGCGCGGGTCTTTCAGTTTGCGCGCATACAGCGCCGCGGCGCGGCCGATGGCCGGCGCGATGCGCGCGGCATCCTGGTCTTGCAGGGTGACCGTCATGCCTTTCAGGGCGCACCAGGCGGCGATGTCGCCCCCCATGGTGCCGGCGCCCACCACGTGCACATGCGCCGCCGGGGCGGCGCCTTCGGCCGGCTTGCCATGGGCCTTCAGGCGCTCTTGCAGGCGGAATACGCGCAACAGGTTGCGCGCCGTGTCGGACGTGAGAATGCGCTGCACCACGTCGGGCGCGCGCAGCGCATTGCCTCCGTGGCGGGCCCACAGGGCGACGATGGCCGGCGCCGCCGGATAGTGCCCTTGCGGATCTTTGGCGGCGATGCGCTGCCGGGCGCGGCGCGCCACCAGCAGCTTGAGGGGCCAGCGGTCGAGCCAGCCCGGCACGCCGCGCGCCCGGCGCGGCCGCTGGCCGCCGAGCACGTGCTGGCGGGCCGCGGCATCGGCCAGGCGCGGCGGCACGCGGGCGTCGACCAGGCCCAGCGCGGCGGCCCGGCGGGCATCGGCCGGACGGCCGGTGAGCATCATGTCGAGCGCGGCGGGCGCGCCCACCAGGCGCGGCAGCCGGCGCATGCCGCCCCAGCCGGGAAAGATGCCCAGCATGACTTCGGGCAGGGCCAGCGACGTGCCGGGCTGATCGACGGCCAGCCGGTAGCGGCACGCCAGGGCGAGTTCCAGGCCGCCGCCCAGACAGTGGCCATGGATGAGCGCCAGGGTGGGATACGGCACGGCGGCCAGGCGGTTGAACAGGTGCCAGCCGCGTTCGACCAGCGCCTGCGCCTGCTGGGGCGTGGCGAGCTGCGAGAATTCGTCGACGTCGGCGCCGGCGATGAACCCCGCGGCCTTGCCGGACCGCACGATGAGGCCGGCGGGGGGATCGGCCTGCAGGGTGTCGAGCACGGCGGCCAGTTCGGCCATGACGTCGGCGGACAAGGCATTGACGGCGGCGCCGGCCCGGTCGAGCGTCAGCCAGGCCAGGCCGTCGGCCTGGCGTTCGAGCCGCCAATGGCGCCAGGCGGGGGACGTTGCGGTGTTCATGGGGTGGGCTCCGTTTCGACCAGCATCGCGCCGCCTTGGCCTCCGCCGATGCAGATGGCCGCCATGCCGCGCCGCAAGCCCCTGGCCCGCAAGGCTTGCAGCAGATGCAGCACGATGCGCGCGCCCGAAGCGCCGACCGGATGGCCCAGCGCGATGGCGCCGCCATCGACGTTGAGCCGGTTCTGGTCGAGCGCGCCCCAGGCGCCGGTACCCAGGTGCTCGCGGCAATAAGATTCATCTTCCCATGCGGCCAGGCAGCCCAGCACCTGGGCCGCGAAGGCCTCGTTGATTTCCCACAAGTCCAGGTCATCGAGGCCCAGCCCGTGCCGCTGCAGGATGGGCGTGGCGGCATGCACCGGGCCCAGGCCCATCTGGGCCGGGTCCAGTCCCGCCCATTGCGTGTCGATGATGCGCCCCAGCGGGCGCAGGTTCCAGCGCCGCACGGCGTCTTCGGAGGCCAGCAGCAGCAGGGCGGCGCCGTCGGTGACCTGCGAGCTGTTGCCCGCGGTGATGTTGCCCCAGGGCTTGTCGAACACCGGCCGCAGCTTCGCCAGGCGTTCGGGCGTGGAATCGTCGCGCACGCCGTCGTCGTGGGGATACAGTGTGCCGCGCGCGTCGACCAGCGGCACGATTTCGTCGAGCGCGCCCGCGGCCCGCGCCGCCAGGGCGCGGGTGTGGCTGCGCGCGGCGTAGGCGTCCATGGCGGCGCGGCCGATGTGGAAGCGGGCCGCCAGGTTTTCGGCCGTCTGGCCCATGGACAGGCCCACCACCGGATCGGTCAGGCCTTTCAGCAGGCCGATGACGGGCGCCAGGCCGCGCCAGGGGAAGCCGCGCAGGGCCGCCAGACGCGCGCTTGCGCCGCGGGCCGCGTTCCAGCGGGCCAGCCAGCGCGTCATGGCGTCGGACACCAGCAAGGGCGCGCGCGACAGCGCATCGACGCCGCCGGCCAGCACCAGCGAGGCGCGGCCCGTGTGGATGTTGGCGATGGCGGAATCCAGCGCCTGCATGCCCGAGGCGCAGTTGCGCATGACGGTCCAGCCGGGTACGCGGTGGCCGCAGCCCAGCCGCAAGGCGATCACCCGGCCGATGTTGACTTCGTCGGGCGACGGCGCGGCGCAACCGACGATGACCTCGTCGAGGTCGGCCGGGGCAAAGGGCTGGCGCAGCAGCAGGGCGCGCCCGGCCTGCACGGCCAGGTCGGCGGCCGCGAACGGCCCCGGTGCATTGCGCGCCTTGAGAAAGGGGCTGCGCGCGCCGTCCACGACATAGATGGGAGCATGGGCCATGGCGGTTCCTAGGCGGCCGCGCGCCGCGTGCCGGGCTGCTCGGCGCCGGTCATGCCGAAGTCGAACGGAAAGTCGTCGACCCGGATGACCTGGTCGCGCAACGCATCGCGGCGCTTGAGTTGTTCGTAGTCGTGGCGGTCGAGCCCGCCCGCGGCGTGGGCCGCGTCGGCCAGGTCGCGCACATTGGCTTGCGGGTCGCCGGCCAGGGCGCCGCTTTTTTCGTAGGCGCGCAGCCGGGACTCGGCTGCTTCGGCCGCCAGTGTGGCGGCCAGCGCCTGTTCGAGCGCGCCGACGGGTTCGTCTGCCGTGGCGGGCAGGTGGCAACTGGCGGTGAGTCGATCGCGCGGCGCGCCGGGCTCGGTAAGCAGCCGGGCGACGCGTTGGCCAAGCAGATCAGCGGGTGCATGGTGCGGCGGCCCCCAGGGGAAGAGCAGATGGCGTAGGGTCCAGCCTACCGAACGCGAGGGCAGGTTGTCCAGCACGCCATTGAAAGCATCTTGTACGCGCTGCAATGCGTCTTGCAGGGCCCAGTGCGCCAGCGGGGCATCGGCGGCCTGGCGTCCTTCGTCTTCGTAGCGCTTGAGCACCGCCGAAGCCAGGTACATCTGCGACAGAATATCGCCCAGCCGCGCCGACAGGCGTTCGCGGCGCTTCAGGCTGCCGCCCAGCAGCGCCATCGACAGGTCGGCCAGCAAGGCGAAGGCGCACGAATAGCGGGCCAGCTGGCGGTAGTAGCGCCGCATTTCCGGCGCCGCGTCAGACGGCGCCCGCGCCAGACGCGCGCCGGTCAACGCGTGGCCCACGGCGCGCAGGCCATTGCCGGCCACGAATGCCGCGTGGCCCCAGAAGGCCCGGTCGAACGCGCGCAGGCCGCGTTGCGCATCGGAATCGCCCGCCGCCCGCATTTCGGCCAGCACGTAGGGGTGGCAGCGGATCGCGCCCTGGCCGAAGATGATCAGGCTGCGCGTCAGGATGTTGGCGCCTTCCACCGTGATGCCCACCGGCACTTGCTGGTAGGCGCGCCCCAGGAAATTGGACGGCCCCAGGCAGATGCCCTTGCCGCCGATGACGTCCATGCCGTCGTTGACCACCTGGCGCGCGCGCTCGGTGATGTGATATTTGACGATGGCCGATACCACCGAGGGTTTTTCGCCCAGGTCGACCGCGCCGGCGGTCATGACGCGGGCCGCGTCCATCAGGTACGTGTGGCCGCCGATGCGCGCCAGGGCTTCTTCCACGCCCTCGAAGCGGCCGACCGGGGCGCGGAACTGGCTGCGCACGCGGGCGTAGGCGCCCACCGCGCGCGCCGTCAGCTGCGACATGCCGGTATTCGAGGCCGGCAGCGAAATCGAGCGGCCCGCCGCCAGGCATTCCATCAGCATGCGCCAGCCCTGGCCCGCCATGGCGGGGCCGCCGATGATGAAGTCCAGCGGCATGAAGACGTCGGTGCCGCGCGTGGGGCCGTTCATGAACATGGCGTTCAGCGGAAAGTGGCGCCGGCCGGTTTCCACGCCCGGATGATCGTGCGGCACCAGCGCGCAGGTAATGCCCACGTCGGCCGCGCCGCCCAGCAGGCGGTCGGGGTCGTACAGGCGAAAGGCCAGGCCCAGCAGGGTGCACACCGGCGCCAGCGTGATGTAGCGCTTGTCCCAGGTGACCCGCATGCCCAGCACTTCGCGGCCTTGCCACAGGCCCTTGCAGACGATGCCGCGGTCGGGAATGGCGGCCGCGTCGGAGCCCGCCCACGGGCTGGTCAGCGCGAAGGCCGGCACGTCTTCGCCGCGCGCCAGGCGCGGCAGGTAATGGTTCTTCTGCGCCTCGGTGCCGTAGTGCAGCAGCAGTTCGGCCGGCCCCAGCGAATTGGGCACCATGACCGACACGGCCAGCGCCGACGAGCGGGTCGACAGGCGGGTGACGACTTGCGAATGCGCGTAGGCCGAGAACCCCAGGCCGCCGTATTCGCGCGGGATGATCATGCCCAGGAAGCCATTGTTTTTCAGATAGGCCCAGGTCTCGGGCGACAGGTCGTAGCGCTGGTGGCTGATGTCCCAGTCGTCGACCATGCGGCAGGCCTGCTCGGCCTGCACGTCCAGGAAGCGCTGTTCGTCGTCGGTCAGGCGCGGGCGCGGCAGGGCCAGCAGCTTGGCCCAGTCGGGGCGGCCGCGGAACAGTTCGCCTTCCCACCACACGGTGCCGGCTTCCAGCGCATCGCGTTCGGTATCGGACATGCGCGGCAGCACCTTGCGGTAGGCCTTGAACAGGGGCCGCGACAGCAGCGCGCGCCGCACCGGCCGCACGCCCAGCACGACGGCGATCAGGGCCGCCAGAATGCCCGCGGTAAGCAACAAGCCGCTCATGGTGTTTGGTCTCCGTAAAGCAAGGTAGGCGTGGGATCGGTGAATGGGGCGTGGTCGGTGTCAGGCACCTGCGGAGCCTGACACCTTGCAAGGGCCGCTGCATCGCAAGGTGTCTGACTCCCGCGGGGTGTCAGACACCGAAACGGGCAAGGTCCCATGTCAGCCCTCCGGATACTGAGGCAGGGGCGCGCGCAGCCCGCCCAGCAGGAAGCTCATCAGGCGCGGCAGCAGGCGTTCGGGATCGTGCGCCGGGTCGGGGTCGTCCTGGCTCCAGCCGATGCACAGCCGCAGCACTTCGGTGCCGATGATGGCGTACGAGGTGGCGCCCAGCATGAACTGGAAGCGCCAGATGACCTCGGCGCGCGGCACGTCGGGCAAGGCCTTGAACAGCGCGGCCTGGTAGCGTTCCATGACGTCGGCATATTCTTCGGCGACCAGGGCGCGGATGACGCCGGTGGGGTCGGTCATGGTGCGCTCGAGCAGGTGCAGGAAGTTCTTGCCGGCATGATCGGGGCTGGCGGCCAGCCGCAGCACGGTGCCGAAGAAGGCATCGACGATTTGCGACGGCTTGAGCGGCTGGCCCTGGGCCTGGGCTTCGAGCTCATCGAGCAGGCGCAGGCGTTCGCGGTTCAGCACCGCCAGGCGCCGCTTCAGCACGGCCTGGATCAGCGCTTCTTTCGAGCCGAAGTGGTAGTTCACCGCCGCCAGGTTGACGCCGGCCTCGCCGGTGATCTGCCGCATCGAGGTGCCGTCGTGCCCCTGCCGCACGAACAGCGACTCGGCCGTGTCCAGGATGATTTCGCGGGTAGAGGATGAGCGCAGTTCGTTCATGGCAAATTAATTCAAACGTTCGTTTGAATATATTATAGGTAGCCGCGCCGGCAGCGCGAGTCGGCATTAACCCTAGGGTGCGCGGCAAAAGCTTGTTCCGGCGCAAACGGGGCGGGGCCGGACGGCAAAACCCCAATGCAAAGCGGGTCGCGCGAGGCAAACGGTTCGCCAGCGGTTACAGTTCAGGGATATTGCGCTGCGGCGAAAGGCGGCGCAGGCTACATAAAAGGTTTTTGCCATGTCCGAATACACAGCGGCCGCCGCGGCCGCAAGGGTGCTGCCATGAACGATTCGTCTCACCTGCCGGCAGCCCACTGGAACCTGGATAACATCGTGGCGGGGCTGCGGGGGGCGCGCGTCGACTGGCGCGGCCCGCGCGGGCGGCTGCGCGAAGACGCCGGCGACCGCGAGTTTCCGTCGCAGGAAAGCCTGCGCGTCATCGTGCGGCAACTGTGCGGGGCGCTGTTTCCCATGCGCCTGGGTCCCATCGACCTGCGCGCGGAGGTCGAGGATTTTTACGTGGGCCATACCATCGGCGCGGCGCTCGATGCCCTGTTGCACCAGGTCTGTCTGGAACTGCACCACATGGGCCGCAACGCGCCCGAGGCCGAGTCCGAGGCCAGCCTGCGCGCCCGCGCCATGCAGATCGTGCGGCAGTTCGGCGCCGCGCTGCCGCAGGTGCGGCGCGCGCTCGACCTGGACGTGACCGCCGCCTACCAGGGCGACCCGGCCGCGCATAGCGTGGACGAAGTGCTGCTGTGCTATCCCGGCGTCAGCGCGATGATCCACCATCGCCTGGCCAGCGTGCTGTACAAGCTGGGCGTGCCCATGCTGGCGCGCATCGTGGCCGAGATCGCGCACGCCGACACCGGCATCGACATCCATCCGGGCGCCACCATCGGCAAGAGCTTTTTCATCGACCACGGCACCGGCGTGGTCATAGGCGAAACCGCCATCATCGGCGACCGCGTGCGGCTATATCAGATGGTCACCCTGGGCGCCAAGCGCTTCCCGCCCGGCGAAAACGGCGAACTGAAAAAAGGCCTGCCGCGCCACCCCATCATCGAAGACGATGTCGTCATCTATGCCGGCGCCACCATTCTGGGGCGGGTCACCATCGGCCATGGCTCGACCATCGGCGGCAACGTGTGGCTGACGCGCAGCGTGCCGCCCGGCAGCAACGTCACGCAGGCCAGCCTGGTCAGCGACATGCCCAATTGCGGGCTGGGCGGGGCGTAACCGGGCGTGGCGCCCATGGATGCGGCCACCGCGAGCCCCGGCCAGCCGGCCGGGGCGGCGCACGCGCCGGACCTGCTGGCCCTGGGCGATTTCATCGCCCGCCACCAACGCCTGTTCGTCTTGACGGGCGCGGGCTGCAGCACGGGGTCGGGCATACCGGCGTACCGCGATGCCGACGGCCAATGGCAGCGCAGCCCGCCCATCGATTTCCAGACCTTCATGGGCCATGCCCTGATGCGCGCCCGCTATTGGGCGCGCGGCACGGTGGGCTGGCGCCGGTTCGGCCATGTCAGCCCCAACCCCGCCCACCGCGCGCTGGCGCACCTGGAACAGCGCGGCCGCATCGGCCTGCTGGTCACCCAGAACGTCGATGGCCTGCACCAGGCGGCCGGCAGCCGCAACGTGCTGGACCTGCACGGACGGCTGGACGAAGTGCGCTGCATGCGTTGCGACTGGCGCGAGCCGCGCGCGGCCTGGCAGGCCGAGCTCGAGGGCCGCAATCCGGGCTGGGCCGTGCTGGATGCCGCCGATGCGCCCGATGGCGATGCCGACCTGGAAGACGTGGATTTCTCGAGCTTCGTGGTGCCGGAATGTCCGCGCTGCGGCGGCATCGTCAAGCCCGACGTGGTGTTCTTCGGCGAAATCATTCCATCCGAGCGTGGCGCGCGGGCGCGTGCCGCGCTGGCGCAGGCCGACGCCGTGCTGGTGGTGGGGTCGTCGCTGATGGTGCATTCGGGATACCGGTATGTGCGCGCGGCGGCCGAGGACGGCCTGCCCATCGCGGCGCTGAACCTGGGCCGCACCCGGGGCGATGACCTGTTTGCCCTGAAAGTGTCCAGGCCCTGTGCCGAGGCCCTGGATGCCCTGTATGGGCCATTTACCGCGCCATTGTGATCGCGCTAAGCAAGTGCTTGCCCCGCTTGGTTTTTTTGCGAATGACCCCAAGCTTTCCATAGGGTTGTCCACAGAAACTGGGGATAACCCTATGGGGGCGGAGGTATCAGTGTTCCACCCCGTGCCGCGCGACCCTCCCGGGATGAAACGGATGCGGCCGATCGGGGACGCCGCGGATCCGGCTCTGCCGGTCCGCCAGCGTCGCCCCCTTGAGGGGGAAGCGCGCAGCGCTTCGGGGGTGGGGCTTTCACTTCAGGAAGGCGGGTAGTCGTCGCCCATCAGGGCGCGCCGCGTGGCATGCCAGCTGCCCACGTCGGGCGCGTACAGCAGGCCGCCCGTGCGGTGCGTGGGCTTGTACGGGCTGGCGTCGAAGTGCGCCGAGAAGCCGCCGGCTTCGCGGTGCAGCAGCCAGCCGGCGGCGTGGTCCCAGGGGTCGAGCTTGTTGTAGAGCATGACGTGGCAATGCCCGCTGGCCGCCAGGCGGTATTCGTGGGCCGCGCAGCGCAACGACGCGGTGGAGCCCAGCGTGGCGAGGTTGCCATTGACGGTGGCCCGCAGCGGCTCGGGCAGGAAGCCGGACGCGATCAGGCCGTCCATTTCGTGCGGAGGAGCCGGCTGCGCGACCTTCAGCGGCGTTTGCGTGCCGTCGCCGGCTTCGGACCAGGCGCCGTCGCCGCGCACCGCCATGGCCCAGTCGTGGGCGATGGGGTCGTAGATGACGCCGGCCAGCACATCGCCACGATGGCATACCGCCACCATCATGCCGAACAGCGGCAGGCCCGCCACGAAATTGCGGGTGCCGTCGATGGGGTCGATGAGAAAGGCCAGGTCGGCGTCGACCAGCATGTTGAGCAGCGCCGGGTTACGGGCCGAAGCTTCTTCGCCCACCATGATGGCGCCGGGATGCAGCTTGGCCAGGCGTGTGGCGATGAAGCGTTCGGCGGCTTCGTCGGCGTCGGTGACCAGGTCGCGCGGCGAACTTTTGGTGTGCACCGCGTCGGCGGCCAGCCGGCGAAAGCGCGGCATGACTTCGGCCTGGGCGGCTTCGGCCAGGATCGCGGCGATGCGGCGCGTGTCTTCGCGAGAGTAGGACTTGGTCATGCCGGGCTCTGGGAAAAGAGCAGCAAATCTAGCATGTTTGCCTGCCAGCGTGGCTTGATGAGGCGCGAAATGCGCGCGGGGAATTCGAGGAAAGGGGCCTGAAGCGAAACTTCCATCCCCGCAACGCTGCGCGCTGCATTGCCAGGTGTCAGGCTCCCCAGGGTGCCTGACACCGCTGTGCATAGACGGTCTGGGTGACGGCGGTGTCTGACACCCTGGCGGGAGTCAGACACCTGGCTGCCGTGCGCCAATGGAGCCGGATCTGCGCGGTGTCTGACACCCTGCGGGAGTCAGACACCCGGCCGGCTCGAGTCAGAACCCTGGCCGGCCTGCCGCCCGGGCGGGTTCAACCGCCCAGGTCGACGCACAGGTACTTCAATTCCAGGTATTCCTCGATGCCGTATTTCGAACCTTCGCGGCCCAGGCCCGATTGCTTCACGCCGCCGAACGGGCCGACCTCGTTCGAGATGATGCCGGTGTTGATGCCGACGATGCCGTATTCCAGCGCTTCGGACACGCGCCACACGCGGGCGTAGTCGCGCGTGTAGAAGTAAGCCGCCAGCCCGAAGATGGTGTTGTTGGCCTGCTTCAGCACTTCTTCTTCGGTGTCGAACTTGAACAGCGGCGCGACCGGGCCGAAGGTTTCTTCGATGGCGAAGCGCATCGATGCGGTCACGTCGCGCACGATGGTGGGCTGGAAGAAGGTGCCGCCCAGCGCGTGCGGTTTGCCGCCGGTCACGACCTTGGCGCCGTGCTCGGTGGCGTCGGCGATGTGTTCCTGCACCTTGGCCACGGCGTTGTCGTCGATCAGCGGGCCCTGCGTCACGCCGTCGGCAAAGCCGTCGCCCACCTTCATGGCTTCGACCTTGGCGGTCAGGCGCTTGACCAGGTCTTCGTACACGCCGGACTGGATGTAGATGCGGTTGGCGCACACGCAGGTCTGGCCGGCGTTGCGGTATTTCGAGGCCAGGATGCCGTCGACCGCGCGGTCGAGATCGGCGTCGTCGAACACAATGAACGGCGCGTTGCCGCCCAGTTCCAGCGACAGTTTTTTGATGGTGGGCGCGCATTGTTCCATTAGCGTGCGGCCTACTTCGGTCGAGCCGGTGAAGCTGAGCTTGCGCACTTCGTCGCTTTCGCACAGCGCCGCGCCGATCTCGCGCGAACTGCCGGTAATGACGTGGAACACGCCGGCCGGCACGCCGGCCTCTTCGGCCAGCACGGCCAGGGCCAGCGCGGTCAGGGGCGTCTGCTGGGCGGGCTTGACCACCATGGTGCAGCCCGCGGCCAGCGCGGGACCGACCTTGCGGGTGATCATGGCGGCCGGGAAGTTCCAGGGCGTGATGGCGGCGGTGACGCCGATGGGCTGCTTCAGCACCATCAGGCGCTGGCCGGCCTTGGGGCTTTGCAGCACGTCGCCGTCGATGCGCTTGGCTTCTTCGGCGAACCATTCCAGGAACGACGCCGCATAGGCGATTTCGCCCGCCGCTTCGGTAACGGGCTTGCCCTGTTCCGAGGTCATGATGGTGGCCAGGTCTTGCTGGTTGGCCAGCATCAGCTGGGCCCATTTCAGCAGAATGGCGGCCCGTTCCTTGCCGGTTTTGGCGGCCCAGGCGGGCAGGGCGGCCGCGGCGCTGGCGATGGCCTGCTCGGTTTCTTTGCGGCCCAGCTTGGGCACCGACACGATGGTCTTGCCGGTAGAGGGATTGTTGACGGGAATGCCGGCGCCGCCGGCACCCACCCATTTGCCGTCGATGTAGCAGGCGTCGCGCAGCAATTCGGCGCGCTTGAGGGTTTGGGGCAATTGCGACATGGATACTCCTTGAATATGAAAGCGCGTAATGGTCAACGGCCGCGTGCGCACCATAAAGGAACGCACGCGGCCGGAGGTTTCGCCGCAGACGCAGGTCAGGCGGGGAGGATGTCGGCCAGAATATCCAGGGCCTGCCCGAACTGGGCGTCCGGGATGGTCAAGGGATACAGGAAGCGCAAAACGTTTCCGTACACCCCGCAGCTTAGCAAAATCAGGCCGCGTTGCAGCGCTTCGTTTTGCACGCGCTGGACGGCCGCCGCGTCCGGCTGGCCGGTGGCCGGGTCGCGCAGCTCCAGGGCCACCATCGAACCCAGGCCGCGCACGTCGGCAATGGCGGGGCAGCGCGGGCGCAGGCTGTTCAAGTGCTCTTGCAGGCGCCGGCCAAGTGTCTCGGCGCGCGCGCACAATTGCTCTTCTTCGATGACATCCAGCACCGCGTGGGCGGCCGCCACCGCCAGCGGGTTGCCGGCATAGGTGCCGCCCAGGCCGCCCGGCCCCGGGCCGTCCATGACTTCGGCGCGGCCCACCACGCCCGAGATCGGGAAACCGCCGCCCAGGCTCTTGGCCATGGTGATCAGGTCGGCCTGCACGTTGTGGTGCTGCATGGCGAACAGCTTGCCGGTGCGCGCGAAGCCGGTCTGCACTTCGTCGGCGATCAGCATGATGCCGTGTTCGTCGCATACCTTGCGCAGCGCCGTCATCAGTTCGGGCGGCGTGATGTTGAAGCCGCCTTCGCCCTGTACCGGTTCGATGATGATGGCCGCCACGCGCTTAGGGTCGATGTCGGACTTGAACAGCAGGTCGAGCGCCTTGAGCGTATCGGCCACGCTGATGTCCTGCGTGCCGTTGGGGAAGGGCACATGGTAGATGTCGCCCGGCATGGGGCCGAAGGCCAGTTTGTAGGGCGCCACCTTGCCGGTCAGCGCCATGCCCAGCATGGTACGGCCATGGAACGAGCCGGTGAACGCCACCACGCCCGAACGGCCGGTGTAGGCGCGCGCGATCTTGACGGCGTTCTCGACCGCTTCGACGCCGGTGGTGAAGAAGGCGGTTTTCTTCAGGCCCTCGATGGGGGCCAGCGCATTGATGCGTTCCGCCAGGGCCACATAGCTTTCGTACGGCACGATCTGGTAGGCCGTATGGGTGAAGGCCTCGAGCTGCTTGGCCACGGCCGCCTTGACTTTGGGATGGCGGTGGCCGGTGTTCAGCACGGCGATGCCGCCGGCGAAATCGATGTATTCCTTGCCGGTGCTGTCCCAGAGCGTGGCGTTTTCCGCCCGCACGGCATACATATCGCACATTACGCCCACGCCGCGCGGCGTGGCCAGCGAACGGCGGGTATTCAGGTCTCGGTTTTGCATTTCAGCCTCGATCGCAAACAAAATCTACGTGCCGCGCAAGCGGCGGGCAGCGCCGGCGCCGGACGGCGCCTGTCAGCATCCTATTTAATGCTAAGATGGCCCCATTAAGAAGAACCACTTCGGCAAAACAGGTAGAACCAATTGCGTACCCTTGCCGGCGACCTGCTGCAACTGCGGCTGGGCGAGCCCGCCGATGGGCCGATGAACAAGCGCCTGTACCGCGGCATCCGCGAGGCCATTCTCGATGGCACCATCGCCGCCGGCACGCGCTTGCCCGCCACGCGCGACCTGGCGGCCGAACTCGGCATCGCGCGCAATACCGTGGTGCACGTGTACGGCCAGCTGCTGGCCGAGGGCTATACCTATAGCCGCCAGGGCAACGGCACGTTCGTCGCCGACACCGTGCCCGACACTTACCTGGCCAGCGGGCGCCACCGGCGCCAGGCGGCCGCCGCGCAGCCGGGGGCGGCCCTGTCGGCGCGCGGCGCGCAGATCGTCGACGAGGCCTCGGCCTCGCCGTACCAATGGGGCGCGTTCATGCCGGGGGTGCCCGACGTCACCGAGTTCCCGCACCAGAAGTTCAGCCGCATCTTCAGCGCGCTATGGCGCGACCCGGCGCCCGCCATGCTCAGCTATTCGTACGGCGGCGGACTGCCGGCGCTGCGCGAGGCGCTGGCCCAGCATCTTGCGGTGACGCGCTCCATCGATTGCGAGCCCGACCAGATCATCATCGTGGAAGGCTCGCACCAGGCCATCGACCTGGCCACCCGCATCCTGGGCGACGCGGGCGATGTGGCCTGGGTGGAAAACCCGGGCTATTGGGGCGCGCGCACGGTGCTGGCGGCCAACGGCATCCGCATCGTGCACCAGCCGGTGGACGACGAGGGCATGCAATTGCCCACGCAGCCCGATGGCACGCCGCCGCGCTTCGTGTTCGTGACCCCGTCGCACCAGTATCCGCTGGGCTCGGTGATGTCGCTGGCGCGGCGCCGGCAACTGCTGGCCATGGCGCGCACCTGGGGCAGCTGGATCATCGAAGACGACTACGACAGCGAGTTCCGCTTCTCGGGCCGGCCGATTGCTTCGCTGCAGGGCCTGGAGCCCGATGCGCCGGTCATTTATCTGGGCACCTTCAGCAAGACGCTGTATCCCGGCCTGCGGGTGGGCTACCTGGTGCTGCCCGAGGCGCTGACGCGCGCCTTTCAGGCCGCGCATGCCGAGTTGTACCGCGAGGGCCATTTGATGACGCATGCGGCGCTGGCCACGTTCATCTCCGAAGGCCATTACGCCGCGCACATCCGCCGCATGCGCATGTTGTACGCGCGGCGGCGCGCCATGCTGGTCAACCTGATCGAGCGCCGCCTGGGCGCGGACTGGCTGCATCGCGATTCCAGCGACGCGGGCCTGCATGTGGTGCTGAACCTGCCGGCCGGCATGGACGACGTGCGCGTGGTGGAAGAAGCCCGCGCGCGCGGCGTGCTGACCCGGCCGCTGTCGCGCTATTACGCATCCGGCACGCCCGGCCGTCCGGGGCTGCTGCTGGGTTTCGCCTGCGTGCCGGAACGCGACATCGCGCGCAAGTTCGAAGTGGTGCTGGACAGCCTGGCCGCCGTCGCGCGCAAACTGTCTTCAGGTGTCTGACTCCCGCAGGGTGTCAGACACCGAAGAAAACCCGGCCGTTTGCGTACAGCGGTATCAGGCACCTGCGGAGCCTGACACCTGGCTATACCTGCCCCAGGGCGGCCGCCAGTCCCGCCGCGTTGCGCATGCCCTGGTCCTGGTAGTTGGTGTTCAGCACCGCATGCGCGGTGCGCACGCGTTCGGCCAGGCGCTTCAGGCGCCGGGCCAGCTCGGCGAGTTCTGCGGGGCTGTATTCGTACTGGAAGCGCCCCGACGACGCGCCCGACAGGGTGTTCCAGGCGGCCGCGTTGCGGCCGTGCAGGCGCACGATGGCCAGTTCGGGATGGGTGGTGTCCCATATGGCCGGCACGGTGTTGTCGTAGCCTTGCGGCGCGTCGACCACGGTGTGCACGGCGTTCAGGTCGCGCTCGAAGGCCAGGGTGGACGCGCAGCGGGCGGGCGTGTCGAACCAGCCCCGATGGCGGAATTCGACGGCCATCAGGTGTTCTTCCATGTGCCCGGCGCAGGCCTCGACCAGGGCACGGCCGCGCGCGTCGCATTGCACCCACGGGGCAAACTGAAAATGCACGGCCCCCAGCTTGCCCGCCATGCGCAAGGGTTCCAGCGCGATCAGGAAGCGGCGCCACAGTTCGTCTTGCAGGTCCGCCGGCAACTGGTTGTAGAACAGCGAGGCGTGCGCCGGGGCCGGCCGAGGGGCCGCGATGCCCGCAGCCGCCTCGGCGCCGGCAGCCGGCCAGCCAGCCTCGTCGTCCGGGCCGGCCAGTTCGCGCCGGATGTCGGCCGGCAGGGCCCGCAGCGGCGCCGGGTGTCCGGTGAACAGGCGGAACGCCTTGATATTGAACACGAAGCCGGCGGGCGTGCGGCCGGACCACAAATGCGCCATCTGCCCGCTGGGCATGCCGTAATAGGTGGCATCGACTTCGGCCAGGCGGAACTGGCTGGCATAATAGCGCAGGCGCGCCTCGGGCGTGCGCGCCCGCGCCGGATAGAAGCGGCCGCAGGCCAGCAGGGTGGGGTCGGTCCAGGAAGCGGTGCCGGTCAGGATGGGCATGGCACAGAAGGGGGGGGCGGCAGCGTTACGCCAGTTCCGTTATAGTCTGTATAAATATACAGTATTCGCGTCGTTTGCCAGCCATGTCCACCGCCCCGCCCACCGATCCCCCCGCCGATTATCTGTCCGACCTGAACCCCGCGCAGCGCGCGGCCGCCGAATTCGGCGCGGGCCGGCCCGATGCGCCGGCGCTGCTGGTCATCGCCGGCGCCGGTTCGGGCAAGACCAGCACGCTGGCGCACCGGGTGGCGCACCTGATCCTGAGCGGCGCCGACCCGCAGCGCATGCTGCTGCTCACGTTTTCGCGCCGGGCCGCCCAAGAAATGGAACGCCGCGTGGGCATGGTGCTGCGCCGGGTCATGAAATTGCATCCCACCCAGCAGGCGCCCGCGCTGCCGTGGGCGGGCACGTTCCATAGCATCGGCGCGCGGCTGTTGCGCGATTGCGCCGGCCGCATCGGCCTGTCCGACAGCTTCACCATCCACGACCGGGGCGATGCCGAAGACCTGATGGGCATGGTGCGGCACGAGCGGGGGCTGTCCGCCACCGCCGAACGCTTTCCGCTCAAGGGCACCTGCCTGGCCATATATTCGCGGGTCATCAACAGCCAGGCGCCGGTGGCCGACGTGCTGAAGCAGGCCTTTCCATGGTGCGCGCAATGGGAAGACGCCCTGAAGGGCCTGTTCGCGGCCTATGTGCAGGCCAAGCAAGACCAGCAGGTGCTCGATTACGACGACCTGCTGTTGTATTGGTCCGAAATGATGCAAGACGACGTGCTGGCCGGCGACGTGGGCGCGCGTTTCGACCACGTGCTGGTCGATGAATACCAGGACACCAATCGCCTGCAGTCGGCCATTTTGCGGGCCATGAAGCCCGACGGGCGCGGCCTGACGGTGGTGGGCGACGACGCGCAATCCATTTACTCGTTCCGCGCCGCCACGGTGCGCAATATCCTCGATTTCCCCGGGCAGTTCGCGCCGCCCGCGCAGGTGATCACGCTAGAGCGCAATTACCGTTCGACGCAACCCATCCTGGATGCGTCCAACGCCGTGATCGAACTGGCCAGCGAACGCTATACCAAGAACCTCTGGACCGATCGCGCGTCGTCGAGCCGGCCCGCGCTGGTCACGGTCAGCGACGAAGCCGGGCAGGCGCGCTGGGTGGCCGACCAGGTGCTAGCCCAGCGCGAAGAAGGCGCCACCCTGAAGTCGCAGGCGGCGCTGTTTCGCGCGTCGAACCACAGCGCCGCGCTCGAGCTCGAACTTACGCGCCGCAATATTCCTTTCGTGAAATTCGGCGGGCTGCGCTTCCTGGAGGCCGCCCACATCAAAGACGTGCTGTCGCTGCTGCGCTGGGCCGAGAACCCGCGCGGGCGGCTGGCCGGCTTCCGCGCGGCGCAGTTGCTGCCGGGCATCGGGCCGGCCATCGCCGGCCGCCTGATGGATACGCTGGCCGAAGCCGCCGAACCCCTGCAGGCGCTGCGCGAATTCAAGCCCGGCGCGGCGGCCAAGGCCGATTGGGAAGCCTTTGCGCAAACCTACGCCGCCTTGCGCACGCCCGGCCTGCAATGGCCGGCCGACCTGGACCTGGCGCTGCGCTGGTACGCCCCGCAGCTCGAGCGCCTGTACGAAGACGCGCGCGTGCGCAAGGCCGATCTCGACCAGCTGGCGCGCATCGCCGCCGGGTATGCCAGCCGCGAGCGCTTCCTGACCGAACTGACGCTCGACCCCCCCGATGCCACCAGCGCCGAGTCGGGCCCGCCGCTGCGCGATGAAGACTACATGATCCTGTCCACCATCCATTCGGCCAAGGGGCAGGAATGGAAGGCGGTATACGTGCTCAATGTCGTCGACGGCTGCATTCCGTCGGACATGAGCACCGGCACGGCCGAAGAAATCGAAGAAGAGCGGCGCCTGCTGTACGTGGCCATGACACGCGCCAAAGAACGCCTGCACCTGATCGTGCCGCAGCGCTTCTATGTGCACCAGCAGACCGGCCTGGGCGACCGCCACGTGTACGGGTCGCGCACGCGCTTCATTCCCGATGCGCTGCTGCCGCTGTTCGAAACCCTGCCCAAGCCGCCCGAACTGCCGTTCGGCCGCGGCCAGCCGCCGGCCGACGCCACGCCGCGCATCGACGTGGCGCAACGGGTGCGCAAACTGTTTGCTTGAGGCGAAGGGCGCAGTGGGCCCATGCTTCGGTGTCTCCCTGTTGGGACCCGCCCGGTGTCTGACACCCTTCGGGAGTCAGACACCGGCCTGACGTGCCTGACACCGCGATGCAAACCTAGCCGCCGTCGCGGTCGCGCCGTTCGAAGCGCACGGCGATGGCCGCGCCCGCGATCACCATCGCCGCCAGGGCGAACCAGGTAATGGCGTACGAAAGGTGGTTATTGGGAAAGTCGATGACGGTCAGGCCGGGCACCGGTGCGACGGCGGGGTCGGGGGCCTGGCCGGGGACCTTGCCCGCATCGATGAAGTAGGGGGCGACTTCGCCCAGGCCGCGCGCCGCCGCGATGGCGCGGGTATCGCGCGAATACCAGATGCCGCGGGCCGGGTCGTTGTGGCGCAGGAAGCGCAGGTCGGGTTCGGACATGCGCAGCAGGCCGGTCACGCTGAGTTCGCCGGCCGGCTGCCCGGCGTGTTGCTGCTTGCGCCAGGCCGGCAGCACGAAGCCGCGGTTGACCAGCACGGTGCCGCCGTCGCGCAATTGCAGCGGCGTCATGACCCAATACCCGCTGCCGTAATCGGTGGTGGCCTGGACCAGGGTTTGCAGGTTGTGGCGGAACGTGCCGGTGGCCTGCACCGGACGGTATTCGTCGCCGCCGCGGGTCAGGGCGGGCCATTGCGCCGGCCCCGGCGCGGGCGCGGCAGGCAGATGCACGCGCTGGTCCACCTGCGAGATCAGTTCCAGCTTCCAGGCGCGGCGCTGCAGCTGCCATACGCCCAGCGAGCAGAACCCGGCGAACAAGACGGCCGCCAGCAAGACCAGGACAATGAGTCTGGCCGTGCGGCGGGGCGGGTGTGCGGAAGGAGACGGCGTGGCGCGGGGCGGAGTCAAGGCATGTTTCGCATGTCGTGCAGCGGCATGGGCATCATGTTGTGATCCAGGTGGAACATGATCCAGATCGAGCCGCTGAGCGTGATGACCACCAGCACCAGCGTGAACACGATCGAAAGCATGTTCCACCCGCCCTCGGCCTGGAAGTCGACATGCAGGAAGTATATGACGTGGACCACGACCTGGACAACGGCGATGGCCAGGATCACCAGGGCGGTCACCCGCGAGCTCGAGAACACGTTGGCCATGACGATGAAGAAGGGAATGGCCGTGAGGATGGCCGCCAGCATGAACCCCAGCAGATAGCCATGCAGCGAGGCATGGGCCAGCGGGTCGTCTTCGTGGTCGTGGCTGTTCTGGGGGGTGGCGGATGTGCTCATGGCAGGACTCCCATCAGGTAGACCACGGTGAAGACGCCGATCCAGATCACGTCCAGGAAGTGCCAGAACATGGACAGGCACATCAGGCGGCGCTTGTTCGGGATGATCAGGCCGTGCATGCGGATCTGCGCTATCAGCACGATCAGCCAGACGATGCCGAAAGTGACGTGCAGCCCGTGCGTGCCGACCAGCGCGAAGAATGCCGACAGAAAGGCGCTGCGCTGCGGGCCGGCGCCTTCGCGGATCAGGTGGGTGAACTCGTAGAGTTCCAGGCCGAGGAAGCCCGCGCCCAGCAGACCCGTGACGGCCAGCCAGCCCAGCAGCGAGCCGATCCGGCCCTTGCGGCCTTGCAGCAGCGCGAAGCCGTAGGTCAGGGAAGACAGCAGCAGCAGCGCCGTGTTGACGGCCACCAGCCGCAGGTCGAAGAGATCGGCGCCGGTCGGTCCGCCGTCGAAGTTGCGGCCCAGCACCGCGTAGGCGGCGAACAGGCACGCGAAGATGAGGCAGTCGCTCATCAGGTACACCCAGAAGCCCAGCAGGGTGCCGTTCTTCACATGGTGTTCTTCCGTCAGGTAGAACTGGCGGCCGGCATCGCCGGACAGGGTGGCGGTGTGTTCAGGCATGGCTGGCCAGCAATTGGGTGCGATCGGCCTCGCAGCGAGCGACGTCGTCGGCCGGCAGGTAGTAATCGCGGTGGTAGTTGAAGGTGTGGAAAATCGCGACGCCGATCAGGGCGATGAAGCTCAGGATGGCCAGCGGCCACATGTGCCAGATCAGCGCGAAGCCCATGACCATCGACAGGCCCGCCAGCACGATGCCCGCCCAGGTATTGGCCGGCATGTGGATGGCGATGAAGCCGTCTTGAGGCCGCGTGTAGCCCAGCTGCTTCATTTGCCACCACGCGTCGCGGTCGTGCACCAGCGGCGTGAAGGCATAGTTGTAGGCCGGCGGCGGGGACGACGTGGACCATTCCAGGGTGCGGCCGCCCCAGGGGTCGCCGGTGGTGTCGCGCAGGGCTTCGCGCCGCTTGAAGCTGACGTACAGCTGGACCAGGAAGCAGGCGATGCCGCCGGCAATGAGCAGCGCGCCCAGGGCGGCGAGCTGGAACCATATCTGCAGCGAGGCATCTTCGAAATGGTTCATGCGCCGCGTGACCCCCAGCAGCCCCAGCACGTAGAGCGGCATGAACGCCAGGTAGAAGCCCACCAGCCACAGCCAGAACGACCATTTGCCCCAGAACGGATCCAGGCGATAGCCGAAGGCCTTGGGAAACCAGTAGGTAATGCCGGCGAACAGGCCGAACACCACGCCGCCGATGATGACGTTGTGGAAATGCGCGACCAGGAACAGGCTGTTGTGCAAGGCGAAGTCGGCGGGCGGTACCGCCAGCAACACCCCGGTCATGCCGCCGATCACGAAGGTGACCATAAAGCCCATCGTCCAGAGCATGGGGACTTCGAAGCGGATGCGGCCGCGGTACATGGTGAACAGCCAGTTGAACACCTTGGCCCCCGTGGGGATCGAGATGATCATGGTGGTGATGCCGAAGAACGAGTTCACGCTGGCGCCGGACCCCATCGTGAAGAAATGGTGCAGCCACACCAGATACGACAGCACGGTGATCACCACCGTGGCATACACCATGGACGCGTAGCCGAACAGCCGCTTGCGGCAGAAGGTGGGAACGACTTCGGAGAAGATGCCGAAGGCCGGCAGCACCAGGATATAGACCTCGGGGTGCCCCCAGATCCAGATCAGGTTCACGTACATCATGGCGTTGCCGCCGCCGTCGGCCGTGAAAAAATTGGCGCCGAGATAGCGGTCGAGCGTCAGCAGCGCCAGCGTGGCGGTAAGCACCGGGAAGGTCACGACGATCAGCACATTGGTGCACAGCGCCGTCCAGGTGAAAATCGGCATGCGCATCATGTTCATGCCGGGCGCGCGCATCTTGACGATCGTCACCAGCAGGTTCACCCCCGACAGCACCGTGCCGACCCCCGCTATCTGCAGGGCCCATATGTAATAGTCGACGCCCACGTCGGGGCTGTTCAAGATGCCCGACAGCGGCGGATACGCCAGCCAGCCGGTGCGCGCGAATTCGCCCACGAACAGCGACATCATGACCAGCACCGCGCCGACCGTGGTCATCCAGAAGCTGAAGTTGTTCAGGAACGGAAAGGCCACGTCGCGGGCGCCGATCTGCAGCGGCACGACATAGTTCATCAGGCCGGTGACCAGCGGCATGGCCACGAAGAAGATCATGATCACGCCATGGGCCGTGAAGATCTGGTCGTAGTGGTGCGGCGGCAGGTAGCCCGCGTTTTCACCGAAGGCGATGGCTTGCTGGGTGCGCATCATCAGGGCATCGGCAAAGCCGCGCAGCAGCATGATCAGGCCCAGCACCACGTACATGACGCCGATTTTCTTGTGGTCGATGCTGGTGAACCATTCGCGCCACAGGTAGCCCCACACGCGGAAATAGGTAAGGGCGCCCAGCACGGCGATGGCGCCCGCCGCGACGGCGATGAACGTGACCACCAGAATGGGTTCGTGCAGGGGGATCGCGTCCCAGGTCAGGCGTCCGAACAACAGGCTCTGGGTGACGGGTTGGTCTGGCATTTTCGGGGTTCCTGCAAGATTCGTTCGTCGAGCGCGGGCGGGGCAAGGGGTGAAGCCAGGCTACATGGCGGGTGGAGCCAGGGGCGGCGACAGATCGAGAGAGGCCTGCCGGGGCGCCCGGCAGATCATGCCGGCCATGTCGCGCAGGCAAGTGGCGCCGGGTTCCACGCAGCGATTCACGATCGCGTCATACAGGCCGGAATCGACCGAGCCGAAACGCTGTATGGGCGTCGCCACGCTGGGCTGTTCCAGGCGCAGGTAGGCGGCGCGGTCCAGCGAACCACCGGACGCCTGGGCCTTTTGCACCCATTGGTCGAAATCGGCTTGCGACAGGCCATGGAACTTGAAGCGCATCTGCGAAAAGCCCGCGCCGCTGTAGTTGGCCGAAAAGCCGTCGTAGACGCCGGGATGGTTGATGACGGCATGCAGGCGGGTCTGCATGCCGGGCATGGCGTAGATCTGGCCGGCCAGCGCGGGAATGTAGAACGAGTTCATCACGGAAGAGGCCGTGATCTTGAATTCGATGGGGTGGTCGACCGGCGCGGCCAGTTCGTTCACCGTGGCGATCCCTTGTTCGGGGTACAGGAACAGCCATTTCCAGTCCAGCGCCACCACCTGCACCACCATCGGCTTGAGGTCGGCGGGCATGGGGCGCTGGGCGTCGATGCGGCTGAGCGGGCGGTAGGGGTCCAGCTGGTGGGTGCTGACCCAGGTCAGCGCGCTGAGCGCGATGATGATCAGCAGCGGCGCCGACCAGATCAGCAGCTCGAGAATGGTGGAGTGGTCCCAGTCGGGGGAATACGAGGCTTCGGTGTTGCTTTCGCGGTAGCGCCAGGCAAACCACAGCGTGGCGGCGATGACCGGCACGATGATCAGCAGCATCAGGCCGGTAGAGACGAGGATGATGTCGCGCAGCTGCCAGGCGACATCGCCGGAGGGCGACAGCAGCACGGCCTTGCTGCAGCCGGCCAGGGTGCCGAGTACGGGAAGAATCAGTGCGCCTTTCAGCTTTCTGGACACCGGCACGGCCATGCAACCCCCTAAGGATAGGATCCACCCCCAAAGAATATTTGCAACCCTACTCTGGAAGATGTGAAAAATCTAGAGTAAAAAGGGAGTCAGTTCGATTCGTGGAGCGGCCGGCCACCCCGCGGGCACCTGATCGGGGCAGTCTGTTTCCCACCACAGACGGAGCGAGTCATCGTATGTCCAGCACCGCGATGCAATATGCGCAGTCCAGTCCCGAGTCTCCCCATGCCAATGTCGCGCCCGGAGAAATCGCGGTAGGGGTGGTGATCGGCCGGGCGTCCGAATATTTCGACTTCTTCGTTTTCGGCATTGCCTGCGTCGCGGTCTTCCCGCACGTTTTCTTTCCGTTCGAGCCGCCGCTGTACGGCACGCTGTGGTCGTTCACGATCTTTTCCTTTGCGTTCATCTGCCGGCCCTTCGGCACCGCGATTTTCATGGCGGTGCAGCGCCGCTGGGGCCGCGGCACCAAGCTGACGCTGGCCTTGTTCATGCTGGGCACGGCCACGGTGGGCATGGCTTTCCTGCCCAGCTACGAAGCGATCGGCGCCACGGCGATCGTGCTGCTGTCGCTGTTTCGCTGCGTGCAGGGCATCGCCCTGGGCGGCTCATGGGACGGCCTGCCTTCGCTGCTGGCGCTTAACGCGCCGCCCGAACGGCGCGGCTGGTATGCCATGCTGGGCCAGCTGGGCGCGCCGGTGGGCTTCATGGTGGCCAGCGCCATCTTCCTGTATTTGCTCGGCACGCTCAGCAACCAAGACCTGCTGGAATGGGGCTGGCGCTACCCGTTCTTCGTGGCGTTCGCGATCAACGTGGTGGCGCTGTTCGCGCGGCTGCGGCTGGTGCTTACCGAGGAATACACCCGCCTGCTCGAAGAGCGCGAGCTGGCGCCGATCCGCGTGTCCGAGGTCATCGACGCCCAGGCGTACAACGTTTTCATCGGCGCTTTCGCGGCCCTGGCCAGCTATGCGCTGTTCCACCTGGTCACCATTTTCCCGTTATCCTGGATCAGCCTGCATGGCGAACGCTCGTTGGTCAGCATCCTCAGCGTGCAGATCGTGGGGGCCGCTCTCAGCTTCATCGCCACCCTGGTGTCCGGCCGGATCGCCGACCAGTTCGGGCGCCGCAAGACGCTGGGCGCGCTGGCGGCGCTGATCGGCCTGTTCGCGCTTTCCGCGCCCTGGCTGTTGGGCGGCGGCGCGTGGGGCGAAAACACCTTTATCTTGTGCGGATTCGTGCTGCTGGGCCTGTCGTACGGCCAGGCCTCCGGCACGGTGACGTCGAATTTTTCGATGCATTTCCGCTACACCGGGGCCGCGCTCACCACCGACATGGCCTGGCTGTTCGGCGCGGCGTTCGCGCCGCTGGTCGCGCTGGGGCTGTCGATGAAGTTCGGCCTGATCGCCACCAGCGCCTACCTGATTTCGGGCGCGGTCTGCACGCTGCTGGCGCTGCGGCTCAACCGCCTGATCGAAGCCGAAGCCAGCTGAGGCGAGCGGCCCCGAAGGGACGCCCGCCTGGGCTATCATGCCTCGATTGCCCGCGCGCCGGGCGCGACTTCCAGAGAGGCGTGCATGCCGCAGGATCAGACCGTCCCGCCGCCGCAACAAAGCGAAGTGGTGGCCTCGGTGGCTTATGTGCGGGGCCAGCGTTCCCGCGACGTGCCCGTCGACGAGATCAAGTCGTATACCTGCCAGGACGAAAACCTGCTGTGGATCGGCTTGCACGACCCCAGCGAAGCGCTGTTGCGGCACGTGGCCGATTCCCTGGGCATCCGTCCCAAGACGCGCGAAGAAATGCTCGAGCCGCATCGCCGACCCAAGATCATCGATTTCGGGCATTGCGTGCTGGTGGTGGCCATTACCGTCGAAGTCGGGCAGACCCGGCCGTCGTTCGGCGAAACCCAGATACTGATCGGCCGCGGCTTTCTGCTGACGGTGCGGCGGGGCGCCACGGCCAATTACCGCGCGTTGCGCGAACGCCTGGAGGCCGCACCCGACCTGCTGCGGCGCGGCAGCGACTATGTCGCTTCCGAATTGCTCGACCTGCTTATCGACCACTATCTGGCGGCGGCCGTCCAGCTGGAAGGCGTGGTCGAATCGGCCGAACAGAAATTGCTGATCCGCGGCGCCAAAGAGTCCGATATCCGCAAGCTGTACCGGCAGCGGCGCGACCTGCTGCGCATCCACACGGTGATTTCGCCGCTGGCCGAAATATGCCGCCGGCTGGCCACCATGGACATGTCGGCCGTGGACCCCGAGGCGCGGCCGTATTTTCGGGTGGTGGCCGACCGCGTCCTGCGCGTCGATGAGCTGGTCAATGGCTTGCGCGAGGCCCTGGCGTTTGCGTTCGAGGCCAGCATGATGATCGCGCAGACCCAGCAGAACGATATCACCCGGCGGCTGGCCGCCTGGGCCGCCATTCTGGCCGTGCCCACCGCGGTAGCCGGGATTTACGGCATGAACTTCGAGTTCATGCCCGAACTGAAGACCCACTGGGGCTATCCCGTCACCCTGTCCTGCATCGCCGCCGCCTGCGGCGTGCTGTACTGGCGGTTCCGCAAGGCGGGCTGGCTGTAACGCAGGTGCGCGAGCCTTTGAACAAGTGACCAGGTGTCTGACTCTCGCAGGGTGTCCGGCACGTGCAAGTCTCTGACTCCCGCAGGGTGTCAGAGACTGAAGGGAGATGATCTTCTTGCTTCGGTGTCTGACACCCTGCGGGAGTCAGACACCTGGCGCGCCAGAGCCGGACACCTGCGGCCGCCCCTGTGGCACACTGCACGCCAATTCCTCGTCTTCCAGGAAACCATATATTTTGCGCAGGCAGTTTTCATTCGGCCGTCTGGGCCGCCGGCTGGGCGGCGTGCTGGGGGTGGCGCTGGCCGCCGCGCTGGTGCACTGGTTCCAGGGCAGCCCCCCGGAATCGCCCCGGCAGACGTCCCAGACCACGGCCCGGCAGTCCGCCCCCGCGGCGCCGCGCCCGGTTCCCGCGCCCGGGGCCGGCGGGGCCGTGCCGCCGGGCCGCTATACCCTGACGGGCACGGTCATCAAGGTGCCCGACGGCGATACCGTGACCCTGCGCGTCGGCGGCCAATCGCAGCGCATCCGCCTGGACAGCATCGACGCGCCCGAGGCGGGGCACGGCGGGCAGGAACCCGGCCAGCCCTATGCCGACGCCTCGCGGCGGCACCTGGAACAACTGGTGGGCGGCCGTACCCTGACCGCCCAGTGCTACGAGCAAGACCAATTCGAACGCGAGGTCTGCGCCTTGATGCTGCCCGACGGCAGTTCCGCCAACCGGGCCCAGGTGGCGGCGGGCTACGCCTGGGCCTATACCGCGCGGCGCGGCGATTACCTGCGCGATCCGGCGATGCCCGGGTTGCAGCAACAGGCCCGCCAGGCGGGCAGCGGCCTGTGGGGGCAGGGCGGCGCCGTCGAGCCCTGGAAATGGCGTTACGAATGCTGGCGGAACCACCGCTGCTAGCGGCGGGTCCAAGGCAGAGCCCGGGGCGGCCCGGGCCGGGATGTCTACGGGGCGCACGCGGCCTTTGCTATGCTGTGCGCCGGCTCGATGCAATAAAAACGACACGGAAACGGCTTTATGGGTGCATGGCTGCTGCGGCGGATCTCGATGGCGGTGCTGGTTACGGCGCTGGCGCTGGCCGGCTGCAGCCGGGATCCCATCAACAGCCCCTACGAAACCGGCGCCCTGGCCGAAAACACGCTGTACACCGCGTTCGTCAAGCGCTCGCCCAAATACCTGGACCCGGCCCGTTCGTATTCCACCGACGAAACCCCCTACACCTACAATATCTACGAACCGCTGTATGGCTACCATTACCTGAAGCGGCCGTATGAGCTGATTCCCCGCGCGGCGGCGGCCATCGCGCCGCCGCGCTATTTCGATGCCCAGGGCCGCGAACTGCCGCCCGACGCGCCCGGGCAGCAAGTGGCCGAAAGCGTCTACGACATCCCCATCCGCCCCGGCATCCAGTTCCAGCCGCACCCAGCCTTCGCGCGCGAGGCGGATGGCACGTACAGTTATTTTCCGCTGCGGCCCGGCGAACTCGACGACAAATACTACGTGCCCGATTTTCCCAAGACGGGCACGCGCGAGCTGAGCGCCGACGACTACGTCTATGCCTTCCGCCGCCTGGCCAGCCCGCGGGTGGCCTCGCCCATTTATTCGCTCATGGCCGAGTACGTGGTGGGCATGCAAGACTACGGCAAGCGCCTGCAGGAACGCGATGCCGAGCTGCGTCGCGGCCTGCCGTTCGGGCAGCGCGACCTGCCCTGGCTCGACCTGCGCCAGGACGGCTTCGACGGCGTGCAGGCGCTGGACCCGCATACCCTGCGCATCCGCATCAAAGGCAAGTACCCGCAGTTCAAGTATTGGCTGGCCATGACATTCACCGCGCCCATACCCTGGGAGGCGGACCGCTTCTACAGCCAGCCCGGCATGGCCGAGCACGATTTGTCGCTGAATACCTGGCCGGTGGGCACCGGGCCGTACCTGCTGGCCGAATCGCTGCAGAACCGCCGGCACGTGCTGGCGCGCAACCCCAATTTCCGGGGCGAGCCCTATCCCTGCGAAGGCGAGCCGGGCGATCGCGCCGCTGGCCTGCTGGCCGACTGCGGCAAGCCCACGCCGTTCGTCGACCGCGTGGTGTTCAGCGTCGAAAAAGAAGCCGTGCCCCTGAGCGGCAAGTTCATGCAGGGCTACTACGACGTGCCGCAAGTCGAGCGCGGCGAGTACGGCGTGGCCATGCTGGTGGCGGCCGGCGATTCCCCCGACAAGGCCAGGCGCTATCGCGAGCATGGCATCCAGCTGCCCACCGCCATCGAGACCTCGAGCTGGTACATGGGCTTCAATTGGCTGGACCCGGTGGTCGGGCGCGGCGACACCCCCGAGCAACAAGAAAAGAACCGCAAGCTGCGCCAGGCCATCAGCATTGCATTCAACTGGGAAGAATACGTCGACGTGTTCGAAGACAGCCAGGGCATGGTGGCCTACGGCCCGGTGCCGCCGGGGGTGCTGGGCTACCGCGAGCCGCCCGAGGGCATCAATCCGGTGGTCTACGACCTGGTCGACGGCAAGCCGCGCCGCAAGTCCCTGGACGTGGCCCGCCAGCTGCTGGCGCAAGCCGGCTACCCCGGTGGCCGCGACGCGACCACCGGCGCGCCGCTGGTGCTGTACTACGACGCCATGAGCGGCGGCGGCTCGAATCCGCAGTTCGACTGGATGCGCCGCCAACTGGCCAAGCTGGGCATCCAGATGGACGTGCGCTCTACCGACTACAGCCGCTTCCAGGACAAGATGCGGCGCGGCACCGCGCAGATCTTTTTCTGGGGCTGGGTGGCCGATTATCCCGACGCCGAGAATTTCCTGTTCCTGTTGTACGGTCCCAATGGCAAGGCCAAGCATGGCGGCGAGAATGCCGCCAATTATTCCAACGACGAATTCGACCGCCTGTTCGAACAGATGAAATTCCTGGACGACGGCCCCGAGAAAGAAGCCGTCATTGCCCGCATGGTCGGCATCGTGCAGCGCGACGCGCCCTGGATGTTCGGCTTCTTCCCGATGTCGGGCGGGGCATACCAGCAATGGGTGGGCAACGCCAAGCCCACGCAGATGGTGCGCAACACCTTGCAGTACGTGAAGGTCGACCCCGCCTTGCGGGTACGCAAGGTGCACGAATGGAATTCGCCGCTATGGTGGCCGCTGGCGCTGCTGGTTCTGGTGGTGGCGCTGGCGATCTGGCCATCGTACGTGGCGCTGAAGCGGCGCGAGCGGCAAACCGCTTTCGGCACCCATGACCGTCCCGAGCCCCCGAAGGAGCACCCATGACCGGCTATGTCATCCGCCGCCTGCTGTACGGGGTGTTGATCCTGCTGGGCGTCAACCTGTTCACGTTCGTGCTGTTTTTCGCTGTCAACACCCCCGACGACATGGCGCGCCTGGCCATCGGCGGCCAGCGGGTCAGCACCGAGGCCATCGAGCGCTGGAAGGTGGAGCACGGCTACGACAAGCCGCTGTTCGTGAATACGCAAGAGCAGGGCGCCCGGCAACTGACCGAGACGATTTTCTACCAGCGCTCGGTGCCCTTGCTCAGGTTCGAGTTCGGCGCGTCGGACGCCGGGCACGACATCGGCCGCGAGATCCGCATGCGCATGGGCCCCAGCCTGGCCCTGGCCATCCCCACTTTCTTCCTGGGGCTGTTCGCCAGCGTGGTGTTCTCGCTGCTGCTGGTGTACTTCCGCGCGACCCGGCTCGATTTCTGGGGCGTGGTGCTGTGCGTGATATTGCTGTCGATATCCAGCCTGTTCTACATCATTGCCGGGCAATGGCTGTTCGCCAAGGTACTGCGGCTGGTGCCGTATTCGGGTTTCGCGGGCGGCCTGGACGCCATCAAGTTCCTGGCGCTGCCCGTGCTGGTGGCGATCGTCTCGCGCCTGGGGCCCGAGGCGCGCTTTTACCGGGCGCTGTTCCTGGAAGAGGTCGGCAAAGACTACGTGCGCACCGCGCGCGCCAAGGGCCTGGCCGAACGCGTGGTGCTGTTTCGCCACGTGCTGCGCAACGCCATGCTGCCCATCCTGACCGGCACGGTGTCCGCCCTGCCGCTGCTGTTCATGGGCAGCCTGATCGCCGAATCGTTCTTCGGCATTCCGGGCCTGGGCAGCTACACCATCGACGCCATCAACTCGCAAGATTTTTCCATCGTGCGCGCCATGGTGTTCCTGGGGGCGGCGCTGTACATCGTGGGGCTGATCCTGGCCGATATTTCATACACGCTGGCCGACCCCCGCGTGCGCTTCGAGTAACCGCCATGCCCAAGTTCGTGTTCCTCTGGACCGATATTGCCTTGTTCCTGATGGTGGCGGGGGCGCTGGGCTATCTGTGGCGTGTGCGCCGCAGCCGCACGCTGCGCGCCACCTGGGCCCAGGTGGGCCGCGATGCGCCGGCCATGTGCTCGGCGGTGGTGCTGGCCGCGTTCGTGGCGGTGGGCCTGCTGGATTCCATCCACTACCGGCCGCGCCTGCCGCCCGCGCCCGGGGCGGCGGCCGGCGCGCCGCCCATCTATGCGCCGGCGGTCCAGTCGGCTCTGGATGGCCTGCTGGCCGGCACCGTGCTGACCCGGCCCGAGAAAACCTATTCCGCGCCGCTGGCGGCACGCCAGTTCACGAAAGAAACCGAACTCATCGACGGCCATCCGGTGCGCGATTTCCCGCGCCTGCGCAGTGGCGGCGCCCATCTCGACGACCCCGAAACGCAATTGCCGGGCGACGTGCTGCGGCGCCTGGCCTGGGGACTGGGTGGCGGCATCGCGGCCGCGCTGGCGGGCGCGGCCCTGCTGGGTGCCGCGCTGGCACGCCGGCGCGGCGGATGGCGGCAGGCCTGGGCGGACGTGGCGCGCGGCCGCACCGAAGTCCCCTGGCGCGCCATGTGGATCACCTATGCGCTGCTGTGCGTGGTGGTGGGCGCGGTGGCCGGCCTGGCCAGCGGCTACCATGTGTTCGGCACCGACCGCACCGGCAACGACGTTCTGTGGCAGGCGCTCAAAAGCGTGCGCACGGCCCTGGTCATCGGCAGCCTGACCACCCTGGCCATGTTGCCGCCGGCCATCGGCTTCGGCATCGCGGCCGGTTATTTCAAGGGCAAGATCGACGACGCCATCCAGTATCTGTACACGACACTGACCTCGATTCCGGGCGTGCTGCTGGTGGCGGCCTGCGCGCTGATGATGCAGGTGTATATCGATACCCATCCCGACCTGTTCGATACCTCGGCCGCGCGCGCCGACCTGCGGTTGTTCCTGCTGTGCATGATCCTGGGCCTGACCGGCTGGTCCGGCCTGTGCCGGCTGCTGCGCGCCGAAACCCTGAAACTGCGCGAACTGGAATACGTGCAGGCCGCGCGCGCGTTCGGCGTGTCGCACTGGCAGATCATGCGCCGCCACCTGCTGCCCAATGTGATGCATATCGTGCTGATTACCGCGGTACTGGAATTTTCCGGGCTGGTGCTTTATGAAGCGGTGCTGTCCTATCTGGGCATCGGCGTCGATCCCAGCATGAATTCATTCGGCTCGATGATCGACCGCGCCCGCGTCGAGATGTCGCGCGACCCGATGGTGTGGTGGAATCTGCTGACCGCGTTCGTGTTCATGCTGGCCCTGGTGCTGGCGGCCAACCTGTTCGCCGACGCGGTGCGCGAGGCCTTCGATCCGCGCGCGCGCCGCTACCGGCCCGGCCGGGCGGCCCCGGGCGGCGCCGCGGCCGCGGCGCCCGCCGCCGACACCGGAGCTCCCCGATGAGCCGCGCCTCGTCCGCCTTGCTGGCCATCGACGGCCTGGACGTGGCCATTGCCGGCGATGCCGGGCTGACCCATGCGGTCAAGCGCCTGCAATTTGCCATCGAGCGCGGTGAAACCTTCGCGCTGGTCGGCGAATCGGGCTGCGGCAAAAGCATGACGGCCCTGGCCCTGCTGCGCCTGCTGCCCGACGCCGGCCGCATCGTGGGCGGCCAGATCGCGCTCGACGGCCAGGACCTGAACCGGCTGCCCGAAAGCGCCATGCGCGGCGTGCGCGGCGGCCGCATCGGCATCATCTTCCAGGAACCCTCTACCAGCCTGAACCCCGTCATGCGCGTGGGCGACCAGATCCTGGAAACCCTGACGGCGCATACTCCCTTGCGCGGCGCGGCCGCGCGCGCCCGCGCCATCGACTGGCTGCGCCGCGTAGGCATCCCCGAGCCCGAACGCCGCATCGACGATTACCCCTTCCAGTTTTCCGGCGGGCAAAAACAGCGCGTCATGATCGCCATCGCGCTGGCCGCCGAACCCGCGCTGCTGATCGCCGACGAGCCCACCACCGCGCTTGACGTCACGGTGCAGGCGCAGGTGCTGGATCTGCTGGCCGACATCCAGCGCGAGATGGGCATGGCCATCTTGCTGATCACCCACGACCTGGCGGTGGTGCGCAACGTGGCCCGGCACGTGGCCCTGATGCGCGGCGGCGAGATCGTCGAAAGCGCGACCGCCGAGGTGTTTTTCGAGACGCCGCGCCACCCCTACGCGCGCCAGCTGTTCGATGCCATTCCCACCTACGAAAAGCGTGGCCGGCCGCTGGCCGGCGGCCCGCCCGCCACGTCGCCCGCGGCGGCCCCCGCCGCGGCCCCCGCCGCGGGCGACGTGGTGCTCGACGTGCAAGACCTGCTGGTGCATTATCCGGTGCGCAAGGGCTTGCTGCGGCGCATCGATTCCTGGGTGCGGGCCGTCAATGGCCTCAGCTTTTCATTGCGCGCGGGCGAAACGCTGGCCCTGCTGGGCGAATCGGGTTGCGGCAAAACCACCACCGGCAAGGCCCTGCTGCGGCTGGTGGAAGGGGCCCGGGTGCGGGGGCGGGCAATGCTGAACGGCCAAGACCTGCTGCACGCCGGCCGCCGCGAGTTGCGGCGCCTGCGCCAGGACATCCAGATCGTGTTCCAGGACCCTTATGCATCGCTGAACCCGCGCATGCGGGTGGGCGACATTCTGGACGAAGGCATTGCCTCGCTGCAGCCCGGCCTGTCCGAGGCCGAGCGCCGCGACCGCACGCGGCGCCTGCTGCGCCGTGTGGGCCTGCCGGACAACACGGAAAGCCGCTATCCCCACGAGTTCTCCGGGGGCCAGCGCCAGCGCATCGCCATTGCCCGCGCCCTGGCCGTGGAACCGAAGGTCTTGATCTGCGACGAGCCCACCTCGGCGCTCGATGTGTCGGTGCAGGCGCAGATCCTGGACCTGCTGCGCGAATTGCAGGCCGAACTGGGTATTGCCTATTTGTTCATCACGCACAACTTCGGCGTGGTGGAATACCTGGCCGACCGCATCGCCATCATGCACGACGGGCAGATCGTCGAAGAGGGCAGCGCCGACGCGGTGCTGCACGCGCCGCGCCACGCCATGACCCGCCGCCTGCTGGCGGCGGTTCCCCGCCTGGCGTTCGGGCCGGCGCGCTGACGCACGCCGGCCCGAGCGCCGGGGGCAGGTTCAGTCCAGCCCGTGCACGTGGCGGGTTTCCAGCCATACCCGCGTATCGTGCCGCAGGGCCTTCAGGCATTGCGCCAGAAAGCTCTGCACGGTTTCCAATTGCGTCGTATCGAAGTTGCGCGCCAGCAGCGTCACTTCCCGAGCGATGGCATGGCGTTCGGCCAGCAGTGCGCGGCACTGCGCTTCGACCGGCCGGATCACGATGACCCGGCGGTCCAGCGGATGGCGGCCGCGCTCGACATACCCGGCCGCCTCCAGCCGGTTGATGAGCGCGGTCGCGCCGCCCGGGCTGATGCCCATCAATTGCGCCAGCTGGCCGGTAGGCAGGGACTCGAATTCCAGCACCAGATCGAGCGCCTTGAGGTCGGCCAGCGCGATTCCCATCTTTTCGGACAAGGCGGCCTGGCAGGCTGCCGTGTAGGCGGCGAACTGCCGCCCCAGCATCAATGCGATGTCATCTATCATGCCAGGCCGTGTCTCGTCGCTTTCGGAAACCGATGCGGAAGGGCGGCTAAGGTGTATCGCAGAATCCAGATGTAGCATGGGTTCACGCTCCGTTGTCCGCCGGTCCGGCTTATTTGGCGCCACCGCCCAGGCCGCCCAGGACGCCGCCCAGCAGGCCGCCGAGCAGCCCGCCGCCGGCGTTGCCGCCGCTGCCCGAACCGCCCGAGCCGCCGCCGGTGCCGCCCGCCAGTCCGCCGGTCAGGCCGCTGACCAGGCCCGTTACCGGAGCCAACAGGCCGCCATTGCCGCTGTCGCCGCCGGCACCGCCGCCCGTGGCGCCGCCCAGGCCGCCCGTCAGGCCGCCCACCAGGTCCGTCACCGGCGCGAGCAGGCCGCCCGCGCCGTTGCCGCCCGCGGCGCCGCCGCCCAGTCCGCCGGTCAGGCCGCCGGTCAGGCCGCCCACCAGGCCGGTCACCGGAGCCAGCAGGCCGCCGTTGGCTCCGCCCGGGGCGCCGCCCAATCCGCCCAGCACGCCAGTCACCGGAGACAGCAGCCCGCCTTGGCCGCCCACGCCGCCCAGCCCGCCGGTCAGCGAGGCCACCGCAGCGGTGGCGCTGCCCAGCGTCGCGCCCAGCGGATTCGGGTTCTGCGGGGTGGCATGCACCACGCCGCCCAGGCTGGCGACCGCGTTGCCCAGGTTGCTCAGTACGCCATTGAGCGGCGTGCCGTCCGGCAGTTGGCCATTGACGCCGGCCACCGTGCCGCCGATCTGCGTCAGCAAGCCGGCCACGGGCGCGCCCAGGCCGGTGGCGTCGCCCAGTTGCTGCGTCACACCGACGGCTTGGCCGGCGATCGGGCTGACGACGCCGTCCAGGCTTTTGCCCACGCCGCCCAGGGCCGGATTCAGGCCCAGCGGCAGCACGTTGTCGACCGTCGTGCCGGCATTGGCCAGGGTCGGTTCCAGAATGGGCTGGGCGTTGCCGCCCAGTCCGCCGGTCAGGCCGCCTACCAGGCCGGTCACCGGATTGAGCAGGCCGCCTTCGCCCGCCAGGCTGCCGGTCAGCGCGCCCACCGCGCCGGTGGCGTGGCCCAGCATCGCGGTCAGGGGCTGCGGGTTGTCCGGATTAGCGTTGAGCAGGCCACCCGCGCTGGCGACGGTGTCGCCCAGGCCGCTGACCAGGCCGCCTACGCCGGTGCTCAGCCCGCCGGGCAAGCCGGTGCCGGCGACGGCATCGCCCAGATTGCCGACCGTGCCGCCCACCTGGGTCAGTACGCCGTCCACCGGCGCGCCCAGGCCGGTGGCCGCGCCCACTTGCTGGGTCAGCCCGGTCACGGTGTCGGCCACGGGAGCCAGGGTGGGGTCGAGCGCTTTGCCGATGCCGCCCAGCGCATCGCCCAATTCCAGCGGCGCCACGTTGTCGACCGCGTTGCCGGTATTGCCCAGCGTGGTTTCGAGCAGGCCGGCCGGCAGGGTAGAGGGGTTGCCGCCGCCGTCGCCGGCACCGGCTTGCCCGGCGGGCTGAGCACCGGCGTAGGCGGCCTGGTCAGCGGCCTGGGCGACACCGTCGCCAGCGCGGGTGGCCTGCTCA
>WMBV01000011.1 GCA_017745595.1 Bordetella petrii
TTGGGGCCGTCCGGCCCGTGATTGGAAACAGGCCATGATCCAGTTTGCTATCCTCTATGAAGATCGCTTCGTCCGTCCTTCCGTTTGATTTTTAACCCGCCTTAAACACGGAATTTCTGACAACCCCAGTGTCTCAAGCATTTAACGTCACAACCGTTTTCAACTCAATAAGCAACCGCACGCTGAGATAGCGCACGTGCATTCTTAATGCAGAGATGCTTGGAAGTGATTTTGACAGGATCACCCTGACGCGAATCAAACGACGGCATTACTCTTTCGTAAGCATTCAGAATAGTTCGCCACTCTGACCCAATGCAACGGACGCGACGCCGCATAAGCATACTCAAATAAAGTGTAGCGACAGTGCGGCGACCAAACTAAGCCGGAACGAAATTTGCTGCACACCAAAAGTCAAAATCAATCTGCGCCGTTCGCATGGGCGCTGTGCTTGGCATGGCAACAACCAGCGCACAACAGGGAGTCGACAATGGACAACACCGAAAGAAAATCAATGAAGATGAGTTACGGACGCTTTGCGCTGATGATCATTGCCGCTACAGTCATCATGTACGGGCTCATGTATTTGAATGTCTACGTCTTATCGCATATTGAGTTCAGTCAAATGCGAATATGGATGGCGATCCTAATGGGTGCGGTGATGGCCATCGTCATGCTTGGCTTCATGTGGTCCATGTATAGGAGCGCGAAAGCCAACATCGCCATCGTGATCAGCAACGTAGCAGCCTTCGCCATTGCACTGTGGTTGGCACGCAGTCAAACCACAGTTGACGATATCTCTTACATGAGAGCAATGATTCCTCATCACTCTATCGCAATTTTGACGAGCGAACGTGCTCGCATTCGCGATCCGCGAGTCCGGAAGCTAGCAGACGGGATTATTCGAGCACAGCTCAAAGAAATAGAGGAAATGCAGCAGTTGATCGCCGACCTGGAAACAAACCCGCCGGCAAACGATACGCCTGTTCTCCGAAGCTATCGAACACTTGGCTTACCGCCTCCGAAACCACAGTAGGAAACCCACTCTAGCGGTATTGCTGATACACGCTGGCTTCGCCAGCATTCCCGATCAGAAAAACATCATATGCGAATCGCTTGCCACCATAGGCCGGTCCGTCCATCCCCGGAGAACCGAGGGGCATACTTGGCACGGCCAGGCCCACGGCGGCCGGACGCTCACGCAATAACCGCCTGATCTCACGTGCTGGAACATGTCCCTCAAGGGCATATCCCTCAACCCGGGCGGAGTGGCACGACCCATAATCGTCCGGAATTCGGTTCTGACGGCGAGCTACTGAAGTGTCCGTCACGTCACGGACGCTCACTTGAAAACCATTATCTTGAAGATACTTCACCCAGTCTTTGCAACAACCGCATGTAGACGTCTTCCATACGTCAACCGTCACCGCCGTTTTTGCTAAAGACGCGACGGGAATTAACGCAACGGCCGCCAGCATTGCACGGCGGCTTAGATATCCGCCTTCAGATTCGAGTAGCGTCATCCTTACGCTCCATTGATTGAAAAATTTGCTGAGCATCTAGAACCAAATTCGGACACCAGCCAAGATCGTCCGTTCAGATCGGCTTTCCCCATCCTCGCTCGCGTATCTGGCTGTCTTACCGAACTTGCGGCCGAACGACACGCCAATATACGGTGCTACCTCTCGCGTTATCTCGTAGCGAAGCCGCAACGACAGCGATGCATCGGATAAGCCCGCGCCTATACCACGCGCTTTGTCATCCTTTCCGTAAAGACTGGCCTCGACCTCGGGCGTCAAGATCAACCGCTGGGTAAGCAGCAGATCGTACTCGGCTTTCAACGCCAATGCGGTCCGTCCTGCCTCACCAACGTAGGCAGTTAGCTCCGTTTCAAATTTGTACGGCGCTAGACCTTGGATGCCCATTGCCGCCCAATTGCGTTTAGGTCCGGTACCAAAATCGCGGCGGGCACCTAGTTGGAAGTCCCAATATGGAGAAAAGGTATGACTCCAGAAAGCCTCTAGTTTACCATCGGTGCTGCCATTGACACGATCGCCCTCACTCTTGATCCAGAGCTTATTCAAATCACGCCCGATCCAAAATTGACCATCCCATTGCAGACCGGTCTCGCCATCTCGATTATAGGCCACCCCTAGTTTGTCAAAAAGCAGATGGGTCGTAATCATGTCATCCATCATGTGAGGATGAATATCGTAGGCTGAATAGCGGTGATCGGTTGTACCGTCACTTGTCGGCAACGTCCCCACTGCAGGCCCATTCTGAAAAGATCCCATCAACATCCCATCCATGGAGCCGTGGTCCATTCCTTGCATAGGCTGATTCTTCGCCCCCTCCGACATACCCGGCATCGAACTATGATCCATGCCTTTCATTGAATTTTGGCCCATGCCCTTCATCGAGCCATGATCCATCTCTTTCATGGGCGACGCCTTCGCTCCTTCCGACATACCGGGCATCGAACTATGATCCATGCCTTTCATTGAATCCTGGCCCATGCCCTTCATCGAGCTGTGATCCATTCCCGGCATCGACTTATGGTCCATACTCGTAGCATCGGCCTGAGCCAGAGCCGCGGTAGCTGCAAATCCCATGAATGCACCGCTCAGAACCGATGCCAGCCGTTTTCGTTCCACGCTTAACGTCCCCATTTTGACTTACTCCACGACGACGGCGCGGAACATGCCCGCTTCCATGTGATATAGCAGGTGGCAGTGATACGCCCAGTTCCCTCTAGCATCCGCGCTTACGCGATAACTGACACGTTGCGCGGGATTGAGGCTTATCGTGTGCTTACGAACTTGAAAATTACCCTCAGGCGACTCGAGGTCGCTCCACATCCCATGCAAGTGAATCGGGTGCGTCATCATCGTGTCATTGACCAAGACGAATCGCACGCGCTCGCCAAACTTCAGGACAATAGGCTTCGCTTCAGTGAATTTCAATCCGTTGAAGGACCACATGTACCGTTCCATATTTCCCGTGAGATGCAATTCGATCTCCCGAGTGGGCGGTCGATTATCTGGGGGCTCGACCATCGAATGCAGATCGGCGTAGGTCAAAACCTTGCGCCCATTGCCTCGTAGGCCCACACCAGGATCATCTAGCCTGGTTGACACCACATCAGGAGGCATAGTCGTTGCGGGACTATTCTCTGCGGGATAGGGATGCTTGACTTCAACCATCCCTCCTTCCCCGTCTCCAGCGCCATGATTCATCCCGCCGTGACTCATTCCCGCCATGCCGCCCATACTGCCGTGGTCCATTCCGCTCATCGCGCCTTGGTTGCCTGCGCCCGACGAGGATTGATCAGCGTTGCTCATTGAGCCATGATCCATCCCCTTCATTGAGCCGCCCGACTCTCCGCCCATATCCATTCCGGACATATCGTGAGCCATTCCCATATCCATCATGGTGAGGACCTGTACCGGATCCGTAGGTGGCACTTCTGCCGCCATACCCTCACGCGGAGCCAGCGTGGCGCGCGCGAATCCAGAGCGATCCATAGCCTGTGAGAAGATCGTATAGGCCCGATCTTCACTCGGCTCCACAATGACATCGTATGTCTCGGCGACAGCAATTCGGAATTCTTCTACTTCCACCGGCCGGACTGGTTGGCCATCAGCAGACACCACTGTCATTTTTAATCCCGGGATACGAACGTCAAAATACGTCATCGCTGAACCATTAATGAAGCGTAGGCGAACGCGTTCTCCAGGCTTAAACAGGCCTGTCCAATTTCCCGCTGGGGCCTTACCGTTGGTAAGAAATGTATAGGTCGCACCGGATACGTCAGCCAGGTCGGTCTGATTCATGCGCATTTTCTGCCACATGAGACGCTCGTTTAGGGCATTCTTCCACCCGCTCTTCTTTGCGTCATCCATCAGGTTTTCTACGGATGGCTGGATATAGTTGTAATAATCGGGCATGACCTTAAGCTTGCGGAACACGCTCATCGGGTCTTCGTCTGTCCAATCGGAGAGCAGCACGACGTAATCGCGTTCAGCTCGCACAGGATCTGGACGCTTGGGTTCAATAACAATCGCCCCATACAGGCCCGTCTGCTCTTGGAAGCCAGAATGGCTGTGATACCAGTACGTACCGCTTTGACGCACTTCGAATTGGTAGGTAAACGTTTCGCCAGGACGAATCCCTGGAAAGCTCAACCCAGGGACACCATCCATGCCTGTCGGCAACAAGATGCCATGCCAATGAATTGACGTATCCTCGCTCAGGCGATTTGTGACGCGCAGCGTTACCGTATCCCCTTCCTTCCAGTGCAGGGTCGGCGCGGGCAACATGCCGTTGACGGTAGTTGCCATTCGGGGAGACCCCGTGAGGTTGGCCGGGGATTCACCTATTTCCAGATCAAACTCAGTGCCAGACAGTACATTGGCCTGCTCGGGAGTTGGGAGCGCCCACGCCGGTTGCCGCCAAAGCCCCAGACCGGTCAACAATCCACCCGCTGCCAGGCCTTGAACAAACTGGCGGCGTTGGTTCGAAACAGCTTTTGTCATTTGCTCTCTCCCCGGACTGCCACTGGCCGCCCGGCTCCGAATTACCATCATTTGACCGAAACGGCCCCCTTCATGCCCGCGGGATAATGCCCCGGCTCAAGACATGCGAACGCCACGTGACCCGCCTTATCGAATTGCCAGACGATTTCGCCGGTCTTGCCAGCCTCCAGAGAGACGGAATTCGCCTCTTCGTGGCGCATACCTGGATCCTTCAGCATCATTTGATAATGGCCACTCAGGTCAGCCTCAGTACCCAGCACCATTTCGTGACGGATCTTGCCCGAGTTAGTAACCCTAAAACGCACCGTTTCGCCGGCTTTAACGTCAATACGGTCCGGTGTGAACCGCATGGCGTCTGTCATGACGACATCGATGGTGCGAGACACTTTGGATGCGTTGCCAGCCTTACCAATCGGAGCAGCTGTCTCGTGACCACCGCTATGGTTGCTACCATGCTCACTTCCGTGCGAACCCGCAGCTAGAGCACCAAACGAAATTACCGCGGCACCAACCGCAGCAATTAGGCGAACGCGATTGATCACTTTGCTCATCTTCATCCTCGACAATCGAAGTTGGGAAAGGCTGCCACTGTAACGAGCCACCCCTAACTACAGTCTGTCAGAAAGATTACTTTTTTGTAATGTCCTGATCGCGTTGAATTGTAAAACCCACTTCTGAACCGTGATTATCCGATTTCGCAAACGCGGCACCGCCATGCATCCGGGCAATTGCGCTAACGATTGCGAGCCCCAAGCCGTGTCCGTCTGCCCGTCCACTGCGAGCGTCATCCGCGCGAAAGAATCTATCGAAGATTCTGGGTAGCGCATCCCGGTGAATCGGTGTCCCTGGATTCCTGAGGCTGATTTCGACGAACTGATCGTCTTGTGCGCAACGAGCAAGTATCGTCTGACCATTTGGCGTAGCTTTTATCGCATTGCTCACGAGATTTGCAATGGCTCGTCTTAACAAGCGTGAGTTTGCGTGTACTTGCACATTTCCATCAACCACTAAGCGCACCCCGGCCTCTTCCAAAGCCGCCTCGTAGTATTCAACCACCTGATCTATCTCATCGCGAACCATCACGGGCCGGAGGTCGCGGGCAGTCTCGCCACCATCGGCACGCGCGAGAAACAGCATGTCGTTAATGAGCGCCTTCAGGCCGTGAAGCTCCTCCAGGTTGGATGCCATCACATCGCGCAATTCCTCAATGGAACGCTCCGAAGAAAGAGTAACTTCTGTCCCGTTGATCAACGTGGCCAGCGGGGTGCGCAATTCATGCGCTACGTCAGCGTTGAACCCCTCCATCTGCTGATAAGCAGCCTGGACACGTGCCAACATTTTGTTGAACGTGTGCGTGAATTCTCTCAATTCACGATCGATCCCACCCTCTGGCAACCGCACCTTTAAATTATCAGGCCCGATCTGGGCCGCGCGGGCGGACAGCCGACGGATAGGGGCAAGGGATCGTCGAACCGCCCAAGCTGACAGTATCACCGTCACACCTATCCAAATGATGCATATCAGCACTAAAGCTGTAGCGAAGGCATAAAGGAACTCCGCACTGGGACGCACATTGACAGCGACAAGGAGCTGACCTTGCGGAAAGAGCTTTCCGTCAAGGGCAGCCTGCATTCCGCGCATATGCAATCCATCTTGCGTTTGAAGAGACACTTCGCCATCGGAAAATACTCGAGTGATCTGCGGTGCCTCGGCACCGTAGAAAACTTCACCATTGGGCCGTATGATCCACACCCGGAGATTGGTGTGCCCGACGAGAATACCGTCAAGCGTCTGACGCAAGCCATCGTACTGCGACGGCTCCGTCTGCATATCCACCATGTGGTCGATAAGCTCGAGCTTTCCCGAAACTTCCGTCATCTCCTGGCGTTGAACCTCACGCTTTAACGCCAGGAACAATGTGCAGCCTGCCACCGTGGACACCACGAGCGCAATCAAACCTAACAAAAGAGTGAGGCGGACCTGAATAGAATTCGTTGGAAGTAACCTCATTCACCGCGTTCCTCTAACACATAACCCATACCACGTACCGTATGCAAAAGCCTCCTGTCAAAAGGGTCGTCGATCTTAGCTCGCAAGCGTCGCACAGCGACTTCAATCGCATTCGTGTCGCTATCGAAGTTCATATCCCAAACTTGTTCAGCCAACATCGTTCTGGACAGAACTTGCCCCTGCCGGCGCAATAAAAGCGCAAGCAGCGTGAACTCCTTCGCCGTCAAGTCCAGTCGCATACCCGCGCGATGCGCCTTTCGCCGAGCAAGGTCCAACTCGAGATCGCCCAGTTTAAGCAGCGTTGATTCCTGGCCGCGGCCTCGCCGAAGCAATGCCTGGATACGCGCCAGTAACTCAGAAAACGCAAACGGCTTCACCAAATAATCGTCAGCTCCGTTCTCAAGGCCCCGCACCCTATCCTCCACTTTGTCTCGCGCAGTGAGCATGAGAACGGGAGTGTCCTTGGTTTCACGCAAGTCCTTCAGAATCCAAAATCCGTCGATTCCTGGCAGCATGACATCGAGCACGACGAGATCGTAATTGCCCTCCAGGGCGGCGTGCCGGCCGTCGACTCCGTTGCTTGCGATGTCCACGACGTAGTTATGTTCCGTCAAACCCTTTTGCAGATAGTGTGCCAGCTTACGCTCGTCTTCGATGACCAGAATTCGCATAACGAACCTCCTATTCCTTGCATAAATGTAATCAGCTAGTCCGATTCATGTCAGTACCAGACACGTAAAGTTTGAGATGTCGCCCCAACCCCAATTGGGTCATCTGATTCGAACGGAACCATTCATGCTAAATCGAAAATCACTGCTTACCGTTGCCGTCGCTGGCAGCCTGCTCGCCCCCGCAATCTCGAATGCGTCGCAGACATTCGAAACTACCAACGACGAGATTGGTCTTGTCACGCATTATGCACCGACTTCAGTCACCCGCGAGCAGGTTCTTCAAGACCTTGCCATGTGGAAAGCTCAACCCATTGCCAGCGACGGATGGCGAGAGACCGACAGCGACCAAGCGTGGCAAGCGCCGACGTCCGTTAATCGCCATACGTCTCACCAACCCCTTACGACTGCCAGTCAGGAACACGAACGTTGGCGCGTGGTTGATGGAGAAGCCGGCTGGATTGGCCCGTTCGGGGTTTGACGTTCATCCCCTTTTTTCAGGTCGGTACGTAGAACCTGAACATGGCATCCGCTATAGCCCCTTCTCATAGTTGATGCTCTGATCTCGTCGATGCATATGCGGCCATTTCCTGCGCTGCAGGGAGCAGATCGTCCCATGCATCTACGCGTCGCACCACACACTTGTAGATCCTTGTAGGAGATTTATATGAAACGCATTTCGTGCGCCATTGTCGCAGCAGCTATTTCTTTCGGTGCGATTGGCATCGTTCATGCTGAGACCAAGACTCGCGCCCAAGTCCGTGCCGAGCTGCAGGAAGCGAAAGCTAAAGGTCTGGTTACGTATGGAGAGCAGGAATACCCGGCGCCCGCCGTGTACACCAGCGGCAAAACCAGTGAGCAGGTGAAAGATGAACTGCAACAGGCTAGAGCCGCCGGCTTGATCACTGACGGTGAGCAACAGTACCCGCCGCAAGTTCCCGTCAGCAGCAGCAAGACGCGCTCACAGGTGCTCGCAGAACTGAAGGATGCTAAGGCTGCGGGCCTGGTTTCCTATGGCGACTTGGATTACCCGCCTACGCTCACCAACTGACCCACAACACCTCGGACTCCTGATTGTCCAATTTGCCTTAATGGGCTTAGCAAGCCTCAGGCGCTGAATCAGCATTCGCGCCTGGCACTCCCCTCCACGCGTTGCATGAAGAGAATGCATGAAGATCCTATACACCAACTTCCATAGGGCTGACGGAGGAGGGCACACAACATACATCATCTCTTTAGTGAGGGCATTGAAAGAAGCACATGAAATCGTAGTTTCCGCTCCATTGACAAGCCGTCTGCATCAGACGCTACTGTCGCTCTCCGATGTTAGGGTAGTCAATCATGACTTTCGAGGTGGGTTGCTGAAATGCGTACGCGATGCGCGCCGCTTCAGAGCATTCCTGCGTAGCGAGCGATTCGACATCGTTCATGTCAATGGTTCCGCAGACCATCGACTGTGCATGTTGGCGGTCGCAGGAATGGGTGTCGATCGGCCCGCAATTGTCTATACGCAGCACAACGACAGAGACGTCAATCGATTAGGCACACTCATCCGAGCGCGTTTCGGTACCACGCGCGTGATTTGCGTGTGCGCCCACAGTAGACGAAAACTGGAACAAAGCCCATTCAACCGATGCGGACTTACTACTGTTTACAACGGCGTCGACGTTGACCGATTCTCCCCCCCGCCCGCCTCTGACGTCAGGCACTATCGCAAACGCTGGATCGAGCCGCGACGGTCTGGCCGTTTGGTGGTTGGAAGCAATGCCGGCACGGCTGATTACAAGCGTTGGCTCGATATGGTAGAGGGTGCGGCATTATTGCCGAAGCATCTTCGCGATCAGATTATAATTTTGATCGCCGGCGTACCGCCCTCGGAAGACCAAGTATCCAAAGTCGAACAACTCGGCATGATGGACCATGTAATCTTCGTCGGCCTGCTCGACGACGTTCGACCATTCATTGCAACACTGGACGTCGGGTTCGTACTTTCATCGGAGGTCGAGACCATATCGTTCGCCTGTCGCGAGATGATGGCAATGGGCGTTCCCGTTATCGTCAGTGATTCGGGTGGACTTTCGGAAAACGTGGAACCTTACTGTGATGGCTGGGTGGTTCCTGCGTGCAATCCGCGTTCCGTTTCACTTGCCATAGCGAGCATCTTGACGAACCGCCAAAGCCTGATTCCCATGCGGCATGCTGCGAGAAAGAAGGCAGTCTCCGAATTCTCACTTACACGGTTTGTGTCCGACACACAAGATGTATACCTAGCAACAAAGTAGGAAACTCATTCCATCCAGCACGGGTTGGAACTTGCTCGCTTATGCGGTGATAGGGAGACCAGCGGCTCAAGATAGCGCTGTTCGACTTTTTTTATAGAAAGTCTTCTGCTTGCGGCAACGTCGTCAGCAATCGGTCTTGAACTTCTTCAACTAGTGACAAGCCGGTACCGATCCAGACACGCCACACAAACAGTCTCTTGTGATCGTCAGAAATGCGCACGGCTCCCATGTCCATTCATTGGATCTGTATCGTGTGTTCTTTAGCGCCCTAGCCTAGCTGGATACGGTGGAATCACGCTGGTCGCCACACATCGTCAACGATCACTGCATCACACCAAAAGCCGTAGTGTCAGCACGTTGAATTCCGACGATTTCAATACAAAAAAGTAATTCCATCGTACGCATTTTGACAGAGAATGTCTCATAAAATTCCGATGTCAATATGCACTGCTTATCATGTTCCCCGGCATAAGAAACGTTCTACCGACGCAGCCGATGAGTAGCCGCTCTGCCAATGGAGTGCGACAGGGCTTGCAAGCATTCTAGTAACCTGCCGACAACGCAGCAGCTAGAGTGTGTCACTGCAGTCATACTGAGCGTGACCTCTATCCTCCGCGAAGGGATGAGGTGTTTCGCACCGCGCATACTGCGTACACAGTATGCGCGGTTTTTCTTCGCACATGCATGGTGAATCCTATTGAAAGTACGCACGAACGTTCTTCTTGACAGTGTCACGGATTATCTCTTCGCGCTTCTCAACGGCTGCGTGAACCAAGCTTCCAGGCCTGCAGATTGCAGACTAAAACGTAATCTCGTTGTTGGCATTTAGCAAGGGTCGATCCAATAGAATTTGTTGTACAGCTATTTGATTTTTGAAAGACATCTTGCCGCGCTTAAATGCTCTGCTTGAGTCGGAACGTAAGGAGTTTCTCGTGAAGAATTTTTTGAAGTATCTACCCCTGGGACTGGCGTTGATTTCTATGCAATCGGCCATCGCAGGTTCAGCATCGACGTCGGAGAAATCCGCATTCGCACAAGATGCAGAACTCTCCCGTGCAGAGGTGCAGGCCGATTTGGCTATCTGGAAGCGAGCTGGCATGGACAAGTTCTGGCGAGGGAATCAGACTCCAAACACATTCAGCCGGGAATACCGAATGGCTCAGGCCGAATATCAACGGATGCGAAATGGCACGGAGTATCAGCAGGAACTACAACGTCGGACACAATGAGGCTCCTACCGCGCTTGATACGAACTGCCTTTCGCAGACTGAGTATCTCGCAATTGCATGCCACTTCGGTGGCATATTTTTTTGCTAGCTGTTGTCGCCAGCACAGGGAGCATTACAATCTTTCTTCCTTTCCGTTAACTTTCTCAACTTCATTCGAATGAGCGCCTCGACTGAACAGCCATCAACCGACGAGCGTCGAACGTTATGGATCGTGCTGATTCTCAACGCAGCTATTGCGGCGGCGTTTTTCATAAGCGGGGTAACCGCGGATTCAAGTGCGTTGATTGCGAACGGTGTCGACAACCTTTCTGACACAGCCGTCTACGCTCTCGGGCTGATAGCGTTGAGCCGCGGGAGCTTGTGGAAGCAGCGCGCGGCGATGGCATCGGGCGTGATGTTACTTGTTTTTGCTGTAGGGATATTGCTGGATGTGGGACGCCGCTATTTTCAGGGTAGCGAGCCAATCGGGCCGACAATGATGATCATGTCGCTTGTTGGCGGAGGAGTCAATTTCTATTGCTTGCGTCTTCTGCATCGGCTGGAGAATCCTGATGTCAATTTGCGAGCGGCAACGACATTCAGCCTTAACGATTTTATATCTAATGGTGGAATTTTGTTGTCTGGCGTACTGGTCTTTTGGCTGAACAGCAACTGGCCTGATCTTCTAGTTGGGCTGGCGACAACGTTAATCGCCATCAAGGGTGGCGTTGACATATTGCGCGATGTCAAAACAGATATCCGAAGGAATAATGGCTATGGCACGAAATAATATCAAGATATTCGGTGACAGATATCACCGACGATTTAGATACCGTGCGCCACTGTACTCCGCCATGACGAATCTAACGATCTCGAGAGAGTAGATAACAAGAACCCCGTAGGCAGAAGAATGGGGTCCATAGACTCAGCTCCATTAACGAATCGGCCGCTTTGCTATTCTCACCCCGCTCAAACGCATCCAGTCGCCCAGTTCCGGACGTGCCAATACCTCATACTCGGCCAGGCGTTGGGCTGCCGACATATCGTCCGCAATCGGTAACCAGGATGGCAAATCAAAAGATCGCCATCTCGCGCATTGTTCAACCAATGATGCAATAGCCTAGCATAACGACGTTCGCCTCCTTGAAATCTGTAGATTCCAAGCATACGCCGATTGATAGGCCAACCTTCGCATCGAGCGGCCCGCGCCACCTCGTCCGCGCCCAGAGCTCCAATTAAGTGGGCTTTGGCGGAATCGAGAATAGGGATTCCCGTCAACAGTCCGGGAGCGGTATATCGCAGCCAGGGCTTCCGGCGCCCACGGTAGCGTTCGCGCAATATGCAAAGCAATCGTGGTAGGACGCCGGGCAACTGATGAACATGTTGATGGCCATCGATATAGTCTGGAGGCCGTCCCAGTGTCTTCTCAAAAGTATCAAATTGACGCAGGAGCTGGTTGTCGACCCATGCTCTCTCAAGACGACCAGAATAGACACGGCCTATAAGTGTGCGTAGTGCCAATACGTTCGGTTGACTCGTTCCTCCAAATGCTGCGGTGAGATTCAGATGAAGGCCAACATCAAGATCAGCATCATTCAGCCGTCGCCCATTGACGACAAACGTGGGCCCGTGTACCAAGCAGCTAATTGCGCTGAGACGATCTAGTTTTATTAGTTGAAGTATGCCTGCATCAATACCAGAACTCATGCCGAAGTCGTCGCCGCAAAACACAACACGCTTCCAACATCGTTCTTCACCTTGCTCAGCACTAACGAGGCGGCCATGAAGCTCTTGATGATGGAAGCACGCTGGTTCGTTTTGGTGGGCGTCGGAGCTACCACGACACATTGGTTGGCCGTGGTGATGTGCGTTGAGTGGTTGTGCATACGCCCGTTGGTTGCGAACATCGCCGGATGGTTCATCGCATTCATAGTGTCTTTTATGGGACATTATTTGCTCACTTTTCGCCATTTAAGCGCGCGTTGGACGATAGCGCTACGACGCTTCTTTCTCGTATCGACATGCGGATTTTTGTTCAACGAGGTTGTGTACGCCTGGCTGCTGAGCAATACGAGGCAAAGCTACGAGCTTATGCTCGGTTTGGTTCTCTTAGGCTTGGCTTTCGCCACATTCCTCGCTAGCCGGTTGTGGGCATTTAGATGTCGCTCTGGCGGTTGACCCTCACTCCTACTGTATCCCTCGTCTCTGTGCACCGACACCCGAGCAAACGACTTTATCGACTGGCTGTTTTACGCAGCTCATAGAGGACAAAGCGCCGACTGGAATATCGAGATTTTGCAACAACTCCAGGTGAGGCCAGTAGCGGCCAGGATTTATCACGGGAAACTGCCACCCACAACCGACCGGATGGGCTAAATGGCGGCAAAGTGGATGCTTGCCAGGGAAGCAATTTCGCTTTGCCTTGCGAGTAATATCGCGCAGAGAAAGGTCTCGAGCCTACAAAATAGAGCGTGTCGCCGGGCTGCTGCAGCTTCTCAACCATTGCGACGAGGCCCTTCTCTGTCTTGAAGCGTGGTTCGTCGAGAATACCTAGTGTGCCGATCACAACAGCAGCGATGGGGACAAGCAGCGACGCTGCGAATACGAAAGAGTTCGCAAGTCTCTGGTTCCGGGTCAGTTCTACACTTGAGAGCCAACAGCCAAGGCCTAGAGCCAGCGGCGGCAGGCTTGGCAAGACATATGTCCATAAGATGTTGCCGGAAAAAGTAAAAAGGACCGGGGCTACTAATGCCCACGACACTAGTAGCTTGACTATGGGTTCACGTAGAGCGGCTTGAGCAGCCTGGCGTAGACTGGATTTCAGTGGCAGCACCAGTAGGCCGGTCACGAGCAACAGACTCCACGGTGCTGAAGCCGCAATCCAATCTAACCAAATTGCTCCCCATGCGCGAGCGTGGGCGGTGCCGTATCGATCACCTGCCCAACCCGCGTCGACGAAGCGAAGGAAATGCTCGCCCACGAGGAAGTACTTCAGAAATCCAGGCGTCTTGAGTTCTGCGATGACATACCATGGCAGTGAAATAGCGAGCATCAATGCAAGCCCTACCGACCACGGTAGAGCCTTTAATGCCTTTCGGCCTTCACGCGCCCATAACGCCCAAGCCAAACTCGCGCCTCCAATCAATACCAGAGCAAGCGGGCCTTTGGCCAACAGACCGATCGAAAGACCAATGAAGAATCCATAGCGCCAGAATGCAGTGGGGCAAAAGGGAGCCACCATTAGTGCAAGCATCGATAGTGTCACGCCCAAAGTGAGAAACGGGTCCGTGAGAACGGCGCCGGCGCTCACAAATGGCAGAAGCATCGCAGCCAGCATTAGCACAGCCCATCGCGCCTGCTGCAAGCCGAAGACTCTTCGTGCAGCCACATAGACGAGGCGCGCAACCAGTAGCATGACTAGCAAGGACGGTAGGCGTACCGCGAACTCGCTCAATCCGAGTAATTTGATGCTCAGGGCCTGAGCCCAAAAGGCTAGAGGAGGTTTTCCCCAAAAGGGCTCCCCCGGTTCAAACCAGGGGGTGACCCAGTCTCCCGAGACGGCCATTATCCTCGCAATCTCTGCATAGCGCGGCTCTGACGTGTCAATCAGTGGAAGCGTTGCCATGGCAAACAAACGGACCCCCAATACAACCACGACGGCAATTAAGAGAGACTTACTACTTATTCTCACCGACTTGCTCCGCCGACGAATCTCCAGGTACAGGCGCTTCGGTTGATTCGATGATCTCCCGTACAAGATAGACGGGACGTTGTTTTGATTCCATGTATGTTTTTCCCAGATATTCGCCCAACAGGCCGATAGTCAGCAACTGAATGCCGCTAAGTAATGTGATCATCGCCATTAGGGACGGATAACCGGGCACTGAGTCGCCAAAAATCAGTGTCTTGAGCACTATCGCAAGACCAAATCCCCCCCCGAGCAATGCAATTACGGCGCCGATTGCAGTGGCCCAACGCAGCGGTGTCGTCGAAAACGAGGTGATACCCTCCATCGCCAAGCCAAACAGGGCAAAGTAATTCCATTTGGTGGTACCGGCCGCTCGAGGTGCTCGATCGTAGTCGATGACGGTCGTTGGCATGCCCACCCATGCATATAGACCTTTCATATATCGGCATCGCTCTGGAAGCCTAAGCATGGCATTGACAGTACGCCGACTCATCAATCGGAAATCACCAGTATCGGCCGGAATTTTTGAATGGCTAAGACGGCTAAGTAGGCGATAGAAGGCGTATGCCGAGAGCTTTTTGGCCCATCCTTCTCCTTGTCGAGATCGACGACGCATGCATACTACGTCGGCGCCAGCTCGCCAAGCAGCAACCATGGCCGGAATCAGTTCAGGGGGATCTTGTAGGTCGGCGTCCAACACGATCACTGCGGCACCACGAGCATGCACCAAACCAGCCGACATCGCGGCTTCTTTGCCGAAGTTGCGGCTCAGGCACACAATGCGCACTGCGGAATTTTGCCGGGCCACTGCGCGGAGAAACGCGACGCTATCGTCAGTGCTACCGTCATCGACGAAGATGATTTCGTATGGGTACCCCTGGCTTTGCAGCAAAGGTTGCAATCGATTCAGACACAGGGGAAGAACTTCTTGCTCATTAAAGAAAGGAATAATGATGGAAAGGCAGTCACTTTGAGCTGCCGAGGCGACTGGTTTCACGGGTGGTTGGTAGGCAGCTAGAGCGTGCATGAAATCGACCTAGTAATACGATGCATCACTCTAGCCGCTGACCCACGACAACACGCAGACGACTACATTACATTTTGGTCAGTTTCAAGAAACGAGAAACCTATGTTCAAGAAGCAGACACCGATCACATACACCCAACTCAAAAACACTTATGAGCCGTGTGTCGGGAAACCATGTGACCTTATGGAAGCCGTTGTCGCGATTTTCCCCCAACCACCTCAACAGCCTCAAGCGTCATAAGACCAATATCGGTCACTTGTTCGAGCGATATCGCAAAGGCCCGAAGTTTGATGTCACTATCCACTATTTCAATGACGACTGCGCGATCGTTTTCTAGAACATGTTTACGATGGAGCTGTGCCGCATGGCCAAATCCCAATAGCGCTTCCAAGACTGTCACCCCTGCCAGGCCGCTGTCGCGGGCGGCAGTTGCTACATACTCGAATACGCGACGGTCACCGACGTATGCAGACTCATCGGTATAGATGCGTAGAAGTTTCATTGTTTGTTCGGTCACTGTATGTCTCCTTCAATGGGAGTTTCACTCTTGAGCGCTCCTTCAGGGATATCGCTCTTCCGTTTCTCCTTCGGCTCCAGCACTACCTTAGCAATCGCAGGCAGGACTAGCAGCGTTAATATCGTTGCCGCGATCAATCCTCCAATGACCGTCGTCGCGAGTGGCTTTTGCACTTCTGCGCCTGTACCCAGCGCTAGTGCCATTGGCACAAAACCAATGGCGGGCACAAAGCCGGTCATCACAACTGCCCTCATCTTTTCCTTCATCCCTTCCCGGATGGCTTCGGACAGTGGCAAGCCTGCTTCGGTATGTGCACGGATTGCGGTCATGACCACCAAACCATTCAACACCGCTACCCCCGCCAGGCAGATGAAACCGACTGCGGCCGAAACCGAGAAATTTATCCCTGTCATAGCCAACGTGAAGACCCCTCCTGCGAGGCCTAACGGAACGGCGAGGAACACAGAAAGTGCGCGTCCGAATCCACCTAATGCCATAAACAGAATCACGAATATCGCAAGAAAGCATATCGGCACGACAATCGAAAGCCGTTGTGATGCTGCCTGCAGGCTTTCAAACTGACCACCCCATTCCAGATAGTAGCCAGCCGGAAGTTGCACTTGAGCAATCTTTGCTTGCGCCTCTTCTACGAAGGAGCCGGCATCGCGACCATCCAGGTTGACTTGCACCACTACACGCCGTTTACCATTCTCGCGCCTAATTTCGTTTAGTCCCTCCGTTAATCGAATTTGCGCGACTCGGGCAAGCGGAACTTGACGCCGCAACTGTCCTTCCATCTCGGGTAGTAGTATGGGCAGTGCTCGAATGGCATCAAGGTTCATGCGGGTTGCTTCGGGCACACGGACAGTGATGTCGAATCGCCGATCTCCCTCGTATAGAAGCCCCGATGGACGTCCTCCCAGTGCCGCGGCAATAGTGTCTGCAACGTCTTGGACGGTAAGCCCATAGCGTGCAATCTCTGCGCGGTTTAGTTTTACATCGAGTGTTGGCGCCCCACCCACTTGGTCGGCCTTGACACTGCCCGCCCCGGGGATGTCCTGGAGTACGCGGACCATTTCGTTCGCAGTTTGCTGCATTTTCTCGAGATCATCGCCATAAAGCTTGATGGCGACATCGCCGCGTACACCTGCAATCAATTCATTGAAGCGCAGCTCGATGGGTTGACTTACCTCGTACAGATTGCCGAGTTGAGTACCTGCAGCTTTCTCAACGCGCTCAATAACCTGCGCTTTGGTAGTCACGCCGTCCGGCCATTCTTCTTGCGGCTTGAGAATGACGAATCCATCGGACACGTTCGGCGGCATAGGGTCTGTGGCGACCTCTGCAGTCCCGGTCTTGGAAAACATCAACTCGACCTCCGGCAGTTTTTTAATCGCATCCTCGACCTTGAGTTGCATCGCGAGCGACTGTTCTAAGCTGACAGAAGGAACCCGAGTTGAAGCCACCGCCAGATTTTTCTCGTCCAGCTTCGGTATGAACTCTGATCCGAGCAGCCCGAACGCTGGAATTGCGGCGAGAAAGAAGACCAGTCCCGCAAAGATGAATGGCCATGGCCGTGCGATCGCCTTGTCGAGAAAAGGTAAGTATCGCTCTTTCGACTTTGCAATAAGCCAGACTTCCTTTTCTGCAACCCGACCACGAATCAGAATTGCAACAAGCGCCGGAACAAGCGTGATCGCCAGAATGAATGCCGCGACCAGGGCCAGCATGATGGTGATCGCCATGGGCGAGAATGTCTTGCCTTCGACCCCTGTGAACATAAGGAGCGGGGCAAAAGTAAGGAGAATGATCACCTGACCAAATACAGTCGGCTTAATCATTTCCTGTGCGGCACGCATTGTCTCTTCCAGGCGCTCTCGAAGGAACAGCAACCTGCCTTCATGCTGTTGTCGATGGGCGAGTCGGGCTAAGCAATTTTCAATGATTATGACTGAGCCGTCGACAATAAGGCCAAAGTCGAGCGCACCGAGACTCATGAGGTTGCCCGGAACTTTAAAAGCGTTCATCCCCATTGCCATCATCAGAAACGAGAACGGAATTACGAGTACCGCGATCAGCGCTGCGCGCCAATTGCCGAGCAACAGAAATAAGGAGGCTGCGACGAGTATCGCTCCTTCAGTCAAGTTACGCTCGACAGTGGAGACAGTCGCATTTACCAATTTTGCTCTGTCCAACACCGTTTTTACCTGAATGCCTGGCGGCAAACTGGTCGCAATTTGGTCGAGTTTGGCGGATACATCCTCTGCTACGACTCGACTGTTCTCACCGATGAGCATAAGGACTGTACCAATGACGGCTTCTTCGCCATTCATACTTCCCGCGCCAGTACGCAGATCTCCACCGATCTTTACGTCGGCGATTTGACCGACAGTGATAGGCACTCCCCCACGCGTAGCAGCAACGGCATTGCGAATTTCATCGACCGAGCCGACACGCGCATCGACCCGCACAAGATACGCCTCACCACCACGGTTATAGTAGTTGGCACCTACTGCGATATTCGCCCGTTCCAGCGCTTCACCCAATTCGCTGTAGGAAATGCCATAGCTCGCGAGCTTTGTAGGGTTGGGTTCGACAACAAATGTCTTCGCATAACCCCCAATGGAGTCAACACCAGCAACGCCCGGAAGCGCCTTGAGTTGCGGGGCAACGATCCAGTCTTGTACGGTACGAAGATACCCAGCTTTGGCGACCTCATCGACCATCCGATCGCCTTCAGGAGTCAGATAACTACCATCTGGCTGCCAGCCGGGCTCACCCGCGACCTTCTGCGCTCCTTCTCCGTCTGGATAGGTATATCCAACCGTATACAACAGCACCTCGCCAAGTCCGGTGGTGACAGGTCCAATCTGTGGCTGTACTCCATCTGGCAAACTTTCCTGTGCTTTGATCAGCCGCTCGCCCACCTGCTGGCGAGCAAAATATAGGTCGGTTTTGTCAGTAAAGATCGCAGTGACTTGGCTAAAGCCGTTGCGTGATATGGAGCGAGTGGATTCCAAGCCAGGAATGCCGGCAAGCGAAATTTCGACCGGATAAGTAACGAGCTTTTCAATCTCCACTGGCGACAATCTAGGATCGACTGTGTTTATCTGTACCTGATTGTTGGTAATGTCTGGCACGGCATCAATAGGCAGTTTGGTGAGCTGCCAGACTCCAAGGGCTCCAATTGCGAGGAAGAGGAAAAGCACCGCCCAGCGCGCACGGACGGACAAAGCCATGAGACGTGCAATCATGCTTATTCCTCCTCGCCTGCGCCCTTGCCAAGCTCAGCTTTGAGCAGGAATGCCTGGCCGGTAACAATCGTCTCGCCTGGGGAGAGGCCTTTTACGACTTCGACACGCCCAGCGCTGCGCTGGCCAATGGTGATAAAGCGTGCCTTGAAGCCGTCTGCAGTTCGTACAAAAACCGTGTCTTTGCCGTCTAACGTTTGGATCGCCTCCTCAGGAACGACGATCACGCCAGAAGCTTCAGTTTTCTGCGGGAATATCCGTACTCGGACAGCGAGTCCTGGCTGGAGCGAGCCCGCCTCGACGTCGATGACAGCAGTTGCCTGCCGCGTTGCAGTATTGAGGGATGGAGTAACTGATCCAACTTTCGCTTCTAGAGTGCCGCCTCCTGGTAATTCCACAATGGCACGGTCCCCAGGCGCAATGCGGAAGATGTCGCTAGGAAGTATGGCTGCTTCCACTTGGATCTGCTTAGGATCGGCGATTCTGAAGAGCTCAGTTTCAGGTTGAACGAAAGCACCTAAGCTCAAGCTCTGCGTAGTGATTCGGCCACTAATCGGGCTGGAAACGGCTACACCTTGACCGTCTTTGGTAACATTGGCGACCTCGGCCTCAACTTTGGCTCGACGGGCATCGGCCGCAGCGGCTTGAGCTTCTGCCTGTGCCCGCTCCAGGTCGACTCGTGCGGAGACTTGCTGCTTGTATAGATATTGTTCACGTGCCAACTCCTTCCTTGCGAGTTCAGCTCGTGCGTATGCGGCCGTTCTTGCAGCAGCTAACTGTGCCGCATCGCGGCTGGCAACTACCGCTAGCACTTCACCAGCTTGGACCGGATCTCCTAGCCGCTTGAAGACTTGCGTGACCGCCCCACTTGCTCTGGCCGTGACGATCGCTTCCCCTCCTGGCTGCGGTGAGACGACGGCTTGCGCCCCGATTTCGGCATCCAGTCCACCGGGCTGCAAGACTTCAGTCGTGATCCCTGCCTCGCGAATTGCATCGATGCTCATCGTGAGGCTATCAGGCTGTGCGGGCTCGACGAGGCTGGCTTCCTGAGAGCTGCTTACGATACCTGCCGAAGGAGCTGTGTAGCGCGCAATACCAAAGCCGCTGATACCGGCGAGCAGGACAGCGCCAACAACGCTTCCGATCAGGCGCTTGTCATATGGATTCATTTCCGGTCTCCGATGCAGTTATGCAACCTTGAGTTGTGTGTTCATACAAAATCGGCGCTGGAGTTAAAAAGCGCCTTCTGTTCATTGCTTTATTCATCAGCATGCACGTCGACCTTATTCCTTGCTCGTTATCGAGAAGAACAGGCAACTGCGGCGACCTCGTGGCGAATGACATCGCCACGGCATATTTTGGAAACGAAAAATCAGGGTGGCGATACATATGAGGCGCTGCACTTAGTAGCCAATGAGGCGATCTATTTCCGCCCGGGCGAGGAACGCTTCACTGAGGGCGGTTAGGTAGGATATGTTTCCCTGGGTAAGTGCGCGCTGTGCATCGAGAACTTCCAGATAGCTCATTTTCCCGGCTGCAAACCCTTTTCGTGCAGCTTCATATGCCCTTTGCGCCCCTGGTAGTACTGCATTTCGATATTGCTGCGCAGAGGAAGCAGCTAGATCGTATTTTGATGCGGCTTGAATCAACGATGAATTTAGACGTGCCTCGAGATCACGATATACATCTTGAGCTTTATATGAGCGCATGGATGCCGCATAAACGTTGCCCTGATTGCGATCGAAGAGCGGCAAAGGAATGGAAATGCCAAGCTGCCCGCGATTACGCCCCATTTCATTGTCGCGAGCAACCCCTACGCTGACAGTGATGTCAGGATAGCGCTTGCTTTTTTCTACTTCGAGTTCGGCTCGACTGAGTTCCAGAGCGGTGCGTCCCGACGCTAAAAGGGGAGATTTATCGAGCGATGCCTTTAACTCGTCTAATGAAGGCCGGGGTGGCAGGGATTCCAGACTGGCTGCAACACCCTCGAAATCGGGTTGACTCTCACCCCAAGTGAGCGCAAGAGCGCGCCGAGCATTTGCCAATGTATTCAATGCGGCTTGTTCCGCTAAACCGCTATTACTTAGCTCGACTTCAGCCCGCGTCTTTTCCAGGGGAACCGCTTTTCCGGACTCAACCCGAGCAGTAGCGACACGTAGCGCACCTTGCGCAATGTCTCTGGTCTCGCGCGCTACGCGTACATTTTCCTGGGCAATTGCCACTTCGAAGAATGCTGCCGACACCGATGCACGCAAGCTAGAGCGTGTGGCCTCTAAATCCAATTGAGATATATCTCCTGCCAATCGAGCAGCCTGTTGTCGAGCTCCGCGTTTTCCTCCCAGTTCGATCGGTACGTTGAGCATCGTTGTGGTCGTTCGTGTAGCTCGTCGTTGGTCCTCTACGTTCACGTCCAAACTCGGATTGGGCATTACTCCCGCTTGGGTAATGAGGCCGTCGGCTGCCCGAGCTTCATTCCGTGCGGCAGATAACATCGGATTCCGCGTCAATGCCTTGTCGATCGCTTCTTGCAACGTGATGACGTCATTGGAATTAGTCGCTGCGCCTGGATCAGCACTAGATGCCAAGACCGAGGCCGACAGGGCATAGAGACATACGCCTGCTATGAGGAACGGTAGACGTGGCAAACGCATTTTTGAACCTTGAAGAACGCCTTGGCGACGCAATATTGGCACGTAGTAGCGACGCCGCTACCGACGAAAATATAGATGGCTGGTACTGTATCGAAGTGGTCCCGACAAAATAGCGACGCCAAGATGACAAATTTGCAAACTATTCAGGCCGAAGACCATCTAATTACTGATTAGTAATTTGGTTGTTCGTCATTTGACGTCAATATGTTCGTAAAATGCCAGCTATTGCAGGCAAATCCTTATTTTTTGTAATTAGCACCTCCGGAATCAAGGGTGGGAAAATTGAAAATATTGGTCATTGAGGACGAGCGAAAGCTCGCGGAATATCTCAAGCGCGCGCTTTCCGAACATAACTACGTCGTCGATATTGCAATGGATGGTATTAGCGGACTTCATCTAGCCCAGGAGACGCAGTACGACTTGATTCTTCTAGACGTAATGTTGCCTGGACGAGATGGCTTTTCGGTATTGGCGGAATTGCGAAAAGGCGATCGGGTCCCTATCCTGATGCTTACCGCACGCGACAAGCTGGAGGATCGTGTTCGAGGGCTGCAAGATGGTGCTGACGACTACCTGGTAAAACCTTTCGCGCTTTCAGAATTATTGGCACGCGTGCTTGCGCTGAGTCGACGCCAGAGTAACTCAGTTATCGAGCCGAACCGCCAAAATGTGCTAAAGGTCGGCGATCTGGAGCTCGATCTGTTACGCCGCAGGGCGTCGCGTGGAGGCGTGCGCCTTGATCTCACGGCCAAGGAGTTCACCTTGCTGGCACTGTTAATGAAGAAACAGGGCCAAGTCTTGTCACGCTTAGACCTGGCGGAGCAAGTGTGGGACATTAACTTCAACAGTAATACGAATGTAGTCGAAGTGGCAGTACGCCGACTGCGCGGCAAGGTTGATGACCCTTTTCCAACAAAACTCCTCCATACAGTACGCGGTATGGGATACGTACTTGAACCACGGGAAATTTGATGGCGATTCGTCCTAGAAGATCGTTAAGACGATGGCTATCGTGGTGGCTGGTGCTTCAAACATTTGCCGCCTTAGGTCTGGTATGCATAGTTGTATATGGTTCCGTGTACCTAAACCTTTTGGCTCGGCAGGAGACCTTGCTTGAGCAAAAGAAGGGGGTAATCGTTCACCTAGTAGACGAGTTTGCTTCTTTTGGTGATTTCTCCCATTTGGAGCACAAATTAACGGATTTTTTCTATGGCAAATCTGAATTTAGTCTTCGGCTGAAAATCAATGGCAAGCTCATGACCTATGGTGAGCATGAGCCGGCATTGAGTCCCAGAGATATTAAGCAGACGACCTTCACGCTTACCATGCCTCAGCAGCCTGGAGTGCAAATGGAGGCAGAGCTCCTGTTAGACATATCACCCGACATACAACTCCTAACCATACTGGCGTGGACCCTATTCGCCTGCGCGCTTGGCGGCGCGTTGCTTGTCTCGATGATTGGAGATGTACTGGTTCGCCGAGCCTTGTTTCCGCTTCATGATGTTGGGCGGCAAGCTGAGATGCTATCGCCACACAGAATTGGTGAGCGTCTTGATGAAAGCGGTCTTGCCGAAGAACTGCAGCCGCTAGTGCGGCAGTTCAACCAAGTACTACAGCGTGTTGAGCGAGCGTATGTCCAAATGGAAGGCTTCAATGCGGATGTGGCTCACGAGCTACGTACCCCGTTGGCAACACTGATTGGCGAAACGGAGTTGGCGTTATCAACGCGGATGTCACGGACCGGGCTTCAAGAGACTTTGGGCTCAAACTTGGAAGAGTTACAGCGCATGTCGGGTATCGTTAACGATATGCTCTTTCTATCACAGGCGGATCGTGGCGCAGCCGCGCGCACAACTCGGGTGTGCAACCTGCGCGAGCTCGTATACGAAGTACTCGCTTATCATGAAGCAGAAGCTTTTGAGGCAAAAGTATCTTTCATGGTTGTCGGAGACAAGTCTGCGGCTGTCGACAGAACGCTATTCCAGCGGGCGGTTTCGAATCTTGTCTCCAACGCGGTGCGCTTTGCCCTCCCAGATACCCAAATTCAGGTTCGCATCGAGGAGAGGGACGAAGGACAAATGGGGGTCACTGTAAGAAATATCGGTGATCCAATCAGTACAGAGCATTTGCCTCGCCTCTTTCACCGCTTCTATCGGCTGGACTCGTCCCGGGCCAGCAACGCTATGCATCATGGACTCGGCTTGGCCATTGTAGCTGCGATAGCTCGAATGCATGGAGGGCAGACCTATGCGAGTTCCGACCATATCTCGACAACTATTGGTTTCAGCATAGACGGAAGCAGATCGATGGATGCCTAGCGACCCTTTTCACCTACAACATTGCAGGGACATTACATTTTTCGCTGCACTACTTTTCATATTCGTAATACGTTTGTCCGCTTATTGACGTAGCTAGGCAGCTAAAGTCTTCTCTGTTGATCAATAGTGCAAGTACGAACCCCAGTGCGTTGTGATCGCTTGCTCCATGGTCTTTGAATTTTCGACCTCCAGATAACGCCCATGTGTGGCGAAAATCCCTCAAAAAGGTGCATGGTGGGGCTATTCAGATCTACTGATGAAGATACTTATTATCGATGACGAGAGGAAGCTGGCAGAGACTGTCAGGCGTAGCCTGACAGGGAACGGCTACCTCGCTGATATAGCATTGGACGGCGCAAGCGGATTACAGCTTGCATATGAAATGCAGTACGACTTGATTATTTTGGACATTAATCTCCCCGACATGGAAGGATTTGAGGTCCTGCAACGAATCCGGCAAAGTGATGCTGTCCCAGTCATGATGCTAACCGCACGAACGAGCTTGGAAGATCGAGTCAGGGGCTTAGAACAAGGTGCAGACGATTACCTCGCGAAACCATTTGCTCTTTCTGAATTGCAGGCAAGGGTTCAGGCTCTTCGCCGCCGTGGAAGCGGCAACGAGAGCAGACGGGGACCGAACGTGCTTCGCGTCGCAGATTTGGAACTTGATTTACTGAGGCGCCGCGTCGTGCGTGGCAACGCACGCATCGACTTGACCGCCAAGGAATTCAATTTGCTGACGATTCTTATGCGCCGTCAAGGCGAAGTTGTCTCACGCTTGGTATTGGCCGAGCACGTATGGGATATGAACTTCAATAGCAATACAAACGTCGTGGAAGTAGCGGTCCGTCGACTGCGCTCTAAGATTGATGACCCATTCGATGCGAAGTTGCTGCACACGATTCGTGGAATGGGCTATTTGATCGAGTACCGGCCCGATTGAATGCCCAGAAGGCATTTTCTGAACGGTTCCCCGTGCGCCCAGCCACGCACCGATCTTGCCAATTTCGACGGAAGCGCTTGCCTGGCTCGAAAGCCCAATCTGGCCTCCGAAGCTCATGATCGCGGCTAAGAACCATGGCGAGAAAATTGGCCGGAGGAAGCTCATAATTGCTTCGCCCCGGCCATTGAAGGGAGCGGCGTGCTGTACTCCTCACCGCTCCACTTGACCTTAGAATACGTGTCGCAAACCGATAATCGCTTCAGTTGCTTTAGCGTCGCTTTGGAACGCGAAATTCTTCGTATACGACCCGGCTGCGTATATGTTAGTCCGCTTTGACAACTTGTAGGAATAGCCCAATGCAAACGTATTGCTCGTCGAATCCCCGCCGGTCAGATCACTATTGTTCGGATCAACACGCTGCCACGAGCCGAACATGCTGCTGGCCCCGCCCAGCGGAACCGCAACACCGAGCAGGTACGAGTTCGTACTGAATCCATCAACGAAGGCATTCGATGGTGTTCCTTGGAAGCCATTGATGTTTGCGCCGGACGGGAGCCCCTTTCCGGCGAACCAACCGTCTGTTGCGCGCTCATAGGCAGCAATTAACTTCAAGACTTCGAAATCATATGCTGCGCCGACAGTAAATGAACGTGGCGTGGCACTTGTTTGTGCATTGCTGAGTTTGTTGGAGGCATTCAGCTGTTCGTATGCAATAAATGCAAGAAGGGGGCCATTGTTGTAGCTCAAGCCACTGGTGATGGCTCGAGTATTGTCTGCCGTAGCAAAGCCAGATTGAGCCGCCGAAAGATCGTTGGCATTGAAGGAGTACCCTGCCGATAGGCGAAAACCGCCAAACGACGGGCTTTCATACAACGCCAGATTGTCATAGCGAACAAAACTCGATCCGCTGAAGCCAAGGCCGGCTCCCATATTCAACTGAGTAAATCCGCCAAATTGAGTGCCGAATAGGCTGATCATCATGCGGCTCGCGACGTTGTATTGGCGGCCGAGGCGCACTTCTCCCCAATCGGCGCTTCCCAGACCTACAGTGGCTTCACGACCGAACAGGCGACCGCCTTGGCTAGATTCGCCGTTGGTCGAATCGAAGCCAGACTCGAGTCGAAACGTAGCATAGAGCCCATCCCCCAGGTCCTCTTTGCCACGCAAGCCCCAACGTGAACCCGCAGTCTGGCCAGTTGTAGCACCGATCCTGCTTGCGTTCACATCAGCCTTGGCGCCCGTATTGGGATTCGTATAGGAACCGTCGACCTTGGCATATCCGATACCAGTGTCGATGAGGCCATAAAGGGTTACCGATGTCTCGGCGTGCACGGCGGCAGCCGAGAAGGTAGCTGCGGAAGCAGCCAAGAGAATAGTTTTTTTCACAATTGCTCCTTATGTGGAATCGAACTGCATGCCAGGCCGACAGAAGAAGCGATCAATAAGGGGCTTGTGCGTAGTTCACGACGAGGTTGCCCGATCTGCCGACGTTAGCTATCGCCAGTTTGGATAGCGGCAATCGACAAATAGCGAACTAAAAAATTACATTTTTGTTCTTATGTGGTTATGTCCGTGGAGTCGGCATTTGAAGCAACTACGTAAGTCTTTGTTTTGCATGAGCAACATCACACCATGTCAATTGACGTGTCGCCGAAACATCGGCCTCCACGCATTCTGGTTGAGATGTTCCTTTGTCGCAATTCCACCACGATGTGGTTATTCGGTTTTGGTCGGTGCACTGGAATAGCTAGTATCCGTCTAGATATGACTAGCGCTAGTCGTTCATTGCATGAAGCTCTGGTTAGCCATGAAGCATGCCCGACGTATATGACAAAAAAGTAATCCTATCGTTGGGCTTTTGGCGGTGGGCGATAGGTAGACTTTCCATCATGCACTGTCATTCGCATGCATTGGATGGCGGTGATGAGTAATGGAATGAACCTACCTAGAGGAATGCCGTATGAAAAACTCTTTGAATATTCTTTTTGTGATGTTGACGATTGCCGTTGGCCCACAGGCGATTGCGCAGGTGAATCCGTCGACCAACGCTCGAACACCAGTCAATGTATCCTCCGAGCATGATCTGACGCGCGCAGAAGTCAAAGCTGACTTGGCCGTCTGGAAGCGCGCCGGAATGGATCGCTTCTGGAACAAATCGGTCACTCCTGACATTTACAGTCGTGAGTACAAAATGGCACAAGCAGAGTACTTGCGAATGCGCAATGGCCCAGAGTATCAAGAAGAGCTGCAACGACTGCAACAGTAAGGCTGCCGGCACGCCAGCGATAGTTATAGTTAGTTCGCTCAATGTCAATGGAAGCATGCCGATTCCACGGCGTGCTCCCTTACTTTGGCCTCCTGGCATGGCTCTAAGTCCGAATCGTGGTGCTAACTCGCATGTAAGGATATTGCCAAGCTGAATAACGCGAATGCACAGTGTCCTCGCTCCAATAAGACGACGACCGTTTTTAGCTGCATTCGGCTACTAGGGTTGCCATAGTCGCGGCGAAGCCGGCAATGTGCATTAATGCATGCAACATCCGACATCGGGGCTCGACACCTTCTATCATGGAGGCGCGGCACCATCGTCGTGCTCGGTGGAATAGATGCGGGCCCTGCTGAGGAGATTTCAGACAATGAGAACGAAATACCTCAAATGCTTTCTGGTGCTGGCCGAGGAACAACACTATCACCGGGCGGCCGAACGATTGAACGTGGCCCAGCCGTTGCTGTCGCTGGCGATCAAACGCCTGGAGGCCGAACTGGGTTTGCAACTATTTATCCGCACGCAACGCAGCACGCAGATTACTGAAGCCGGACGCCGACTGGTGCCTGATGCGCGCCGGGTGTTGGATACGTACGCCGAGTTGCAACGCAACGCTTCCAGCGTCACGCAGGCCGTGCAGCGTCGTATCCGCTTGGGGCTGTCCGGCATGACGCTCGGCCTGGCGCATCCCCGGCTCGATGCCTTGCTGGCTCACATGCGCATGAGGCTTGCCGATATTGATCTCTACGTGACTGAGCATCAATATGGCCCGCTGATTCGGGGTTTGCGCGACGGCACGCTTGATGCGGGCATAGTAATGGGCAGCGTGCGTGTTGAGGATCTGGTAATCCAACACCTATGGTACGACCCGATGTGGGCGGTGGTACCGGCCACGCATCCCCTGGCTCAGACCGAGATCGTTACGCGCAAGGCGCTGAAGTCATGCAGCCTGATTGTCTGTCATCCCGAGAATGATGATGGGGCGAGTGACCAATTGCGCGCGGTCATTGCCCAAGCCATCGCGGAGCCGCATATCGCGCAATACGCATCGAGTATTCCGGGCATGCTGTCGATGGTGGCAGCGGGCTTTGGCATCAGCTTTATCGCACAATCTCAGATCGCACGTAATCCGCGCAAGGACGTGCGTTACCTGCCGATCGAACAGTGTGAGGCGACGTTTTGTACCTCGGCGCTGTATCACGCCGGTGGCTTGCGTCCAGAAGACCGGCGTCTCTTTGAAGCGGTGCGTGACTTTCTTGGTACAACTGCTGACGGCGACGCATTGGCCGATACGCACTGAAAACGCTTGGCCGTATGGTGGGTTATCAGTCATAGGCCCGATTGTTATTTGATCTATCACGAAACCGTCATCATGATGGTTCTCAACGTGCAGCGCTTTGCCTGACCTTTCTGTATTTTGCGGCGATGCGCGATACCGCGCGCGGCAGCAAGTACATCAAGCATATGCCTTTGTGAGCCGTGCTGTGGCGCGCTCGCCCTTTATCCCATTGCCTGCGCTGGACTACGCCCACACGGGTGTGTGTTCCAGCGCCTCTATACCAAACTAGTCCCGTGTTGGTACGGCACGCGTTCGCGTGCCATGCGCGGCACCGGATCAGGGGAGGATTGGCATGGCGGACAAAGCAGCGACAGCGCATACGGGCGTGTTATTCGGGCAGATCGTGGTGGTATGCACGGTAGCCGGTGCATGCGTCTGGGCCGGCACGCAATACACGGCCGCCGCGCTCGGCTATTCGCCGCGCCTGGGCCCGCCGGCTGGGTACATAGGCAGCCTGCCGGTCTACTACCCCTGGCAGCTCTTTATGTGGTGGTATGCCTACGAGGCTTATGCGCCGGACGTGTTCATACGCGGCGGCGTGATCGCGTCAATGGGCGGCGTACTGGGTGCTGGCACCGCTGTGATGATGTCGGTGCACCGCGCGCGTCAGGCCAAGCGCGTGACCACGTATGGTTCGGCGCGCTGGGCCGAGCGCGACGATATAGAGAAGGCCGGGCTGCTTAAACCTGCTGGCGTGTTTCTGGGCAGGCTCGGCGGCGATGCGCCGACCTATCTGCGCCACGATGGCCCGGAGCACATCATGGCGATCGCACCGACCCGTTCCGGTAAAGGGGTGGGCCTGGTCGTGCCCACCTTGCTGACGTGGCGCGGATCGTGCGTGGTGCACGACATCAAGGGCGAGAACTGGACGCTCACTGCGGGTTGGCGTGCACACTTCTCGCATTGTTTGTACTTCAACCCCACCAGTCCGAAATCGGCCGCGTACAACCCGTTGCTCGAAGTGCGCCAGGGCATCCATGAAGTGCGCGATGTGCAGAACATCGCCGATATTCTGGTTGATCCCGAGGGCATGCTGGAGCGCCGTAGCCATTGGGAAAAAACGTCTCATTCACTACTGGTCGGCACCATTCTGCACGTGCTGTACGCCGAGCGCGACAAGACGCTGCGCGGTGTGGCGGCATTCTTGTCGGACCCGGCGCGTCCCTTCGAGATAACCTTACGCGCCATGCTGAGCACGCGGCATCTGGACGATGGCCCGCATCCGGTGGTGGCATCGGCAGCACGCGAAGTGCTCAACAAATCGGAGAACGAACGGTCGGGCGTGTTGAGTACCGCTATGTCGTTCCTCGGACTGTATCGCGACCCCACGGTGGCGACCGTGACCGAGCGATGCGACTGGCGCATCGCCGATCTCATCAGCGCTCAACATCCGGTATCGCTTTATTTGGTCGTGCCGCCGTCGGACATTTCGCGCACCAAACCGCTGGTCAGGCTCTTGCTCAATCAGATTGGCCGCCGTCTGACCGAGTCGCTGGATGGCTCCGATGGCATTGCGCGCCTGCGCGACCTGCTGCTGATGCTGGACGAGTTCGCCGCGCTGGGCCGGTTGGACTTTTTCGAGTCGGCGCTGGCCTATATGGCGGGCTATCGGCTGCGCGCGTACCTGATTGCGCAAAGCCTGAACCAGATCGAAAAAGCGTATGGCCCCAACAACTCGATTCTGGATAACTGCCACGTGCGCGTCGTGTTTTCATCGAACGATGAGCGCACCGCCAAGCGCGTGTCCGATTCGTTGGGCACGGCGACTGAGCTGCGCGCTCAGCGCAACTATGCGGGCCACCGGCTCGCGCCGTGGCTGGGACATTTGATGGTGTCGCGGCAGGAAACGGCCCGACCGCTGCGCACACCCGGCGAGATCATGCAGTTGCCGGACACGGACCAGATTGTGATGCTGTCCGGCCAGCCGCCCATCCAGGCCAAGAAGCTGCGCTACTACGAAGACGGCAATTTCACACGACGGGTATTGCGTTCCCCCGTGTTACGCGAGAACGGTTATGCCGACAAGCCCGCCGCCCGTCCCGACGATTGGAGTGGGCGCGCACTGCCGCCCGTGCTACCCGTATCGTCTGACACCGATACCTCGGGCCTGAACGAGGACGGTGGTTTGCAGATCCGCCCGGAACTGGACATGCTGCCGACTGCCGCGCCGCTGGAGCTCGAACCTGATCTGGCGTCGATGGAAGAAGATGACGGTCCGCCGTTGCCCGTAGAACCCGATCGGCGGCTGCAACGCTCGGCACGACTGGCGGCGCTGGACCCAGACGACGGGATACCGCTATGACCACGCGCACGCGACTGAACCTCTTCATCGAACCCAGCCACGCCCGGCGGCTGGACGATCTGGCCGCGCATCGCGGCGTCTCCAAGTCCTCGCTGGTAGCAGCCGCCTTGGCCTCGTTCCTGTCGCCGGATGGCGCTGATCAGCGCGAAGCGGCGCTGGCGCGGCGTTTGGACAAACTCTCGCGCCAGTTCGACAAGCTCGACCGCGACCAGAACATCCTGATCGAGACCGTGGCGATCTATGTGCGTGTCTTTCTGACCATCTCGACGCCCGTGCCAGCCACCCATCAGGACGCCGCCCGCGCCCAGGGCAAGCTGCGCTACGGACAGTTCATCGACCAGCTTGCCCGCCACTTGCAACGCGGCCGCAGTCTGGTGCACGAGGTTCATGAAGAAATCTATCCCGATCTGGATGGCCTGGCACCGGGCCCGGACGACAGCCTGGCCGCACAGGCCGATTCGCCGGTCGGTCCGCTTGCCGAGGGAGCTGATGATGCGTGACACCGACGCCAGCAAAGCCGCCGCGCGCGAGCGTAGTGTGCAGATGCTGCGCACGGCGTTCGGCCCGGCCATCATCGAAGCCCTGGATGATCCAGACATCGGCGAAGTCATGCTCAATCCGGATGGCCGTATTTGGGTGGATAGGCTGCGTAGCGGCCGCGAGCCGACGGGTGTGTCGCTCTCGCCGGCCGATGCCGAACGCATCATCCGATTAGTTGCCGCATGCGTACAGGCCGAGGTCCACCGTGAACGGCCGCTCCTGTCGGCGCGCTTGCCGCTACACGGCGAACGGTTCGAGGGGGTGTTGCCGCCGGTGGTCTACGCGCCGTCCTTCAGCATCCGCAAGCATGCGGTGGGGGTGTTCACGTTGGACGACTACGTGCGTGACGATATTTTGCAGACCGGACACGCGGTCTTCTTGCGCGGGGCCGTGCGCGATCGCTTGAACATCGTCATCGCCGGTGGCACCAGCTCGGGCAAGACTACATTTGCCAACGCGTTGCTCGACGAAATCGCCGATGGCGGCGACCGCATCCTGATTCTCGAAGATACCGTGGAATTGCAATGCCGCAACGAGGACCGCGTGCAGCTTTGTACGTTGCCGGGCGCGGCATCAATGGCCGATCTGGTGCGCTCGACGCTACGCCAGCGGCCCGATCGCATCATCGTGGGCGAAGTGCGCGGTGCTGAAGCGCTGGATCTGCTCAAAGCCTGGGGCACCGGCCATCCGGGCGGCATCGCCACGCTGCACGCCAATTCCGCCTACGGCGCGCTGCTGCGCCTGGAACAGCTCACGCTCGAAGCCTCCAGCCAGCCGCCGCGCGCGCTGATTGCCGAGGCCGTCAACGTCATCGTTTTCCTGGATGGCCGGGGCGCCGCCCGGCGCGTGCGCGAGATCGCGCGCGTAACGGGTCTGGAGGGCGAGCGCTACGTACTCGATCCCATCCCGCTTACTTTCGGAGAATCCCCATGAAGTCGGTCTCGTCACCAACTTATGTACCCGCATTCCGCGACCAGGCTTTGGCTTTTGCGCATCGCTTTGGCGGGCTGTTGTTGCTCTTTGCCGTGGGCGCGCTGCACGCGGCCGGTTCCAGCATGCCGTGGGAAGCCCCGCTGCAATCCATTCTGGAATCGGTGCAGGGGCCGGTGGCGCGCATCGTCGCGGTCATCATCATTATCGTGACCGGGCTCACGCTGGCGTTTGGCGATACGAACGGCGGATTTCGTCGGCTGATTCAGATCGTGTTCGGCCTGTCCATTGCCTTTGCGGCCTCGTCGTTCTTTCTGTCGTTCTTCTCCTTCTCGGGCGGCGCGCTGATATGACTGCAATGGCCAATCTACCCGAAGGCTTCGAAGCGCCGTTGCACCGGGCGTTGACCGAGCCGATTTTGCTGGGCGGTGCGCCGCGTACGGTGGCGATCGCCAACGGTACGCTGGCCGCCGCTATCGGTCTGGGCCTGCAACTGTGGTTGCCCGGCCTGGCCTGCTGGTTCGTCGGCCATATGCTGGCGGTGTGGGGCGCGCGCGCGGACGTGCAATTCATGCAGGTCTTCACACGCCATGTGAAGCATCCGACGCTCTTGGACGTATAGGAGACGGCGATGCTCAATCTGACCGAGTACCGCAAGCGTCCCGCGCAACTGGCGGACTGGCTGCCGTGGGCCGCGCTGATCGCCGATGGGGTGGTGCTCAATAAAGATGGCGCGTTTCAGCGCACCATGAGGTTTCGCGGACCGGACTTGGATAGCGCCACCGAATCCGAGCTGGTCGCGGTGACGGCACGCCTGAACAACGCGCTCAAGCGCTTCGGCTCGGGCTGGGCCTTGTTCGTCGAGGCCGACCGGCGCGAAGCGGGCAACTATCCCATTGCCACCTTTCCCGACAAACTGTCGTGGCTGATCGATGAGGAGCGGCGCGCCGCGTTCGAGGAAGCGGGTTCGCACTTCGAGAGCGCTTATCACGCTACCGTGTTGTGGCAGCCCCCCGAGGACGCACGTGCGCGGGCCGGACGGATGCTGTACGAGAATCCGGCGCGCCAGGGCGTTGACTGGCGCGAGCGCCTGACCGGTTTTATGGCCGAAACCCAGCGTTTTGCTGGGTTGCTCGATGGCGTCATGCCCGAGGTACGCTGGCTCGACAGCGCGCAAACGCTGTCGTATTTGCACGGCACCGTTTCCACTCGGCCGCATCCGGTGGGCGTGCCCGAAGTGCCCTGCTATCTGGATGCGTTGCTGGCCGATAGCGCCCTGGTGGGCGGTGTGGCGCCCATGCTGGGTGACGAACACGTGCGAGTATTGTCCGTGCGCGGGTTTCCGACACGCACCTGGCCTGGCTTGCTGGATGATCTGAACCGTCTCGGATTCGCCTATCGCTGGGTCACGCGTTTTATTTGTCTGGACAAGCACGAAGCCGAGGCCGAGCTGACACGACTGCGCCGGCACTGGTTCGCCAAACGCAAGAGCGTGCTGGTGCTGCTGCGCGAGACGCTTTCTCAACAGGAAAGCCCGTTGGTCGATAGCGATGCCGACAACAAATCGGCCGATGCCGATGCCGCCTTGCAAGAGCTGGGGTCGGACGATGTGGCATACGGATACGTGACCGCCACCGTGGTCGTGCGTGACAAGAATGCGGCCGTGGCCGACGAGAAGCTACGCCTGGCCGCGCGCGCCATCGAATCGCGGGGCTTTGTCGTCGTGCCCGAGACGCTGAACGCGGTCGAGGCGTGGCTGTCGTCGCTGCCGGGTCACGTCTACGCCAACGTGCGCCAGTGGCTGGTATCGACACTGAATCTGGCTCACCTCATGCCGGCATCGGCGGTCTGGGCAGGCCAGGAACGCAATGCTCACCTGGATGGTCCGCCACTTGTCGTCACACGCACCGATGGCGCCACGCCGTTTCGGCTCGTGACGCATATCGGCGACGTGGGCCACACGGTGGTGGTCGGCCCGACTGGCGCTGGCAAATCGGTGCTCTTGGCCATGCTGGTCGCGCAGTTTCGTCGCTATGCCGGTTCGCGTGTTTTTGTGTTCGAGATGGGACGCTCGTTACGCGCAACGCTTCTGGGGCTGGGCGGCGAGTATCACGATCTGGGTCTGGAAGGCGAAGCCGCTTTCCAACCGCTGGCACGTGTAGACGACCCTGCGTACCGCAGCCAGGCGGCCGAATGGGTGGAGGGCCGCCTGGCGATGGAAGGTGTCGTGGTCGGCCCCGAAGAAAAAGCCGCCGTGTGGTCGGCGCTGGGCAGTCTGGCCAGCGCACCCGTCGCGCAGCGCACCATGACCGGGCTCTCGGCACTCCTGCAGTCGAACCGGTTGCGCCAAGCGCTCGCCCCCTATGTGCTGGGTGGCGCGCACGGACGACTGCTCGATGCGGATCACGACCGGCTGGGGACGGCCGATGTGCAAGGTTTTGAGATGGAAGACCTGATGCCGGCCAAGGCCGCCGCCAATGCCGTCATCCGTCATCTTTTTGCTCGGCTGGAGGAACGCTTCGACGGCGCGCCCACGTTGCTCGTGCTGGATGAGGCCTGGTTGTTTCTGGACGACCCGGTGTTTGCTGCGCGATTGCGCGAATGGCTTAAGACCTTGCGCAAGAAAAACGTGTCGGTGATCTTCGCCACACAATCGCTGGCCGACATCCGCGATTCGAGCATTGCGCCGGCCATCATCGAAAGCTGTGCCAGCCGAATTTTTCTCGCGAATCCGCAAGCGGTCGAACCGCAGATTCGCACGATCTACGAAGGTTTCGGCCTGAACGCCCGCCAGATTCAGCTCGTCGCTCACGCACAGCCCAAGCAGGACTACTACTACCAGTCCCGTTTGGGCCACCGTATGTTCGACCTGGGCTTGGGGCCGGTATCGCTGGCCTTTGCTGGGGCGGCCTCGCCTGAAGATCAGCGAGACATCGACGCCGTGCTGGCCGGGAACGGGCGCGACGGCTTTGCTGCGGCATGGCTGCGCCATCGTAGCCTGGACTGGGCGGCCGAACTGATCGATCCCATGTCCGCACCGGCCGCTGCCGCCCCCATTTCTCCCGTTGTCGACTTATCGGAGGTTTCATCATGAAAACGTCCATCCTTGTCGTACTCGCCACCGCGCTGGCAGCGGCCACGCCTGCCGCATATGCCTGGCGCACCGTCTTCGATCCGTCCAACTACACACAGAATGTCATGACGGCCGCTCGCGCGCTTGAGCAAATCAACAACCAGATCCAGCAGTTGCAGAATGAAGGACAGATGCTGGTCAACCAGGGACGCAATCTCGCCACGCTCAACTTCGACAGCATCAATCGGCTACGCTCGACGCTGGCTGCGACGACTCGCCTGGTCGATGAGGCGCGGGGCCTGACCTTCGATGTGTCGCGCATGGATGCGGATTTTTCTCGGCTCTATCCCGAGCAGTACGGCACCGCCGTCACCCGAGATCAGATGGTGCAGGACGCACGCGAACGCTGGACGCAATCGCTCGAATCGCTGCGCACCACCATGCGCGTGCAAGCGCAGGCCGTACAGAGCCTGCGCGACGACGAAGGCGTGCTCACCGACATCGTCGCGCAGAGCCAATCGGCCGTGGGCGCGTTGCAGGCGCAGCAGGCGACCAATCAATTGCTGGCCTTGCAGGCCAAGCAGGCCATCCAGCAGCAGCAATTGCAAATTGCCCAGGATCGCGCCATCGCACTTGATGAAGCGCAAACCGCCGCCGACGAGGCCCAGGCGCGCGAGATCCGGCGTCGCTTCAGGGGCAATGGCCAAGGCCAGTACACCCCGCAATCCGTGACGTTCTACCCCTGACAGGAGCTTTGCCATGATCAAGACGACGATGGCCGTAGTGGCCGTGACCGCACTTGCTGCCGCGTGCGGCGACAAGCAGGATGCGCCGACGCACCCAGACGCGCCAGCCGTCGCGCCCAGCGCCGACGATGCCCGGGTCCAGCGCGCAGCCGAAGAAACCCGCAAGCGCTTTATGGGCGACGGCAAGAGCCAGTACACGCCGCAGCGCGTCGACGGGTTTTAGGGGCGGGAGCCATCCTCATGAACGATCTGGCCATTATCGACCGCTTCACCAACATTTTCTCCCGCTACATTGATTCGGGCTTTGGCCTGGTCAATGGCGAGGTGGCGTTCCTGTCGGCCACGCTGGTGGTCATCGACATGACGCTGGCGGGCTTGTGGTGGGCGATGGATCATGGTCAGAACGACGTGCTGGCACGACTCATCAAAAAAGTGCTGTACGTCGGCGTGTTCGCCTTCATTCTGGGTAACTTCAACTGGTTGTCGGGCATTGTGTTCCGTTCGCTGTCCGGTTTAGGACTCATGGCCTCCGGTTCATCACTGACGATCGCCGAGTTCTTGCAACCGGGCCGGCTTGCGCAGGTGGGCGTCGATACCGCCGCGCCGCTCCTGGAGCGCGTGGGTGACCTGTCGGGCTTTACCTCGGTCTTTGCCAATTTAGACACCATCGTGGTGCTGTTGCTGGCCTGGCTTGTCGTGATCCTGAGTTTTTTTGTGCTGGCGATTCAGCTTTTCGTGACGTTGATCGAATTCAAGTTGACCACTTTGGCCGGCTTCGTACTGGTGCCGTTTGCGTTGTGGGGCAAGACCGCCTTTTTGGCCGAGAAGGTGTTGGGCAATGTCATTTCCGCGGGCATCAAGGTATTGGTGCTCGCGGTCATTGTCGGCATCAGTACGCTCGTCTTTAACGATTTTCGTACCGCGATGGGCCCTGAGCCGACATTGGATGATGCCGCTGCCGTGATGCTGGCCTCGCTGGCCATGCTGGGTCTGGGGATTTTCGGGCCAAGCATCGCGACGGGTCTGGTTTCCGGTGCGCCGCAACTGGGCGCGGGTGCGGTGGCCGGCACCGCGCTGGGCACAGCCGGTGTGGCGACAGCCGGTGCCGTTGCGGGTGCCACGGTGGCGGGCGGTGCGGCTCGGATGGCTGGCGGCGGTGTACGGGCGGCCACGTCGATGGCCAGCGGCGCGCGCAAGGCCTATGTGGAAGGGGCGAGCTTTTCGGGCAAGACCGGCTGGCGAGCCACTGCGGCGGGACTGAAAGATGTCGCCCGCGCCGGCGCCTCGGCGGCGGGCCGTGGCGTGAAGTCCCGTGTCATGGGGGCCGGACGCGCCAGTCCTGCGGGTGGATCCACCGTCGCACCATCCGCACCGCCCGCCTGGGCCAAACGCGCGCAGGCCCGCCAGCGCGCTACCCAAGGCGCGACGATGGCCGCGCACGCCGTGCGCTCGGGCGATGCCGGCGGCAATGGCCTGATTCCCAGCCTACGTGACGATTCCTGAAGGAGATGACGATGCGTTTTCGACGCCCCTCGGTCAAGTATGCGGCCACGCCCGAGCCCGCGACGCCTTTTCAGAAGGCAGGCCAAGCCTGGGACGACCGCGTGGGCGGTGCCCGTGTGCAGGCCAGGAACTGGCGCTTGATGGCGTTCGGCTGCCTACTGCTGGCGGCCGTGTCCACGGGCGACCGCATCATGCGCCACGCCGAAGGCAATGCCGCCGTTCCATACCTTGTCGAACTCTCCTGTGGCGAGGTCCAATCCGTGAGCCAGGCCATGCCGCTCGGCGATCCCGGAGACCAGGACATCGCCAATCAACTGGCGCGCTTTATCGAGAGCGTACGTTCGCTGTCCACTGATCCCGTGGTGGTTCGTAAGAATTGGCTCAGCATCTACGACTACACCACCGACCGGGGTGCGGCGTTCCTGAACGAGTACGCGCGTGAACATGAACCCCTGAAAGACGTTGGTAAGCGCTCGGTCATGGTCGATATCGTCAGCGTGGTTCGCGCCAGCGAACATTCGTTCCAAATCCAGTGGGATGAGAAAACCTACGTCAATGGTGCCGCCGGTGGCACCGAGCGGTGGACCGCCATTCTGACTATCGTGCAGCAACGCTCGCGTATCGCAGAAAAGTTGCGCGCCAATCCCTGGGGCATCTACGTCGATGGCATCAGTTGGAGCCGCCAGTTCTCCGCAAACCCTACGCCTGGAGGCACATCGTGATGACGCATACTTTGTCTGGCTGCAGAGATTCATCCATAAGAAGGACGTTGGCCCCAGCGGCTGGCCAAAGCGCTCGCATGCCGTGGCGACGCCGTATGGTGCAGGACGGCCGATGGCGACACGGCCGGTCCGCGCGTAGGCCGATGCCGGGCGGTCGCCACGCCGCCTGGGTCGGCGCATATCGGCCATGTCCGTGCGGTCTGGCCTTGACAGTGCTCGTCGCGGCGCTGGCCGGTTGCGCCACACGCGGCACGCCGCCGCCCGAGATCGCGCTGGACGATCCTGTCGTGGCGGTCAGTTCGCCGGTCCAAGTGCCTGAACCTCCTACGCCAGTGGAAATCGTGCCGATGCCACAGCCTTTGCCGCTGCCGGGGCAGTTGAAGGCACTCAAAGACAAACCCGCACCCGAGCAGACCAGCCCGACGGCACAGGTCAATCGCGCCAACAGCGAGGCACGCATGGCGCCTACGCGCGATGGGTTCATTAACGCGATACAGGTCTGGCCCTACAGCGAAGGCGCGCTGTACCAGGTCTACGCCAGTCCCGGGCGCGTAACGCTGGTGCAACTGCAAGTAGGTGAACGGCTGATCGACGTGTCCGCAGGCGATACGGTGCGCTGGATTGTCGGAGACTCATCAAGCGGCACGGGCGCTACGGCTCGGCCCAATCTGCAGATCAAGCCGATACGCGCCGGTTTGAAAACGAATCTGGTGGTCACGACCGATCGACGCATTTACTTGTTGGAACTGGCTTCCACCCAGTCGGCCTGGATGGCTTCGGTGTCGTGGGACTATCCGCAGGACAGGCTGGCCGCATTAAAGCGGCGCAACGAAGCGGCAGCGCAAGCCATGCCGCTGGGCGCAGGCGTATCGGTAGACCAGTTGCGATTCCGTTATGCCATCACGGGCGACACACCGCCGTGGCGGCCGCTACGCGCCTTTGATGACGGCCAGAAGGTCTACATCCAGTTACCGCCCGGCATCATACAAGGGGAACTGCCGCCTTTGTTCCTCGTTGGATCGGACGGCGATCTGCAATTGTTGAACTACCAGTACCGTGCGCCGTACTACGTGGTGGATCGGCTCTTTGGTGCGGTGGAGTTGCGCTTGGGCGCAGACGACGCCCAGATCGTGCGCATCGAGCGCAACGACGGCAAAACGGTGCGAGGTGGCACATGAACGAAGCCGCTGATACGGACGATTCTGCGGTGCCGCCCAAGCTGCCGCCGGAAACCGTTGAACTGCGCGCCGCACCTCAACGCGTAACGCGCTTGAACCGGCGCACGCTGACTGTCGGCATCGGCGCGGTATCGCTGGCCGTCCTGGGAGTCACGCTCTGGTCATTGCAGCCACGCTCGCGTGGCAATCAAGAAAATCAGGAGCTGTACAACGTCGATCGCATCACCCGCGCCGAAGGCTTGGAGTCGCTGCCCAAGGATTACAGCCAGGTGCCGCAGCCCGCACCGCCGCCGGTGCTGGGCGATCCGTTGCCGGGGGATCTGGGCCGGCCGGTGCTACGTGCCGAACGCGAAGCCGGCTTGCAACCTCACGGCGGACCCGACGCGGCAGAAGCTGAACGGTTGGCGCGGCTCAAAGAAGCCGAGGAAGCAGCCCGGTCTGCGCTTTTCTACAAATCCAGCAGCCGAAGCGGTACATCGGATGCGAATGCAGCGCCCGCGCCCGGCGGCATGCCAGCGGAGACGCTCGCCGATGCGCCTACCGACGCGGGCGGCACGGTAGACCCGATGCAAACGCAAAACATGCAGGACAACAAGACGGCATTCGCCAGCCAGGGGCGCACGGCCACGCAAAGCGCGCATCGTCTGCAGGCGCCGCGTGGTCCCGACACGGTGATGGCCGGCACCGTCATCGCCGCCGCACTCGTCACTGGCATCAAGTCGGATATGCCAGGCGACATCATCGCCACCGTGACCGAGCCCGTCTACGACAGCGCTACGCATCGCAACGTGCTCATTCCGCAGGGCGCGCGCCTGATGGGTCGCTACAACAGCCAGGTCGCCTACGGACAAAGCCGTTTACAGGCCGTATGGGAGCGCATCATTATGCCAGACACGTCTTCTATCGTGCTCGATAACCTAGCGGCTGCCGACCCGGCTGGCTACGCGGGTCTGGAAGACGCGGTGGACTGGCATTGGGATCGGATACTGAAGGGTGCTGTGCTGACCACGCTATTGGGTGTAGGCGCGGAATTAGCCGCACCACAGAACCAAGGCGGCCGCGATGGCCCGGTGGTGATCGCGACGCGCGACGGTGTGCAGGACACCGTGAACCAAGTCGGACAGGAAATCACCCGGCGCAATCTCAACATTCAACCCACGCTCACGATCCGGCCAGGCATGCCGGTGCGGATCGTGGTGAATCGAGACATCACGCTTCGGCCATACCGGCCGCTTTTTATCAACAGGTAATGCAATGGCAACGAAACTACGCTTAGGCCCGCTTCCAAAACAAGAGTCCGTCAAGCTGACGGTCAGCCTGCCAACGACGCTAAAAGCCGACTTGGATCGGTACGCCGCCATGCACAGTCAAGCCTATGGCGAACAGGTGGATGCGGCTACGCTCGTGCCGCATATGCTGGCGTGGTTTCTCAAGAATGACCGAGGGTTTCGTCATCTTAATAATTAAGAAGAATCATTGACGACGTTCGACAGCAACACGTCTACTACAATGGACAGACCTGAAGGTCGCGCGCAAAGAGCCAATTATCAGCGGTGGCCACAGATAATCTGTTGCACGCCTGGACATCGTCGAGCGTCAGCGTACCATCTTGATATCCGCCGAGAAACGCAGCGGTCGGCGAAATGGGCATATACAAATGTCCCCCATGATTGTCAGCACAAAGAAGCTCTCCAGCGCGGCAATGTACTAACCCCCAACGAGTGCCACGTAATCTCTCCATCTCACGATCGTGGAATAGATAAAAGCGTGCTCCATATATGAATCTAGTGCTCATCGTCGCATCCTCATTCATGTAGATGATACCCCTCGACTCTAGCAATTCACGAGAATTTATATCGAGCTCACGCTCTGGAACAACTCCATTTATCGTCAACGGCGTCCGATCAGCGGTCGCCGCAAGAAATCGGAAATGCCATAACAGGTAATATGCGCTGATCGCCTCGTGATTTCGGGATTCAAAAGTACTTGGATTGGTCAGAACGTTGAAATAGGCCCTTTCAAAGCCAGCCATGCGTGATTTTTCTGTCACATCGTCCCACGCCCGCTTCGTGCAAAATACCTTTGCTTCCGGTTTGGCTCTTGTTACTTTGTCAGTAGCCATTTCACGTACATCGACCAGCCCGTCTTTTCCACAAAACTGCTTGATGCAGTGCTTGGAATGGATGTGTTGATTAATGGTTATGTGATGCGGATTACCCTTCTGAGTTCGCTCGAATATGGGTTGATTCATGTCAAGACATTCTTAGTCGGCAACAGGTGAAAAGGTGATGGTTCCTGCTTCATAGGCCGCTTTTTCTGCGGTGACCTTTGCAACTTGCTCTCGCAGCGTTTTCTCCCTATCCCAATTCCCTAACACAGGCTGGTCGACTGGCAGATTCGCATGCTGTCGCAATCGACGTGCGAGCTTAGATATCTCTAGTCCAAGTTCAGCATACCCAAGCTGTCGTGCCCAGAACGTTCTATCGAAGTCAGGAGGGTCGTCGTATTCCGCTATGCTTGAAATGTAGCCTGCCAGTTGCTCTGCTCTATATGGCAGATTCAATATCTCGTACATCAAATCGGCTGGAAGTACTTTCCAATCTACCGTCAAGACGAGAGGATCAAACGACGGCACTGTGACGGTAGCTGCACAAACACCATCCTCGCCCGCTGGGCGGCCCTCGCTCATCCCGTTATCAAACGAGACTTGCACACATCCATCTATAAATCTGTCCAAATGAGCGACGACAAGGATCACGAGATAGTTGGATTCTCTCTTTATGCGATCAGCCTCCCGTCTTGCTTCACGTTTGAATGTGAGCTGTCCGCCTAACCACACGCCACACAGTCCAGACACAGCAGACACAAGGCTGGGCATTACTACATTCCAATCTAACGGCATCGTGTCTCCGTTTTCGTGAAGGAGGATCTTGGTACCCACGTTGGCAGACTCTCCGTCGACGCGGGCTAAGGCCTATAGCGATTTTAAGTCGATTTTCTCAAAAAAGAACATTATGTAACTATAATTCGCATGCTGAAGGCGGGCCATTGCCAAACGCCTACCCGACGCTGAACTTGATATTTCCTTTGGAGGATAAGGGTATGGCGACTGAAGCTGAAGCGCTGGCAAGTATTCTCGCGTGGTCTGCTGACAGCCCTAATTGGCAACGAGATGCACTACGTCGCCTTATCGTACAAATGCCTCCATTGGAGTCAGACGAAATCGACGAGTTGATTGCTATCTGCAAAGGAGAAAAACCGCCAGCGCCTCTGGAGGCAGTGCATCTTCTCGATCCCAACCACACCCATGGCGAAGTTTTCCTACGTCAAGTCCATAGCGTGCAATACGTCAATGCATTAGCGTCTGACCAACGGCTGACATTTCACCGCATTGGTTTAACCATCATCTATGGAGACAACGGATCGGGTAAATCCGGCTACGCGCGTATTCTGAAGAAAGCTTGTCGGGCACGCCTTCCCAACCGTGGCGACGAAATCATGCCTGACATATACGACGCGGAGCCAGGTATACCAAGCGCCACGATCGAATATGTAATCGGAGGACAGAACAGGACATGTACATGGCAGCATGGACAGGCAAGCGATAGTGCACTGTCTACTGTAAGTGTTTTCGATTCCCGCACGGCCAACATCCACGTCAATGAGACGAACGACGTGGCGTATACACCTTTCCCACTCAAACTGCTTGGCACTCTGGCTCAGTTATGTCAGTCAGTCAAAGGAAAATTGAATGATGAAATCAGTCAGATAGAGGCCCAGACGCCACAAGTAATCCATACACCGGCTTGGAGCCAGAACACCGCTGTTGGAAAATTGATGAATCAGCTTGGCGCTAAAAGCGACCCGGCTGCAGTCGAAACGCTTGCCACACTTACGCGAGCAGATCAAGATCGACTAACTCAGATCACAGCAGACCTCGCTGACGATCCTACTCGCGCGGCTCGGCAGTTATCTACCTTAAAAACGAAGGTTGAGGGATATGTCACTAGTCTCAATCTGTTATTTTCCGCTGTCAGCGACGATAACGTAGCCAATTTGCGTTCCCTCGCAGCTGGCGCCGAAGCTGCACGTCGAGCCGCAGAAACCGCCTCCAGCGCACTTTTCCGCAATGAACCCCTTCCTCAAATCGGATCGGAGGTATGGCAGGCGCTATGGGAAAGCGCACGCGCCTTTTCCGATGAAGAGGCCTACGTTGGCCAGCAGTTTCCGGTCACGGCTGCAAGCAGTGTCTGTGTTCTTTGTCAGCAGGAGCTAACACCTATTGCCGCTGACCGCCTCAACCGATTTGAGAACTTTGTCCGAGACGATAGCCAGCAGCGTGCCGACGCAACGCGTCAAGCTTACGATGCAGCACTGGCAACGTTCAAAAATCAGACACTGTCGTTGGGTCACTTGAAGAACATCGTAGAAACCGTCCGTGATGAGCTCCGGCAAGATGCACTGGCTGCGCAGATCAGAGATGCGACTCTCCGGACCCTGTGGCGCCACCGTCAAATCAAGCGGCTGCACGCGAATCTTGAAGCCACAATTAGCTCACCCGTCGGCATCTATCCCGGACAGGCTCTGGTCGAACAGATTGCAAGTATCGAAGCGCGGGCAACAGCTCTTGCTGCTGAAGCAGGTTCCCCCGCCAGAGCCGCACTCCTGGCCGAAAAAGCGGAGCTCGCTGATCGTCAACGGTTGACTGGAATTAAGGCCGATGTGGTGGCCGAGATTGAACGGCGAAAGCGTATCGCTCAACTTGAAGTGGCTCAACGAGACACATCTACCAAACGCATCACCACGAAGAGTACAGAAATAGCTCAAGCATTGGTCACTGACGCACTCCGAACACAGTTCGCGCAAGAGATCGCCAATTTTGACATTGCAGGCCTCGCAGTGGAGTTGAAACAGCAAACTAGTGCGCAAGGGGTCCCCCGTTTCAAGGTTGCACTCACTAGGAAACCCGACGCTCCGGTGGGACAAGTTCTGAGCGAAGGAGAGCATCGTTGTGTTGCCTTGGCGGCATTCATGGCGGAACTTGCAACGCTTGGGAACAAATCTGGCATCGTTTTCGATGATCCAATGTCATCCCTTGACCACATGCATCGAGAAGCCGTAGCCCAGCGCCTTGTTGCAGAGGCAGCGCACCGCCAGGTCATCGTTTTCACTCATGATCTTGCCTTTTTATTCGAACTGGAACGGGCTGCGGCCGAACTTCAACCCAAGCCCCACGTAGCGATTAGCTCGATCAACCGAGGTGCGGATAAAGCCGGCTTTTGCCGTAACGAGGCGCCCTTCAAAGCCCGCCGTGTCAATGACATCGCGGCAAGTCTTACCAGACAGTTGGAGAATGAACGCTTTCATTTCGAGCAGGGTGATCCTGACGAATGGCGTAAAACAGTCAAATCTATTGGTAGTTCCTTACGCGACACCTGGGAAATTGCGGTGGAGGAAGCGGTGGCGCATGTGATCCGTCGTCTTTCCAACAAGGTGGAAACGCCGGGCCTAGTGAAGCTAACTGCCATTACCGTTGCCGATTGCGAAGCAATGAGAGATAGCTACGGTCGCTGTTCGGAGCTGCTACACAGCGCAGCGCGAGACTTGAATCGCCCATTGCCACGACCGGAGACGCTATCAACTGAAATTGCTGCATTGGCTGCGTGGGCCCAAGATCTTCGTGACCGACAAAATGCAGCGAAACTGCAATAATTAACGACGGCTGTTAGTCGACCTTTTGTGGCATTTAAACAACGACATAGTCGAGGGTCCCCTAAAGGGTCCCCTGGAGCTTAATGAATCGCTGAGAGCCAGAAAAGACGCGGCTTTCCGATGATTGTTTGATTCAGCCCCAGCCACCAGAATTTGTTCCAAGGAACGCCATAGTAGTCCTAAGCCCTAAGTGGAACAGCCACTTAGGGCTTTTTTGCGTCCAGTGACTGCCAACGGGATCTAGGTAGTTCAGGACCTTGGGGGTAAAAATGGCGCGCGTTAGACCAGGCGCTAGCAGGCTTACGACCCGCTCTCAGCACAGTGTTTCGCCCAAACCCGCTTGACTATCCGTGCGCAGGATGTCATTGGGTCGAAGTGCTACCGACTTGGATCACCTCATGCAAAAGATTCAGGCAGGCGATTGAAACAAGGGATTGCCCGGAACAGCTACCCTGACACGATACAGGGATGTGGAGGCGGTGACATACAGGGTCTTGAAATCGTCATCTCCCCAGGCGAAGTTTGCAGTTTTTTCCGGTATGACGATCGCACCGAGACAATGCGCCTCCCGATCAAATACTTGGATGCCCTCACCGCCCGTGCAAAACAGTGTCCCAGCGGAATCAATTTTCATCCCGTCAGGCACGCTGGGTCCGTCACCTTTGAACTCAGCCCAGATTTCGCCACCACTTGTTCCACCTGCATCGTCCAGGGCCCAGCGCCGAATATGGCGACGCAGTGTATCGTTGACATATAGATATCGCTCTTGCTCATCAAGGCAAAGGCCGTTGGGTTGCTCGAAGTCATCTGCTATCACAGTCAGATCACCATCCGACGCTATCCGATACACTCCCTGCCATGGAATTTCCTGCTCGCGTTTGATACCCACGAGTTCGTGCGTTCTTCCATAGTTCGGATCACTAAAATAGATTCGGCCTGTGCTATCGACCACAACATCATTGGGACTGTTCAGCTCGCGCTCTCCATAATGAGAGGCGAGTACAGTCATAGTTCCATCGGCCTCCGCCCTGACTAGTCTGCTGCTTGCATGTTCGCACGAGATTAGCCTGCCTCGGCGGTCGAAAGTATTGCCATTGGCCATATTTGAGGGTTCGCGCAGCACACTAATGCCTGATCGCCGATTCCATTGCAGAAGTCGGTTCGCCGGAATATCACTGAAAACGAGAGAGTTAGTAGAGACGTTCCAGGCAGGACCTTCGACAAAGGCGAACCCACCCGCAAGCCGTTGCACCTGTAGCCCTGAACCCACTAGGCTCTTGAAGCGGGCGTCATAAAGGATCTCGCTCAAAGCATCACCTCCATGTAGCTGGTTATTCAAAACACGAAAACCCTTCATGGATCGCAGCAAAAGCCAACGCCATCTGCGCACAAGCCGCTGGCTCAAGCGACATAATTGTGTGCGTCGAATAGTGCATACGGACCAATTTGAATTGGGGCACCTTGTCGATGAGCAACTGCATCTGCTCGTCATCTGCCACTTTCGCATTAGCCGGATAGATGCCTAGCATTGGAGCCTGAATGCCGGGCAATGCATCTCTCAAATCCACTATTTCTGCAAGCTCTGACAAGGCGATCATCGCCTCAACGGAAGATTTTCCAATCTCCTCAGCATAGAACTCCAGCAGTCCCTTGTCTGTCCCCGGTGGAAAACGCAGATCGCTGTTGGCAGCGGCCGCCCAGGCCCTCGGTCCCATCTTTCGAAGCGCTTCCTGCCACGACGCATGGCCGAACGAGAACGTATCCGTAACGTACTTATTGTGCCAAACGCCGGAGGCGACGCACGTCAACGTGCGCACCCGCTCGGGATGGTGGGAAGCCAAACCCATTCCAATCATTCCACCCAGTGATTCGCCACAATAGTGCGCACTGTCAATACCCAGGTGATCCAGCAGATCAACCAGATCGCCAAGAAAATTTTCAACTGAATAACCAGTTTTGGGATCGAAATCCAATGGCGACTGACCCAGCCCTCGGAGATCCGGGCGAACGACCTTGAAATGACGCGCCAGATACGGCACCCAGTTGTACCAGAACCTCCCTGAACGCGAATAGCCGTGTTGCAGTATCAGATAGGGGCGATTCTTCCAGGGGTCAGTGTAGTCATCTACGCAATAGTACAAGGTTGGTTTATTAGGTCTTTGCAGAAAAGGCATGTTTTTATTCCTTTCACTTATTCAGGCTTGACGCCGGCACGTTCTGCCAAGCCAGCCCATTTGTCGATCTCACTAGAGATGAACCCTTCAAACTCGTCTCCGATCATCAAGCGAGGCTGCACGCCCAGACGCATAATCGCGTCGCGAAAATCTTGTTTCTCGCCCACATGAGTCATGGCTTTTGCCAAGTCATTCAGAATGTTGGCTGGCGTGTTGGCCGGCGCAAGAATCCCGTACCAAGCGAGAGCCTCAAAACCCGGGATCGTGTCTCCGATCAATGGCACTCCTGGAAGCAGATCTTCAGCGCCTTTTCCGGTCAAGCCAGCGGCTATCAATTCCCCCGACTGAATGAACGGAATCGAAGAGGTCACATTGTTGACGATGAAATCAACCTGACCCGCCAGCAGCGCCTGCGTCGCGGGCGCGGCGCCCTTGTAGCTGACTTGTTGAAAGCGAATCCCGAAATGATCAGCGAGCATCTGGACTGCCAGATGGTTGGCCGTTCCGGTACCTGGCGTGCCGTAGAACATCGGTTTTCCGCGTTGCTTGGCGAGTTGCGCCAAGTCTTTCACGGTCTTGATTCCCAGATCAGGACGAGCCACTAGAACATACGGAGCGGTTCCAATCATGGCGACCGCTTCGAAGTCCTTTAACGGATCAAACGGAAGGTTAGCGATGGTGCTGGGTAGAATCGCATGGCTATTGGCCACGAGAAGCAGCGTATACCCATCAGGGGCCGACTTTGCGACATATGCAGAACCGATAATGTTTGCCGCGCCCGCCTTATTCTCCACAACAAACGGCTGCCCCATCTCGCTTTGAAGATATTTGGCCAACGTCCTAGCCAGTAAATCTGTCGGCCCTCCAGGTGAAAACGGAACTACGATTTTTACAGCGTGATCGGGGTAACTTGCAGCATACCCGCGCATTGGAGCAACCAGAAAACACAACATGCTCAAGATGCTTAGTAGTACCTTCATGTCGCCTCCTTCATAGGAGTCTTATTGCATGACTCCGAGATTGCAGCATCAATCAAGGTCCGAGTCGGACAGGCGTCCCAGGTTTCTGGGCCAGCACCTTCTATCTAGCAGACATCTTTTATGGACGGTGCCGGCACATTGGAAATGCGCTCAAGCTTTTGTAATGACCGCACCGACTTTGGTCGGTCTATGTCAGGGAATATTGACGGCCATGCCGTATAGCTGACTTCGCCCACATAAATATCCCCACGTGAGTCCACCGCAACACCATGCGGCGCTATAAATGCACCTGGGCGGGTACCAGCCCCACCACGGGCTCCAAGCCGGGCCAATACCTTGCCTTCGCTGTCAAGGATGCTAAGACGAGGGCCGATGTTAGGGTGCCGTAGATTTACGGACATGAAAGGCCCTAACTCGCCCACGATAAACAACGGACGGGTGCCCTTGCAGCAGCAAAACAGGCCGCAGGGACGATGTGTGTCATGCCATTGCGTCTCAAAACGCCCGTTACCGTCGAACACCTGAATGCGATGGTTTTCACGGTCTGCTACGTACACCCAGCCCTCGCTGTCGGTCACTATGTTATGTACGATATTGAATTGCCCCGGGCCAGTTCCTGGCTCGCCCCATGACAGCAGAAGCTTTCCATCAGGCGAGTATTTATGCACTCGCGCATTGCCGTATCCGTCCGATACGTAAATGTCTCCATTCGGTGCCATCGCTGTATGGGTGCACCGATGAAATGGCTGGCCGCTCATATAGGCAGCAGGCGTTCCTGGTGTGCCAATTTCCAGTAGTACCCGGCCATCCTTATTGCACTTGCGCACAAAGTGGCCGCCATCGTCAGTGAGATACAGGTGATCGTTGCTGTCGATATGAATGCCGTGCGCACGAGGATAATCGCCTTCCCCCCAAGATCTGACGAAGTTCCCGTCGCGGTCGAACACGATCATGGGATGTTCGCCCCGGTTAAAGACATAAACATGATCCTGGCTGTCGACGGCAACACCCCCGACCTCCTTTAGATCCCAGCCAGGTGGAAGCTGCCCCCAGCCCTCGATCACACGGTAGCGATAATCGCCCTCGCCCAAGACTGCTGTCATGCCGGCTCTCTTTATTTCAATTGCGTTGACAAGAAATCTGCAGCCCGCTTTGTTTTCGCAACCTTAGTTGCGATATAATTTTAGCCAGACGATACGCGTTGTCAACCCCGAGCAGTCACCGCAGATGTGGCTGCAAGAAATCACCGAAAGGAGACAAACGTGCATGTATTCATGGCGGGACGCCTACCCCAGGCGGCATTCGACAGGCTTGAGCGTGAAAACATGACAATGACCGTCATAGACGCGCCCAATGCACAAACAATGGCGGAAGGACTGATCGGCGCCGACATACTTCTGCTGCGTGCCACACCTGTTCTCACGGCCGAACACATCCGTGCGGCGTCTCGCCTCAAGGTCGTGTCCCGCTACGGTGTCGGATACGATAACGTTGACCTTCCTGCACTGACCTCGGCGGGAATACCGCTTATGGTCGTGGGCAACACCAATAGCACGTCAGTTGCAGAAGGCGCATTTTCGCTGCTACTCGCGGCTGCACGACATACCTTGGCATACGATCAGGCGGTTCGCTTAGGCAACTGGAAAATACGCGATAGCTTCGCAGCCACCGAGGTCTCGGGAAAGCGTCTGTTGATCATAGGCTTTGGAAGAATCGGCCGGAAAATGGCTCAATTGGCCCAAGGTTTCGATATGCAGGTCGCTATCTATGATCCCCATGTTTCGGCTCAAGACGTGCTGACAGCAGGATTCGAGTCTGAAGCCGATCTAGACCATGCTTTAGCCCGAGCCGATTTCATCAGCCTGCATTTGGGACTCTCTTCATCGACGTCCGGGATGCTCAACGCTGCGCGTCTGAGTCATCTCAAATCGAACGCGATCATTGTGAATACGTCTCGCGGCGGCTTGATTGATGAACATGCCCTGGCTATGGCCTTAAATTCGGGCGCCATCAGAGCGGCAGGCATCGACGTATTTGCGATGGAACCGGTAAACGACAAACATGTGCTGTTCAACACGCCAAATGTTGTACTGAGTCCCCACGCAGCTGGCCTGACTCGAGAAGCTGCCGACCGTATGGCAGTAGCAACTGTTGAAAATGCGTTGGCGGCCGTTATGGGCACCGCTAACAGATCACTGGTGGTGAATCCCGAAGTCCTGAATGTGAAATTCTGATCACAGGCCTATCTTGGCGCAGGGAATATCGGCGTAATCGCCGGGTTAGGTAAGCCAGCTCGCAACTGAGCTTCCCAGCGGAGCGGGAGGAAGGGCCCAGTGCGGAGGAGTAGTGGACATCCATGCCACCGGATCCATCTGCTCAAGTATGCCAAAAGCCGACGATCGGCTACGGAGCACCGGTTTCAGATCTTCCACCGCTACAGGCTTATCAGGGGGCGCTCTCAGCCCCAGATCTTGCACCCACATCGACGTGCGAGTCAGCGACACTTTAATATGGTAGCTTCCGCCCTCCGTTGCTCTTCGGCTCAAGCCCACCAAGGCGCCAAGTGCCCCAAGATAAGCGGCCAGATAATCATTCAGTAAATGGGTGGGCGCGAGACGTGGCTTTCCTTGCACCGCCTCGCTCAGTGCAATTCCACTTACCGCCTGCGCCAGCGGATCAAATCCTTTGCGTGTGCCCCATGGCCCCTCGAAGCCAAAGGCACTAACAGAGACATACACGATTCCGGGACGAAGACCCGCTGCACTCTCTGCGTCAAGGCCGTGACGCTTCATACTACCGGGCCGCCACGACTGCACCAGCACATCCGCCCGTCGCACCAACGATTTAAAAGTCGCAAGGTCGCGCGGATCAACCAAGTCAATATATGCATTGCGCTTGCCCAGCCCCGTATCCATTATCTGGAGTACGGAATCAGGATGCGCGGGGTGCGATATACGCAGTACTTCCGCACCATGCTCCCCAAGACTGCGAGCAATGATGGGGCCTGCTATGACATGCGAAGCATCCAATACGCGCAAGTCATCCAAAGGTCTGGATATAGGACAAGGGCTTTCGGGCGGGCCATCACCAATTTTCTCCACTTCAATTAAGGGCGTGCTCAAGAGCACCTTTCCTTGTGGATGCTTTTCCCATTCATCACGGGTGCGGGCAATCACTCCTGTCGCGCCATGCTGCGCGAATGTCTCTTCAAGCTCCGCTGCTTTTCTCAAGGATATTGCAGAAGTGATAGCCTCCACCGTATTTGGGCAATTGAGCAGGGCAAGAGTCTTATCGCGCAAATGGGAGTACGCACCGGCGATGAAGAACCATTTTTTGTCCGAAGTCTGATAAAAGCCAGCCCTCAGTTCGCGAGCCACGTCCAATCGAAGAGGAACGGCGTGGCCGCTTTGCCGCTGAAATGTCAATGGACATAAGCCGCATAGGCTTTGAAGTGCATCGATGCAAATCACTTGACGCTCTTTTCCCGCATCGAGCCATCGCTGACTCACACCCAGTGCGATAGCAGAAATCACGGATGCGGATGCCGCAGCAAGACGATGAACTGTAGCTACGGGCGGCTCCTCACCAGTCAGCCTAAGGTCGGCGCTGTCTTGCCAGTGTTCTTGCTTCAAGCTGGTGAGCAAGCCATTAAGCGCAGCACGTGTATCCACTTGAAACGCAGTGGGTTGGTTCATTATTTGAACTCCTTGCATTCGTAATTCGTGATCACTTCCTACACCGCGCACAGATAGCCCCATAGGCAGCCGTGTCAGCCTGCTATTTACCTTTCCAAATGAATGTTTGCTACTACCTTTCCCCATTTCGTCATGTCCGACTGAATACGTTGACGAAACTCTTCAGGGGTGTTGCCTATTGGTTGCGCGCCCAGTAGTTCTATATCACCTCGTATTTTTGGGTCCTTTAGTACCTTGACAACGTGCTGCGCGAGCAGATCGATAATGTGCTTGGGTGTACCTGCCGGGGCACTTAGGCCAAACCAAGTATCCACTTCAAAGCCTGGCACTCCGGACTCTGCGATCGTGAGCACGTCTCCCGGTGGCTCTCTTTCCCGACCTGTCGTCGCCAACGCGTGCAATTTTCCTGCTTTTATATAAGGCGTGGCTATGACAGGATTAACAAACATGAAGGAGTTATGTCCTCCAAGCAGATCGGTCAGAGCGGGGCCTTGCCCCTTATAGGGGATATGACGTATATCGATACCCGCCATTTGAGCCAGCAACTCGCCCGCTAGATGCGACGACACGCCGAAACCGGCAGATCCATAAGTCAATGACCCCGGCTTACTCCTGGCGAGCTGCAGCAACTGATCGAAGTTACTTGCCGGCAAATCGGCATTTCCGATCAGCATGAAATATGTCGACATTATGAGAGAGATCGGCGAGAAGTCCTTGATGTAGTCATAAGGCAATGAGTCGTTCAAGAACTGGTTCCACGTATCAGCGATATTGGTCAGCAACAGCGTGTAGCCATCGGGGGCAGATCTCGCCACAGCTGCCGCACCTACGGTACCTGAGGCACCAGGACGATTCTCTACAACAAAGGGCTCTCCCAGCTCCTGCTGCAGGGCATTGGCGACGATGCGTGCCGTGGCGTCCGCGGGTCCACCCGGGGAGAACGGGACAATGATGTGAACAGGTTTGGCAGGATAGTCTTGAGCCTGCACAGCAGTGACAGGCACCAACACAACGATCAGGCACACGCATGCAAAAAACGTTCGTGACATCATGATGAGTCTCCAAGTTTTTAATGCAACCGTCGTTGCATTAAAGATTATGCGGAAAACTCTTCTCGTGTCACCCCTTTAAGCCTAAGTGGAAACCCGTATCAGCGACTTCGTTGAGCCATCAGACTGAGAACGCGTGACAATACGATGCGGCGCGCATGGCCGGCAAATGCTTCAACGCAGCATGAATATGCGGAACATGGCGCAGGCCATCGATCAATGGCCTCGGCCACCGATACACCTCAAAGGCGGGCAATAATAGATTTCGCCTCGCGCTTAAGCAATTTCACTGTCGCTCCGAGAGACGAGGGAAAGCGAGACATAGGCCCAGTGATAACCAACGCCCCGATCAGGGACTCTGCAGCGATCGGAACCGCCACGCCCCATATATCAGGGCCGGTTTCTTCAACACTTACTGCATATCCATCTTTGCGGGCGGTCTCTATCTCTGTTTCGAGAGTCGCACGGCTGAGCCGCTGCTCGCGGCGCGTTGCACCAGGTTCAAGCGAAGTCAAATAGTCTTGCAGCAGAGTGGAAGATAGATGCGCCAGCATCACCTTCCCCACCGCCCCAGTGTGCAATGGACGGCGCTCGCCTACATTCAAAATTCGTCGTATAGGCTGTGTGCTTTCCATGGTTGCGAAACACAGCCGATACGGGAACTGCAACACGAAAGCTCCCGCCGATTCGCCCGTCGAATCCCGCAGATTCAACAGGCTCATGTCGCAAAGTCCCGAAATGACGAAATGTCGTTTGAATGCTTCGCCCAGCACGAGCGCGTCAGATCCCAACAGATACCCTGTGCCCGACCCCGTCCGAGTAACCAAGTTCGCCCGTTCCAGCCCTTCTAGCAATCGAAATGCAGAGCTTTTGTTGACCTTGAGCTCGTTCGTCACCATTTCCAACGAAACAGGCCCATGCCATTTGGCAAGAAGCATCAAAATGGCAATGCCGCGCTCAAGCGGCGATCTGGTGGGAGAACTCATAGGAAGAATTTGTGCAACTGTCGCGATTGTGACCGACAATCAGGAACGGCCACGACTTGGCCGACCGTCACTGTACGATACGATGTCCATGTTGGCAAACAGCATTCCTAGAATGAGATTGACGGTGTGCTGCGGACTTCAAGGAGCCCGATTGACTATTTGCGAACCCAGCGCCCCATTCCGTTGTCGTCGTAATACTTGATATCAAACCCGCTGACCTGGTCCTTGTCTACGTTAAAGGTCAGGGACGCCAGCGAATCGACCAGTGCAGCCTCGCCGGCCGGCGCGAAAGCGAACGTATTGCCATCCCAGTGGCGCAGCGGAAAGCGCATGTTCTTGGGGCCGAGGACCAGCGTCAACGCGCCATCGGCTTCTTGGATTTCGGCGGCGCCGAAATAGGCATTGTCGAAGCGGCCGGTATACAGGCGCAACGCTTTCGCCGGCGCCGGATCAGCCGGCCTGGCCTGTGACGACAAATCGGCCTGTGGCGCGAATATTCCCTTCATGGCGCTGTTATAGATAGCGTACCAGTCCCGCGTGGGCTTGCCATAAAGCGCGGTATCGATGAAAGTCGCGACGACAGACTCGGCGGCACCCACCGGAGCGCCATTGGTCAGCACGACAATGCCGATACCCGCGGACGGCACGATCTTGAACGAGGTTCCTGTACCCACCAAAAAGGCGCCGGAATGCCCCATCGAAGGGCGGCCGCCCGTTTCGGTGTTGACGTTGAAGCCGTAGCCGTAGAAGCCCGAGCGTGATGCGAGGTCGTGTGACCGCGCGCTGAACGACTGGGGCGACAGTGCGGGAAGCAGCGCACCCGCGGCGATCATCGGCTTGCCACGGTGCTCGCCGTCGGCCAGCAGCAGCTTGAGCCATTCGGCCATGTCAACGACATTGGAGGACGCGCCGCCCGCGGGCGCCTGCTGATCCGCGTCGAGCTGCCCCAGCGGCACGAATACGCCCTTCTGATACCCGTGCAAGACGGCCCGGTTGTCGCGCGCCATGTAATCGGCGTAGCGATAGCTCGTTGCCGTCATCCCCAAGGGTTTTAACAGCACCTCGTCGGCCAGCGACTCCCAGGGCAGGCCCGCGGCCGCCGCGACGGCCTCCGCGCCGATGGTCGTGCCAAAGTTGGCATAGTGATAAGAGGTGCGGAACGCGTCCAGCGGTAGTTGCCCCAGGCGGGCGATGATGTCGTTGCGCTGGAACCCCAGGTCTTCAAGGTTGTCGCCGGCCGTGCCGGGCAGACCAGAGCGATGGGAAAAGAAATCGCCGATCGTGGCGTTCTGCGACACATAGGCGTTGCCGAGCTTGAAATCCGGCAAGTAGCGGATGACCGGATCGTCCCAGGCGATCGTACCCTTGGTCACCTCGATTGCCGCCACAGTCGACGTGAGCGACTTCGAGAGCGAGGCGATCTCGAACACCGTCTGCGCATCCACCGGCTGGTCCCGCCCAAGCTCGCGCACGCCATAGCCGCTGGCCAGAACCGTCTTGCCGTCGATGACCACGGCGACCGCCATGCCCGGAACCTGGCTGCGCTTCAAGATTTCTGCGACGACGTCGGGCAGCGCCTTGACCGCCAGCTCTTTGCTGTCTTTGGGGATGGCGATGGCATCGGCCGACGGGTTGGAGCGGCTGTCGATGGAGACCGTCTGGGACCAGGCGGTCATGCAGCAAGCCAGGGCAAACAGAGCAACCCCGGAGATAAGTGATTTTTTGCGTGTCATGATGATCTCAGAACCCCATTTGATAAGCGACGCGAAAAACGCCCTGGTTGATGAGCAGCGCCTGATCGCGCTGATGTGTCAGCCCGGCCTGCACGATGAAGCCAACTGGCGTGACGTAGGTGATCGCAGCGGAAACCGCCCAGTCCAGTTCGCCTTGCAGCCCGAACCGCGCGAGCTTCTCGTCGCTACCCGACAGCTTGCGCACGGCGGCAGTGCCCGTCAATTGCCAGCGGTCGCGGGCCAGAGACAGCGACGTCACGGCATTGCCGTTAGAAACCGGCGCCCCCATGAACGCGCTGGAGAAGGTCGCCTCGTTGTACCAACTTGCGCTCCAGCCCTGGCCCACCGGCGCGTCGTACCGCAAGCGGACCGACACGGTATTGGCGCTTTTCCCGTGGCCGGGCTCCCTATGCAGTTGCCCTGCGTCCAAGCCGCCGGACCAGCCCTCTAGCCCGGGCAGCTCGCGAAAGTCATAAGACAGAATGAAAGACTTCATCTGATCGCTGAAGGCTGGCGGCTGATCGGGGCTGATGAAGCCCTGATCAACGCTGAGCCGGCGGTTCAGGCTGCTATCGTCACGTTTGAACAACACGGCAGCCACGGAATGCGTCCCGGCGCCCGTGGTACCCAAGGTGTAGCGGCCGCCCACGCCTATCGAGCCGCGGAACTCCTGGTTCTCGTTGTAGCCGCTGTACAGGCCGTCGATGACATGCCAGGCGTCGCCGAAGCCGAGGTCCATCTTGCCGCCGTACAGGGCGTAATTGTCCGCGGTATAGGCGGCGAACAGGTTGTCCAGGCCAACGCCCAGGTCCGAGAAAGCGTTGTCCTTGGTTTCGTTGGTCGACGAGTCGAAAGTTGCCTTGGCGCGGACCGAAAACCGCTGTGTCAGCTGCAGGACCAAGGCGGCTTCCGCCGTCGGCTGCACGCTGCTCCAGTGCGAACGCGGAATCTGTCCGTTGTCGTCCCGGATGCCAAAATAGCCGGTGTAGCCGGTCATCAGCAGGAATCTGCCGTTCAGCCGCGGATAGTCGCCCAGCCCGTCGCCCAGCGCGCTATAAGGCGTGAGGAAGATTTCGGTCTTGAAGATATCCCTGCCCTCTTGCGCGGACGCCTGCGGCATGACGCAGGCAAGCCAGGCCAGGACCAGGGCCTTGCCGAACCGTGGACGGGCGCGCTTGCGCACAGCCGCCCCCGTCCCGACTCCGTTCACCGGGCCAGCTCAGCCGCTAGTTCGCGCACTTGGGAATGGATGTTCCCGAACATGGCAAAGTTCACGCGGCTGGCAACGACGAATATGCCCAGCCCACGGTTGGGCGATAGCACCGCGTAACTCATGAATCCGCCGAGGCCGCCGCTTTTTCCCAGCAACAGCGGCGAGCCATTGCGAGGCAAGCTTACGACCCAGCCCAGGCCCATGCCGTCGGCGTCGGTGACCTCCGTGCCCACCACGGATTTCAGGCCGTCGTAAGGCAGCCACAGCGTGTGGGCCAGAACCGAGGCCTCATTCGACTGCCGCGCGCCCTCCAGGTGCCAACGCATCCAGCGCGCCATGTCACCCGCCGTGGAATAGACGCCCGCGCTGGCGTGCATCACGTCGGGCACGATGGCGTTCGGATCGGGTTTATCAAAGGGATCCAGCCCCGTCATCAGGCGCGGCTTCTGCGCGTCATTCAGCACATTGGTCGTGTCGACCAGGCCCGCGGGCTGCGCGACCTCGCTGGCCAGCAAGGCCGAATAATCCGCCCCGCCCGCTTTGGCCAGCGCATCGCCGAGCAAGCCGTAGCCCAAGTTCGAGTAAAGGGTGGTGGTTCCCGGCGCGTAGGCCGGCTTGTTGGCGCCGACCCATTTCCAGTAATACGCCCGGTCGAACACCGCGAACGGATTCTCGGACGGCTTGGCATCCGGATCCGGCAGTTCGCGCGGCAGGCCCGCGGAATGTGTCGCCAGATCCAGCAGCGTCATGGGGCGGCCATTGGCCTCGACGCTGGCGTTCTCAGGCGCGAATTTCGCCAGAGGGTCGGTCAGCCTGACCTTGCCCTTGGCTGCCAGTGACGCCAATACGTCGCCGGCAAAGACCTTCGATACCGATGCGATCCGGAAAATGGAGTTTTCGTCCGGCTCGACGCTGCTGCCCGGCGCGGTCTCGCCGTATCCTTGAATGACGGTGTCATCGCCGCGCACGACAGCGATGATCAGGCCCGGCGCCCCCGCATTCAGGTAAAGCTGCATCCCTGCCATCGAAACAGCGTCTTCCAGGGCCAGGTCGGCCGCATTGGAGGTATTGGCGCTCAACGCACAAGAGGCGCTCAACGCAAGAAAGGCAAAACGGGATAGAAAGCGTGAGGCCGGCATGCCGATACTCCAAGTAGCTCAGGGACCAGGAAACTCGCAGCAGACGAGATAATCCCAAAGACTTCGGCAACCGCCAACTTGCAGGGACGAAACAACATTCCGGCGTGACGAACTGCATATCCGCCATACGGCCCGGGCGCGTTGCCGGGTCAGATCCCGATGCGTTCGCGCAGGGTCCGCCGATAAGAACGCGAGACCGGCCAGGCTTCGGCCACCGACCGCATCCTGATCAGCCAGCGGTCAACGCTTCTGCGGTCGACGTCCATGACATGCAGCGCGTTGACAATGGCGGTGCGATGCACGCGGAAGAAGATTTTCTCGGACAGCAGGGACGACCACATCCCCAGGGGACGCAAATCAAGCACCATCGACCCATCGGCCAGCCAGACCTCGCTGTAGTTTCCCGCTGACCGCAAACCCACGATGTATTCGGGCTGCACGCCCCGCACCACCCCGCGCATGCTCAGGTAGACCACGGAAGTCGAGTTGTCGTACATCGCCGCCCGGTTCCGGTCGTGGCCGCCCGCGTACTTGGCCTGCCCGATCAGATTGGCGCATTGGAATAGCGCATTCACCTCGGCGTCGGTCCAGTGGCCGCGCTGTGCCGTGGTATCGAACCCGATGATGCCGTAGAGCTTATTGTCATGGAAAACCGGCACGCTCAGCACGCTCTTGTTGCCCTGGCGCAGGAATTCGGCCTGGATCGTTCGCGCGGTCCGCGGCAGCCCCCGCACATCATAAATGGCCACGGCCTGCCCTTTTACCAAGTACCGATGCAGCCATGCAATCAACGTGGTCGGAACATCCTGAAGCTCGGCGACGAACGGCGTCGTCTGGCCGCGGCACCATTCGTGGGTATTACGCAGGCGGAGCAGGTCGGGACGATATTCGATCATCCAGGCGCGATCCACGTCGGACGTTTCGCCCATGAAGGCCAGGAGTTCCGATATCGCATCGTCGACGGGGTGCATGAGCAGACTCATCGCGCAGCGATAGACCCAGGCCGATGAAGGCCCAGGCTCGAGCTCCGTTATGGTGTGAGTCTTATATTGGCCTGCATCCTTCACTTGCGATCCTCCCCGGGCCGCCAAATTCTGTGTTATTCAGGCACTTTTTGGAATATCTTGATTCTAAGAGAGATGCGGCAACGGGACAATTACTGATTCCGGTGGGGCCGGCAGGGACGCTGGCGGGCGCAAGCCCTTGCGCCCGCTGGCTTAGAATAGGCGCTTCGCCGAAAGAACCGTCATGGCCATGGCCATGAAGGGCTTTCATTCAACCCAATGTGGTGAAAATGAACAAGCCTTTCATTTCGCTGTGTCCAGAGATCACGCGGGCACACGCACTGACACTGATGGACTGGTTGGAAGACGAGCGCGTCACCTGCTATTTAAGCGATTCGCGCCATGTTTCCCGGTTTATCGAGCAAACCATCAATCGCACTCAGTTGCCGATCTTGACCCCGCTGTTCAACCGGGGCGGCCGATTCTTCATGGCTTACGACCGGCACGACATTCCGGTGGGCTTTGTCCGGCTCGCAAAAACGGGGACGGATTGCGAGATCGTCCTGGTGATCGGCAACCGCGACAACTGGGGCCGCAAGCTCGGCGCCAGCACGATCCGCGAAGGCATGAAACTCGCCTTCTTCGAGATGCGGGCCGAAAAGCTCATCGCCAAGATCCGCCCCGAGAACGCGCGCTCGCTGAACGCCTTCCTGCGCTGCGGCTTTTTGCTTGAACGCGAAACGCCGACGCTGAAATCATTTTCCATCACCTCAGAGCGGTATCTTCGCCTGTTGCGCGAAAGCGCCGCGGATGATTCCCCCGATATCTATATCACCGAAATCGACAAGGCCCGGCTCAAGAGCCTGATCGAGCTCGAACAGGGCCCGGCCGTGGTCGAACTCGAGCACGAGATCGAACGCGCCATCGTCGTCGAGCCGCGGCACGTGGCTCGTGATGTGGTCACGATGAACTCCAGGGCCTTGCTGCATCTGGATGACGAAGCAACGGAAGTGGCGCTGGTCTACCCGGAAGACGCGGACGACAGCGCGGGAAAACTGTCAGTGTGTTCCGACTTCGGCGCCGCCATCCTGGGCTACCAAGAAGGAGACGCGATCGACTGGCGAATTGCCGACCAGACCCGCCGCATCCGGATCGAAAAAGTGCTGTACCAGCCGGAAGCGGCGGGGCATTACCACCTGTAGAAGCGGGGCCGCGCGTTCCAGGGTTTTACCGCGCCGGCGGCAGGCGGGTGACCGCGTAGCGCGACGCTTCAGTCTGAGGCATGGCCGCCAGCTCGCCCAGGGTGACCGGCTTGGTGGGGAAACGCAGCCGGTAGTAGCCTGTCTGCTCCGGCGTCGCGCCCCGCTGGCGAGCGATGATCTCGGTCACGGTCAGTCCGCACAGCCGGCCCTGGCACGGGCCCATTCCGCAGCGCAGAAAGATCTTCATCTGGTTGGGGCCGGTGGCGCCCTGCATGGCCATCTCGCTCACCTGCTGCGCGGTGATTTCTTCGCACCGGCAGACGATTGTGCTCGCCGCGGGAATGCAGTTCTCGTCAGTAGGCCGGTACAGGGCATCCAGGAATGCACGGCCCCGCGTCCAGCGGCGCAAGGCATCCCGCAAGGGCGCGGCGGCGGCATCGCGCTGCGTCACGGGCATGCCGCCCAGGCGGCAGATGGCCGCCAGTGCCGCGATTTCGCCCTCTAGCTCTGCCGCACGCGCACCGCGAATGGCCGCACCGTCGCCGGCGATGGCCACGCCCGGCACGGAGGTCGTGCCCCAGGCATCGCGTTTGACGGTGAAGCATCGTTGCAGCGGATCCCACACATGCTCGCAGCCCAGCGCCCGGGTCATGTTGACATTGGGCACGACCCCATGGTGAAGCAGTACGGTGTCGGCTTCGATGTGCCGCTCACGTCCGCCGCGGCGATAGCTCACACCGGTTGCCGCATCGGTACCCGTAATCCGCAGCCCCGTCACGCCACGCTCAAAACGCGCGGCCTTGCGTGCCGCGCGCACGATGGACAACCCCTTGCCCAGATAGGGAGACCGCAGAAAATCCCAGGCGGCGGCCGGGCTTGCCTGCCACGGCCTGGCGGCCGATACGTCGAGGACCCGTTCGATCCGGGCGCCCGCCGCGGCAAGTTGCGATACCAGCAGGTACAGCAGCGGGCCCGCGCCCGCCACGACCGTTTTGCCCGACGGTACGAGTCCGGACGTTTTCAGCAGAATCTGTGCGGCGCCCGCCGTCATGACGCCCGGCAAGGTCCAGCCCGGAATGGGAAAGGGCCGCTCTTGTGCCCCGGTGGCCAGGATGACATGCCGCGCTTGCAGCAATTCGGTTTTACCGGCGTGGCTGACGCTTAGCTCCCAACGGACGCCAGGACCCGCCCCCTCGCGGGCCAGAAGCGACCATACCGTGGAGCGCGGGCAGTAGGCCAGCGACGGCTGGCTCAGGCGCTCAGCCAAGGATTCCCCATGCCAGTAATCCGCCCCCAACACGCGACGGTCGGCAATGCCCGGGGCCGTGATGCCCCGGTATATTTGTCCGCCGGGGGCCTGCTGCTCGTCCAGCAACAGCGTGGCCAGCCCCGCCTGCGCACAGCGCGCCGCGGCCGCCATGCCGGCGGGGCCCGCGCCAATGACCGCGACGTCGCACTGCTTGAGCAAGCTCATTGCGCCTCCTTCGATGCCGAAGCCAACGGCATGGCGCGTGCTTGCGTACACACCGACATCCCCGGCGCCACGGCGACCAGGCAGGCCTGTTGATTGGCCGCGCCATCGATAGCGACCAGGCAATCGAAGCACACGCCCATCATGCAATAGGGCGCCCTCGGCTGGCCTTGCGCCGGCGTATGGCGCACGGCTTTTATACCGTTGGCGATCAACGCCGCGGCCACGCTGTCGCCCTCCCGGGCAACCATCGCCGTGCCGTCGAAAAAGAACGCCACCGGCGCACGATGGCCGGCCTCGTCAAGCGCGCGTTTGAACATCGAATCGATCCATGAAAAAAGGCGCCAGCGACTCTGGCAGAGAGCCCGCATGAATGTGCGGCGCCAGGTGCAGCGCATGGGCGGCGGCCAGGGTAACGCCGGAGTGGCATGTGGCGGCAAACGCACCCGGCATGCTGCGCGACTGCGCATAAATCGGGAAACCGTCCGGACTCATGACGCGCAGCGCCCCCCACGTGCGCACCACGCGGGCATTTGCCAGCGCCGGAAAAATCCGCACCGCGCGGTCCGCCAGCGTCGCCAGGATCTCCGAGCCCACGCGGTCGTCGCGCCCCACTTCCTCGAGCGAATCGCCGATCAGCACCGTGCCCTCATCCGTCTGGCGCAAGGTCACGATGGGATGCGACATGAACCGCGGCATACGTTCCATGACGATGATCTGCCCTCGCTGAGGACGGACCGGGACCTGCATGTCCATGAGCGGCGCCAGCCGGGCGTTGTCGATACCCGCCGCAAGCACCGTTTTGCCGGCGCGAAAAACGCCCGCCGGCGTGTGCAGCGCGAATTGTCCGCCGCCCTGCTCGATGCGCGACACCGGCGTATTGGGTACGTAGCGGGCGCCGTAATGCTGCGCCGCGACCAGCAAGGCGCGGAACAGCCGCAAGGCATTGACATGCCCGTCCAGGCCGGACCAGGATCCGCCAACCACGTCAGGCCCCAGGCCCGGGAAAGTCTGGCGCAACTCGTCCGCCCCGCAGATCCGGTAATCGTAGCGGTCTATTCCCGGCTGTGCCATCAATGTCGCCATCTGGTCGACCTTTGCCTGCATCTCCGCGTCCGACAGGCAAACCTGAAAGCCGCCCGGCTGTTCGAGCGATACATCGATGCCGGCCGTCTCGCGCAGCATGGCCGCGAGCTGCGGCCAGTCGCGCGCGGAGCGCTGCGTCCAGTTACTGTACGCGCTCTTGCCGACCCCTTTGCCTTGCACCCACACCAAGCCAAAGTTGCCGCGCGATGCGCGGTACGCCACGTCGCCCTCATCCAAGATGACGACGCGGTTACCGAGACGGCCCAGTCCGTAGGCCAGCGCCAGGCCTACCAGGCCGCCGCCGATGACGGCCACGTCGAACGTTTCTCTGCTCATGCTCATTCCGCAATGCGGCTGGCGGCGGCATCCGCCATCGCCTGACTGAAGACCCCTTGCGCACAACAACTGCACGACAACCCGTGAGCGCCGGACCCGGCAGAACCGGAGCGCGCCGGGGGCGCCGACGCATCGTATTGCCGTTGCCGGGCGCTGCTGCCTGTCCAGGCCGCATGGGTCACCACCCGTGGCGAATCCGCCCCGCAGGCCGGACACGCGACATCTTGCTGATAATCGGCAAGCTTGCGCAAGGCCGAGAACCGCCCGCAAGCGGCGCACTGGTACTCATAGATCGGCATGGCGTCTCACGATTCCAGCGGCACGGGCCACCAGGGATGCCCGCCCATATCGACGGCCACACGCTCGCCATGGGCCAGCGCCAGGTCGCCATGATTGGTATGAGACGCCGTGAGCGTCCCGCCACCGTCGAGCGCGATTGAAACCTTCCAGGCCTCGCCCAGATAGGTAGTCTCGGCAACGTTCCCCCTCAGCATGCCGTCGACGGCACCGGCAGCCGCGACCACGCGCAGACGCTCGGGTCGGATCACCAGATCCATGGTGGCGCCGACGGCCAGGCCGGGCCGGGGCGCCAGCGCCACCGTCACGTCCGGCGTCAGCCGCAACTGCAGGCCTCGCGGCCCGGCCTCTACCGTGCCCCGCAGGAAATTCGACGAGCCCATGAATTCCGCAATATATCGGGAGCGTGGCCGTTCGTAGATGTCGGCGGGCGTGCCGAACTGCTCGATGCGGCCCGCGCGCATGATGGCAATGCGGTCAGAGAGGGTAATCGCCTCTTGCTGGTCGTGGGTGACCGCAATGGTGGTGATGCCCAATTCCTTCTGCAGGCGCCGTATCTCGCGCTGCATTTCTTCGCGCAGGTTCTTGTCCAACGCGCCCAAAGGTTCGTCCAGCAAGAGGATCGACGGCTCATACACCAGTGCGCGGGCCAGGGCCACACGCTGTTGCTGGCCGCCACTGAGCTCCGACGGCTTGCGGCCGCCCAGGTCGCCCAGTTTCACCATGTCGAGCGCCCGCTGCACACGGGCCTGGATCTCGGTCTTCGGCACCTTGCGCATTTCCAGCGGAAAAGCCACATTTTTCGCGACCGTCAGGTGCGGGAAAAGCGCATAGTGCTGGAACACCAGGCCGATATCGCGCTTGTGCGGCGGCTGCCGGCTCTCGTCCTGGCCGTTGACCAGCACCTGGCCCTGCGAACTTTGCAGAAAGCCGGCCACGACCATGAGCGTGGTGGATTTTCCCGAGCCGCTGGCGCCCAGCAATGTCACGAACTCGCCTGCCTCGACATCCAGGCAGATGTCGTCGATCGCGACGACGTCGCCGAACTCGCGTCGTAGATTGACCAGCCGCAGCGCGGCCGGATGGCGCCGCACGGATGGCGCCTGCGTATCACCCTTCATGATGCTTGATTTCCTTCCGAGCGGCGCCGAAGCAACTCCGCGAAGATCACCAGGATGGACGACAGCCCCAACAGCACCGTCGATACCGCGCCGATCACAGGTGTCAGATCAAAACGAATGCCGTCCCACATCTGCTTCGGTATCGTCAGGGTTTGCGGCCCGGACAAGAGCAAGGCCATCACGACTTCATCGAAGGAGATAAGAAAGGCGAATACCGCCGCCACGACGATGGACGGCCGGATGATCGGCAAGGTGACGCGCCAGAGCGTCTGGAAGCCATTGGCCCCCATGCTCATGGCCGCCTGTTCCAGCCGGGTGTCGAACCGCTCCAGCGCCGCATTGATCACCACCACGCCGTAGGGGAACGTCAGCAAGGCATGCGCGCAAACCAGCGCCGTCATGGAACCTGTCATGCCCAGCAACGAGAACAGGTAGTACAACGCAACCCCCATGACGATCACCGGCACGATCAACGGCGACAGGATGATGGCCTGCAGTGCCGCCTTGCCGGGCCCCTGGTAGCGAAAAAGGCCGATCGCCGTCAGCGTGGCGAGCACCGTCGAAAGAATCGACACCGTCACGCCCAGCTGCAGGCTGGTAAGCGCGGCGCTCAGCCAGCGGCTGTCTTCGAGCAGCGCCCGATACCAACGCAGCGAGTACGACTTCGGCGGAAACATCATCAATGACGAATCGCCGAATGAAATGGGAATGACCACAATCAGCGGCAGCAGCAAGAAGACCAGCGCCAGCACCGCCATGGTCTTGCTGAAGACGCCGGCTCCCTGTTTGTACTCAGCCATGGGACACTCTCCGGGCCGCCGAGCCGGCCTGGCGCTGCAGCCGGTAATACGCGTAGAGGCCCACCAGCGTCAGGGCCAGCAACACCACGGCCAAGGCCGAACCGAAGCCCCAATTGATCAGCTCGGTGAACTCATTGTTGATCAGCATGGCCATCGTCAGCTCTTGCCGCCCGCCAAGCAACGCTGGCGTGATGAAGAAACCCAGCCCCATGATGAAGATCAGCACCGTTGCAGCCCGTATGCCCGGCATCGTCAGCGGAACGAACACGCGAAAGAACGCGCGCCGCGGCGTCGCGCCCAGGCTATGCGCGGCCAGCACCAGCCGCTGGTCCACCGAACGCATGGTGCTGTCCAGGATCAGGACCGTCGGCGGCAACAGGTAATGCACCATGCCGATGACAGCGCCCGTGTAGTTGAAGACGAGCTTCAGCGGGTGGTCCAGCAGGCCCAGTTGATCCACCAGCAGCAGATTGATTGCGCCGCGCGACTGCAGCATGATGATCCAGGCATACACCCGCACCAATATGTTGGTCCAGAATGGCAGCAGCACCAGGCCGAGCAGAACCGCCCGCAGCGTGCCTTGCGTGCGCGACAGCACATAGGCCGTGGGGTAGCCGACGGCCAGGCAGGCCAGCGTGGACACCAGGGCGATCTCTACACTGATCCACAAAACGCGCAGATAAACCGGCGAGCTGAATATCTGCACGTAGTGCTTCAGGGTCGGCTCCGGATCGAAGACGCTGCGCGACAACAGCATCAGGATCGGCCCCACGAACGCTGCCGCCAGCAGGATTCCCGCCGGCGCCACCAGCCAGAGCGGGCCGCCCAGTCGTCTCGCGGGCGGCGCCGTTCGGGCGGTTATTGCAGCTTCCATTGGTTCCAACGCTGCGTCATGGCTTGTTCGTTCTCGGCCCACCAGGCGTTGTCGAACAACACCATCTCGCCCTTCTGGTAGTGGTACGAAGCCAGTTCGGAGTTTTCTTCTTCGGTCAGGTACTGCATGGCCAGGGCATTACCCGGACCAATGCCCGTGACCTTGGCCAACTCGGCCTGGCGCTTGGGATCGTTCATCCATGCAATCAACTTCATTGCATTTTCACGATTCTTGGCGTTGCGGGGCACCGCCAGGAAATCCACGGTCATCAATGCCTGTTTCCAGGACAGGTCAACCGGTGCGCCCTCGGCCTTGCGCACCGAGTTGATGCGAGTGTTGGATGTCAAGGACATTGTCAGCTCTTGCGAAGCAAGCAGCACTGGCACCTGGGGCCATTGCTTCCACCAGACCGCGACCTGGCTTTTGATTTTATCCAGCGACTTGAAGGCCCGGTCGACATCGAGCGGATAAAGCTGATCCGGCGGCACGCCATCCGCGAGCAAAGCGACGTCGAGGGTATAGCGCGGGCCGTCGAACATGCCGCGTGCGCCCGGGTGTCCCTTGACGTCCCACATGGCATTCCAGGTGGCGGGCGGATTGCCCTTCACTGCATTGGTGTTGTAGGCCAGCACCATGCCGTAGGTGGAGTTGCCGAGGGCATAGTCTCCTACCAGCGCCGGCGGCACCCCCTCTTTATTGATGACGCCATAATCGAGCTTTTCCCAGAGGTTCGACTTCGCGCCTTGCGGGATCCACATGCCCAGGGCCTGGACCACGTCCCATTGCGTATTGCCGGTCTCGACCATGGCCTTCAAGGGCGCCAGCTGCACGCCCGGCACGTCAATGACCTTGATGCCGGTTTCCTTCTCGAAGGAATCAAAATAGATCTTGCGCTGGGCCTTCTGGATGCTGCCACCCCAGCCGGCGAAGACGACGGTCTCGGATTGCGCCATCGCGGGCGCCGCGGGCACGGCGGCAAAAGCCGCGGTAAATGCCGTGGCCGTAGCCAGGCGGGCCAGATATCGATGCATATTCATGCTGTTTCCCCTTGATATTATGGAACTGAACGTGGGGGCAAGGACCCCGCACGGCCTTTAGCCCGCCGAGATAACCTTCACCTCTCTCGGGCATTCCGTCAAACGCTCGTAGCCATCGTTGGTAATCAGGTACGTGTCCTCCACGTGCACCGCGAAGCCCTGGTAATAAATGCTGGGTTCAACGGTCACGACCATTCCCGGCTGCAGAGGCGTTTTGTCGCCCGCGCCGATTTCAGGGCCTTCCACCCCTTCAAGGCCTACGCCGCGGCCGGTGCGGTGAACGAAACTGTCGGCCAGGCCCGCCTTTTCCAGGATCTCTCGGGCGATCAGGTCCGGGCCTTCCGCCGGCAGGCCCGGTTTCAGCACCTCGAGCGCCTTGTCGTAGGAGTGGTTGACGATGTCGTACATCTCCTGCTCTTGCGCCGTGAGCCCACGCAGCGCCGCATTGCGCGAAAAGCCGATGCGGTAGCTGTAAAGCTGCGGAATCCGGCAGAAATCCAGCAAGATGATATCGCCCTCGCTCAGCACTCGCGTAGAAGCCGGCGCGTGGACCATATCCAGCCGTTCGTTCGACGTCAAGATCTGCAGGCCGTCGTTGATCGGATGCTCGAGCGGCATGGAATTTTCATCATGCTCAATCAGGTACTGCGCGGCCAGGCGGGTGGCTTCCGCCCTGCCGCGCTGTGCAATCTCGTATTCCCGCACGCCGGCGCGTATCGCCGCAAACTCGGCCTGCAGCTCGGCGACTGCCATGCGGCCACTGATGCGCATGATCTCGATCTCTTCAGCCGACTTGATCATCCGTAACCGTTCGATGACGTTGGACGACTCTTCCAGTTCCAGCTGCGGAAAGCTGTCACGCAACATGCCGTGAAGCCGCGCCGAAATGAAGCCGAGCTCCAGCCCCGCACGCCCCTGCGCCAGCCCTTTTTCCTTCAGCACGACCTCGAGCAGCGAGAGCCCTCCGAACACTTCGCTGGGCGAAGGCGACCATTCGACATGGTGGCGCACGTCGCGAATCCAGGTCCGCCGGCTGGCGAAGTTCAATTCGATTTTAGGAACGATGAGGGTGGGTTCCCCGCTGGCCGGGACCACCAGGGCCACCAGCCGGCGCGGGCTTGCATATTCCGGCCGTGTGGAATAGCCCCAGACGCCCGATAGATAGCGGACGTGTTCTGGCTTGATGACGATCATGCTACCCAGTCCTCGGCGGGCAAGTTCTGCTTGCACGTCCGCGATACGGGTTCTGTACAGCGTTGGATTCAATGCGGCCTCACTGGTGGACTGGGATGAATTGGGGAAATCATCGGTCCGTTCTGGCATTACGTCTAATCAGATTTTCTTTGATCGCTATTCGTGGATGTTATACGCTTAACGAAGCTCTATTTGGCGCATCCCATCACATGCCTGCTCCCACGCCCTCACGCCGCCGCATTTCACTGCGGCAAGTCGAAGCCTTTCGCACCGTTGCCCTGTCGGGATCGGTATCGAGTGCCGCACAGCGCCTGTATATCTCGCAACCCGCCGTCAGCCGCCTGATAGCCGACCTGGAAGAAGTCGTCGGATTCGCGCTGTTTGATCGGGCACGCCGGTTTCAACTGACTGCCGAAGGGCGGCTGCTGTTCCGGGATGTCCAGCACGCGTTTTCGGGGCTGGAGTGGATCGCCAAGCGTGCCGAAGAAATCGCAACCTTCCAGGTCGGCCAGTTGCGGATCGCCTCATCGCCCGCCCTGGCCCTGGGCCTGCTGCCGCCCCTCATCCGCGAATTCCAGCAACAGCACACGGGCGTCAATCTGGCCTCGCATGTGCGCAGTTCTCCGGACGTCGCGCAGTGGGTCGCCAGCGGGCAAATCGACGTGGGGTTCGCCGCGCTTCCCGTCAATCAGGCGGGCGTACGCGTGCACGTATTCCCGCCGCTGCCGGCCATCTGCATGGTGCCGCGCAGCCACCCGCTGTCCAAGGAACCCTTCGTGACACCCGAGATGCTGGCGTCCGACTCCATTATCTCGCTGGGTTCCGACAGCATGCTGCGCACCTTGGTGGACGAGGCGTTCGAGCAAGCCAACGTGTCGGTCGTATCTTCCGTCGAAACCAGCATGTCGGCGCAGGCTGCCATGCTGGTGCACGAGGGCATGGGCATCGCCATTATCGACCCCTTGACCGCCATGGCCTTCCAGCATCCCGGCCTGGTACTGCGCCCGCTGCAACCCTTCGTGGCGTATGACTATGCAATGCTGACGCCCGAAAATACCGAGCCATCCCTGCTCGCGCAGGCGTTCATCAAGGCAACGCGGCGCCGGGCCCGCCAGCTCCAGCGGATGACCGATGCGATATATCGCCGCATTCCCGCAACCTCGTGAAAGGGCCGCGGCATGCGCGGCGAGTATAAGGCGGCCGCATAGCGCACGCATCATTTCTTATTGGACTCGCGCACGCCGGCCCGGCACACTGGGCGCTTTCAAGCTCTTGCCCGCGCAGCCATGGAATGCCTCATCGTCGACACGTTTACCGCAGGTCCCGGCAGCGGCAACCCCGCGGCAGTATGCCCCTTGACGGCATGGCCGGATGACGAAGCCATGCTGCGCGTCGCCGCACAGATGGGCTATTCGGAAACGGCCTTTTTCGTGCCTGACGGCAGCGCGTTCGACATCCGCTGGTTCACGCCGACGCGCGAAATCGACATGATCGGCCACGCGACGCTGGCCGCGGGCTATGTTGTCCTGCAGCGCATCGCCCCGCACCTTGCTCAGGTGACTTTCCGCTCTCGCGGCAACGATTTCACCGTATCCCGTGGCGAGAGCGCGGACTATGCACTAGAAATGCCATCGTTGCCGCCCTCGCCGCTGGCAATCGAGTCGCCCGAGGGACAGCGGCTGGCAAGCGCGCTCGGCGCCGGTCCCGCCGAAGTATTGGCCGCCAAACACTATCTCTGTGTGTACGACGACGCGGCAACCGTGCGCAACCTGTCGCCAGACCTCGCCGAGCTAAGTACGCTGGCGTTGCCCGCGGTCATTGCAACGGCGCCCGGCGCGGACGGCGCCGACTTCGTGTCCCGGTTCTTCGCACCGGCCAATGGCGTACCGGAAGACCCGGTCTCGGGCGTTGCGCACCTGTGCCTGGCGCCCTATTGGGCAAACAGGCTCGGCAAACAGGCCATGGTGGGCCGCGCCCTGTCCTCGCGAGGCGGCATCGTGCGGGTGGACCATCGTGGTTCGACCGTGGTGCTCAAAGGCCAAGCGGCCATCGCCACCCAGAGCGCCCCATAGCGCTACGCCGGGGGCAACGGCTGCCCCCGTCAGGCGGACAGCAGCATCGGACGCTCGGATTCGACGGCGTGGCGGATGAACTCCCAGGTCGCGCGCATCCGCGGCAGCTGTCGTACCTCTTCCGGCATGGACATCCAGAATGTCCGCACTATCTTGATTTCGTCCTGGAGCACCGGCCGAAGGCGACTCTCGCCATCTGCAAGGAACGCGGGCAAGATTGCCAGGCCGCCCCCTGCCGCCGCCGCATGTACTTGGGCCGTGACGCTCGTGCTGCGCAAAGAAAACCGTCGCGGGGCTTTCACTTCGCGAAAGAAATTCAGCTGGTCGCTGTAGAGAAGATCGTCCATATACCCGATAAGGGTGTGCTCTTTTAGTGTGTCGATACTGTCGATGGGCGGACGCGACGCCAGATATGAGTCAGACCCATATAGGCGAAGTACGTAATCGCACAGCCTTGTGACGACAAAGGGGCCCCGGACAGGCCGTTCAAGAGAGATCACGATATCCGCCTCTCTTCGGGAAAGATTCACGACCGCGGAGACCGCCACGACGTCTATGGTGATCCGCGGATGAGCCATGGCAAAGGTGCCGAGATGTGGCGCCAGTACCCTGGCGCCGAACCCTTCCGTTGCGCCGACACGGACCACTCCCACCAGTTCGTTCGAATGCGCCGATGTCCGGCCGGCAATGCGGGCCGCGGCCAATTCCATGGACTCGGCATGCATCACGAGTTCCCGCGCCGCCTCCGTCATTACCATGCCTTTTGGAGTCCGGCTGAAAAGAGAAACTCCCAAAGACTTCTCTAGTGCCTGAATGCGCCGGGAAATCGTCGCCTGATCGACTCCCAGGCGCCGCGCGGCCAGCGTAAGACGCCCAGTGCGCGCCAGTTCCAGAAAATAACGAAGACTGTCCCAATCCATTTGGCGCCATCCCTGGGGGCTGCAAATTTGCAAACGTCATTGCACATCTGTCTATTGTGCCTTCATTATTGCAAGCCTACGATGCGCGCATACCCTTAATCCCAACGAGGCTGGGATCGCTTATCGATGCTCGCAACAGGAGGAACGCGTGCAGTACCAGAATCTCAAGTTGAAGCAAACCGGCAGGGTCGCTGTAATTACCCTTGATCGCCCGCAGGCGATGAATGCGCTGTCGCCCGACTTAACACGCGAATTGGCCGAAGTCATCGATCTTCTGGAGCAAGACGATGGCGTCGCGGTGCTCGTGCTGACAGGCAGCGAAAAGGCGTTCGCCGCGGGAGCGGACATCAAGGCGATGAAGCAATGGACATACATGGATGTCTACAAATCCGACTTCATCACTACCCATTGGGAGCGCATTTCCACTTGCCGCAAGCCCACGATCGCCGCCGTTGCCGGATACGCCTTGGGGGGCGGCTGCGAGCTCGCGATGATGTGCGACGTCATTCTTGCGGCCGATACCGCGAAGTTTGGCCAGCCGGAAATCACTATCGGGACCATTCCCGGAGCGGGAGGCACTCAACGCCTGACTCGTCTGGTGGGCAAGCCCAAGGCGATGGAAATGATTTTGTCGGGGCGCACGATGGACGCCCACGAGGCGGAAAGCAGCGGCTTGGTATCGCGCGTGGTTCCGGCGGCTTCCTTGATGGACGAGACCATGAAGCTTGCCGAGCGTGTCGCGGAATTTTCTTTGCCCGTTGTCATGATGGCCAAAGACGCCGTCAATCGCGCCTATGAAACCACGCTGGCCGAAGGGGTGCATTTCGAACGGCGGCTCTTTCACTCCACCTTCGCGCTTGACGACCAGAAAGAAGGAATGGCGGCTTTCGCAGAAAAGCGCAAGCCAGCTTTCCGCGATCGTTGACGCGTTCCAGGCAATGCAAGGAGACTGACAACATGAATATTGGCTTTATCGGGTTGGGCAATATGGGCGCGCCGATGGTGGTGAACCTGTTGAAAGCACGGCACCAGGTCACTGTGTTCGATCTGGTTCACGCCGCGGTCGAGCGCGCTTCTTCCGCCGGAGCCCGGGCTGCCACGTCGGTGCCGCAACTCGCCTCGCTGGATCTGGACCTGATCATCACCATGCTGCCGGGGCCGGCACAGGTGCGCGGGGTGTACCTGGGAGAAGAAGGATTGCTCGCCCAGGCCAAGCCCGGCAGTCGCTTTGTGGATTGCTCAACCATCGATCCTCAGACATCCCGGGAAGTGGCAAAAATTGCCGCGTCGTTCGACCACGTGATACTCGATGCGCCCGTGTCCGGCGGCACGGGAGGCGCCGAGGCTGGCACCTTGACGATCATGGTAGGCGGAGAGCCAGAGGACTTTGCGGTGGTTCGGCCTGTGCTGGCCGTATTGGGCAAGAATATCGTGCATTGCGGCGGCGTGGGCAATGGCCAGGTCGCCAAGATCGCGAACAATATGCTGCTGGGAATTTCGATGATCGGCGCGGCCGAGGCAATGTCGCTCGGTGTCGCACTCGGCATGGACCCCAAGACGCTGGCCGGTGTCATCAATACGTCCAGCGGCCGGTGCTGGAGCACGGATACCTACAACCCTTATCCGGGCGTCATCGATAAGGCGCCAGCCAGCAAAGGCTATGCAGGGGGATTCGGCTCGAACCTGATGCTTAAAGACCTGGGCCTTGCGGTAGAAGCGGCAAAATACGTGGGGCAGCCCGTCGTGCTGGGCGCGGTGGCGCAACAGATTTACCAGGGTTTCAACATGCGGGGTGGCGGACAACTGGACTTCTCTGCCGTTATCAAAACCTATAGCAAGGAAACCCGCGAATGACAGAGGGAGAATCGACGGCAGCGGTTCTCTCGTGGGTAGATGGCCGCGCCGCCCACCTGTGCTTGAACAGGCCCGCGGCCCTGAATGCCCTGAATCTGGCCATGGTACGAAGCCTGGCCGGGGATTTCGAACGCTGGGCCACAGACCCCGGCATTGATGCCATCGTGCTGCAAGGCTCTGGCGAGAAGGCCTTCTGTGCCGGAGGAGACATCCGCGCCATCTACGACTCGTACCTGGCGCAGGACCAGCTCTATTTGACGTTCTTCTCCGAAGAGTACAAGTTGGTACATGCCATTCATCGGTACCCGAAGCCGACGATTGCACTCATGACGGGGTACGTAATGGGAGGCGGCATGGGGCTTGCGCAGGGCTGTCAGCTGCCATGCGAACGATGATCGCCGAGCATTTCTCGCACAACAGCGTGCCCGAAATCATGCAGGCGCTGCGGCAAGAGCGCAGGCCGGAATTCGTGTCCTGGGCCGAAGAAGCCTGCAACACCCTGGCCACGCGTTCGCCGCTTGCCCTGTCGGCCACATTCGAACTGCTGAAGCGCGGAAAAGAGATGACACTGGCCCAGTGCCTGGATATGGAATTCCGGCTGGACCAGGAATGGCTACGGCACGGGGACCTGATCGAGGGGATTCGGGCACTGATTGTCGACAAGGATAAACAGCCGAAATGGGAGCACGCCGATATTGGCGACGTGACCGCGGGCGGGATTCTTAATCTGTTCGACAAAAAGCCGGATCAGGTCGCGCTTGCCTTATAAATAGCGGCTGGTGCCATCCCGCATGGCACCAGCCCTTGGCCGCTATCGCGCCCCGTTGCGCGGCCGCCTCGAATCCCAAGGTACGCGATATTTCGGCGGCAGCCTCGATCAGCAGCGGGGCCTGCTTGCGCACATCGGACGACTTCAAGCACGCGGCGGGCGCGGAAATTCCGAGACCCGCCACCACCTCGCCGTCTGCCTTGAACACGGGTGCGGCCAGGGGCTGGCCGATCATCCGCGCGAGACTCGAAGCGGCATTTCGCGGCCGCACGCGCGATGAATGGGCCGCCATGCTCGAATCCACGGACGCCTGCGTCACGCCAGTGCTTTCCATGACCGAAGCTCCGCGCCACCCCCATAATGTTTGGCGGAACGGATTTTCGAGCTGGGAAGGTACGCCGGTGCCCGCGCCGGCCCCGCGCTATACGTCGCCGTCGCTATCGGGTTTGGCGCGCTCTCTGGCGGAAGACCCGCGAGCGCTCGAGCGGGTATGGGCCGAAAGGCCGGAATAGGCCGCAGGCCACCCGGCGTTCAATGCCCAGCCAGTGCAGGCTGGGCATTTTCTTTGGCCCCTACGCCAACCCTTTGCGCGTCTCGGCCGAGCGGTCCCAGAGGTTCGGCACGCTGGCGCCGCTGTAGCCCGACACAAAAGGCTTCGCCGCGCCCGTGGCCGGATCGAATACATGGCGTGCGATGGCTCCGATGTTGCCGCCATACAGGTGCACGCTAATAGATACCGCGTCGTCGTAGGCGTTCCAGACGCGATGGATGTCGCCTTCGGCGGGCGACAGCACTTCGATCTGGCCCGGCTGCAGCGCGGCCGGCGGCCCGACCGGCACGCAGCCCGACGGTGTCGATCGGTAGCGCTGGCTTAGCTCGCTGCCGCGCAGCATGGCCACATAGCCCCAGACGGTGTGGTCGTGCACGGGCGTGGCCTGGCCCGGCCCCCATACGAAGCTCACCAGGCTGAAGCGCTCCAGCGGGTCGCAGTGCAGCAGGTGTTGCTGGTAATACTCGGGATGCGGCGTCGCGCAGGCATCTGGCAGCCAATCGTCGTGCGCCACCAGGTCGGCCAGCGCCGCCTGCAGCGCCGGTCCGGCCATGCCGGCGGCGCCATGCCTGTCTGCCAGGCGCGTTGCCTCGATCACGAAGCGGCGTAAGCGTTCAAGATTGTCGGACATCAGGACTCCTTCACCCGGCCGGAAAAGCCATACTTGCCTGCGTAATATTGCGCCGGACGCGCGGCCCGCTTAGCGCTGGAACTGGCCGAAGGCTTCCAGGGCACGCGCCGAATACACGTAGGCCGCGCCGGCGTTCAGCGCGATGGCCGTGCCCAGCGCCTCGGCCACTTCTTCGGTGGTGGCGCCGGCCTGCTGCGCGGCGGCGGCATGCGACGAGATGCAGCCGTCGCAGCGCGTGGTAACCGCCACCGCCAGCGCGATCAGCTCACGGGTCTTGGCGTCCAGCGCCTGGCCTTTGCCCAGGGCTTCGTTCAGGCCGCGGTACGCGGCCGCCACCGGCGGGTTATGGGTGGCGAGCGCGCCGGCGGCCTTGCGCAGGTTGGTCAACGTGTCGGTCCAGTTGTTCATCATGCGGTTTCTCCTTTCAGTGTGGAAGCCGATAATACGCGGATAATTTCCACCGTTCAATATTTGAATATTAAATCCTATTATTTAGGATGAAATAAAAGGCGGCCGTCAGGACGCGGGGGTGGGAACGTAGGGGCCGGTGTAGCCAAGCTGGCGCGAAATGGCCTCGGCACCCTCGAGGATCAGCGGCACGTACTCGCCCATCTTCACCGAGGTCAGGCGGTCCAGCGGGCCGGAAATACCCAGCGCCGCCACCGGCCGCTCAAGGCCGCCGAAAATGGGCGCAGCCACCCCGCCGATGCCGTCGCGCCATTCGCCGCGGTTGATGGCGTAGCCAAGGCGGGCGACCTCGGCCAGTTCCTGGCGCAGCACGGCCTCGGTGGCGCGCGTGGTCTGGGTGTGCGAGTGCAGCTGGCTCTTGTAGTGCGAGATGTAGTCGAGCTGCTGGAACGCCAGCAGCGCTTTGCCGGTGGCCACGGCATAAGCCGGCGCCCGTCCGCCGATGGCGGAATAGGCCCGGATGGGCTGCGGGCTGTCGATCTTGTCGATGTACACCACATCCAGGCCGTCCAGCACCGACAGGTGCACGGTTTCACCGGTCTGCATCGCCAGGGTGCGCATCAGGGCGGGCGCATAGGCGCGCACATCCATGTTCGACAGCTGGCGGGCGCCCAATTCGAACATCTTGAGCGTGCTGCGGTAGCGGCCCGTGTCCTGGTCGCGCACCACATAGCCGGCATGCGCCAAGGTCTGCAGGGTGCGATGGGTATTGCTGCGCGACAGGCCGCACACTTGCGCGATCTCGTCGAGCGTGCGGTCGCGGCCGTCGAGCTCGCTGACGGTTTCGAGCACCATCAATCCCTTGAGTAGCGTTTTGTCCATGGACGTTCACCGGGTTGCAATGAGGCCAGTATATCCCAAATTATGGGATATTAATTCTATAATTTGATTTATCATAAAGTCCCCTATAAGATTTCGGTGGTCAATGGAATTCGGCCGGCATCCCGGCCCAGGAGCACTCATGAAGCAGGAATCCACCCTGGCGGGCGTGCGGGTCATCGAAATCTGCAACGTGGCGGCCGGCCCGTTCTGCGGCCTGCTGCTGGCCGATATGGGCGCCGATGTCGTCAAGATCGAACCCCCCGGCAGCGGCGACACTTTGCGCAGTTGGGCGCCCATCACCGACGGCTACAGTGAGAATTTCGCCTCGCTGAACCGCAACAAGCGCTCGGTGGCCCTGAACCTGAAAGACCCGGCCGACCGCGAGATCGCGGCCGAGCTAATCGCCCGCGCCGACGTGCTGATCGAAAACAACCGCCCGGGCGTCATGGAGCGTCTCGGGCTGGGCTACGCGGCCATGTCCGGACGCAATCCGAAGCTGGTGTACTGCTCGATCTCGGCCTACGGCCAGAGCGGCCCGCGCAGCCAGGAAGGCGGCTTCGACCTGACCCTGCAGGCCATGAGCGGCCTCATGAGCGTCACCGGCGAGCCCGACGGCGCCCCGGTCAAGTGCGGCGTCCCGGTATGCGATTTCACCGCCGGGCTGTACGGCGCCTTCTCGGTCGCCGCCGCGCTGCGCGCCGTCCAGGCCGGGCAGCCGGGCACGCACATCGACGTCTCGATGCTGGGCGCCACGCTGGGCATCGCGGCGCTGCAGACCTCGCAGTACTTCGGCACCGGCGCAGACCCGGTCAAGCTGGGCTCGGCACACCCGCGCAACGCGCCCTACCAGGTGTTCCGCTGCCAGGGCGGCTATTTCGGCATGGCGGCCGGCAACGATTCGCTGTGGAAATCGGTGTGCGGCGTGGTCGGCCGCGCCGACCTGTTCGACGACGCGCGCTACGCCAGCACCACCGCGCGCGCGGCCAACCAGGACAGCCTGCGCGAGATACTGGAAGGCATTTTCGCCGGCGCCGATGCCGATACCTGGCTGGCGCGCTTTCGCGACGCCGGCGTGCCGTGCGCGCCCATCAACCGTTATTCCGACGTGCTGGACGACCCGCAGGTCGACCACATGGAATGGGTGCAGGACCTGGCGCTGCCCAACGGCGCGCAAACCCGCACCTTCGTCTCGCCGATCCGCTTCGATGCGCGCACCGCCGGCGTGGCGCGCCGCCCGCCCGGCCTGGGCGAGCACAACGCGGAAATCCTGGCCGAGCTGCAGGCCCGCGCGCAACCGTGAAGCCCGCCATGTCCGACACCGTACTCATCGACAAGACTCCGCAGGCCTGGATCTACACCCTGAACCGCCCCGGCAAGCGCAATGCGCTGTCGGCCGAACTGGTCGAAGCGCTGATCGAAGGCGTGCAGGCGGCGCATGCGCAGCAGGTTCCGCTGCTGGTGTTTCGCGGCGCCGGCAAGAACTTCAGCGCCGGCTTCGATTTCACCGGCTACGAAACCCAGAGCGAAGGCGACCTGCTGCTGCGCATGGTGCGCATCGAGACGCTGCTGCAATCGGTGGCGGCCTCGCCCAGCCTGACCCTGGCGCTGGCCCACGGCAGGAACTTCGGCGCGGGCGTGGACCTGTTCGCGGCCTGCAAGCTGCGCCACTGCACCCCGGACGCCAGCTTCCGCATGCCGGGCCTGAAGTTCGGGCTGGTGCTGGGCTCGCGGCGGCTGCGCAACCTGGTCGGCGCGGACCGCGCGCTGTCCATCCTGGGCGACGCGCGCACCTTCGACGCCGACGAGGCCCGGCGCATCGGTTTCGTGCAGCAGGTGGCGCCCGAGCACGACTGGCCGGCGCAGCAGCGGCAAGCCGAACAGACCGCCGCCGCGCTGGATGCCGCCACGCGCGCCAGCCTGTATGCGGCACTGGACGCCAACACCCACGATGCCGACATGGCGGCGCTGGTGCGCTCGGCCGCGCGGCCGGGCATCAAGACGCGCATCCAGCAATACCTGGCCGGCTGACAGGCCGATGCGGCATGCCGCCGCGCGCAATCGTTGACGCCAGGGCGCCTTTAGTAAACTGTCTCGAAGTACATAATTCTTCGAATCGGTAACTGGGGGTCGCAATGGATACGACGTTGATTAAGGGCTTGCGGCTGCTAGAGACGCTTGTTGCAAGCGAAGACCCGCGCGGCATCACAGAGCTGGCGAAAGAGCTGGGCCTGATGAAGAGCAACGTGCATCGGCTGATGAAAACGCTTGAGCACATGGGCTATGTCAGGCAAGAAGACATCACCGGCCGCTACCAGTGCTCGCCCAAGCTATGGGAATTGGGATCGCGCGTGTCGTCGCGCCTGGAGCTGGTCCCGATCGCCCGGCCCGTCATGAAAGCGCTGGTGCAGCACACCCAAGAAACGGTGTTCCTGGCGATCCTGGACAACCACGAAGTGCTGTACATCAGCAAGGAAGACTGCCCCCAGCCCGTACGGACCTACGCCCAGATCGGCGGACGGGCGCCGCTGCATGCCGTGGCGACGGGCAAGTGCATGCTTGCCTACCTGGACCCGGATGCCCTCGAGCAGGTCATGGCGCGGCTGGAGTCCACGTCGCCCAACACCATCACCGATCGCGCGCGGCTGGAACGCGAGCTCCAGGCCGTGCGCGACCAGGGCTACGCCACCAACCAGGGCGAATGGCGGGAAGGCGTCGGCAGCCTCGCCGCGCCGATATTCGATGCATCGCAACACATCTATGCCTCGATCGGCGTGTCCGGGCCGGCCCATAGAATGACGCCGGCCCTGGCCAAGAAATTCGCCCCGGCGGTCATCAGCGCCGCCCGGGACATCTCGCACGCCTTTGGCTTCAGCGGCAAAATCCCCGCGGCCTGAAGCCGTTCAGCGGGCGGGCGCCGCCGTCCGGCTGATGTTCCGGTACGCCCGGCGGTAGTAGATCAGCGCGTCTTCGTCGGTGTCCGGGATGTAGCAATCTTCGACTTCACCCAGGAAAATGGTGTGGCTCTCGGATTTGATCTCTTCCACGACCCGGCAGTCCAGGCTGGCCGCGGCCCGCACCAGTATCGGCGCGCCGGTGGCCAGCGTGGTCCAGGTGCCGGCATTGAAGCGCTCTTCCATGTCGACTTTCTTGGCGAACAGCTCCGACAGGTGCCGGTCGCCCGCGGTCAGGACATTGACGCAATAGACCCGGTTGCGCACCATGATGTCGTGCAGGCGGGTCGTCTTGTTCACGCATATCAGCACCGTGGGCGGGGTTTCGCTGACGCTGCATACCGCGCTGGCGGTGATACCCGCGCGACCGGCCGCGCCATCGGTGGTGATGATATTGACCGAGGCGGCCAGGTTGGCCATCGAGTCGCGAAAGTCTTGCTTGGAAATATTCATCGCTAGATCCTGTTCTTGATCGCGCCGCCGGAGCATCCGACGGGCCCGCCGCGTCTTCGCGCCCGGCCGTCTTCTGCCAATCAGACCATATCAGCGCGCCTGTTCCTGGGTGCTCTTGTCCACCAGCTTGGCGGCCGCGGCCCAGTTCTTCAGTTCGCTGTCCATATAGGCCTGCACGGCGGCGGCGTCGCGCGGCGCGCCGATGACCAGCCCGTCAGGCTCGAAGGCGGCCTGGAAGGACTGCTCTTGCATGACCTTGTTGGTCGCCGCCCGCAGTTTCTCTTCGACCGCGGCGGGAATCCCCTTGGGCGCGGCCAGCGCCCACCAGCCCGTGCCGTTGAAGCCCGTGAATCCGCTTTCCTGGACGGTCGGCACATCGGGAAGCAGCGCCAGGCGCTCCTTCGAGCCGATTACCAGGGCGCGCACCTGGCCCGACTGGATCTGGCTGACCGCGCCGGAGACGACTTCGCTCATTACCGGAACATCGCCGCGCAGCAGCGCCAGCATGGCGGGGGCGCTGCCCTGGTACGGCACGTGCTTCAGGCTGATGTCCGCGCCCGCGGCAAAGCTCTCCATATTGGTGTGCAGCGAGGTCCCCGTGCCCGCCGACGAATACATGAGCTGGCCCGGATTGGCCCGCGCGTATTCGACCAGATCGGCGATGGTGCGGTACGGGCTGCTTTTGTTGGCAAGAATGATAGGCGGCGTCTCGGCGACGATCGAGATCATCTTGAAATCGCGCGCCGGATCGTAAGGCAGGTCGGTGCGCGTCAGCGGGTTGAGCACGAAGGTGGTGGTGGTGCCGAACAGCACCGTGTAGCCATCGGGCGCGGCGTTGGCAACGGCCTGGGCGCCGATCGCGGTCGAAGCGCCGGGACGGTTTTCCACGACGACCGGGAATCCCAGGTCTTTGGTCAGGCGTTCGGCCAGCACCCGCGCCAGTTTGTCGTTGGTGCCGCCGGGCGGGTTGGGCACCACCATGCGGATAGCGTGGTCCGGGTAGTCGGCCGCCGCCGCGCCCGCACCGCACAGTCCAACGGTGTAAACCAGGGCAGCCATCATCTTGAATGCTTTCATGTTGTCTCCTCTTACGGGTACTCGTTCGTTGGTATTTGTTGACGGGCTCAGCGGTTCGCTGGTGCCGCCGCGCGCTCTTTATCGATGGCCGCCGCGCCCTCCTTCAGCAGCGGTATGAGCTCTTTGCCGAACTCGGTGGTGTCGGGCAGCGGGTCGAACCCCCGTATCAGGAAGGAATCGATGCCCAGGCGGTAATACTTCAGCATGGCCTGCGCAACCTGTTCGGGCGTACCGACCAGGCACGAACTGTTGCCCTTCGCGCCGCTGACCCGGGCCACGCCCATCCACAAGCGCTCGTCATGGACGTCGCCGCGCGAGGCGATGTCCAGCATGCGCGCGGCCGACTGGTCCTGGGCGGTCTTGGCCAGGTTGGCGTCTTTCATGTCCTGCAGGATTTTCTCGGCCTTCGCCCAGGCTTCGCCCTCGGTCGGGGCGATGATCGGGCGGAACGAAATATTGAATTGCGGCGTACGGCCATACACCGCCGCCCGGCGGCGAAAGTCGTCGATGCGTTCCTCGGCTTCTTTCAGCGGCTCGCCGAACAACGCATAGGCGTCGCAGCGGGGGGCCCCCATTTCCAGCGCGGCCTCGGACGAGCCGCCGAAATACAGCGGCACGTGCGGCTGCTGCACGGGCTTGACCGCGCTGAACGCCGCCTTGAAGTTGTAGAACTCTCCCTGGTGGTCGAAAGGCTCACCTGCCGTCCAGACCTTGCGCATCACATCCAGGTATTCGCCCGCCCGCCGGTAGCGGGCCTCTTTGGGCAGGAAGTCTCCCTCGCTTTGCTGCTCGGCATCGGACAGGCCCGAGATGATGTGCAGCGTCAGCCGGCCGTTCGAGAAGTGGTCGAACGTGGCCGCCGTGCGGGCCGCCAGCGTGGGCGTGACCGCCCCCGGCCGGTGTGCCACCAGGTAGCGCAGCTTTTCGGTGTGCGCGGCGGCGTAGGACGCCACATTGAAGCCCTCGGCCGACGACGAGTAATACCCCACCAGCACCATGTCGAACCCCGCGTCCTCATGCGCCTGCGAGAACGACTTGACGAATGGGGCCGACACGCCGCCGCCCCCGATGACGTGCAGGGTGGACCCCGCTGGCGGCTGCACGCCGATCATCCCCACGACCTGTATTGCCATAATGACTCCTCCTTTTAAATGTTCCAATATTTGGAACAGCGTTTCATATAAAATAATTATAGGGAGCAACTTCAGGCAGCACAAGACATCGTTTGGCTGCTGAAGATTTCCGCACGCAACATGTTTTCGATGGGCGCGTGCCGCGCCCGAGGCCGCCCGGGGCTGGCCGCAAGTGCTTCGGCACAGTCCTGGGCGGCGGCATCCGCCGATCAACACCAAGGAGGAGGAACGATGGCGAAGATGATTGTCGACGGCCAACAGGTCGATGCATTAGATGGGGCCACGCTGGACGTGGATTCGCCCGTGGATGGCAAGGTGTTCGCCACCATCCCGCGCGGCCGCGAGGCCGATGTGGACCGTGCGGTCGGCGCCGCCCGCCGGGCGCTGAGCGGGCCATGGGGCCGGCTTTCGGCCTTCGAGCGCGGCAGGCTCATGCTGGCATTCAGCCGCTGCATACTCGATCACATCGACGAGCTGACCGCCCTGGAATCGCGCGATACCGGCAAGTCGCTGTCCACCGCGCGGGCGGACGTCGCTGTCCTGGCGCGATACTTCGAGTTCTACGGGGGCGGCGCGGACAAGGTCCATGGACAGACCCTGCCCTTCCTGAACGATTACTCCGTGCAGGTCGTGCGCGAGCCGTTGGGCGTTACCGCGCACATCATTCCCTGGAACTACCCCGTCCAGATGCTGGGGCGCAGTGCCGCGCCGGCGCTGGCGATGGGCAACGCGGTCGTCGTCAAGCCGGCCGAAGACGCGTGCCTGGCGGTGCTGCGCGTGGCCGAGCTGGCGCTGGAAACGGGCTTTCCGCCCGGCGCGCTGAACGTCGTGACGGGCCTGGGCGAAGAGGCGGGCGCCGCGCTGTCGCGCCACCCCGACATCAATTTCATTTCATTCACCGGGTCGAACGAAGTGGGCGTCCTGATCCAGCAGGCCGCCGCGCTGAACGCGGTGAAATGCACGCTGGAACTCGGCGGCAAGTCCGCGCACATCGTGTTCGACGACGCCAACATCGCGCGCGCGGTGCCCGCCATCACCAAGGGCATTGTCTACAACACTGGACAGACCTGCACGGCGGGCAGCCGCCTGCTGGTGCAACGGTCGATCTTCGACCCATTCATGGCGGCACTGGCCGAAGCGTTTTCCAAGACCACCGCCGGCACCCCGGAAATGGACCTGATGTGCGGCCCGTTGATCAACAAGTCGCAATACGAGCGCGTGCACCGGTACCTGCGGCAAGGCCGCGCCGACGGCCTGCGCGTCGTCGCGCAGGGGACTATCGCCGAGGGCGTGCCCGCCGGCGGCTACTACGTCACGCCCACGCTTTTCCAGGCGCCGGATCATTCCAGCTGCCTGCTGGCCGAAGAAATCTTCGGCCCGGTGCTGGTCGCCGTGCCGTTCGAGGACGAGGCCGAAGCCATCCGCCTGTCCAACGCCACCCGCTACGGCCTGATGGGGGCCGTCTGGTCCGAGAACGGCAGCCGCCAGCAGCGGGTGGCGCGCGGCATGCAGGCCGGCCAGGTCTACATAAACGGCTTCGGCGCCGGCGGCGGCGTCGAACTGCCGTTCGGTGGCGTCAAGCGCAGCGGCCATGGCCGCGAGAAGGGCTTCGTGGCGATGGAGGAAATGAGCGTCACGAAAACCATCATCCATTTCTACGGCGAGTAGGCGCCGGCCGGCCCGCGGCGGCGCGGGCCGGTTTATGACTGCCTGGGTTGACGATGTTCCAAACCCCCTTTAATGTACGTACAAACGCACATTATTCAGGAGGCGAACATGGCTGTTTCCCCCCAGGCCGGGCCGCAGGGCGCGCTGGCTGGCGTAAAGGTGCTTGACCTGTCGAATTTCCTGGCGGCGCCCATGAGCACGATGTTCCTGGCCGACTTCGGCGCCGACGTGATCAAGGTCGAGCGGCCGGGCAGCGGCGATGAGGTGCGCTACTGGGGGGAAAGCAAGGAAGGGGTGGGCCTGTATTTCAAGGTGCTGAACCGCGGCAAGCGCGCCATCACCCTGGACCTGCGCACGCCGTTCGGCCAGGACGCGGTCAAGCGCCTGGTGGCCGACATGGACATCGTGGTCGAGAACTACCGCAGCGGCACCCTGGAAAAATGGGGGCTGGGCTATGAGGCGCTGAAAAGCATCAACCCCGGCCTGGTGATGATGCGCGTGACCGGCTTCGGGCAAACGGGCCCGTATCGCGAGCGCCCCGGCTTCGGCACCCTGGCCGAGGCCTATGCCGGCTATGCGCAGATTTCCGGCTACCCCGACCAGCCGCCGCTGCTGCCCGGCTTCGGCTTGGCCGATTCCACCACGGGGCTGATGGCCGCCTTCCTGGCCATGGTGGCCCTGCAGCACAAGCAGCGAACCGGCGAAGGACAGTATGTGGACCTGGCCATCTACGAAACCCTGCTGACCCTGATCGGGCCGCACGTCATCAACTACGACCAGTTGGGCCTGGTACAGCAGCGCAGCGGCAGCCGGCTGCCCTTCACCGCGCCGCGCAATACCTTCCAGACCCGCGACGGCAAGTGGCTGGCGATCGCCGGCAGCGCGCAATCGGCCTTCGTGCGGATCTGCCAGGTGCTGGACATGCCGGAGCTGGTCGACGATCCGCGTTTCGCCGACAACCGCCAGCGCCTGAAGCACGTGCGCGAGCTGGACGAGGCCCTGCAGCAGGCGGTGGGCCGCTACGACCTGGACGACTTGCTGGCGCGCTCGGCCGACCTGCAATCGACCATGGCGCCGGTCAACGACGTGGCGCAGATCCTGGCCGACCCGCAGGTGCGGGCGCGCGAGAACATCGCCACGGTGCACGACGACGAACTGGGCGCGCCGCTGCGCATGCAGAACGTGGTGGGCAAGCTGTCGGCATCGCCCGGCGGCATCCGCGCGCCGGGTCCGGCGCTGGGCCGGCACAACCGCGAAATTCTGGTCGAGCGCCTGGGCTATTCCGAGGCCGAGCTGCAACGCGCCGGCATCGAACTGGCCGGCTGAAGCCCGCTGAACTAAAGGAGCCAGCCATGCCCATGCATTTCCCGGCGAGTGTCCAAGTGGCCGAGGTCGGCCCGCGCGATGGCCTGCAGAGTTTTCCGGCCTGGGTCTCTACCGACGACAAGGTGCGCATCATCGACCGGCTGTCGGCGGCGGGTTTCCCCGTGGTCGAAGTGACCGGCTTCGCGCATCCGCGCGTCATTCCGAACCTCAAGGACGCCGAAGAAGTCTGCGCGCGCATCCAGCGCCGCGCGGGCACCGTATACCGGGGGCTGGCGCCGAACGCGCGCGGGGCCGAGCGCGCCGTGCGGGCCAAGGTCGACGAGGTCGTCGGCCTGACGATCGGCAGCGCCGCCTACCTGAAGAAGAACCAGAACATGGATCCGGAGCAGGCCAACGCGCAGGCCATCGAAGCCTTTCGCATTGCCGATGCGGCGGGCCTGCGCTATGTGCTGGCGCTGGGCATGTCATTCTGGTGTCCGTATGAAGGCCTGATTCCCGAGGACCGCATCCTGGCGATGGTGGGCGAGTTCCGCAACGCGGGCATACGCCGCCTGTACCTGGCGGGCTCGGTGGGCATGGAAGACCCGCGCCACGTCAACCGCCTGTTCGCGCGGCTGGGCGACCGCTATCCCGACGTAGAGTTGGGCTTTCATATTCACAATTTGTCGGGCATGGCCACCGCCAACATCGCGGCGGCGCTGGACGGCGGCGCGGCGTGGCTGGAAGGCGCGATATGCGGCATTGGCGGCGGCATCGCCATGCCGCAGACGCTGGGCGCGGTGGGCAATTTTCCCACCGAAGACCTGGTGCGCATGCTGGGCCTGATGGGCATCGAGACCGGCCTGGATGCCGACGAAGTGCTGGCGGCGGCGCGCGACGTGGCGCAGGTGCTGGACATCGAAGCGCGCAGCCATGCCGCGCATGGCGCCACGCGCGAGGCCGTGGCCCAATGGGGCCGCGACCATCCGCACGAGCACCCCGCGTGAGCCTATTCGTCGGTATTGTGGGCCCGGAAACGCGAGCTTTGCGTGTAGCGTCCGCTGGGATAATGGCCCAGGCCCACTTGCACCAGCTGGCCGGCGCGGTCCAGGTAGTACCGGGTGATCTTCAGCGCCGCCTGGCCTTCGGCGGCCTTCAGGGCGCGCGCCATCTGGCGGTCGAGGTTGGCCGCGGTGATTTCCTGCTGCACTTCGACGATGCGCACGCCGTAGCGCGCTTCCACCAGCGAATAGATGGGCTTGCGCAACACCTTGAGCGTGGTCAGCACGTCGGCGAATTCGGGCCGCAGGTAGACCTGCAGGTAGCTCAGGGGCGTGGTGCTGCCGACGATGGTGCGCACGATGTTGGTCTCGGCCCAGGCCTGCCCGGGCTGGCAATGCAGCTGGGCGGCCCAGGTTTCGTCGGCCACGATCTCGCGGCGCGACTGCACGTGCATTTCGGTGGCATCCACGAATTGCAGCAGGTCGGATACCGAATTGATGCCGCTGAAAAAACGCAAACCTTGCGGACGCGACCGCACCCGGGTACCCACGCCGGGGCGCGACCAGATGATGCCTTCGTCTTTCAGTTCGCGCAGGGCCTGTCTGACCGTGTGGCGGCTGACGTTGTAGCGCAGCGCCAGTTCGCCTTCGGTGGGCAGGGTACTGCCCACCGGATAGCGGTCATTTTCGATGTCTTGCTTCAGGGTGCGGGCCAGCGCCGCGTACAGCGGCTGCCGCCCACCCGAAAACGCATCGAAGGCAACAGGCGGGGACGACGGGGTAGTTGCCATGCGGTGACCAACGTTGGGATTGGGACGGATTGTAATAGAGCACCCGCTTCGGGCGCGGCCGGCGCAGGCCGCGTTAACCCGATATTGACAGTGCCGATTTTGCCCTATATTGTACGTACATACGCACAAATAGAAAGCCGGCTGTACCTGAGACACCTCGATCGACCCTGGCCGCTTGCGGCCTTGTGACGAACCGGCAAGGCGGCCCCGCCGCCGGTTCGCCCACTTGTCAGTGGAGAATTTCGATGCCTGTGCTGCGGTCCTTCCTGTTTGCCCCCGCCAATCACCCCCGGCGGGTCGAGAAAGCATTCACCCTGGCCGCCGATGCGGTGATCCTGGACCTGGAAGACGCGTGCGCGGTGTCGGAAAAGGCCGCCAGCCGGCCGAAGGTCGTGCAGGCCATGCAGGCGCCGCGCGCATGCCTGGGCTATGTGCGGGTCAATCCCCTGCCCACCCCGTTTGCCTATGGCGACCTGACCGAGACCGTACGCCCCGGGCTCGACGGCGTGTTGCTGCCCAAGGTGGAATCGGCCGCCGACCTGCAGACTGCCGACTGGCTGATCGGCCAGCTGGAACGCGAGCACGGCATGGTGGCCGGCAGCGTGGACTTGATCGGCCTGATAGAGACCGCGCAGGGCATGGCCCGGCTGCCCGAAATACTGCGCGCCAGTCCGCGCGTCAAGCGGGTGGCCTTCGGGGCGGGCGACTACACGCTGGACCTGGACCTGACCTGGACGCGCGACGAGGCCGAACTGGCTGCCTATCGCAGCGAAATCGTGCTGCAGTCGCGCGCGGCCGGCCTGGAGCCGCCGCTGGATACGGTGTGGGTAAACCTGAAAGACCCCGAAGGGTTTGCTTTGTCGGCGCAGCGCGCGCGCGGCCTCGGCTTCCAGGGCAAGCTGTGCATCTATCCCGACCAGGTGCCCGTGGCGAATGCGGCGTTCAGCCCCAGCGATGCGCAGGTCGCGCATGCGCGGCGGGTCATGGACGCCTTCGCGCAGGCCGAAGCCCAAGGTTCGTCGGCCATCCAGCTCGACGGCCAGTTCATCGACTACCCGATTGTTTATGCGGCCCAGCGGGTGCTGGATGCCGCGCAACGGATCGCCGCCGCACAGACGGCATGAACCGGCGGGCGCATGGCCCGCGCATGCGGCCACGCGTCCGCCGCCGCAGTGCAATACCGAGGAGACAGGCATGCAAGACAAGGCAGCAGGGGTACGGCCGCTGGATGGCTTGAAGATCATCGATGTATCGAGCTTCCTGGCCGGGCCGTTTTGCTCGACGCAATTGGCCGAGTTCGGGGCCGACGTCATCAAGCTGGAATTGCCGAAGATAGGCGACGCGTTGCGCCGGTTCGGCAGCATCACGCCCAGCGGCGATTCGCTGCCCTGGCTGTCGGAGTGCCGCAACAAGAAATCGGCCACGCTGGATTTGCGCAAGCCGGAAGGCGCCGAACTGTTGAAGGCGCTGGTGGCGCAATCGGATGTGCTGGTCGAGAATTTCCAGCCGGGCACCCTGGAAAAATGGGGGCTGGGATGGGACGTGCTGCGCGAGGTCAATCCGCGCCTGATCATGGTGCGCATCTCGGGTTACGGCCAGACCGGGCCCTATAGCGGCCGCCCGGGGTTCGGCCGCATCGGCAATGCGTTCGGCGGGCTGTCGTACCTGGCGGGTTATCCCGACCGCCCGCCGGTCACGCCCGGCTCGGCCACCATTCCCGACTACATGGCGGGCCTGTACGGCGCCCTGGGCGTGCTGCTGGCCATGCAGGCGCTGGCCAAGACCGGCCGCGGCCAGGTCATCGACATCGGCCTGTACGAACCGATCTTCCGCATCCTGGACGAACTGGCGCCCAGCTATCACATGAAGGGCTATGTGCGCGAGCGCATGGGCCCCGGCACGGTGAACGTGGTGCCGCACAGCCACTATCCCACCTCGGACGGGCGCTGGATCGCCATTGCCTGCACCAGCGACAAGATCTTCGAGCGGCTGGCCCAGGCGATGGGCGTGCCGGAATTCGGCGGCGCGGGCAAGTGGGGCACCATCGTGCAGCGCGAGGCCGAGCGGGCCCAGGTCGACGAATACGTGGGCGCCTGGACGGCGCGCTTCACGCGCGACGAAGTGCTGGGCATCTGCGAACAGTTCCAGGTGCCGTGCGGGCCGGTATACGCGGTGGACGAGATCTTCGAAGACCCCCAGTACCGGGCCCGCGGCAACATCGTCTACGTAAAGGACGAGCGCGGCGAATATGCCCTGCCCAACGTCGTGCCGCGCCTGACCGACACCCCGGGCGGCATCGATCACATGGGCCCCACGCTGGGCCAGCACAACGACGAAGTGTTCCGCGAACGGCTGGGCCTGTCGGAAGCGCGCATCGCCGAACTGACCCGCGCCGGCGTCATCTGACGACGGCATCCGCCGACACTCACGGAGGAAGACCCATCGTGCCTGTCTTCGAACTACTGGTCGCCGGGATACTGCTGGGCGGGTTGTACGCGCTGATGGCGTGCGGCCTGAACCTGGTATTCGGCGTCATGCGCGTGATCAACTTCGCCCACGGCGACCTGCTGGCCGTGGGCGCGCTGACGGCCGTATCGCTGGTGGCCGGCATGCACATGCCCTACCTGGCGGCGCTGATCCTGGTGCCGCTGATGACCGCGGCCATCGGCCTGCTGATGCAATACGCGGTGATACGCCACATCATCGACGGCCCGCCCATCATGTCGCTGCTGGCCACCTTTGCGCTGTCGACCATCGTGGTGAACATCTCGCTGCTGATCTGGGGCGGCGGTTTCCATGGGCTGTCGACGGTGCTGGGCGGGTCGATCCCGCTGCTGGGCATGGACGTGCCGCTGGCGCGGCTGGTGTCGTTCCTGGTGGCGATGGCCGCCACGCTGGGCGTGTGGTGGTTCCTGCGCAGCACGCGCTTCGGCAAGGCGATCCGGTCCGTTTCGCAGGCGCCCGAGCTGGCGGTGATCTCGGGCATTTCCATCAACCAGGTGCGCAACGTCACTTTCGCCCTGGGCGCGGCCATGGCCGGCCTCGCCGGCGTGCTGCTCGCGCCCACTTTCGCCTCGGACGCGCAGCTGGGCGCGCGCTTCGGCATCAAGGCCTTCGCCGTGATCATCGTGGGCGGCATGGGCAGCTATCCCGGCGCCATGGCGGCCGCATTGCTGATGGGGGTACTGGAAGTGTTCGCCGGCTACCTGTACGGCCAGGTGCTGGGCGCAGCGACGGTGTTCCTGGCCATGCTGGTGGTGCTGGTCGTGCGGCCCCGCGGCTTGTTCGGCATAGGAGCGCGCGCATGAGATTCCTGCCCCTTTCCATCCTGTGCGTCGCGGCCCTGGCCGTCCTGCCTTTCGTGGCGGGATCGTACGGCATGTCGTTCATGATCCAGACGCTCATTTTCATCGCGCTGGCGTATTCGTGGAACCTGATAGGCGGCTATGCCGGCTACACCCACTTCGGCCAGGTGGCCTTTTTCGGCCTGGGCGCCTACGTGGGGTCGCTGGCCGTTCTGGATGGCACCCACTGGCTGGTGGCCTCGCTGTACGCCGGGGTGGCGGCCTCGTTGCTGGCGGCGGTGCTGGGCGGTGTCATGCTGCGCCTGAAGGGGCCGTACTTCGCCATCGGCATGTTCGGCATTGCGCGCGTCTGTGAATCGCTGGCGCTGGGGTTGGACAACATCACCCAGGGCGGCACGGGCCTGTATCTGGTGGTCGTCGAACAACTGCACCTGTACTACGCAGTGGGCGCGATCGCCTTGCTGATGGTGCTGGCGACCTGGCGGCTGGACAGCTCGCGGCTGGGCCTGCAACTGCTGTCGATCCGCGAGGACGAGACCGCCGCCAACGCGCTGGGGGTACGCACCACCCGCCTGAAGATCGGCACGTTCGTGGCGTCGGCCTTCGTGCCCGGCGTCTGCGGCTGCCTGTACGCCTGCTACCTGGGTTACATCGACCCGGCCACGGCGTTCGCGCCCATGACCGAACTGACGGTGATCGCCATGGTGCTGCTGGGCGGCATGGGCACGGTGCTGGGCCCGCTGGTGGGGGCGGCGCTGATGTCGGTGGTGAATGAAGTACTGTGGGCGCGCCTGCCCGAAATCTACCTGGCGCTGGTCGGCGTCATCATCCTGATCGCCGTGCTGTACATGCCGCGCGGCATTGTCAACTACGCGCAGCGGCGCGCCTGGCGCTGGGTGCCGGTGGCGCGCGGCCACTTGCGCCGCATGGCGCAGCGCAAGAAGGAGGCCGCTTGAACATGAGTGCCACACCCTCGCCCATGCTGTCCGTCGAGAACGTCAGCAAGCGCTTCGCCGGCCGCGTCGCGCTGGACGGCGCCAGCCTGGAGATCGCGCCGGGCTCGATCACCGGCGTGATCGGCCCGAACGGGTCCGGCAAATCGACTCTGTTCAACATCATCGCTGGCGCCATCCCTGCCGACGGCGGCCGGGTGGTATTGCAGGGCCAGGACGTCACCCGCGCCACGCCGGCCGACATCTGCCGGCGCGGAGTGGGACGCACCTTCCAGATATCGCGCCTGTTCAACGAATTGACGGTGCTGGAAAACCTGGTGGCGATCGCCCACGGCCTGTCCGATGCGGCGGCCGTGGAACGGGCCCTGTCGCTGCTGGACTTCCTGGAAATCTCGGCCCTGCGCGACAAGTGGGGAGCCGAGTTGTCGTACGGCCAGCGCAAGCTGGTAGAGATTGCGCGCGCCTTGATGCTGCAGCCCTCGATGATGTTGCTGGACGAGCCGTTTGCCGGTATCAACCCGCGCCTGCAGAACCGCATCGTCGATCACCTGCAGGCGTTGCGCGCGCAAGGCATGACGTTGTTTTTCATCGACCATGAAATGCGCATCGTGCTCGAGATCTGCGATGACCTGTACGTGCTGGCCGAAGGACGCGTGATCGCGCATGGCGATGCCGACGCGATCCGCGGCGATGCGCGCGTCAAGGATGCTTACTTCTAGCGTTCCTGACCAAAACGTCCTGCGGGACACATAACTGGAGACAAGGAGCAGCCCATGAATCGACATATCGCGAAACTGGTGCTGGCGGCCGCCGGCACGTTGGCTACGCTGGGGGCGGCACAGGCAGCCGAAAACAAGCCCATCCGCGTAGGCGTTGCCCTATCGCAGTCGGGCAACCTGGCCGACAGCGCCAAGCATTATTTCCAGGGCGTAGAACTATGGCGCGACCAGGTCAACGAGCGCGGCGGCCTGCTGGGCCGCCAGGTCGAGCTGGTGGTGTACGACGACCGCAGCGATCCCGCCACGGCGGCCCGCCTGTACGAAAAGCTGATCAGCGACGACAACGTCGACCTGCTGTTCGGCCCCTGGGGGTCGGCTTCGGCCGCAACGGCCGCGGCGGTGGCCAACAAGCACAAGCGCGTGTTCCTGAATTCGGGCGGGGCGTCCGAGCAGATCCAGGAGCGCGGCTTCAAGTATGTGTTCCAGACGGCCGCGCCCATCAGCGCCTATGTGGCCAGCATCGGCCCCCTGGCCGAACAGCACCAGCTCAAGAGCATCGCCTTCTTCGGCCGGGACTACGCCGCGGCGCGCGACATGGCCAAGAGCATCAAGAAAATCGCCGAAGACCGCAAGCTGGACCTGAAGACCACCGAGTTCTTTCCCGCCGGCACGACGGACTTTTCGTCGATGATCGCCCAAGCGCGGCAAATGCAGCCCGATATCTGGGTATCGGTGGGCTACCCGAACGAGGCGATCGAGATGGTGCGCCAGATGAAAGCGTCGAACTACCTGCCCAAGGTGTTCATCCACAACGGCGCCTCGATCGAAGACTTCCTGAAGAGCACGGGCAAGGATTCGGAGTACGTGTTCGCCATGTCGCTCTACGAACCGTCGCTCAAGACCCAGGGCAATGCCGAGTTCGTCAAGGCGTACAAGGAACGCTACAAGACCGAACCGGGCTATTACTCGGCGTTCTCGTATGCGGGCGCCACGGTGCTCGAGGCCGCCGTCAAGCAGGCCGGATCGGTCGACCAGGAAAAACTGCGCGAGACGCTGACCACGCTGGAGCTGGATACCGTGATGGGGCACCACAAGGTCGATCCGAAGACGGGCAAGCAGGTGGGGGTGACCGGGCTGCTGGCCCAGGTACGCGACGGCAAGCGCGAGATCGTGATGCCGCTGGAGGTGAAGACGATGGACGCGGTGATTCCCATGCCCGCCTGGGACAAACGCTGACGGCCTGCCGGGAGATCGCCATGCAACAGCAAACGGACGCCGCGCGCTTCCTGGAGTTGCGCGCCGTAACGACGGGCTACGGCGACGTGCCCGTGGTGCGCAACGCCAACATGGCGTTCGTGCGCGGCGCTATCACGGCGGTGATCGGCTCCAACGGCGCCGGCAAGTCGACGGCCATCAAGGCGGCCGCCGGCCTGCTGCCGGTATGGAAAGGGCAGGTGCTGATCGACGGCGCCGACGTCACGGCCGAGGCGCCGCACAAGCGCCTGGCGCGCGGCGTGGCATTCGTGCCCCAGGGCCGCATCGTGCTGCCGGACATGACCGTGCGCGAAAACCTGGACATCGGCGCCTACATCCTGGGCGGCGACCGCGCTCGCATCGACGCCGCGCTGGACCGCATGGTGCGCGTCTTCCCGGTGATCGGCCAGCGCATGAACCAACTGGCCGGCACCATGAGCGGCGGCGAACAGCAGATGCTGGCCATCGCCCGCGCCCTGATGACCGATCCCACCGCCATCATCCTGGACGAGCCTTCGCTGGGGCTCTCGCCCAAGCTGGTGGACCAGGTCTTCGAGAAACTGACGGCCCTGGCCGGCGACGGCCTGACCGTGATCATGGTCGAGCAGAAGGCCTCGCGCGCGCTGGCGGTGGCCGACAGCGGGTATGTGATGCACACCGGGCAGGTCGTCTATTCGGGGCCGGCGCGGCAATTGCTGGACAACCCCAATGTGCAGCGCCTGTTCCTGGGCGAAGTGCCCGAGGAAATCGACCGCCTGCTGGCGGCGGTGGAAGACGGGGAGCCCACCCATGCCTGAGCCGCGCCTGCGCCGCAGCCTGCTGATGACGCCGGGAAACCGGCCCGAACGGCTGGCCCGGGCGGCCGGCTGCGGCGCCGACGTGCTGGTGTTCGACCTGGAAGACAGCGTGCCGCCCGAGCACAAGGCGCGGGCCCGCGACTGCGTGGCGCAGGCCTTGCGGGCGTTGCCTGCGGGCGGCCCCGAGCGCTGCGTGCGCATCAACGGCCTGGATACCCCGCATGCCGCGCTCGACCTGGCGGCGCTGCCGCTGGCACATCTGGATTCCATCATGGTGCCGAAAGTCGAATCGCCCGACACGCTGCGCGCCCTGGATGCGCGGCTGGCCGAACAGGAAACCGCGCAGAAACGGACACGGGCGCTCGAGCTGATCGTAATGCTGGAGACGCCGCGCGGCATCCTGCGCGCCTTGCCGATCGCCGATGCCTGCCATCGCACCACCGCGCTGTTCTTCGGCTCGGGCGATTACACCTCGGCCCTGGGCGCCGAGGTGGACGACACGACGCTGCTGTACCCGCGCTCGGTGGTGGCCGCGGCGGCGGCCGCCGCCGGCCTGGCCGCGATCGACGCCGCGTATTTCCAGGACGTGAAGGATGCCGCCGCCGCGCGCCGCGATGCCGACACGGCGCGGCGGCTGGGCTTCGACGGCAAGGTGGTATTCCATCCCAACCAGGTCGAGCCGGTCAATGCCGTATTCACGCCCGATGCCGCGGCGCTCGAACGGGCGCGCCGCATCGTGGCCGCCTATGAGGCGGGCCTGCGCGATGGGCGCGGCACGACCGTGGTGGATGGCGTGTTCGTGGCGGTCGACCTGGTGCCCCCCGCGCGCCGCCTGCTGGCGCGGGCCGCCGCCATCGCGGCCCTGTCCGGCGCAACCGGGCCCTAGAGTTCGCCGCTGTTTCATCGCCGATTTTCCGGAGCTTCATCCATGACATGCACAGTTATCCCGCGCCTGCAGCGTTCAGAGCTGGCGGTGCCGGCCAGCCGCCCGCAGTTCTTCGCCAAGGCGGCGGCCAGCGCCGCCGATGTGGTCTTCCTGGACCTGGAGGATGCCGTGGCGCCGCAGCTGAAAGACCAGGCGCGCAGCCAGGCGGTCGAGGCGCTGAACGATATCGACTGGGGGGCCAAGACGCTGGCGGTACGGGTCAATGGCCTGGACACCCCCTGGGCGTTGCAGGATATCGTCGAGGTGGCGCGCCAGGCGCCGCGGCTGGACATGATCTTGCTGCCCAAGGCGGGCTCGGCCTTCGACGTGCAATTCGTGGACCAGATACTGACCTTGGTCGAACGCGAGACCGGCCGCGCCAAGCGTACCGGCATCGAGGTGCTGATCGAGACCGCGCGCGGCGTGGCCAATGCGGAGGCCATTGCCGCCAGTTCCGAACGCCTGGAAGCCATGATTTTCGGCGTGGGCGACTATACGGTGGACATGCGCACCTATGACCCGGTGTTCGGCACGCCCAGCCCGCGCTATGCCGTGCTGACGCACGGGCAGGGCCCCGCGCGCGAACGCCACTGGAACGATCAGTGGCATTTCGCCATGGCGCGCATCGCCAATGCCTGCCGCGCCAACGGCCTGCGGCCCATCGACGGCCCGTTTACCGACTACGGCGATACCGAAGGGTTCCAGGCGTGCGCGCAGCGCGCGGCCGCGCTGGGTTTCGAGGGCAAGTGGGCCATCCATCCCACCCAGGTCGAGTTGGCCAACAACGCTTTTTCGCCAACAGAAGAACAGCTGGCCTGGGCCACCCGCATTCGCGCGATGATCGACGCCTCGAACCGGCAGGGGCAAGGCGCGGTGGGCGATGGCGGCGTGCTGGTCGACATGGCGCATTTGAAGCAGGCCAATGCGCTTGCCGAACGGCAGGCGCTGATCGAGCGGCAAGCCGGCCGCCCCACGCCATGAACGCCGCCGATCCGGTGCCCGCCATTGCCGAGGCGGATGCCACGGGGGAATTGGCGGCGCTGTACGACGATATCCGCAAGACCTTGAACGTGCCGTTCGTGAACCTGGTCTGGCGGCACCTGGCCACCCTGCCGGGCGCGCTGCCATGGACCTGGGCCACGGTGCGGCCGCTGTATGCCTTGCCGGCCTTCGACCAAGCCGCCGACAGCCTGGCGCGCGTGCCGGTACGGGATGCGGGGATCGAGCCGTGTCTGCCCGAGGCGCTGCAGCTGGTCGGGGTGGGCGGGACCGAATGCCGGGCGGTCGGCGCGCTGCTGGCCGACTACGGCCACGCCAATGCGCGCGCCCTGCTGGCGTTGCTGGCGGCGCAGGCATGCCTGGCCGACCCGGACGACAAGGCGCGGCCTGTACCGCCACAGCCGCCGCCAGCCGCGGCGGACCAGATGCCCGCGCATGCGCGCGTGCCGGGCGCCGCGCTGGCCCTGCCCGGCCTGGATACGCTGTCGCCGGCCCTGCTGGGCGTCATTCAAGCCTTGAACAGCTATGGCCGCATTGCCGACACGGCCATCGTCGGCAGCCTGTACCGCCACCTGGCGCATTGGCCCGGCTTTCTGGCGCTGGCCTGCGCCACGCTGGCCCGGCCGCAGCGCGATGGCGTGCTGGCGGCCCAGGTGCGCCGCACCCTGGCCGATGCGCAAGAGGCGGCGCGGTATTTGCCTGTCGCCGCGCCGGCGCCGCTGCCGGCGGCCGCGCGCACCGCCGCCGCGGCGTCCATCGACGCTTTCACCGGGCAGGCCATCAGCCGCATGGTGGTCATGGGAGCGGCCATGCAAGGCCTGCTGCCCCTGGCCGAAGCCACGGCACCGGAAATTTGACGCAGAACCTTTTAAGGTAAATAGTTGGATACGGCTTCGCCGGTCCGCCAGCGTCGCCCTCTTCATAGGTGTCTGATTCCCGCAGGGTGTCAGACACCGAAGCTTGACCGAGGTTTTCCGCACACGGCGGTGTCAGGCACCTACGGAGCCTGACACCCCGGCAATGAAACGGATGCGGCGGGTGGGACGTTCACTCTCCAGGCCTCCGGATTGCTGATCCGTCGTTCCTATCAAAGGAAACCGAAGGCAAAGAAGGATCACTACCATGAACTCCAACCGCCCATCCAGAAGCATCCCCCAAACCATCGGCTGGGTAGTTTTGCTGCTTATTGCGGTCTATTCCCTACTGGGCGGCGCCTGGCTGGCGGCGCTGGGCGGCTCTTGGTATTACGCCGTGCTGGGCATCGTGCTGCTGGCAAGCGTGGGATTCCTATGGCGGCGCCGCGAGACGGGGCTATGGCTTTACGCGCTGGTCCTGGCCGCCACGCTGGCCTGGGGGGTATGGGAAGCCGGCGCCGATTTCTGGGCGCTGGCGCCGCGCTACGGGCTGCTTTTCCTGCTCGGGCTGTGGCTGTTGCTGCCGCCGGCCACGCGTGGCTTCGCCGCGCCGCGCCCCGCCAAAGCCGCCATCGGTACCGCCATGGTGGGCATGCTGGCGGTACTGGGCTACGGCATATTCAACGACCCGCAGGAAATCGACGGCACGCTGAGCCGCGCGCAGCCGGCCCAGGCGCGGCCCGTGCCCGGCGTGGCCGCGGAAGACTGGCCGTCGTACGGGCGCACCGAAGGCGGCGTGCGCTACTCGCCGCTGGCGCAGATCAACGACAAGAACGTCAAAGACCTGCAAGTGGCATGGACCTATCGCACGGGCGACTTTCGTACCGACAACGATTCCGGCGAGACCACCAACGAGGTCACGCCCATCAAGATCGGCGACAAGCTGTTCCTGTGCACGCCGCACCAGTTCCTGGACGCGCTCGACCCTGCCACCGGCAAGCGCCTGTGGCGCTACGACCCGAAGCTGAAATCCGACAAGACCTTCCAGCACCTGACCTGCCGCGGCGTGGCCTACCACGATGCCGGCAATACCGAACGGTTTCCGGCCAGCCTGGCCAAGGCCGGCGGCGCCGCGCCTTCTACGTGCCCGCGCAAGGTACTGCTGCCCGCCAACGATGGCCGGCTGATCGCAATAAATGCCGACAACGGCCAGAAATGCAGCGACTTTGGCGACGACGGCGAAATCGACCTGCAGAAAAGCATGCCGCACGCCTATCCCGGCGGCTACAACCCGACTTCGCCGCCGGTGGTCACGGCGACGACCATCGTCATCGGCGGCTCGGTGACGGACAATTTCTCAAACAAAGAGCCGTCTGGCGTGATTCGCGGCTACGACGTGCGTACCGGCGAACTGAAGTGGGTGTTCGACACCGGCGCGGAAGACCCGAACGCCATGCCGGGCGTAGACACTCGGTTCGTCCACAATTCGCCCAACGCCTGGGCGCCGCTGGCCTACGACGCGCAGGCCGACGTGGTCTACGTCCCGACCGGCGTGGGCACCCCCGACATCTGGGGTGGCGACCGCGACCCGCTGAAAGAGCGTTACGCCAATGCCATCCTGGCGCTGGACGCCACCACCGGCCGCCTGATCTGGCATTTCCAGACCACGCACCACGACCTGTGGGACATGGACGTGCCGGCGCAGCCCTCGCTCATGGACGTGACGCTGGCAAACGGCCAGACCGTGCCGGCGATCTATGTGCTCACCAAGACCGGCAACGTATTCGTGCTCGATCGCCGCAACGGCCAGCCCATCGTGCCGGTAACGGACAAGGCCGTGCCGCAAAGCGTGGCGCGCGGCCCGCAAACCCGCGATGAGCATTACGCGCCGACGCAGCCGTTCTCGGACCTGAACCTGGCGCCGCAGGACAAGCTCACCGACCGGGACATGTGGGGCGCCACGATGCTCGACCAGTTGATGTGCCGCGTGATCTTCAAGCGCCTGAACTACGACGGCATCTACACGCCGCCCTCCGAGAACGGCACGCTGGTGTTCCCGGGCAATCTGGGCGTGTTCGAGTGGGGCGGCATGTCGGTGAACCCGGATCGCCAGGTGGCACTGACGAACCCGATCGGCCTGCCCTTCGTGTCCAGGCTAGTCCCCGAAGACGCGAACCGCCCCATGAAAGAAAAGGGAGCGGGCACCGAAAGCGGCGTGCAACCCATGTACGGCGCGCCGTACGGCGTGGAACTGAATCCTTTCCTGTCGCCGCTGGGCCTGCCGTGCAAGGCGCCCGCCTGGGGCTATGTCGCGGGCGTGGACCTGCAGAGCAACAGGGTGGTGTGGAAAAAACGCATCGGCACCATACGCGACAGCCTGCCGCAACTGTTCCAGTTGCCGCCGCTGAAGATCGGCGTGCCGGGCCTGGGCGGCCCCATCTCGACCGCCGGCAACCTGATGTTCGTGGCGGCCACGCAAGACAACTACCTGCGCGCTTTCGGCGTCAGCAACGGCGAGCTGCTGTGGGAAGGCCGCCTGCCCGCCGGCGGCCAGGCCACGCCGATGACCTATGCGATCGACGGCAAGCAGTACGTGGTGATCATGGCCGGCGGCCACGGCTCGTTCGGCACCAAGATGGGAGATTATCTGGTGGCCTATGCCTTGCCGGATTGAAGGCCGGCGCGGCGGGGGCCTATATACTTCGGCCACAATTCCGACACTCGCCGATTTCATAAAGGGACAATCATGAACTTGGGGTGCGCATCCGCCATCCTCGACCACGTGCTTCGAGGACTCGCGCTGAACCGTCACCCAGGTTGGAACTTCCCGGGCAACTTCCTGCAGCTCTCGTTTGACGAGATCGAGCCGGGCCGCTCCACCTTGTCTCTGGCGACCGGGCCGCATACTTCTACAAGCGAAGACAGCCTCGAACTGGCCGCGATCGCCGTGCTGGCCGACACGGGCATGGCGGCGGCATTAAGAAAGCAGATGGGCCGGGCGGCACGCATGGCCACGGTGCAGATGTCGCTTTCGTTCACCGACGCCCCCGTCACAGGCCTGGTGGAAGCCTTCTCCACGGCCGAGGGCCTCATTTCGGGGACAGCCGCCCCCCAGCTCTACACCCGCACCTCTATCCAAAGCGGTGGGCAGGTCTGCTGCACAGGAAGCGCCTCTTTTCTTTTCCTGGGCGAAAAGCCGGACCTGGCGGCGATGCGCATGGCGCGGCGCGGCGCACCCGGGTTCGATGCCCCGCCTCTGGCGGCAGCCGAGCTGGACCCCTCAGAAGCCGCGGTCCTGGAACGGGCCCGGCAAACGCTCGCAGCGGGGCCAGAAGACTTTCTGGCGCGTTTCTGGGGCATGGTCCCGCAAGCCGGCGCACACGCGGCTTCTTGCGAGCTGCAGAATGGCCTGCATGTCGGCAATCGCGTGGGCCACACCCAGGGCGGGATCGTGCTGGCCCTGGCGGCGCACACCTGCCGGGCGGCGGCAGGAGAAGAATGGGCCCTCGCGAGCATCAGCGGGTGGTATCTGGCGCCAGGCCGCGGGCCGGCGCTACGGGCGACCGCGGCGGTGATCCACCGTGGCAGCTCCACGGCGGCGTGCACGTGCGAGATCCGGGATGAAGAGGGACGGCTGATCATGCATGCGGCCAGCAGCCATGTCCGTCGCGCCCAGGCTCGGACGACGAACGCGCAGCGTCCCAGCCATGTAGCGTCGGCATAGGCGGGCGTAATCAGGTGTCTGACTCCCGCTGGGTGTCAGACACCTCCGCCCACACCGTCTGCGCACAGCGGTGTCTGGCACCCTGACGGGAGCCAGACACCTGCCGAGATCAATACATATTGCGCTTGTAATCCTGCTGCAATCCCTTGCGCATGAGCCCCGGAATGGACACCATGCCCCGGGCGATCGCCGCGCCCAGCCCGCGCGTCTTGTTCAGGCGCACGTGCGCGGCGAAGATTTCGGCGGGGTCGATGTCGGCCGGCGGCTCGGCCGCCTGCCAGGGCCGGGCGCGCGCCAGCGCGGCGCTGTCGCGCAGCTCGATGGCCGGCGCGGCCAGGCTGGTGACCAGTTTCGGGGTCTTGTCCCGCACCGCGAAGGCCTGCCGCAGCGCGGGGTCGGCGCTGATGTGCGCGCTGCCCCGCGCCACCGCGATGCGCGTGCAGCCCGGCACGATCAGCAGGGCCGCCGCGCAGGGGCGCTGCAGGATGTTGCGCAGGCTGTCGGCGCGGCGGTTGCCCGGCCGGTCGGCGTAGCGGATGCCGCCCTCATAGGCCCGCGCCAGCCCGCCGGCGGGATCGCCCTTGGGGCTCAGGTCGGTGCGCAAGGCGGTGTCGGCCGTGGCCAGGGCCATGAAGCGGCTGGCGGCCAGGAAGGCGGCCGGGTCGTCGGGCGGGGCGGCGCCGTCGGGCCGCCAGAAGTCAGAGCGCAGCAGGGCCTTGGCGCAATGGGCATAGCATTCCTGCACGCCGACGACGACCTCGCCGCCCTGCTCGTCCAGCACCATGCCGTTGATGCGCAAGGTTTCGCCCAGGCCGGGAATCAGGAATAGAAAGCCCGCGCCGCGCCCGGCTTGCGCCTGCCGCGGGTCGTCGAACGCCGCGCGCGGCACCCGCAACTGGTCGGGCCGGGACGCCGACGCGAAGCCGGGCGTGCCGCCCCCCACCGTCGCGTCCACCTGCCGCGCGTCGCTGAAGCCGGCGAACGCCAGCGGCGACGCGGCCAGCCAGCGCAGCGCATGCGCGTCCAGGTGATCGATGACCTTCAGGTCGACCGCGGCCGGACGCGCGCCGGTCTGGGCCTCGAGGGCCTCGACGGTATCGATTGCGCCATCCATGCATGCCTCCGGGTCCAGGTCCGGCCTATTTTATAAATGATTCTCATTAATGTACATACCTGGATGCCCAAAAGTTCAATACATGAAATTCCCGCGCCGCGAAGCCTTCCCTGCACGGGCATCGCAACACTATCGTGCCCTGACCTTGTCCTGCAAAGCACCCTGATGAACAGCACACCTTCGACATTGGCCCTGCCGCCGGGCTCTTGCGACAGCCATACCCATGTGTTTCTCGATCCGCGCGAGTATCCCTGGTCGCCGGCGCGCCGCTACACGCCGCCGCCGGCCTCGATCGACGCGCTGTGCCAGTGGCACGACGCGCTGGGCATCGAACGCGTGGTGATCGTGCAGCCCAGCGTCTACGCGGCCGACAACGCGGCCACGCTGCAGGCCTTGCGGGTGTTGGGCCGGCGGCGCGCGCGGGGCGTCGCGGTCATCGACGACGGCATGGCCGAGGCCGGACTGGACGCCATGCACGAACTGGGCGTGCGCGGCGTGCGCGTGAACCTGGAGATCGACCAGGCCAGCGATGCCGGCGCGGCCACGGCGCAGTTGCGCCGCACCGCCGCGCGGGTGGCGCGCCTGGGCTGGCACGTGCAGGTCTATGCCAACCTGCCCCTGCTGGCGGCCTGCGCCGACGTGCTGGCCGCCCTGCCCGTGCCCGTCGTGCTGGACCACTATGCCGGCGCGCACGCCGCCGGCGGCGTGCGGCAGCCCGGCTTGCAGGCGGTGCTGGCGCTGGTGAAGGGCGGCAATGCCTACGTGAAATTGTCGGCCCCTTATCGGCTGTCGCGGGCGCAGGATTTCAGCGACATGGAACCGCTGGCGCGCCTGTTCATGGACACGCGGGCAGACCGCATGGTGTGGGGCAGCGACTGGCCGCATCCGCAGCCCGGCACACGCCCCGACCCGCACGAGATCAGCCCGCCTTTCGAAGTGGATTCGGGGCGCGTGCTCGATGCGCTGCGCGCGTGGGCGCCCGACGACGCGGTATTTCGCCGCATTCTGGTGGACAACCCGGCGCGTCTGTACGACTTCGACGGTTGAGGCCAGGCCCGCCATCCAGACAAAACACAAAAAGGAGACAAGCATGAACAAGAGACACTTCATTTCGGCCGCCGCGCTGGCCCTGGCCTGCGCCGCTTTCGGCGGCGCGCAGGCGCAGCCCACGACGATCAAGCTCGGCTGGCCCACTTCGGACAGCGCCACGGACCCGCTGGCCATGGGCGCGCGCGCGTTCAAGCAAGCCCTGGAGCGGCAGTCCAACGGAGCCATGCAGGTCCAGTTGTATCCGAACCGCCAGTTGGGCGACGATAAGCAGCTGGTAGAGGGCGTGCGCTTCGGCACGGTGGACGCGGCCGTGGTCACCAACGCGGTCACGGCGCAGACCGAGCCCGCCTTCGGCGTGCTGGACCTGCCCTTCCTGTTCGAAAGCGACGTCCATGTCCAGAAGGTGCTGGACGGGGCCGTGGGCGCCGAACTGGCCAAGCGCATGGCGGCCAAGGGCGTCGTGGTGCTGGGCTATTTCGAGGGCGGCTTCCGCAGCCTGATCAACAACAAGCACCCGGTGGCGCAGCCGGCCGACATGAGCGGCATCAAGGTGCGCGTGATGCAGAATCCGATCTACATCGACCTGGTCAATGACCTGGGCGGCGCGGCGGTGCCCATGGCCTGGGGCGAGACGATCACGGCGCTCCAGCAGGGCACGATCGAAGGGCTGGAATTGCCGATTGCGCTGATCGAGCCGCTTAAAGTCAGCGAATTCGCCAAGTACCTGTCGCTGACCAACCATACCTTCACGGCGTACGAACTGTTGATGGGCAAGCGCCTGCTGGACAGGTTGACGGAACAGCAGCAGGCCTGGGTGCGGGCCGCCGCCAAAGAGGCGGTGCTGGAGCAGCGCCAGGGCATGGCCGGCCAGACGCCGCGGGCGCTGGCCAGCCTGGAAAAGACCGAAATGAAGGTCAACCCCATCGCCGATGTCGCCGCGTTCCGCAAGGCCGTCGAGCCGATCTACGAAAAGGCCCGCAAGGCGGGACAGGGCGACTTGATCGACGCCGTGCAAGCCGCCGCGCCCGCCGCGAAATGAGGGCGGCCATGGAGGGGGTGGCGACGGCCACCCGGTGGGCCGTGCGCGCGCTCACCGTACTGATGCTGGCGTCGCTGGCGGTGCAGGTATTCATGCGGTCGGCGCTGAACGCCCCGCCGTCCTGGACCGAGGAAGTGGCGCTGCTGGCCTTCAGCTGGACCGCGTTGCTGGGCCTGGCCTACGGCGTGCGCGAGGGCATCCACGTGCGCATGGATATCCTGCTGGATGCGCTGCCGCCGATGCCGCGCCGCTGGGCCGAACGGCTGGTGCTGGGCATCATCGCCTTCATCGGCCTGTACCTGGCCGTGGCGGGCTGGCACTACACCGAAAGCGCCATCGGCATCACTTCCGCCGCCACCGGCTATCCCATGCCATTGCTGTATGCCAGCTGCGTGGTCAGCGGGGCCCTGGTCGCCCTGTTCGCCCTCGAGCGCCTGGCGCTGGGCGCGCGGGCCGGCATCGATCCCGATCCCACCGAGGCCGCGTAATGAGCGCCGTCGCGGGAATTCTGTCGCTGGGTTTCGCGGCATTGGTGCTGATGGGCGTGCCCTTCGCGTTCGCACTGGCGCTGTGCGTGATCGCGGCCATCACCGTGACCGGCATGGACCCGATGCTGCTGCCGCAGACGCTGATGGCGGGCACGCAGAGCTTCAGCCTGCTGGCGATTCCGTTCTTCATGCTGGCGGGCGAGATCATGTCGGCCGGCGGGCTGTCGCGCCGGCTCGTCAATGTCGCCGACGTGTTCGTGCGCCACCTGCCGGGCGGACTGGGGCTGGTCGCGATCCTGGCCGCGGTGGTCTTCGCGGCCATCAGCGGCTCGGCGCCGGCCACCACGGCGGCCATCGGCGCGGTCATGATCCCGGCCATGGCCGAGCGCGGCTATTCCCGGGCCTATGCCACCGCCCTGTGCGTGTCGGCCGGCGTGCTGGCGCCGCTGATCCCGCCATCCATCGCCTTCGTCATCTGGGGCGTGATCGCCGAACAGTCGATCGTCAAGCTGTTCTTGTCCGGCGTACTGCCCGGCCTGCTGATGGCCGGCGGCATGGCGGCCCTGGTGCTGCTGCATGCGCGGCGCGCCGGCATCGCGTGCAGCCCGCGCGCCAGCGGCCGCGAGATTCTTACCGCCCTGCGCGAAGGCGTGTGGGTGCTGCTGGCGCCGGTCATCGTGCTGGGCGGCATCTACCTGGGCATGTTCACACCGACCGAGGCGGCGGTGGTCGCCTGCCTGTACGCGCTGCCCGTCGCGCTGTTCGTCGAACGGTCGCTGAAAATCTCGCAACTGGGCGGCATCATCACGCGCGCGATTTCCACCACGGCCCTGGTGCTGGCCATCGTCGGCTTCTCGCAGGGTTTCGGCGTGCTGGTGGCGCAAGAGCAGCTGGCGCCCGCCCTGACGTCCTGGCTGGCCGACCACATCCACACCAAATGGCTGATGCTGGCCGTGCTGAATGTGGGCTTCTTCCTGCTGGCGGCGGTGATGGACGAGGTGGCCATCATGGTGATCCTGGGCCCCATGCTGATCGCCATCGCGCACCAGTACGGGGTCGATCCGATCCATTTCGGCAGCATGATCGTGACCAATGTGGCAATAGGCATGGCCGCCCCGCCTATCGGCTACTGCCTGTTCATCGGCATGGCGATCAGCAAGCTGAAGCTGTGGGATGTGGGACGCGCGATCATGCCCTTCGTGCTGATGATGGTTGTCGTGCTGTTCCTGGTGACCTACGTGCCGGCGTTCTCCCTGGCCCTGGTGCGATGACGCGGCGGCGCGGCGCTTGCCGCGCCCGCCGATATTGAGTACGGTCGTGTTCAGCGCCGCCGCAGCCGCACGGCGCCCCTCGCCGTCCGTACCGCTCCGGAGCCCGCGCCATGACCTCATCCCCCGCCGCCGCCTGCGCGGCCTTTCGCGCCCTGCACGAACAAGGCTGCTTCATCCTGCCCAATCCCTGGGACGTGGGCAGCGCGCGCTATCTGCATAGCCTGGGGTTCAAGGCGCTGGCCACCACCAGCTCGGGCATGGCCTGGTCGCAGGGGCAGCCCGACGGCGGGGCCGGCCTGGAAGCGGTGCTGGCGCACCTGCGCACCATGGCGGCCGCCACGCCCCTGCCGCTGAACGCCGATTTCGAGAACGGCTACGCGGCCGACGCCGACGGCGTGGCGCGCAATGTGCGCCGGGCGGTGGATACCGGCGTGGCGGGCCTGTCGATCGAAGACTCCACCGGCAATCCGGCCGATCCGCTGTTTCCCATCGAGGTCGCCGTAGACCGCCTGCGCGCCGCGCGCCGCGCCATCGACGGGGCGGGCAGCGGCACCCTGCTGGTGGGCCGCGCCGAAAACTTCTTTGCCGGCCGCCCCGACCTGGACGACGCGATCGCCCGCCTGCGGGCCTATGCCGATGCCGGTGCCGACTGCCTGTATGCGCCCGGCATCCGCACCCGCGAACAGATCGCCGCGGTGGTGGCGGCCGTGGCGCCCAAGCCGGTGAACCTGCTGGTCGGCGCGACTAGCGAACTTGGCCTGGACGACATCGCCGCGCTGGGCGTGCGCCGCATCAGCGTGGGCGGCGCGCTGGCGCGCTCGGCCTGGGGCGGCTTCATGCAGGCCGCGCAAGCGCTGGCGCAGGGCCGCCTGGACACCGCGTTCGCCGGCGCGGCCGCGGGCAATCAACTGAACGCGCTATTTGCGCCGCGCCCCTGATTGCGGCGGCGGAAATCAGCGGCAAGAATGCGAGTGCCGGCGGACGCGGCGATGGCTAGACTGGGATCACTGCGCCACACGCGCCCGCACTCCAAGGAACCCGACCATGTCATACGCATACAAAACCATTGCCTCGCCCGTGGGCCTATTGACGCTGGTGGCCAGGCAATCCCGGCTGGCCGCCATTTTGTGGGAAAACGACAAGCCCGGCCGCGTGCGCCTGGGGCCCCTGCATGAAGACCCGCGGCACCCCGTGCTGCGGGAAGCCGAGAGCCAGCTGGAAGAGTACTTCGCCGGCCGCCGCAGCCAGTTCGACCTGCCGCTGGATTTCCAGGGCACCGAATTCCAGAAACAGGTCTGGAATGCGCTGCTGACGATTCCCTACGGCCAGACGCGCAGCTATCGCGACATTGCGATGCAGATCGGCCGCGACAAGGCCGTGCGCGCGGTGGGCGCCGCCAACGGGCGCAATCCGCTTTCCATCGTGGCGCCCTGCCATCGCGTGGTGGGCGCCTCGGGCAACCTGACCGGCTTTGCCGGCGGGCTGCGCGCCAAGGCCTTGCTGCTGGCGCTGGAAAACGGCCAGGCCGGGCGGGCCGCATGAGCCCCGCCAGCAGTGTCATCATCGGCGCCGACGGCCTGGCGCGGCCGCCCTGGGCCGCGACCGACCCCTTGCTGCGCGATTACTACGATACCGAATGGGGCATGCCGGTGCGCGATGAACACGGCATGTACGAACGGCTGAGCCTGGAATGCTTTCAGTCGGGGCTGTCGTGGGCCACCATCCTGCGCAAGCGCGAGGCTTTCCGGGCGGCGTTCCGCCAGTTCGATCCGGACGCCGTGGCGGCGTTCTCGGCGGCCGACGTCGAGCGCCTGCTGGCCGACAGCGGCATCGTGCGCAACCGCGCCAAGATCCTGGCCACCATTAATAACGCGGCGGCCACCATCGCGCTGCGGCGCGACGGCGGGCTGGTGGATTTCATCTGGTCTTTCCAGCCCGCGGCCACGCCCGCGCCGCGCACCCTGGCAGAAATTCCCACGGTGTCCGACGCGTCCACGGCCCTGAGCAAGGCCCTGCGCCAGCGCGGCTTTTCTTTCGTGGGCCCGACCACCATGCACGCCCTGATGGAAGCCACCGGCATCATCGACACCCATCTGGTCGACAGCCACCGGCGCGGCAGCTCGGGAGTCTGGCCGCGGCGCTGACGCGGCCCGGGGTGTTTCAAGTAGTGTTCCAGGTTTCCAGGTGTCTGACTCCCGCAGGGTGTCAGACACCGCTGATCGGCCGCCAATCTCAGCACGGTCGGTGTCTGACACCCTGGCGGGAGTCAGACACCTGGCAAGGCCTGCCAAGAACACCCCCAAACGCCGCCGGCGGCCCATCCAACGCGTATTCGCGCCATAATCGGGTGTCGGCCCTCCAGGCCTTATCGCGGAGCACGACCATGAAACACCTGATCGCCCGATTCTTCCTGGCCAGCGCCCTGGGGTTGCTGGCAGCCTGCGCCATGAACAACGACCGCAATTCCTCGACAGCCAGCCCGGCCTCTTCCAGCTCGTCGCGCGCCAGCTCGCCGGCCGACGGCCCCGCCTCTGCCGCCACGCTGGCCGCCTACCACTGGGACCTGACCCAGGCGCGCGATGCGAGCGGCGCCGCGCAATCGGACTGGGTGCCGCCCACCACGCGGCAGGGCGCACCGCTGCGCCTGACCTTCGCCGACGGCCGCCTGGCGGTGTCCGGACTATGCAACCGCCTGGGCGCCAGCTACAGCGCCCAGGGCGAACAGCTGCGCATATCGCAGGTGGTCGGCACCATGATGGCCTGCCCCGAGCCGGGCCTGATGCAATATGAACAGGCGTTTTCCCAGCGCCTGCCGCAAGCCTCTACCTGGCGCATCGACGCCGGCCAAGACGCCCCCACGCTGACGCTGGGCTTCAGCGACGGCGCGCAATGGACGCTGGCGGGCACGCCCACCGACCAGACGCGGTTCGGCTCGGCCGGCCAGATCATGTTCCTGGAAGTGGCGGCGCAGCGCGTGCCCTGCTCGCACCCGCTGATCCCCGGCAAGCAATGCCTGAACGTGCGCGAGGTCCACTACGACGCCCAGGGCCTGAAAACCGGCCACGGCGACTGGCAGGCGTTCTACAGCGACATCGAAGGCTATACGCACCAGCCGGGCGTGCGCAATGTGCTGCGCATCCGGCGCTACGAGCGCCAGCAGGTGCCGGCCGACGCTTCGCGCTACGCCTACGTGCTGGACATGGTGGTGGAAAGCGCCCAGGAAGGCAAATAAAGCCGGCGGGCGCGCGCCGCCCCACCGGCGGCCGGCGCCGGCCCGGGCGGCGCGCGAGTTGATTCGCGTCATGGGCCCGGCCGGCGAACCGGGGCGAATATCGGCATAAACCTACTTACCCGCTCGTGCCCGCCATGGCCTATCCCCTGTTGCTGATCCTGCATTTATTCGCCGCGGTGGCGTTCGCCGGCACGGTGTTTTTCGAAGTCGTCATGCTCGAGGGGGTGCGCAAGCACGTGCCGCGCGACGCCATGCGCATCATCGAGACCGCCATCGGGGCGCGGGTGCGCCGCGTGGTGCCCTGGATACTGCTGGCGCTCTATGGCGCCGGCCTGGGCCTGGCCTGGCAGCATCGCGCCGCCCTGGCACAACCGCTGGCCAGCAGTTTCGGGCTGCTGCTCAGCCTGAAAATCGTCCTGGCCGCCAGCGTGTTCGGCCATTTTCTCGTGGCCATGGCCCTGCAGCGCCGCGGCCGGCTGAACGGCCGCAATTCGCGCCGCATCCACATCAGCGTGTTCTGCCATGTGGTGTTGATCCTGCTGCTGGCCAAGGCCATGTTCTACCTGCACTGGTAGCGGCGGGCGCGGCCGGTGGCGCGCGCCCGGGCCGCGCCGGCATTATTGGTTGGCGTTCGGGAAAAACAATTGCTGGCCATTGACCTTATAGCTGGCAATGGTGTCTTGGCCGGCCGGGGACGTGACCCAATCGACGAACTGCTGCGCTTCCTTGGCCTTCACGTGCGGGAACTTGGCCGGGTTCACCACCATCACGCCGTACTGGTTGAACAGGCGCTTGTCGCCCTCCACCAGCACTTTCAGATCGCCGGGGTTCTTGAAGCTGAGCCAGGTGCCGCGGTCGGACAGCACATAGGCATTCATCGACGACGCCATGTTCAGCGCCGGCCCCATGCCGCAACCACAGGCCTTGTAGCCCTTGCCCTGGTCTTCGACGTGCGCGGCCTTCCAGAAGCGCAGCTCGGCCGCGTGGGTGCCGCTCTTGTCGCCGCGCGACACGAAGGGCGCGTTTTCGTGGGCCAGCCTGGCCAGCGCCTTGACGATGTCATCGCCCTTCACGCCTGCCGGGTCGGCGGCCGGGCCGATCAGCACGAAGTCGTTGTACATGACCGGATAGCGCTTGGTGGCATAGCCTTCGGCCACGAATTTCTCTTCGGCCACCTGGTCATGCACGAACAGCACATCGGCGTCGCCGCGGCGGGCCATGTCCAGTGCCTGGCCGGTGCCCTGCGCCACCACCTTGATGTCGATGCCGCTGGCCTGCTTGAACGCCGGCAACAGATGCCCGAACAGGCCCGATTGCTCGGTGGACGTGGTGGACGCCATGACAATGGTCTCGGCGCGCGCCGCCGGCGCCGCTAGCACCGCGGCGGCCAGCAGCGCCGGCGCGGCGGCATGCAGGAATAGTCTGGACAGCTTCATGGTATGCGTTCTCCTTTGACGAACAGGCTGGCTGCTTCGGGCAGCGGACCGTAGAAAAAATCGTCCACCGGCAGGTCGGTCACGACGCGGCCGCGTTCCAGATAAATGACGCGCCGCGCCAGGCGCTTGACTTGCCCCAGGTTGTGGCTGCTGAAAACGACCGCGGGCGCGCGGCCGGCGCCGGGCTGGGCAAAGTCGTGCATCATCTGTTCGACGTCGCGCTTGGCGTGCGGGTCCAGGCTGGCGGTGGGCTCGTCCAGCAACAGCACCTCGGGTGCCAGCGCCCAGGCGCGCACCATGGCCAGCCGCTGTTGCTGGCCGCCCGACAGGGTCTTGGCGTTGCGCGCCGCCAGCTCGGCCATGCCGGCGCGCTGCAGCGCCTGCTCGGCCTGGGCGCGGGCCGCGCGCCAGCGCATGCCGCGCAGCCACAAGCCCAGGGTCACGTTGTTCAAGGCCGACGTGCGCAACATGTAAGGGTGCTGGAACAGCATCGCCTGGCGCCGGCGCGCCACGCAGTGCGCGTGGCCGCGGGTGGGCTGGACCAGGCAATGCAGCACGCGCAGCAGCGTGCTCTTGCCGCTGCCGTTGGCCCCCACCAATGCCACGCTTTCGCCGGCGTGAATGGCCAGCGACACGCCGCGCAGCGCCCGCACCGCGCCATAATCGACGTCGACATCGCACAGCTCGAACAACGGCGCCCGCGCGGCGGCGCGGCGTTCGGTGGCGCCCGCCCCGCCGGGCCCGGGTTCGCAGCCGGGGCCCTTCATGGCAGGGCTCCGGCATGGCCGAACAGGCCCGCCAGTCCGGCGTCGCGCCGCTCGCGCCAGCGCCGCACCAGCGCCGCCAGCACGTTCAACACCAGCACCACCAGCAACAGCAACAGGCCCAGCGCCAGGGCCAGGGGCAAGTCGCCCTTGCTGGTTTCCAGCGCGATGGCGGTCGTCATGACGCGCGTATAGCCCTCGATATTGCCGCCCACCACCATGACCGCGCCGACCTCGGAAATGGCCCGGCCGAATCCGGTAATGACGATGGTAAGCAGGGTGAAGCGTTCGTCCCACACCAGCAGCAGGCTGCGCACCAGCGTGCGCGCGCGCAGCGAACGCAACTGCTCGCCATGATGGCGCTCGGCGTCTTCGACGGTCTGGCGCACCAGCGCGGTGACCACCGGGCACACCAGCATCGCCTGGGCCAGCACCATGGCCTTGAACGAAAACAGCCAGCCCAGGAACCCCAGCGGGCCGGAATGCGACAACAGCAGGTAAACCACCAGGCCCACCACCACCGACGGCAACGCCAGCGAAGTATTCAACAGGGTCAGCACGATGCCGCGCCCGCGAAAGCGCGCCACCGCCAGCCAGGCTCCGGCCACCATGCCCACGCCACAGGCCAGCAGACAAGCAACGGCACTGACCGCGAGCGAGCGCGCCACGATGGAAAGCAGCACCGGATCGGCGGAGGCGATCAACTGCAATGCAGTCAGGACGCTTTCGGACAGAGTATTCATTATTGGCGCACCCCAGGACTGAAAGGAGGGTAGCGCAGCGCTATGATGCGGACCATATGAACTACATTACATAGGATGCCCGGCCGGCCCCGCCCGGGTATTTGGTGCATACTCGCGGACGATGCATCGTATCGACCTTACCTACCAGCTGGGCGGCGCCGACGCCGCCCCCGCCACCATCGGCAATGCGCTGATGGACTTGCTGTTCGCGGTGCGCGAGCACGGCTCGATCTCGGCCGCGGCCAAGGCGCTGGGGCTGTCATACCGGCACGTCTGGGGCGAACTGAAACGCTGGGAACAAACCCTGGGCCGCACCCTGATCGTATGGGACAAGGGCCAGCCGGCGCGCCTGAACGAATTCGGCGAAAAACTGCTGTGGGCCGAACGCCAGGCCCAGGCGCGGCTGGCTCCGCAGATCAACGCCCTGCGCGCCGACCTGGAACGCGCCTTCGCCATGGCCTTCGACGACGCCGCCCACGTGGTGCCGCTGTATGCCAGCCACGACGACGCGCTGGCGGCCCTGCGCGACCACGCCGTGGCCAGCGCCAAGCTGTACCTCGATATCCGCTATACCGGCAGCGTGGATGCCATCCGCGGGCTGAACGAAGGACGCTGCGTCATCGCCGGCTTTCATACGCGCCAGGATCCGGTGCCCGGCTCGCTGACCGAACGCATCTACAAGCCGCTGCTCAAGCCCGGCCTGCACAAGATCATCGGCTTCGCGCGGCGCAGCCAGGGCCTGATCGTGGCGCGCGGCAACCCCCTGCGCCTGCGCGCCATATCCGACCTGCGCCAGCCCGGCCTGCGCTATGTGAACCGGGCGCTGGGCACCGGCACGCGCGTGCTGTTCGACGAACTGCTCGAGCAGGCCGGGGTGCCCGCCGCGGCCGTCGCCGGCTATGCGCGCACCGAACCGTCGCACGCGGCCGTGGCCCATGCCATTGCGGCGGGCAGCGCCGACGCGGGCCTGGGCATCGAGACCGCGGCGCGCCAGCACCACCTGGATTTCGTGCCCCTGGTGCAAGAAGACTATTTCCTGGTGTGCCTGAAATCGACGCTGGACCTGCCCTCGACCCAGGCCTTGCTGGCCATCTTGCGCGGCTCGCCCTGGCAAGAGGCCCTGTCGCGCATGCCGGGGTATGCGCCCGTCCAGTGCGGACAGGTGCTGTCGATGCGGCGGGTGCTGCCGTGGTGGAGTTTTCCCGCCAAGAAGCGGCGCGGCCCCGCCGCGCCGGCGGCGGGCCGCAAGCGCTAGGGCGCCACGCGCGTCGCCGCCAGTTCGGGTTGCAGCAGCAGCCGTTCGGGCGCGGTGTAGCACACGAAATGCCGGTTCACGGCGCGGCCGATGGCGCACAGCCCCAGGCCGCGGGCGATTTCGTAGCCCATCTGGGTCATGCCGCTGCGCGACACCACAATGGGTACGCCCATCTGGGCCGACTTCATGATCATTTCGCTGGTCAGCCGGCCGGTCGTGTAGAAGACCTTGTCGGCCCCGCCCTGGTCGGCCTGCGGCTGCAGCCACATCCAGCCCGCCAGGGTGTCGATGGCGTTGTGGCGCCCGACGTCTTCCACGAACATCAGCATGGTTTCGCCGCGGAACAGGGCACAGCCATGCACCGACCCGGCCGACTTGTAGGTGGTTTCTTGTAGCCGGATGGCATTGAGCAGGCCATACAGCTGCGCCTGGCTCAATCGGGCTTGGGGATCGAGGCGGATGTGGTCCAGTTCTTCCATCAGCCCGCCGAACACGCTGCCCTGGCCGCAGCCGGTGGTCACCACGCGCTGGGCCGTGCGCGATTCGATATCGGCGATGCCGTCGCGGGTCACGACCGAGGCCGCGTTGACTTCCCAGTCGACCATGATGGACAGCACGTCGCTCACGTCGCGGATCAGGCGCTGATTGCGCAGGTAGCCCAGCACCAGCAGTTCCGGCATGGCGCCCAGCGTCATCAGCGTGACCAGTTCGCGCCGGTCGACGTACAGGGTAAGGGGCCGCTCGGCGGGAATGGATACGGTTTCGGCCGCGCCGTGTTCATTGACGACGGTGACTTCGCGCGTCAGGGGGGCGCGGGCCTGGGTCAGGCTCGGCAAAGACAGGCTGGCGCTCACTTGGCGGGCTTGCCCTCGGCTTCGGGCTGCGGCGAGCTGGGCGGCTGCACGGCGGTTTCGGCGGGCGAATGCGCGCCCGAGCCCTCGCGGGGCTGCACCGCTGCCGGCACGTACGCGAACGGACCGGGGTCTACGCACGCGGGGGTGGGAACGGGCGGCGCCGGGGTACGGCCTTCGGCCTTGGCTCTTTCGAAAAAGCCCGCGGCCACTCTGGTCTGGGCCTCGCACAGCTGGAAGGCAGCGACCTTCGTGCTCCAGGCCGCCTTGGCCTTGGCTTCGGCGGCCTTGGCCTGGGCCTCGGCGCTGGGCGCAGGCGTGGGCAGGGCCGCCTGCGCACCGGCGGCCAACAGGGCAAACAGCAATACGGCAAGCTTCTTCATGGCGTGCTCCTCAGGCGCCGGCCGGACGCGTGCCGCGCCCTTTTGCGGTTTTAGCGGACGTGCGCTGGGCGGGAATCTTGCCCGACTTGATGTCGTCGTACCATGCATCGTGATGTTCGCGCGCCCAGGCCTCGTCGACGTAGCCGGTTTTCATGGCCTTGTAGGCGCCCTTCATGCCGATGGTGCCCAGGTAGATGTGGCCCATCAGCATGCACATCATCAAGATGACCGACACGGCGTGGATCATGTGGGCGATCTGCATGTTGCCCCGCGTGTAGATCATGACGCCCGGGAACACCCGGTCGAGGAACAGGCCCGACGCCACGGCGACCAGGCCCAGCACCAGCATGCCGACCCAGAACATGATTTTCTCGCCGGCATTGAAACGGCCCGCCGGCACGTGCCGGGCGCGCAGCAATCCGCCGCCCCGGCGCAGCCAGGTCAGGTCGTAGCGGCGGAACAGGTTGTCTTTGGCGAAGGTGATCAGCACGACGATCAGCGATACGGCGAAGACCGGGCCGACGAAATTGTGAATGGTTTTCAGCACCCAGGTCAGCCAGCCGAAGACGGCGCTGCCCATCCAGGGCAGCAAGAAGAACTTGCCGAAGGCCATCACGATGCCCGACAAGGCCAGGATGACGAACGCGGTGGCGTTGACCCAGTGCGCCGCGCGTTCGAAATATGTGAAGCGTTCGATCTTGCGGCCGGTTTCGGCCTCGTGCGTCTTGATGGAACCCTTGGCCAGGTAGAACAGCAAGATCGCCACCAGCACGATCAGCAACAGGGCGCCGCCATAAGGAACGAGCCATTGGTTGCGCACCTGGCGCCAGGCCTCGCCGGCGGTGGTGAATTGCGAGCCGGGATACTGCACGAAGCGCTGGATCAGCACGCCGGCCTCGGGCGCCTGGCTGAGCGGCAGGCTGCTGAAGCCGGGTTCGCCGGAATTGACCAGGCGCCACATGGGCGCGTTGTTGCCGGGCTGCACCTGGGCGCGCTGCGCGTTGGTTTGCTCGGCATAGCCGGGCAGCGCGTCGGCGTCGGGCCGGACTTCGAAGATGTTGGCGTTCTTGATGCCGCCCAGGCCGCCGTCGGCCGGCGCGGCATTCTGCGCCGCCGCCGGCGCCAGCAGCGCCGCGCCGATCATGAGTGCCGCGAAGAATGACCGTACCATGGCAGCCTCGGGTCAGTGGATTCGGTTGAACTCGTTCTGGCCGCGCTGGGTGCGCACCGTGAGTTGGCGCTGCCAGCTGGCTCGATCGCCGGGCGTCCAGCCCGGCGCCATGAAGTTGCTGCCGGTGCCCATATACGCCGGCACGCCGGTATTCTGGCCGACATGCAGTTCCTGCGAAGGCTCGGAACAGCCCGCCAGCCCCAGCACGAGCAGCCCCAGGAAAGCAAGGCGCGCGCTCATGGCTTTTCCTTGGCGCCGGCGGGCGGCTGCCCGGCCTGCTGCGACCCGTAGGCCGTGCCCCAGCCCCATACTTCGGCGCCCTTGCCCCGGTTCACCACGCGCGTGCGGAAGATGTCGGCCACCACGTCGCCATCGCCGCCCAGCAGCGCCTTGGTGGAACACATTTCGGCGCAGGCGGGCAGCTTGCCCTCGGCCAGGCGGTTGCGCCCGTATTTTTCGAATTCGGCCGCGCTGCCGTGTTCTTCGGGGCCGCCGGCGCAGAACGTGCATTTGTCCATTTTGCCGCGCACACCGAAGGCCCCGTTGGACGGGAACTGCGGCGCGCCGAACGGACAGGCATAAGAGCAATAGCCGCAGCCGATACAGGTGTCTTTGTTGTGCAGCACCACGCCTTCATCGGTGCGATAAAAGCAGTTGACCGGACAGACCGCCATGCAGGGCGCGTCGCTGCAATGCATGCACGCCACCGAAATGGATTTTTCCCCCGGCACGCCGTCGTTCAGCGTGACCACGCGGCGGCGGTTCACGCCCCAGGGGATTTCGTGCTCGTTCTTGCACGCGGTGACGCAGCTATTGCATTCGATACAACGCTCTGCATCACAAATGAATTTCATTCTAGCCATGGCGGTCTCCTCAGGCCTTCGCAATGTTGCAGATCGTGGTCTTGGTTTCCTGCATCATCGTGACGGAATCGTAGCCGTAGGTGGTGCCGGTATTCACCGCCTCGCCACGCACGATGGGGGCCGCGCCTTCGGGGTAGCTGGACTTCAGGTCGGCGCCCTGCCAGTGCCCGGCGAAGTGGAACGGAATGAACGCCGTGTCGGGCCCGACGCGCTCGGTGACCAGCGCCTGCACGTTCAGGCGCGCGCCCGTGGGCGTGGATACCCATACCCGGTCGCCGTTGCGGATGCCGCGGTCGGCCGCCGCCTTGGGATTGATTTCGACGAAGCACTCTTGCTGCAGTTCGGCCAGCCACGGGTTGGAACGGGTTTCGTCGCCGCCCCCTTCGTATTCGACCAGCCGCCCCGAGGTAAGAATGATGGGGAATTTCTCGTACAGCCTGTCGGCCACGTTGCGCTGCTGCAGCGACGTATACAGCGTGGGCAGGCGCCAGAAGTTCTTCAGGTCGTCGTGCGTCGGATACTTGGCGACCAGGTCGGGACGCGTGCCGTAGATGGGCTCGCGGTGTTGGGGGATGGGGTCGGGGAAGTTCCAGACCAGTGCCCGCGCCTTGGCGTTGCCGAACGGATAACACCCGTATTTCTGCATGACCACCCGGATGATGCCGCCCGACGGGTCGGTTTTCCAGTTCTTGCCCTCGGCCGCGGTTCGTTCGGCGTCGGTAAGATCGTGCCACCAGCCCAGTTTCTTGAGCAGGATGTGGTCGAACTCGGGATAGCCGGTGGTAAGGGCCGCGCCCTTGGAATGCGAGCCGTCTTCGGCCAGCAGGTTGACGCCGTCGCGCTCGACCCCGAAGTTGGCGCGGAAATTGCCGCCGCCGTCCATGACGTGCAGGCTGGTGTCGTACAGGTTGGCCGTGCCCGGGTGCTTGAGTTCGGGGTTGCCCCAGCAGGGCCAGGGCAGGCCGAAATAATCGCCGGTCAGGTCGTAGCCGGTCTCGGCGTCTTTGCCGCCCTTGGCGCGCAAGGTCCTGACGTCGAACACATGCATGTTGCGCATGTGGGCCTTCAGGCGTTCGGGGCTTTGGCCGGTGTAGCCGATGGTCCAGCAGCAGCGGTTGATTTCACGTAGCACGTCTTCGATGACGGGCTCGTCCATGCCCTTGACCTTCTGCATCTTGTAGTTCTTGACGAACTCTTTGCCGAAACCGAGCTTTTCGGCCAGCTGATACATGATCATGTGGTCGGTGCGGCATTCCCACAGCGGCTCGATGACGCGCTCGCGCCATTGCAGCGAGCGGTTCGAGGCCGTACAGGACCCGCTGGTCTCGAACTGGCTGGCGGCCGGCAGCAGATACACCGCCCGATTGGGGTTCAGGTCTTCAGGCTTGCCCGGCATGGCGGCCATGGCGGCCGTGGCGGATGGATACGGATCGACCACCACCAGCAGGTCGAGCTTGTCCATGGCGCGCTTCATTTCCAGGCCGCGCGTCTGCGAGTTGGGCGCATGGCCCCAGTAGATGACCGCGCGCAGATTGGTGGGCTGGTCGATGACGGCGGGGTCTTCCAGCACGCCATCGATCCAGCGCGACACCGTGATGCCGGGCTTGGCCATCAATTCGGGCGAGGCGTAGCGGCTTTTGATCCATTCGTAGTCGACGCCCCAGGCATTGGCGAAGTGCTTCCAGGAGCCCTCGGTCAGGCCGTAGTAGCCGGGCAGCGAATCGGGGTTGGGGCCGATGTCGGTGGCGCCCTGCACGTTGTCGTGGCCGCGGAAAATATTTGCCCCGCCGCCCGATTTGCCGACGTTGCCCAGCGCCAGCTGCACGATGCAGGACGCGCGCACCATGGCGTTGCCGATGGAGTGCTGCGTCTGGCCCATGCACCACACCAGGGTGCCGGGGCGGTTTTCGTGCAGGGTCTTGGCCACCTGGTACATGGTGGCTTCGTCGACGCCGCAGGCGTCGTGCACCTTGTCGGGCGTCCACTTGGCCAGCACGTCGGCCTTGACCTTGTCCATGCCGAACACGCGCGCATCGATGAAGGCCTGGTCTTCCCAGCCGTTCTTGAAGATGTGATACAGCAGGCCGAACAGGAACGGGATGTCGGTGCCCGAGCGGATACGGACGTATTGGTCGGCCTTGGCGGCGGTGCGGGTGAAGCGCGGGTCGACCACGATCATCTTGCAGCCGCTTTCCTTGGCGTGCAGCATGTGCAGCATCGAGACCGGGTGGGCCTCGGCGGCGTTGGACCCGATGTACAAGGCGACCTTGGCGTTCTGCATGTCGTTGTACGAGTTGGTCATGGCGCCGTAGCCCCACGTGTTGGCCACACCGGCCACCGTGGTGGAATGGCAGATGCGCGCCTGGTGGTCGCAGTTGTTGCTGCCCCAGTAGCTGACGAACTTGCGCATCAGGTAAGACTGTTCGTTGCCGTGCTTGGACGAGCCGATCCAGTAGACGGAGTCGGGCCCGCTTTCCTTGCGCAGTTCCATCAGGCGGGCGCTGATTTCGGTAAGGGCGGTGTCCCAGCTGATGCGCTGGTACTTGCCGTCGATCAGCTTCATGGGATAGCGCAGGCGGTGTTCGCCGTGCCCGTGTTCGCGCACCGCGGCGCCCTTGGCGCAATGCGCGCCCAGGTTGATGGGCGAATCGAAGACCGGCTCTTGGCGCACCCACACGCCGTTTTCGACCACGGCGTCGATGGCGCAGCCCACCGAGCAGTGCGTACAGACGGTGCGGTGCACGGTGGTTTTGGTGTTGCCGATGGCCACCTGGCGTTCGTCGGCGGCCTGCGCTTGCCGGACCAGCGCCAGCGGCGCGGCCGCCAGGCCGGCCCCCACCCCGATGCCGGAACGGCGCAGGAAGGCGCGGCGGTCCATGGTGGGCAGGGCCTGCGACATGCCGCGGCGCAGGCTGTGCATGAAGCTCGATTCGGCCGCGGTATCGCGCGCGGCGGTTTTTTTGGTCAGCAGCATGCCGGGCTCCGTCAGACGAGAGTGGTCTTGTAGTAACGCTTGACGTGTTCGCTCAGGCGGTAGCCGCCGCCGCGTTCGGGCTTGGCGGGCGCGCTGGCGGTGGATTGCGGCTGGGCGGCCGCCCCCGGCAAGGCCGCCGCGCCGGCCGCCGCGGCGCCCGCGGTCGCCGCGCCAGCCAGAAACGCCCGGCGTGAAAGTCGAGGGGGGGTCTGGGACATGTCTGTCTCCTCAGGGCCAGCCAGATATGAAATGCTTTGCATACTGTACCCCTACACTCGGCTTGGGGCAATGTCCCCGAAAAGCGTACGGGCTTGAAGCAACGGGACGGAGCTAGGGCAGCATGTCGAAACCCTGGGCCTCGACCTGCGCGAAATCGCGCGTGAAATCGGCCGCGCGGGCATAGAACCGCGCCGCGGGGTGGGCCGTTATTGCGTCGCACAAATCACCCACCCAGGGTCGCAGATGAGCGGCGAAGAAGGCGTTTTGCCGCGCCAGGTTGGCCACGGCGGCATCCTGGCCGGTGATCAGCAGCCGCATCACTTCGCACAAATAAGCGATGTGGTCTTCGGTTTCGGACATGGCCGGATCGCGCGCCAGCCCCAGTTCGGCCAGGTCGTCGCGCAGCCGCACCAGCGGCGTTTCGTTCAGGAACCCCGCCAGGTAATACGAGCCGTACAAGTAGATTTCGGGCTTGCCCACGCCGCCGTACAGGGCATCGTATTCGGCCTGCACGGCCGCCGTGTCGAGCTCGCGCGCGCTGGCCGCCAGCGCGTTCCAGGACGCTTCGAGCAGGCTGCCGGGCGCGGCCGGCGGGGCGTCGCGCAGGCGCGCCAGCAATTCGGGCGCCGGCGGGGCGTAGAACAGGTGGGCCAGCAGGCCGTAGAGGTCGGCGCGCGCGGCGTCTTCGTCGAGGCCCGCGGCGGCGATGGCGGCGGGCGGAACAGTGGCGTTCATAGGTCGGTGATCCGGGCTTCGTCGGGCGAGGAATACAGGTCGATGACGCGGCAATCGCCGCACATTTTCAGGCGTTCAAGGGCCGCGCCCTGGAACATGGCGTGGCCCGCCAGCCGCTGCAGCATGGCGTCGACGCCCTTGTGGGTGCCGAAGGCCTTGCCGCAGCGCACGCAATGGAAGGGCTGGGTCTCGTTGAGCACCACGGCCTCTTTGCGCTGCTCGGACAGCAGCAGGCGCGGCACCAGCTGGATGGCGTTCTCGGGGCAGGTTTTTTCGCACAGGCCGCACTGCACGCAGTTTTTTTCGATGAACCGCAGTTGCGGCAGTTGCGGGTTGTCTTGCAAGGCGTGGGCCGGGCAGGCGCTGACACAGCTCATGCACAAGGTGCACGCCTGCGTGTCGACGGCCACGGCGCCGAAGGGCGCCCCGGTGCCGGGCACGCCCTTCGGCAGCGCAATGGCGGGCGGCAGCGGCCCGGGCGCCTGCGCCAGCAGGTGGTCGAGCGCCAGGGCCAGGGTGGCGCGCTTTTCGGGCGCCGCCGCGAAGCGCGCCGGCTGGGCCGGCACGCCGGGCCGGCTTGCCGCGATGGACTGCAGCTGCGCATCGAGGGCATCGGCCGTGTCGGCCCGCAGCAGGTGGAGATGCTGGCCCCGATAGCCCAGGCCGTTCAGGATGGCCTGCGCGCTGGCCATTTGCGCTTGCAGCGCGTCGAGGTACTGCGGGGCCTCTTCGCCGGTGACCAGCACGGCCACCTGGGCGGCGCCGAAGGCCACCCCCGCCAGCCACAAGTCGGCCCCCAGGCTGGCGGTGTGCCACAAGGCTACCGGAATCACATTGGCGGGCACGCCGTGCGCCAGCTTGAGTTGCGCGGCGCGGCCCAGGGTTTCGACCAGTTGCTGGCCGCCCTGCTGGCTGTGCAGCAGCAGCACCGCGTCGCGCCCGCCGGCCTGGGCGTAGGTCGACAGCAGCGTGCGCAGCTTGCGGCCCTGGTCGGGGTTGCGCGGATAGCTGTAAGCCATGGCCCCCGACGGACATACGGTGGTACAGGCCCCGCACCCCGCGCACAGGTGCGGATCGACCACGATCTGCTGGTGGTGCTTGTCGCTGCGGATGGCCTCGGCCGAACAGACGTCGACGCAGGCATTGCAGCCGACGGTTTCGTTGCGGCTGTGCGCGCACAGCGACTGCTTATAGTCGAAGAACTTGGGCTTTTCGAATTCGCCCACCATGTCGCGCAGCTTGAACAGCGTGGCGGGATCGCGGCCGTCCCAGGTGAAGTAGCCCTGCGGCGGTTCGTGGCGGCGCAACTGCGGCGTGGCGCCCAGGTCGAGCACCAGGTCGTATTGGTCGGTGAACTGGCGCGGCGGGCGCTGGAAATCGATGGCGCCCGCCACCGTACAGGCCGCCACGCAATCGCGATGCGCGGTGCATCGCGCCGGATCGACCTGGTAGTCGAAGCCGATGGCGCCTTCGGGACAAGCGGCCAGGCAGGCATTGCAGCGCGTGCACAGGTCGAGGTCGATGGGGTTGTCTTGCGACCAGGCCAGTTCGAACGCCCCCAGGCGGCCCCGCAGGCTTTCCAGCCGGCCGGCCAGCACCGGATAGCGGCGCGCCTGGGCGCCGCCGTCGCGCCCCTGCCCTTGCACGAACAGGGTGACCTGCAGGACGTCGTCGAGCAGCGCCGCTGCCTGTTCGGCGCGGTCGAGCGGCCCGATGATCAGCAGCCGCCCGGCGCTGTGATAGGTGACGGTGGCCACCGGGTCGGGCTCGGGCAGGTGCGCGGCGGCCAGCAGCGCGGCCAGCTTGGGCATGGCCTGGGCGGCATCGCGGCTCCAGCCGCCGGTTTCGCGGATGTTGACGAAGCGCACCGGGGCCACCGCGCCTTCGGTGGCCTGGCCCAGCTCGCCGAACAGGCGCTGTTCTTGCGTACAGGCCACCACCACGGGTTCGGACCCGCGGATGGCTTGCTGGAAATCGCCCGCCTGGCCGCGGCACAGCAAAGAATGCGGAGCCAGCGGTTCGCCCAGCGCGCGGCCCAGTTCGTCGGGCGCCAGCGGCATGGTGCGGTTGCAGTCGCAGATCAGGGTGGTCATAGGCGCGCTTGCATGAAAGAGGTCAGCTCTGCCGGCCCGGCCCGGCGGGGCCGGGATCGGAGTCAGGACTGGGATCGGAATCGGAATCGGCGCCGGGATCGACGGCCGGGCCGGACCCGGCGTCGGGACCAGGGCCGGAGCCTGAGCCGGGCGCGGAACCGGAAGCGGAATCCGGCGCGGCGGGCTCGCCGGCCGTATCGAACATGGCCAGGGCCCGCGCGCTGGCCAGGCGCCGCAGCATCGGCGCGGGCAGCGGCGTCATGTTGGAGTAGTCGTCGATATAGGTATCGAGCCCGTCCATGATGTTGTAGTGCGGATCCGAAAACAGCTTTTTCAGCGCGGCGTTCTTTACATCGGGCGCCACGTGCCGCGCCACGAAGGGCGCGAAATCGGAGTCGGACGTGAGGGCCCGCACGTCATCCAGCGTCAGGGCCGGGGGCTCGGGCGGAGTATCGGTATCGGAAGGCGCCGCGGGATCGGCGTGCGGAGCGGGCACTGCCGCGCCGGCGGGCCCGGGCGCCACGACGTCGGCCCGCGCGTCGGACACCGGCGCGCCGTCTTGCTCTGTGCCCGCGCGCGCCTGGCTTTTGCGGCGCGACCAGCGGCTGAGGAAGCCGTCGTGCTCGGGGGCGGTCATGGCTGGCCTTCGCCGCGGAATTTCTTGAGCGTGGACACCGAGGCCGGATTGCCGAAGCGGTCTTGCAGCGACATGAAACTGACGGGGCGCTTGCGGCGCTTGGGCTCGGGCACGTAGTGCTCGGCGATGAAGGCGTTGAGCCAGTCGACGATGACCGGCGGCGCCGGCACCTGCTCGACCATTTCTTGGGCGTCGAGCCAGCGGCCGGCATCGTGATAGCTGAGCGTGACGATCTCGGGCCGCGCGCGCGGTTCGCCGCCGTCGTCGGGCTCGTGCATGCGCCACAGCACGAACCAGCAGGGCGCGGGCGTGGTGACGTTGAGCACGTAGCCCTCGGCGTCGTCTTTGAACAGCCGCACGGTATAGCCCGGATGCAGCCAGCGTTCTTGCGTGTCGTCTTTATAAAGCAGGCGCTCGGTGGCGCCGAAGGCGGCCTCGTGGGCGACCACGTCGTCGAGTACCCAACGCCATTCCTGCCAGCGCCGCATCGGCCCGTTGATGCGCTCTTTGCGCATCACCACCGCGACGTCCAGGCTGATGGGCAGGGTTTCGTTCATGGGGCGGCCTACTGGACCCGGCTGATGGCGATGGCGGACAGCTTCGAGGAATGGTCTTTGGCCATGGCGGCCACCGACACCGCCACCTGGCGGGCCACCGCCTTGTACAGGCCGGCGATCTCGCCGTCGGGGTCGGCGATGACGGTGGGCTGGCCGCTGTCGGCCTGCAGGCGGATGTTGATGTCGAGCGGCAGCGCGCCCAGGTACGCCAGGTTGTAGTCTGTGGCCATTTTCTTGCCTCCGCCCGCGCCGAATATGTGCTCGGCGTGGCCACACTGGCTACAGACATGCACCGCCATGTTTTCGACCACGCCCAGGATCGGTACCCCGACCTTTTCGAACATTTTGACCCCCTTTCGCGCATCCAGCAAGGCGATGTCCTGGGGCGTGGTAACAATGACCGCGCCGGTGACCGGGACTTTCTGGCTGAGCGACAGGTGGATGTCGCCGGTGCCGGGCGGCATGTCGACGACCAGGTAATCGAGGTCTTTCCAGTTGGTCTGGCGCAGCAGTTGTTCGAGCGCCTGCACCGCCATGGGCCCGCGCCAGATCATGGCCTCGTCGGCGTCGACCAGGAAGCCGATGGACATGACCTGCACGCCGTAATTTTCGAGCGGCTCCATGGTGTTGCCGTCTTCGCTTTGCGGACGGCCGTCGATGCCCATCATGAGCGACTGGCTGGGGCCGTAGATGTCGGCATCGAGCAGGCCCACGCGCGCGCCTTCGGCGGCCAGCGCCAAGGCCAGGTTGACCGCGGTGGTGCTCTTGCCCACCCCGCCCTTGCCCGAGGCGACGGCGATGACGTTCTTGATGTTGGGCAGCAGGGCCACGCCGCGCTGCGCCGCGTGCGCCGCGATGACCGGCCGCAGGTTGACCGAGACGTTGCCCACGCCGGGCACCGCTCGGGCGGCGGCGACCAGCGCGCCGCGCAAGGCCGGGATCTGGCTTTTGGCGGGGTAGCCCAGTTCGACGTCGAACGCGACGTCGGCCCCGTCGATCTGGAGATTCTTGACCGCCTTGGGGCCGGCCAGCGGCTGGCCCGTGTTGGGATCGATGACGGCCTGCAAGGCCTGCAGCAAGGTATCGGAAGCGACCATGGGGGCTTATGCGTAGAAGTCGAAAGGAAAAAAAAGGCCGCCTGTCGCGGCCGTTCGAGCCATGTTAGCAGAGCGCTTTGCGCTGCCGCATGCGGGCCGTCATGGACGCGCGTCGGGGCCGCCGGGCTGGTCTATACTGGCCGCCATGCCGCGACGTTGAACGCGGCCTTTTCCATCGAGTGTCATGATCGACAAAACCGACATCACGGGCCTGATACTCGCGGGCGGGCGCGGCAGCCGCATGGGCGGCGTCGACAAGGGCCTGCAGAATTACCAGGGCATGCCCATGGCCATACACGCTTTGCTGCGGCTGTCGCCGCAAGTGGGCCACGCCATGATCAACGCCAACCGCAACCTGGGCGCCTACGAAGCCATGGGCGTGCCGGTGTGGCCCGACACCCTGCCCGATTTCGCCGGCCCGCTGGCCGGGCTGGCGGTGGGCCTGGAACGCTGCGACACCCCCTACCTGGCCACCGTGCCCTGCGATTGCCCGCGCTTTCCGCTCGACCTGGTCGAACGCCTGGCCGCCGAACTCGACCACCACGACGCCGACATCGCCATGGCCGCCACGCGCCACAACGGCCAGCTGCGTACCCAGCCGGTGTTCTGCCTGATGAAAACCGCCCTGTTGCCCAGCCTGCTGACCTTCCTGCAAGGCGGGCAACGCAAGATCGACGCCTGGACGGCCCAGCATCGCTGCGTCGAAGTCTGCTTCGACGATGCGCAGGCGTTCGCCGGCGCCAACACGCTGGCCGAACTGCAACAACTCCAGCCATGACCCGCCCCTTGCCTCCCAGCCTGGCGTCCATCGCCTCCTGCATCAGCGGCTACGATCCGGCCGCCCTGCCCGTGGCCCAGGCCCGCGCCTTCATCGACCAGCTCGTGCCGCGCGTGCGCGCCACCGAAATGCTGCCGCTGCGCTCGGCGCTGGGGCGCGTGCTGGCGCGCGACATCGTCTCGCACCTGAACGTGCCCGCGCACGACAATTCCGCCATGGACGGCTACGCGTTCGCGGGCCAGCAGCTGTCGGCCGACGCCGATACGGTGCTGCAGGTGGCCGGCAGCGGCCTGGCCGGCACCCCCTACACCGGCCAGGCGGGCGCCGGGCAATGCGTGCGCATCATGACCGGCGCCATCATGCCCGCCGGCCTGGATACCGTGGTGCCGCAAGAATTCGTGCGCCAGGACGGCGACCGCATCGTCATCCCGGCCGGCGCCGTGCGCCCCGGCGACAACCGCCGCCTGGCCGGCGAAGACCTGGCCATCGACGACGCCGCGCTGGCCGCCGGCCGCATCCTGCGTCCGGCCGACATCGGCCTGCTGGCCTCGCTGGGCCAGGCCGAAGTGCCGGTACTGCGGCGCCTGCGCGTGGCATTCTTTTCCACCGGCAACGAATTGCGCTCCATCGGCGAACCGCTGGACGAAGGCTGCGTCTACGACAGCAACCGCTACACCCTGCATGGCATGCTGCAGCGCCTGGGCGTCGACCTGCTCGACCTCGGCGTGGTGCGCGACGACCCGCAGGCATTGGCGGCGGCCTTCAGCACGGCCGCCGCCAGCGCCGACGCGGTCATCACCTCCGGCGGCGTCAGCGTGGGCGAAGCCGACCACACCAAGACCGTCATGGCGCAGTTGGGCGACGTCCTGTTCTGGCGCATCGCCATGCGGCCGGGCCGCCCCATGGCCATCGGCCGCATCCATGCCGAACACGGCGAGGCCATTCTGTTCGGCCTGCCCGGCAACCCGGTGGCGGTCATGGTCACGTTTTACGCACTGGTGCGCGATGCGCTGCTGGCCATGGCGGGCGCCGCGCAGCAGCCCATGCCGCTGCTGCGCTGCACCGCGGCGCGCGCCATCCGCAAGAAACCCGGCCGCACCGAATACCAGCGCGCCATCGTCACGCCGGCCCCCGATGGCGGCTGGCAGGCCAGCGTCACCGGTTCGCAAGGCTCGGGCATCCTGCGCAGCATGAGCCAGGCCAACGGCCTGATGGTGCTGCATCACGACCAGGGCGACGTCGCGGCGGGGCAACTGGTCGACGTCCTGCCCTTCGACAGCCTGCTTTGAACGCCCTGTTACGAGCCCCGAATGACAAGAATCATAGGCTTTGCCGGATGGAGCGGCGCGGGCAAGACCTCGCTGCTGACCAAGCTGATCCCCTGCCTGAAGGCGCGCGGCTATAGCGTATCCACCCTGAAGCACGCCCATCACGCCTTTGATATCGACACGCCGGGCAAAGATTCCTTCCGGCATCGCGAATCGGGCGCCACCGAAGTGCTGGTGGCCTCGTCGGCGCGCTGGGCCCTGATGCACGAGCTGCGCGGCGCCACCGAACCCGAATTGGGCCAGTTGCTGGGCGCCATGAGCCCGGTCGATTTCATCCTGGTCGAGGGCTTCAAGCGCAACGCCCACATCAAGATCGAAGTACACCGGCAGGCCAACGGCAAGCCGTGGCTGTATCCCGACGACCCCAGCATCGGCGCCATCGCCAGCGACGTCGCGCCCGATGATGCGCCGATGCCGCGCGTGTCGCTCGACGACAGCGACGCCGTGGCCGACCTGGTCGAGGCCCTGGCCTGGCCGCTGGACGTGGCGGTGGCGCGGCTGGCAGGTGTCTGACTCCCGTCAGGGTGTCAGACACCGCCGCGTACCTAGACCGTCTACACGTAGCGGTGTCAGGCACCTGCGGAGCCTGACACCTGGCAATGCGAACCGGGGCCGCCCGTCACGTCATATAGATGCCGCCGTTGATGTCTATGCAGGCGCCGTTGATATAGCTGGCGGCCTCGCCGGCCAGGAACACCACCAGCCCGCCGATCTCGGCGGGCTCGCCGAAGCGGCCGGCGGGAATCATGTTCAGGGTATCGGCCAGCAAGGCCGGATGCGTGGCGCGGGCCATCGCCGTGACAATGCGCCCCGGTGCCACGCTGTTGACCGTGACGCCTTTTCCACCATACGCGCCGGCCAGGGCGCGGGTAAGGCCCAGCAACGCCGTCTTCGACGAATGGTAGTCCAGCCCCGACACCGGCACATAGGTACGCGCGGCCCGCGAAACAATATTGATGACGCGCCCGAAACCCTGTTGCGCCATCGCGGGCATCAGTTCGCGGCACAGGATAAAGGGCGCCGTCACGTTGATCCGATGCACGCGCTCCCACTGTTCGGTGGTGATCTCGGCCAGCGGAATCGGGCCGCCCTCGCCCTTGGGCGAGATCCCCGCGCAATTCACCAGCACGTCGCACGCCCCGCTGGCCTGCTGCAGGCACCAGCGAGCCGCGGCGACCAGTTGCGCCTCGTCGGCGACATCGACGACCCGCCCCTGCACGTGCCCGGACTGCGCGCTCAGCGCGCGAGCCACTTCGGCGACTCGTTCGCTCAGGTCCAGCAAGTAGACCCGATAGCCCGCCTGGGCCAGGCTGCCGGCGATGGCCTGGCCGATGCCGCCGGCGCCGCCCGTGACCAGCGCCGATCGCCCGTTGGCTGTCATCCGGCAACCCCCGCCGTCTTGTTCGATGCCGGTGCGATGTCGGGCTTGGCATCGAAAGCGGCTATCAGCGCCTTGTAGGAAAGCCCGGTGGAAATGCGCGCATCGATCACCGAGGGCGCATCGGCCAGCAATGCCTCGCGCACCGCAGCGGCCAATTGTTCCGGCGTATCGACCCGCACACCGTGGCACCCCATGGCACGCGCGATGGCGGCGTGATCGAAATCGTGGAACTGGGCGGCGAAGGGGCCGCGGATGTGGGTCGACCACCCCAGCATCTGGTTGTTGAAGATCAGTGTGATGATGGGAATGCCTGCCTCGATGGCCGTCATGAGCCCGTTCATCGACATGGAGAATCCGCCATCGCCGCAGACCGCGACCACGGGCTTATCGGGATGCACCAGCTTGGCGCCCATCGCGCCGGGGATGGCATAGCCCATGGGCCCCGCCCCCGCGGCCTGCAAAAAGCCGCCGGCTTCGCGCGTCTTGTAGTAGCGCATCATGAAAATGCGGTTTTCGCCGGCATCGCAGCATACGATCGCATCGGATGGCAGCACATGCTGCAGCTCGGCAATCAGCCGCGGCGGCGACATCGGCAGCGCGGCGTCCTGGGCCTGGGCGGCTTCGGCCTCGGCATAGGGGCCGCGATAGGTCTTCGCGCGGGCGGCGCCCTGCCCATTCAGACCGTGGGCCGCTTCGCGCAAAGCCTCTAGTGCAATCGCCGCCTCGCCGATCACCACGTGATCGGCCGGAAAGCTCCAGGAAGCGTTGAGCGGTTCGATATCCAGCTGAATGAGCGTCTGGCGACGCGGATCGATGAGCGCCGGATTCTCGTATGCGGTATCCGAGGCGGTAAGCTTGGTGCCCACCGCCACGATGACATCGGCTTCGGCGACGCAGGCATTGGCCGCCGGATGCCCGAACGTGCCGTACAGCCCCAGCGCCAGCGCATGCGTTTCGGCGAAGACGCCTTTTCCGGAAGGCGAAGTCACCACCGGAATGTCCAGGCCCTGCGCGAACGCGTGCAGCGCCGAGTACGCCTTGCCGATGCGCACGCCGTTGCCGGCAATGATGACGGGACGCCTGGCCGCCTTCAGCGCCTGGGCAGCCTGGGCGACGGATTGCGGATCGACGCAGGCGGGTTTGCGATTCAGGTAGGCTTGCGTGCGGTACAGGCGTGGCGCGTCGTCCTGTTTCACTTGGCCGCTGAAGGCAGAGATGCTGAACAGCACCGCCACGGGGCCGGGCTGGCCGGTGGTGGCATGCTTGATGGCCAGCTGGGTGGCATGCACCGCGCCAGCCGGATGATGGGCCTCGAATACTTGCTTGGCCACCCCCTTGAAGCTCAGGCGGGCATCCCAGCCGCCGTAGTCGCCGCGCCCGCTCTGATAAGGGCCATGCAGCGACAGGTCGGGGGTATCGCTGAAGTCGGTAAGCAGCAGCATCGGCGAACTGGACAAATGCGCTTCGATGGTTCCCAGCAGGCCGTTGCCCAGCACCCATGGCCCCTGCCCGACCAGCACGCCCGGCTTGCCCGTAAGCCGGCCATAGACCTCTGCCATCGCACTGCCCAGCGACTCTTCACGCACGAGCACGGTACGGATTTCGTCCTGGTATTTTTCCAGCGCCGCCCAGATGTGGCCGGAATGGCCGCCGGCAATGCCGAACACGGTATCGATGCCAGCCTCTTTCAATACCTGGACGACAGCGTGCGCGGCGTCGCGGGGGTCCTGCAGCAGCGGTGCGGTTGTCATGCTTGATCCTGTATGCCTGCTTTCAATATGGAACACAGGGCGGCGGCGCGCGAAGAAAACCCGGTCGCGCATCCGCCGCCCCGACATCCGGAAGATTGTGCAAGCGCACAGGCGGGCTGGCAATTTTGGAATTTTCAACTTGCTTATAAGCGTCTTAAATGCGGCCGCGCCGATCGCGACCCAGGTTAAAGAGGCTTAATAACCAGCTTTGAAAATTGCAATAATCGTGGGGCCTTTCCTTCTTTAGACTATCCGGCACAGAGCGCTGGGCGCAATAGAAAATCCAAAGGAGGAAGACATGCAACCGTCACGCAGCACTTTCAAACCGCTGGCCAGGCTGTTCGCCCTGCTGGCAGCCTGCGCGCTGGCCCCGGCGGCGCACGCGGCATACCCCGACAGGCCCATCAACATGGTGGTGAATTTCGGACCCGGCGGCGTCACCGACCTGATGGCCAGGGCGCTGGCATCGGGCATGGAAAAAGACCTGGGGCAGCCCGTGGTCATACAGAACAAACCAGGCGCCCTGGGCACGCTGGGCCCCGCGTATGTCGCCAAGCAGGCGCCCGACGGATACACGCTGGCGATCGTCTCCGCATCGGTGGTAACCACGACGCCGCACCTGATGGACGTCCCGGTCAAGCCCGAAGACCTCGTCCACGTGGCCGGCTTTGGCAAAAACCGCTATGGAATCGTGGTGCGCGAAGACTCGCCTTTCAAGAAAGTGGCCGACCTGGTAGAGGCCGCCAAGGGCAAGCAGTCGGTATTTTTCGGGTCTCCGTCCACGCCCAACAGCCTGATCTTTTTCGACCTGGGAAGGAAAACCGGCGGCAAGTTCGAACTGATTTCGTACAAGGCGGGCCCCGAGGCGTCGCTGGCGCTGCTGGGCGGCCAGGTCGCCGTGATCGCCGCCAACCCGCCCGATGTCATGAGCCACCTGCAAGCCGGCAAGCTGCGCCTGCTGGCCTCGGGCAGTTCGCAAAGGTGGCCGGAGTACCCGGACGTGCCGACCCTGAAAGAAGCGGGTTACGACGTATCGGTGGAAGCCTGGGCGGGCGTGGCGGTGCCGGCGGGTACCCCGCAAGCGGTGGTAGACAGGCTCGAAAGCAGTATGAAACGCGCGCTGGCCATGCCCGAGGTCCAGGCCAAGATCCGGCAGATCGGCGCCGACCCGGAGTTCATGGGCGGCAAGGCCTACACGCAGTACCTCATGCAAGAGCGCGAGAAAACCGGCGCCATCATCAAAGACGCGGGGATACCAAGAATCAAGTAGAAGTCGTAGCATGCTGCAGCTATGGACCTACAGCACATCAAAGCATTCGTGGCCGTCGCGCGCGAGGGCAACCTTACGCGCGCGGCCGACCGGCTGCATCTTACCCAGCCCGCCGTCAGCATCCAGCTGAAGAATTTCCAGCAAGACCTGGACTTGACCCTGCTGGTGCGCAGCAACAAGGGCCTGACGCTGACCAGCGACGGGGAAGAAATCCTGCCGCTGGCCGAGCGCGTGCTGGCCGCGGTAAGCCAGCTGCAAGAGCGCGCCTCGCACATGCAGGGCAGCCTGGGCGGAGAACTGTCCATCGGCACCACGATGAACCCCGAGATCACGCGCCTGGGGCCCTTCTTGCGCAACCTGGTCACCACCTATCCGCGCATCCGCACCAAGCTGCACCACGGAATGACCGGCCTGGCCAAGAGCGAGATCCTCAAAGGCGCGCTGGACGCCGGCTATTACGTGGCCGGGCCCGAAGAAACGTTGCCGCCCGAGCTTTATACCGAACACCTGACCGTCTTCACGCACTTCATCATCGCGCCGCAGGGCTGGCGGTCTCGCGTGGCCGGCAAAAGCTGGGAAGAACTGGCTCGCCTGCCATGGATCTGGCCCTACCCCAACTCGGTCTACAACCGCCTGCTGTCGGCCCGGTTCAAGGCTCGCGGGCTGATCCCCAACATCGTCGCCGAAGCCGATGTCGAAGCGTCGATGCTGGACATGGTGCGCTGTGGCATGGGGCTGTCCCTGGCGCGCCAGCCCGTGGCCATTCGAGAAGCCGAAACGCACGGGCTCGTTTATCTCGACGAGCTTCCGCTGCCGTCGAACCTGTATTTCATCACCGCCGCCAGCCGCAAAGACGAATCGGCCATCGCGGCCGCATTCAAGGCGGTCAAGGATGCCTTTTCGGTTTAGCGCCGGGCGCCGCGCCGCCGGCGATGCGAAATAACGAAGTTAAAAAACGCATTTAATAATTTATCAATAGGCACCCCCATTACGCGTCTCTAGAATTCGTGTTGCCACTTCCGGCATCCGGTGCGGCACTTGTCGCTGCACACCGAAAGCAGGCCCGATCCTGCCCGGAGATTTCTAAAAGAAAATGGGACCCAACACGAAGATCAGAACCGCGCTGGTCACCGGTGCGTGCGGCGGCCTGGGCCAGGCCATTTCATTGCGCCTGTGCCAGGCGGGCCACCCCGTCTTGCTGCTGGACCTGGACGAGCGCGTGCACGCGCAAGCCCGGAACCTGGCGGACCAGGGCTATCAGGCGCGTGCGCTGATATGCGACATTACCGACGAAGCCGCCGTCAAGACGCTGTTCTCGCAGTTCGACGCGGAAGGCACGCGCGTGGACGTTCTGGTCAATAACGCCGGCATCTCGCCCAAGCGGCAAGGCAAGAGCCTGCCGCCCGACGAAATCAGCCTGGACGAATGGCAGGCCGTACTGAATGTGAACCTGACCGCCCCTTTCATCCTGTGCCGCAATGCCGCGTCGCGCATGCGCGCCAACGGCTGGGGAAGGATCATCAACATGGCCTCGGTGGCCGGGCGCACCCGCTCGATGGTCTCGGGCGCCCACTATTCGGCCTCGAAGGCCGGATTGATCGGCTTTTCGCGATTTTTTGCCGCGCGCGTGGCCAAAGATGGCATCACGGTGAATTGCATCGCCCCGGGCACCATCAACGCGGGCCTGGGCGGGCAGCTCGACGCGCAGATGACCGAAAACTACAAGACCAACATCCCGGTCGGCCGCATCGGCGAAGCACACGAGGTGGCCGCGATGGTCGCTTATCTGGCCAGCGAAGACACCAGCTTCGTCACCGGCGCCATTTTCGATATCAATGGCGGCTACTTCATGCCATAAGCCGCGGCCGGCCAAGCCGCAACAATCGACACACCTGAGGAGACATACACCGTGAGGAAGCTTTTGCTCGCCGCGGCACTGCTTGCTGCCCTTCCCCTGCAAAGCCGGGCGGCCGATCCGTACCCGTCGCGTCCGGTCACGATCACCGTGCCCTTCGGCGCCGGCGCCTCGATCGGCAGCATCGCGCGCATCGTGGCCGAGAAACTGGCGGCGCGCCTGGGCCAGCCCTTCGTCGTGGAATACAAGCCCGGCGCCGGCGGCACCATCGGCTCGGCCCACGTTGCCGCGCAAAAACCCGACGGCTACTCGCTGCTGGTATCGGCTACGGGCACCATGTCGATCGCGCCGGTGCTCTACAAGAACCTGTCGTACAAGTCAGAAGACCTGACACCGGTGGCGCAGATGATGCGCGTGCCATTCGTGATCGCGTCCGGATCGGAGTTCAAGGGCAAGACACTGAATGAACTGGTTGCGCAGATCAAGGCCGAGCCGGGCAAATACAACTTCGCCTCGACCGGCAACGGCACGCTGGTCCACCTGGGCGGCCAGTTGCTGTTGAACCAGTTCGGCGGCAAGGCCGAGCACGTGCCTTATGCCGCGGGCTCGGAAGTGGCCGTGGCGTTGATTGCCGGCGACGTGCTGTTCAGCGTGGCGAACATTTCCACGGTGGCGCCCCACTTTGCCAGCGGGCGCATCAAGGCCCTGGCCGTGACCGGACCGGAACGGTTTCCTTTGCTGCCCGGCGTACCCACGGTGGCCGAAAGCGGCCTGAAGGATTTTTCGGTTCGGCACTATGTCGGAATTTTCGGCCCGCCCCGGCTGCCCGCCGATATCGCCGACAAGCTCAACAAGGAAATCGGCGAAATCCTGCGCGAGCCGGACGTCGAGGCAGCCTTCAAGACGCAGGGCGACCTGCCCGTGCCAGTCAGCCGCGATGCCTTTGCCCGGACGGTGGCCGACGACGCCAAGGCGTGGAGCAGCCTGGCGCGCCAGATGAACCTGGCCGCCAACTGACAACCGCGGCGCGGCGCTCGCGGGCAGCGAACCGCCCGCGCCGCCTTCAGAAAAATGTTACCGAAGGCTGTACTTCGGTGTTTGCGTAGCCAAGGTGGCGATGTAAAGTAGCTTCCCGCAAGCCAACCTTATTCTTGCGCAAGGAAGCCCTTTGAACTTCATTTTCCGTGGCAACGAACTGCTGGTGCACGAGACTGCGCTGGACCTGCCCGATACCGTGGCCTGCCAGGTACTGGGCCTGCGGCCCGACACCCTGCAGCAAGTGTGGCTGGACAACCCCCAGGTACGCACCATGCACGTGCCCGCCACGGCCGAGGCACCGCCGGGCTATGCATTCCGCAAGCTGCGCGCCGTGCTGGCCGACCTGGGCGACCGTGCCGCGCTGGCCGGACGGGCCTTCCAGATCTGCGAATGGGCCCGCACCCATCAATACTGCGGCGTCTGCGCCACCCCCATGCAGCCGGCCAGCCATGAATTCTGCATGCGCTGCCCGGCCTGCGGCATGTCGGCGTATCCGCGCATCTCGCCGGCCATGATGGTGCTGGTGCGCAAGGGCGACAGCATCCTGCTGGCGCGCCACGCCACCTATGCCACGGCGCGCCATACCGCGCTGGCGGGTTTCGTCGAGCCGGGTGAAAGCATCGAAGACGCCATCCACCGCGAAGTGCACGAAGAAGTGGGCCTGCGGGTCGCCAACCTGCGGTACTTCGGCAGCCAGTCGTGGCCGTTTCCCCATTCGCTGATGATCGCCTTCACCGCCGAGTACGCCGGCGGCGAAATCCGCCTGCAGGCCGACGAGATCGCCGAAGCGCACTGGTACGGGCCGGGCGACGCCCTGCCCGCCATCCCCATGCACGAATCCATCGCGGGCCGCCTCGTGCGCGCCAACCTGCCTGCCGCCGCCTGTTCCTGACTCTGCCCCGCCGGCGCCCACGGGCGGCCGAAGGCATCCTATGCGATATTCGACTTTATTATTCATCGTTGCCGCCTATGCGCTGCTGACCGGCAGCCGCCTGGCGCTCGCCGCCTGGCAATGGCGCCGCGTCAAGAAAGCGGGCGGCCTCGGGCCCATACTGCTGGGCGGACTGCGCATCGACACGAACCAGATCGCCGTGCTGGCGGCCCTGCCCGCGGTGCTGTCGCCCTGGCTGGGGCACCTGCCGGGGGCCGCCGCCGCCACCGGCATCTGGCTGCAGGTATGCTGGATTCTGCTGGGCTTTCTTGAAGTGGCCACCCCCGCCTTCATCATGGAATACGACACCCGGCCCAACCGGCTGTTCGTCGAATACCTGAAGCATCCGCGCGAAGTCTCGGGCATGCTGTGGCGCGGCTACAAGAAAGAACTGGCCGCGGCGCTGGTATCGGTGGCCGTGCTGCTGGCCATCGGCCATGCCCTGTTCGGCGACTCGGCGGCGGGCGCGCGCTGGGCCTGGTGGCAAATGGCGCTGGGCAGCCTGGCCATCCTGGCCGCCGTCATCCTGGCCATACGGGGCACGCTGGGCCACCGTCCGATCAATCCGTCCACCGTGGCCTATTGCAACGACGGCATGCTGAACACCCTGCCGCTGAATTCGCTGTACAGCGTGTTCTACGCCATCTACAGCATGAAGAACGAAAAATCGGCCGCCGCCGTCTACGGCCACATGCCGGGCGAGCGCATGCAGGAACTGGTGCTGACCTGCGCCGGCCTGCCGCATCCGCCGGCCGTGGCCACGCACCCCAGCGTGCACCGCCAGGCCCCGTCGCGCGCGCGCGAACGCCCGGCCAAGATCGTGATCATCCTGGAAGAAAGCCTGGGCGCGCAGTACAGCGCCGCGCTGGGCGGCGCCAACCTGACCCCGCACCTGGACGCGCTGGCGCGCGAAGGCTGGGCGTTCACGCGGGCCTATGCCACCGGCACGCGTTCGGTGCGCGGCCTGGAGGCCGTGACGGCGGGCTTCCTGCCCACGCCCGCGCAGGCCGTGCTGAAACTGCCGGCCGCGCAACGCGGCTTCTTCACGCTGGCCGACGTGCTGGGCCGCCACGGCTACCATTCGCGCTTCATCTACGGCGGCGAATCGCACTTCGACAACATGAAGGCGTTCTTCCTGGGCAACGGCTTCGACGAGATCATCGACCGCCCCGACTTCACCGATCCGGCCTTCGTGGGCACCTGGGGCGCGTCGGACGAAGACATGTTCACGCAGCTGGACGCGCGCCTGCGCGCCGACGGCGACCGGCCCACGTTCACGCTGGCCTTCAGCGTGTCGAACCATTCGCCGTGGGAATATCCGGCCGGCCGCATCACGGTGGACGGCAACCCCGCCACGGTCGAAAACACGGTGCGCTACGCCGACTGGGCGCTGGGCCAGTTTTTCGAGCGCGCGCGGCAGGCCCCGTACTGGAACGACACGGTGTTCCTGGTGGTGGCCGACCACGATTCGCGCGTGTTCGGCGACACCCTGATCCCCGTGCGCCATTTCCACATTCCGGCGGTGATCGCGGGCGGCGGCATCGAGGCGCGGCGCGACGAGGGCATCATCAGCCAGATCGACCTGCCGCCCACGCTGCTGTCGCTGGCCGGCGTGGCATGCACGCACCCCATGGTGGGCCGCGACCTGACCCGCGCCCAGCCCAACCGCGCGATCATGCAATACGAAAACCACTACGGCTACTTGAAGGGCGATGACCTGCTGGTGCTGTTGCCGGGCAAGGCGCCAGTGCAGTTCCGCTACGGCATGCCCGACCGCTACACACCACGGGACACCGACCCGGCCCTGGCCGAAGAGGCCCTGGCCCACGCGCTGTGGCCCAGCTGGGCGTATCGCGAAGAGCGCTATTGCGTGCCGGCCGAGGCCGAGGCCAAGGCAGAAGCCAAGGCCGGTGCGGCGCCGGCCGCCGGCTCAGGCGTCGAAGCCGTATAGCCGCGCGGGGTTGTCCACCAGAATGCGCTGGCGCACGCCGGCGTCGGGTACCCAGTCGCAGAAGCGGTCGATTAAGTGGCCGTCGTCGGGCACCGTGGCCGGCGCGAACAGCGCCGGGTGCGGCCAATTGGTGCCGAACACCAGGCGGTCGGGCCGGGCCCGCACCAGGGCCTGCACGATCGGGCCCATGTCGTCATAGCCCGGCGCGCCGCTGGCCGACCGGCGATACCAGCTGGAAATCTTGGTCCAGCAATCGTCGCGTTCGCCCAGGATGCGCAACAACGCCCGGAACCCCGGCGTGCCGGGGCCCTGGTCGCCGCGCACCGCGCCCATGTGGTCGAACACCACCGGCACCGGCACGCGCAGCAGCGTGTCTTCCAGCGCCACCAGCTCGTTTACGTCCGCCACGTGCACCTGCACATGCCAGCCGAACGGCCGGATGCGTTCGGCCAGGGCGTCCAGCCCCTGCGTGCCGCCATAGCCCCGCACGTGCGTGGATAGCCGCACGCCGCGCATGCCGCCCTCGTGCAGGCGGCGCAGGTCGGCCGCCGACGCATCCGGCGCCAGGCCGGCGACGCCGCGGGCCCGATGCTGGCCCAGGGCGGCAATGACGTCCAGGGTCAGCGAATTGTCGGTGCCGTAGACGCTGGCGCTGACCTGCACGGTGCGCTGGATGCCGACCTGTTCGCACAGGTCCAGGTACTGCCGCAGCGTGGCGGGCGCAGGCGTATAAGAGCGCTGCGCGATCAGCGGATAGCGCGCCGGGTCCTGGTAGACGTGGCAATGGCAGTCGGTGGCGTTGGGCGGCAGCGCCAGGCGCGGGCGCGCCGCTTGCGCCAGGGGGGCCAGGCAGGTGGCCGGCGTAGAGCTTGCTGTCGTGTGCATGATGCGGCGTGCCTCAATCCATGGGCTTGATGCCCGCGTCCTGGATGACCTGGTTCCATTTGGCCGTTTCGTCGCGCAGGATGCGGTCGAAATCGGCGCCCGACCCCACCAGCACGTCCGAGCCCAGTTCGCGGAACTGGCGCTGCACGTCCGGCAGGCCCAGCACCTCTTGGACCGCCGCGTTGACCTTGGCCAGCACGGCGGACGGCGTGCCCGCCGGGAACAGCAATCCGGTGGTGGTGCCGGCCTCGAAGGCGGGCAGCCCCGATTCGGCCAGCGTAGGCAATTCGGGCATCACCGACGAGCGCTGCGCCGTCGTCACGCCCAGGGCGCGCAGCTTGCCGGCCTGGATCTGCGCCAGCGTGGACGCCAGCTGGTCGAAGGTCAGGTCCACGTGCCCGCCCAGCAGGTCGGCCACCGCCAGGCTGCTGCCCTTATAGGGCACATGCAGGAACTGGGTACCGCTGAGCGTCTGGAACAATTCGCCGGTCAGGTGCGCGGCGGTGCCGACGCCGGCCGACGCCATGGTCAGCTTGCCCGGCCGCGCCTTGGCATAGTCGATGAACCCGGCCAGGTCTTTGACCGGCAGGGCAGGACTGACCACCAGCACCAGCGGCGCGCGCGCCAGCGTGGCGGCGGCCGCGAAATCCTGTGTGGGCTGCAATTGCGCCTTGGGATGCAAGGAACGCAGCGGCGCCAGCGCGCCCGTCGAACCCAGCAGCATCGTATAGCCGTCGGGCTCGGCGCGCGCCACGTATTCCGAGCCCACGATGCCGGCCGCGCCGGCGCGGTTTTCGACCACCACGGGCTGCCCCAGGCGTTCGGCCAGGCCGCCCGAAATGATGCGCGCGGTGGCGTCGATGTTGCCTCCCGGCGGGAAGGGCACGATCAGCCGTACCGGCTTGTCGGGGTACTGGGCATGGGCCGCGACGGTTCCCGCGCAACAGGCGGCCAGCGTCAGCGCGCGTAGCAAGGGCTTGAACATGGTGATCTCTCCTGTGTTTTATGGGTATATGTAGGTATAGGTATAGGTCTTGGTATTGCCGCGGCATGCCGGGCCGGGCGCGCGGCCCGGCCCGTCAGGCTTCGTAGCGGCGCCCCAGTTCCAGCAGTTCGGGGGTGCCGATCACGCGGTTCAGCGCGTTGAAGTCGTTCATTTCGCCCCACAGCGGCTGCGTGGTGCCGTGGGATTTCAGGCTGGCCAGGTAGCGCTGCAGCTGGAACGACACGAACCGGGCCGTGCCGCCGGGGTAGATCACGATGCGATAGCCGCGCGCCGACAGTTCGTCGACGCTGCCCACCGGGGTCTTGCCGCCCTCGACCATATTGGCAAGCAGCGGCACCCGCGCCGCGAACAGGCCGCATACCCGTTCCATATCGGCCGCCGACACCACCGCCTCGATGAACAACGCATCGACGCCGCATTCCAGATAGGCCTCGGCGCGTTCCAGCGCGGCCTCCAGGCCCTCGACCGCGACCGCGTCGGTGCGGGCCAGGATCAGCGTGTCGGCGCTATGGCGCGCATCCAGCGCGGCGCGCAGCTTGCCGCACATTTCCTGGCGCGACACCAGGGTCTTGTTGTCGAGGTGGCCGCAGCGCTTGGGAAAGCTTTGGTCTTCCAGCTGGATCATGGCCGCGCCGGCGCGTTCGAAGGTGCGCACGGTGCGCTGGGTGTTCAAGGCGTTGCCGTAGCCGGTGTCGGCATCGACGATGACCGGCAGGCTGACCCGGTCGGCGATGCGCGCCAGCACGTCGGCGGTTTCGGTGGCCGTGGTCAGGCCCACGTCCGAACGGCCCAGTTGCGTGTAGGCGACGGCGCCTCCGGACAGGTACAGGGCATCGAAGCCGGCCTGCTCGACGAGCAGGGCGGTCATGGCATCGTATACGCCGGGTGCCAGCACGGCCGGGCCGCTGGCCAGGCGCTCGCGCAGCGACGGCCGGCTCATGCCGGGCTCCCGACGCGGCCGACAATGGCTTCCATTTCTTCTTTGGTGACGCGAGGCCGCCATGGCTCGAACAGCATGCCCATGGCCGCCGCCTGGCGCTTTTCGTAGGCCAGGAATTCCTCGGTGATGGCGCTGCCGCGCACGCCGCCGCGCACCGCGCCGCCGCGCGCATCGCCGTAGTATTCGGCCCAGTCGTCGGGCAGGGGCTGCGAGCCCGGAATGGCCAGCCACAGGCGCAGCAAATGGCGCTTGCGGTCGGGCTCTTCGTAGTCTTCGAACGGCGTGCGCGAGTGCAGGGTCACGTAGTTGTTCAGCAACTGCATGTCGCCGCGCTCCAGCGTCATGGAATAGCAGAACTCGTCGCTGGGCATGAGCTCGTCGAGCAGGTCCAGGGCTTCGGCCTGTGCCGCGGTCAGGCGCGGCACCTCGGGAAAATCGCGCTGGGCCGCCACCGTGTTCTTGCGGTTGGTGCGCGCCGAAAAATACTGCGGATGGCTGCCGAAAATCGGGCAGCGGTAGTAAGGGGGCTGGCTGGGGTCTTGCGTACCCTGGTAGCTGTGGAAGAACGGCTGTTCCAGCACCGCGGCCAGGTCGGGCCGGCGCTTGCGCACTTCGTCGCGCAGCGCGATCGAGCTGACCACCTTGCTGGTGCCGCCCGATTTGGCGGTGCGCCGGCACAGCAGGGCCACCACGTCGCAAGAATCCTGGTGGAAGTCCAGGCCCGCATTGGTGTTGTAGCCGCGTCCGCCCTTGACCTTGTATTCGCCGCCGGCGTCGCGCACGTCGTTCATGACCTGGCTGGCGCGGTTCTGCGTGCGGCCCACGCCCATATACAGCGACATGCCCCAGTAGGCCAGGCGGGTGTCGTCTTCGCTCCAGTCATCCACCGGGAAACCCTTGAGCAGGCACATGCCCCAGCGCGACTGCGTCATGTCGATGGCCTGCCGCAGGGCCGCGCGCGTTGCCGCGGGCAGCGGGAAATCGGCCTGCTCCATGGACAGCAGCGGCTTGGCCGCCTGCTTGGCGTGCGCCAGGGCGGCTTGCACGCCTGCCACCTGTTCGGCCGTCAGCCGCAGTATCCAGGAGGGATCCAGCCGGACCTGGTCGGCGGTCCAGGCCTGGGGACGATCGGGAATGGCGGCGGCCGGCATTTTTTTCTCTCCGTATATGAATCAGCTGCAGCCAGTGTAGGCATACCCGATCATCTAGAATAGCGATGTTATTTGACGATTTTCATAAGCGTTCTTGATGAAGATACAAACCTTCGCCACGCTGGAAGCGGTACTGCAAACCGGCACCTTCGTAGGCGGCTCCCGCCTGATGAACATCACGCCCAGCGCCGTCAGCATGCAGATGAAGCAGCTGGAAACCTACCTGGGCAAGCCGCTGTTCGACCGCTCGGGCCTGCAGGTGCGGCCCACCCAGCTGGCGCAGGAAGTCGCCGCGACCATGCGCGAGGCCCTGCGCGGGCTCGACGCGCTGCGCAGCGGCACGGCGCTGGCCATCGAAGGCGTGGTGCGGGTGGGCATCATCGAATCCATGCAGCCCGTCGTCTTGCCGGGCATGATGCGCTATATCCGCGCGCGCCATCCCAAGCTCGAGGTCATCCCCGTGCGCGGCCGCAGCAGCGGCCTGGCGGCCGCGCTGAAGGCCGGCGAGATCGACGCCGCGCTGGTCGCCCAGCCGCCGGCCGGCGGCACCGGCCGGCTGTGCTGGACCCCCATGCTGCGCCGCGAACTGGTGCTGATCGCGCCGCCGGGCACCCCCGATACGCCCATGGCCACGCTGTTCCGCCAGCTGGAATGGATACGCTACGACCGCAAGACCGTCACGGGCACCATGGCCGCGCAGTTCGTCAGCAGCCAGATCGGCGACGTGCGCAGCACCCTGGAATTCGACAATGCCCCGGCCATCGTCGCCATGGTCAGTTCGGGCCTGGGCATTTCGGTGGTGCAGCGGCCCGACGCGGCCATGCTGCACAGTTACCCCGTGCGCATTTTCCGGCTGGGCAAGGCCGGCCCCGTGCTGCAGCTGTCGATGGTCAACCGCAAGGCCGACGAAGACAGCCGCCCGCTGGCGGTGGTGCGCGACGCCATGGCGCAGGCCTGCCTGGAATACCAGCGGCTGCTGGCGAAATAGGCCGCGCCGGCCTGCCCGCGTCAGGCCGCCAGCGCCAGCCCCGCGCGCGGCCAGGGCACGGCCAGCAGCTGGCCGTAGCCCGACAGGGTGATATACGCGGTGCGGCGGTCGGGGCCGCCGAAGCAGATGTTGGTGCAGAAGCCGTCCGGCGCCTGGTAGAACTCAGTCAGCTCGCCCTCGGGCGAGAACACGCTGATGCCGCCGTTGACCAGGGTGGCCACGCAGATATTGCCGCCTTCTTCCAGGGCCATGGAATCGAAGCGCTGGTAGCCGGGCCGGCCGCACAGCAGGCGGCCGCCGTTGGGCGAGGGCCAGGGCTCCAGCCCCAGTTCGCCCGGCCCCAGCACCGGATACGTCCACAGGCGGCTGGTTTCGGTTTCGGCCACGTACAGTGTGTGCCCGTCGGCCGACAGGCCGATGCCATTGGGCGTCAGCACCGGGTGCGCGGCGCGCCGGATGCTGCGGCCGTCGATGGTGGCGTAGTACACGCCGCCGCGCATGATGCGGTTCTCGAATACCTTGCCGAAATCGGTGAACCAGAAGCCCCCGCGCGCATCGAAGACGATGTCGTTCGCTCCATACAGCGGCTCGCCGTCGCAGTGCGTATACAGGGTCTGCACCGCGCCGGTGTCGAGATTCACCCGCTGGACCGACCCGCTCTGGTAGTCGGGCGCCGGGCCGGTCGGGCGCGTATAGCCCTGGTCCGTGCTCCAGGTGAAGCCGCCGTTATTGCAGACATAGCAATGGCCATCGGGCCCGATCGCCGCGCCGTTGGGGCCGCCGCCCACATCCGCCACCACCCGCGCGGCCCCGTCGGGCATGACGCGCATCAGCCGCCCCGACGCAATCTCGACCACCAGCACGCTGCCGTCCGGCATGGCGATGGGGCCTTCGGGAAACCGCAGGCCCTCGGCAATGACGCGACCTTCCAATACCGCCGTTTTCATATCTGTCCTTTTGTTCCAGGGATCAAGGCCATCGGCCCTACCCGCAACATGGCATGCCATACACCAGGTCGCGCAGGGCCAGCGAAATAGCAGGGAAATACGTAATCAGCATCAAGCAGGCCACGATGACGGCCACGAACGGCAGCAGGTGGCCGATGATGCGGTCCAGCGAAATCCGGGCCACGGTGCAGGCGGCGAACAGGTTGACGCCGAACGGCGGGGTAATCATGCCCAGCGCCAGGTTCACGACCATGAGCGTGCCAAAATGCACGGGGTCCACGCCGAAATGCACGGCCACCGGCACCAGGATGGGCGCCAGCACCACGATGGCCGCCGAGGTCTCGATGAACATCCCGATGACGAACAGCGCCGCGTTCACCCCCAGCAGAAAATACGCGGGCGACTGCATGACGCCGGTGAGCCAGTTGCCGATCGCATCGGGTACGCCGGCGCGGGTAATCAGGTACGCGAACAGGCCGGCGTTGGCGATGATGAACATGATGACCGCGCTGGAAACCACCGACTTCTGGAACAGCGCCACCAGGTCGCGCCAGCCCAGTTCGCGGTGCACCAGCAGGCCGACCGCCAGGGCATAGACAACCGCCACGACGGACGCCTCGGTGGGCGTGAAAACGCCCCCGTAGATGCCGCCCAGGATGATCACCGGCATCAGCAGCGCCCAGCCGGCCTCGCGCGCGGCCGCGCCCACGCGCAGGCGGCCCTCGGCATCGTGCCGGCCCCAGCCTTTCCAGCGGCAGTACACGTAGACGAACAGCATCAGCGCCGCGCCGATCAGCACGCCCGGCCCGATGCCGGCGATGAACAGCTCGCCGATGGGCACTTCGGCCGACACGCCGAACAGGATCATGGGGATCGACGGCGGAATGATCACCCCCAGTTCGGACGCGGTGGCCTGCAGGGCCGCCGCATACGGCCTCGGGTAGCCGTGCTTGACCAGCGCGGGGATCAGGATGGCGCCGATGGCGAAGGTGGTGGCCACGGAAGAGCCCGAGACGGCCGCGAAGATCATGCAGGTCAGCACGCAGGTCATGGGCAGCCCGCCCTGCACGCCGCCCACCAGCGACTTGGCGAAGTCGACCAGGCGGCGGGAAATCCCGCCCGCTTCCATCAGATTGCCGGCCAGAATGAAAAACGGAATGGCCGCCAGCGGAAACTTGTCCAGCGCGGTGAACATTTCCTTGGGAGCCAGTATCAGGGCGCGCGCGCCGCTCATCGACAGGCCCAGCATGGCCGCGCCGCCGATCGAGACGGCAATGGATACGCTGAAGGCGAAGCCCAGCAGCATGGTGGCAAGCAAGGTAAAGGGCATGATGGGCTGCGCCGCGCGTTTATTGGGCCGTGGACAGTTCGTCGTGGCGGGGGTCGAGGTGGTGGGCCAGCACGGCGACGATGCCCAGCACGGCCCCCGCGGGCAGGGCCGCGTAAGCCCAGGCCATGGAAATTTCCATGCTGGCGAAAGTCTGCATGCGCACCCGCCAGGCCAGCTCGGTGCCGTACCACGCGACCACGCCCAGGAATACCAGGTTGACCGCCGTGATGACCGTGTGCACCACCTGGCGCCAGCGGCCGCGCGCCACCCTGAGCATCAGGTCGACCGACACCAGCGCGCCCTGCCGGAAGGCCGCCACGGTGCCCAGCAGCACGGTCCAGATCAGCAGGCGCCGCACCAGCTCTTCGGACCAGCCCGAGGGCAGCTCGAACACGAAGCGCGTCAGCACTTGCCAGAAGCCCAGGCATACGGTTACCGCCAGCAGCACGCAGGCGCTTCCCAGCGCCAGCCCCACGACGACCCTGTCCAGCACCAGCACCGCGTTTTTCATGTCGCTGCTCTTCTTCGCGGCCGCTTACCGCACCGCCTGTATGGCGGCGATGCGGTCGGCGCCGAAGGTCTTGGCGTAGCCGGCATAGGCGGGCACCAGGGCCTGCCGGAAGCTGTCGGCATCGACCTGCTCCACGACCTGCATGCCGGCTTCGCGCAGCTGGGCCACGCCGTCCGCTTCGTCATCGGCCACTCTTTTGCGTTGTGCCGCGCCCGCATCGCGGGCCGCCTGCACGAACACCTGCCGGTCGGCCTCGGACAGTTCGTTCCAGACGTTCTCGGACAGGATCAGCACCGCCGGCGAATACACATGGCGCGTCAGTGACAAGTATTTCTGCACCTCGGCCAGCCGCGCCGACAGGATGACCGAAATGGGATTCTCCTGGCCGTCTACCGTGCCCTGCTGCAAGGCGGTGAAAACCTCGGGCCAGGCCATCGGGGTGGGCAGCATGCCGAAGGTCTTGTAGCCGTCCATGTGCACCTTGTTTTCCATCGTGCGTATCTTCAGGCCGCGCGCGTCGCTGGCCTGCACGATGGGATGCTTGTTGTTGGTGATGTGGCGAAACCCGTTTTCGGTCCAGGCCAGGGCGCGCAAGCCGCGCGCCTGCACGTCTTTCAGCAGCTGCTGGCCGATGGGGCCGTCCATGACATGATGGGCATGGTCGTAGTCGCGGAACAAGAAGGGAATGTCCAGGATCTTGACCTCGGGCACGAAGTTGCCCAGCGTGCCCGACGAGGCATTGACCACGTCCTGCGTGCCCAGCTGTACGGCTTCGATCATTTCCCGTTCGCCGCCCAGGGCCGCGTTGGGAAACTGCTGGCACGTGTAGCGCCCCTGCGTGCCCTGCTCGATGCCCTGGCAGAACACGGTGGCGCCCACCGCCATGTGCGACGTGGGGGCCATGCCATAGCCGATTTTCAATACGGTTTGCGCGTGCGCGCCGCCGGCGCACGCGAGCGCGGCCAGCAGCCCGGCCGTCAATAGCCTGCCCATGTCTCTCTCCTGTTGTTATGTGTATGGGTAATGCGGCTCAGGTGCGATACGAGGGATCGCGCCGGTTCAGGAAACGCAGCATCGCCGGCCATTCCAGGATGCCGTGCGGCCGCCGGACCTCGGGCTTGTACAGGTGTTCGGTCTTGGCCACCACGTCGGCATCGGGAATGTTCAGTTCGGCGTTGCACGCCATGGCGTCCACCTGCGCGCGGCAGGCCATCTCGAGCCAGTAGATGGTATTGAAGGCCTGGGGAATATCGGCCCCCGTCACCAGCAGGCCATGGTTGCGCAGGACCATCGCATCGCCCGCGCCCAGGTCGCGCAGCAGGCGCTCGCGCTCTTCCAGGTCGATGGCCGGCCCCTCGAAGTCGTGATAGGCGATGCTGGCGAAACGCATGGCCGTCTGGGTCAGGGGCAGCAGCCCGCATTTCAGCGCCGATACCGCCATGCCGGCGCGGCTGTGCGTGTGGATCACACATCGCGCGTCATGGCGCGCGCCATGCACGGCGCTGTGAATGACATAGCCCGCCGGATTCACGCCATAGTCTTTGTGCGGATTGAGCAGCACGTTGCCGGCCACGTCGATCGTGATCAGGCTCGACGCCGTGACCTCTTCGTACAGGTAGCCATAGGGGTTGATCAGCAGGCGATCGGCCTCGCCCGGAATCCGCGCCGTGATGTGGTTGTAGATCAGGTCGCTCATGCCGTACAGCGGCATCAGCCGATAGGCGGCCGCCAGCTCGACGCGGGTTTCCCATTCCTGGGCCGAAACGGCGGACTTCACGTCCATGGTCAGTTCTTCGTTCATGCTATGCCTCCTTCGCAACGAAAGGCCTGGGCCGGCGCGGCGCGACATGCGCAACGCGTCTTTCCATCGATGCTAGGGATGCCGGCGGGCGGCCACAAGGCCGCTTGCGGCCCGTCCACCCGCTTTTTTTCATGGCACGAAATTTCGCGGCCCGCGTGCCCACGTCATCGCCACCCCGACGGGGTCAGGCACCCTGCGGGAGCCAGACACCTTAAAAGCAGGTGTCTGACTCCCGCAGGGTGTCAGACACCGGCACCTCTACACACTTCGGTGTCAGGCACCCTGCGGGAGCCAGACACCTGGCCAGTACGGCAAACCTACGTGCCGCTGATATGGGTGGGCGCGCGCAGGCATTGCAGCGCGTCCGCTTCGATGCCGGACGCGGCGTCGACCATCTGCGCGTGGTACGTGGCGACGATGTCGTCGTGCAGCGTCGCGTTGCTGCCGGTCAGGGTCAAGCCGGCGAATGGGCGGCCGGCCGCGTCGCGCAGCGCCACGGCCATCGCGGAAATACCCGGCGCCAGATCGCTGACGGTATATCCGAAGCCCGCCTGCGCGCTCAGCGCGCGCATGCGCGCCAGGTCTTTCAGCCGGCGCGCGCCGCGCGAACGGACCTCGCGCTGCGTGTTTTCTTCGATGATGCGCGCCTGCTCGGCCGCGGGCAGCAACTGCAGGATGGCCAGCCCGGCCACCGCGGCAAACAGCGGCCGGCGCGATCCCACCCGGATCAGCATGCCGGCCAGGTCGGCGCTGCCGCGATTCTGGGCAATGCACACGATATCGTCGCCGCTGCGCAGGCTCAGGCTGGCGATACAGCCGGTGCTGGCGCCGATCTGTTCCAGGCGGGGTGCCGCCAGTTCCTGGAAATGCGTATAGCCCGGCAACGCCAGGCCCATTTCGAACAGCAGCTGGCCCGGGTAGTATTTGACGTCGCGCGGATAGCGCTGCGCATAGCCCTCTTTCACCAGGCAGGCCAGCATGCGATGGCAGGTGGCGCGATCCAGGCCCGCCTGCTCGGCCAGGTCGGACAGGCGCCAGCCGAATTCGCCCCGGGTGCTCAGGGCCTTCAGCAGCCACAGGGTGCGCTCGACGCAGCGTGTGCCCAGCGGCGCCTTGGTGCCCGGCGCCATGAAATCGTCATGCGGCGGCAACCGCGCCGCATCGATCGAGATGCCCGGCGGCATGTCTCGCCCACCCATACTTGTCTCTCCTTTGAAGCCGCCCGGGACTCTGTCCGGTTCCCGTTTGCCGGCCCTATCCATTCTAGAAGCGCAGCCGGCACCGGCCCAATATTCCGGAAGAAAATTTCATCATATGAACTTTCCCGGCACAGGGCCGCAATGCCCGCCCGCGCGCTGGGCCATAGTGGCGGCTCCGTTCCCCGCCGCTTCCGCCATGATCCAGCCAGACCAGCCAGTATCGCAATTCGACCTGACGGGCAAAGTCGCCCTGGTCACGGGCTCATGCAGCGGCATCGGCCTGGAAATCGCCCGCGGCCTGCTGGGGCAGGGAGCCCGCGTGGCCATCCATGGCCGCGATCCCGAGCGCGCGCGCCAGCTTGCCGCGACGCTGGGGCCGCATGCGCAATCCTGCGCCTTCGACCTGGCCGACGCCGCGCAGCGCGCGCAGGGCCTGGCCGCGGTGCGGCAATCGCTGGGCGAGATCGACATCCTGGTCAACAACGCCGGCGCGCGGCACCGGCGGCCGCTGGCCGCCCTGTCGCTGGACGACATCCGCCACGTTTTCGAAGTGAACCTGTTCGGCGCCATCGAACTGTGCCGCGCCGTGCTGCCGGCCATGTGCCGGGCGGGCTACGGCCGCATCGTGAATGTGTCGTCGCTGAGCGGCCACCTGGCCCGCGACGACGACTTCGCGTACCCCATCAGCAAGCAGGCCCTGGAAGCCATGACGCGGGTATTGGCGGTGGAAAACGGCCGCCACGGCGTCACGTGCAATGCAGTGGCGCCCGCCACCATCGCCACCGACTTCAACCGCGAACTGCTGTCCAGCGAAGCCAACCTGGCGCGCATCCGCCAGCGCAATCCGCAGATGCGCACCGGCGAGCCGTGCGAGGTCGTGGGCGCGGTGCTGTTCTTCGCCTCGCCGGCGGCCTCGTACGTGAACGGGCAGACCCTGCGGGTGGATGGCGGATACAGCGTGAAGTTCTAGGCGGCGGGCGCAGGGCCGGGCGTCATGGCGCGCCGCGGCGCGTGGCGCCCCGGAAGGCGGTGCGCACCAGACTGAGCAGGAAGCCGCCCGTGAACATGCCCAGTATGTACACGCCGATGACCAATACCGAGGCGGGCAACGTCAGGGAAGACGACCAGAACGACAACGTGACCGAATCGAAATTCTGGATCTTGAACGAAAGCACGATGGCAGTCAGCACCACAACCAAAGCAAGATAAAGGTATCTCATGGTTCACCTTCCGCATCCACAGGTTGGATCGCCCCGGCCCCGCAGCAACTGTGTTTGGAGTCAAGTTGCTGGGGTATGCAATTGTTCGTTCCAGGGTTGTCCGGTACGGCTCATGGCATTGATGATGCGGATGAGTTTGTGGGCGCAGGCGACCAAGGCCACCTT
>WMBV01000012.1 GCA_017745595.1 Bordetella petrii
GGCAGGGACATGATCGGTTCCAGGCTGGGGGCGGGCGGCTATCCACTATAGTGCCCGGACCACACCCGCATCATTCCGGAGACGACCATGTCCGACTCATCGCTCGATCACTATGCGCAGTATCAAGCCCTGAAGCTGCGCCGCCATCCGCAGGGCATCCTGGAAATCATCATGGGCGCCCGCGGAGGCGTGCCGGGCAAGCTGTCCACCGCCGACGAGCGGCTGCACCGCGAACTGGCCGATATCTGGCGCGACGTGGACACCGACCCGGATACGCGCGTGGTGGTGATCCGCGGCGAGGGCAAAGGGTTTTCCGGAGGCGGCGACCTGGAACTGGTGCAGCAGATGGCCGACGATTTCCAGGTGCGCACCCGCGTCTGGCGCGAGGCGCGCGACCTGGTCTACAACGTGATCAACTGCAACAAGCCCATCGTGTCGGCGATGCACGGCGCCGCCGTCGGGGCGGGGCTGGTGGCCGGGTTGCTGGCCGACGTGTCGATCGCCGCGCGCGATGCCCGCATCATCGACGGCCATACCCGCCTGGGCGTGGCGGCCGGCGACCATGCCGCCATTGTGTGGCCGCTGCTGTGCGGCATGGCCAAGGCCAAGTATTACCTGCTGCTGTGCGAGACCGTCAGCGGCGAAGAAGCCGAGCGCATCGGGCTGGTGTCGCTTTGCGTGGACGAGGCCGAACTGATCGCCAAGGCCTTTGAAGTGGCCGGCAGGCTGGCCAACGGATCGCAAACCGCCATCCGCTGGACCAAGTACGCGCTGAATAATTGGCTGCGCCTGGCCGGCCCCACCTTCGATGCCTCGCTGGCCCTCGAATTCATGGGCTTTGCCGGCCCCGATGTGCGCGAAGGCATCCAGTCGCTGCGCGAGCGCCGCGCGCCGGATTTTGGACCAGGCGGATCAGGTGTCTGACTCCCGCAGGGTGTCAGACACCGAAGGGGCACGAATTTCTCGATAGACGGTGTCTGACACCCTGCGGGAGTCAGACACCTGCCCGAGAGATTCCTGGCGAAGGCCAGCCCGCCGCGGAATCAGACACCGCCGGCGGCCGATTACTTTTTGTTCAGGAACCGCGCGAAGGCGTCTTGCGCTTCTTGCGTTTTCAAGCGGGCGCGGAATTGGGTGGCCTCGAAGTCGAGCGTCGCGTCGATGGCTACGCGATCGGCGCGCTTGAGCATGGCCTTGGTCAGGCGCAGCGCGTTGCGCGGCTGGGCGGCCAGGTCGGCCGCCGTGGCGCGGGCGGCGGCCAGGGCCTGGCCCGGATCGGTGACCGCGGTGGCCAGCCCCGCCTGCGCGGCCTCTTCGGCCCCGAATGCCTGGCCCTGCAGCAGCCATTGCGCCGCCTTGCGCGCGCCGGCCAGGCGCGGCAGCAGCAGGCTGGACGCGCCCTCGGGGCATAGGCCCAGCGCCACGAACGGAATGCGCAGGGTGGCGTCGCGGGCCGCATAGACGAAATCGCAGTGCTGCAGCAGCGTGACGCCGATGCCGATGGCATAGCCTTCCACCGCCGCGATCACCGGCAGGTCGGTGGCGGTCAGGGCGCGCAGGAAGGTCATGCCGGCGCTGTCGCCGTCGGGCCGGTCGGCCTGGAAGTCGCGCAGGTCGTTGCCCGCCGTAAAGTGCGCGCCGGCGCCGGTAAGAATCACCGCCGACAGGCCGGCGTCGTCGGTGGCCGCGCGCAACTGCGCGGCCAGTGCGTGGTACGTGGCGATGTCGAGCGCATTGCGCCGTTCGGGGCGGTTGATGGTCAGTGTCAGGATGCCGCCGTCGCGTTCGGCCAGCAGGCTGTCGGGCAGCGGGCTCATGCGAACACCTTGCCGGCCAGCCGGCCCTGCGCCTGGGCGTATTCGCGGCGCAGCGCGGCAACGATGTCGGCCGCCGGCAGCACACTGTGGATGCCGCCCACGCCCTGGCCGGCGCCCCAGATGTCTTTCCAGGGCTTCACGCGGGTCGTGCCGAAATTCGACGCGGCGGCGTCCGCCGCCGGGAGGTTGGCCGGGTCAAGGCCGGCCGCGGCGATGCTGGCCTTCAGGTAATTGCCCGGAATGCCGGTGAAGAACGGCGTATACAGGATATCGGACGCGCTGGCGTCGACGATGGCCTGTTTGTAGCCATCGGCGGCATTGGCCTCGGCGCTGGCGATGAAGCGCGTGCCCATGTAGGCGAAATCGGCGCCCATGGCCAGGGCCGCCAGAATGCCCGAGCCCGACGTGATGGCGCCCGACAGAATGACCGGGCCGTCGTACAGGCGCCGCACTTCGGACAGCAGCGCGAACGGGCTCAGCGTGCCGGCATGGCCGCCGGCCCCCGCGCACACCAGGATCAGGCCGTCGACGCCCGCTTCCAGCGCTTTTTCGGCGTGCCGTACCGTGGTCACGTCGTGAAAGACCTTGCCGCCCCAGGCGTGGATGCCGGCCACCAGGTCGCCCGGCGCCCGCAGGCTGGTAATGATGAACGGCACGCGGTGCTTGCCGCAGACCGCCAGGTCTTGCTCCAGCCGGTCGTTCGACTGGTGGATGATCTGGTTCACGGCGAAAGGCGCCACCACGGCCGCGGGGTCGGCCTGCCGGCGGGCCGCCAGGCTTTCCTGCACTTCGGACAGCCATTCGTCCAGCAGGGACTGGGGGCGGGCGTTCAGGGCGGGAAACGAGCCCATGACGCCGCTGGCGCATTGTTCCACCACCAGCTTGGGGTTGGACACGATGAACATGGGCGAACAAATGACCGGTAGCGTCATTTGCGCATAAAGCTGATTGACCAGGGCGTGGGGCTGGGTAACGTCGCGTGCGTTCATGAAATGGCGGAAAGTTGAAAGTGGAGGAAGGGCGTGCGTATAATTACCTACCGGATGACCGGTAATTAATTACACCTCATTTAACGGCATGCGCCGCCGGCCTGTCAATGCAGGCCGGCGGCGCGGCCGCAGCCCTTTCCATGCCCGATCGCCCCGTTCCCGCCAAGCGGCCCCGCGCCGGCCGCCCCCCCACGCTGGCCGCGCCCCGTGAACGCATCCTGGAAGAAGCGGCGCGCCTGTTCGCCCGCTGCGGCTACGAAAGCAGTTCGGTGGCCGACCTGGCCGCGGCCATCGGCGTGTCCAAGGCCGCCATCTATCACTACTACCCCACCAAGCAAGACATCTACGACGCCATCATCCTGGAAGTGCTGCGCGGCATGACGGCGGCCGTGTCGCAGGCGGTGGCGCGGGCGCCCGCCGCGCACGAGCAATTGCGCCAGTTCATGCTGGCCCATGCCCGCTACTTCGAAGAGCACCACGCGCAGTTCGTCACGATGCTGGTGGGTTATTCCGGCATGGCCATCACCGAGCGCGCGGACGCCGCCAGCCTGCGCGACGGCTACGAGCGGCGGCTGCGCGACATTCTGGCCGGCGGCATAGCCCGCGGCGAATTCCGCGCGCTGGACGTGGCCGCCACGGGGCGCGCGGTGTTGTCGATGCTGAACTGGATGGCGCGCTGGTACCAGCCCGGCGGCGCCCAGACCGCCGAAACCATCGCGGCCGGTTATTTCGACCTGCTGGCCGGCGGCCTGGTCGCCCCGGGGCAGGCCGCGGCGCCCCCGCGGGCCGAATAGCCCGGCGCCGTTGCATTCCATTCCTTTTGTTCTACAGGTTCCATCATGGCCCTCGATACTGAAACCCTGAATCTGCTGCTGGACGCGGTACGCCGCTTCGTCACCGAACGCCTGGTACCCGCCGAAGACGCGCTGGCCCATACCGGCGAAATCCCGCCGGACATCGTGTCCGAAATGCGCGAACTGGGATTGTTCGGGCTGTCGATCTCGCCCGACTACGGCGGCCTGGGGCTGAACATGGAAGAAGAGGTGCGGGTCGTGTTCGAACTGGGCCGGACCTCACCGGCCTTCCGTTCGCTGGCGGGCACCAACATCGGCATCGGCTCGCAGGCCATCGTGCTGGCGGGCACCGATGCGCAGCGCAGCCACTATCTGCCGAAACTGGCCAGCGGCGAGCTGATCGGTTCGTTCGCCCTGACCGAGCCCGATGCGGGCTCGGACGCGATGTCGCTGCGTACCAGCGCGGTGCGCGACGGCGACCACTATGTGCTCAACGGCACCAAGCGGTTCATCACCAACGCGCCGCTGGCGGGCCTGTTCTCGGTCATGGCGCGCACCGCGCCCGAACGCAAGGCCGGTTCGATTTCGTGCTTCCTGGTCGAAGCCGGCACGCCGGGCCTGACCCTGGGCAAGCCCGACAAGAAAATGGGCCAGGCGGGCGCGCTGACCTGCGACGTGGTGTTCGACAACTGCCGCGTGCCCGCCTCGGCGCTGCTGGGCGGCGAAGAAGGCAACGGCTTCCGTACGTCGATGCGCGTGCTGGACAAGGGCCGGCTGCATATTTCGGCGCTGTGCGTGGGCATCGCCGAACGGCTGATCCGCGATGCCGTGAAGTACGCTACGGAACGCAAGCAGTTCGGCCAGCCCATCGCCGAATTCCAGCTGATCCAGGCCATGATCGCCGACAGTCAGGCCGAGCTGTATGCCGCGCGCTCGATGGTGCTGGATGCCGCCGGCAAGCGCGACCGCGGCGAGAACACGACGCTCGAGGCGGCCTGCTGCAAGCTGTACGCCACCGAAATGGTGGGGCGCGTGGCCGACCGCGCGGTGCAGATCCACGGCGGCGCGGGGTACATATCCGAATACGCGGTGGAACGCTTCTATCGCGACGTGCGCCTGTTCCGCATCTTCGAGGGCACCTCGCAGATCCAGCAGCTGGTGATCGCCCGCGAAACCATCAAGGCCTATTCTTAACTTAAGGGCGCAGGCGCGTCGCGCGTTGTGCGCGACGCGCACAACATCGTTCGGAAAACGGAATACGCCATTGCCGCGCCTGGGGCTAATATCCAGAGTTCCCTGTCGCCACCGCATTCAATCACTGCCTACTATGTCGCAACGACCCGCTCCCCTGACCGGCATTCGCGTGCTGGACCTGACCCGCGTGCTGGCCGGCCCCTGGTGCACCCAGAACCTGGCCGACCTGGGCGCCGAAGTCATCAAGATCGAACGTCCCGGCGCGGGCGATGACACGCGCGCCTGGGGGCCCCCCTACCTGAAAGACGCGGCCGGCGTCGATACCACCGAAGCCGCCTACTATCTCAGCGCCAACCGCAACAAGTATTCGGTGGCGCTCGACATTGCCTCGCCGCGCGGCGCCGAGCTGGTGCGCGAACTCGCGCGCCAGAGCGACATCCTGGTGGAAAACTTCAAAGTGGGCGGGCTGCGCAAGTACGGCCTGGACTACGACAGCCTGAAGGCCGATAACCCCGGCCTGATCTACTGTTCGATCACCGGCTTCGGCCAGACCGGTCCGTACGCCAGCCGCCCCGGCTACGATTTCATGATCCAGGGCATGGGCGGCCTGATGAGCATTACCGGCGAACGCGACGACCTGCCCGGCGGCGGCCCGCAAAAGGCGGGCGTGGCCGTGGCCGACCTGATGACCGGCATGTACTCCACGGTGGGCATCCTGGCGGCCCTGCACGAGCGCGGCCGCAGCGGCCTGGGCCAGCACATCGACATGGCGCTGCTCGACTGCCAGGTGGCCATGTTGGCCAACCAGAACCTCAACTACATGACCTCGGGCCAGGCGCCGCGCCGCGCCGGCAACGCGCACCAGAACCTGGTGCCGTACCAGGTGTTCGCCGCCAGCGACGGCCACCTGATCGTCGCCGTGGGCAACGACAGCCAATTCCGCAATTACTGCCGCGTCATCGGCCTGCCCGAATTGTCCGACGACCCGCGTTTCGCCACCAATCCGCGGCGCGTACAGAACCGCGACGCGCTCGTGCCCCTGCTGGCCGAGCGCATGGAAACCGGCGAGCGCGATTATTGGCTGGCCGAGCTCGAGGCGGCCGGCGTGCCGGCGGGCCCCATCAATACACTGGATCAGGTCTACCAAGACCCGCAGGTGCAGGCGCGCGAAATGCGGCGCGAATTGCCGCATCCCACGGCCGGCACGGTGCCGGTCGCGGCCAGCCCGCTGAAGTTGTCGGGCAGCCCCGTGCAGTATCGCCGCCCGGCGCCCCTGCTGGGCGAACACACGCGGCAAGTGCTGGCCGAGCGGCTGGGCCTGTCGGACGAAGAAATCCAGGCGCTGGCGCAGCCGCGCGGGTAGGCAATTGCCAGGTGTCTGACTCCCGCAGGGTGTCAGACACCGACGCACAGCAACAGCGCCGCAACACCGCGGTGTCCGACACCCTGCGGGAGTCAGACACCTGGCACGAAACATTGCGGTGTCCGACATCCTTCGGGAATCGGACACCTGGCTAGGAACAAGGAGCACATTCGATGACAGACATCCAGACGATCGCCGTGGTGGGCGCGGGCGCCATGGGGCGCGGCATTGCGCAGATCGCCGCGCAGGCGGGCGTGCAGGTGCGCCTGTACGACACCAGCGCCGACGCCATCGCATCGGCGCGCGAATCGCTGCGCCAGCTGTGGGACAAGCTGGCCCAGAAAGGCAAGCTGACTGCCGCCGACGCCGAAGCGGCATTGGCGCGCGTGCAGCCCGCCGCCACGCTGCAAGAGCTGGCCGATTGCCAGCTGGTGGTCGAGGCCATCGTCGAGCGGCTGGACGTCAAGCGCGAACTCTTCGCCAAGCTCGAAGCCATCGTCGGCCCCGACTGCATCCTGGCCTCGAATACCTCGTCGCTGTCGATCACCGCCATCGCGGCGGCCTGCCAGCGTCCGCAGCGGGTTGCCGGTTTCCACTTCTTCAACCCAGTGGCGTTGATGAAAGTCGTCGAGGTCATCGACGGCCTGCGCACCGACCCGGCCGCCGGCGATGCGCTGGCCGCGCTGGCGCGCCGCATGGGGCACACGCCCGTGCGCGCCAAAGACATGCCCGGCTTCATCGTCAACCACGCCGGCCGCGGCATGAACATCGAAGGCCTGCGGGTGGCCCAGGAAGCAGTCGCCCCGTTCGCGCAGATCGACGCCATCATGCGCGAGCAGGCCGGCTTTCGCATGGGCCCGTTCGAACTCATGGACCTGACCGCGCTCGATGTTTCGCACCCGGTCATGGAATCGATCTACCGGCAGTTTTTCGACGAACCGCGCTTCCGTCCTTCGCCCATCACCACCGTGCGCCTGGCCGGCGGCCTGATCGGCCGCAAGGCCGGCGCAGGCTTCTATGCCTACGCCGATGGCCAGAAACAGGTGCCGGCCGAGCCAGCGGTGCCCGCGGCCCGGGCCGGCCTGCAGGTGTGGATCAGCCCCGCCCATCCCGACGGCCACGCGCGCGCGCGGGCGCTGCTGCAAGCGCTGGGCGCCAATATCGCCGATGCCGCGCAGCCGCCCGCGCAGGCACTGCTGGTGGTTACCCCGTACGGCGAAGACGTATCTACCTGCGCCAGCGTACAGGGCCTGGATGCCGCGCGCACGGTCGGCCTGGATACCCTGCATGGCCTGGAAGCCGGCAAGCGGCGCACGCTGATGCTGTCGCCGGCCACGCAGGCCCCCTGGCGCGATGCCGCCCACGCCCTGCTGGCGGGCGACGGCGCGCCGGTCAGCGTCATCCAGGATTCCCCGGGCTTCGTCGCGCAACGCATCGTGGCCGCCATCGTCAACGTGGCTTGCGACATCGCGCAGCAGGGTATTGCCACGCCGTCCGACATCGACCGCGCCGTGACCCTGGGCCTGGGGTATCCCGCCGGCCCGCTGGCCATGGGCGATGCCCTGGGCGGCGCGCGCATCCTGGAAATCCTGCGCAATCTGCAGCGCGTGACCGGCGACATGCGCTACCGGCCCAGCCTGTGGCTGCAGCGCCGGGTGCAGCTGGGCCTGTCGCTGCTGGCCCAGCCGGCGGCCTAGCGCAGCGTTTGCAGGCTGCGTTCCCGGACCGCGTCTTCGACCATTGCCTCGAACTCGTCCACCAGGGGCGAGCGAGGCCGGAACGCGGGCCGGTACAGCGTCAGAAAATAATCGACGCTGATCGATAGCGGCCGCACCGCGACCTCGGGGCCGGCGCAGTCCAGGGCGCTGAACGGGTTGATGATCGCCACGCCCAGGCCCTGTTTCACCATCGCGCATACCGCCGCGCTGCTGGATGTCTCGATGCGCAGGCTGCGCGCCACGTTGGATTCGGCGAAGATCTGGTCGATGCGGCGCCGATAGGCGTCGTCGTCCGGAAAATGAATGCATTCAACGCCGTCGAAATCCTTGGGGTGCAGCGTTTTCTTGCGCGCCAGCGGATGCGATTTCGGCAGAATGCAGACTTCCTGTCCCGCCGGCAGCGTGCGCGCGGCGATGTTTTCCACCGGCGGCCCCGGTTCGGCCAGGCCCAGGTCATAGCTTTGCCGGGTCAGCGCTTCCATGACCTCGGTCTGCCCGTTCGAATGGATAGTCAGCCTCACGCCCGGGTGCAGCGCCAGGAATTCGCGGCATACCGGCGGCAGCAGGGTCTGCGCATAAGTAGACAGGCAGATGATCTGGATGTGGCCCAGCGTATGGTCCTTGATGGCCGAGGCGGCGCGCAGGATCTGGTCCAGTCCGGCATACGAGCGCAATACCTGCGTATGCAGTTCGGCGGCTTCTTGCGTGGGGCTCAGCGTGCGGCCCTGGCGGCTGAACAGCCGCAGGCCCAGCGCCCGTTCCAGGGCTTTCAGCTCGCGGCTGATGGTGGGCTGCGAGGTACGCAAGAGTGCCGCCGAGCGCGTCACGCTGCCGGTGGTCATGACGGCGTGGAAGATTTCGATATGTCTAAGGCTGGCGGGCATGGCGGAAGGGTCGAAAATATATCAGGCTCGGAAGGGATGCTGTGAATTTGATATTTTGAGGATGAATATCGCACATGCCATCATAAGTAGCATCGGTGTGTTCCGTTGATACAACGTTACACGGCCGGGCTACCTAGGATGGAGACAAGATGGGAAAGCGTGTGCTGGTCGCGGAATTCATGCACGAGACCAATACCTTCAGCATTCGGCCCACCGGGCTGGAGGAATTCCAGGGCTGTTCTCTGCATTTCGACGACGCCATCCCGCGCCATTATCGCGGCACGCGTTCTTCGATGGGCGCCGCCTTCGAAGCGGCCGACCAATTCGGCTGGACGCTGGCGCACCCCGTGGTGGCCACGGCCAATCCGTCGGGCCGCGTCACCGATGCATTCTTCGATGATGTCTGTGGCCGCATCCTGGATGCGGCCAGCCAGGCCGATGGCGTGCTGCTGCACCTGCATGGCGCCATGAGCGTCGCCAGCCACGACGACGGCGAAGGCGAACTTCTCGAGCGCCTGCGCGCCCGCATCGGCGCGCACGTGCCGGTGGTGCTGGTGCTGGACCTGCACGCCACCGTGACGCAGCAAATGGCCGAACACGCCAGCGCGCTGATCGCGTACCGCACCTATCCGCACATCGACCAATACGAGCGCACCTGGCAGGGCGCGCGGCTGCTGGCGCCCGCCATGGCGGGCGAGATCAGCCCACGCGTGGCGCTGGCGCGCCGGCCCATCCTGTACGCGCTGGACGGCGGGCGCACCACGTCCGCGCCCATGATCGAGCTGCTGCGCCGCGCCGACGTCATCGAAGCCGAAGGCCAGGCGCTGGCGGTCAGCATCCAGGCCGGTTTTTCGTCGGCCGACGTGCACGACATCGGCCCGTCGGTGGCCGTCACGGTCGACGGCGATCTGGCCGCGGGGCAGGCCATCGCCGAGCAATTGATGGATTACGTCTGGCAAGAGCGCCATTACTCGACCATTCATTTCACGCCCCTGGACGAGGCGGTGCGCGAGGCGGCCCGGCCCGATGGCAGCGGCAAGCCGCTGGTCATCGCCGACTATTCCGACAACCCGGGCGCCGGCGCCTACGGCGACAGCACCACGCTGCTGCAGGCCATGATCGCCGCCGACCTGCAGAACGTGGCCTTCTACGCGATCTGCGATCCCCAGGCGGCGCGCGCCGCGGCCGCCGCGGGCGTGGGCAGCACCGTCACGCTGCAAGTGGGCGGCAAGACCGATCCCAGCCAGGGGGGCGGTCCGCTGAGCCTGACCGGCTACGTGGCCACCATTACCGATGGCCGCTTCATCGCCCACGGCCCCATGGGCGGCGGCGTGGCCCGCAATTACGGCCTGAGCGCCGTATTCCGCGTGGGCGGCATCGACATCGTCCTGATCAGCAATAACGGCCAGGCCACCGACCTGGGCCAACTGACTTCGCTGGGCATCGACCCCACCCGCAAATCGGCGGTGGTGGTGAAGTCCATGCAGCATTTCCGGGCGGCATTCGAGCCCATCGCGCGCCAGGTGCTGGAAGTCGACGCCGGCGCCTTGTGCAGCAAGGACTTCAAGGGCCGTCCTTATCGGCGGGTGCGCCGCCCGCTGTGGCCGTTGGACGACATCTAATAAACCAAGGGAGACCGAACATGAAGCCGTTGATCCGAACGCTATCGCTGGCGCTGGCCGCCAGCCTGGCGCTGGCGGCCGCCCCGGCCAGCGCGGCCGAGCAGCCGAAAACCATCAAGGCGGTCATGCACGCCGCGCTGACCAACCTGGACCCCATCCAGACCACCGCCGACATCGCGCTGCTGCACGGCATGATGGTCTACGACACGCTGTTTTCCTGGGACGAGAACCTGGTGGCCCAGCCCCAGATGGTCGAGTCCTACACGCTTAGCGACGACAAGCTCACCTATACCTTTACCTTGCGCGAAGGCCTGAAGTGGCACGATGGCCAGCCGGTCAGGGCCGAAGACTGCGTGGCTTCCATCCAGCGCTGGTGGGTGCGCGACACCCTGGGCCAGCGCATTGCCGCGCTGGCCACCGATATTTCGGTGGTCGATGACCGCAGCTTCCGCCTGGTGCTGAAGGCGCCGTTCGGGTATTTGCTGGATGCGTTGGCCAAGACCGGCAGCAACTTCCCGGCCATGATGCCCAAGCGCCTGGCGCAGACCAATCCGTCCGAGCAGATCCGCGAAGCGGTGGGCTCGGGGCCGTTCAAGTTCGTGCGCGAAGAATGGGTGCCCGGCAGCAAGACGGTATATGTCAAGAATGAAGACTACGTGCCCCGCAACGAGCCGCCCAGCGGCACGGCGGGCGGCAAGATCGCCAAGGCGGACCGCGTCGAATGGATCGTGATGCCCGACCAGCAGACCGCCCAGGCGGCGCTGATGAACGGCGAGATCGACTTCATCGAGACGCCGCAGGCCGATTTCATTCCCATGCTGCGCGACACGCAGGGCGTCAAGGTGGAAACGACCGCCACCTTCGGCATCCAGGGCATTCTGCGCATGAACCACCTGCAGCCGCCCTTCGACAATGCCAAGGCCCGCCAGGGCATGCTGGCGCTGGTCAACCAGGAAACCTACCTGCGCTCCATCATCGGCAATCCCGAGTTTTATCAGGTCTGCGATTCGATTTTCGTCTGCGGCTCGCCGCTGCAGACCCGCAGCAAGGTCAGCTACCCCGACGACAGGGCGCGGGTCGAGGCGGCCAAGCGCCTCTTCAAAGAAGCCGGCTACCAGGGCGAGCCCATCGTCATCCTGAATCCCACCGACAGCGCGCTGTCGAACGCGGCGGCCCTCGTCACGGCGCAACTGATGCGCGAGGCGGGCCTGAACGTCGATGTGCAGTCGATGGACTGGGCATCGGTGGTGGCGCGCCGCCCCAACAAGGGCAAGCCCTCGGAAGGCGGCTGGAACATTTTCATCAGCAATCAGTCGGGCATGACCGCATCCAACCCGCTGACCAACCTGGGGTTGGCGGCCACCTGCGAAAAGGCCTGGTTCGGCTGGCCGTGCGACGAAAAAATCGAAGCCCTGCGCAACGACTTCGCCACCGCCGCCACGCTCGAAGAGCGCCGCAAGATCGCCCAGGCCCTGCAAGACCGGGCCGACGAGTCGGTGCCGTATATTTCGTTCGGACAATGGGCGCAGCCCGTTGCCTACCGCAGCGACCGCCTGAGCGGCATTCTGAAGCTGCCCAACTCCTTCGCTTTCTGGAACATCGCGGTCAAGTAGCCTCCGCGTTCCTGGCCGGCCTCGCCGCGGCGAGACCGGCCTGGCGGCCCCCGCCTGGCCCGGGCCGCTGTTTGCATTTTTTGCAGGAGTAGTTCGTGGCAAGTCACATCTTGCGGCGCCTGCTGGCCACGGTGCCGGTCGTCGTCATCGTCGCCGTGCTGGTGTTTCTGCTGTTGCGCCTGACGCCCGGCGACCCCGCCGCGGTCATCGCGGGCGACCACGCCTCGGCCGCCGATATCGAGCGCATCCGGGCCAGCCTGGGGCTGGACCGGCCGCTGCTCGAACAATTCTTCATCTGGGCGGGCACGCTGCTGCAGGGCGACCTGGGGCGTTCCATCATCAGCAATATGCCGATTTCGTCGCTGATCGTGCAGCGCATCGAACCCACGCTATCGCTGGCGGCATCGACCATGCTGGTGTCGCTGCTGGTCTCGCTGCCGCTGGGCATCGCGGCGGCCTGGGGCTCGCGTACCTGGGTCGATCGCTTCACGATGGTGCTGGCCATCCTGGGCTTTTCGCTGCCGGTCTTCCTGGTGGCCTACACCCTGATCTATTTTTTCTCGATGAAACTGGGCTGGTTTCCGGTACAGGGCTACCGGCCGCTGGCGCAGGGCGTGCTGCCCTGGCTGCAGGGCCTGGCGCTGCCGACCCTGTCGTTGTCGTTCACCTATATCGCCCTGCTGGCACGCACCACGCGCGCCAGCATGCTGGACGTGCTGTCCGAAGACTACATCCGCACCGCGCAGGCCAAGGGCGTGCGCACGCGCGCGCTGCTGATACGCCACGCGTTCTCCAACGCGGCCGTGCCGGTGGTCACCATCGCCGGCATCGGCATCACGCTGCTGATCAGCGGCGTCGTCATCACCGAGACGGTATTCAATATTCCCGGCCTGGGCCGGCTGACGGTCGATGCGATCCTCAGCCGCGACTATCCCATCATCCAGGCTTTGATATTGCTGTTTTCCGGGGTCTACGTCGTGATCAACCTGCTGATCGACCTGCTGTATCTCGTCCTCGACCCCCGCATCGAGTATTGACCGCCATGTCCGCTACTACGAATCTCGCCGCGATCGCGCCGATGCGCCGCACCTGGATGCCGCGTTTCCTGCGCGGCCGGCCGGCCCTGGTGGGCGGCGCCGCGCTGCTGATCGTGCTGGTTGCCATTGCCGTCGCGTCGCCCTGGCTGACCGGCAACCCCCAGGCCATTTCGCCGCTGAACCGGCTGCGGCCGCCGTCGGCCGACCTGTGGTTCGGCGCCGACCAACTGGGGCGCGACATCTATGCCCGCACCTTGCAGGGCGCGCGCGTGTCGCTGCTGGTGGGGGTTTGCGTGGCGCTGCTCAGCGCCGCCATCGGCCTGCTGGTGGGCGTGCTCTGCGGTTTCTACCGGCGCTTGGACGCGGTCGTCATGCGCCTGATGGACGCCCTGATGGCCATTCCTTCCATCTTGCTGGCCATCGCCCTGACCACGCTGGTGCGCGGCGGCGTGCTGTTGGTCATCGTGGCGATCACCGTGCCCGAGATTCCGCGCGTGGTGCGCCTGGTGCGCAGCGTCGTGCTGACGCTGCGCGGCCAGCCGTATGTCATAGCGGCCATCGCGGCCGGCACGCGCCAGCCGCTGATCATGCTGCGCCATATCGTGCCCAACGCCGTATCGCCCTTGATCGTGCAGGCCACTTATGTCTGCGCATCGGCGATTCTGACCGAGGCCGGGCTGAGCTTCATCGGCGCGGGCGTGCCCCCCGAGGTGCCCAGCTGGGGCAACATCATCGCCAGCGCGCGCTCGTATTTCCAGATCGCGCCCTGGGCGATTTTCTTTCCGGGCGTCGGGCTGGCGCTGACGGTGCTGGCCGTCAACCTGCTGGGCGACGGGCTGCGCGACAGCCTGGATCCCCGCGCATCGCGGAGACTCTGACCCATGGATGCCATGATCGAGCAAACCCCGCGCGCGCAGACGCCGCCCATGCTGAGCGTGCGCGGGCTGCATACGCGCTTCTACAAAGACGATGCCGTCATCCACGCGGTAAACGGCATGTCGCTCGACCTGTGGCCGGGTGAAGTGCTGGGCCTGGTCGGCGAGTCGGGTTGCGGCAAAAGCGTCACGGCACTGTCCATCTTGCGCCTGATCCCGCGTGCCGTGGGCCGCGTGGTCGAGGGCGAGATCCGCTTCGAAGGGCGGGACCTGCTGGCCCTGGCGCCGCGCGAACTGGCGTCGGTGCGCGGCCGCGACATCTCGATGATCTTCCAAGAGCCGATGACCTCGCTCAATCCGGTGCTGCGCGTCGGCGACCAGGTGGCCGAGACCCTGCAACTGCACCAGGGCCTGAGCCGGCGGGCCGCGCTGGCACGCGCCATCGAGCTGCTGGACCTGGTGCGCATCGCCGACCCCGCGCGCCAGGCCCGCGAGTACCCGCACCGCCTGTCGGGCGGCATGCGCCAGCGCGTCATGATCGCCATGGCGCTGGCCTGCGAGCCACGCCTGATGATCGCCGACGAGCCCACCACGGCGCTCGACGTCACCGTGCAGGCGCAGATTCTCGAACTGATGGCCGACTTGAACCGGCAGACCGGCGCGGCCATCTTGATGATCACGCATGACCTGGGCGTGGTGGCCGAGATGGCCGACCGCGTCATCGTCATGTACGCCGGCAACGCCGTGGAAGAGGCCACGGTGCATGACCTGTTCGCCAGCCCGCTGCACCCGTACACGCGCGGCCTGATGGCCGCTATTCCGCGCCGTGGCGCCTGGCGCGGCGGCGCGGGCGCGCAGACGCTGCAGGAAATTCCGGGCATGGTGCCCTCGTTGCGCTCGCCGATCGCGGGGTGTGCGTTCGCGCCGCGCTGCGCCTACGCCACCGCGCGCTGCCACGAACACGCGCCGGCCCGCCAGGTGCGCCCCAATGGGCATGCCGTGGCGTGCTGGGAAGCCGATCGCATGGAACAACTGGGAAAGCCGATATGAGCCAGGCACAAGAAGAACCCGTGCTGGCGGTGCGCGGCCTGAAGATGCATTTCCCGATACGCCGTGGCGTATTCGGCCGCCAGGTGGGTACGGTATACGCTGTCGATGGAGTGGATTTCACGCTGGCGCCCGGCGAAACGCTGGGGCTGGTCGGAGAAAGCGGCTGCGGCAAATCGACGCTGGGCCGCACCCTGGTCAGGCTGATGGAGCCCACCGCGGGCCGGATACACCTGGACGGGCAGGACATCAGCCGCCTGACCCCCGGCGAATTGCGGCCCTTGCGCCGCAAGATGCAGATCGTGCTGCAGGACCCGTTTTCGTCGCTCAATCCGCGGCGCACGGCCGGCGACAGCGTCATCGAGCCGCTGGGCAACTTCGAACGCCTGAGCGCCGCCGCGCGCCGCGAGCGCACGGCCGAATTGTTCGCCAAGGTCGGCCTGCCCGCCGATGCCATGCGGAAGTTCCCGCACGAGTTTTCCGGTGGACAGCGCCAGCGGCTGGGCATCGCCCGCGCGCTGTCGGTGTCGCCGCGCCTGATCGTGGCCGACGAGCCGGTGTCGGCGCTGGACGTATCGGTGCAGGCCCAGGTCATCAATCTGATGGTGCGCCTGCAGCGGGAACTGGGCGTGGCCTACGTTTTTATTTCGCACGACCTGGCCGTGGTCGAACACGTCAGCCACCGCGTGGCCGTCATGTACCTGGGGCGCATCGTCGAAATCGGCAGCCGCGACCAGCTGTTCAGCGCGGCGCGGCATCCGTACACGCAGGCCTTGCTGGCGGCCGCGCCGGTACCCGATCCGTTGAACAAGGTGGTGCGCCAAGTCGTGCCGGGCGATGTGCCCAGCCCGGCCAAGCCGCCGTCCGGTTGCCACTTCCACACGCGCTGCGCGCAGGCCGGGCCGCGTTGCCGGCGCGAAACGCCGCCGCTGCGCGATACGGCGGGCCATGCCGTGGCCTGCCACTTGTACACCGGCGGCACGGCCTGAACGCGGCAGGCCGCCGGCCCGCCCGCGCATCCGCGATCAGTCGATCTGCAGGTTGGTCGCCTTGACGACCTCGGCCCATTTGCGGGTTTCGCTTTCCATGAAGGCCTGGAACGCTTGCGGCGTGTTGGGCGCCGGCGGCATCAGGAAGCCATTGGACTGGTAGCTGGCGGCCAGCGCCGGGTCCGAGGTCAAGGCCTTGTTGACGGCGGCATTCACCTTCTGGACGATTTCCGGCGGCGTGCCGGCGGGCGCAAACAGGCCGAACCAGGCCGCCACGTCGAAGCCCGCCACGCCCGATTCGGCGATGGTGGGGATTTCGGGCGCGAGCGGGACGCGGCTGCCGGTCGTGACCGCCAGGCCGGTCAGCTTGCCGGCGCGCACGTGCGGCAGCAGCGGCGGCAGATTGTCGAAGATCGAGTCCACCTGGCCGCCCAGCAGGTCGGACACGGCCGGGCCGCTGCCGCGATACGGAACGTGCAGGATATCGATGCCCGTCTTCATCTTGAACAGTTCGCAGCCCAGATGCGCCGACGAGCCGTTGCCGGGCGAGGCGCAGGTCAGCTTGCCGGGATTCTGCCTGGCGTACGCAATGTATTCCTGCACGGTCTTGACCGGCACGCTGGCGTTCACGGCCAGGATGTTCGGCACCACGTTCAACAACGCGACGGCGTCCAGGTCCTTGAGCGCGTCGTACGACAGCTTGGAATACAGCGACTGGTTGATGGCGGTGGAAATCGAGCCCACGAACAGGGTGTAGCCGTCGGCGTCCGAGCGCACGACCGATTCGGCGCCGATGTTGCTGTTGGCGCCGGCCTTGTTTTCCACCACGAAGGTCTGGCCGAATTCCTTGCTCAGCACGTCCGCGATCATGCGCGCGCTGATGTCGGTCGTGCCGCCGGGGGCATAGCCCACGACCAGCCGGACCGGCTTGGACGGATAGTCGCCGGCCTGGGCCAGCGCCGGACCGGCCGCCGCGCACGCGAGCGCCGCCGCGACGCCAGCCAGTTTGGAATAGATACGTTTCATGGTTCCTCCTGTCGAAAACGGATGGACCCGCCCGGAAGCGGACGGGTCCGTTCTAGTTGTGGTCGGGCGGTGCTACCCGGCAGCGGCCGCGCCGCGGGCCGGCCGGGCCGGTTCGTCGCAGGCGGGGCGTATCGGCGCGACCAGGTCGGGGGTGACGTCGGCCAGGGTGTTGCAGCCGAGCAGGGCCATGTCGGTCGAGATCTCGCTGCGGAAAATCTGCGCCACTTTACGGATACCGGCGTCGCCGCCGACCGCCGCGCCGTAAAGCTGCGGCCGGCCGGTGAAAACCAGGCGCGCGCCCAGGGCCACCGCCTTGAGCACGTCGGCGCCGCGCCGGAAGCCGCCATCGACCATCACCGGAAAGCCGGCCGGCAGCGCCGCCACGACACCGGGCAGCGCCTGCAGCGGCGAGATGCAGCCGTCCAGCTGGCGCCCGCCGTGGCTGGAAACGATGATCCCGTCGACACCCGCCTCGTGGGCCAGGCGCGCGTCGTCGGCGTGCATGACCCCCTTCAGCACCAGCTGGCCCGGCCAGTTCGCGCGGATCCAGCGGATGTGTTCCCACGACAGCTTGTCGCGTTCGCCGCGAAAGCCGTTGGGCGGGTCCTGCGTGATGGGCGGCCCGATGTCTTCGTACAGGTTCGAGAAGCGGGGCACGCCGCTGCCGCACAGTGTGCGCGCGAACACGTTCAGACTCCAGCGCGGATGCAGCATGCCGTCCAGCACCACGCCGGGGCTCATCTTGAAGGGCACGGTGAACGCCAGCCGCTGCAGGTTTTCGCGGTTCGCGCCCACGCAGGTGTCGATGGTAACGACCAGCACGGGGATCTCGGCCTGGCGCAGGCGCGCCAGCAGCTTCGCGATGCGTTCCAGATTGCCCGGCAAATAGGCCTGGTACCAGCAGCGCTTGCCGGTGGCCTGCTGCAGGCGCTCCAGCGGCACGCTGGAGGCGCCGCTGATAATGAAGGGGATCTCGGCGTCTTGGGCCGCGCGCGCCAGCGCCAGGTCGCATTCGTGCATAACGATGGCCGCGAATCCGGTGGGCGCGAAACCCACCGGCATGGCGTAATCGCGGCCGAACAGGCTGACCCGGCTGCTGCGCCGGTCGACCACGCGCAGGCCGCGCGGCCGGAAGCCGATGGCGCGCAAGGCGCGCGTGCTTTCATCCAGCGAGGCGCCGTCTTCAGTGCCGCCGCAGACGTAGCCTTCGACGCAGCGCGGCATAATGCGCCGCGCCTCGCGTTCGAAGTCCCGCACCGACAGGCAGCGGTCCAGCCGGCTCATGCGGCCACCGCGCCGGTTTGCGCGCCCAGGGCCTGCAGGCACGCTGCCAGCGAGCGGTCCTGGGTGTCCTGGTAAAGCGTCATTTCGTCCAGCACCGGGGCTCCCAGCGCCTGTTCGAAGGCGGCCTGGCTGGCATTCTGGGCGTATTCCGCCCGCGTCTTGTCGCCCAGGTTCGACTGGAAGATTCCCGCCGCGCTGACCGGCAGGAAGTCTTCGTACACCAGCGGTTCGTAGCGGATATAACCCTGCTCGATCAGCGTCCGCGAGTCGGCGCCGGCGGGCGCGCCCGTCTTGCCGGTCAGGCTGTAGCGGAAGTAGGCCAGCCCCTGTGCGTGCAGTTCCGCGTAGTTGTCCGGGAAGGCGGCAAAGCATTCCTGCAGGGTCTGCCTATACGCGGCGGCGTTGCCTTCGTGGGGCGCGCCGCTGCTGCGGCCGCGCGCCAGGTTCAGCAAGTGATCGTACAGCGCGCGGCCCTTGCGGGTCAGGGCCACGCCGCGCTGTTCGATTTCGCCGAAGCGGGCCGTGTGGCTGCCGACCGCGGCCTGGCCATCGGCGCCGATGAAGCTGACGGCTTCTTCCAGTGCCTTGAAACTGGTCTGGCGCAGCAGGATCGGGCAATTGCGGGGCGGCGGCCCTTCGATCACGGCCTTGGCCGACACGCCGCGGCGCGGCATTTCCGCCTGGGCCGCGTCGATGTCCAGGGTGCGGGGCGTCAGGTGGTTGATGTGCGGCCCCTTGAACGCCACCACGTCGGCGATCAGGCGGTGCTGGCCGTGCAGTTCGCGATAGTCGTCCAGGCTGACGGTCGCCTCGCCGTGCCAGCGGAAAGTGTGCAGGACTTCGGCCACGAACTCCCGGGCGTCGGCGTCGCCCAGGCCGCCCTGGCTTTCGAAGCGCGCGGCCAGTTCGAGCGCGCGCGCGGTGAAGATCCGGCGCGCCGCCAGGATGCGGGCGGCCTTCTCGCGCAGCGCCGCATCATCGATCAGTTCCAGCCGCAGCAGCGAAGTAAAGACGCGGAACGGGCTGGCCTGCAGCGCGGCTTCGTGCGTGGCGCGAAAGGCGGTCGAATGCACCGGCACGCCGGCCGGCGACAGATCGTAGTAGCCCACCGGCCGCATGCCCATCACGGCGAACACGCGGCGCATATTGGCCAGTTCTTCGGCCGTGCCCACGCGGATCGCGCCATGCCGCTCGATGTCCAGGCGTTCGATCTCGCCCGTGCGCGCCAGCTGCGCGGCCAGCTCGGGCCTGGCGGCCAGCGTCTGGGCGTTGACCTGGGCGACCAGGTCCAGCAGCGTGTCGTACAGGGGCACTTCCGACTTGTACATGTCGGACATGGCGCGGGAAAACCAGGCGCGGATCTGATCCGGGCTGACGAAATTCTGACTCATGGCGGGCTCGGCGCATCGGTAAATAACGATGGCCCGCATGAAATCATGCATTGCAGCCGCGATCAAATGAAAAAAATCGGCTTAATCAGTCGGTTTTTTCATGGGTCGCACGCCGGGCGTCGTGGGCGCGTTTCTGCGCGGCTTCGTCCTCGACCCATGCAACGAACTGCTTGATCTTCGGGACCTCGGCCGAATGCTCGGAATACGCGACGAAATACGCGCCGTCGCTGGGTTGCACATAGCCCCAGGGAATCACCAGCTTGCCGGCCCGCAATTCTTCTTCGGCCAGCAGCCGCGGCGTCAGCGCGATGCCGCAGCCGCCTTCCGCCGCGCGCACGCACATATAGAACGTGTCGAAGCGCGGCCCCTGGTAGCTGTGGTCGGACTGGAACTGCTGGCGCGAGAAGTAGTCGTGCCATGCCTCCGGCCGCGACGCGCACTGTATCAGCTGGTGGCGGCTCAGGTCTTCGAGGCTGGCCACCCGGTCTTCGGGCAGGAAGCCGGGCGCGCACACGGGCACCACCTCGGCCTCGAACAGTTCAATGCACTGAGCGCCCGGCAGTGTGCCGTGGCCGAAGAAGAAAGAAATGTCGATCTTGGCCTGCATCAGGTCGAACGGCCGGGTTTCGCTGCGCACCTTTACCTGGATGCCGGGGTGCGCCGCCATGAAGCGCTGCAGGCGCGGAATCAGCCAGCGCGCGCCGAACGTGGGCTGGGTGCCGATGGTGAGAACCTGCGTTTCGCCGCCGTAGGTCAGTATGTAGCGCGAGGACATGTCCACCTGGTTCAGGATGGCCCTGACCTCGGACTGGTACAACGCCCCGGCGGGCGTCAACTGCAGCCGCCGCCGCACCCGCAGGAACAGCGGATTGCGCAGCAGCGCTTCCAGCTGCGCGATCTGCTTGCTGATCGCGCTCTGGGTCATGTGCAGTTCTTCGGCGGCGCGCGTGAAGCTCATGTGCCGCGCCACCGCCTCGAAACACTGAAGCGCCGTCATCGACGGCATCAAACGCTTTTCCATGGGGCCTGTCCGAATACGCCCTTGCGGGCGGCTGGCAGCGGAACGTCATGGGCCGCCGGACACAGGCATTATCGCAGGCACGGCGCGGGCGCCCGCCATTGGGTGGCCCCGCTACGCAATCAATATAGGTGTCTGACTTCCGCAGGGTGTCAGACACCGCCAGATCGTCCAATATCGATGCTGCCCGTGAACACGGCACGGGCCGGCCCCGCCAATTGCAGCCGCGGCAGCGCAGCCGGGCCGGGTTCTATCGTGATGCCGAGCACGCCGCCATGGCGGGTGCGCACGCGCACGTGGGCCGGCACGCGGCCGCGCAGCCAGGCCAGCAGGGCGGCGGCCGAGGCGCCGGTGCCGCAGGCCTGGGTTTCCGCTTCGACGCCGCGCTCGTACGTGCGTATGGCCAGGCCGTCGTCCAGCCGGGCCACGAAATTCACGTTGGTGCCCTGCGGGAAGAAGGGGTGGTGGCGCAGCGCCGGCCCCAGGCCGGGCACGTCGATGCCGTCCAGCGGCTCGTCGACCCAGATGACCGCGTGCGGCACGCCGGTATTGACGCAATCCAGCGTCCAGTGCCGGCCCGCCGCGACCACGTGCTGGTCCAGCGCCACGCCGGCCGGCGCGGTCAGCGCGATGCCGATCTCGCCGTTGTCGAGCCGTTGCGCGCCGATGGCGCCGGCCAGGGTGCTGAAGCGATGCCGGGGCGGCGCGATGCCTTGTTCGATGGCATACAGCGCGACGCAGCGCGCGCCGTTGCCGCACATCTCGGCCGCCAGCCCCGACGCATTGATGATGTCGACGCCATAGGCGGCATCCGCGTCGGCGGTCTCGCGCACCACGATCAGTCCGTCGGCGCCGATGCCCGTGGTGCGCGCGCACAGGCGGCGGCCCAGGCCGGCCAGGTCGCCATCCAACTGCTGGCGGCGGCCATCGACCACGATGAAGTCATTGCCGCAACCTTCCATCTTGGTGAAAGCGATCATGCGCGCATCCGGGCGGCCGGGGCGGAATGCCGGCGTCTCGCGGATGATACCGGGCGGGCGCCGCCTCGAAAAATATCAAATCGGCGGCGCGAGCGTCATGCCTGATATGTGAGCGTTCGCGGGGCGTCTTGTGTTTCGGTGCCAGCGTTCTTGTACTTCGGTGTCTGACACCCCTGCGGGGAGTCAGACATCTGCCTGGAATCTGCCCGGGCCGGGGGTCAGGCTCCCGCAGGGTGCCTGCCCCCGTCGCGACGGCGCGCGCTTTGGCGCCAGGCAAAAAAAATCCCCCGGCGGTACCGGGGGGGATTTTCGGGTGCGGTCCTGCCAGCGCGCTTACTTGGCGGCGTGCACCATGTATTCGACGGCGGCGCGGATGTCGGCTTCGGAGGCGTTGGCGGCCCCGCCCTTGGGCGGCATGGCGCCCTTGCCGGTCATGGCGACCTTCACCATGGCATCGATGCCGGTCTTGATGTACGGATCCCACGCGGCCTTGTCGCCGAACTTGGGCGCCCCGGCCACGCCGGTGCCGTGGCACGCGAAGCACGTGGATTTGTACAGTTTTTCGCCAGCCGGATTGACGGCGGCTTCGGCCTTGGGGGCTTCGGCCTGGGCTTGCGCGGGGGCTTCGGCCTTGGGCGCTTCGGCCGCGGCCGGCGCGGGCGCAGCGGCCGGTGCCGGTGCCGGTGCAGCGGCCGGTGCCGCGGCGGCCTGCTTGGCATCCGCCGCCTTGTCGCCTTCGCCTTCCTGGGCGGGAGCGGCTGGCTCTTCGAACGATGCCCCGGACTGGTTGGCCATGTACACCACGGCGCGCGCGACTTCGTAGTCGCTCAGCGCGGGGTTGCCGCCCTTGGCGGGCATGGCGCCCTTGCCGTGGATCGCGACGTCGAGCATGGACTCGAAGCCGGTCTTGATGAACGGCGCCCAGGCGGCCTTGTCGCCGATCTTGGGCGCGCCCGCCACGCCGGCGGTATGGCAGGCCGTACAGACGGCCTGGAAGACTTGTTCGCCGGTCTTGAATACCTTGGGCGCGTTGGCATCGACCAGCTCGAAGCCGGCCACTGGGGCGATGCGCTGGGCCACGGCTTCTTCGGTCAGCGTGTCGGAACCGGCGCCTACCTTGGTGCCCGACGTAACCATGTTCACCAGCATGATGATGACGATAACCGGCACCAGGAAGGACAGCACGACAGTGATGATCAGCTGTTTCGGTGTCTTGATGGGCGAGGCGTGTTCTTCGTTGTGTTCCTGCTCGTTGCTCATAACCAAATCCTGCAAATCGGGTACCGGGGCGCCTGACGGCGGCAACAGACGAATAACTACTGCGCAAGGATGGGCCAGAAAGAGGCTTACCCTGCATGCAAACGCTAGATTATATAACGGCCTGTAGGACGAGGCCTAAGGTGGTGGTCCGATTTGCATGCGGCACTGCCGCATCCGTTGAAAATATGGGTACAATGTCGCCTCTTTGCGCCCGTAGTTCAATGGATAGAATGAGAGTTTCCGAAGCTCTTGATACAGGTTCGATTCCTGTCGGGCGCGCCAAAATATCAATGGCCCACGTGGCATCTGTGCCCACGTTGCGCTCAAGCCGGCGCCGAACATCGCCGTAGGCGCTTTCCCCGGTGTTCCGCCATCTCTTTCATTGATGTCCGCATGCCAAGTTGGCCGGTACCGCGATGCTCATCATTTTGGGTGGCGGCAGGTTTAGTCCGTTCATGATGGCGACGTAGTCGGCCTCGGACTTGCCCGCCAACCGTGGGTTGAAGCGCTTTTCTTCCCCTATCGTCGACGAGGTGCAACCGCGGTAATCGTGAGCGGGATACACGATCGTGTCGTCCGGCAGGCGAAAGAGCTTGTTGACGATGGAGTCCCACGAGCGGTGTGGGTCACCGCCCTGGAAGTCGGTGCGGCCCGTTCCGCGTATGAGCAGCACATCGCCGGTGAACACGGAATGCGGCCGGCCGGGGTTCAACACGAAGCTGAACGATTCGTCGGTATGCCCAGGCGTATACATGGCCTGCAGGGCAATATTGCCTACGCGCAGTACCTCGCCCTCGGTGATGCGGCGCGACACGCAGTCCGCCTTGCTATGCGCGCCCATCACGGTAGCGCAAGCCGTGGAATCGCGCAGAGCGCCCAGCGCGGTGATGTGGTCCGCATGCGTATGCGTATCCACCGCGTGCAGCAGGCGTATGTCCAGTTCGCGCAGCAGCGTGGCGTAGGCTTCACAATGCTCTTTCACCGGGTCGATGATCAGCGCTTCGCCGCCCGTGCCTGAAGCGACGAGGTAGGTGTAGGTCGAAGAGCCAGCATCGAAGAATTGGCGCAGAATCATGGCGGTATCCAAAGCATTTGGAATAAGCATATTTCTTAAAATTATAAGCTTCGGGCAGCTCGACGCGTCAATACGCTGCGTCATTTTCCGGACGCCGCCCTGCCATTGCGGTGATAGGCGCGCACCCTCAGCGTTTCCAGCTGCGCCATGATCACTTCCCGCAACCACTGGTTGCCCGGGTCGTTGGTCTGGCTGCGATGCCAATACATGTTGACCTGGAACGTGGGCGGGCGAAACGGCAGCCCCACCTGGCGCAGCTCTTTCATGGAAGCGAAGAAATCCGCAAGCGCTTGCGGCACCGTCGCCGCGGCATCTGTACTGCCTACGATGACAGGGATACTCATGAAATGCGGGGTCCGCAGTACTACCTTGCGTCGCAGTTTCTTCTTCCGGAGAAAATTCTCGAAGACCTCCAGGCTGCGCCCTGGCGCCTCGACTTCGACGTGGTTCAGGCTCAGGTACTGATCCATCGTCAGTACGCGATTCCGCATGGGATGCCCGGCGCGCACGATGCAAGCGAACGAATGCAAGCCCAGGCGCCGATGCAGGAACTGGTTGCTCGTGATGTCCGGAAAGTAACCGCAGCATATGTCGACATCGCCCGCGGCCATGGCTTCTTCCATTTCGCGCGGTGGCAGATACATGGATCGCAGAGAAATCGACGGCGCGGTTTGCTCCAGCGCCTGGACGGCGAAAGGCAGGTAGATGCCTTCGCCGATATCGGTCAAGCCCAGCCGGAATTCACGTGTCGAGGTGGCCGGGTCGAACTGCGGCGTGGCGAATAGTTCGTTGTCGACTGCCTGCAGGATGCCGCGTATCGGCGCGACGAGTTCGCGGGCGCGGCTGGTCGGCTCCATGCCGTTATACGTCTTTACAAACAGAGGGTCTTCCAGCAGGGCGCGCAGCCGCCGTAGCGCCGTGCTCAGGCCGGGTTGGCTCATGTTCAGCAGCTGCGCGGACCTTCCCACGCTGCGGGTTTCGTAGATGGCCAGGAAGACTCGCAGCAGGTGTATATCGATATTCACGAGAGCTTTATCTTAAATCGCGATATTGAATATAACTATTATGCCATTGAGAAATTTCGGTGGTCTCTCTACGATTCAGTCCACACGATTTCAATCATGGAGACTAGGCATGGATACTCCTCAACCCGCGGTGGAGCCGCGCCCATCGCTGGCCTGGCCGCCGGGCGGTGTAACCCGCGTCCCGTTCCAGGTTTTCTCGGATCCGGACATCTATGCAATGGAGCAGCAGAAGATCTTCCGCGGTCCGGTCTGGCACTACCTGTGTCTGGAGGCAGAGATTCCAAACAAGGGGGACATCCGCACGACGTGGGTGGGCGACACGCCCATCATCGTGACCCGCGATCATGACGGCCGCGTGCACGCCATGATCAACCGATGTGCGCACAAGGGAGCGCTGGTCTGCCTGAAGGATCACGACAACCAGCAGTCGCTGACCTGTGTCTACCATGCCTGGAACTACGGCCTGGATGGGCAGCTGAAAAGCGTGGCATTCCGCAATGGCGTGCGTGGCAAGGGCGGCATGCCGGAAGACTTCGATCCCGGTTGCCACAGGCTGGAGCGGCTGCGCATCGAGCGTTTCGGCGGCATCGTCTTCGGCACCCATTCCGACCAGACCGAGCCGCTGCAGCAGTTCCTGGGCGAAAAGATCTCCGCCTTTCTGGCCCGCAACATGAGCAAGCCGCTCAAGGTGCTGGGCAAGCACAGCCAGGTCATTCACAACAATTGGAAGCTGTACGCGGAAAATGTGCGTGATTCTTACCACGCTACGCTGCTGCACACCTTCTACACCACCTTTCGCGTGAACCGCCTGGACATGGACGGCGGGATCATCCTGTCGGACAAGAAGTGGCATCACATCAGCTATTCCAAGCGCGCCACGTTGGCACCGGCCGCCGAATACCAGGAATCCAAAGTCCATTCGGCGCAATACGATTCCGAGCTGGCCGGGCCGGCGCTACTGGAAGCCTGGAACGCGTATGAAGACAACATTACCCATAGCATCCAGACTGTCTTTCCGACGCTAGTGATTCAGCTGACGCTGAACTCGCTGGCGGTGCGTTTCTTCGTGCCACGCGGCGTCGACAAGACAGAGCTGTTCTGGATATTCCTGGGGCACGAGGACGACACACCCGAGCAGGAAAAAATGCGCATCATGCAGGCCAACCTGACAGGCGCCGCCGGCTTGGTCGCGCTCGAAGACGGCTGCATCAATTCCTTCGTGCAGCGCGGTACGCACGGCAGTCCGGATCGCGCGGCCTTCATCGAAATGGGCGGGCGTGTCGCCGAATCCAACGAATCGTCCCGAGCTACCGAGGCCGCCGTGCGCGGGTTCTGGCACGGGTACCGCGAGATCATGGGTTTCGGGGAGGCCGCGCAATGACGATCACGGCACCAGAAAAAACCATCGCGCCCAGCCTAGTGTCGCACGCCGATGTGGCCGAACTCCTTACCCGCTATGCCGACGCGCTCGACGATGGGCGCGTCGACGACTGGCCGGATTTCTTCGTCGAAGACGGCATTTACCAAATCACTACGCGTGAAAACGAAGCGGCGCTTTATCCGGTCGGCATCGTCTACTGCGAAGGGCGGGGCATGCTGCTGGACCGGGTCAAGGCGTTGAAGATCGCCAATATTTTCGAAAGCCATGTGTATTGCCATATCAATGGGCAGCCGACCATCCTCAAGCAGGCCAATGGATCGGTGACCGTGCGTACGAATTTCGTCGTGTACCGCACTATGTACGATGGCCGGGCCGAGCTCTTTGCCACCGGAAAATACCTGGACGTCCTTCGTCGCGACGACGCCGGACTTCGCTTCGAAGAAAGGCGGGCCGTGGTGGATTCGCGAAGGATCGATACGCTCCTGGTATTTCCCATCTAGCCGGGCGCCTGCCCGGCAATACAACGACATAACAGGATCGAAACAGGTCCGGAGGAGAGAGTCATGAACAAGATCATCTGCCGGCTTGCGGCAGCGGCCGCCTGTGCGCTGTCGGTAGCCTGCCTTCCCACCGCCCGGGCGGCCGACTGGCCCACCAAGCCAATACGCATCATTGTTCCGTACGCGCCCGGAGGCATTGCCGACATCCTCGCGCGCATGATCAGTCCGCTGCTGCAGGACGGATTGGGGCAATCCGTCATCGTGGAAAACAAGACCGGCGCCAGTGGCAGCCTCGGCACCGAGTACGTGGCCCGCGCCGATCCGGATGGCTACACGCTGCTGCTGGGACTGGCCGCGCCGCAAACACTGAACCAGCACATCTACAAGGTCAACTATGACGGAGTCAAGGACTTCGCGCCTATTACATTGCTGAACACCAATCCGATGGTGTTGATGGCCAACCCCTCTCTGCCGGTGCATACGGTGCAAGACCTGATCGCACTGGCCAAAGAGCAGCCCGGCCAGATTTTTTTCTCGGACGCGGGCGGGCTCACGCGATTCAGCGGCGAAATTTTTAAATACATGACGGGGGCGAAGATTACCCATGTCAGTTACCGGGGCGGTGCGCCGGCCGTCATGGCCGCTGCCGCGGGAGAGGTGCAGATTACCTTTGCCAACTACTCGGATGCGCTGACATGGATGAAGTCCGGCAAGCTGCGCCCGATCGCACTGACGAACGGGCAGCGTTTTCCTCAATCGCCGGAGATTCCCACGATCGCCGAATCGGGAGTGCCGGGTTTCGACGTGCAGGGCTGGAGCGCGCTGCTTGCGCCGGCAGGTACGCCGCCGGCCATCATCGACAAGATCTACCAGGTCCTGGCGGTCGCCCTGAAGGATCCGGCGCTGAGAGAAAAGATGATGAGCATTGGGGCGGAGCCGGGCGGCAGCACCCCCGCGGAATTCACGGCATTCGTCGAAAGTGAATCCGAGAAATGGCGTTCCTTCGTTCAGCGCACCGGCATCCAGGTTGACCAATGAATGCGCAACCGATACCGGACGTCGTCGACGCCGGCTGGCTGTCCGATAGGTTGGGCGCGCCGGGGCTACGCATCGTCGATGCCTCCTGGTCGATGGCGGCTTCCGTGCCGTCCGCGCGGGACGCGTACGGCCAGGCTCATATTCCAGATGCCGTGTTCCTGGACCTGGATGCTGTCGCCGATCCCGCCAGCGGCTTGCCGCACACATTGGCGCCGGCATCGCACTTCGGCGCCGTGATCGGCGCCTTGGGAATCGGCAGGGACGATGCCGTGGTGGTGTACGACCGCAGCGGCATGCATACGTCGCCGCGGGCGTGGTGGCTGTTCAAGGCCTACGGCCATGAGCGCGTGGCGGTGCTCGACGGCGGCCTGCCGAAATGGCTGGCCACAGGCGGTCAGGTCGAAAGCGGCCAGGTCGAACTGCCGGCGCGCCGCTACGCGGCGGACGAGCCGTGGCCGCATGCGTGCACGCGGGCCGAGGTCCTCGCGGCCAGCCGGAAGGGCATGCAGATCGTGGACGCGCGCAGCCAGGGACGGTATCGGGGGGATGAGCCCGAGCCTCGACCAGGGCTGCGTAGCGGCCATATTCCCGGCAGCCGCAATCTGCCTTACGCCAAGCTGCTCGACAGCGTCGATGGGACGCTATTGGACGCTTCGCGGCTGAAGGAAGTTTTTGGTCTGGCCGGAGTGGATCCAACCCGGCCGGTCATCTGCACTTGCGGCTCGGGCGTGACGGCGTGCGTCATCCGGCTCGCGCTGGCGCGATTGGGCGCCGAATCGGCAAGCGTCTACGACGGGTCGTGGACGGAGTGGGGTTCGACGCCGGGCATGCCAGTCGCCGTCGGTGCCTAGGCTGGGTACCTGCCCACTGTGGGGGGGGGCCGTGACGCAAAGGCGTAAATGCCCGGAAGGTTTTTTCTACAAGAAAGGAATCCAGATGATCTATGAACTGAAGAAGTACACCGCCAACCCAGGCAAGGCCGAGGCCTTGCGAGAGCGCTTTGCGGCTTGCACCATGCCGATATTCAAGCGGCTGGGCATCGAAGTCGTTCACTGCTGGACTGAGCCGGGCGCCCCGAATGACTTTTACTACGTAACGCGCTTTCCGTCGGCCGAGGCGCGTGACGCCGCATTGAAGGCATTCGGCGCCGATCCTGAATGGAAAGCCGCCAAAGCAGCCAGCGAGACGGATGGCCCGCTGCTGGGCAGCCAAACCACGGTAGCGCTTGTTCCGACGGAGTTTTCGCCCAATGACTGAACCGGGTTCTTCCATGGGCGATGTCCATGCGGTAACAGTGGCCGATGAGGTATTTACCGTCGAGGATAGCGGCCCGGCCTCCGGGCCCTGTGTCCTGTTCAGCCATTCCATCATGACGACGCACGCCATGTGGCGGCGGCAGGTTGAACTGCTGGCTCAAGCCGGCTACCGCGTCGTCGCGTACGATGCGCGCGGACACGGGGGTAGCGTGGTTTCCCCCGCACCGTATCGCATGCGGCAATTGGCCGACGACGCCATCGGGCTGCTCGATGCGCTGGGTATCGGGCGCGCGCATTTCGTCGGTTTGTCCCTGGGGGGAATGATCGCGTTCGACCTGGCGGCACGTTATCGGAAACGCCTGTTGAGTGCCGTTATTTGCGATGCGCGCGCGGATAGTCCCGAATCTTTTGCGCGGCCCTGGGACGAGCGCATCGAACTGGCGCGCGAACAAGGCATGAAGTCACTGGCATCCCCGACGATCGCGCGGTGGTTCGGTGCCGGGTTTCGCGAAACGCAAGAGGCTCGCGCCATTCACCGGATGATCTGCGAAGCGCCGGTCGAGGGCTTTGTCGGTACCGCCCGCGCCTTGCAGGATTTTGATTTTCGCCCCGGGTTGGCGGATATCGATCTGCCTGTAACGCTGATCTGCGGCGACCGCGACGGCGTGTTGCCGGACGAAATGGCGGCATTGGCGCGCCGGATTCCGGGCGCGGTACTGGAGATGATCGCCGGCGCGGGCCACCTGCCGAATCTCGAAAACCCCGTTCACTTCGATGCGGCGTTGATGCGCCATTTTGAGCGAGTAACGGCCAGATAAAGGAGGACATGCCGTGGTAGAGGTAACCGAGCAATATGTCAGGCAGCTCTTTGGGCGGCTCGAGCGTGGCGATAGCGAGGCCTTTTTCGAGCATGTCGCCGACGACGTCGATTGGACTGTGATGGGCACGCATCCGTTGGCCGGGCATTACCGCGGCAAAGCGGATTTCATCGCGGGTACGTTCGCCAGGCTGGCGCCGCTGCTGCCAGGCGGCGTGCAGTTGCGAGTGCGGCATCTGCAGGTCGCGGCTACCCAGGCAACGGTTGAACTGCAATCGATGGCCACCGCCAAGAATGGCATGCGGTTCGACAACCATTATTGCTGGGTCGTGCAATTCGATAAGAACCGTATCGTCAAGGTACGGGCCTATCTGGACTCCGCCATGCTGGCCCAATTGTTCGCGGGTGCCGCCGACCAGGGGGTGACGCGATAGGGTGCCGGCGCACGGGCGTTTAACAATCGAGCACCAGTTTCGCGCTGCGCGAGCGCGAGCAGTATGATTCGATCGTTGCCTGCCCGTTCGCCCGGCTTAGAACTCGCCCAGCGGGTGACCGAAGCGCTCGCGCATGACATCGTCGAACGCCAGCGATGCGTCCGCCACGATGCCGCCGGCCCGCACGCGATAGCTGTCCGCGGACTCCAGGCCGGGCGGGGCGGCGCCCGTCGCCAGCCCCTTGGCGGATTCCAGCATCAGGCGGCGGAACTGCACCACGCCGATATCGGTAGGGCCTAGCAGTTCGCGCGTGCGGTCCGCGATGCGGCCCTGGCTGTCCTGGATCGCGGCGTCCTGTTCGGATACGCCGACGATGCCGGTGAAGTTCTCGGCCTTCTGCATCTGCCGGTCTATCAGATAATCGTTGGACCGGTTGCGCAGCGGCATCCATTGGCCGTCCATGGCCGGGTAGACAGCCCCGCCGCCCCGATAGCCCTGGACTTCTTCTTCCGTCAGGGGCCGCAGCGGGTTCCACGAATACACGTAGACCCAGCACGACTCGTCGTCGATGGGGATCCAGGTCTGGCCGTGGTAAGTCTGGCCCGGTGTGGCGCTGGGCGTGTAGCCATGCGAGGGCATCAGGTACTGGGCGATGCGCCAGTATGCTTGCCCGGCCGATGCCCGGCGGGACGCGCCCAGCACCAGTCCGCTTGCGTGCTTCCTGATTTCATAGCGCGGCCGCGCGTCGTCGCGCATCCATTGCACATGGTCGGGCCCCATGGTTTGCGCGGAATATCCGCGCGTGGCGCGCGCGGCTCGCTCGGCCAGCTGATCGTCGGAATGGGCAAGCGGCTGGTGCAGGAACGAGAAATGCGCGGTATCGACGCCGCCTTCCGCCGCCTGGGCCCAATTGCATTCCTGGTACTTCTTGGATACGTACCGATGGCTGGCAGGCACCAGGGCGAACTCCATGTCCGGCAACGGGGGCGGGAAATCTTCGTCGCCCATGTAGGCCCAGATATAGCCGCCCCATTCCTGTGCCGGGTAGGCCTTGATGCGGGCCTTTTCGCACATTCGCGGCACGGAAGCGGGGTCCAGGGTGGGCATTTCCAGGCATTCGCCCATGACGCTGAACTTCCAGCCGTGGAACGCGCATCGTATGCCGCCTTGCTCGTTGCGGCCGAAAAAAAGGTTCGCTCCCCGGTGCGGGCAGCGCGGTTCGATCACGCCAACCTTGCCTTCGCTGTCCCGGAAGACGAGCAGTTCCTCGCTCAGTATCTTGATGCGCACGGGCGCGCTGTTGGGCTCGGGCACTTCTTGCGCCAGCGCAACCGGCAGCCAGTAGCTGCGGAACAGCTTCCCCATCAGCGTATCCGGACCGGTGCGGGTCAGTATCTCGTTGTCCGCCCTGCTTAACATGCTTCCTCCTGCGATGCGTTGTGTTGAACCCAGCGGGTGGCCAGCGCGTCGGCCGCCTTGGTCAGCAGCCCCAGGTCCGACCCCAGGCATACCATGGTGGCCCCGGCGTCCAGGTACCCCTGCGCCTGAGGCTCGGCGGCCAGGATGCCGGCGGCCTTGCCGGTGGCGCGGATGCGGCGCACGCCATCCAGGCAGGCCTGCGCGACGGCGGGATGGGTGGGCTGGGCAAGATGCCCCAGGTCGGTGGCCAGGTCGACGGGGCCGATGAACAGGCCATCGACGCCGTCCACGCCCGCGATAGCCTCGATGTTGGCCAGGCCTTCCGCGCTCTCGATCTGCAGCAGCAGGCAGATATCGTCGGCCGCTCGCACGTAATAGCCGGCATCGCGGCCGAAGCGAGTGGCCCGCACACTGCCGCCCACGCCGCGGATGCCGCGCGGCGGATAATGCACGGCCCTGGCCGCCTGGGCCGCTTCATCCGCATTGCGTACGTTCGGCACCATGACCGTGTCGATACCCATGTCCAGGACGGGCTTGAACGCAACCGGATCCAGTCCGGGCATGCGCACCAGGCAGGAGGTGCGCGAAGGGGCAAGCGCCAGCACCTGCGAATAAAGAATCGGCAACGCCGTCGGCGTGTGTTCGGCATCGAACATCAGGAAATCGAAGCCGCTCGGCGCCAGGGCATCGGCCGTCTGCGCCGTCAAGGACATGGCAAACAGGCCGAACTGCGCCTGGCCGCGCCGCAACTTTTCTTTGAAGAGGTTCATCGTAGGCCCTTGTCGTCAGAAAGCGACCGCATGGCGGCCCTTGAGCGCCAGCATCTGCCGCGCCTCGTCGGGGCTGGCGATTTCGCCGCCCAGTTCCTCGATCAGGTGGCGGATCTTGCGGACTTGCTGCGCGTTGCTTTCGGCCAGCCGGCCCTTGCCCAGCCACAGGCTGTCTTCCAATCCGACGCGTACATTGCCGCCCAGCAGCACGGCCTGCATCGCCACGCGCATCTGCGACGCGCCGGCGCCCAGCACCGACCAGAAGTACTGGGTGCCGAACAGCCTTGCCGCCGTGTCATGCATATGGATCACGTCCGGCATGTGCGCGCCGATGCCGCCTCGCAAGCCGAATACCGATTGAATGAACAGGGGCGGCTCGACCAGCTGCCGGTTCAGGAAGTGCTGGGCCGTGTACAGATGCCCGATGTCGTAGCATTCCAGCTCGAAGCGGGTCTGGTTGCGGGCGCACGAGGTCAGGATATTGGCGATGTCGCGGAATGTGTTGCGGAACACGCGGTCTTCGCTGCCTTCCAGATAGGGCCGTTCCCATTCGTGCTTGAACGACTTGTAGCGGTCCAGCATCTCGTACAGGCCGAAGTTCATCGATCCCATGTTCAGCGAGGCGATCTCGGGCTTCAGCTCCAGTGCCGGAATCAACCGTTCCTCGACAGACATGGTCGGCGCGCCGCCGGTCGTCACATTGATGATGACGTCGCTGGACTGCTTGATGCCGGGCAGGAACCGCATGAAGGCCTCGGTTGTCTGTTCCGGGCGTCCGTCCTTGGGGTCGCGCGCGTGCAGGTGGACGATCGCCGCGCCCGCTTCGGCCGCACCCAGCGCGGCATCCGCGATTTCTTCCGGCGTGACGGGCAAGTGGGGCGACATGCTGGGCGTATGAATAGAGCCTGTCACGGCGCAGGTGATGATGACCTTTCCGGCGGTTCTCATTCCGTTCTTCCTTTCATGTGTGCCTGCAGCGCCGTGTCGTTGATCGACAGGTCGCGGCCCGCCAGGTCGCCAGGCCGCGCGGCGCACAGCCAGGCAATGCAGGCAGCGGGGTGTTCGGCCGGTGCCAGCGTGCTGCGCGACAACCGGCTGATGTCGTTGATGCCCGAGGCGCGGATGCGTTCCTGCATGGCGGTGTCCACGAATCCGGGCTGCAAGCCATAGCAGGCGATCTGGGGATACTCGTGCGCCACGCAGCGGGTCAGCATGGCCAGCCCCGCCTTGGCGCTGCAGTAGGCGGACCATCCTTCGCGCGTGGCGTGCGCCGCGCCCGAAGACAGGTTCACAATGACTGGCGCCGGGCTGCGCAGCAGCGCGGGCAGGGCAAACCGGATGGTGCGGTAAGGGCCGTTCAGGTTGACGTTGTGGCTTTCCACCCATTGCCGCACGTCGGTATCGGCCAGCAGGCCGATGGGATCGATGCTGCCGGCGTTATTGATCAGCGCGTCCAGCTGCCCGGCCTGGTCCAGGCAGGATTGCACCGCGGCCCTGACCGAATCGGTATCGCCGACGTCCATTTCCACGGCCCAGGCCGCCATGCCAAGCGCCTCGATCCGGTCCAGGGTGGCGCGGGCGCTGTCCAGCTTGCGCACGCCCAGGACGGTGCGGAAACCCTGCCGGGCCAATGCCACGGCCGCGGCGGCGCCGATTCCTCGCGATGCGCCGGTAACCAGCGCAACGCGGCCTGCTTGATGGGAACTCATTGTTTCGTCAGCCCTGCATCTGCGGTAAAAATCTTCCAGAGGTCGATTTGCGACTTCACGTAATCGGCCAGTTCCCGCGGGGAACTGCCGAAGATCTCGATGCCCAGCTCGGCCCCGCGTTTGCGCAGGGCGGGATCCTGCAGCACGGCAACCAGCTTGCTATTGAGCGCGGCCACCACCGGCTCGGGCGTGCCGGCGGGCGCGAACATGCCGAACCAGGCGACCACGTCGAATTGCGGGTAGCCCAGATCTTTCATCGTGGGAACCGATGGCAGGGTGGGGAAGCGCTGGTCGGCCAGCACGGCAAGGGCGCGCATCCTGCCGGAATTCAGCATGGGCGTGGCTGCCGCCACGTCGACAAAGGCGAATTGCACCTGGCCGCCCAGCATGTCGGTAATGATCTGCGGCGAACTCTTGTACGGGATATACAGGAACTGCGAGTTCGTGATCTTGCCCAGCTTGTAGCCCGATACCGTGCCGAAACTGTTCGAGGCGCCGAACGAGATGTGCTCCGGTTTCGCGCGGGCGGCGGCGATCAGGTCGTCCAGGCGCTGATAGGGCGAGTCGGCGGCGACGACCAGCAGGAAGGTCAGGTTGCCCAGCTTGCTGATGGGCGCGAAATCCTTGACCGGGTCGTACGGCAGACGCTTGAACATGTTCGGGTTGGCGGCATGGGTGGTGTTCGTGGTGAACAGCAGCGTATTGCCGTCCGGCGCGGCACGAGCCACCGACTCGGCCGAGATGATGCCGTTGGCGCCCGGCTTGTTCTCCACGATGACCGACGTGCCCAGCGCGGGCCCCAGCTTTTCCGCCACCAGCCGTGCATAGATGTCGGTGCCGCTGCCGGGGCCGAACGGCAGCACGATTCTCAGGGGGCCTTCGATCTTGGCGGGCGGGGCGGACCACGCGCCCACGGTGAATAGCGCGAACGCCATGCCAAGCATCGCGCGGCGCCAACGGGCGCCGGGTGTACAGACGTTTTGCATTGTTTGTCTCTCCAGGGGTGTTGTGTTTTTGTGCGGCCATTGTGGGTGACGACGATGCCGGGAACAATCGACTTTTTCATCTACAATGTGAGAAAAACTCACAGCAACGGCCGCGCTGCCGCGTGCGAGAACGATGAGACAACTTCCGCCACTGAATGCCTTGAAGGCCTTTGACGCGGCCGCCAGGCATCGCAGCTTCACCAAGGCGGCCGACGAGCTGCACGTCACGCACGGCGCCGTCAGCCGGCAGGTCGCCGCGCTGGAAAGCCACTTCCGCATGGCGCTGTTCGTGCGGGGCGCCAGGGCCCTGACGCTGACGCCCGAGGGTTCGAAGCTGGCGAATGCCGTCGAACGCGCGTTCGAGACCTTGCGCGACGCGAGCGACGCCCTGAGCCAAGTGCAGGAGTCCGGATCCACGCTGCGCGTATCCGTGCCGCCATCGCTGGCGATGTGGTGGCTGATGCCGCGCCTGAGCGAACTGGACACGACCCAGCCCGGCTTCCGCATCGAGTTATCGACCTCGATCGAGCCCGTGGATTTCCAGCAAGGCGATTACGACGCGGCGATCCGGCGCATCGACGCCACGCCGCGCGGCCTGCGGGCCGAGCGCTTTCTCGACGGCGGCTCCGTGCCGGTGTGCAGCCCCCAGTACCGGCAGCACAACGAAGTGTTTTCGCCGCAAGACCTGGCGCGGGCCATGCTGCTGGTGTCGCGCTCCGAGAACAACGCGTGGCCGGAATGGATGCGCGCCAACGGCATCCGGCGTGACCCGGATGCGGCCACCAAGGTGTTCGACCAGCTTTATTTCGCGCTGGTGGCGGCCATGGATTCGCTGGGCGTCGCGCTGGCGCCCATCGCCCTGGTGCAGGCAGAAGTGCGCAAGGGCAATCTATGTATCATCGCGGGCGAACCCGTGCCCGCGCGCCGTGCGTATGCGCTGCTTTGCCCGCGAACGGCGCCGAAGCTGGATACCGTCCTCGCGTTCGGCAAATGGCTGAAGCGCGCAAGGCCCGCCCTTTGACACTCCGGCCAGGATCGTCGCGCCGGATATCCCTAGAACGGAAGCAGATCAGTCATGGTTCGAATCGGGCTTCATCATCTTGAGACCTTGTGCTGCATACAGCAGGTCGGTTCGTACGCCGCCGCCGCCGAGCGGCTGAATACCACGCAATCGGCTATTTCGAGCCGCGTGCGGGAACTGGAGACGCGGCTCAAGACGCGCATCTTCCGCAAGGAAGGCCGGCGCATGATGCTGACCGTGCAGGGGCGCGACCTGGTGAGCCGCTGCCAGCCGCTGCTTCAGCAGATGAACGAAGTGCTGCTGTCGGCCGGGGACATCGACGATCCGTCCGGAATGGTGTCGATGGGCCTGGGCGAATCCGCGGCCATGATCTGTCTGCCGCCTTTCCTGAACGACATGTCCGTCGTGCTGCCCAAGATAGGCTGGCATATCACGGTCGACGTGACACCCAACCTGCGGCAGAAATTGCTCGACCGGGAACTGGACATCGTGGTCATGGCCGGCCCCTTGGATGCGACAGGCCTTCTCGTCACGCCCATCGGGAAAGTCAAGCTGTCATGGATGGCGGCGGCCTCATTTTTCGACAAGCACGGCAACGCGGCTGCCTTGAAAGACGGCCCGGTGTGGTCGCTGCCGCGTCCGTCCTACCAGCATCGCGTCGTGGCGGACGCGATGCGCGCCTGCGGGCTGCCGACCTCGGCCATCAATACCTGCAACCATGTCCAGACACTGATCGAAATCATCAAATCGGGGCGCGGCATGGGGCTGCTGTCCGAGCAACAGGTTACCCAGAGCCTGGCCACCGGCGCGCTGCGGCGGCTGGAGATGCAGCAGCCCACCTATGCGATCGAGTTCCTGGCCGCCCGGCGACAGGAAGAAGCCGACCCGATCATCCTGAAAGTATTCGAGCATGTCCTCGAGATGACGATCTGAGCGACGGCTTCCCGGCGAAGGGCAGCAGGCTCGCGGCTATCGCGGGGCGGGTTCAGTCGGCGGGCTGGAAGCCGGTCAGCTTGACCATGGCGCGGTATTTCTCGACCTCTTTGGCGTAGAACGCTTCCGCGTCGGCAATGGGCATGCGCTGCCAGACCCGCCGGCCATCGGCCTCCAGGCCCTGGACGACGGCGGGCGATTGCACGATGTTGCCGATGGCCGTGTTCAGCGCCTGGCGAATGGCCAGCGGCGTGCCTTTCTTGACGTAATAGGCGGCGTTGCTGGCATAGTCCATGTCCTTGAAGGCGGGAAAGTCCGACAAACTGGGCAGGTGCGCCAGTTCTTTCGGCTTGTCCTTGGACAGGTTGGCAATGATGCGATAGCGGCTTTCCTTGTCGAACTGCAGCATCGACGTCGAGAACGCCATGATGGTGAAGTCGATGCGGTCTCCCAGTATGTCTTGCACGATGGGCGCGCTGCCCTTGTACGGAATGAAGTTCAGCTGCGCGCCGGCTTGCCTGGCCATGCTGCTGGGTATCAGGTGATACAGGGAACCCACTCCCGGAATGCCGCAAGTGATGGGCTCGGCCTGGCTTCGGGATTGCATCAGCGCGATGAACTCGTCCAGGTTCTTCACGGGCAGGCCTTTGCGAACCACCAGCACCAGGCGCGTCGTCGTGACGGGATGCACGATCTCGAAGTCAGAAACGTCATAGCGCGTGCCCTGCACGGTAAGCGGCGGCAGGATCAGTTCGTTCTGCGAGCCCTGGTACAGCATCTGGCCGTTGGCCGGCGCGTTCAGCATTTTCTGGGCCGCGATGGCGCCGGTGGCGCCGCCGATGTTCTCGACGACAACGGTGGAACCCAGCTCTTTGTGCAACGGTTCCGCGAACAGCCGCGCGGTGAAGTCGCTTGCGCCGCCCGCGGGATACGGCACGACCAGCGAGACCGGGCCCGCAATGCGGGCAGCCGGCGCCTGGGCGTGCGACAGCGGCGCGATGACAAGCAGCAGTCCCGCAAGCAGGGCCTGGGCGATACGCATGGATTTCCCCTTGATGTGTTGAATACCGACGAAAAGCGCCTTGATAATAAGAACGATCGGGCCGTCAATGGGCGACATTTTTCGATGGAAATCCATCTGAAAACCGATTGGTACCCGGCCGCGCCCATCGATACACTCATCCTCCGCATATTCCCATGCGACAGACCAAGGAGCGACGGATGACGATATTCCATGAGTACGATGACTATGATGGCCTGGGCCTGGCCGAGCTCGTCCGCCGTGGCGATGTCGCGCCGGACGACCTGCTGGATACGGCGATGGCGCGGGTGGCCGAGCGCAATCCCAAGGTCAATGCTTTCGCGTCGCTGTTCGAGCCGCGCGCCCGCGGCGACATCCGTGCCGGCTTGCCGCCGGGGCCGTTTCACGGGGTGCCGTTCGCATTGAAAGATCTGTTCATGCAGTTCAAGGGGGAAGTCAGCGGCAACGGGTCGCGGTTCTGGGATGGCGCCGTCGCCACCCACGATAGCGAGTTGTTCGCCCGTTATCGCCGCGCGGGCTTCGTCATCTTCGGCAAGACAACTACGTCGGAATTAGGCCTGGGCCCGGCAACCGAGACGCGCGCTTATGGGGTGACGCGCAACCCCTGGGGGTTGGGCCATACCTCGGGCGGGTCCAGCGGCGGGGCAGCCGCGGCGGTCGCCGCCGGCATCCTGCCCTTGGCGCATGCCAGCGACAGCGGCGGCTCGACGCGTATCCCGGCATCCTGCTGCGGCCTGTTCGGCTTGAAGCCGACGCGCGGGCGCATGCCGATGGGGCCCGAACGCGGCGAATCCAGCGGCGGATTCGGCTCGGCCCACGCCGTGACGCGTACCGTGCGGGACAGCGCCGCGCTGCTCGACGCCACCGCGGGCAGCGACCTGGGTGCGCCGTACGGCATCGCGCCGCCACGCCGGCCATGGCTGGACGAGATCGGCGCGACACCCGGCCGCCTGCGCATCGCTGTGTGGAACCGGCCCCCGGACGGCGTGGTCGTCCATCCGGATTGCCATCGCGCATTGGAAGACGCGGCCGCGCTATGCCGGGACCTTGGCCATATCGTCGATGGTGTCACGCCCGACATCGACATGGCGGAACTGGACCGCAGCGGCGTGGTGGTGATGGCGGCGTCTACCCGCCTGCTGATCGAGGCGCGCGCCGCGCAGCTTGGCCGGCCCCCCGGGCCGGACGATTTGGAGCCGGCCGCCCAAGCGCAATGGGCAGCGGCCGACAAATATTCCGCGCTCGATTACGCCAGCGCCATTGCCGCGTGCCATCGGGCGGCGCGCCAACTGGCCGCCTTCCAGGCGGAGTGGGACTTGATCCTGATGCCGACCCTGGCGCAGCCGCCCGTCCCGGTGGGCACCATCACCACCGCGGATGTGGACGGCGAGGGCTTCCGCCCGCGCAGCCGCGCGTTCAATCCGTTCTGCTCGCTGGCCAACCGGACCGGCGTGCCCGCCTGCTCGGTGCCCTTGTACTGGAACGATGCGGGCCTGCCGGTCGGCGTGCAGTTCCTGGCGCGTTTCGGCGATGAGGCGACGCTGTTCCGGGTCGCGGCGCAACTGGAACAGGCGCGGCCCTGGGCGCGGCGCCGGGCGACGCTATAGCCAGCCGGCGCGTGCCGTTACAGCCCGGCCTCTTCCTGGCCCGTCATGCCCTGCCTGGATGTCTCGGGCAGGAACAGGCACACCACCAGCACGGCAATCGACACGATTGCCATATAGCCCGCCGGCGCCAGCAGCGAGCCGGTTTGCAGTACCAGCCAGGCGCCCAGGAACGGGGCCGTGCCGCCGAAAATGGTGTAGGCCAGGTTGTAGCTGATGGCTGATGCGCTGAAGCGCGTCTTGGTGGGAAACAGCTCCAGCAGCGCAATGCCCATCGGCCCCGAGAACATCCCCATGCCGATGGCAAGCAGTGTCTGCGCGACGATGGCCGACGGCAGGGTCGCCTTGGACGCCAGGACGTAGGCCGGTATGCTGACGCAGGCGTTGAACAGCAGCGCGGCCAGCAGCATGGGCTTGCGGCCCAGGCGATCCGACAGGTATCCGCCCAGGATCATGGTGAAGAAGGCGACCACCATGGCGATACTGTTGGCGATCAGCGCGTCGCTGCGGCTCATGCCCACCGATGCCGTCAGGTACGAGACGAAGTAGCCCGACAAGGTGTAGAACGCCAGGCTGGAGAACGCGGCCAGGCTGAAGCTGAAGGCCATCTGCTTGCGTTGTTCGCGCAGGGCTTCCCTGATGGGGCTGCGGGATACCTGGTTGGCGGCCTGTGCCTTCCGGAACATCGGCGACTCGTCGACCTTCGTCCGGATGTACAGCCCCACCAGCGCCATCGGGCCGCCCAGGATGAACGGGATCCGCCATCCCCAGGCTTCGTAAGTGGCCTCGCCCATCAGCTGGGTCAGCAGCAGGATCAGCAAGGCGGCAAAGACCGGCGGCAGGTTCGCGAACGAATATGTCAGCGCCACATGCAGGCCACGGCGGTGCGGCGGTGCGTGCTCGGCGACGAAGGAATTCGAGCCCACGGTCTCGCCGGAAGCGGACAGGCCCTGGATCAGCCTGAGCAGCACCAGGCAGATCGGCGCCCAGATGCCGATCTGCGCATACGTGGGCAGCAGCCCGATAAGCAGGGTGGACGCGCCCATCGAAAGAATGATGCCGGCAAGGATCGCCTTGCGCCCGAAGCGGTCGCCCAGGCTGCCGAAGATGAAGCCGCCCAGCGGCCGCATGACGAACCCGACCCCGTAGACCGCCAGTGCGGACAGCAGCCCGGTCGTGGGGTTGGAGCTCGGGAAGAACAGCTTGGCGATGACCGTGGCCGAATAGGCATACACCACGAAGTCGTACCACTCTACAAACTGTCCCAGGGCGGCTGAATACAACACCTTCTTATCGCTGCGAACGGACATTCCCGTCTCCCTTTGTCTTGTCGTTGGTTTGTCGTGGCAAGCCGCTCAGGCCGCCGCGATGCGGTAGCGCCGGTGGGCCAGGCAGGGCAGTACCTGGCGCACTTCCTCCAGGCGGCCGCTGTCGATGCTGGCGACGGCGATGCCTTCCCGGCGGGCGACGCCGGCCAGTGTCAGCCCGTTCGCATCCAGGATCATGCTCAGGCCGACCGATTCCGGCGGCGGCTGGCACGAGGCCAGCACGAAGCAGGTGTTCTCGATGGCGCGGGCGCGCAGCAGGGATTCCCAGTGCAGTTCCTTCAGGCTGCCGGCGATCCACCCCGCGCCATAGACCAGCACGTCGGCGCCCTTGTCCACGGCGATGCGGGCGATTTCGGGAAAGCGCAGGTCGTAGCAGTTCAGGACGCCGAACTTGATGCCGTCGATGTCGGCGACGTAGACCTCGCCGTGATCCGGTTTCAGCGGCGCATGCCGGTTCTTCGCCGATTCCTGGAAACTGAACGCGTCGTACAGGTGTACCTTCTCGTAGCGTCCGGCAATCTGTCCGTCGCGGTTGGCATGCACGAAGACGTTGCTCGAGCGTGGCTCGCCGCTGGCCTCGTAGACGCCCACGAAGACATCGATCCGGTGCTGCCGGGCGGCGCTGGCCACCGCCTGGATGAAAGCCGCTGCCGATTGCTCGGCATGCGCGCGCAGTTCGTCGCGGTTGGATTCGAAGGCCACCATGCTGGCCTCGGGAAAAGCGATGACCCGGGCGCCTTCCCGCGCCGCTTCGCCGATGTGCCGGAGCACCGTCTCCAGGTTCTCGCGCACGTCCGGCGTGCTCTTGAATTGCGAGACCGATACCTTCATTTTCATGCCTCCGTACGAAGTCAGCCATCATGTCAAGGCACGGTGCGGCCGTCCAATACTTCATGCGGCCGAACTGATAACATAAAAGGTATCAATGGGACACCTGCCATCTATCCGCCGGCTGCAGCTCTTCGACGAGCTGGGGCGCCAGTTGAACTTCCGTCGAACGGCGGATGCCATCGGCATCGCCCAGCCCGCGCTTACGCGCGCCATCCGGCAACTCGAGGAAGAACTGGGGTTCGAACTGTTCGCTCGCACCAGCCGAAGCACGCAGCTGACGCCGGCCGGGCGCATCCTGCATCTGCGGGTGCAGCAATGGCTGCAGGACATGGAGGCGTCCATCACCGATTGCCGCCGGCTGGCGCATGGCGGTGGCGGCAGGCGGCTGCTGCTGGGCTATTCGGCGCAGGCCTCGCAAGGGCAGATGTCGCAGCGGCTGTTCCGGTTTGGCCTGCAGCACAACGACATCGAACTCAACTTGCGGCAATTGCCCTCGGAAGCGGCCTACGAAGAAATCGCCGCGGGCGATCTGCACGGCGCCTTTGTGCTGCAGGACGATGCCACCTTGAAGGCACTGGACTTGCGGTTCGTGCCCGTCGAACGGCAGGCCGTGGTGGTGCTCTGCTCGGCCAGCCATCCTCTGGCCAGCCGGCGGCGGATTCCCGCCAACGAGTTGAACCACTGGGAACTCGCCATCGGCAGCGCCGCGCGCTGGCAGATCTTCCGCCGGTCGGTACTGTCGCAACTGGCCGGCCTGGGCGTGACCCCCCGGCTGGCCTACGAGGCCGACGACACGCCCCTGTTGCTGGAGGCCGTCGCCCAAGGCGAATACTTGGGCGTGTACGGTTCCAGTATCGTTGGGCATTTGCCCCACCATCTGGTTGCCCTCTCGCTGGCGGAAAACATCGAGCTCTCCGTCGGCTTCGCCCACCGTGCGCGGCCCGCGGAGGCCGTCTGCGATCTGCTGAAGTTCCTGGGCGAGGGCGGGCAGCGATAAGGCGCCGGCGGCCCCGCCGGGCCGCACAAGGAGAAAGCACGACGGCCTGCGCGGCCGATTAGGGGCGATCCGCCTTACATGCTTCAGCCGCGATTGCGGTGCTTCTGGGGTTCTCGCGCAACGGGGAATACGTGTGGAGACCCCGGCCATTGGCCCGTGGCGGCCAGATGCCGTCCTTCGTGAGCCACCAGTTGCTGCATGAGTTGCACGGCTCGTAGCTTGGCCTGTTCCACTGTCGTGACCATGGCCAGCTCGACGGACAGCCCGCTGCATCTATACGGGCTTCGACGACCTGCTGCTAAGCATGGACAAGCGTCCCGATGTAGAAACTGCGATCCGTGGGAACGGGGTTGGATGGCGGCGACGAAAAACTGCAGCAATGGATCGACGACTCGGGTATAGCGGCTATTGCCGCCGACAATACCGCCGTCGAGTTCCTGACCGCGCCGCCCTTGAGGTTGCCGGGCAGCGTGGGTTCGCCGCTTACGCCGGTCGCCACCGTCTGATGCGGTGTTTCAGCGACACGTAGTTGCGTTTCAGTGATGTCGCATGAAACATGAAAGTTGTCTCTTCAAAAATAAAGGCGCGCGAATTCATGAGCTTACGGTCCGGGGCAGAGCTGGCATAAAGTTTGCTTGAGACTCGAGCGATACGTGCGCGCAGGCGGCCAGGCGATACCGTCGTGCGAAGAAGAAACAGAGGAGACAAGATGACTGCTAACCAACCTTGCGCGCTTCCGGATGGCAAGGCGCCGCCTATCGATGCGCCCGATACGGCTGGCGCCGCCTCGACTTCCGGGCGGGGCGCCGCGCTATCGCGGCTGGAGCCGTGGGTCGACATCGCATGGGTCGCCGTCGGCTCGATCCTGTGTTTCCATGCCCAACGCCTGGGCGTGTGGGGGCCGTCGGGGCCCGACTCGGGATTCTTTCCCCTGATCGCCGGGGCGCTCATCCTGGCGGGCGGCATCGTCCAGCTGCTGGGCGCGCGCCGGCGTCGGCGGGTCGACGACGACCCGCCGTTCTGGGACCGGGCCGGCGCGTCGCGCCGCGTGCTGGCGCTGCTGGCGGGCATGGTCGCGCTGATCCTGCTGGTCCGGTATGCGGGGTTCATCGTCGCGTCGCTGGCCATGATGCCGTTCCTGCTGCGGCAGGTCGAGAAACGCAGCTGGTGGTACGCGGCCACGGTGGCCGTCGTCGCCACCGCGGCCGTGCACTTGCTGTTCGGCAAGTTGCTGGGCATGCCGATGCCGCGCGGCCCGCTGGGGTTCTAGCATGGAAGCCCTTGACGGATTGCTGGCGGGCCTGGGCGTCATCCTGTCGCCCGAGAACCTGTACTACTGCCTGATCGGCAGCGTCATCGGCACGCTCATCGGCGTGTTGCCCGGCATCGGGCCGCTGGCGGCGCTGTCGTTGCTGATGCCGGTGACGTTCACCCTGACGCCGGTCGCCTCCATCGCCATGCTGGCGGCCATGTTCTACGGCGCCATGTATGGCGGTTCCACGACTTCCATCCTGGTCAACATTCCCGGCGAGGCCGCTTCGGTGGTCACTTGCCTGGATGGCTACCAGATGGCCCGCCAGGGCAGGGCCGGCGCGGCGCTCGGCATGGCGGCCATCGGGTCGTTCGTGGCGGGTTCGCTCAGCCTGGTGGCGCTCACTTTCTTTTCGCCCATGCTGGCCGATGTGGCGCTGCGCTTCGGTCCGCCGGAATACTGTGCGCTCATGGTGCTGGGCCTGGTGTGCACCATCATGATGATCCAGGGCTCGGCCCTGAAAGGCGTCATCATGATTGCCCTGGGCTTTGCCTTCGGCGCGGTGGGGTTGGACACCGTCAATGGCATGGAGCGGCTGACGTTCGACCTGCCCGAGCTGGCGGGCGGGATCGACCTGGTGGCGGTCGTGATCGGGCTCTACGGCATTTCAGAGATCCTTTTCAACGTCGAGCAGCTGGCCAGGAACGAGATCGTGCAGGGCGGCATTCGCAACCTGTTGCCCACCCGCAAGGACTGGGCCGTTTCCTGGAAACCCATCGTACGCGGGTCGGGGCTGGGCTTCCTGCTGGGCGTGGTGCCAGGCGGCGGGCCGGTGACCGCGTCCTTCATGTCTTATGCCCTGGAACGCCGCATGGCCCGCGACCCCTCGCGCTTCGGCAAAGGCGCCATCGAGGGTGTGGCCGGCCCCGAGTCCGCCAACAATTCGGCGGTGTCCAGCGGCATGATCCCGCTACTGACCTTGGGCCTGCCGGGCAATGCCGTCACTGCCCTGTTGATGGGCGCGCTGATCATCCAGGGCGTGCAGCCGGGGCCCACGATGATCACTCAGCATGCCGACGTGTTCTGGGGCGTGATCGCCAGCATGTATGTCGGCAATGTCATTCTGCTGATCCTGAATCTGCCGATGATCGGGCTGTGGGTGCAGCTGCTGCGCGTGCCCTACGCCATCCTGTTCCCGGTGATCCTGCTGCTGGCCGTCGTGGGTACGTATTCCACCAACAAGAATTTCTTCGACCTCTGGGTGATGCTCGGTTTCGGCGTGTTCGGCTACGTGCTGCGCAAGTTCCGCTACGAGATGTCGCCGTTCGTGCTGGCGCTGGTGCTGGCGCCATTGCTGGAGCAGTCGTTGCGGCAGTCGCTGGTGATGTCGCCGGACGGGTTCGGGATATTCCTGAACCGGCCGCTGACAGCAGCGCTGCTGGCGTGTTCGTTGTTGCTGGTGCTGGTCATCGTGGCCGGCAGGATGAGAAAAACGCTCTTCAAAAGTACAAACCAAGGAGACATGTCATGAAAAGAATGATTGCCGCGTTTGCGACTGCCCTGTGCGCGGCGCTGCCCCTTGCGGCCCAGGCCGCGGACGATGCGCGAGCGCGCATCGAAAGCCTCAAGCCCAAGGACTTTCCCACCGAACCCATCGAGGTCAACGTGGTATACCCCGCGGGCGGAGGCATGGACATCAACGCCCGCCTGGCCGCGAAGTACTTCGAGAAATGGACCGGCGCGCAGGCGATCGTCAATAACCGCACCGGCGGGGCCGGCCTGGTGGGGCACACCTATCTGGCGAACCAGGCGCCCAACGACGGCTATACGGTGGCCGTAATCGCCAACCTGATCTTCGCCGACTCGATGCTGCGGGCCCACGGCCGCTGGGACTTCAACAAGCTCGAGCCCATTGCCTTCCTGAACTACGAGGGCATCAACCTGGTCGTCTCGGCCGACGGCCCCTATCGCGACAAGAGCTTCAAGGATCTGGTGCAGTTGGCCAAGGACAAGCCCGGCACCGTGCGCATCAGCATGCTGCCCGGCACCATGTTCGAGTACATGGTGGAGCAGGTCGAGCAAGTGTCCGGGGCCAAGTTCCTGAAAGTCCCGTTCCAGGGTGGCGCGCCTTCGGTCACCGCGCTGCTGGGCGGCAACGTCGACATCGCGCTGGGCTTCTACGGCGAGATTCGCAGCTTCCTGGAAGCGGGCAAGCTCAAGCCCGTGGGGGTGTCCAGCGCCCAGCGTTCGCCTTTCATGAAGGACACGCCCACCATCAACGAATCGCTGGGCCGCAACGACGTGGTGTGGGGCGCTACTCGCTGGGTCGCCGTTCCGGCCGGCGTCGCGCCCGACCGGCGCGCCTACCTGACCGCGGGCTTCAACGCGGCGGTGCGCGACCCCGAGCTTCAGGAAGAATTCCGCAAGCTGGGCACCGTGGTGGACTTGTCGCTGGACTCGCCGGAGAAGATCAAGAAGCATCTGGACGAGCTGGCCGCCATGGAACGCGAGTTCTACAAGAAGACCGGCCGGCTCAAGCAATGAGGCCGCAAGGCCGCGGGCGGAGCCGGCATCAGGCGCCCGCGGGCCGCACACGGAATGACTATGCAGACCAATAACGATTCAGCTTTGCTTGCTCCGATTGTCCTGTCGGGACTACGCTTGCGCAATCGGGTGGTGCACACCTCGATGAGCACGTATATGGCCAAGGAAGGCCGTGCCACCGAACGCCTGATCCGCTATTACGCCAATCGGGCCCGGGGCGGCGCGTCGATGGTCGTGACGGAGCCGCTCTCGATGGCCCGCCACCAGGTGGCCTGGAGCCGTCCGCGCGTCTACGACGACGCGCAACTGGACGACTTCAAACGCTGGGCCGAAGCCGTGGAAACCCACGACAGCCGCCTGGTTGGCCAGATCCAGGACGGCGGGCGCGCGCGCCACGAAGCCGGGCGAACCTTCAGCGCCATCGGGCCCTCGCCCTTGCCCGACGATCTGAGCTGGTCGATGCCTTACGTGTTGAGCGCCGGCGAGATCCGCGGGCTGATCGAGGAATTCGCGCAGTCGTCCCGGCGGCTGCGGCAGTGCGGCTTCAGCGGCGTGGAACTCTCGTCGGCGCACGGCCATCTGTTTCACCAGTTCTTGTCCCCGTGGGCCAATATCCGCGACGACCAGTACGGCGGAGACTGGCAAGGCCGCACCCGCTTCGTCGCCGAGCTGGTCGAGGCCATCCGGGCCGAGTGTGGCGGCGATTTCATCATCGGGCTGAAATTGCCGGGCGACGATGGCGTGGCGGGCAGCATCGGTCCGCGGGAATCGGCCATCATCGCGGACTTGCTGACCCGCTCGGGGCAGGCCAGCTATGTGTGTTTTGCCCAGGGCGCGCATGCCAAGTCGCTCGAGATGCACGTGCCCGACCGCCATGGCCCCACCATGCCCTATATGGAGCTGATCCGGCATTTGAGGCCGTCGGCCAACGGCATTCCGGTGATGGCCTTGGGCCGCATCACCGATCCGGCCGAGGCGGAGGGCATCCTCGAGCGCGGCGAGTCCGAACTGATCGGCCTGGGCCGCGCGTTGCTGGCCGACCCGGCCTGGCTGCCCAAGGCGCTGGCCGGCCGGACCAACGACATCCGGTACTGCGTGTCCTGCAACACCTGTTGGGACACCATCATCACGCACAACCAGCCCCTGGCTTGTATCAACAACCCGCGGGTGGCCGACGAGGCCGAGGTGGACTGGTGGCCGCGCCGCGAAGCGCAGCGCCGTCGGGTCGTGGTGGTGGGTGCCGGGGTGGCAGGCCTGGAAACCGCATGGGTGGCCGCCGCGCGCGGCCACGAGGTCGTGGTCATGGGGCGCTCGGCGGAAGTCGGCGGCAAGGCCCGGTTGCGGGCGCTCTTGCCCGGGGGCGAAACCATCACCAGCGTGTACGACTACCAGTTCGTCGCCGCGCAGCGCGCCGGTGTGCGTTTCGAACTGGGTATCGACGCCGATGCGCGGGCCATTGCCGCGAAGCATCCGGACATCGTGGTGCTGGCCACCGGCGCAACCATGTACACGCCCCAATGGATTCCGCGCGATATCGCCGACGAGGGCCTGGTGCCGGACTTCCATGCGGCGCTGTGGGAACTGGTGCGCCACACCCAGAAGCAGCCCGGCACGGCGGTTGTCTACGACATGGACCACACGGAAGGCACCTACGCCGGCATCGAATTGCTGGGCCGGCTGTTCGAGCGAACCGTCGTGGTGACGCCGCGCGAGAGCATCACCCGGGAAGTGTCCGTCGTGGCGCGCCAGGGCATTCTGCGCCGCTACGCGCACCTTCCCATTGAAGTGATGACCTTGGCCGAGCCCGTCTGGAGCGAAAGCTTCGAATCGGGCTCGCTCGAGGTTCGCAACATCTATACCGACGCACGCCGCCTGATCGACGACGTCGCCTTTCTGTCGTATTCGACTCCGCGCGTGCCCGACAAGCGGCTGGTCGAACCCTTGCGCGCGGCCGGCATCGAAGTCCACCTGGTCGGCGATGCCCGCACCGCGCGCAATATTCTGGCCGCCACCGGTGACGGTCATCGGCTCGGCAATTCCCTTTCATGATTTTTTGGACAATTCCGGAGACACCGCATGCCAAGCATCCGCATCGCCACCATTGACGACACCACCACTAATGCCGCCATCCAGGCCGCCGCGGGCAAGGCCCGCGAGCTCGGGTTGGCCATGAGCATCGCCGTGACCGACGCGGCCGGCCACCTGAAAGGCTTCTTGCGCATGGACGGCGCCTCGCTGATCTCGCTGCAGATCGCGCAGGACAAGGCCTATACCTCGTCAGCCACCGGCCTGCCCACGCACATGTGGCACGACTACATCAAGGAAGACCAGCCGCTGCTGCACGGCATCGTCCACACGCCTCGCTTCATCGTCTTCGGCGGCGGCTTCCCGATCAAGGAAGACGGCGCGGTGGTCGGCGCGATCGGCCTGAGCGGCGGCCATTACACCCAGGACATGGAGTGCGCCCAGGCGGCGCTGGCGGCGATTTCCGCACAACAGTAAGGCTGGCGGCGGCTCGGAGCCGATCTTCTTCAGCGTAGCGCTAGACGATCGAGTCGAGCCCTCTCGAGCGGCCCAGGGAAAGTCTTTCGGCGACGCGCCTGAGCGCCTCGCCCAGTACCTGGATGGTCGACGCGCGCCCCAGGCTCAGCCGCATGGCATAGGGAACAGGCTCTTCGCCAATGCAGAAATGAGAGGCCGGAGACACCTGCACGCCTTGCCGATAGAGTTCGGCGGCCAACTCATCGGGGCGGACGTCGCCCGTCGAGACCCAGACATGGTAGGTGGGGGTGCGGCCTGGCGTCTGCATGGCGGCGCCGAGGATGCTTTTTGCCAGGGCGACGCGGCGCTGCGCCTCGGTGCGATGCAGCGCCACGCACTGGTCCGCCCGGCCCGACGTGATCAGCCGGGTGGCCACGGCAGCCTGCAGCACGGGTTCGGTCCAGGCCAGCATCAGCATCGCGTCGCGCAGGCGCGGCACCAGCGACGCCGGCGCCGCGATATATCCCAGGCGCAGGCCGGGCGCTACCGTCTTGGACAGGCTGGTCACCGCCACCACGCCATCCGGCCACAGGGTGGCCAGCGGCGGCGCTTCGCTGCCTAGGAACAGCCCGTAAATATCGTCCTCGACGATGGGCACGCCCGCCGTGCGCGCCGTGCTGACCAGCGCGACGCGCCGGCGCGCGGACATGGTCACCGAGGTCGGGTTATGCATGGCCGGGGTGCAGACGATGGCCTTGGCCCGGTGCCGCTCTATCAGGGCGGGCAGGGTGTCCACATCGATGCCCTCGCTGTCCACGTCGATGCCTATCAGCTTGATGCGCAACAGGTCTCCGATGCGGCGCAAGCCGGTGTAATTGAGACGTTCGCACAGCACGGTGTCGCCCGGCTGCGTCAGCGCCAGCAACGACACCACCAGGCCTTCGTGCGCGCCTTGCGTGATCAGGATGCGTTCGGCGTCCACCTGGTAGCCGCGCTTGGCGAACCAGTTCCGGCCCGCCTCCCGGTGCTGGGCGCTGCCCGGGATGGGCTGGTAGTCGAACCCGTTCGCCGCGTTCATGACGTTGGCCACGTCTTTCAGGTTTTCCTGCAGCAGCGCGGCGGTGATGTCGACGGGCGGCGCATTCAGCGAAAGATCCAGGATGGCCGGCAGGCCGTCCTGCGCGACGTCCTCGGCCGGGCGGGCAGCGATGAAGGTCCCGCTGCCCGCCCGCGCCGTCACCAGCCCCCGGCGCATGGCAATGCTGATCGCCTTGGTGACCGTCGCGATGGTGACGTTCAGGTAGGTGGCGATATCCCGCTGGGGGGGCAGGCGCATGCCGGGAAGCAGCACGCCGTCGGCAACGCCGCGTTCAATGGCGGCGACAATGGCCGCGTACTTGGTACTTCCCTCGGTCTGCAGGGTGGGCGCCCAGCCTGCCATGAGCGCGGCGCCCGGCGCAGGCGGGGAGGTATCTGTTTCGGCATGCTTTATTTGCTTGCCCGTTATTGGCATCCGAGACTCCTCACTACCAGCCTATAGTCAGCCACGAGCCCCCTGGGAGATACATCAGGCCAAGTAATACTATTAGGACCGCGCCGATGAACGGAAGTGTACCCTTAAACACTTCCGTGACCGGCACCTTGCTGATCGCGCTGATGACGAACAGATTCAACCCGATCGGCGGGGTGATCACGGCCAGCTCCATGTTCAGGATCAACAGGATCGCGAAATGGGTCAGGTCGATCTGCGAGGCATTGAGCAGCGGTATCAGGATCGGCATGGTGATCAGGATGACCGAGATCACCTCCAGGAACATGCCCAGCATCAGGAAGAACAGCATCAATGCCGTGGTGAGCTGCCATCCGCTGAGATCCAGGCCCGAAATGAATTCGAAAATCTGCTGGGGCAGCCTTTCCGCGGTCAGGGCATAGCTGAACAGGCTGGCGCCGGCAATGATCAGCATGATCATGCCGGCGGTGGAAGCCGACAGCGTCAGCATCGCCGGCACCTTGGCCCAGGGCGTCCGGTATACCACCAGGGCGATCAGCAAGGCATAGATGCACGCCACCGCCGACGCTTCCGTCGGAGTGAAGTACCCGGAATAAATGCCGCCCAGGATGATGATGGGCAAGAGCAGCACGCCGCCGGCTTCCCGCGTGCGCTGCAGGCGCACCGCCCGCGATTGCCTGGCCGACGGCGCCACGCCCGAGCGCACGCCCGCGACGAAGGCGAACAGCACCAGCATCGCCGACAGGGCGATGCCCGGCAGCAAGGCGGCCTTGAACAGCCCGCTGATCGACGTTTCCGTGATCATCCCGTAGATGATCAATGGAATGGAGGGCGGCAGCACGATGCCCAGGCCTCCCGCCGTGGCGATCAACCCGACGGAAAAGGGGCGCTTGTAGCCGCGCGCCAGCATCTCGGGGATCATCACCGACCCTACCGCTGCCGCGGTGGCGGTCGACGAGCCGCAGATCATCGAAAAGAAAATGGTGGCCATTACCGCCACCACCGGCAAGCCGCCGCGGTTGTGGCCGATCCAGGCGTCGACCATGTGCACCAGCTTGGCGGTGGCGCCGCTGCGGTTCAGGATCTCGGCCGACAGGATGAAGAACGGGATCGACAGCAAGGTCGTGGAGTTCAGCGCGCCGAACAGGTACGACGCGAAGGTGCTGGGGTACTCGCCCGCGGCTATCATGTAGGCCAGGCCGGACAGCGCCAGCGTGAAGGCGACGGGGGCGCCGATCAGCAGCCCGAAGCCGAGAACACCGAAGGTAGATAGCATGCTTGGGCTCCCGGCCTAGATGTTGCCAGCGTGGGCCGACAATTCCGGCTCCGTCGATGCATCCGCCGCCCGGGGCCCGGCCTGGAAAACCTCGACCAGGTGCGCCACGGCATGCACCAGCATCAACAGGCCGCCCAATGGCATGATCAGCTGTGGAATCCACATCGGTATGCTGATCATGCCCAGCGTGCGGTCGCCGAAGGTCAGGCTTTCGTCGATCAGCAGGTAGCCCGAATAGCTGAGCACCGCCGACATTCCGACCATCAGCAGCGCGCTCAGCAGCCGCAGCACATAGGCGATGGGGGGCGGGCACACCATTAGCAGGACATCCACCCGGACATGGATATTGCGCTGGATGCCGACGCCGGCCGTCAGGAATACGCTCCATACCGCGCAGAATGCGGCGATCTCGTACAGCCCGCTGAAACTCAGTCCCAGCGCGCGCAGCACGATCTGCACGAAGACCAGGGTTGCCGCAATAAAAAGTAGAACCCCGCCGCTGAGGTCTTCGATCCATTCCGCGGCGGCGATCATCCTGCCGAGTGCTCTAGCCATGGTGCGTTCTCGTAAGCCGTGTCAGTGCTGCTGCCGGATCTGGGCGATCAAGGCCTTGGCCTCGTCGCTCTGGGCGGCCTCGGCCGCATCGGCGACCTGCCGCCATTGATCGAGCTCTTTGGCGTCGGGCGTGAACCATTCCAATCCGTTGTCCGACAGGAACTTCTCCCAGCGGGCGATATTGCCGAGCGCCTGTTCGCGATTCCAGGCACTGGCTTCTTCGGCGGCGCGCAGGAATCCGGCTCGCTGTTCGGCGTCCAGGCGGGACAGGCTCTTGCTGTTGGCCACCAGGCCATAGCCGCCGACGCCGAACATCATCTTGCTGCCGGAAGTCAGCACTTCGTTCCATTTGGCCGGCCCGGCGTAGGTCGGCGTGGTCAGCACGGAATCGGCAACGCCTTGCTGCAAGGCCAGGTAGACCTCGGTGGCGGGGATCGAGACAGAAGTGGCGCCCGCGGCTTCCAGCAACGCCTCGAGCGGCCGGGACGGCGCCATGCGGACTTTGCGGCTGCGCAGCTTGCCCGGTTCGCGGATGGGATCGCCCTTGGCAAACAGGTAGACGGGGCCGTCGTGCCAGATGCCCAGGCCGGTGATCCCGCGCGAAGACAGCGAGGACAGCAGGTGCTTGCCGACCGGACCCGCGAAAACGTTGATCGCGTGTTCGGGGTTGCGGAACAGCAGCGGCTGGTAAAGCACGTCCCACGACCGGTCGATGGTCGAAAAATAGCTGGTGTAGGGCGCCGCGATATCGATCTGGCCGCGCGCCACGGCCCGGATCTCGTCCATGGTGGGCACCAGTTGCCCGCCGGGATAGACCTGCACCTTCACCGTGCCCGATGTGTACTTGTCGACCAGCTCCGCAAACTTGTTGGCGGTCTGGCCCTTGATCGCCGTCTCGGGCGCCTCGTGCGCGAATTTCAGGACGACCTCGGCAGCGTGGGCGGCAGGCGCCGACACAGTGGCGAGACATACCGCCGTCATCCAACGGCCTAGATATCTATACATGGAAACCCCCTTGCTATGTAGGTTGCGCGTGCTGCAGCCTCATAAAATCATATTACGCAAGAAGGATGAATAGGTATAAATACTAGGCTAATGCTGGATTTGACCGAACTATCCTGTCTGTGTCCTGGTGATTTTTCAGGGTGGTGTGTGTATTTCTGCCGAATCGAGGGATTTATCCGTGCCTCTATCAAGTAATACTAGTTGACCAAGAGATTTGTACTCTTTAGTCTACATAATTGAACTAGTTTTATTGACAGGAGTATGAGATGGTCACCCCCAGCAATCAAGCGTTGATCGATGGTGAACTGTATGTTCCCGGCTTGCCGGTCGAGTATGTGACCGAGCGCTTTGGCGTTGCCGCGGCCGATATCGCCAAGCTCGGCTCGGCCGAGAATCCCCACGGCGCGTCGCCGAAGGCCGTTGCCGCGGTGAAAGAGGCGGAGTCGCGGCTGGATATTTACCCGGATTGGACGGCCCGGGCGTTGCGTACCGCCATTGCCGAGAAATACGGTTTCGAGCCGGACGGCGTGGTGTGCGGGTCCGGCGAGACCGAAGTGATCTCTATGGTGATCCGGGCCTTCGCCGGGCCGGACGATGCGGTGCTGATGCACAAGCCGTGCTTTCCCCTGTACCGCATCTACTCGCACTGCGAAGGCCGGCGTCCGCTGTATGCGCCGATGGGGCCCGATTTCGAATTCCTCATGGACGAGTACCTGGACCTGCTGCGCCAGCGTCCGCGCATCGCGTTCCTGACCAGCCCGCACAACCCGTGCGGCCGCCTCATGGAAATCGAAGACATCCGCCGGGTGTGCGAGGCCGCCGACGAGGCGACGCTGGTCGTGCTGGACGAAGCCTACATCCATTACAGCGAGACCGAAGGCGGGATGCACTTGCTGCGCGAGTACCCCAACCTGATCGTGTTGCGGACTTTCTCGAAGGCGTTCGGACTGGCGGGCTTGCGCGTCGGCTTCGGGATTGCCCACAATACCCGCCTGATCGATCCGCTGCGCCGCATCAAGCCAACCTGGAACATGGGCCAGGCGCAGATTGCCGGCGGCGTCGCCGCCATCAATGACGATGCGCACGTGGCTCGCGCCGTGAGCACGGTGGTCGAGAACCGCGCGTATGTCGCCGCGGAACTGCAGAAATCCGATCGCTTCGCCATGGTGCCGGGTTCGCGCTCGAATTTCTTCCTGACGCGTATCCTCGACCCCGATCTGGGAGCCACTCGCGTGTTCAACGAATTGCTCAAGCGCGGCGTCATCGTCAAGGATGGCAACGATATCATCGGCCTGGGCGACAAGTACCTGCGGGTCGACGTGAATCTTCGCAAGCACATGGACCGCTTTCTCTGGGCGCTATCCGAAATTCGCCCGCAGTGAGGACGACAGCAATGGCACAGAAAGCACTCGTGATAGGCATCGACGTAGGCGGCACCTTTACGGATGCCATTGCACTGGACCCGGATGCCGGCCAGATCCTGGCCGCGTTCAAGGTGCCGTCCACGCCCTCGGATCCCGCCGAGGCGGTCGTGTCCGCATTGAAGCGCATTGCCGAGATGTTCGATATTGCCGGCGCCACGGTCTGCCATGGCACTACGGTCGGCACCAACACGCTGATCGAGCGCAAGGGCGCCAAGGTGGCGCTGGTAACGACCGAAGGCTTCACCGATGTCCTGGAATTGCGGCGGCAGAACCGGCCCACGCTGTATGACTTGTCGACGGCGGTATCCGAACCGCTGGTGCCGCCGCAGCGCCGTTTCGGCGCCGCCGAGCGCATGGACGCCCAGGGCAGGCCGATCGGGCCGCTAACGGGCCTGGCGGAGCTGGCCGAGGCCGTGCGCGCATCCGGGGCCGGCGCGGTGGCGATTTCCTGCTTGCATGCCTATGCCAATAGTGCCCACGAAAAAGCCATTGCCCAGGCGGTGCGCCAGGCGCTGCCCGATAGCTTCGTGACGGCTTCGCACGACGTGTGCCCGGAGTTCCGCGAGTACGAGCGCACTAGCACCACCGTCGTCAACGCCTACATCGGCCCGGCGGTCGGGCGCTATATCCGCCGGCTGGCCGAAGCAGCCGCGGCAATGGGCATAGACGACCTCATGATCGTCAAGTCCAATGGCGGGCTGACGGCACCCGATAATGCGCAATGCTATCCGGCGCACTTGATCGAATCCGGGCCGGCGGCCGGCATGATTGCCACCACGGCCTACGCGCGCGCCACCGAGCGCCGCGACGTGATTGCCTTCGACATGGGCGGGACCACGGCCAAGGCGGGAGTGGTTCAAGACTACCAGCCCAAGATCACCGACGAATTCCACGCGGACCACCTGGTCAACGGCAAAGAAGTGGGCGGCTATCCGATACGCAGCGCGGTGCTGGACATCATCGAGGTGGGCGCCGGCGGCGGCAGCATCGCGTGGATCGACAATGGCGGCGTGCCGAAGGTTGGGCCTGAAAGCGCGGGCGCCGATCCCGGCCCCGCGTGCTACAGCCGGGGCGGCCGGCGTCCCACCGTGACCGATGCCCATGCCGTCATCGGCACGCTGAATGCCGAGACGTTTGCGGGCACTGGCGTGGAGTTCTCGCGCGACCTTGCGGTGGCGGCGATCAAGACGCATATCGCGGACCCGATGGGCTGGCCGGTGGCGCGCGCCGCGCACGCCATCATTGCCATCGCGGTGGCCAACATGACCGAAATGGTGCGCCTGGCAACCGTGCGCCGGGGCCTGGACCCGAGGGAATTCTCGATCGTGGCCTCGGGCGGCGCCGGCCCGCTGCATGCCGCCAATGTCGGCGCGGAAGTCGGCGTGAAAGAGGTGATCGTGCCGCCGTATCCGGGCATATTCTCCGCGCTGGGCGCGATGCTGGGGGAAATCCGCCACGATTTGTCGACCACGCTGCTGCGGCCGTTGTCGGCCTTGTCGACCGGCAGCATGGAGGCGGCTTTCGACGCGCTGGCCGACAAGGCCGCCGGCTTGCTGGCGCGGGAAAGCGGCGGGGCCGGCTCGGTGCTGCAGACCCGGTACGCCGACCTGCGCTTCGCCGGGCAGTTGTCCGAGTTGCGCGTGCCGCTGGGCGCGCATGGCGAACCGCTGCCCGGTACGCCCGAGATCGAGCAGCGCTTCCGCCAGGCGTACAAGAAAGAGTTCGGATTCGACCTGGTCGATTCGAACGTCGAGCTGGTCAATGTCCATTTGGTGGCCGAACGTCCGATCAAGGCCGATGCGGGCAGCGCGTTCCGGGGGCAGGCGTCGTCGCAGGCCGCGCCGCGGCCCTATCAGACGCGGCAATACCTGGACGCGGACGGCGGCGAACGGGCCATTCCCGTCTACCGCAGCGCCGATTGCGGCGGCGCGCTATTGCGCGGCCCGCTGATTGTCGATCATGCCGGATCGACGGTGTGGGTGCCCGCCGGACAGACGGCATCGGTGGGCGCCGACGGCGGCGTCGTATTTCGTCTCGAGGAGGCCTGAAACCATGGATCATTCCAATCGCGGCGGTTCCATACTCGAACGCGACCCCGTCACGTTCGAGGTCGTCAAAAGCGCCTTGTATGCCATCTGCGGCGAAATGAAGAGCGTCATCATGCGCACTTCGTTCTCGCCGCTGCTGAGCCTGTCGGCCGACCTGTCGTGCGCGCTGCTCGACGCCCAGTGCAACGTCATTGCCCAGGGCGTGGATATTCCCGTGCACCTGGGCGCCGCGCGCTTCACCGGCCTGGCCGCCCTGGCGCACTACCCCGCCGGCACCTGGCGAGAGGGCGACGGGGTGCTGCTCAACGATCCCTATGAAGGCGGCACGCACCTGCCCGACATGTCGCTGCTGACCCCGGTGTTCTCGCAAGGGCTGCATGTGGGATTCGTGCTGAGCCGCATCCATTGGCCCGACATCGGCGGCATCGCCGCCGGCAGTTCCAGTGTCTGCGACCACATCATCAAGGAAGGCCTGCGCGTGCCGCCCGTGAAGATCATGGACCGGGGCGAGATACGCGAAGACGTGCTGCGCCTGATCCTGGCCAACGTGCGGGTTCCGTCGGACCGCAAGGGCGATTTCCAGGCGGCGTTGGCGGGGCACGCGCGCGCGACAGAGCGCGTGCAGCAGCTATGCGAGCGCTACGGCGCCGCAATCGTCGTCGAGATCATGGCCGATACGCAGCGCTACAGCCGGCGGCTGGTCGAGGCGGCGCTGGCGGGGCTGCCGGATGCGGAAGTCAGCCACGCCGAGCGGCTGGACGGGGACGGCATCACGCCCGGCATCTCGCCTCTGGTCACCGTCACCATCCGCAAGCATGGCTCGACCATGGTTTTCGATTTCACGGGGTCTTCGGCCTGCGTGCCGGGCCCGATCAACGCGCCGCTGCCGGTCACGGCGTCGGCGGTCTATTACACGGTACTCAGTTTCCTGGGGGGCGAGATCGCGCCGAATTCCGGCGTCTATGCGGGTATAGACGTGATCGCCCCGCCCGGCAGCATCGTCAATGCCACGTATCCGGCACCCGTGGTGGCCGCCAATACCGAGACGGCCAACCGCATTGCCGACATCCTGCTGGGGGCGCTGGCCAAGGCGTATCCCGAACGCGTCAGCGCGGGCAGCTACGGGTCGGCGTGCGTCTACACCATGGGCGGCTATGACGCCGCGCGCGAGCGGCCTTTCGTCCACTACGAAACCATCGGCGGCGGAATGGGGGGCACGGCGACGCAGCGCGGCAGCAGCGGCCTGCGTACGCATATGGGAAACACCATGAACCTGCCCATAGAAAGCATGGAAGCGCAGTTGCCGGTACGTTTCGTCAATTACGAAATCGTCCGGGGCAGCGGTGGCGACGGCTTGAATGCCGGCGGCAACGGCGTGCGCAAGACGGTTGAGATCCTGGCCGACGAGGTCCAGGCCTCTGTGCTGGGCGAACGCACGCGTACGCCCGCGGCCGGGGTGGCCGGGGGAAGCCCCGGGGCTTTGGCGGCATTCCGCCTCCATGGGCCGGACGGCCCCCAGGAGCTGGAAGCCAAGAGCGGGCCTCACAAGCTGATGAAGGGTGCGAGGCTCGAAATGGTCACCGCCGGTGGGGGTGGCTGGGGCGTTCCCGCAAACGTAAAGGAGCAAGCATGAACATCAATAGACCCGATCCCCGGATTCGAGTGGCATTGCTGGTGCCGTCTTCGAACCGCGTCATGGAAAACGACCTGCATGGAGCACTGCCGAAATCCAGGTTCACGGTGCATACCGACCGCATGTACCTGGTAGAGACGACCCGCGAGAAAGAAATCGAGATGATCGAGCGCTTCGCGCCGCAGGCGGCCGCCGACCTGGGCACCGCCCATCCCGATGTGCTGGTGTTCGGCTGCACCTCGGCGGGCTCGCTGTTCGGCCTGGACTACGACGCCAGAATATGCCGCGAACTGGGGGAAAAGGCCGGTTGCGAGGGCATCGGCGTCATTTCTTCCGTGGCGCTTGCGCTGCAGCGGCAGAACGCGAAGCGGCTGGCCGTGCTCACACCTTACAACGAAGACCTGACGGCATCCGTGGCGAAGGCGGCCGGCGCGGGCCGGGAAGTCGTCTGCGCGTTCGGCATGGGGATCACCGACAACGCCGCCCTGGCCGACCCCACGCCCGAGGACATCGTCTCGTTCGCCAGGCAGAAGCTGCGGGGATACGAGTTCGACGGCCTGTTCGTGTCTTGCACGAATTTCCGGGCGCTGGAAGCGCGCGAGGCGCTTCAGGATGCGTTCAAGACGTCGGTAGTGACCAGCAACAGCGCGATGGTCGACAGGCTGCTAGAGCTGAAGAGTCACTGACTCTCAAGCGGCCCCCGGGGCAGGTCGGCAGGAGATTTCACGGGAAGGCCCGGCGCGGCGTTGATCACATAGGGCCACCGCGCACACGTCGCGCCTATCCCGCCTTCAAGCCGAGTTTATGCATGTAGTCCGCATCGTAGTCCAGCAAGGTGCGTTCGGCGAGAGACGCCTCGATATTTATCGGGTTGCCGCGCAATGGAACGGTAGGGGCTTCGGCCACGATGCCTCGTTCTTTCAGCTGCGCGTAGCCGTCGGCATTTATGCCCGCCAGGCGGCCCAGGACCTCGGCGCTGTCCTCGCCGAAGCGAGGGGCCCCTTTAGGAATGTGAAGCGTCCGGTAGCGGGTTTTCCAGGGCCTGCCGATAATGGGCCGCCACCCGAGCGGTTCAGGGTGCTGGACCCGTTCGTAGAACTTCCGCTGTGCAAGGTGCCGGTCCAGCAGCAGGTCCCGATTGTTCAGCACCGTGCCGGCAGGTATGCCGTGCGCCTGCAATTCGACCGCGACGCCGGCGGCGTCGAGCCCCGCCACCCAGTTCGCCACCAGCGTATCGACCTGCGCGCGGTGGCTCAGGCGTTGCCGCGCGGTCGCGAACCGCGCGTCCTGCGCCTGCGGGCCGATGATCCGGGCCAATGCCTGCCATTGCGTATCGGTCAGTACCGAGATGGCCACCCATTGGTCCAGTCCCCGCGCGGCATAAAGGTTGCTGGGCACGTGCCAGTGGTCTTCATTTTCGATGCGCTCGAAATCGGGCTGCCCCAGCTGGGCATTGAGCAGCGCCTCTGGAATGAGCGATGCCCCGGCCTGATACATGCCGAGATCGATCCACTGGCCCAGCCCCGTTTTGCGGCGATGCGCAACGGCCGCCAGCAGCGCACCCAGGCCGGTCCATGCCGCGATGAAGTCCGGGTAAGACTGGCCGACCTTCCAGGGTTTGTCGTTGCGGTAGCCCGTATAGTGGGTAATGCCCATGGTCGCCTCCAGGGTGGTGCCCTGGCTGGGAAACCCGGCCCAGGGCCCGGTAGAGCCATACCCCGTGTTGGACAGCATGATCAAGGATGGCCGGCGCGCGGCCAGGGCCTCATAGGGCAATCCCCATTTCCGCATGACGCGCGGCGTAAAGTTCTCGAGCACGATGTCGCTCTGGTCGATCAGCCTGAGCAGGATGTCCCGGCCTTCCGGCGATGCCAGGTCCAAACTGATCGACTGCTTTCCTCGATTGAGCTGGTGAAAGCAGCCCGACAAATTCCACGGGTCGGTGTCGACGCGGTTGTCGAGATACGGGCCGAAAGAACGGCGCGACTGGTCCAGGCGGTGCGGCGCTTCGATCTTGATGACTTCGGCGCCCATGTCGGCCATCAGACTGGCCATGTACGGAACGGCAAAGACATAAGACAGGTCCAGCACGCGCATGCCGGCCAAAGGCAGCGACGCGGACGACGGGCGTCGAGGGGCTGTCGGGGGTTTTGCCGCGGACGCTCCGGAGAACTCGGCCGCGATTTCCCGCGCGTGCTCATCGAGCAGCGGAGAACGCCGCCGGATGCTGACGGGCGTTCTCGACAGGTTCAGCATCGTGCCCGGGAACTTGAATGTTCCGGTAGCCGGATGGGACATTTCCACGAAAAGTCCGCGCGCGGCCAACTGTTCGCAGCCGAGCAGGTCTTGGGCTCCCTGGATCACGCCCGTCAGCAAGCGGCGTGACGAGGCCTGCAGGAATACCTCTTTGGCATCGCGGCCGGCCAGGCAGGCCGCCAGCACGCCGCGCACTTTGTCCACGCCCAGGCGCACGCGCGAGTCGATCGATTGCCATTGCGGCGAGCTGAACTCAGGCGCGCCGAACAGGTCGGTGAAGTCCGCCAGAGGGGCGCCGCCGCCGGTTTGTACCGCAAGATAGCCGTCGCCGCAGACGATGGGTTCTCCCGCGAAAGGATCTTGCACGCGCGCCCGCCGCCCCTGCACCGCGCCCGTGAATGCATAGTAGGGCTGGTTGATGACCATCTGCGAAGCGACGCACTCTTGAATCGACAAGTCTACATGTTCGCCGACACCATCCGCCGTAGCCGCAAGCCATGCGGCCAGCGTCGCGTAGGCGCCGTTCAGGCCCGCGCAATACAGCGTCTGGCGCAAGCCGTGCTTCAGCGGCGGCCGGTCGGTCCTGCCGCTGATGGACATGATGCCGCCCATGGCCTGAAAGACGAGATCGCTGCCCGCGTAGCCGGCGTAGTCCCCCGATTGGCCGAAATTGGTAATGGACGTGACGACCAGTCTGGGGTTCCATTGCAGCAACACGTCCACGCCGATGCCCCAGCGCGCCAGGGTGCCCGGGCGGAAGCTTTCTACCAGGATGTCGCTGGCCTCGACCATGCGCCGCAGCAATGCATGGTTGGCGCGGTCGCTCAGGTCCAGCGCGATGCCGCGCTTGTTCCAATTAAGGAACTGGAACAAAAGGCTTTGCTCCGGCGCGGCGGCCCCGGGATGCAGGGGTTCCAGGGCGCGGGCGAAATCGCCCGTGCCGGGCTTCTCGACTTTCACCACGTCGGCGCCGAAATCCCCCAGCAGCCTGGCGGCGAAAGGGCCGGCAATGCCGTGGCTAAGATCCAGGACCCTGACGCCTTCCAGGGCCCGCGGAGAAATATCTACGCTCATGCTCAACGTCGTCCAACAGTCGGGGGCGGTGGCCAGCCGCTCAAAGGCTTCAGGCTATCAAGGCATTCAGCCGGCGGGCGTCGGCGCAATGGTCCAGGTCCATCAGCGCGTCGAACAGCAGGCGGCCTGACGCGGCGGCGCCGCCGGCTTGCACGCAAGCGTCGAATTTGGCCCACAGTTCATCCGGTTCGAGCGGAATGTTCGGCCCGCCGCGGATCAGGTTGACCTTCTCGCCTTCGCGCACGTCGCCGTCGGTGGTGTGGACCGTTACCAGGTCATAGATGGCGTAGCCGTTCGCATTCGGATTGGGGTCGTAGCGATCGTCCGGCTCGACCGTTACGCGTTGCATCATGGCCTGGACGTCGGGCCGCGTCACGAATTCGTCGGTCAGTTCCAGCAGCGTCAATCGTCCGGCAATGACGACCGCGGCCATGGCGAATTCCATGCTGAATTTCGCCTCGAGCCCGGTCTGCGGCCGGTGATTCCGCAAAATGGCGGCATTGCGGCGACTGACCGACGCATTGATCCGTTCGATCTGGCCGGCGGCAAGCGGCCCGGCCTTCAGCAGGCCGAGCAGGCCATCGATGGCACGGTGCGTGGCGAAGCACATGGGGTACTTCTTCACGCTTAGCCGTGACGTCGGCATCTTCCAGACGCGGCCGGCCTCGATGGGAGCATCGCGTTCGCATTCGCCCGCGGGCGACACGGCCTGCAGGTAACCCTGCGGATGTTCCAGGGCGTCAGGCGAACCCGTGAAGCCCGCCTGTGCCAGGCGCGCCGCCAGCAGGCCCGATTGCGCCGACCGGCCCGCGTGGAAAGACTTGGACATGGAGCCGAAGTTCGCCATCAGCCCCGCGCTTTGAGTGGCGCCGATGGCCAGCGCATTCGCGGCCTGGGGCGCGGTCAGTCCGCGCAGCGACGCGCAGGCCGCCGCCGCCGCGATGGCGCCGAAGATGCCAGTGGGATGCCAGCCCTTGCTATGGTGCTGGCCGGGGTCGCGGCGCACCAGCTCGGCCCAGGTTTCGTAGCCCGCGGCATAGGCGGTCATCATCTGCCGGCCGCTGGCGCCCAGCGTTTCCGCTTCGGCCAGGATGGCCGGCACCAGCACGCAGCTCGGATGGCCGCGCAGGGCCACGTCGTCGAAGTCCAGCACGTGGGCCGCTGCACCGTTGATGCATGCGGCTTCGGGCGCGGGGGCCCGTTGCTTGCCGAACAGCAGGGAAGCGGGCGCGTCGGAAGAAAATGGCCCGAGCACCGACGCCAGGAGCGTGGGGGGCGGCTCGCCGCGCCCCGCGATCATGACACCCACGCAATCGGTGAAACCGAGCCGGATGACGGGCAGGGCGTCTTGCGGGATGTCTTCGTAGCGCAGGCCGGCGATGAAGGCGCCCAGATCTTGGGTCAGGGCTGCGCTCATGCGGCCCCCCCGGCGGCTTCCCGGAGTACCGCGCGGCGCCGCGCGAGGCTGCCGCCGCGCATCACCGATCCGGGCAGCGGATGGCCGACGATCTGCTCAGCCAGCTCGGCCGACTCGATCAGCCGGTCCAGGTCGATACCCGTCTCGATGCCCATTTCGTCGCACATGAAGACCAGGTCTTCGGTGCAGACGTTGCCCGCCGCGCCCCGGTGGGCCGCGAAGGGGCATCCGCCCAGGCCGGCCACCGCGGCATCGAAGATTTCCACGCCCATCTCCAGGCCGGCATAGGCATTGGCGATGCCCATGCCGCGCGTGTCGTGCAGGTGCAGCGAAATCGCCATGTCGGGGAACTTGTTGCGCACTGCGCCGACGACTTGCTTGATGGACCGCGGCGTGGCCCAGGCCATGGTGTCGGCCAGCGAGAAGTACTGCAGGTCCAGCTGGTATTGCTCGCCGATATCCATCATTTTCTGCAGGCAGTCGAGCACCGTCGGAATGGAGATGTCGCCGGCAAAATTGCAGCCGAACGCGGCCTGCAGCCCGGCGCGATTGACCGGTGCATTGTGCTGACGGAACAGTTCGACCATGTCGTGCTGCGCATCCAGGTTTTCTTGCATGGTGCGCTTCTGGTTGCGCAGCAAGAAGGGCTCCGAGGCGCAGAGGGACAATGTGCCGGCGATATCGAGCTTTTGCGTGGCGATGGCGCGCTCCAGCCCCTTCGCGTTAAGCCAGAGCGCGGTGTAGCGCACGCCCGGCGCGCGAGTGAAGCCGGCCACCACTTCGGCGGCGTCCCACATGCCGGGCACATTCTTGGGCGGCACGAAGGACATGGTCTGGATCTGGCGCAGGCCCGTCTTCGACAGACTGTCGATCAGGGCGATTTTCTGCTCGGTGGTGATCGGCCCTTTTTCGATCTGGAAGCCCTCGCGGGGGCCCTCTTCGTTGATGCGGATCTTTTTCGGAATATCGGACATCGTGGCTCCGTATGCTAGTTGTCAAAGGCCACGGCGGGCGGCACGAAAGGATAGGGAACAGGCTTGCCGTCGCGATACGGAAGCGCCACGATGGCCGAGCCCGGTGTCGATTCCTTGCCTTCGCCGTTGGTGATGCCCAGTTCCAGGCGCACCAGGCCGTAGTCGGGGCCGCGCTGGGTGTCCACCACCGCGGCCCAGATCGACAGGGTTTCGCCGGCGAGGTTCATCGCGCGGAACTGGAAGCTTGCCTTCCAGGCCCAGCCTTCCGGTCCGGCCCAGTCGGCCAGCGACTGCATGACGAATTGCTGCTTGAGCGAGCCGTTGATCAGGATGCCCGGCAGCTTGTCGTGATCGACGGCGAAGGCCTGGTCGTAATGAATGCGATGCCAGTTCTCCATGGCCGCGGACCAGCGCATCAGGTGCACGTTGGTCAGGGGGCCCTTGCGCAGCATGGGCAACTTGAATCCGACGGAAATGTCTTCGAAACGGGGAGTGGCCGCGAGCGCCATGGTTTATTTCCTTCTCAGGTAGCTGCGACGGGTGCGCACCAGCAACTCACCCTCGCGGGTACGGAATTCGCTTTCGACCACCACCACGAATAAGGTGCCCTTGCTGGTCTGCTTCTCGGTCACGTCGGCATAGCGCGAGACTACGGAGACCGCCTCGCCGTGCCGCGCGTAGCGCAGAAACTCGACATCGATACCGCCGTTGAGCAGGGCGTAGCCTCGCAGCGGTTCGATCTCCGGCAGGCTGAGCGTGCCGATCGATCCGTCGTAGTCGGGGTTGTCGGCATTGAGCTGCACCGGGTCCGGCGCGCCGAACTCGCGCCGGAACAGATGCGTGGGATACAGCGGCGGAGCCACGGGGCCCCCGTACCGGCGGTTGTTCGCGCAATCGGTCGCGAAGATCGGGTCTTCGTTCTGAATGGCCTGGGCATAGCGGCGCACACCGCCCGCTTCGATGACGTCGCAGGCAGTCACTTCAGGCGATGCCGTCCCGATGTACTTGCGGGCTTCTGCGAGCAATGGGCTCATCGTTGTCGCTCCGAGTCGTCAGTTGAGTTTGATGCCGGCCTTGGTGATGGTCGCGGTCAGTGTCTCGATTTCGGCTTGCAGCGATTTCCGGAAATCGGCCGGAGAATCGCCCACCGCTTCCAGGCCTTGCTCGTGCAGCCATTGCTGGGTTTCTTCTGCGTTGATGACGGCGCGGAAATCGCTGGCAAGCTTGGCCATGGTCGCGTCGGGCACGCCGCTGGGTGCGAACAGGCCGAACCAGACGTTGGTGTTGAAATTCGGCACGCCCGATTCGGCGCTGGACGGCAGATCGGGCCATAGCGTGGCTCGCTTGGGCGTGGACGTAGACAGCGCGCGGAGCCGGCCCGATTCGCTATACGGCTTGGCATTGATCAAGGGGCTGAACGCCATCTGCACTTCGCCCGCCATCACGGCATTGAGCGAAGGCGAGCCCCCTTTGTACGGCACGTGGATCACATCGATGCCGGTTCGTTCCTTGAATATTTCCATGGCCAGGTTGGTGGACGAACCCAGGCCCGCAGAAGAGTAGTTGAACTTTCCGGGATTCGCCTTGGCCTGCTTGACGAGCTCGGTGAGATCGTTGGCGGGGAAAGCCGTATTGACCACTAGCGCGAAGGGGCCGTCGGCGACCTTGGTAATGGGTACCAGGTCCTTCATCAGCACATAGGGAACTTTTTTGCCGGCCGCGCTTTCGACCGTCAGTGTGCCGGTGTGCAGCAACAAGGTCTTGCCGTCTTTCGGCGACCGGGCGACTGCCGCGGCGGCGATCGCGCCTCCCGCGCCGGCGCGGTTTTCCACGATGACCGTCACGCCGGTCTGTTTCGTGTAGCGCTGGGCGATGCCGCGGCCCACGAGATCGACCGAACCGCCCGGTTCGTAGGGAATGATGAGGCGCAGCGGCTCGCCGGACGCGTCTTGCGCCTGGGCCAGGGCGGACGCGGGCATGCCGCACCAGGCCAATGTGCCCGCCAGCAGCAGGGCGGCCGAGTGCCTTGAATTCGATACGATTTTCGACGTCATTTTTCTGTCTCCGGTAGTTTCGTCAAATCGAATGTCAATGCGCCCGGCGGGCAACGTAGTACAGGCTCATTCGATATGGCCGTCGCTGGCATTTCAGCCAGTCTTTTTTTCGGACGCGTCTGTAGCGTCGAATGGGTACTGATTATGTGAGCGCTTGTCCGGGCGAACAAGGTACGTTGACGTGTAGCAGCTATGCTTGCTTAGCATGGCTGTAAGGCAGCGATGGGCCGCGCCCCGGGGGCCCATGCGCGCGGCCGGCGGCGCTGGCCGCGGTGCCATTCAGATATAGCTGTTATAGGCGGAATGCCATTGCCAATTAGCTCGCGCTCGCGACAATATGCCGGTTCTTCAGGCGAGCGCTTCATCGCATCGGCATATCAATCCCGGGGACGGCCATGAATTTTTCTTTCACTGCGCAGGAAGAGACGCTACGCGCCGAAGTGCGCGCTTTCTTGCACGAGCATTACACCGAGGATGTGCGCGCGGAGAACATGGCGGGCAAACGGGGCGAAGGCTGGGGCAGTGCCATTCGCGAATTCTTCGGCAAGGTCAACGACCGGCGCTGGTTCGCGGTTAGCTGGCCGGTGGAATACGGCGGTGGCGGCGGTGCGCGCACGGCTCAATTCGTCGTAGAAGAAGAGTTCTACCGGGCCACCGGCATCGCCCTCGGCGGCGGTACGGGCGCACCGGCCATTCTTGCCTTTGGCACCCCGGAGCAGAAAGAGGCCTTCGTTCCGGCGTCCATCCGCCGCGAGATCCTTTTCTGCCAGGGATACAGCGAGCCGCAATGCGGCACCGACCTGGCCGGCATCCGTTGCCGGGCCCGGCGCGATGGCGATCGTTACATTGTGAACGGCCAGAAGATCTTCACCACCAACGCGCAGTCGGCCACCCATATTTTTCTTATGGTGCGCACCGATCCCGCGTCTCGGCGCCACCGCGGCCTGTCCATCCTGCTGGTGCCGATGAACCTGCCGGGCATCACCGTGCGGCCGCTCTGGACCATCCAGAACGACCCCACGGCGCCGTTCGGCACGACCTACGGCGAAGAGCGCACCAACGAAGTCTTCTTCGACGATGTCGAAGTGCCGGCGTCCTGCCTGCTCGGCGAAGAGGGGGCGGGCTGGGACGTGGCGCGGCGCGGCTTGAACCTGGACCGCGTGGGCGCCTGGCGCTACCTGATTTCGGTCATGCGCGACGAGGACCTGGTGAATTGGCTTAATGCCGGCGGCGCGGTGCAAGAGCGGCTGCGCCAGAGCGAGGCCGTCCGCGACAAGGTTGCCGAACTGTGGACCGAAGCGGAAGTCTGCCGCCTGATGACCATGCGCAGCATCACCATCGAGCAGCGCGGCGGCAAGTTCGTGCACGAAGGCTCCGCCGAAAAAGTATTCGCGCCGGAGCACAGCGTGAAATCCACGGAAGCGATCAGCCAGATCCTGGGGCCGTACGGCGCTTTGATGCAGGGGTCGCCCGCCGCCGTGGAAAAGGGGGTGTTCACCCACAGCTTGCTCGGTGCCTTCCAGTCGACAGTGAATCACGGCAGCGTGCAGGTGATGCGCGACCAGATGGCCCGGAACGGGCTGGGCCTGCCCCGGCCCGGCAAGTCAGACAAGGAGAAAGTGTGATGGATGTATTGCCGGACAAAGAAGAACTGACCATCCAGGCGGCCATCGCGGAGTTCCTGGAGGGTGAATGCTCGGCCGCGCTGGTGCGCCAGGCCGAACAAGAGCCGGGCCGCTATTCGGCCGAGTTGTGGCGGGAATTCGCCGACAACGGCTGGCTGCAATTGTGTCTGTCGCGGGAAAACGGCGGCGAAGAACTGCCCTTGCCGTATCTGAGCCTGCTGTTCGATGCCGTGGGCTACCACATCGCGCCCATACCGTTGCATGGGACCATGGTGGCGGCCCTGGTGCTCGACCGGCACGGCGGCCCGGCGCATCATGCGCTGCTGCAGAAAGTGATCGCCGGCGACGCGATCCTGAGCCCCGCCATTGTCGAGCGCGACGGCGGCTGGTCCGTCGATTCGGTGGAGCTTCTGGCGCATGTCGAGGGCGATGACCTGGTGTTGACCGGCGAAAAACTGTTCGTCGGCAATTTCCAAGCCGCCTCGCATTGCCTGGTGGTCTATCGCGAAGCGGGCGGAGCCGCGGGGCTGCTTCTGGTGCCCACCCATGCGCCGGCGATAGAGCACGAGGAACTTCTGCCGCTTGCCAAAGACGGCGAGGCGATCGTGCGCTTTCGCGGAGTGCGCGTGCCGCGCCGCAACGTGATCGGCACCGCCGAGAACAGCGCCGCCATCATCGAGCAGATGATGAATCTTTCCGCCGTGCTGCATGCTTGCTTGATGGCGGGCGCGGCGCGGCGCACGCTGGACATGGCGGTGGAACACGCCAAGCAGCGCGAGGCTTTCGGCCAGCCCATCGGCGCGTTCCAGGCGATACAGCATATGTGCGCCAACATGCTCAACGCCATCGACGGCACCACGCTGCTGACGCGCGAGGCGCTGTGGCGCATGCAAGAAGGCTTGCCGGCGGACCGGCAGGCCGCGCAGGCGAAATCCTTTGCCAACGAGCAATGCCTGATGGTGTGCCGGTCGGCCCAGCAGATTCATGGCGGCATGGGGTTCATGCTGGAGTTCGATCTCAACCTTTGGTACCGGCGCGTTGCTTCCTGGAGCCTGCGCAGCGGCACGGTCAGCGAACACCGCCGCACCATCGCGAACGGCTTGCTGTCGGCCTCTTCGAGCGTGCGCATCGGCAGCGTGGCCTAGGAAGATGAGCGCGCCCGGACGTTTCGCGCGGCCGGGTTCAAGCGCCGGGCGCCAGCATGGCCAGCGAAGGGTAAAGCTTCTTTGCTTCGATGTCTTCCATCAGGGTGCGCACGATGCGCTCGACCGCCTTGGCAGCCTGGGTGACCGGACGATTGGTGGCCGTGGCCAGCAGCAGTCTGGTCGAAAGGGCGGGCGTGCCGAGCAGGCGCGTTTCGAGCGTGCCCGCGGCGACTTGCTCCCGGACCGCCGCCGCGGCCAGTACGGTGTGGCCCATGCCGGCCATGACCAGCTCTCGCATGAGCTCGAGCGCGTCGATTTCCAACACCACGTTCAGCGGCACGCCGGCCTGGCTTGCCGCGTATTCGACGGTGCGCCGCAGGCCGTGATTGCGCGTCGGCAGAACCAGGGGGATGCCCTTTAGCTGCGCCACCCGGACGTTGTGCCCGTCCCCGGGCGGGGCCATGCCCGCGGGGGAAATGAGCGACAGGCCCAGCTCGGCGAGCGGCAAGGACACGATGTGCTGCGAACGGCGCGCGTCGTGCAGCATGGCCAGGTCCACCCGCCCGTTGATCAGCCACTCATGCACGTATCCGCTATAGCCAGAGACGATGTTCAGCTGGATCTGCGGATAACGCTCTTTGACCGCGGCTATCAACTGCACCCCCAGCATGCCGGACATCGTGGGCGTAAGGCCCAGGGACACGGTGCCAGAGGGCGATTCCTGGTCCGACCGCAGTTCCAGCACGGCCGATTCCATCTGCCGCAGCAGCGGGCGCAGGCGCGTCAGCAGTTTTTCGCCATCGGGCGTCAGGGACACGCCGCGGCCATGCCGGTAGAGCAATGGCGTGCCGCACTCTTCTTCCAGCTTTTTCACCTGCCTTCCCAGCGCGGGCTGGGCAATGCCGATCACCGAGGCGGCCTTCGAAAAGCTGCCATATTCGGCGACCTGGATGAGGTGCTCGATGCGTTTCAGATCCAAAGCCCGCTCCTCGGGTCGGCCCGCGCCGGCAAGCCGGCCGGCGCGCGGGGCTGCTGGCCGTGAGCGTAGTCAGGCGGCGGACAGATGTTGACCGAGAAACTCGCGCGTGCGGTCAAACGCCAGTTTTGCCGAATCCGGCTCGTACGAGCCGCGCTGGTCGCAATTGAATCCATGCCCGGCTTCATAGAAGTGCGAAATGACCTGGGGATGCTGTTTGGCGACCAGCCGCGCCTTGTCCACCGGCAGCGACTGGTCCTGGTTGCCGAAGTGAAGCATGGTCGCGCACTGCGGGGCTTCGTTCGCGAAATTGGGTATTCCCCCGCCGTAATAGCACACCGCGGCTCCCAATGACGGCAGCCGGCAGGCGGCGAGCCACGCAACGGTGCCGCCGTAACAGTAGCCGACGATACCGGCCTTGGTGCCGGCCGGGACGCTGTCGAGAACGGCCTTGACGTCCAGCAGCGCGTCGTCGAAATTCAGCTGTTTCATGATCTCGACCCCGGCGGTCACCTCGGGCTGTGAATAGCCGGCTTCGTATCCGGTCCGGACCCGATCGAATAGCGCCGGGGCGATTGCAAGATAACCCGCCGCGGCGTAGGCGTCGGCGACCGCGCGGATGTGATCGTTGACCCCGAAGATTTCCTGAACGACCACGAGCGCGCCACGGGGCTGGCCTTCGGGTTGCGCGACGTAGACAGAGAATTCATGGCCGTCGGCCGCCTTCCGCGTATCTTTCATGTGTCGGGTTCGCCTTATAGGAGGAAGTTGTCCAGGGATAGCCGCAAGAATATCGGGGCGGAATCAGCCGCACAACCGCGATTGAGGTCTAGCTGCTATGCGATTTTGATATATCGCGCGGCCGCGTAGCCCCTAATTCGCCGTATCCGCCAGCTTCTTCCATTTTTCGATGCCCAGGGCGATGGAGCGCCGCGCGTCTTCCGGCGTGCCGCCTATGGGGACGGCGCCTTCGGCGGTCAGGCGTTCGCGCACGTCCGGCGCGCTCAGTATCTTGTTGACCTCGGCGTTCAGCTTGTCCACGATAGGCTGGGGCGTGCCCTTGGGCACCATCAGCCCGAACCAGCCCAACCCTTCGTAGCCCGGCAAGCCCGATTCGGCAACCGTGGGCACGTCGGGCAGCATGGGCAGGCGCTGCGACCCCGTCACGGCCAGGGCTTTCAGAGTGCCGGCCTTGATAGACGGAAGCACCAGCGGCAGCGGCGCGAAATTCAACTGGGTCAGGCCCGCCACCAGGTCGTTCATGGCAGGGCCGCTGCCCTTGTACGGAACGTGGGTCATTTGCACGCCCGCCATCGACGAAAACAATTCCCCGAAAAGATGGTTGGAAGTGCCCTTGCCTGACGATCCGTAGTTCAGCATGCCGGGATGCGCCTTGCCGTAAGCGATCAGCTCGGCGACGTTGTCGACGGGCAATGACGCGGTCGCGGTCAGCACGGTCGGGGGCGTGGCCACGAGTATCACGGGCTCGAGGTCGGCGACGGGATCGTACGGCAGGTTTTTGTACAGGCTCTTCGCGACCAGGATATTGCCGAACGCCGCGATGGCCATGGTGTAGCCGTCGGGCTTCGACTTGGCCACCAGGTTGACGCCAATGGTTCCGCCGGCGCCGGGGCGATTCTCGACGACTACGTTGGCTCCCCACGCCTCGCCCAGTTTCTGGGCGATCAGGCGGCCCAGGATGTCGGTATTGCCGCCGGGCGTGTAGGGCACCACCAGTTGAATCGGCCTGCTGGGGTAGGGCTCGTCCGCGGCCGGCGCCGCCATGCTCCAACAGGCCGCCAGCGCTCCAATGAACATCCGGTTCAGCAGGTTTTTCAAGGTCTCTCTCCCTGGTTTGTCGTCATCGTGCCCAGCAACGGCCGGCGATGTGGCCGGCCGGGCCATTCAGTTTCTTTCAGGCCGTCGCCGGTTCTTCGTGCCGGCTCAGGTACGACGTGCGGAATTCCCGGGTCAACGCGAATACCGGGGGCAGGGGGCGTCCGTTGGGCAGCGTCAGCCAGGCCCGCAGCAGATGCCGGCGCTCGGCGGGGTCTTCGTAGTCTTCGTACTTGGTGCGGGCATGCAGCACGCTGTAGTTGTTGGCGATCTGGATGTCGCCCGGTTCCATGTAAAAACTCAGCTGGATGGCCGGGTCGTTGCAGATCGCCTCGACCAGCTGGATGGCCTCTTCCTGGGCCGCGGTCAGCCGGGGAACTTCCGGAAAGCGCTGCGCCGACATCAGGTAGCGCCGCTTATATAGAACACTGAGCCGGCCGCCGAAGAAATTCAGGACCGGGGACGTTTGCACTTTAAGCCCGGTGGGGTGTTGTTCGCGCGTGTCGAAGTGAAAGGGCTGCTGCAGTACCGGGACCAGGTCGGGCCGGCGCCGCAGGACCTCGTTGTAGAGTTTTTCTACGCTGACGAGCTTGCTCATGCCGCCGGACCGGGCTGTTTTCAGGCACAGCAGCATGAACGCATCGCCGCCGTCATTGTGAAACGTCAGTTCGTCGTCGGTCTGGTAGCTGCGCACGTCGCTCGAGCCCTCGACCCGCTTATGGGTGTTGGTGACGCTATGGACGCGGTTGCCCGCCTTGTCTTGTTCTTGCGGCTGGCCCAGCAGCACGGCCAGGGCCCAGAAAACCAGGCGGCTTTCTTCCAAAGAGTAGCGGCCCACGGGCAAGCCGCGGATCAGTGCGAACCCCTTGCCCCCTTCGAGTTCCGAACGGATGGCGGCGCAGCGGCGCGACAGCAGCGGCAGCGAAAAATCGGCGCGCGCCAGCCCGGTCACGTCCAGGTCCGGCCGGCGCGGGGCCTGCAGCATGGCATCGAGTTCGGCCAGCTCGTCGGCCTGGAAGTGCTGGATCCAGTCTGTGCGTCCGTTCAGTTCGGTGCCGCTCCAGACCCCCGGCCCCGAGATGGCCTGCATGCCTGCGCCAGGTTGGCTGCCCATGTGTCGTCTCTCCGAAAATAGGCCCTTCAGGCGGCATCGGGCGCCCGCGGGCCGTGGTGTTGTGGTCGGGAACCACTATAGAAACGCCCTACTTATTCGTCCAATTTCCAATTTTGATAAACTTAGTTGATTATGAAATAAATCCAGTTATCCCGGCATGTCGATCACCTTCAAGCAGGTCGAGGCATTTCTGGCCGTGGCGCGCACGCTGAGCTTCAGCCAGGCGGCCGAACTGGTTCATTTGTCGCAGCCGGCATTGAGCGCCAATATCCGGCGCCTGGAAGAAGCGCTGGGCGCGCGCCTGTTCGACCGCGATACCCGCACCGTGACGCTATCGGCCGTGGGCCGCGAGTTCCAGGATATTGCCGCGGGGCTGCACGATCACGTCGAACAGGGCCTGGCCCGCATGCAGGAAATCGTGGCGGGCAAGCACGGGCAGCTGAACATCGCCACGGCGCCGTCGGTGGCGGCGAGCTCGCTGCCGGATATCCTGATGCGCTACAAGGCGGTGTATCCCGGCATCCAGATCCGCATTTACGACGAACTGTCGAATACCTGCGCGGAAATGGTGCGCTCGGGCATGGCCGACATTGCCCTGATGCCGCAACGCACCGACGCGGACGACCTGGCCCAGCAGGTGGTCTTCCGCGATCCGCTGGTGGTGCTGTGCGCGGTGGATCATCCATTGGCCGCGCGCAGCAACGTGGGGTGGGCCGACATCATCGAATCCGACCTGGTGGTCAGAAGCCACGACAGCAGCGTGCGCCAGCTGATCGACGCGAAGTACCTGCAGCACGGGGCCATTCTGCGGCCCGCCTACGAGGTGAATCACGTCTTGACGGCGCTGGGGCTGATCGCCGCCGGGCTGGGCATAGGCGTGATGCCCTCTTCGATACTGAGCTCAGTCAATATGGCCGGCATGACCTGCCGGCATTTCGACCCGGCCCGGACTCCTTACTGGACGATATGCCTGACCCGGCCCAAGACCCGCTCGAGCCCGCCGGCCGTGGAATCGTTCGTGCGGATGTGCCTGGAGCACTGGCGCGCGGGCGCCGCCGCGTAGCGAGCGCTTTACCGGCTCATGCGGCCGGGGGCCACTGGGGCGATCCGTAGGGGTAGAAGTCGGCGAGGTCGATGTTTTCGTAGGCAAGCCCGTCCAGGCGCACGGTGCCCAGAAAGGGTTCGTCGGGCTCGACCACCAGGATGGCCTTGGCGTAGCCGCTGTCGTCGAAACCGCGCCGGAAGTGCACGCGCGATTTGATCGCCAGGATATCGAAGTCCGCCGCGTTGACGCCTCTTTGGCTGATTTCTTCCAGCTCTTTTACCTGGACCAGGTAGCGGCTGAGAATCAGCAGGTTGCCGTCGCCGAACGCGATGTTGACGTGATCCAGATAGCGTTGCGGGCCGGTACCCTTGGCGCCGACGTGCACGACCTTGCCCGTTATGCGCACCGGCTGGCCCGATGACGGGTCGACGCGGCCGCCCACCGCCATGTCGAAATCCTGGCCGGCCTGAACGCCGGCATCTTGCAGCGCCTGGATGGCCTGTTCGTCGGCGACCGTCGCGATCAGCGTGCGCGACAGGTTCTGCGCCAGCACTTGCCGCAGGATCCAGGTGGCGTAGCCCGAACGGTCGCTATGGTCGGCCAGCACGACGGGCTTGCGGCCCTCGGCGGCCAGTTGGCGGGCCTGCTTGACGCCGTCGGCCACCGGCAATACCTGGGTGGTATTGAGCAGGTCCGCCCGCCTGCGCCAGATCCATTCGCACATGTCGTCGACCACCTTGCGCGCCAGTTCGGGGTTGCCGTTGGTCAGCGCCTGCACGGTCATGCCGGTATCGGGCACGTCGGCCCACGGAAAGCCGAACAGGACATTGACGTACAGGTCGGGCTCGCGGGCTTCCCAGACCAGGGCGCGCTGGATCATGTCCATCCACGGCGACGCGCCGGTCCATTGCAGGACGGTGGCCGAAATGATGGGCACCTTGCGCTGGAAGTGGGCCGGCGTGAAGTCTCGGCGTATCGCGCGGACCAGCATGCGCGCGGCGCGCTGCCCCTGGACGTGGGCGTCGTAATGCGGAAAGTACTTCACCGAGAACGCCATGTCGGCGGATTGCAGGAAGGCTTCGTCTTCGTTGGCGTGGGGGTCGAAGGTGGCCGAGATGAAGGCGCCGGGGCCCACCACCTCGCGCACGCGCCGCGCGAGTTCGGCTTCGGGGCGCGCGATGCCGCGCACCGCCATCGCGCCGTGGACCGCCAGGTACACGCCGTCGAACGGGCCTTGCTCGCGCAGGCCGCGCACCATGATGCCGACGAAATGCTCGAAGGCCTCGCGGGTGATCCAGCCGGAGCCCGTGCCGGTTTTGGGAAACAGGGGCGATTCGATGCCCACCACTTCTACATTGGAGTACTCGCGCGCCACCTGCACGAATCCGCCGATATAGCCGCGGGTGTCGGCGGCCAGCAGGGCCTCGCCGCGGGCGGGCGACCCTTCGTAGATGAAATCGTCCAGTGTCGTGTCGTTACTCAGGAAGGTAACGGTCTCGTGCATGAAGTGCAGCACGGCCACGCGGATTTTCTTTTCGGATTCCATGGAAAGGGCGCAGAAAGGGCTGTAAGAAGTCGCCTAGTGTTTCGTAATGGGCGCGGACAGTCCAGTACCGATTCAGGAAGGGGCATTGCGAAAAATTGAAGGCCGCCGCGCGGCGGCCGCAAGGGGCGCTAGAATTTGCAGGCCATATCGGATTTCACAGGCTTCCATGATCAGCTCGGCCCTTCGATATTTCTTTCAGGTTGCCAATTGCGGCTCGGTTACCTCGGCGGCCGAGGTGCTGCACGTCGCGCCTTCCGCGATCAGCCGGCAGATACAAAGCCTGGAACAGAAGCACGGCACCGCGCTGTTCGAACGGAACGCGCGCGGCATGCGCCTGACCGAAGCCGGCGAGATTCTCGCGGCCTATGTCCGCCGCGCCATGCTGGAATCGGAACGCGTCAGCGAAGAAATCTCGGCCCGCTCGCGCCTGGGCCGGTCGTCGGTGCGGATCGCCGCCAACGAAGGGTTCGGGCGCGAATTCATTCCCCATGCCATCGGCGAATTCCGCAAGGCCGCGCCCGAGGTGACCTTCGATATGCGCCTGGTCAGGCGCAGCGACGTGCGCAAGGCTGTCATGCTGGGCGAGGTCGACCTGGGCATGGCCTACAACATGCTGCCCACCGAAGGGGTGGACGTCATTTTTTCGCAAAGCGCCCCGCTGTACGCGGTGATGTCGCCCACGCATCCGCTGGCCCGCCGCGAAATCCTGTCGCTGCACGATCTCGCGGCCCACGACGTGGTGATGTCGGGCGCGGACAGCAGCACCCGGACCCTGGTCGATTACTGCTGTATGCGCGCGCGCATCGAATTGAACTACGTCTTCATTTCCGATTATTCCGGCGCGCTGCAGCACTATATCCGCGACTACCAGGCCATTACCCTGGCCGGCAAGCTGGTCGTGTGGTACGCGATAGAACGCGGCGACGTCGTGGCCGTGCCGCTGACCGATTCGGATATCTACGAGCGCATGGTGCAGATCTACACCATGCAGGGCCGGCAGCTGCCGCATTCGGTCCAGAAATTCGCCCAGCTGCTCATCGAGATGGCAAGCCGCTAAGCATCGCCCCATGGCCGGCGCAACACGGTAAAACACTCGGTAGACAAAACCCCCGCTTTACGCCATTCTAAAAAAAACAACCGACGTACGGCGGCCACGCGTCGTCGGTGGCACTTGGGGAATTTATGCGAATGGGCACTGATCCCGCCTGGGATTACGTCGAGGCCAATTTCGAATCTTCGACCGGCCAGCCCCTTCAGCACTCAACTTATTGCCATATTGGCCATGGCCGTTGCGATCCCGGCAACGCAGCAAGCCCGGCCCCATCGGCGCGCGCGCACCACCGCACCGCGCCGGGCGGGCATCGGGACGCGCATGAACTGCGCACCTATTGCGACGAGGTTTCGATATGAATGTGGCGACTCCCGCCTCGGGCTCGGCCGTGCCGCGCCGCAGGCGCAAGACGGTCTTGTCTCCGAAGGCCGCGGCGGTGCTGGCGCGGCTGGGGTCGATGGTCGTGACGCTGCTGGGCCTGGCGGCGCTGACCTTCTTCATAGGCAGGATGCTGCCGCTGGATCCGATTCTGGCCGTGCTGGGCGACAACGCCACCCAGGAAGCCTACGACCGGATGTATGTGCAAATGGGGCTGGACCAGCCGCTGATCGTGCAGTTCGGCCACTATCTGTGGAACATCCTGCATTTCGATTTCGGCAATGCGCTGCTGTCGGGCCGGCCGGTCAGCGTAGAGATCGCCCGCACCTTTCCGGCAACCATAGAGCTGGCCACGGTCGCCATGTTGATCGGTACCTGCCTGGGCGTGCCGCTGGGGGTGGTGGCCGCGGTCTACCGGAACAGCTGGGTGGACCACGTGGCGCGGGTGCTGTCGCTGCTGACGTATTCGGCGCCGAACTTCTGGCTGGGGCTGATGGGCCTGGTGCTGTTTTATTCGACGCTGGGCTGGGTGGGCGGCCCGGGCCGCATCGATATGGCCTACGAGTTCGATATCGACCCGGTTACCGGGTTCTACCTGATCGATGCGCTGTTGTCCGGAAACATGGAAGTCCTGGGCAACGTGTTTTCGCACATCATCCTGCCCGCGTCGATCCTGGGCCTGGGCTCGATGGCCTACATCAGCCGCATGACGCGTTCGTTCATGATCGAACAGCTCGAACAGGAATACGTCATCACCGCGCGCACCAAGGGGCTGAGCAAGTGGCGCATGGTGTGGGTGCATGTGTTCCGCAACATCGCCATCCAGGTCATCACGGTAGTCGCGCTGTCGTATGCCTTCTTGCTGGAAGGCGCGGTACTGACCGAAACCGTATTCGCCTGGCCGGGTTTTGGCCGCTACCTGACCAACTCGCTGCTCGCGGGCGACATGAATTCGGTCGTGGGCTGCACCTTGCTGATCGGCGTGATCTTCGTCACGCTCAATCTCGTCTGCGACCTGCTGTATTGGGCGCTGGACCCGCGCACCCGCTAAGGACTTCGCATGCCAGAACACACCACGCTTGCGCCGTCGCCGTCGATCCAGGGGCCCAGCACCATGCGCGAGGCGCGCGCGCAGCAGCTGAAGGTCATGGCTTTGAAAATGCGCCGGAATACCTCGGCCATGATCGGGCTGGTACTGTTGACGCTCATTTTCGCCAGCGCGATTTTCGCGCCCTGGCTGGCCACCCACGACTACACCGCCCAGGATTTGGCCAATCGCCTGGCCATGCCGTCGGCGGCACACTGGCTGGGCACCGACGAGCTGGGCCGGGACATTTATTCGCGCGTGCTGCAGGGCGGGCGCATCACGCTGTACATCGCCTGCCTGACGGTGGTGATCGCGGCGCCCATCGGGCTGGTGGTCGGCGTCGTGTCGGGGTATTTCGGCCGCTGGGTCGATATCGTGCTGATGCGCATCACCGACATCTTCCTGGCGCTGCCGTCGCTGGTGCTGGCCTTGGCCTTCGTGGCCGCGCTGGGGCCGGGCATCGAGAACGCGATCATCGCGATTTCGCTCGCGTCGTGGCCGCCCATCGCGCGCCTGGCCCGGGCCGAGACCATGATGATCCGCAACGCCGATTACATCGCCGCCGTCCGATTGCAGGGCGCGTCGTCCTGGCATGTGCTGCTGCACCACATCGTGCCGACCTGCATTCCGTCGGTCGTCGTGCGCATGACGCTGAACATTACGTCGATCATTCTGTCGGCGGCGGGCCTGGGTTTTCTGGGGCTGGGCGCGCAGCCGCCTTCGCCGGAGTGGGGCGCGATGCTTTCGTCCGCGCGCCAGTTCATTCTTTCGAACGGCCATATCGCCGCCGCGCCGGGGATCATGATTCTATTGACTTCGATCGCGTTCAACCTGGTCGGCGACGGCCTGCGCGACGTGCTGAACCCGCGCCAAGAGTGAGAGCACCGTGACGAACCCGATTATCTCCGTGCGCGACCTCAATATCCGTTTCAAGGGGGCGCTGCGCACGACCCACGCCGTGCGCGGGGTCAGTTTCGACCTGGGACACGAAAAGCTGGGCATCGTCGGCGAATCCGGGTCCGGAAAAAGCCAGACCGGGCGCGCCATCATGCGACTGTCCGCGCATACCGCCCGGGTGACGGCCGAGCGCATGCGCTTCGGCGACATCGACTTGCTGAATGCCACCGAAAAACAGATGTGCGCCGTACGCGGCCGCGACATCGCGATGATTCTGCAAGACCCGAAGTTCTCGCTGAATCCGCTGATGAAGGTGGGCGACCAGATCGCGGAAGCTTACCTGACCCACCACAAGGCCTCGAAGGCCGAGGCCCGCGAACGGGCCCTGGCCATGCTCGACAGCGTGCACATCCGCGATCCGCGGCGGGTGTACGGCGTATTGCCGCACGAGGTTTCCGGCGGCATGGGGCAGCGGATCATGATCGCCATGATGCTGATTCCCGAACCGAAAGTGATCATCGCCGACGAACCCACCTCGGCGCTGGACGTCACGGTGCGCCGGCAGGTGCTGAGCGTGCTGGACGAACTGGTGACGCGCACCGGCGCCAGCCTGATCTTCATCAGCCACGACCTGAACCTGGTCGCCGATTTCTGCGACCGGGTGCTGGTGATGTACGCGGGCAGGGTGATGGAAGACCTGCCCGCCAAGGAACTGGGCCGGGCCCGGCACCCCTATACCCGCGGGCTGCTGGAAAGCCTGCCGCGGCTGGACCAGCCTTGCGACGAACTGCCGGTATTGCGCCGCGATCCCGCGTGGCTGACCGAACCGGTGGGGGCTTCGCGATGAGCGCGCCCCTGCTCGAAGCGGTGAACCTCGAGGTGTCGTACGGCCTGGGCGCCGGCTGCATCACGGTGGTCCAGGAAACGGATTTCCGCATTGCCAAAGGCGAGGCGTATGGCCTGATCGGCGAATCCGGCTGCGGCAAGTCGACCATACTCAGGACCGTCGCGGGGCTCAATCCGAATTACGAGGGGCGCATTCTGCACGATGGGCGCGAACTGCCGCGCGAACGCAAGCGCGAGCACTATCGTTCGATGCAGATGGTGTTCCAGGACCCCTACGGCTCGCTGCATCCGTACAAGATGGTGCAGAACGTGCTGGCCGAACCCGCCCGACTGATGGGCCTGGGCGACGTGCAGCGCCGCATCGACGAGGTGCTGGGCAGCGTGGGCCTGGGGCCGCAGTTCAAGTTCCGCTATCCGCATGAGCTTTCTGGCGGACAGCGCCAGCGGGTCGCCATCGCGCGGGCGCTGATCGTCGAGCCGGGCCTGCTGCTGCTGGACGAGCCGACCTCGGCGCTCGACGTGTCGGTGCAGGCCGAGATCCTGAATTTGCTGAGCCGCCTGCGGCGCGAACTGGGGCTCACCTACTTGATGGTCAGCCACGACCTTGCCGTGGTGGCGCATATGTGCGACCGGGTCGCCATCATGCGGCAGGGCCGCATACTGGAAGAGCTTACCGCGGATGACCTGCGCGCCGGCCGGATGACGGCCAGCTACACCAAAGAATTCCTGGCCGCCAGCGTCCCCGCGCTGGCCCGCAACTAGGCTGCAGCCATGTCCCATTCCCCTGTCCAGCCGGCCCCCGTCCACGCCGAAATCCCCATCGCCGACCTGATCGATCTGCGCGAAACCCGCTCGCAGGTGCTGTCGCCCGACGGCGGCCTGCTGGCCTGCATTTCGAACCGGTCGGGCCTGCCCCAGGTGTGGGTGTGCGAGCCGGATGGCAGCCATATGCGCCAGGTGACCGACCTGCCGGAACGGGTGGACCAGATCGCGTTTTCGCCCGCGAATCGCGACCTGCTGTTCACCACCGACGTCGGCATGGACGAGCGTTTTCAGATCTGGCTGCTGCCGGAGGCATCGGGCCGGCCGGTGCCGCTGACGTCCGCGCCCGGCGTGGTGCACAAATGGGGCGCGTGGAAGCCCTGCGGTACCCGGATCGCCTGGACGGCCAATGACCGCGACCCGTATCTGATGGACGTCGTCGTGATGGACCTGGCCACCGGCCAGACCGAGCGGGTGTGCCGGGGCACGGGTTTTCAAGAGGTGCTGGCCTGGACGCGGGACGGCAGCGGCCTGATTTTGCGCGATTCGACGCGCGGAACCGCGGACCAGGCCCTATTGCTGCTGTCGCTGCGCACGGGCCAGGCCAGCCCATTGCTGCCGCATGCCGGCCGCACGAGCTTCCGCGCCGTCAAGCTGCACAAGGACGGTACCTGCGCCTTCGTGCTGTGCGATGCGGGCCGCGATTTCCTGGCGGTGCATCGCGTCGATTTCGCGGACGGGCGCGTCACGGTGCTGGAAGCGGTGGACGGACACGACATCGACGCGTTCGCGCTGGCGCCCGGCCACGACGGCATGGCGCTGGCCGTGAACGACGACGGCTATACCCGGCTGATGGTCAGCGCCGGATCTCCGGGCGAGCGGCGCGAGATCGCGCTGCCGTTTGCCGGCGTGGCGAGTTCGCTGGTCTTCTTGCCGGATGGCGACCTGCTGGCCACGCTGGAAAGCCCCACCCGTCCGCCGGCCGTCTGGCGCTGCAACCCGGCCACGGGCAGCCACCTGCCGGTTACGCCCCCCGTGCCGGGCAAGGTCGATGCGCGGCGGCTGGCGATGCCGGCGCCGGCGCGCCTGGCCAGTTTCGACGGCACCCAGGTGCCTTATCTGGTGTACCCGCCCGCGGGCACGCGGCCCGCGGCGGGCTGGCCGGTGCTGTTCATCGTGCACGGCGGGCCCGAGATGCAGTGGCTGCCGACGTTCCGCGCCGATGTGCAGCACTACGTGTCGCGCGGCATCATGGTCGTCGCGCCCAATGTGCGGGGGTCGACGGGCTACGGGCGCCCTTATCACCAGGCCGACGACACGCGCAAGCGCATGGATGCGGTCGACGATCTGCTGGCGCTCGCGCGCGCCATTGCCGGGCGCCCCGATGTGGACGGATCAAGGATGGGGATCATGGGCCAGTCGTACGGCGGATTCATGGTGCTGGCCGCGCTGACCGCGGCGCCCGGGCTGTGGCGCACGGGCGTCGACATCTACGGCATCAGCAACTTCACCACGCTGCTGGAGACCACCGGGCCCTGGCGGCGCGCGATGCGCGCCGCCGAATACGGCGACCCGGTGCGCGATGCCGATTTTCTTGCCGGTATTTCGCCGGTACACGCGCTGCGGCGGATCAGCGCGCCCTTGCTCATCGTGCATTGCACCGACGATCCGCGCGTGCCGCCGGAGCAAGGCGAACAGGTTTTTTCGCGACTGCGGGGTTGGGGCCATCCGGTCGAGATCCTGCGCGTAGACCATGAGGGCCACGGCTTCTCAAGAGTCAGCAGCAAGCAGCGAGCCTATGGCAAGGTCGCCGAATGGCTGGCGTACACCCTATAAACACTAGCAGTACTACTTTCTCAGGAGCGCATGTCTTGAAGAACGCTGTCAAACGCAATATCGCTCTGCTCTCGGTGCTGGGCGCATTCACGCTGCCCGCCTTGGGCGCCACGCCCGGCAATGCCATGGTCATGGCCAGCAATATCGATGCGATCTCGACCTTCGATCCCGCCCAGGTCGCCGAGGCGGTGACCGCCGAGATCCTGGCCAACGTCTGCGACGCCCTGGTGACGTCCGACCCGAAAGACCCGGCGAAGTACGTACCGGCCCTGGCCAAGAGCTGGGAGGCCTCGCCGGACGGCAAGGCCATTACCTTCCACCTGCAGGACAACATTGTTTTCCCCGATGGCAGCCCGGCCAAGGCGGGCGACCTGGTCTGGTCGATGCACCGCGTGCTGGCCCAGGGCTTCGGCAATGCCGCGACCCTGACCGAGTTCGGCTTCACCAAGCAGAACATGGCGCAGACCATTACGGCGCCCGACGACAAGACCGTCGTGCTGAAGCTCGACAAACCCTATCCGGTGGAGCTGGTGGTGGGCTCTATCGCCGAAGGCCGCGTCGCGTACCTGCTGAACCGCAAAGAGGTCGAATCGCACGCCAAGGGCGACGACATGGGCAACGGCTGGCTGAACTCGCGCAGCGCGTGTGTCGGCCCCTACAGCCTGACGCGCTGGAACCAGGGCGAGTCGGTGGTGCTGCAGGCCAACGAACACTATAACGGCCCGGCGAAGCACAACCTGAAGCGGATCATCATCCGCCACGTGGCCGAGGCGGGCACCCAGCGCCTGCTGCTCGAAAAGGGCGATATCGACGTCGCGCGCAACCTGAATCCCAACGACCTGAAGGCCGTCGCGGCGAACGACAAGCTGCAGGTGTCGACTTCGCTGCAGCCCACCATGTACTACATGGCGATGAGCCTGCAGGACCCGGCCTTCGCCAACGAGAAGGTGCGGTTGGCGATGCGCTACCTGATCGACTACCAGGGGCTCGCGGGCAGCGTGATGAAAGACATTGGCGTTCCGCGGGCCAGCTTCGTGCAGCTGGGCGCCTTCGGGGCGCTGGACGAGAAAGAGGGCCAGCCTTTCAAGCTGGACGTGGCGAAGGCCAAGCAGTTGCTGGCCGAGGGCGGCTACCCGGACGGCTTCAGTTTCAAGATGATCATCGGTTCGGACCCGTATGCCGATCCGATTGCGCAGACGATGCAGGAAGCCATGGCGCAGGCGGGCGTGACGATGACCATCGAAAGAATGGCCAACGCGCAGCTTTATGCCAAGACCCGCGCCCGCGATTTCCAGGGCGCGCTGCTGGGCTTCAAGGCTTCCGTTCCGGACGCGAACAGCATGGCGTCGCGCTTCGTGGCCAACCCCGACAACGCCTTCGAGGCGAAGCTGACGCAATACCCGAGCTGGCGTTCGTCTTTCTACAGCGAAGAAGCGAACAAAGCGGTCGAGGCGGCGCTGTTCGAGCGCGACCCGGCCAAGCGCCAGCAGATGTATTACGACTTGCAGCGCAAGATCATGCAGACGGGGCCCATGGCCTACATCATGCAGATCCAGCACAACGCCGCCATGCTGAAAACGCTGCACGACTGGAAGTGGAACGGTTTCCGCGTGTTCTACGGCGACGCCACGAAATAAACTTCCGGGCCGGCTTGCCGGGCAGGCCGGCCTTTTCACACCAAGCTGAGAAAGTACCGAGATGACCGAACTTGATTGCACGAATCCGGAGGGTGCCTGGAAAAGTGCCGATGCGATCGCCGCCGGCTGGAGCGCCGGCGGCCTGGACGCCGTCACGAACCTGTGCAACGCGCAGGAAACCGATTGCCTGTTGATTGTGCAGGGCGGAAAGATCGTCTGGTCGTGGGGCGACATCACGCATAAGTATCTTTGCCACTCGATGCGCAAGTCGTTCCTGGCGGCCCTGATGGGCGAAGACATCGCGTCGGGCGCGATTCGCCTGGACGCGACCCTGGAAGAGCTGGGCATAGACGACAACGAGGGGTTGTCCGCCATCGAGAAGCGCGCCGAGGTCTACGACCTGCTGACCGCGCGTTCGGGCATTTATCATCCGGCCGGCTACGAGACCGACTGGATGAAGATGATCAAGGAAAAGCGCCACTCGCACGCGCCCGGCACTTTCTGGTGCTACAACAACTGGGACTTCAACGCCCTGGGCACCATATTCGTGCAGCAGACCGGCAAGTCGGTCGCGCAGGCCTTTGCCGAACGCATCGCCGGCCCCGTGGGCATGGAAGACTTCAGCCTGGCGGGCGCCAGGCCGGATGCCTGGCTCGAGACCTTCGACGAAAGCCGGCACCCGGCCTATCCGTTTCGCATGTCCTCGCGCGACCTGGCGCGCTTCGGGCAGCTGTTCCTGCAACAGGGCCGCTGGTCGGGGCGGCGGGTGCTGCCCGAGGGCTGGGCCCAGGAAAACGTCATGCCCTATTCGCATGCCGGCCAGCAGGGCGCCTATGGCTACATGTGGTGGCTGGAGCGCGACGGGGTATTCCTGCCCGGCTGTGTTACCCCGAAAGGCAGCTACGCGGCGATGGGCGCGGGGGGGCACTACTGCCTGGTGGTGCCCGCGCTGGACATGGTCGTGGTGCACCGCGTGGATACCGACATCAAGGGACGCGCGATCAGCAAGCCCGGCTTTGGCCGGCTGCTGAAGGCGATATTCGCCGCCCGGGGCTGAAACCGCATTTCGGCATGGTCCGCGGCTTGCCCCTCGCGCCCGCCGATCAGTCCACCGACAGGTTCAGCTTCTTGATCAGGTCGCCGAAGCGCTTGATTTCCGACTGGTAGAAGGCTTCGAGCTGCTGCGGCGTGCGATAGGTGCCCTCGGCGGATTGGGCGTCCAGGCTTTTCTGCACTTCGGGGTTGGCCAGGGCGGTCTTGTTGGCCGCGTTCAGTTTTGCGACCACGTCTTCCGGCGTGCCGGCCGGCGCGAACAAGGCGTACCACTGCGAGAACTCCAGCCCCGGAAAACCGGCTTCCGCCATAGTGGGCACGTCGGGCAGCGCGCGCGTGCGGCTGGAATGGGCCACCGCCAGGATCTTGATCCGGCCCGACGCCTGTTGGGCGGTGGCGGACGCCGTGCCCACGAACGCCAGGTCGACCTGGCCGCCCATGGCGTCGGTCACGGCCGGGCTGTCGCCCTTGTACGGAACGTGCACCATGTCCAGGCCGGTGGAGGCCTTGAAGGCTTCGCCGGTCAGGTGGCCGGTGCCGCCCACGCCGCTGCTGCCGAACGACATGCGGTGCGTCTTGCCGTACTTCAGCAGGTCTTCGACGCTGTTGATGCCCAGGCCGGCGTTGACCACCATCACGATCGGCACCGAGGCCACCATGGCCACCGGCGTGAAATCCTTGGCGGCGTCGTACGGCTGTTTCTTGTACAGCGTGGGGTTGGTACCGTGGGTGGCGCTGTTGCCCATCAGCAGCGTATAGCCGTCGGGCTTGGCCTTGGCCACGTTGGCGGCGCCGATCATGCCGTTGGCGCCGCTCTTGTTGTCCACCACGATGTTGGCGTGCATGGCCTCGCCCATGTAGCGGGCCATCAGGCGGGTCAGGAAATCATTGGCGCCGCCGGCGGCGTAGGGCGAGATGAACTGGATCGGGCGGTCGGCGGGATATTCGGCCTGGGCGGGCATGGCGAACCCGGCGATCAGCAGAGCGGCCCCGACACGGCGTATCAGTTTTTTTGCAAAGGGGCTTAGGTGCGGCATGAACGTTTCTCCTCGAACAGTGCGGACATCGTTGGTTTTGTCGAAACAGGTCTGGCCTGGTTCTGATTGTCCGCAGTCTAAGCGCGCCCGCCGGCGCGGCAGCCGGCTCGGCGGCGAGCCGCGCAGATTCGAGTCCACGTTGTGGAATTTCCGAAAAAACCAGCGTTTTCGGCCCGCAAGCGCGCCTAAGTGCTTGAGGAATGGGTCCGTATTATGGACACGGCGCCATGGCGGACGGCGGCCTAGGCCAGTGCCAGGGTGGGCATGGCGTACGGTACGCGGTCGTGATCGACGTAGTTGCGCAGCTCGGCCTCGATGGAACCCACCGCATCGGTCAGGCAGCGCACCACCATTTCAAGGCGGTCGGAGCCCAGGCGCGAGGCCAGCGTCGAAACGCTGACCCCGGCGGCGGGGGTGCCGTCGGGCGCGCGGATCACCATGCCCACCGAATGCACGGGCGGTTCGTCCATGACTTTGTTGGTGGCATAGCCCCGGCGGCGCGCGCTTTCGATGCTGGCGCGCAGCGTGGCTTCGGTGTAGCGGGGGTTCTTGCGGCGCGTGCGCTCGACGTTGATGCGGCAGATGCGGTCGATTTCGTCGTCGGGCAACGCGCTCATCAGGGCCAGGCCGCTGGCTCCGACATTGAGCGGGCGGTGCCGGCCCACGTCGTGCACGAACATCTTGATGGGAAAAGAACCGTCGGCGCGCGCCACGCAGATGCCGTCGAAGCCCGAGCGCACGGTCAGGAACACGGTGTCGCCGGTGTGGGCCGCCACCGCGTCCAGATAGGGCAGGCAGATGTCGCGCATGGCGACCTTGGGCGACGCCGCCAGCCCAAGCTCGTAAGCGAGGCCCCCCAGGTAGTAGCGCTTGGTGGCGGCGTCCTGGCGGATCAGCCGTTCGGCCACCATGCCCTGCAGCAGGCGGTGCACCGTGGGGCGTTCCAGGCCGGTGCGGCGATACAGCTCGACCAGGCGGCTGCCGCTGCGGTTGTTGAAGGCGATGATGCGCAGCAGCGCGACGGCGCGCTGCAACGATTGGGTTCCGGGGGCCGCCTTGGGGGCGGTGCTGGCTGCGGTCATGGTGTCTCCCGGCCGGCGGGCCGGCCTGGCGTGCTTTTCGGTAGTCTGCATAGTGGACCTTAATGGCAGGCCCATTGTGGCGCTATTCGCCGGGACAAGGAACCCGGAGTTCATAATATGGACTTGTTTTAGCGCATTTTACGGCGGCGGGGGCGGGCCGGGCGGCCAAAAGACCGCAACATACAGTTCCTCGCAACCGTATCCGGAAGGCCATGGAGCAAGAACAGGAACTGATCGCCCAAGTGGACGCCGGCGTGCTGTGGCTGACATTGAATCGCCCCGGCCGCCGCAACGCGCTCAGCCTTGCGTTGTACGAGGCGCTGCACCACGCCCTGGTGGCGGCCGAAAGCGATGATGCTATCGGCGCGGTCGTGCTGACCGGCGCGGGCGCCAGCTTCTGCGCGGGCGGCGACGTGGCGCGCATGAACCGGCAGGCGGATGCGGGCGCGCCGGCGGCGACGCCCGCCGAGCGGATCGCGGCCCTGCGCGGCCGGACCCGCATTGTCGAGCGGCTGCACGGCATGCCCAAGCCCACCATCGCGATGGTCCGCGGCGCCGCCGTGGGCGCCGGCCTGTCGCTGGCGCTGGCCTGCGACCTGCGCTATGGCGATCCTTCCGCGAAGATGCGCACCGGCTTTGTCAATGTGGGCCTGCCGGGCGATTTCGGCGGCCATTATTTCTTGCCGCGCATCGTCGGCCCCGCCCGGGCGCGCGAGCTGTACCTGCGCGCGCCGATGCTGGACGCGGCCCGGGCCGCCGAGCTGGGCCTGCTGCACGAGGTGTTCAGCGCCGAGCGGCTCGAGCCCGAGGTGGCCGCCATTGCCCGCGCGCTGGCGGGCGGCCCGCGACCGGCCATCGGCCACATCAAGGCCAATCTGAACGATGGCATGGCGCTGGGGCTGTCCGAGATGCTCGACCGCGAGGCCGAGCGCCACGTCCAGTGCGTGGATAGCGCCGATCACAAAGAGGCGGTGCGCGCTTTCATGGAAAAGCGCCCCGCGGTGTTCCAACGTACGCGCGCGGCCGCCGCCGGCCGCGACGCGGACTGATTGCAATCTTCAATTGAGGGAGTCTCATGTCCAAGCTATGTGAAGGCCGGGTCGTCATCGTGACCGGGGCCGGCCGCGGCATCGGCCGCGAATACGCGTTGCAGCTTGCCCGCCAGGGCGCGCGCGTGGTGGTCAACGACTTGAGCGTGTCGCGCTCGGGCGAAGAAACGGACGAAAGCACGGCGCAAGCCGTGGTCCGCGAGATCGTCGCCGAGGGCGGGCAGGCCATCGCCAACCATGACAACGTGGCCGACTTCGCCGGCGCCAAGCGCATGGTCGACGCGGCGGTCGAGCACTTCGGCGCGCTGCACGGCCTGATCAACAACGCCGGCATTCTGCGCGACCGCACGCTGTGCAACATGACCGAGCAGGAGTGGGACGCCGTCATCAACGTGCACCTGAAGGGCGCGTTCGCGCCCAGCCACCACGCGGCCGCCTACTGGCGCGACCAGTACAAGCAGACCGGCACGCCGGTCAATGCCCGCATCATCAACACGTCTTCGTCGTCGGGCCTGTACGGCAACATCGGCCAGATCAACTACGGCGCGGCCAAGGCCGGCATCGCCGCCATGACCATCATCGCGGCGCGCGAACTCAAGCGCTACGGCGTCACAGTCAATGCGATCAATCCGCATGCCCAGACTCGCATGACCGAGGGGATCCGCGAACGCTCGGCCGAGGAAATCGCGGCGCGCCATCCGCGCTGGATCGCCCCGGCCGTCGTGTGGCTGGCCAGCGCCGACAGCCAGGACGTGACCGGCCGTATTTTCGAGCTGGGCGGCGGCCACCTGTCGGCGATGGAAGGCTGGCGCCGGGGGCCCGCGGCCGAGCCGATCGACGACGTCGAGAAAATCGGCCCCGTGATGCGCGACCTGGCTCAGCGGGCCCGCCGCAACGTCGACATGAAAGGCCACGACCTCGATTGACCCAGGAGTAGGCAGTGATAGACAAGCGTGTAAGTTCATTGGCCGACGCCGTGGCCGGCATCAAGGATGACTCGGTCATCCTGGTGGGCGGCTTCGGTTCCTCGGGCCGTCCGGCCGACCTGATGGAGGCGCTGCTGGACCTGGGCGTGCGCGGGCTGACCATCGTGGCCAACAACGCCACCGTGGGCGATGACATCGTCAGCGAGCTGATGCGCGCCGGCCGCATCCGCAAAGTGATGTGTTCGTTTCCGCGCGGCCTGAAGGGCCGCACCATCTTCGACGAACTGTACGGCGCGGGCAAGATCGAGCTGGAACTGGTGCCGCAGGGCACGCTGGCCGAACGCATCCGCGCCGGCGCCGCGGGCATCGGCGGCTTCTACACCCGTACCGCCGCCGGCACGCGCCTGGCCGAAGGCAAGGAAACCCGCGTGATCGACGGCGAAACCTATGTGCTGGAAGCGCCCATCAAGGGCGACGTGGCGCTGATCAAGGGCCTGCGCGGCGACCGCTGGGGCAACCTGGTGTACCACCGCGGCGCGCGCATCAACAACCCTGTGATGGCCGGCGCGGCCCGGCTGGTGGTGGCGCAGGTGCGCCAGATCGTGCCGCTGGGCACGCTGGACCCGGAGCACATCATTACCCCGGGCGTTTTTGTGGATCGTTTAGTGGAGGTGCCCAATGAGCGCAAAGCTTAGCCGTCAGGACATCGCGCGGGCGGCTGCCCATGACATTCCGGATGGCGCCTGCGTGAACCTGGGCATCGGCCTGCCCACCATGATCGCCGATTACGTGCCCGCCGGCCGCGAACTGATGCTGCAGAGCGAGCAGGGGCTGCTGGGCCTGGGCCCGGCCCCGGCACCCGGCGAGGAAGACTACGACGTGATCAACGCGGGGAAGTCCCCGGTCACGCTGCTGCCCGGCGCATCGGTGTTCAGCCACAGCGAATCGTTCTTGATGATCCGCGGCGGCCATATCGGCATTGCCTGCCTGGGCGCGTTCCAGGTGGCCGCCAACGGCGACCTGGCCAACTGGACCGTGGACGCGCCGAACCAGATTCCCGGGGTGGGCGGCGCCATGGACCTGGCCGCCGGCGCCGAGAAAGTGTGGGTGCTGATGGAGCATTGCACCAAGGACGGCCAGCCGCGCATTCTGGAGCAATGCACCTACCCGCTGACCGCGCCGCGTTGCGTGGACCGCATCTATACCGACCTGGCCGTGATCGACATTACCGAGCGCGGCCTGGTCGTCAGGCGCCTGGCCGAAGGCTGGACCCTGCCGGCCCTGCAAGCGATCACGGGCGCCGCGCTGACGCTGGACGCCGACGGATCGGTGTACGGCCAACCTGCAACGCAAGGAGAATAAGTTGCAAACCGCAGTGACTCGCCTGCTAGGCATCGAACATCCCATCGTGCAAGGCGGCATGCAGTGGGTCGGCCGCGCCGAACTGACCGCGGCCGTCTCGAACGCGGGCGCGCTGGGCATCCTGACGGCGCTGACGCAGCCCAGCCCCGAAGACCTCAGGCGCGAAATCGCGCGGGTGCGCGACATGACGGACCGGCCGTTCGGCGTGAACCTGACGTTCCTGCCCACGCTCAAGCCGGTGCCGTATGTCGAATACCGCGACGCCATCATTGAGTCGGGCGTCAAGATCGTCGAGACGGCCGGCAACAACCCGCACGAGCACATGCCGGCCCTGAAGGCCGCCGGCGTGCGCGTCATCCACAAATGCACCACGCCGCGCCACGCCCGCAAGGCGCAGGACATCGGCGTGGATATCGTGTCCATAGACGGCTTCGAATGCGCCGGCCACGTCGGCGAGAACGATATTCCCGGCCTGATCCTGATCCCGGCCACCGTGGCGCAGGTGACCATTCCGGTGATCGCCTCGGGGGGCTTCGGCGACGCGCGCGGCCTGGTGGCCGCGCTGGCCCTGGGCGCCGAGGGCATCAACATGGGCACGCGCTTCATGTGCACGCAGGAAGCGCCCGTGCACGCGGCGATTAAAGAGGCCATCACGCGTTCGAGCGAAACCGACACGCGGCTGATTCTGCGCAGCCTGCGCAATACCAGCCGCGTCTGGCGCAATGCGTTGTCCGGGCAGGTGGTCGGCCTGGAAAAGGCGGGCGCGGGCATCGACCAGATCGGCCCGCTGGTCGCCGGCGCCAAGGGGCGCGGCGTCTATGAAAGCGGCGACGTCGAAAGCGGCATCTGGACGGTCGGCATGATCCAGGGCCTGATCGACGATATCCCCAGCTGCGGCGACCTGGTGCGCCGCATTGTCGACCAGGCGCACGCGCTGATCGCCGGACGCCTGGCGTCTATCTTGTAAACGGGCGCGGGCCCCCCCGGGCCCGCCGATTTTTCCAGGGCAGGACTATGCTGACACTTGAAACTCCCTACGACCTCGAAGCCCACGTGGGCAAGGTGCTGGGCCGCACCGGCTGGGTGGAAATCACCCAGCAGATGATCGACGACTTCGCCCGCATTTCGGGCGACGACAACTGGATCCACGTGGACGTCGAGCGCGCCCGGCGCGAACTGCCCGACGGCAAGACGATCGCCCACGGCATGCTGACGTTTTCGCTGATGTCCGGCATGGGCGGCGACATCGTGCAGGTGCGCGAACGCGGCCGCGGCATCAATTACGGTTCGAACAAGGTGCGCTTCACCGCGCCGGTGCAGGTGGGCTCGCGCATCTGCCTGGAGCGCAGCCTGGCGGCCTTCGAACGCGTGGAAGGCGCGGTGCGCCTGACCTACGGCAACGTCATGTACCGCGAGGGCCAGGAACGCCCCGTGATGGTGGCCGAGACCCTGAACCTGATGTACGAAAAGGGTAAATGATGCAGACCGATGAACAAGCCGTATCGGGCGCGCCCTATGCGCGCTACGTCCGGCACCTGAAAGCCGGGGAACTGGCCTATCAGTTCAGCCCGGTGGCCGGACGCGCGGTGTTCTTCCCGCGCGTGCGCTGCCCGTATTCGGGCCAGGATTGCCTGGAATGGCGCATCAGCGCCGGTGTCGGCACCGTGTACAGCACCTCGGTGGTGTATCCGCGCAAGAGCGATCCCTACAACGTGGCCCTGATCGACCTGGACGAGGGCTTTCGCCTGATGAGCCGCGTCGTGATGGACGACCCCATGCAAGTGGCCATCGGCCAGCGCGTCCGGTTCCAGGCGGTGGCCGAGGCGGAGCTGGACGATCCCATACCCGTTTTCGTGCCCCTGGAGTCCGCGCCATGACCACTGATTTTCGACCCGGCCGCGCCGTATTGGTGGGGGCCGCGGAATCCGACCTGGGCGCCGTGGGCGAGGGTTTTTCCGCCATCGACCTGATGGCGCAGGGGGTGTACCGCGCGCTGGACGACTGCGGCCTGCCGGTGGGCGAGGTGGACGGCCTGTTCTGCGCGACTTCGCAGAACCGCCTGGCCGGCCTGGCCCTGGCCGAATACCTGAACCTGCCCGAGGCCTACATCGATTCCACTTCGACCGGCGGGTCGTCGTTCATGGGGCACCTGGCGCGCGCCGAGGCCGCGGTGGCGGCCGGCCTGTGCAAGGTGGCCGTGGTGGCCTACGGCAGCACCCAGCGCTCGCTGGGCCGCAAGAACACCAGCCGCCCGGAATGGAATCCGTACGAATCGCCGTTCAAGCCGTTCCTGCCGCCCACCGCGTATGCGCTGGCCGCGGCGCGCCATATGCACGAGTTCGGCACGACCCGCGAGCAACTGGCCGAAGTGGCGGTGGCCGCCCGCCAATGGGCGCTGCTGAATCCCGCCGCCTGGGAAAAAGAACCGCTGACGGTCGAGGACGTGCTGGCCTCGCGCATGGTCAGCTACCCGCTGACCCTGCGCGATTGCTGCCTGGTGTCGGACGGCGGCGGCGCCATGGTGGTGACCACGCCGGCGCGTGCCCGGACCTTGCGCAAGCCGCCCGTGTACCTGCTGGGTTCGGGCCATTGCACCACGCACCTGACGATCTCGAACATGCCCGACCTGGTCAATACGGGGGCGCGCGTTTCCGGGTCGCTGGCCTATGCACAGGCTGGCCTGACCTCGTCCGATATCGATGTGGTGGGCCTGTACGACGCGTTCACCATCAACCCGATCCTGTTCCTGGAAGACCTGGGTTTTTGCGCCAAGGGCGAGGGCGGCGCGTTCGTCAGCGGCGGCCGCATCGCGCCGGGCGGCACGCTGCCGGTCAACACCAACGGCGGCGGCCTGTCGTACTGCCATCCCGGTATGTATGGCATCTTCTTGCTGATCGAGGCGATCCGCCAGCTGCGCGGCGAGTGCGGCCGGCGCCAGGTGCCGGGCGCCGAGGTCGCGCTGGCGCATGGCAACGGCGGGGTGCTGTCGTCGCAATACACGGTGATTCTGGGCGGGGCGTCGACGCAGTAAGCGCGATGCCATGAGGTTAGAATTGTAAGACCATTCTCGTGCGTGGCGGGCGGCCGCCGCGCACGAGCCGTCTTGTCATTCAGAAGGATTCCTCATGGCGGCAAGCGCCTTACTTTGCGCCTTTCACGGACGCGCGGCATGAACAACCCGATGTTCAATCCCGTGAAAGCTTCCCGCATCTTCGAAGACATCTGCGATCAGATCCGTGTCCAACTGGCCACCGGGGTGCTCAAGCCCGGCGACAAGCTGCCCGGCGAACGCGACCTGGCCGCCGCGTTCGGCGTGGGCCGCCCGTCGGTGCGCGAGGCGCTGCGGACCCTGGAGATATCCGGCATCATCACGCTGCAAAAGGGCGCGAAGGGCGGGGCGTTCATCTGCAACGGCGAAACCCGCATCATGACGAAGGCCTTGCACGATTTCATGCTGCTGGGCCGCATTTCGTTCGAAAACCTGAAAGAAGCCCGGGTGCATATCTGGGGGCTGGTCGTGCGGCTGGCCTGCCAGCGCGGCACCGCCGAAGACTTCGACAATATCGAAAAGCACATCGACTACATCCAGGGCATCACCGACGTCGAACGCCGGACGCTGGCGAGCGTAGAACTGTTCAACCTGGTCGCGGCCGCGTCGCACAACGAGGCGTTCGTGCTGCTGGTGGAGGCGCTGGGCGAGATCGTGATTTACGTGACGGAAAAAAGCGACCGGGTGCTTTTTCCCGAGCTGCCGCCCCTGCGCCTGCAATTGCTGCAGGCCTTGCGCAGCCGCGACGAAGCCGCCGCGATCCGCGTGATGGAAGAGTACCTGTCGGTGGTGCACCGCCAGTTGAAATTGAAGTAGCGGCGTCTGCACACGGCGGTGTCAGGCACCCTGCGGGAGCCAGACACCTGGCCAGTTTCAGCGCACAACGGTGTCAGGCACCCTGCGGGAGCCTGACACCTGGCACGAGCTGGCGCGGTTCGGTTGGTGTCTGACTCCCGAAGGGTGTCAGACACCGATCATCAAGACATCAGAACAGACGCGCAATCTCTTCGCGGAAAATCTGTTGCCAGCCTTCGATCATTGAATCCGAGACGTCGGATCCGTAGGCGGCGATGCTTACGGCCAGGTGCGGGTCGGCGCCAAATGGAATGATCGCCGCCATGCCGAAGCCATGTTTGACCACCGCGCCCCGGCTGATGGCGAACCCGGTGCGGTGGGCTTCTTCGACCGCGCTGCGCAGCCGCCCGGGGCTGAGCCGGGGGTAAGACTGCAGCCCCGGCGTAATCAGCCGAATGACGTCTTCGATCTGCTCGGGCGGCAGCGCGGCGAGCAATGCGGTGGCGCCGCCGCCCACGCCCAATAGCCGGCGCTGGCCGACTTCCACCGGCACGAAACGCACGGTGGCGCCGCCGTCTACCTTGGCCAGGCAGACGGCCTCTACCCCACTGCGCCGCATCAGGTACGACGTTACGCCGCATCGGCGCGCCACCGCCTCGATCAGCGGGCTGCAGCGGGCGACTTCCATGGCGCTGGAGCTGGGGACCATGCCGAGTTCGTGCAGCAGGTGGCCGACCCGGTAACGCTTTTCCGCGGCATCGAATTCCAGCAGCCCTTCGTCAAGCAGGCACTTCAGGATGCGGTGCCCCGTCGAGCGAGCGAGATTTTGCGAGAGCGCGAGCTCTGCCAGCGAGGCGCCGCGGGCGCCCCGCTGCGCGACCTCTCGCAGCATGGTCGTGGCGCGCCGGATGGCCTGCGTGCCTTCCGTTCTGCCCTGGCCCTCGATCACGAAAGCTTCGGGGCGGGCGGGCTCGTTTTGAGATGTTCTGACCATTATATGGAACAAGTGAATAGGGGATTACACCGAATATTGCGCTTGTTTGTTGAGTAAACGAGCTTGTCTGCCTATGATGGCCACACTTCGATTCACGGCATTATGCCATATAGTGGAACGAACAAACCATAACAATGACTTTGGTCGAGGAGCAACTCATGACATATCCGCCCCGCCTATGGTTTCGACGCGCGGTCCTGGCCGCGGCCGCCACGGCCGTTGCCTGGGCAAGTGTCCTGCCCGTCCAGGCCGCCGCCTTCCCCGACCGGGCCTTGCGGCTGGTAGTGCCATTCGGGGCGGGCGGTTCCGATGGCATCGCCCGCGTCTTTGCGGACAAGCTGAGCAAGGTGCTCGACCAGCCTGTCTACGTGGAAAACCGCGCGGGCGCGGCCGGGCTGATCGGGTCCGAATATGTGGCGCGGTCCACGCCCGATGGCTACACCATGCTGTTCATCGGCGGCGGCAGTTTCACGCCGGCGCTGATCAAAGGCCTGCAGTTCAACATTCTTAAGGAAATGCGGCCGGTCATCTCTATTGCGCGCGGCGGCATGACGCTGATGGTGAATGCGCAGGTGCCGGCCAATACCATCGAAGAGTTCGTCGAGTATGCCAAGCGCAATCCGGGCAAGCTGAATTATTCGCACACGGCCAGCAGCATCATGCTGTCGTCGGAAATGACGAAGCAGCGGCTGGGGTTCGATGCGGTCGGCATTCCGTACAAGGGCGCTGCGCAGGTGCTGACCGCGCAGCTTACCAATGAAGTGCAGATGACCATCGATGTGCCGCTGAATTATCTGCCCATGATCAAAGAGGGCAAGATCCGCGCGCTGTTGCATGGCGGGCAGGACCATATCCCGCCGCTGGCCGACGGCCCGCATCTGGAAAACGTGCCCACCCTGTCGGACAAGGGCATCAAGGACCTGATTTTCGCCGTGTCGTACGGCATCTGGGTGCCCGCGGATACGCCGGACGACGCGGTCTTGAAGCTGAACGCGGCCTATAACGAAGTGCTGAAAGACCCCGAGATCAAGCTGCGGCTGAACCAGGCGGCCATGGTGCCGGTGGGCGGCGCGCCGCAAATCCATGCCGAACAGGTCCACGCCGAACAGGAAATGTGGAAGCGGTCCGCCCAGCAGATCGGCTTCAAGCCGGAATGACGCGGCGCCGATAACCGGAGGGGATGACGCATGTTTTCTTTGGCGGGCAAGACCGTCGTCGTAACGGGCGGCGGCAAAGGCATCGGGCTGGGCATCAGCACCCGCATGGCGCTTGCAGGGGCCAATGTGGTCATGACGGGGCGTTCGCTGCCCGCTCTCGAAGCCGCGGCGGCGGGTCTCGGCGACCAGGGTGCCAAGGCGCTGCCGGTACAGGCCGACCTGACCGACTCCGCCGATACCGCGCGGGTCGTGCGCAGCGCGCTTGACGCGTTCGGCCGCATCGACGGATGGGTGAACAACGCGGGCAGCGCCAGCCCCGACGACGTCGGCCCCCTGATCGACATACGCGAAGACCAATGGGACCGGGTGGTCGACCTGAACCTCAAATGGACCTTCTTTGCCGCGCAGGCGGCGGCGCGCGCCATGGAGCACGGCGGCTCCATCGTGAACATCACCTCGCGCAGCGCCTCCTATGCCAATCCGCGTACCGGCCATTACGGCGCGGCCAAGGCCGCCATGGAAAACCTGACCCTCACCATGGCCGCCGAATGGGGCCACCGCGGCATACGGGTCAATGCCGTGGCGCCCGGCGTCGTGCTTACCGAAGAGCTGGCCAAGGCCCTGAACACGGAAGAACGGCTGCGCAAGCAGACGGAGCTGGTGCCCTTGCAGCGCCTGGGCTGCCCCGATGACATCGCCGGCCTGTGCGTATACCTGGTGTCGGATGCGTCGGCCTGGACCAGCGGGGCGCTGATTCCGGTGCATGGCGGCAGTCCCATTCCTTTTGGCTACGTCAGCTACCTGCGCCATGCAAACCGGCACGGCGACACGAAACGCGGGGAACACGGTGCGATTTGACTGGTTGCCGGAACAGGTTGCCCTGCGCGAGCGGGTGCGCGATTTCTTGCGGCGGGAGCTGCCGCCCGATTGGGAACAATTGAGCCGCCATGGGCCGGGCTCTAAAGAGCAGACCCGGTTCTCGCTGTCGTTCTGCCCCAAGCTGGCCCGCGAGGGCCTGTTGATTCCGCATTGGCCGGCGGAGCACGGCGGGCGCGGCGCGGCGCCCTGGGAGCATTTCATCATCGGCGAAGAACTGTGGGCCGCGGGCGAACCGCGCGGCGCGCAATACATGAACGTCAACTTCATAGGCATGACCCTCATCCGCTATGGCACGGCGGCGCAGAAAGCGCGCTATCTGCCGGACATGGCGGCCGGCCGGGCGATCTGGTGCCAGGGGTTCTCCGAGCCGAACGCCGGGTCGGACCTGGCCTCGCTCGAGACCCGTGCCCAGGCGGACGGCGACGATTACATCGTCAACGGCTCCAAGGTCTGGACTTCCTATGCCGGCATGGCCGGGCATTGCTTCCTGTTGGCGCGCACCGGCGGGCCGGGCAAGGCGGGCATTGCGATTTTCCTGGTGCCCATGGATACGCCCGGCATCACGGTGCGGCCGATATCCGCCTTGGTGGGAGAAGGCGACCTGCACGAGGTGTTTTTCGATGACGTGCGCGTCTCCAGCGACTGCCGGCTTGGCCAGGAGGGCGAGGCATGGGCGATCATCAGCTATGCCCTGGCCAACGAGCGCGTCGGCATCGCCCGCTATGCCTTCGCCCGGCGCGTGCTGGACGGCATGGTCCGCAATCTGAAGCAGAGCGGCCGTTTCCAGGATACGGTGGTCAAAGCCCGCGCCGGGCAGGCGCTGGCGGCCTGCGAGGCGGCGCGCACCCAGGTATACCGCATCGTGCACGAGCGGGCGGCGGGCCTGCCGCCCAGCCCCGAATCCAGCCTGGCGCGCGTGGCGGTGGTGACGGCCGAGCATGCGGTGGCGGACTTCGGGCTGGACTATCTGGCCGGCACGTATACGGGACATGAATCCCCCCTGCACCTCTCGCATCACGAGCGCGCCATTGCCGCCGGCATTGCGTCGGGCGCCGCCGAAGTCCAGTTGAATCTCATCGCGCACAATTACCTGCGGCTTCCCAGGGGGCCTCGTCCATGAATTTCACGCTGAACGACGACCAGAAAGCCATGGCGGACGCCATTGAAAAGCTGGTGCGCAAGGCGGCGGCCGACCACGCGTGCCAGCCCAGGCGCTTCGAGTTTTCGGCGGCGCTGCAGGCGCAACTGGCGCGGGATGGCTTTTTTTCCGCCGTTCTTATCGACGAGCTGGGCCCCGTCGCCGCGGCGGGCATGGTCATGGAGCTGTGCAAGTTGCCGCTGTGCCTGGAAATGGCCGCATCGGCCTTTGTTGCGCCTTATGCATGCCCGGACGCGGCCGGCCCGTTCGCCGTGGCGGTGGGCGCCCTGGACCAGCCATTGCGGTTTGCGCCGGTGGCCGCCACGCTGATCCACATCCAACCGGACGCCGTGGCGTGGGCAAGCCTGCGACCCCCGGACGTGGCCGAGGCCGAAAGCCTGTTCGCCTATCCCATGGGCACACTGCGCGCGCCCGCCAGCTTGCAGTGGCATTGCGTGCCCAGCGCGGACATCGGCCAGTTGCATCGCCATTGGCGGATCGGCGTGGCCGCCGAGATCGTCGGCTGCCTGTCGGCGGCGCTGGCCAGCGTGATCGAGCATGTCAGCGATCGGCGCCAGTTCGGCCACCCCCTGGGCGCGTTCCAGGCGGTGCAGCATCGGCTGGCGCAATGCGCGGGTTCGATTGAAAGCGCCCGCTGGCTGGTGCTGCGGGCCGCGGGCACCGGCAGCGACCAGGATGCCCTGATGGCGCTGGGGTTTGCGCAAGACATGGTGGCGCGCGTCACCTACGACCTGCATCAGTTCATGGGGGCCATGGGGTTGACGCTCGAACATCCGCTGCATCGCTGGACCTACCGCGCCAAGCTGCTGCGCTCGGATTCGGACGGCGCCGCTGCGCAGTTCGTCCGGCTCGCCGACCAGGCCTGGGCCGGCACGCCCTTGCTTTCGCTCTGACAATTCGAGGTATTGCAATGAAACGTCCCGCCCTGCAAGGGATAAAAGTGCTGGATCTCAGCCGGATACTGGCCGCCCCGCTGGCCGCCCAGGCGCTGGGCGACCTGGGCGCCGATGTCATCAAGGTGGAACGCCCCAGGACGGGGGACGAGGCCAGGCGCTGGGGGCCTCCTTTCCTGAAAGATGAGGCGGGCAACGATACCCGCGAATCGCCCATGTATCTGTGCGCCAACCGCAATAAGCGGTCGATTACCGTCGACATCGCCACGCCGCGCGGCCAGGACATCGTGCGCCGGCTGGCCGCCCGTTCCGATGTATTGCTCGAGAACTTCAAGGTGGGCAATCTGCGCCGCTACGGGCTCGACTACGAGTCGCTGCGCCAGGTCAACCCGCGCCTGGTGTATTGCTCGGTGACGGGCTTCGGCCAGGATGGTCCTTATCACCATCTGCCGGGGTACGACACGGTTTTCCAGGCCATGAGCGGCATGATGAGCGTGACGGGGCTGCCCGATGGCGTGCCCGGCGGCGGCCCCATGAAAACCGGCCCCAGCCTGGCCGACTTCATGGCGGGGCAGTATGCCGTGTCGGCGATATTGGCGGCCTTGTATGAACGGGACACGGGCTCGGGCCTGGGCCAGCATATCGACCTGGCGCTGCTGGACTGCACCATCGCCGCCCAGTCGCACTACGTGACCACCTACCTGGCCACGGGCTCGGTGCCGCCGCGGCGCGGCACCGAAGGCAACGGCGGGCTGCCGTCGCAGGCGTTTCCGTGCGCGGACGGCACGATCATCGTCATCTGCGGCAACGAGGCCCAATATCGGACGTTCTGCGAGGTGCTGCGGCACCCCGAGCTGGCCGACGATCCGCGCTTCGTCAACAACGCAAAGCGCCTGGAGCATCGCCGCGAGCTCACGTCCACGTTCAATGCCATCACGGCCCGGTGGCCGGCCGCCGGGTTGCTGGCCGCGCTCGAGCAGGCGCAGATTCCCTGCGGCCCCATCAACAGTTATCCCCAGGTATTCGAGAACCCGCAGGTCGTGCACCGCGAAATGGCCGTGACCATGCCGCATCCCACCGCCGGCCGCGTCACGCTGTGCCGCAATCCGATCCGGTTCGTCGATGCTCCCGGCGTCCCGCCCACCGCTCCGCCCGTGCTGGGCCAGCATACCGATGAGGTGCTGAACGAGGAGCTGGACCTGGACGCGGCAGAGATCGCGGAACTGCGGCAGTTGGGCATTGTGTGACCGCCCGGCTGAATCAGGTGTCAGGCTCCCGCAGGGTGCCTGACACCGCCGCCCTGGTCCAGGTGTCAGACACCGCCGGCTAGACCGTCTGCATACGGCGGTGTCAGGCACCCTGCGGGAGCCTGACACCTGGACACACCCTGCGGGAGTCAGACACCTGTTTAGCCTAGCCCGCGCTCAGGCCGCGTGGCCCGGGGGCTGGCCGGCATAGCCCAGCCGGGCCGACAGTTCCAGCGCGATCTGGCGCAGCGTGCCGGGCACCGGGCCGTTCCAGTCGGGGTCCAGGCGTTCGGCTTCGCAGGTGGTCGAGATCGCCAGCACCATATTGCCGCGCCCGTCGTAAACGGGGGCGCTGAAGGCATTGACCGTTACCTGGTGGCGCGGCGATGACGCCGTGCCGACCGCGCGCGCCAGGCCGTGCTGGCGCGCTTCGGCCACATGCTGGGCAAAGCGGCCGTTGTCGGGCTGGCCGCTGCGCTCGCGCGCCCGCAGCTCCTGGTCGATGGCCGCCCGGGTCTGTTCGTCGGGCATGAAGGCCGAGAAGGCGCGCCCGGTGGCCGATTGGGTCAGGCTGACCACCACGCCCGCCTGCAGGTAGGGGCTGACCGGCTGCTTCGACGGTTCCCAGCGCACGATCGTGGCGCCCTGGTTGCCCCAGACCGCCAGGCCGACGGTGCGCTGGCCGATGCGTTCGCAGATTTCCGGCAGCGCCGCGCTGACGATGCGCTGCGTTTCCAGCGCGGCCAGGCCGGTCGCGCCGGCCTGGCCGCCGCCCATTTCGCCCAGGTCGTGCGCGAATGTCTTCAGGTACTTGCCATCGCCAAAGGCCAGCGACCGGTGATTGCTGCGGAAGATTTTTTCCACCTGCCCGATGTAGACCACATGGTCGCCGCCGGGGTAGGCCGCCACTTTGACGCATTCCAGGTGCGCAGCACAGTCCTGGATGACCGGGATGCCGCCCAGGCCGGGCGCGACGGGCACGTTCTGGAATTTGTCCTGCCCCGATTTGGCGAACTGATTGGAAACGCGGACCTGGTGGTCGGCCAGGATGTTGACCACGAAACGGTCGCAATCGCGAAAGGCCGGATAGCTGCTGGACGCGGTGGACTGGCTCCACAGGATCAGCGGCGGGTCGAGCGATACCGAGCTGAACGAATTGGCGGTCACGCCGTAAGGCTGGCCCCGCGGGTCGCGGGTGGTGATCACGGTCACGCCGGTGGGGAAGGCTCCCAGTGCGCGGCGGAATTCCTGGCTGTCGAATGGCGTCATGCTCGCATCCTGTCTGTGTAGAGCAGGGGCGGACTGTGGCCCCGTGCTGCGGCACAGTCTAGGAGGCACCGCGCGCACGCCACAAATTGCGTTCGCGTATGCGTCCATTACGAACCGTTATGAATGCGCGCGGGCGCGGTTCAGCCCGGATCGTCGAGCTGTTCGCGGAAATGCGCGCGCAGGTACTCTTTGAACGCCAGTGCAGCGGCGGACAGGTCGGCCCGGCGCGAGATCACGCAGCCCCAATGCCGGGTGGCGTCCAGGTCCTGGACTTCGATGAGCACGCGCGATGCGTGCGCATTGCGCTGGACCATGGTGCGCGGCAGGAAGGTGACGCAATTGCCAGCGTCGATCATGCCCAGCAGCATGGGCAGGGTGGACGCGGTGGTGGGTTCGAAGCTGAGGCCCAGCTTGGCGAATTCATCGGTCAGGTGCTTGCGCAGCGACAGATAGCGGTCCAGGAACATCACGCGGTACGGCGCGATCATGGCCAGGGTGACCTTGGCCTGCGTGGCCAGCGGATGGCCGGCGGGCACCACCAGCAGCACCTTTTCTTCGGCCAGCGACTGAAAGCGCAGCCCGCGCTGTTTGCCGTCGAGTGCCGCGATGCCGAAGTCGGCCGAGTTCTGGGCCACCGACTGCATGACCTGCACATAGGGCAGGTCGCGCAAGACCACGTGCACGTCGGGATAGCGCGTCTGATAGTCGTGTATCAGCGGCGGCAGCACGGTGGCCGCCAGCATGGGCGTGCACGCGACCACGATGCGGTTGCGGCCGGTTTCGGCGCTGTGCTGGAACTGGCGCATGACGTCGCGCAGACCGGACAGCGCCTGTTCGGCGGCGTCGCGCAGCCGGATGCCGTCGGGGGTGGGCGTGACGTGGCGCGTGGTGCGTTGCAGCAGCTTGACCCGCAGCTTGTCTTCGAGCCGCTTGACGCGGTTGGTGACGGCCGGCTGCGACAGGTGCAGCTTGCGCGCCGCGTCGCTGAAGCTGCCTTCCGCGACGACCCACAGAAAGGTTTCCAGTTCCGAAAGATCGAGCCTGGTGAGGGCGTGGCGTTCATTGGATTTATTCATGGTGGTTATAGATGTATCACGCCCTGGAAATTGTGCATATCCGAGGCGACACCAATACTGACGCCACTTCGACCCCCTTCATTGAACGATTTGAATCGGACGCATTATGAGCACATCTGAACGCCAAATGGCGCTGGTCGCCTTTCTGCAGGCCCAGAATTGTTCCAATTATGTAGGCTCGTGGCGACACCCGTCGAGCATGACCGACTACCTGACGCCAGAGTACTACCAGCGCGTCGCGCGCACGCTGGAAGAGGGCTGCTTCGACATGGCGTTCTTCGACGACCGCCTGGCCATGCCCGACATCTACGGCGGCAATCACCTGGAAACCGTGCGCCACGGCGTGCGGGCCATCAAGCTCGAGCCCACGTCCGTGCTGATGGCCATGGCGATGGCCACGCGCCACCTGGGGCTGGGCGCCACTTACTCGACCACCTATTACGAGCCGTTCCACGTGGCGCGCCTGTTCGCCACCCTGGACCTGATGACCAAGGGGCGCGTGGCCTGGAACGTGGTGACGTCCATGAACAACTCCGAGGCCGCGAACTTCGGCCATACCGAACACCTGGAGCACGACCTGCGCTATGACCGCGCCGACGAGTTCATGGAAGTGGTCATGGGGCACTGGGATACCTGGGAAGACGACATCATCGTGGCCGACAAGGCCGAGAACTACTTTGCCGACCCGGAGAAAGTACGGCGCCTGAACCACGAGGGCCGGTTCTTCCGTTCGCGCGGCCCGCTGACCGTGCCGCGTTCGCCGCAGGGGCACCCGGTGATCCTGCAGGCGGGGCAAAGCGGCCGCGGGCTGGCGTTCGCCGCGCGGTGGGCGGAAGTCGTGTTCGCCAAATATCCCACGCTGGAAGGCGGCGTCAAGCAGTACCAGGCGCTGAAAGACGGCGTGGCGAAAGCAGGCCGCCATCCCGACGACCTGAAGATCGCCGCCGAGGTGAAGATCATTGCCGCGGAAACCGAGAGCCTGGCCAAGGAAAAGCGCGACATGGTGGCCGGCCTGTCGCGCCCGATCGACGGGCTGACGATGATAGGCGAGACCGCGAACATCGATTTCTCGGGCCGCCCCTACGAGCAGCCGTTCACCGACGCCGAGCTGGCGGCAATGTCGTGGCAGAGCCTGCGCGACAAGGTAGTGCAGGTCAGCGGCAAGAAGAATCCCTCGGTGCGCGATTTCGTCGAGGCCTCGGGCCGCGGCACGCTGAACGACGGGCCGGTATTCTGCGGCACCGGCGAACAGATTGCCGACATGATGGAGGAGTGGTTCAGCAAGGCCTGCGACGGCTTCGTGCTGTCGGCCACCTCGGTGCCGGGCACTTATGAAGAAATCGTGCGCCTGGTGATCCCGCACTTGCAGAAGCGCGGCCTGGTACGCAAGGCGTATGGCGGCGGCACGTTGCGGGGCCACCTGGGCCTGCGCCGCCCGCGGGCCGGCGACTGGAAGGCGGGTAGCCGCTGAACAGGATGCCGCTCATGAAAACAGCTAGCGTACGGATGATGTCGGCCAGCGGCATCCTGGGCTATGGCTTTCCCGAGGCGTCGATCCGGGCGGCCATGGAGCTCAAGCCCCACATGGTGGGCGTGGATGGCGGTTCCAGCGACCCGGGCCCCCATTACCTGGGGTCCGGCAAGACGCTCAATTCCCGCCTGGCGATGAAGCGCGACTTATCGCTGCTGCTGCGCGCGGCCATCGCCAACGGCATTCCCATGATGGTGGGCACCTGCGGCGGGGCCGGCGGCGAACCGCATCTGCAGGCCTGCGCCGAAATCATCCGCGAGATTGCGCGCGAACACGGCCTGCACTTCAAGATGGCCCTGATCCATGCCGAGCAGGATTCCCGGACCATCCGGCAGGCCCTGGACGCGGGGCGCATCCGCCCGCTGGGCCAGGCCGCCGGGCTGACGGCCTCGCAGGTGGACGAAGCGGTGCGCATTGTCGGCATGATGGGGCCCGAGCCGTATCGGCAGGCGCTGGCCGAGGGGGCGCAGGTCATCCTGGGCGGGCGCGGCACCGATCCGGCGCCGTGGGTGGCGCTGGCCATGCATCACGGCGTGCCCGAGGCGCCGGCCTGGTATGCGGGCAAGATCCTGGAATGCGCCTGCAATGCCGCCATTCCCAAGAAGCACGATTGCCTGATGGTGACTGTGGGCGACGACTACGTCGAAGCCGAGCCCCTGAATCCGGAACTGCGTTGCACGCCGCTTTCGCTGGCGGTGCAGGCGCTGCACGAGAACGCCAGCCCGGTCTTGCGCTACGAGCCGGGCGGATGCGTGGATTCGCGCGAATGCGTGATCAGCGCGGTGTCGGACCGGCGGGTGCGGGTGACCGGCATGAAATGGATGCCGCAGCCTTACACCATCAAGCTCGAGGGCGTGCGCCGCGCCGGCTTCAGCGCCATGACGTTTGCCGCCACGCGCGACCCCGGATTGATTGGACAGATCGACAGTTTTCTCGAGTTCGTGCGCGGCTCTACCGCCACCAAGGTCGCCGCGCTGGGATTGGCGCCCGAAGACTGGCAACTGGTGCTGCGCGTTTACGGCGCCCATGGCGTGATGGGGGCCTGGGAACCCAACCCCGGCTTCCTTCCGCAGGAAGTCGGCATCCTGGCCGAGGTGGTGGGCAAGAACCAGGAGGTGGCGAATGCCGCGCTGTCGCTGGCCCGCGTGACCTTGCTGCATTCGGATTTTCCGGGGCGCATGTGCCGCGAAGGGAACATGGCGTTTCCGTTTTCGCCGTCGGACATCGAGCGCGGCGCGGTCTACGAGTTCTTCATGCAGCACGTGATGGACGTGGCCGACCCGCTCAGCCTGTTCCCCATCGAATACGAAACTGTCTAGGCGGAGCACACCTCATGGTCAAGCTGAAAGACATTGCCAAGGCCTGCAAAAGCAAGAATGCCGGGCCGTTCGCCATCACCCTGGACATCATGTTCGATGACCGGGCGCTGTTCGAGCGCGTGCGCGCCACCGGCGTCATCACGCCGGCGCTGATCGCCGGGCTGTACGGCGTGCAAGAGCAGGACGTGCTGTTCACCGAATATGCGCCCGCCATGGCCTGGAAGGCGACGCTGCCGCGCCCCGTGCCGTCGGGCGCGGTGGGCGACGTGGACATCTACGGAGCGCAGCAGCACGCGCCCCTGCTGGATATCGAGATTCCGTTGTAGTACCCGCGCAGCGCGCGGCGCATTGCCAAGAGACGCATTACCAAGAAACGCATTACCAAGAACGACGGCCCGGCCCAGGGCTGCGCTGTCTGGACGCAGTCAGAAAAACCAGGAGAGAGAGACATGAACCGCATGTTGAAAGTGCTGTTGCCCGCCGCATTGATGCTGCCGGGCGCCGTGTTGGCCCAGGACACCCTGAAGATCGGGGCGCTGGTGACCTTGTCCGGGGCGGGCGCGGCCTGGGGGCAGGCGCTGCTGTACGGCGCCGAACTGGCGGCCGACGACGTCAATGCGCAGGGCGGACTGGAAGTCGGCGGCAAGAAATACAAGATCGAGGTCATTCCGTACGACGACAAGTACCAGTCGGCCGAAGCGGTCACCGCCGCCAACCGGCTGGTGAGCGACGACAAGGTGAAATACATCATCGGGCCGATGGGGTCGGCGCCCGCGCTGGCGGTGCAGCCGCTGACCGAGCGGGAAAAGATCATCATCATGACGCTGGGCTTTACCAACAAGGCGCTCAGCCCCGAAAAGCCCTATTCGTTCCGCCCCAACCTGACCACCGAGGAAACCTCGTATCCCATCATCGCCTGGCTGGTCGAGCGCTTCAACCTGAAGAAAGTCGGCGGCCTGTTTCCCAATGACGAATCCGGGCAGCAGATTGCCGGCGACCTCGGGAAGGCCTATAAGCAGGCCGGCGCCGAGTTGTCCAGCAAAGAGTTCTTCGAGCGGCAGCGCGTGGACATGGTGCCTCTGCTGACCCGCATGCTCAGCGCCGGTATCGACGCCATCGAGCTGGACGGCAACTCGCCCGCCACGGCCGGCATGATCGTCAGGCAGGCGCGCGAACTGGGCTTTACGGGGCCGATCGTGCGCAACGGCGGCCCGGCGACGCCCGAGATCGTGGCGGTGGCGGGCAAGGCGGCCACCGAGGGCATGATGGTGACCTCGCTGCAGGACCCCGACAACAAAGAGGTCGCGCAGTACGCGCAGCGCTACGCGGAAAAGTACAACAAGAAAATGAACGGCTTCAGCCCGGCCTTCTATGACGGCACCCACATGCTGTTCAAGGCCATGCAGAACGCCGGCACCGTTACCGACACCACCAAGGTGCGCGACGCGCTGGAGCAGCTGAAGGACTACCACGGCATCCAGGGCGTACTGAACTGGAGCGGCAAAGAACGCTACGGCATCAACCACCAGGTTGCGTCGCCGTTCTTTATCTCCGAGGTGAAAGACGGCCAGGAAGTCACGGTGGCCCGCTGCACCCTGGAAAAGTGCGTCGATATCAAGAAGTAAATCAACGGGGGAAGTTCCATGTCCAACCTGCTCGTTCAGGCGCTGGTCAATGGCGTGATCATCGGCCTGCTGTATTTGCTGATGGCGGTGGGCTTTACCCTGGTGTTCGGGGTAATGCGCATCGTGAACTTCGCGCACGGCCAGTTCTATATGGTGGGCGCGTTCGCCACCTATGTATTGATGGCCCATTGGGAATGGCCGTTCCTGGCGGCCATGCTGGGCGCCTTCGTGGTGACGGCGGCGGTGGGCTGGGTGGTGGAATGGGTGGTGCTCAAGCCGTTTCGCCACGATGAGCTCAACGGCATGATCGCCACCATCGGCGTGGCGATGATTCTGCAGTCGGCGGCCCTGCTGGTCTTCGGCCCCGATTCGCAGATCATGCCGCAGGTGGCCGAGGGCGTGTTCCGGCTGGGCAGCGCCATCGTGCCGGCGTCGCGCCTGTATGTGGCGGTGTGTTCGGTGATCATACTGGCGTGCCTGTATGTTTTCCTGATCCATACGCGGCAGGGCAAGGCCTTGCGGGCCGCCGTGCAGGACATGGAAATCGCCATGGCCCAGGGGGTGCGGGCGAAATTCATGTATCCGCTGGGCTTCAGCATCGGGGTCGGGCTGGCCGCCATTGCCGGCGCCCTGATGGCTCCGCTGTTCTCGGTGTCGCCGTTCATCGGCAGCACACCGCTGCTCAAGGCCTTCATCGTGGTCATTCTGGGCGGCCTGGGCAGCATCCCGGGCGCGGCCCTGGCCAGCCTGCTGCTGGGCATTATCGAAAGCGTGGCCAGCTCATTCATCAGCAACAGCGTGGCCGAGATCCTGATCTTCGTGCTGGTGATGGGTATCTTGGTGGTGCGCCCGGCGGGGCTGCTGGGCAAGGCGGAGGCATGAGATGAACATGAGCAAAACCGTTCTGCCGCCGATGTCCCATGAGGCCGATCCGGCGCTGATCCGCGGCTCGGCGGCGGCGCGCCCGCCGAAAGCCGCCGCGCTGGGCCTGCTGGCTGTGCTGGTGGGCTTGCCGTTCCTGATGAACCAGGCCTTCAGCTATCACCTGGCCATTTTCATCTGCATCAACGCCATCATCGTGATGTCGCTGTCGCTGCTGGCCCGCGCCGGCCAGATTTCGCTGTGCCACGGCGCGCTGGTGGGCGTGGGGGCGTATGTGTCGGTGGCCTGCGTCAAGGGGTGGCAGTGGCCCTTCCTCGCGGGCGTCGCGGCCGCGATGCTGGCGGCCGCCTGCGTGGCCTATCTGCTGGGCCGCATCGTGCTGCGGCTGCAAGGGGTGTACTTCGTTCTGATCACGTTCGCATTCAGCGAGCTGGTGCGCCTGGTGCTGCTGGAATGGGCGGACCTGACCGGCGGCGCCAACGGCATCACGAATATACCGGCGGCCAGTATCGCCGGCTTCGTGTTCAGCGATAAACCGGCCTTTTATGCGCTGGCCGCGCTGGTCATGTTGGCGGTGCTGGTGTTCTTCTGGTTCTTCTATGCTTCGCCCGCCGGCGAGGCGGTGGATGCGGTAGGAGAAAACCCCGCCCTGGCCGAATCCAGCGGCATCGGCGTGCGCCGCACGCAGCTTTACGCCTTTACCCTGGCCAGCGCCTTCGCCGGGCTGGGCGGCGCGCTGCTGGCCCATTACCTGCGCTACATATCGCCGGAATCGTTCAACATGCATTATTCGGTGGCGCTGATCATCATGATGGTGGTGGGCGGGCGCAAGTTCCTGCTGGGCGGGCTGATCGGCGCGCTGGTGATGACGCCGCTGCCCGAACTGTTTCGCGGCGCCGTCGAGACGCAGGACATCTTCTATGGCGTGGCGCTCATCCTGATGCTGCACTTCATGCCGCAGGGGCTGGCCAGCGTCCGTCTGCACCGCAAGCAAAGGAAAACGCCATGACCGACGCAACGATCACTACGCCGCTGCTGCAAGTGCGGGGCCTGAGCAAGCGGTTCGGCGGCCTGCTCGCGGTCAGCGATCTGTCGCTGGAGGTGGCGCACAACGAGGTGGTGGGCCTGATCGGCCCGAACGGCGCCGGCAAGAGCACGGCGTTCAACCTGATCAGCGGCACCCTGGCGCCCACCGCCGGCCGCGTGCTGCTGGCGGGCGAAGACATCACCGGCAAGGCGCCCAACGTGGTGGTGCGCCGCGGGCTGGCGCGCACGTTCCAGTCGACCTCGGTGTACCCGGCCGCCACGGCGGCGCAGAACCTGCTGCGGGGCGCGCTGTCGACCCTGCCGGGCTCGATCTGGACGCATGCCATCACGACGCGGGCGCGGCGGGCGGCGCTGCAGCGCGTGGCGCGCGAGGTGGACGAGATTTTGGAACTGACCGGCCTGGGCGCGTACCGCGACGTGCCGGCGGGCGGCCTGGCCTATGGCCACCAGAAACTGCTGGGCGTGGCGATCGGCTTCGCGACCCGGCCGCGCATCCTGCTGCTGGACGAGCCGGCCGCGGGCCTGAATGGCGAAGAATGCGCGGAACTGGGCCGGCTGCTGCAGCGCCTGCAAGGGCATCGCCGCATTTCGGTGCTGTTCGTCGAACACCACATGGCCGTGGTGATGGCCCTGTGCCAGCGCATTTACGTGCTGGTGCAGGGGCGCAAGATCGCCGAAGGCACGCCACGGCAGATCCAGGCCGATCCCGCCGTCATCGAAGCCTACCTGGGAGCCCCCGACTATGCCCACGCTTGAGGCCCATTCCATCGCGGTCAGCTACGGGCCGCTGGAAGCCGTGCACGATGTGTCGTTCCGCGTAGAAGAAGGCGAGATCGTGGCGCTGGTGGGGTCGAACGGCGCCGGCAAGTCCACCACGCTCAAGGCCTTGATGGGCCTGAAGCCACTGACCCGGGGCGACCTGCACTGGGATGGGCGCTCTATCGCCAGGCTGCCGTCGGCCGGCCGCGTGGCCGGAGGCATCGCGCTGTCGCCCGAGGGCCGGCGCCTGTTTCCCGCCATGACGGTGTTCAACAACCTGGAAATGGGCGCCTATACCGTCAAGAACGCCGCCGCGCGGCGGCGGACGCTCGATGCGGTCTACAGCCTGTTTCCGCGCGTGCACGAAAGGCGCGGCCAGCTGGCGGGTTCGCTGTCGGGCGGCGAGCAGCAGATGGTCGCCATCGGGCGCGCGCTGATGGCGCAGCCGCGGCTGCTGCTGCTCGACGAACCGTCATTGGGGCTGGCGCCCAAGGTCATCGCGGAAATCGCCCAGACCGTGGAAAAGCTGAACCGCGAAACCGGCGTGTCGATCGTGCTGGTGGAACAGAATGCGAGGCTGGCGTTGCGCCTTGCGCACCGCGCCTATGTGCTGGAACGGGGCGAAGTGGTGCGTACCGGTACCGGCCAGCAACTGCTCGAAGACGACTTCGTCAGGCGAGCCTATCTTGGCGTGTAGCGGCGTAGGAGGCGCCCGAGCATGACTGACAACTTGCCCCGATACGAGGTCTACGCTTTGCGCTATGCGCGCATGACGCGGCCGGCCTCGCACAATTTCATTCTGCACGACGCGCACGACGGCATGGTCGACATGGATTTCTATGTCTGGCTGATCAAGCACGGCGACACGGCGATACTGGTCGACACCGGGTTCGGCGAGCGCGGCGCCACGCAGCGCAACCGTCCGCAGGATTGTTGCCCGATCGATGCGCTGAAGCACCTGGGCGTGGTCCCGGAACAGATCCGCGACGTGATCCTGACGCACCTGCATTGGGATCACGCCGGCAACCTGGACAAGCTGCCCAACGCCACCTTCCATCTGCAAGAGGCCGAGGCGGCCTATGCCACCGGCCGCTGCATGTGCCAGCCGATATTGCGGCGGCCCTTCGCGGCCGAAGATGTGTGCGACTTCGTGCGGCGCCTGTATGAAGACCGGGTGGTCTTCCACGATGGCGACGCCACGCTGTTCCCGGGCATCGAGGTGCTGCATATCGGCGGCCACACCAAGGGCCTGCAGGCGGTGCGGGTCCATACGGCGCGCGGCTGGGTGGTACTGGCGTCCGATGCCGCGCACTACTATGACAACGCCACGCTGAAGGTGCCGTTTCCGGTCGTGGTCGACGTGGAGCAGATGCTGCTCGGCCACCAGCGGCTGCTGAAGCTGGCCGGTTCGGTCAGCCATTTCGTGCCGGGCCACGATCCGGCGGTGCTGAAGTCATACCCGAACCTGCCCGGCGTGCCGGTGCCCATCGCGGTGCTGCACGAGCAGCCCGTTCAACGCTAATCTGCAACCGCGGCCGCCCGGCGGGCCGCCCTGAAGACGGAAACACGTTCATCATGCTTGCTACTTCCAACCTGCGGGCCCCTTCGTCCAGCATTGCGCTGGCGCTGGCCCGCCATGCGCGCGGCCTGACCCTCGAAGCCCTGCCGGCGGCCGTGCGCGAGAAATCCCTGCTGCACATCATCGATGCCATCGGGCTGGGCATTGCCGCGCACCAATTCGATTTTTCGGGGCCGGGCCTGGCCGGCATCCGCGCCGCGGGGGCGCCGGGCGAGGCCACGGTGATCGGCGGCGGCGCCGCGCTGCAGGCCCGCGACGCCGCCATGGCCAACGGCTACCTGATGCACGGGCTGGATTTCGACGACACGCACCCGGGCGCCATCGTGCATCCCTCGGTGGCCTGCCTGCCGGCGGCGCTGGCCCTGGGCGAGACCCTGGACCTGAGCTGGGGCGAGGTGCTGACCGCGTATGCGCTGGGCATGGAGACCGCCATACGCCTGGGCCGCTCGGTCAAGGGCGGTTTTCACCACGGCGGATTCCACGCCACGGGCATCGTGTCGCATTTCAGTTCGGCGCTGGTGGCCGGCAAGCTGCTGGGGCTGAGCGAAGACCAGCTGGTCGCCGCCCAGGGCATCGCGGCCAGCACCGCGTCGGGGCTGCAGGTCTTTCTGGAAGACGGCGCCTGGACCAAGCGGCTGCACCCGGGCTGGGGCGCCTCGGCCGGCATCACGGCGGCGCAGATGGCCCGCGCCGGCTTCTACGGGCCGCGCCGTCCGTACGAAGGGCAGTTCGGGCTGTACGAAACCCACATGCAGACCCGCGCCGACCAGGTCGACGCGGATTCGGTCATGAACGCGCTGGGCCATGAATGGACGCTGCTGGAAACGTCGATCAAGCCGTATCCCGTGTGCCACTTCATTCATGGCTGCGCCGAGGCGGCGCTGCGCATCCACGGCGAGCTGGGCGGGCGCGCGGCGGACATCCGCGCGATCGAATGCGAGCTGCCCGCGGCCACGCTGCCCATCGTGGCCGAGCCGGTGCACATCAAGAAGCAGCCCCGCAGCGATTACGATGCCAAGTTCAGCGTGCAGTTCGTGGTGGCCGCCTGCCTGGCGCTGGGGCGCTTCACGCTGCATGAGCTGAGCCCCGAACGCCTGGCCGATCCGGCGCTGCTGGCGCTGGCCGGCCGCACCGACTGCAAGGCCCAGGAAGTCACCGCCTTCCCCAAGTATTTTTCGGGCGCGGTCACGGTGACGCTGCAGGACGGCACGCGCCTGCGCGAAGAGGTGCCGGTCAACCTGGGCAGCGGCGAGCGGGCGCTGGCGCAGGCGGACATTGTCGAGAAATTCAAGGCCAATGCCAGCCTGACGTTGCCACCGGTGCGCACGGCCCTTATCCTGGACGCTTTTCTGGCGGCCGAGGCCGCGACGCCGGTGCGCGACCTGATGAAGCTGCTGGGTTAGCACTGTGTCCGGACACGGCGGGCGGCGCGCGCCGGCGGGGCCGGCTTCGTCATCTGAAAGCGCCTAGCCATGGACATGCGCCAACTGCGGTATTTCGTGACCGTCGCGGAAGAACTGAGCTTCCGGCGGGCGGCCGAACGCCTGCATATTTCCCAGCCCCCGCTGTCCCAGCACATCAAGGCGCTCGAAGAAGAAATGGGCGTCTTGCTGTTTCACCGCACGCGCCGCGAGGTCAAGCTGACCGAAGCCGGCCAGGCGTTTTTGCGCGAGACCCGCGTTCTGCTCGACCAGATGCGCACGGCGGTCAATGCCGCCGTGCGCGCGGGCCAGTCGGACGTCGGCGTGCTGCGCATCGGCGTGGCCACTTCCGCGCTGTTCCATCTGGTGTCGCAATTCCAGCGGCTGATGGATGCGCATTTTCCGGGCGTCGTGCCGTCGTTCGTCGACATGGTGTCGGCCGAGCAGGTCAAGGCCGTATCGATGGGGCTGCTGGACCTGGGCATCGTGCATGCGCGCCCGGACCGCACCGAGGTGCAGCGGCAGCTGATCTACCGCGAACCCCTGGTGGCGGTGCTGCCCAGCCAGCATCGGCTGGCGCACCAGGGCGGCTTCCAGTTGTCGATGCTGTCCGAAGAGCCCATGGTGGCGCTGCGGCGCGAGCACGGGCCGTCCATCTATGACGCGATCGTGGCCTGCTGCTACGAGGCGGGGTTCAGCCCCGACATCAAGCACGTGGCGCGCAGTCCGCTGACCATCTTCCAGATGGTGCGGCTGGGGCTGGGGGTGTCCATCGTGCCGGCTTCTTACGCCAGCACCGGCTTTTCCGGCGTCGTGTTCCGCGAGTTCGCGCAAAGCGCCGGGCAGGTGCGCCTGGAACTGATCTGGAGCGACAAGCACGCCAACGACCTGACCCGCCGGGTCGTGCGCGAACTGGTCCCGCGGCTGGCGATCGGCACGCTGCCGGCGTGAACGGGGCCGCCTTCCGCCATCGAGCCTGGTGTCAGGCTCCGCAGGTGCCTGACACCGCGGTGGGCAGAGGCTGTGCCAGCGGTGTCTGACACCCTGGCGGGAGTCAGACACCAGACCCCGGCGTGAGCGGGGCCAGCCTTCCGCCATCGGCTTTCAATGATCGGCGCGGTACAGTTCGCCGGCCAGCACGTTGCGCCAGTTGGCCCAGGTCAGCCGCGGCTGGCCGGTGGCCTGGCGGTTGTAGGGGGTGTCGTACACGATGTGGCGCCAGCTGGGCGGCAGCGCGCCCTGGATGAATGGCTTGTCGTCGATGAGCAAGTCGCCGCGCACCAGTGTCTTGTCGCGCGTCAGCACCAGCCGTTCGGTCGCGGCGCGGCCCAGGTGCCGTTCCACCCACAGGTATTTTTCGGCCACGCAGTTTTCGAACTGGCGCAGCGGCGACGAGCAAATGCGCACGTCCAGGCCCAGCGCCAGCAGTTCCCGGTAGGCCTCGATCGCCCCCGGCACCGGCGGCAGGTTCCGGATGAACCCCGGAGCGGTATAGATGGCCTCGGCGCGCGCCCGCAGTTCGGGCGGATAGTCTTCCAAAATATGGAAGGACCGGCGGCTTTCGTAAGGCACCGGCGGGATGTCGGGATGGCGCTCGCGCCACGCTTCGATGAACGCGTGTTCGAAGTCGGCCAGGACGCCGTCTTGGTCTAGCAGGATCAGCATGGTGCGCGCCGGGGCAGGAACGGGCCCCGATTGTGCCATGCGCGGCGCGCCGGGTCAGCCGGCCGACCGCGCCAGCACCTGATAATGCGCCACGCCGTCCTGCGGACGCGATTGCACCAGCACATAATGGCCGTACTGCCAGTGCACCGGCGCCGGCGCGGCCGGGACATCCAGGCTGGCCGCGCGCCGCAGCAGCGTCACGTGCGGCCGGAACGCCTGCGCCGGCCGCGGCCAGCCCAGGGGTTCCAGCCAGTCCCACAGCGCGTCGTGGGTGTGCCGCAGCGCGGGGTCGGGGGTGGACGGGCCGGCCCACACGATGCCCTGGCGCGCGAAAGCGCCGTAGCGGTCCAGCGTGAGGCGGCCGGGCGGTGAACGCTGCCCGGCGGTGGCGGCCACCAGCTCGGGCACGCGCTCAGCGTCGACCGCGCCCAAAAATGCCAAGGTCAGGTGCAAGGTATCGGGCCGCATGGCGCGCCCGCCGCAGGCGGCCTGGGCTTGTGCGGCCCAGCCGGCCAGCGTGGCGGCCAGTGCGGGCCCAGGCCATAACGCGAAAAACAGCCGCGCGCGGGCCGGTGCGGGCGCGGGGGCAGGCACAGCGGAACGGGAAGAGGCGGGCATGACGCCACATTATGGCCGACTCCAGGCAAGGAATGCTACGTGGCGTTGCCGCCACAGGTGTCGCCACAGGTGTCCGACTCCCGCAAGGGTGTCGGACACCGAAGAGGGCAAGCGGATCTCGACAGCACGGTGTCCGACACCCTGCGGGAGTCGGACACCTGACTTGCGTGACCCCGCGGGTGTCAGACACCTGTATCAGGCGCCCGACACCGCCGCGCAGACAAAGCACGGCCTCATCGTTGCGCCAGGGCCGGCGGCAAGGGCGTGTCCCAGCCGCCGCCCAGGGCCCGCACCAGGTTCACGGCCGAACGGGCGCGTTCTCCGTCCAGCTGCACGGCCACGCGCTGCTGCGCCAGCACCGTGCGGTCGGCCTCGATCACATCCAGATAGCTGATCGAACCTTCCCGGTACTGCGTGTGCGAGATGCGCGCCGCGCGCTGCGACGCCTGCAGCGCCGCGTCCTGCGCCGACGTCTGGCTGGACAGGATGCGCAGGTTGGCCAGGTTGTCTTCCACCTCGCGAAAGGCCGTCAGCACCGTCTGGCGGTAGTTGGCCACGTCTTCCTCATAGACCGCGCGGGCGCGGTCCAGCCCCGCCTGGCGGCGGCCGCCGTCGAAGATGGGCAGCGACAGCGCCGCGCCCACCAGCGGGCCCAGCAAGAACGTGCGGCTCGACCATTCGAACAAGTCGCCCAGCTCCGCCGATTCGAAGCCCGCCGCGCCCGTGATGTTCAGGCTGGGGAAAAACGCCGACTTTGCCACGCCGATGCGCGCGTTGGCGGCCGCCATGGCGCGTTCGGCCGCGGCGATATCCGGGCGCCGCTCCAGCAAGGTAGACGGCAGGCCCGGCGGCACATTCACCGCGATGCGCGACAGGGGTTGCGACGACAGGCTGAATTCCGACGGCGCCTTGCCCAGCAGCACGGCCAGGGCGTGTTCGGCATTGGCGCGGCGGCGTTCGAAGCCCAGGGCCTCGGAACGCGCGGACTCCAGTTCCGAGCGCGAGCGCGCCAGATCCAGTTCGCTGATGTCGCCCGCGTCGTAGCGGCGCTGGATCAGCTGCAGCGTCTCGGCGCGCAGTTCGACCGTGCGCCGGTACAGTTGCAGGCCCGCATCCAGTTCGCGCACCTGGAAATAGGCTTGCGCCACGTCGGCCTGCAGCGCCAGCAGCACCGAACGGTACAAGGCCTCGCTTTGCTGCGCGTCGGCGGTGGCGGCGTCCACGCTGGATGCCACGCGCCCGAACAGGTCCACCTCGTACGACACGCCTGCCTGCGCGCGCCACAGTGTCGACGGATCGGTCGAGCCGCCGGCCGCCAACCCTTGCGAGGCGGGCGACGGCCGTTGGCGCGTGGGGCCGAAGCCCGCGTCCACGGTGGGAAACCGGTCGGACCTTGCGCTACCCAGCAGCGCGCGGGCCTGCTTCAGCCGCGCCGCGGCGGCCTGCAAGCTGTGGTTGGCCTGCTGCGCCTCGTCTTCCAGTGCATTCAGCGTATCGTCGCCGAACAGCTTCCACCACTGGCCGCGCAACGCCTCTTCGGCCGGCTGGGCAGCTTGCCAGCTGCCGGCTTCCTGCGCCGGCAGTGCTTCCTTGAAGGCCGCCGGCGTGTCGACGTCGGGCCGTTGGTATTCGGGGCCCACCGCGCAGCCGGCCAGCACCAGCAAGGCGGCCAGCAGGGCGGGGGCACGGATCAATAAGTGCTTCATGGCTATGTTTCTCTTCAATGGCCGGTATGCGGCGCGGGAACCGGCGCCTGGTGCGACGCGGCCGAATGCAGCTTGCGCGCGCCCAGGGACCGCAGCAGTACGTAGAACACCGGGGTCAGGAACAGGCCGAACAGCGTCACGCCCAGCATGCCGAAGAACACCGCCACCCCCATGGCATGCCGCATTTCCGAACCGGCGCCCGACGACAGCACCAGCGGCACGACACCCATGATGAAGGCGATCGACGTCATCAGGATCGGGCGCAGGCGCAGCCGGCTGGCCTCGATGGCGGCCGCCAGCGGCGTGCTGCCCTGCATTTCCAGCTCGCGCGCGAACTCCACGATCAAGATCGCGTTCTTGGCCGACAGCCCCACCAGCACCATTAGGCCGATCTGCGTGAAGATGTTGTTGTCGCCGCCGGTCAGCCACACGCCGGTCAGGGCCGCCAGGATGCTCATCGGCACGATCAGGATCACCGCCAGCGGCAGCGTCAGGCTTTCATACAGCGCGGCCAGCACCAGGAACACCAGCAGCACGCTGATGGGAAACACCCAGATGCCCGCGTTGCCCGCCAGAATCTGCTGGTACGTCAGGTCGGTCCATTCGAACTTCACCCCGCGCGGCAGCGTTTCGGCGGCGATGCGCTCGGCCGCGTCCTGCGCCTGGTCGGACGAATACCCCGGCGCCGGGCCGCCGTTGATGTCGGCGGCGGTGTAGCCGTTGTAGCGAACCACCATCTCGGGGCCGAACGTCTGCTTCACGTCCACCAGCGCCGACAGCGGCACCATCTGGCCCGATTCGCTGCGTGTCTTCAGCTGCAGAATGTCGTCGGGATGCGCGCGGAACGGCGCGTCGGCCTGCGCCCGCACCTGGAACACGCGCCCGAACCGGTTGAAGTCGTTCACGTACATCGACCCCAGGTAGATCTGCAAGGTGTCGAACACGTCGGTCACCGGCACGCCCAGCTGCTTGGCCTTGACGCGGTCCAGGTCCACGTCCAGTTGCGGCACATTGATCTGGTAGTTCGAGAACGTCGGCCCCAGCTCGGGCGTCTGGCGCGCCTTGGCCAGGAACGCTTGCGTGGCCTTGTCCAGTTCGGCATAGCCCAGCGCGGCGCGGTCTTCGATCTGCAGCTTGAAGCCGCCCATGGTGCCCAGCCCCATGACCGGCGGCGGCGGGAACACGGCGATGAACGCGTCCTTGATGCCCGCGAACTTGGCATTCAGGCTGCCCGTGATCGCATCGCCCGACAGCGCCGCGTCGTGGCGCTCGCCGAACGGCTTCAGCGTCACGAACACGATGCCGGCACTGGAACTATTGGTAAAGCCGTTGATCGACAGGCCCGGGAAGGCAATGGCGCTTTCCACGCCCGGCTCTTTCAGCGCGATGTCCGACATGCGGCGTATCACGTCTTCGGTGCGGTCCAGCGACGCGCCATTGGGCAACTGGGCAAAGCCGATCAAATATTGCTTGTCTTGCGCGGGCACGAAGCCGCCTGGCACCAGGTACGAAATGCCCACGGTGGCCGCAAGCAGCACCGCATACACGGCCATCGCGCCGCCCTTGCGGCGGATCACGCCCGTCACACCCTTGGCGTACGACTCCGAGGCCCGGCCGAAAAAGCCGTTGAACCAGTTGAAAAAGCCGCCGAACACCCGGTTCATGCCGCGCGTCAGCCAGTCGGGCTTTTCGTGGTGCCCCTTCAGCAGCAGGGCCGACAGCGCCGGCGACAGGGTCAGCGAGTTGAACGCCGAGATCACCGTCGAAATGGCGATGGTCATGGCGAACTGCTTGTAGAACTGGCCCGACAGCCCGGTCATGAACGCCAGCGGCACGAACACCGCGCACAGCGTCAGCGCAATCGCGATAATGGGCCCGCTGACTTCGCGCATGGCGCGGTACGTGGCCTCGCGCGGCGTCAGCCCGGCCGCGATGTTGCGTTCCACGTTCTCGACCACCACGATGGCGTCGTCCACCACGATACCGATGGCCAGCACCATGCCGAACAGCGACAGCGCATTGATCGAATAGCCGAACAGCAGCAGCAGCGAAAACGTGCCCACGATAGACACCGGCACCGCCAGCAGCGGAATGATCGACGCGCGCCAGGTCTGCAAGAATACGATCACCACCAGCACCACCAGCGCGATGGCCTCGAGCAGCGTCGAGATCACCGCCTTGATGCTGGACCTGACAAACTGCGTGGGGTCGTATTCAATGCGGTATTCCACCGAAGGCGGAAAATCGGCCGACAGCTCTTTCATGGTCTCGCGCACCTGCGCCGACACATCCAGCGCGTTGGCGCCCGGCGACTGCATGATCCCCATGCCGATGGCCGGCTTGTTGTTCAGCAGCGAACGCAGGCCGTATTCCTGCGCGCCCAGCTCGATGCGCGCCACGTCCGACAGCCGCGTCACCGCGCCGTCGGGCGACGACTTCAGAATGATGTTGCCGAACTCGGTCTCGTCCTGCAGGCGGCCCTGCGCGTTCACCGAGAACTGCATCGGCACGTCGCCCTGCGTGGGCGAAGCGCCGATCACGCCGGCCGCCACCTGCACGTTCTGTTCGCGAATCGCGTTGACCACGTCGCTGGCGGTCAGGCCGCGCTGCGCCACTTTCTGCGGGTCCAGCCACACGCGCATCGAATAGCTGCCCGAGCCCCAGATCTGCACTTCGCCCACGCCGCTGATGCGCGCCAGGCGGTCTTTCACGTTCAGCACCGCATAGTTGCGGAGATACGTGATGTCGTAGCGGTCGTCGGGCGAAATCAGGTGCACCACCAGCGTCAGGGTGGGCGAGCTCTTGGTGGTGGTCACGCCCAGGCGCTGCACGTCCGGCGGCAGGCGCGGCAGGGCCTGCGACACGCGGTTCTGCACCAGTTGCTGCGCCTTGTCCGGGTCCACCCCCAGCTTGAAGTACACGGTGACCGCCAGATTGCCGTCGCTATTGGCCTGCGACTGCATGTACAGCATGTCTTCCACGCCGTTGATGGACTCTTCCAGCGGCGAGGCCACCGTGGCCGCGATCACCTTGGGATTGGCGCCGGGGTATTGGGCCCGCACCACCACCGAAGGGGGCACGACTTCCGGGTACTCGGATATCGGCAGCTGGAACATGGCCAACAGGCCCGCCAGCAGCACGATCACCGACAGCACGCCGGCAAAAATCGGCCGGTCGATGAAGAATTTCGAGATGTTCATGTTGTTTCCGATACCTGCCCGCCCCAAAGGGGCAGGGTTGTTCAGTGGGGGCGGCCCGGCTCCAGGCTGGCCGCGGCGGTCTGCACGGCGGCGGGCTGCGTGTCCATCGACACCAGGTGGGGGGCTACCGTGTCGCCCGGCCGCACGCGTTGCAGGCCGTTGACGACAATGCGTTCGCCCGCCTTCAGCCCATCCGTGATGACGCGCAGGCGGCCCTGGCTGGCACCCAGCGATACCTGGCGGTACGCGGTCTTGTTGGCGTCGTCCACCACCAGCACGAAGCGCTTGTCCTGGTCGGTGCCGATGGCGCGTTCCTCGACCAGCACGGCCGCGCGCGGCTCGGTGCCGCCCAGGCGGACGCGGGCATACATGCCCGGCACCAGCAGGCCGTCGGTGTTGTCGAACATGGCGCGCACGCGGATGGTGCCCGACGAGGTATCGATCCGGTTGTCCACCGAATGCACCACGCCTTCGCGCGTATAGCCCGGCTCATTGGCCAGGCCCAGCTGCACCGGCACCGAAACGCCCGCGACGCGCGCCGGGCTGACATACTTCAGGTACGCCTGCTCGTCCACATCGAAAGCCGCGTACATCTGCGATACCGATACCAGCGTGGTCAGGGGCACCGAGCCCGCGCCGGCGGCCACCACATTGCCCTCGGTGACCTCGGCGCGCGACACGCGCCCGGCCACCGGCGCCACGATCTGCGTATAGCCCAGGTTCAGCCGGGCCGCGTCCAGCGCGGCTTCGGCCCCCTGCAAGTTGGCCGCGGCCTCGCGCGCATCGTTGCGCTTGGACTCGAAGTCGCGCCGCGCGATGGCGTTTTCGGCCAGCAGCCGCTTGCCGCGCGCCAGTTCCGACGCCGTGAAGGCCACCCGCGCGCGGGCCGCCGCCAGCTGGGCCTCGGCGCGGTCCACCTCGGCCGCATAGGGGCGGGGGTCGATGGTGAACAGCGGGTCGCCCTTGTTGACCAGGCTGCCGTCCTGGAAATGCACGGCGGTCAGGGTGCCGGAAACCAGCGGGCGGATGTCGACGCGGTCGATTGCCTCGAGCCGGCCGGAATAATCCTGCCAGTCGACAATCGTCTTGCCCAGCGCGGGCGCCACGTCCACCGCCGGTGCGGCCGGCGCCGACTGCGCCTGGGCCACGCCCGCGCCGGCCGTGCCGTGCAGCAGGGTATAGCCCCCGCCCGCGGCGATCAGGGTCGCGAAAACCGCCAGCAATACAATGCGTTGGCGCGAAACAGTCATGGTGTTTCCTTGAACAGAATATGGGGACGAATGGCCGGGGGCGACGGGGAAGAAGCCCTTCCGCGGGGGGCCGAAACCAGCGCGTGCGTTGGTCTGCGGCTATCGGCCAATTCAAGACGATTGCATTCTGAATGTTTTCCCCGGGGGGATAAACATTGCTACATCGTCAACACTGTTCGATCTGTACGAACAATAACGGCCTAAAGCGCGGTATGCTGAGCGCACTTCTTCTTATTCATTGCCTTTCCAGGACACGACCATGGATCGCTTTCAAGCCATGCAGGTCTTCGTGCGCGTTGTCGACGCCAACAGCTTCACCCGCGCGGCTGACAGCCTGGCGCTGCCCCGCACCACCGTCACCACCGCCGTCCAGAGCCTCGAACGCCGCCTGGGCGTGCGCCTGCTCAATCGCACCACGCGCCGCATCAGCCTTACCCCCGACGGCGCCGCTTATTACGAACACAGCACCCGCATCCTGTCCGAGGTCGAAGAAACCGAGGCCTGCTTCCAGGAAGCGGCGCTGCGGCCCAAGGGCAAGCTGCGCATCGACGTGCCCGCCAGCATCGGCCGCCTGATCCTGATCCCGTCGCTCTGCGAATTCCACAAGCGCTACCCCGACGTCGAACTGGTCATCGGCATGGGCGACCGCCGCGTCGACATGGTGCAAGAAGCCGTCGATTGCGTGATCCGCGGCGGCGAACTGGAAGACTCCAGCCTGGTCGCGCGCCGCATCGGCACCTTCCAGAGCCTGACCTGCGCGGCGCCGTCGTATCTGGAACGGCAGGGCATGCCCCACACGCTGGACGACCTGCAAAGCCACTACGCGGTGCATTATTTTTCCAGCCGCTCCGGCCGCAACTGCAACTGGGATTTCGTCATCGACGGCAAGACCCGCGAAATCGAAGTGCCGGGCTGCGTGTCGGTCAACGACTGGAGCGCGCACCTGGCCTGCGCCCTGCAAGGGTTCGGCCTGGTGCAGACGGCCCGCTTCATGGCGCTGCCGCACCTGCAGTCCGGCGAACTGATCGAAGTGCTGCCGCAATGGAAGCCGCGTTCGGTGCCGATTTCGCTGCTGTACCCGCAAAGCCGGCAGCTGTCGCCCAAGGTGCGGGTGTTTTCCGACTGGGTCGCCGAACTGTTCGCCCGCTGTCCGCTGCTGAGCGGCGGCGACGGCACCGAGCCCTGCCATGGCGTCGAAAAGGCCGAGCTCACCCCCGCCGCCGAGCGGGCCACCCGGCGCGGCGTGGCGGTCGAGGCCGAGTACGTCATGTAAGCCTTCCGGCGCGCCGGCGGGGCGCGCCGGGCAGGGCAACCAGGGCCGTACTGTATATTTGGGCGTCGCGCACTCGCACCCTTGTCCCGCTCTATGCAGCAGCCCGTCCTACCCGCGTACCTGATCGCCCGCTGGCTACTTCTGCTGGTGCTGCTGGCGGGCGCCTATTTTCTCAGCGGCTTCCTGGTGCCCGCCCTGGCGGCACTGATCATCGGCCTGGCCTCGTGGCCGCTGTACAAGCGCATCGTCGACAAATGCGGCGGGCGCACCGCGCTGGCCGCCACGCTGGCCCTGCTGGGCGTCATCCTGGTGCTGATCGTGCCGTTGACGCTGGCCCTGTCGTACGCCGTCCAGGAAGCCAGCAACTTCTTCGCCTGGGCCCTGGCCGCCAACCGCCACGGCGTGGCCGTGCCCGACTGGATATCCTCGCTGCCGGGCATCGGGCCGCGCCTGGCCGTGTATTGGCAGACCTACCTGGGCGAGCCGCATGCGCTGGGCGCCATGGTCGAGATGGTCAGCGGCGAACACCTGGGCAACATCTACCGCATGGTGCTGTCGGCCACCGGCAACGCCTTCCAGCTGCTGCTGAACGTGGTGTTCATGCTGATCACGCTGTTTTTTGTCTATAAAGACGGCGACCGCATGATCGCGCAGCTGGACGTGCTGGGCGAGCGCATCCTGCCCACGCGCTGGCAGCGCTTCTCGCGCGTGGTGCCGGCCACGGTCGGCTCCACCGTCACCGGCATGGGCCTCATCGCCGTGGGCGAAGGGGTCGTGCTGGGCGTGGCGTACTGGCTGGCCGGCGTGCCCTCGCCGGTGCTGCTGGGCGTGGTCACCGGCTTCATGGCCCTGGTGCCGGGCGGCGCGCCGCTGTCGTTCACCCTGGTGTCGCTCTACCTGATCGGCTCCGGGCACCTGGTGGCGGGCATCGCGCTGTTCGCCTGGGGCACCGTCGAGCTGTTCATCGTCGACAAGACCCTGCGGCCCCGCCTGGTGGGCGGCCCGGTCAAGCTGCCGTTCCTGCCCACCTTTTTCGGCCTGATCGGCGGCGTGAAAACCATGGGCATCGTGGGCCTGTTCGTGGGCCCCGTGCTGATGGCGCTGCTGGTGGCCGTGTGGCGCGAATGGGTACGCAACGTCGAGCGCGAACGCGATACGGCCCGCCTGAAAGCCGCCGCCGAGGCGCGCGGCGACTAGGGCGCGACGGCAGCGTGGCGTGAACGTGTACCGGCTTTCATCTGTTCGAGGTTGAAAATGTCTGCTTCATCCGTGGCCGAGCAAGTGGCCACCCTGCGCCGCCAGGGCTTCGTGGTGGCCCGGCAGTTCGCGGCGCCCGACATCGTGGCCGCGCTGCGCGCCCAGGCCGAACGCCAGCTGGCCCAGGAAACCGGCCCCATCGAATACGAGGCCGACCTGCAATACCCCGGCGCGCCCCCGTCGCGCCAGGCCCAGGGCGGTTCCACCGTGCGCCGGCTGCTGGGCGCCTACGGGCGCGGCCCCTTGTTCCAGGCATGGGCCACCTCGCCCGCCATCGGCGCATGGCTGCGCGCCTACTTCGGCGAAACCCCGGTGCTGTCCACCGTGCACCACAACTGCGTCATGACCAAGCACCCCGCCTACGGCAGCCTGACCGGCTGGCATCAAGACATCCGCTACTGGTCATTCAGCGACACCGACTTGGTGTCCACCTGGCTGGCGCTCGGCCACGAAACCGCCGACAACGGCGGGCTGTACTTCATTCCGGGCTCGCACACCGCAACGTTCGCGGCCGCGCAGTTCGACCCGCGGAAATTCTTCCGCGCCGACCCGCCCGAAAATCAGGCCTTGATCCAGCAAGCCGTCTGCCCCGAACTAGAGCCGGGCGACGTGGTGTTCTTCCATTGCCGCACCCTGCACGCCGCGCGGCAAAACGCCACCGACCAGGTGAAGTTCTCGCTGGTGCACACCTACCACCCCGAAAGCTGCCGGCCGGTAGCAGGCACCCGCTCGGCGTCGGGGGTGGAAGTGGCGTTGTAGGGGGGTGGGGGCGCAGCAGAAGGGAAGCCCGGTGTCTGACACCCGACAAAGGGACCGGAAGACGCCAGATCTCAAGCCAGGTGTCTGACTCCCGACAAAGGAAACGGAAGACGCCGGATCTCAAGCCAGGTGTCTGACTCCCGCAGGGTGTCAGACACCGACGAGCCAAGACATCGACGCAACAAAACAATCCATGTCAAAAGCTCGGCCCGACTATGAACATCAATTGTGCGACCTGGTCGCGGCCTCGGCGCCGCTAATGGCCGCGCTACGGGCGGTTCGTTCGCTCGAGCTGTCATCGTGGTGCATCGGGGCGGGCGCTATCCGGTCACTGGTGTGGAATTCCTTGCACGGCTTCAGTGGGGCGTCATACGGGGATGACGTAGACGTCGCATACTTCGATCCACACGCCGCCTCGGGGCACGAGGCGCAACTGCAAGATCGGCTGCGATGCCTGTGTCCCACAATCGATTGGGAAGTGACCAATCAGGCAAAGGTTCACGAATGGCTCGTCGATGATTCCGGCCATGCCGTGGCGCCGTTGACCTCACTGGAAGACGGGTTGGCTACCTGGCCAGAGTTCGCCACCTGCGTAGGCGTCCATTTGGACATCAACGATTCGGTACATGTCATCGCGCCGTATGGCCTTGCCGACTTGTTCGAATTGCGCGTCAGGCACAACCCTCGTCGAGCCTCTTATTCAACGTTCCTAGCGCGCGTGCAGTCCAAGGGCTTCCGCTCGCGGTGGCCTAAGCTGGCTGTTCAGGCCGGTGTCTGACACCCTGCGGGAGTCAGACACCCGACAAGGGAAACGGAAGACACCTAGCGCTTGTCGGTCTCGGAATACGCCAGCAGGCTCAGGCTTTTGCGCAGAGCCTGCAGGCCGGCGGCGCCCAGCAGCTTCTCGTATTCCTGTTCGATCGACTTGATCGCGGCATGGATGCTCAGCAGATATTCCACCCCCCGCTCGGTGAAGCAGATGATCTGCGCGCGCCCGTCCGAATCGTCTTGCGAGCGGGTCACCAGGCCCGCCTCTTCCAGTTCCTTCAACGACTTGGCGACCGCCTGCTTCGAAATCCCCGAACGCCGCGCCAGCTCGCTGCTGCGTGTGCCTTCCAGGTCCAGGAACGGTAGAAGTGACCCCCCCGGGATCACCCCCCCGGTGTCTTGCGATTTCTCGCTCATCTTTTGCGCCAGGCGGCTGGAGAAATCGCGGCGAGCCAGCAGGAACAGGCGGCCGATGCCATAAGAGCGGGTCGAGCGCAGCTGGTCCAGTTTCCGGGCAGAGATCATGGAGTCGCGTCCAAATAGTCAACCATGTTGACTTTATTTGCCAAAAGGGAGACCATTCTATCAAACGAGAAAACACGCTTTCGATAGCGACACAGAGGCCAAAGGAGACTCTCATGACGATTTCGCGCGCAGTATTCGCGGCGCTGCTTTCCTGCGTTTCGGCGGTTTCATCGGCGGCGGATTATCCCGACAAGCCCATCCACCTGATCGTGGCGTATCCGGCCGGAGGCAGTACCGACATGATCGCGCGCCTCTATGCCGAAAAACTGGCGCAGGAACTGGACCAGTCGGTCGTCATCGAGAACAAGCCCGGGGCCGGCACCAATATCGGATCGAATCTGGTGGCCAACGCCAAGCCCGACGGCTATACCGTACTGTTCGGCGGCGGAACGCCCAGCATCAATTCGGTATTCGGGCCGTTTCCGCCGTTCGATCCGGTCAATAGTTTCGAGCAGGTCAGCATGGTGACCCAGGTGCCCTTCATGGTGGGCGCCGGCAACGATGCGCCGTTCTCGACGCTGAAGGAAATGCTTGCGAAGGCCAACCAGTCGCCCGGCAAGTACACCATTTCCAGCGCGCAGCTGAACCTGTATGTCGAGCTGATGAAGTTCCGCGCCGGACTGCCCATCATGCACGTTCCCTACAAGGGTGGCGCGCAGGCCACTACCGACGCCATCGGCGGGCAGGTCGACACGGTGTTCTCGCTGGTGCCGGTGCTGCTTCCGCACATCCAGGCCGGGCGACTGAAGCCGGTGGCCGTGTCGGCGCAGCACCGTATTGCCGTGTTGCCCGAAGTTCCCACCTTCCAGGAAAACGGCGTGAATTACGACATCGGCGTGTGGTTCGGCCTGCTGGCGCCCGCGGGAACGCCGCAGCCTATCGTCGAAAAGCTGGCGCAGGCCACGCAGCGGATCGTCAAGCAGAAATCGTTCGCCGCGCGCCTGGAAGAAATCGGCGCAGAGGCGGTGTCCACGACGCCCGCCGAACTGCGGGCCCACATGCAAGCCGAGGTGCGCGATTGGAAGGCGCTGGCCGATTCCGTGCCAGAGCTGCGCAAGGCAGTGTCGCCACGCTGAGGCGAAACAGTTGATGGAAGCGAAGATGTTTGAAAAAGCGATTGAAGAGTACGAGGCGCGCCGGCGCCGGGGCATGGCCATGGGCGGGGAAGAAAAACTCCGCAAGCGCGCCGAGGAAGGGGTCTTGAATGCGCGGCAGCGCATCGATTGCCTGGTGGACCCGGACAGTTTCCACGAAACCGGCCTGTTCGCCACCAGCATTCGCCCCGAGATGCGCGACCGTTCTCCGGCCGACGGCAAGATCGCCGGCTACGGCAAGATCCAGGGGCGCGACGTCGCCGTGGTGTCCAACGACTTCACGGTGATGGGGGCGTCGAGCAGCAAGGTCAATACCGCAAAGGTGGGGCACGTCAAGCGCATTGCCACGCAGCGCGGGCTGCCCATGGTTTTCCTGGGGGAATCCACCGGCGCGCGCATGCCCGATGTCATGGGGGCCGAAGGCGTAGGCAGCGGCGACCGGCCCACCCAATATCGCCGCATGCGCGAAACGCCTTGGGTGTCCGCTGTCCTGGGCCATTGCTACGGTTCGTCGTCGTGGTATGCGGCCCTGGCCGATTTTGTGGTCATGCGCAAAGGCGCCATCACCGCGGTATCCAGCGTCAAGTTGACGTCGCGCGCCATCAACGAGGCCGTCGACCCCGAGGCACTGGGGGGCTGGAAGCTGCACACCGAGGTCACCGGCATGGTGGATCTGGCGGTGGACACCGATGAACAGGCCCTGCAGGCGATCCGCAAGTTCCTGTCGTACCTGCCCAGCCACCACAATGAAGCGCCGCCGGTGCACCCTGTGCCGGAAGGCTCAGGCCGGGACATCGGCCGCATCCTGGACATCCTGCCGGAATCGCGCACCCAGGTCTACGACGTGCGCCGGATTCTTGCGCTTATCTACGACAAGGATTCGGTGTTCGAGCTCAAGCCGCGCTTCGGCCGGTCCATCGTGACGGCGCTGGCCCGCCTGGACGGACGTTCGGTGGGCATCATTGCCAGCAACCCCATGTACAAGGGCGGCGCCATCGACCCTCAGTCGTGCGACAAGGTCGTCAGTTTCATGGTCTTGTGCGATTCGTTCAACATTCCGTTGATCTTCATGGTCGACCAACCCGGCTTCCTGATCGGGGTAGAGGGCGAGCGCCAGGGCGCGATCGGCCGGGTGATGAACTGGATGAACGCGATTTCCCTGGTCACCGTGCCCAAGATCTCGGTCGTCATGCGCAAGACCTACGGGCAGGCGGTGCTGAACATGGGCGGCGGCGGCAACGCCGACGAGGTGATCAACTGGTTCACCGCCGAGGTGAATTTCATGGACCCCCGGTCCGCGGTGTCCATCGTGCACGGCGTCGAGCCGCAGGACGACCCGGAACGGTATCAGCAATTGCTGGACGACATGACCAAGGGCACGACGGCCTACGATGCGGCGGCTGCCTACAGCGCGCACGCGGTGATCCATCCGGCGCAAACGCGCGCGCACCTGATCCGCAGCCTGGAAGTGCACCAGATGCGGCTGTCCGGCGGCGTGGGCGAGCACCTGATGCGCACCTGGCCCACTAGTTACTGATTTCTTGCCGACCCGCTTCGGGACGGGCGTTGCGCCAGCAGCGCCCGCGGGGGAATGTTGTGCCCATGACGGGCGAATGTGGAGAATGGATCGATGTTTCAGAAGGTGCTTGTCGCGAATCGCGCCGCCATTGCCGCCCGCGTCCTGCGGGCTTTGCGGGCCATGGGCATCCGGTCGGTGGCGGTGTATTCCGAGGCGGATGCGAATCTGCCGTATCTTGCGCAGGCGGACGAAAGCTATTGCATCGGCGCGGCCGAGCCCGTGCACAGCTATTTGAACCAGGACGCGATTCTGCGCGTGTTGCGCGACACCGGCGCCGATGCCGTACATCCGGGCTACGGGTTCCTGTCGGAAAATGCGGAATTCGCGCGCCGGGTGCAGGCGGCGGGCGCGGTGTTCATCGGCCCCAGTCCAGAATGGATCGACGCCATGGGGCACAAGACCCGGGCGCGCGCGCTGATGCAGCAGTACGGCCTGGCCATGGCGCCCAGTTCCGAACTGTTGACGGGCGATCCGGCGCAGGCGCAGGCGATGGCGCACCAGATCGGCTACCCGGTCATGGTCAAGCCCGCCTCCGGCGGCGGCGGGATCGGCATGATGGCTGCGCGCGACGACGCGCAGCTGCTCAAAGCGGTCGAACAGGCGGCATCGCTGGCGCGGCGCAGCTTCGGCAATGCCGAGCTCTACCTGGAGCGCTTGCTAGAACAGCCCCGCCACATCGAGTTCCAGATGTTGGCCGATCGCGCCGGCAATGTATGCCACCTGTTCGAGCGCGATTGCTCGGTGCAGCGACGCCACCAGAAAGTAATCGAGGAATCCCCGGCGCCGCTGCTGCCCCGGACCATTGTGGACGCCGCCGGCAACGAGATCGCGGGCGCCCTGCGCAAAATGGGCTACGACGTCATCGGTACCGTCGAGACCTTGCATGCCCAAGGACGCGGCTTCCAGTTCCTGGAAACCAACACCCGGCTTCAGGTCGAGCATGCGGTGACCGAAGAGATCACCGGGGTCGACCTGGTTGTGGCCCAGATCCGCCTGGCGGCCGGCGAACTGCTGGGGGCGGTCGTCCCGCAGCCGGTGTCGATCCGCGGCCATGCCATCGAGGCCCGCATCTATGCGGAAGACCCGGTGCGCTTCTTTCCTTCGCCGGGCACGCTGAAAGTGCTGCAGTTCCCGTCGGGAGACGGCATCCGGGTCGAGACCGGCTTTGCCCAGGGCTGCACGGTGACGCCGTACTACGACCCCATGATCGCCAAGCTGATCGTGCACGCACAGGGGCGTGAGCAGGCCATCGCGCGGTTGCGGCAGGCGCTCGACGCGACGCAGATCGTGGGCGTCAAGCACAACATTCCCTTCATCCAGCGCGTCCTGGCAAGCGAGGCCTTCCAGGCCGGCAACGTGCACACGGGGCTGGCGGCCCAGGTCCTGGCGGCCTGAACGCCACGCCGTTTCCTCATCATGCAACACCTAGGAGCAATCAACATGGCCACTGTCCCCCTGGTCGCTGAAGTTACCGGAAAAGTCTGGAAAGTACTGGTGGAAGCGGGCGGCGCCGTCTCGCCCGACGAACCCGTCCTGATCGTCGAATCCATGAAGATGGAGATCCCCGTGCTCAGCAGCGATGGCGGCCGCCTGGCCGAGCTGCATGTCAAGGAAGGGGACGCGGTCGAAGACGGGCAGGTGGTCGGCCAGATCGACCCGGCCGGCTAAGGGGCATCCGCCATGACCGCCGACACGTCTTGCCAGGATACTGATCGCGGCCCGCTGAAGGGCATCCGCGTCATCGAGATCTGCACAACCATCGCCGGGCCGGCCTGCGGCAGACTGCTGGCCGATTTCGGCGCCGATGTCATCAAGATCGAGCCGCCCGACGGCGACCCCGTGCGCCAGCTGGGCAGCCACGTCGATGCCGTGTCGCTCTACAGCGCATCGATCCTGCGCAGCAAGCGTTCCATCGTCATCGACCTCAAGACGGAAGCCGGACGCGAAACGGCCCGGTCGCTGATCCAGCGGGCCGACGTGGTGCTCGAGAACAACCGCCCCGGCGTACTCGAGCGCCTGGGCCTGGGGTATGACGCCATCGCCCGGGTCAAGCCCGACATCATTTACGCGCGCATCAGCGGCTACGGGCAGGACGGCCCCAATGCCCATTTGCCGGGGTACGGCGCCATCTGCGAAGCCTACGGCGGCGTGCGCCACATGACCGGCGACCCCGATCGTCCGCCGTCGCGGGTTGCATTGGCCACGACCGACTACCTGACGTCGGTGTACACGGCTTTCGGCATATTGGCGGCGCTGCGGCATCGCGACAGCACGGGCGAGGGCCAGGTGGTGGACGCGGCGCTCTACGAAGCGGCCTTCACCCAGATGGAGTCGGTGGTGGCCGCGTACGACAAGCTGGGCAAGGTGCCCATGCGCCAGGGGCCGAACCTGCCGTCGATGGCGCCCAACAGTCTGTATCCCACCGCCGACGGCGGCTATGTGCTGATCGCGGCCAACAGCAACGCCACCTTCGAGCGGCTGGCCAAGGCGATGCAGCGGCCCGACCTGCTGACCGACCCGCGCTACTGCACGATTCGCGCGCGCGGCCAGGCCGAGAATCTGCGCGCCGTGGACGCCATGGTGGCCGACTGGACTGGCCAGTTCGAGGGGCGGGTGCTGGAAGACATGCTCCAGGCGGCCGGCGTGCCGGTTTCCCGGGTGCTGACCGTCAAGGACATTTTCGACGAAGCCCACTACCGGGCGCGCGACATGATCGTGGAGGTGCCGCACGCGCAGCTGGGCAGCATCCGCCAGGTCGGGGTGGTGCCCAAGTTGTCGCGCTCTCCGGGGCGAATCCAGCATACCGGGCCCGAGTTGGGCGGCGATACGGGCGACGTGTTGGCCACTGAGCTGGGCATGGACGCCGAGCAGATCGAGGCCCTGATCCGGTCCGGCGCGGTGTGGCAGGGCAAGGCCTCGCGCTAGCGTCTCTGATCGAGCCGCATCTTTCATCCCGGGCGGGCCGCGCAGCAAGCGGTGAAGCACTGACACCGTTGCCCCTCGGAGCCTCAAGTCAGCCCCCCGCTCACTTCCTTTGCCAGCCGCTGCAAGCTGGGCAGAAAATCCGCCACCACGCCCTCGGGGGGGTGCTTGGCCTGGTTCAAGCTGGCGGTCAGCGCCGCCACCAATTCCCCTTGCCGGTTGTATACCGGCACGGCAAGCGCGCATACCCCCAATTCGTAATGCTGGCTGGCCAGCGCGTACCCCTGGGCTTCGGCCGTACGTATTGCCGCCCGCAGCGGTTCGGCATCGACCAAGGTATGCGGCGTCAGCCGTTCAAAAGGCGCTTGCGCCAGGAAGTCATCCAGCTCTTGCGCGCCGAGCTGCGCCAATAGCACGTGCCCCGTGGAAGTGGCATGCGCCGGCAGGCGCTCGCCCGTGATCAGCCGCCGGGCCGAAGGGCTGCGGATCTCGGCGCGCGCCACATAAATGATGTCGTTCTTGTCCAGCACCGACAGCGAACAAATTTCGCCGTGATCGCGCGCGAACTGCTCCAGATAGGGCAGCGCCACTTCACGCAATGAAAGCGAATTCAGATAGGAATAGCCGATATCCAGCACCGCTGGCGTCAGCGAGAACGTGCGGCCACTGATGCGCGCGTATCCCAGGGTAACCAGCGTATGCAGCAGGCGCCGTGCGCCCGCGGGCGTGACGCCCGCCCGTTCCGCTACTTCGGAAAGCGTCAGTTCGCGGCTGTCGGCCCCGAAGGCGCGGATTACCGCCAGGCCCCGGGCGAACGCTTCCACGAATAAATCGCTGCCTTTGGGTAATCCCGGATTTTGCGGCATGGCCCAATTCCTTATGATGATTTCTATCAACGAAATTAATTTCGACTATCGAAAAATTATAAGCCAGCCGAGCAAATCGGACCCTAAGGAGATTCCCTAATGCTAGACCTCACGCCAGTGACAGACGGATTCGTCGCAGAAGTCGCCGGCATCGACCTTACCCAGCCCTTGTCGGCCGAGTTGCGGCAGGGCCTGCGCGACGCCCTGGACCAGTACGGGGTGCTCGTCATTCCCGACCAGCCGCTGGACGAAGCGCAGCAACTGCGGGTGGCCGAAATCTATGGCCCGCTGGAAACCTCGGTGGGTTCGTATATCGCCAGCGACAAGAAACCCCGGCGGCTGGCGCACGCCCAGCTATCGGATATCTCGAACCTGGACGAACAGGGCAAGCTCATCGGCGATGCCGACATTCGTCGCCTTGTTCTATTAAGCAACCAGCTCTGGCACACCGACAGTTCTTTCAAGAAAACCCCGGCCAGCGCGTCGCTGCTGAATGCGCAAGAAGTGTCCCCGGTGGGCGGCGCCACCGAATTCGCCGACATGCGCGCCGCCTGGGACCACCTGGACCCCGCCATGCAAGCGCAGATCCAAGACCTGATCGCCATTCACGATTATTTCCACTCGCGCACCTTGCTGGGCCTGGAGTCGCAGGCCATTCCGCCCGAGTGGCGCGAGCGGCAGCCGCCGGTAAAACAGGTGCTGGTACGGAACAACGCCCACAACCAGAGGCGGTCGCTGTATCTGGCTTCGCACATCAAAGGCATCGAAGGCATGAGCGAACAGGAAAGCCGCGCGCTGCTGGACAAGCTGATGGCCTTTGCCACCCAGCCGCGGTTTGTCTACCGCCACCGGTGGCGCGCCAACGACCTGGTGATCTGGGACAACCGCTGCACCATGCACCGCGGCACCCACTACAACCAGAAATACCGCCGCGCCATGCGGCGCGCCACCGCCCAAGATGTCGGCCCCACCGTGCCGATGCAATAACCCCAAACAGGAGAGACAACATGAAATTCGCAGCACGCGCGGCCCAGCGGGCCGTACTCGGCATGGGCGTTCTTATCGGCGCCAGCCTGGCCAGCCCGGCGGCGCTTGCCGCCTACCCGGAACGGCCCATTACCATCGTGGTGCCTTTCGGCGCGGGATCGGGCACCGATGCCATCGCCCGCATGGTGGCGCAGGGCCTGGGCGACAAACTGGGCCAGCCCGCCGCCGTGGCCAACAAGCCCGGCGCCGGCGGCATCATCGGCGCGTCGTCCGTTGCCAATAGCCCCGGGGACGGCTACACCTTGCTGGTGGCCACCAGCGGCCCCATGGCGGCCAACGCCAGCCTGTACAGCAAACTGGCCTACGACCCGCAGGCCGATTTCGAACCCATCGCCATCGTGGCCAAACGGCCCATGGTGATACTGGCCAGCAAAGAAGCCAAGGGCAAGACATTCGCCGACATCGTCGCCGAAGCGAAAGCCAACCCCGGCAAAGTCAACTTCGGGTCCAGCAACACCACCTCGCGCGTATTCGTCGAGCTGCTGAAAAAAAGCCAGGACGTGCAGGTCGAAACCGTTCTGTACAAAGACGTGGGCGGCCTGATGACGGACCTGATCAGCGGCCGCGTGTCATACGTATTTGAAGACGCCGGCCCTTCGCTTACCCAGATCAAGGCAGACCGCGTGAACCTGGTGGCGGTTGCCGACAAAAAGCGGGCCGGCTTCGCGCCCGATACCCCGGCCACCAGCGAATACGGCTTCGACGACCACGGCCTGGTCACCTGGTATGCCGTCTTCGCGCCCAAGAACACGCCGCCCGAGATCGTCGCCAAACTCAACCAGACCATCAACCAGTACGTGCGAGGCCCCGAGATGAAAAAAATGGCCGATGACGTGGGCCTGGAACTGGTCAACGTCACTCCCGCCGAATTCAAGGAATTCCAGAAAGGCGAAATCGCCAAATGGAAGCACCTGGTCGAAATCACCGGCGTCAAACTGGACTGAACATGGCTACCGATAATCCTTTCAAGCAGTCATTAAACGCAGGGCAACGCCAGATCGGGCTGTGGTTATCCATGGCCAACCCCTACGCCGCCGAAATGTGCGCGGCCTGTGGATTCGACTGGCTGCTGATCGACGGCGAGCATTCCCCCAACGGGTTAGCTTCCATATTGGGCCAACTACAGGCCATTGCCGCCTACCCCAGCCACGCGGTGGTGCGCCCCGCCATTGGCGAAACGTGGATGATCAAGCAATTGCTGGATCTGGGCGCCACCAATCTGCTGGTACCCATGGTCGACACCGCCGAGCAGGCGCGCGAACTGGTGCGCGCCGTGCGCTATCCCCCGCACGGCGTGCGCGGCGTCGGTTCGCGCCTGGCCCGCGTGTCGCAGTTCGGCGCGCAAACGGACTACCTGAAAAAAGCGAACGAGCGTGTCTGCCTATTGGTGCAGATCGAGTCGCAAGAAGCGTTGCAGAACCTGGATGAAATCGCCGCCGTCGATGGCGTGGACGGCGTCTTCATCGGGCCGTCGGACTTGTCGGCATCGATGGGCCTGCTAGGCCAGCCGGGCCATCCGGACGTACAAGCCGCCATCGCGGATGCCATCAAGCGAATCCGGGCGGCCGGCAAACCGGCGGGGATATTGAGTTTGAATCACGACGAATCGCAGCGCTATATCGAGATGGGTGTTTGCTTCGCGGCGGTGGGGGGAGATATTGCCTTGTTGACGGATGGGGGGAGGGCGTTGGCGGGGAGGTTTAGGTAGAAGCGGATTGCTTGGTGAGAGGGTCGGCTTTGCCGGCCCTTTTTGCGATTTTCAGGGATATAGATCCGGTAGCAACACAACCACGCCACGATATATCAGGGTTTGACGAGAGGTCGAAACCCCGCCACAATCACCGCATGAATTACGGTGAATATATCTGGCAATCGCCGCACTGGCCTGACTGGCGCTACGACCTGGCTGCCCTGGCAGATCCCTTGGCGGTTGTGAGCCGTGCCCAGGGGCTGCTGCTAGGCCGTCTGACAGACGTAGGAATAACACTGCGCGACGAAGCCAGTCTGGCAGTATTAACCGAAGACGTCGTCCAAACCAGTGCCATCGAGGGCGAAATGCTCAACGTCGCCTCGGTCCGGTCTTCTGTCGCACGCCGCTTAGGCGTCGACATCGGTGCTTTGGCACCCGCAGACCGCCATGTCGACGGCATCGTCGACATGATCTTGGACGCCACCAGCAATGCAACGGCTCCTCTAAGCACCGAACGCCTATTCGGCTGGCACGCGGCGCTGTTTCCTGCCGGCTATTCTGGCATCAGCGCCATCAACGTCGGCCACTGGCGAGACGACAGCACTGGCCCCATGCAGGTCGTCTCGGGTTCTATTGGACGGGAAAAGGTGCATTTCGAGGCGCCACCCGCCAACATGCTTGCGGCAGAGATGGCGCGTTTCCTCATCTGGCTAAATGACGCTACCCCCAAAGAGCCCGCCCTGGTTCGCGCGGGCCTAGGGCACCTATGGTTTGTCACGCTACACCCCTTCGACGACGGCAACGGCCGCATTGCGCGTGCCATCGGCGATCTACTGCTGACCCGTGCGGATGGCAGCCAACAACGATTTTACAGTTTGTCCGCTCAGATCCAGCGGAAGCGCAAAGCCTACTACGACATCCTTGAACGCACACAAAAGGGCGACATGGATGTGACGCAATGGTTAACGTGGTTCTTGGCGACCCTGCTAAAAGCCATCGAAAATGCCCACGGCATCCTCGACCAAGTGTTCGCCAAAGCGAAGTTTTGGCAACACGCAGCAACCATTCCGATGAATGAGCGGCAGATCAAGGTGCTAAATCGGCTGCTGGATGTGTTTGAGGGCAAGCTCACCACCAGTAAATGGGCAGCGCTGGCCAAGTGCTCGCAAGACACAGCACTTAGAGACATCACTGAACTACTGCAGGCTGGCATTTTGCAAAAAACCGCCGCGGGTGGGCGCAGTACAAGCTACGAGATCAAGCACCTCCATGACTCAGCATAAGCAAACACCAATGCAGGGGAGCAACGTTTCGCGACGTCAAAATATCTCGGAAGCACCAAGGAGGCACAAATTAAAACCTTGTGGATGATCCGAGGGGACGCCGGACATCTCTATGACGAATTTTGCGATATGAGCGTGGCAGCCATTGGATGGCGCCAAATTGCCAAGCTGACCGAGAACGTGCCACTGACGCTTTGGACGCTAGACGAGCTGGCTAGAACACTCATGGCGAGCTATCAGGAACGGATGTCCTCACCAAACAACTTGTGCCGCTGAGATATTCTATTTGCCTGCATACAACAATCGTGAAGTGTCATTTGTCAGCACAAAGTTCATGCATGGGTTTTAGACCGCTGACGGCCAATTCCGGACACTCGATCGCCGAGTGAACTTTCCCACGAAGTAGACGTTCGCGAAAGCTCTCTCTACTCGGTATCAGCGCTCGGCGCACCAACACACGACGTCTTCCTTATCCGGCACACGGTTATCCTAGGCGGTCCACTGGGCGCAGTCCCGGCACCAGAAGCGACACAGGACGAACGACACGGCCGTGGCTATTCCGCGCCCGGAAGGAGCAGCGCCGTTTTGCGCCGCGCGATGCGTAACAACGCATCCAACCCTGATGCGTGTTGCGCATCCCTGTAGGCGAGGCCAAATCCGATCCAGAATTCCCTTTCCTTGAGTGGCCTGAAAGTCGCACCGGCGCGCCGCATCTTCGTCATCGACTTTGGTATGAAGCCGATGCCCCGTCCGTTTGCCACTTCGGCCAACAGGAGGTGGTGATCCGCGGGTTCCGTCAGTCTGCGGCTCGGCGCATGCCCGAGCTTCGCGAACACTTCCTCGTAGTGATCGAAGAATCCGGGATTTGTTCGGCGCTGCGGCCAGAACACGGGTTGGTCATTCAACTGCGCGATCGACAGGACTTTGTGCCGCGCGAGCGGATGCTGTGCGGGGATTACCGCGACCAGCGGCTCTGTGTGCAGCGGTTCAACCACCAACTCCCCCGTTGCGCTGGGCAGTCCGATCAAGGCGACATCGAGCGCGCCACGCCGCAGGCGTCGGATGAGCTCGACGGAAATGGCGGCAACGAAAACCAGCGACCCACCAGGAACCGCTTTCTTGAAGGCAGGCTCGAGGGGGGGAAAGACCTCCGGGTCGAAGACCTTGGTATAACCGACCCTGAGTTGCCGAGGCGTTCCCTTTGAATGCCGTCGCGCGATTTCGATCGCCTCTGCGGCCTGAAGCAGCGTCTTCCGGGCCCCCTTCAGGAATGCGCGGCCCGCCGTCGTGAGTACCGCGCCCGACGAATCGCGATTGAGCAGTGTCACCCCGAGTTCGCTCTCGAGCTGTTTGATCTGGCGGCTTAGCGGCGGCTGCGACATGTGCAGTCGTTCGGCCGCGGCGCGGAAGGTGCCTTCCTCCGCCACTGCGACGAAACACTCCAGTTGGCGCAGATCGATTCGTATCCTCATGCAGAAAAGGTATCACGAATTTGGTCTTTGCCCATTGCATCTTCCTGCCCTTATGCTCCGTTCCGCTGATTTCGATAGGGAGCAAATCAGACGTGGATACGCGCAAGTACGGGGACTTTCTGTAAAAGAACACCACAGCTAGAACGCTGGCAGCAGCCGAAGGAAAAACACAGATGAATGGACCTATGGATCAGACAGGCATGACGGCCCTCTTGGGCGCTTCCGCTGGCGAGACCAGTGCAGAACGTTTTACCCGGGGTATCGAGGTGCTGAAGAGGATCGGCGGCGCGGGCTACGATATCCCTGTTAACCGTCTGGCTCAGGTTGCCCCGGATTTGGCACGATTCACCGTTGAATTTGCCTATGGAGACATCCTGTCGCGGCCGGGGCTGGACCTACGCCTTCGCCAGATCGCCACCGTTGCCGCGCTGATGGCCCATGGCAGCGTGCAACCGCAACTGAAATATCACATGACCGGCTTCCTCAATGCCGGCGGCGAGCCGGCAGAACTGGTCGAAATGCTGTTCCTGGCGATTGCCATCCTGGGGTTTCCGGTCTCGATCAACGCCGTGGGCATCGTTCGCGGGATCTTTCGGGAGCGCCATCTGGATTTCGATCCGATTGCCCCGGTGTCCGACGATGGCACTGCGCGATATCAGCGGGGTCTCGAGGTGCTCGACGGCTTGATGGCCAATCCGGAGGAGTACGTGGAAAGGCTGGAAAGCACTTCACCCGAGCTCGCCCGCTGGTCGGTCGAGTTCGCGTTCGGTGAGATCTTCGCTCGCGAGGGACTCAATCCAAAGGCGAGACAGATCGCGATCATCTCGATGCTCGCGGCAGCCGGCAATCGCAGCGATCTGCTTGGCCTTTATATCGAAGCCGGGCTCGATTCGGGCCTGTCCCGCACCGAGATCACCGAAGCCCTGATGCAACTGGCCGTCTATGCCGGGTTTCCCAGCACTCTCAATGCCCTTGGGGTTGCGGACGCCGTCTTCACGAAGCCGGAGCAGAAAGAGAAAGAAGGGGCCGGCGGCCAGGTAAGCGCGAATGTAATCGTCTCCGAAACTCGCAAGACTCGCAGCGAACGCGGATTGGCGACACTTGCCAGGACTTCTGCCCAGGCGGGCGAGGCCGTGGTCAACAGTTTCAATGACTTGGCCCCAGATATCGGCCGCGCGATCGTCGAGCACTCCTACGGCGACATCTTCAGCCGTGTCGGGCTCGACGCGAAGACGCGCGAGCTTGCCGCATGCTCGGCGCTCGCGGCGGTGGGAAGCAAAGCGACGGAGACGCCGCTGCGGGTCCATGCAAATGCGGCGCTGACGGCGGGCGCGACGTGGGCGGAAATCGTCGAAACGCTCCTAAACGTCCTTCCCTATCGCGGATATCCCGCAGTCGAGGAAAGCATGCGTGTCGTCGGCGAGGAATTCAGAAAGCGCACCGATTACGCCCAGACCTAATGGGCGCACGAGCCGCCTACTGGTTGTAGAAGACCGAAGTAGACGCTCTAATTGCCTGAATGTCGGCTTTGCCCCGATTCGATCACCGGTTCCGGGAGCAGTCTACGTCGGCCTCGGGTCGTAAGCCGTCATTTGTGAACGGCAGCTTCCGACCCTAAGCGGTCGGTCGCCCTAAGCCCTATCCTTGATTCGGCGAACGCGCGCCAGCGCGCGCAGCACCGGAGGGTTCCCGATGCCGGGCGGTATGTAGGGATCGTCGTCCGGTCGTAGCGCCATCAAATCGGGATCGTGGTCGCTAACCTCCCACGCCTGCCTGACGTGAAGTTCGCGCATGGGGATCGGTTTGACCGGGATAGGGATTGGCTGGCCGCGCCTCCCTGGAAGATGAAACGGCACAAGCAGAAACGAGCCCGCGTGGGCATAGGCTCCAAGGAAAGCATCAAGATGCGCGCTACTTTTTGGATACATGCGGTTGTTGCGAGTGACGTAGCCGAACAGCTGCCCGCCTTTCAGCTCGTCCCCGAAATGCATCGGCGGGCCGATCGACACGCAATAGGCATTGGAATCTTTGTTATCGACGCCACGCAGGATGGTGATCCGCAAATGCTCGGTGCCATCGTCGCTGCCGATGCGCGCATGCCAGCCGGCAAAAATCTCTTCGGCGGCTTCACGGTTCTCGAAGCAGAGGCCAAGAAACGGAATGTCGTCACATGGCGCGGGCGTGTATATGAAGGCTGAGCCGTTCCACTGTGCCCGGTTCCACGCCTCCACGTCGATCGGAGAGCGCACTTCATAAGCAGTATGCGGCATCTCCTTCATGTCAAAGCCGCCAGGCGGCGGCTCGCCTTCACCAAAGACCGGCGGGCCTGCGGGACGCTCGTCTCCAGTAGGCGCCCAAGCTTGGGTGCGTTGATCGGGATAGAGAACGGGCTCTTTCTCAGCGAGGGCCAGCGGTACGGGGACGCCTTTGCCGAAGACGTTGCGCGTCATCAGCGGCACGTTGCAGAAGATGAGCGCACGGTCGAATACCCGCTCTTCGACGGCAAGTTGCTCAAGCCATTGCTGGGGTTCGGCGAAGCCCATCATGCGGCCAACGATCAGGGCGAGTGCCTGATGGCAAAAATTTCGGAATGCTTGGGCGTCTTCCCGCGACTCACCTGCAAAGCTCGGGCTGTAGGTTATGATGCCAAGGGAGGAGCCCCGCGCGCTCTCGAACCGGATCGAGGGCGCGGCGATATGCGCCACATCCGCAGCCACACGCACGGTCAACGTGTCGACGTTTGGCAGCACTCGCGCGCCGAGGCTCGTGGCGACGAAGCTCTCGATCACACCCAGGATCGTTTCCGCGATCTGTATTCCCTGCACATCTGCGTCTGTCTCAAAGGTCAGCTTAACGCCGAGGATGCGGGTTGAGAGCACGCGCATGTCATCAAGGGTCAACTTCGGCGTCGTTCGGATGCCGTGTTCCGGCCCGGCATCCCATAGCGCTTGGATGAGGGCCTGCATTTCGTTATCGCCGACATCTGGCGGAATCGAGCTTTCTTCTCGTAGCTGGTCGAGCCGGCCAAGAAGGAACAGGACCGGCATCCGCGCTTCAAACAGCGCATACTCATCAAGAATATCAGGCAGACGCGTGAGGTCTTCTCGCCGATTGAACGGCGCTCTGATCAGCAGCGCGCTCATCAGCATCGCGTTGCCATGGCGGCACCGATCAACGGCTTCGTCGTTCATTCCACGTGCGTTTTGAACGATTAGCTCGAGCTGATGTGTGAGTATGGCGTAGCCCACCCGCCCAAGAGATAGTTCCATACGCGTAAGTCCGTGCAGCATCGCGGGGCTAATTGCGCCCAGACTGCCGTCTACCATGGTGCCCGCCGTAACCTGATGGCTGATGACGGAGAGTGCGCAGACCCGCGCCGCCCACCATAATCCGACCTTGTTGTACGCCATGGCAAGGCCGCCCAGCGCGAGCATCAGCTCGCGTTCGAACTCTTTCTTCACAAGGCGGTCGATCGCCTTGCCGAACCAGCGGATCGCCTCGTAGGTTTCGCCTTGCTCCAGCTTCTGATGGCCGCGGGTCACCAACATGGTCGCCGCTTCACCCTCACCGGTTCGCTGTGCCTGCACTTCTGCGACGGCGGAAAACAGCGCGTCGAAAGCGTCACTGTCCTTGATATAAGTTCCAAGCTCCGTGAGCGAGTCCGCGAGCTCTTCGAAAGGAAACGTGCCGTATCCGTCGGCGCCGGCGACCACTTCGCGAAGCGCCACCCAGATATCGTCCATGGGCTCATCGGGGCGCTCATGGCGGCGATTGATCATCTCGACGAACAATTGCAGCGAGCGGGCATGCAGCGCGCTGTTGGGCCGGGTCTTATCGGCCGCGATATCGGCGAGAATTTTCGCGAGCGTGACTTTACGCTCCGAGATCTTGGCCTGCGTTTCGTCCAGGGCGCCGGCGAGTACGGCCATGCGCAGCACGGACCACAGGTTTGTCAGCTTGGAGGCCAGCTCTGCATTTCTTAGGTCCACCACGAGGTCTGCGGCATCACCGTACAGCTCTGACAGAAGGTCGAAGTCGTCGAACCAGAAGTTCGCTGTCCACGCCCAGTTATAGACGATCTTGTATTCGAGCAGATGGTTTCCCGCCTTCCGTGCGACGCGGCGGGCCTGCGTAAACCGCCCCTCAACTTCAGAGCGGGGTCGTTCAAGGCCTCGGGCCGCAAGCGCGGCCTCCAGCATGTCTTCAGCGACAAGGGTCGGCAGCCGGGACGTATCCGCAATCTGCGCGTCCAGCGTCTCAAGCTCTTTGATGCGCACTTGGTCACGTGGGCCGGTTTCAGTGGTTTGGCGCTTGAGTTCATCGCTCATGCCGAGGGCGGTCACGGCAAGCGGCGCGCGCCCGTGCTCGAACACGCACTCCAGAATCCAGGCCTGATCAAGGATGGTGACCGGCACGCCATGCTCTTTCAGGAGCGCCAACTCGATGTCGGCCCGGTCTTTCGCGCGCGCATTGCGGCTCGTGATGAAGTAGATTTTGGTGTAGCCGCGATCCGTCTCGGCTATCTTTTTAACGTCGCTGCGGACCTTGCCCTTCCACTGCTCCTTGGCGCTGATCGCAAATGCCCAGCGTTCAGACGCGGCCTCTGGCTGCCCTATGTACCAGCGGTCGGAGATCTCCGGGCTGACTTCGTAGGTTTCAGTATCAACCTTGCCATCTCCTCCGCCACTAGGGCCAGTGTTTGGACGCAAATTTGGGCAGATTTCGACGGCGGCCAGCTTGCGCGCGAATTTCTCGAAAACATTCTCTTCGTTGCGCGCCGTGATCGTATCCAGGTGGTTTGCCAGCACCTCCCGTGTGAGCGCGAATTCTGTGCCGTCTCGTGTGTCTGAAAACAGGTATGGGCGCCGCTTCCGCATAAAGCTGGACGGCGCATAACGCGGGCTGTCTTCGGGTAGATCGTCTGTCATGTGCACAAATATAGAGCACGCCGGATAAGCCGGACAAATCGTGCACCGCGCTAATACGATGTAAATTGAGAACCTGATGACGCTTTACTGGGAGCCTGCGCATCTGGAATGCGCTCGCAGATATTTTCTCAAGCATCGCGTGCCTAGGAATTTGCGCTGAGTTGCGGCGCCAGTAGGCCTCCGCTTAAGGCTTGTCGTCGAGCGGCTCTACCCCATAGTCATTTCGGTCGAAATGCCGCCAAGCGCCCGTTTGGGCTGTATCTCAGGCGAAGCCGCCTTTACTCCCGGGGTTCTGCCGTGTCGCGCTTCGAAGGCCCGCTTCTGGCCGGAAGTCGTCTATGGTCGATTTTCGACCCAAAACCGTCGGTCTATACCCTTGGCCACCCCAGAAGCAACGCGAGCGGATGGGCAGCTTCAGCGCCAACAGCTACCGTGCCTCTTCAAGCTTAATTTACAGGCATTGAGTGAGTGCACTGCGGCATTCGCGGGGACTGTAACATAGGCTAAATTCAATCTTTTTACACAAGGATTTGACGTGTCCTTAACTTTTCAGATTCCTACAGAACAGGGGTCCACGACGGTGACATTGGAGCCGGGCGCAGGTGTTATCTTTGTTGGTGCCAACGGCACCGGCAAGACACGCCTTGCGGTGCAGATTGAGAAGTCCCTAGGTGAAAAAGCGCATCGCATAGGTGCTCATAGGGCGCTCACGCTAAACCCCGAGGTTCCTAAAATCAGCGAGGAAGCAGCGTTGCGTGGCTTGCGGTTCGGTAGGGAACATAAGGACTACAAACTGATCCATCGCGAAAATGCACGTTGGGGAGAGCGAGCAGCGGTCCATTTGCTCAACGATTTTGACTTTCTTGTGCAAGCACTTTTTGCTGAGCAGAGCAACAGGGCGCTAAAAACGCATGCAGCGGCGCGCTCAGGCAGCCTTGATGTGGTTATCCCCACAAAACTGGAGCAGCTCAAGTCAATATGGGAGCGACTCCTCCCTATGAGGGCCCTGCTTCTGTCTGGCGACCGCATTGACGTCGATGTTGATGGAGCTGTCTACTCGGCTGCGGACATGAGCGATGGTGAGCGCGCAGTGTTCTACATGCTTGGTCAATCGTTGATGGCACCTGCCGACGCCGTACTCGTGATAGACGAACCGGAACTGCATATTCACCCTTCCATCTTGGGAAAACTTTGGGATGAAGTTCAGGCCACCCGCGCAGATTGCGGCTTTGTTTTCATAACGCACGATTTGAACTTCGCCGCCCATCGCCTTGGTCAGAAGTTCGTGATCCAAAAATACAGGCAGGGGCCAATCTGGGATGTACAGCGGGTACCAGAAGAAACAGGCTTCGATGAGACTACCGTCACGCTAATCTTGGGAAGCCGTCGCCCAGTCCTCTTCGTTGAGGGTGGCGGAACTAGTCTTGACTCCGCCGTTTACAGAGCCTGCTTCTCTGACTGGACGGTGATCCCGCGTGGTTCATGTGAGGAGGTTATTCATTCCGTAGTCACGATGCGACGAAACGCGGCATTGACCCGAGTGACCTGCGCGGGTCTCGTGGATGCAGACGACTACACCGAAAACGAGGCCGCCGCAATGGCGACCCATGGCGTCGGCGTGCTTCCCGTTTCCGAGATAGAGAGCCTTGTTTTGCTACCTAACGTCGCCAGTGTTATCGCGAAAAGTGAAGGTTTCCATGGCGACGCCCTCGACAGCAGAATGGCAGCGCTCTGTGAGGATCTCGTCTTGGCGGCCTCCAGGGCCATCGAAAAGACAGTAATGCAACAGTGCCGCCGCCGCATTGACAGGGCTTTGAAGAAGATTGATCTCAGTTCCGCCACGACCCCTGGTCAACTGGCAAGTGAGTACCAGACACGAACCCAAGCAGTTGATGTGAACGCGCTTGCGCAAGAAACGAAGAGCAAATTGGAAACCGCTCTGCACGCCAAAGACGTACCCGCCTTACTAAAGTACTTTGACGGTAAAGGTCCATTCATGGCTGCTGCAGCTAAGCACCTTAAGTCGACCAGAAAGGAAAATTTTGAGGACTGGCTCGTCCGTGTTCTGAGGACAGGCTCAGTTGAGGACCTCGTGCCTGCCATCCGTCAGTCGCTTCCAGCCGTTGAGGCACGCTAGGCGTTTCAACCGTGGCAGAAGAGCAAACGCTGGTAACTGTCCGCTTATGGCCGACAGCGGCCGTTATGCTCGTCCGCAATCGCACTATCTTTTCTCTCTGGTATCTCTGAAGCACGCCCATGCCCCCCACCGCCCTAATCATCAAATCCCCCGAAGCGGAAGCAGTCGTAGCCCCGCTACGCACCCGCTACGACCCCACCTCGCAACTGGGCGTCCCCGCCCACATAACCATCCTCTTCCCCTTCATCCCGTCAGACCAAATAACCCCCGCCATACTCACGCGCCTGGACACCGCCCTGAACGTCGTGCCGGCGTTTTCATACTCCCTATCCTCCATCGGCACTTTCGAAGCCACCACCTACCTGGCTCCTGATCCGGCCCAACCCTTCATATCCCTGACGTCAGCCGTCTTCCGTGAGTTTCCAGATTTTCCCCCATACGGCGGGCAGCACGCCGGGAATATTCCTCACCTGACCGTGGCGCATGGCGACGCACAAAATGCCGCTATCGCCGCCCAAGAACTGGCGACGCGGCTGCGCGCCCATCCTGTTATCCAGGCCCGTTGCCGTGCGGTAACCCTGCTGGAAAATTCCTCCGGCCGTTGGCAGGAGCTCGACACGTTCGACCTGCGAAACTAGATTCTTCGCCCGCCTTAAATCTTCCCCACGGATTCCACCTGCGCCCCATCCAGCGGCGGCCGCGTGGTCCGGCCGGTCTTGGGGTCGTACAGCACAATGGCCGACGTGGTCGCCGTGACGACTCTGCCTTCAGCTACTGTGCCTGCCCGCGTAATGCGCACGCACAGCGCAAAGTTCTCGTTGTCGTCGCGTGGCTTCGGCGAGTTCCAGGCCACCAGCCATGCTTTCCGGTCCAGCGGCGCCTCGCAGCGCTCGGGGCCGACGACATAATCGTGGATGTACTGCTGCCCCAGCGAATAGCCCGCCAGGGGCGCCCACAGCAATGCCACGAAAACGGCCAGCCATGCGCGCACGACCAGCGCGATCAGTCCCCAGCCCAGCCAGGGCAGGATCGCGGGTATTGCGTACGATGCCGCCACCTTGCCGGCCGTATCGTCGCGTTGCGGCAGGCCCGCCAGGGCTCTTCTGCGCCGCGCTGCCTGCCTGCCGAAAGCCACGCGCAGCTTGAGGCGCTTGTGCCATAGATGGGCGGCCAGTGCCCAGGCCAGGCATAGCACCATCGACCCGACGAGGGCTGGGCCTACCCAGTACATGCTGGACGTATTGTCCAGGGGCACCTGGAACTTCATCAGCGCAAGCGGCACGACGTACTTTGCCAGGTCGATCAGGTCCAGGGCGCTGTTGAAGGCGATGGAGTTGGGTACGTGCAGCGTGCTATGAATTGCCAGCGAAACTCCATAGCCCAGGCCGGCCGTGACGAAAGTCAGAATGGCCATGACCGATGCCACCGAAACCAGGCCCCGCCGGACCGGGGTTGCGACGTCGCGTTTGGTTCTGTTCTGGGTGGGTGGGGTGGACACGGGGGCTCC
>WMBV01000013.1 GCA_017745595.1 Bordetella petrii
CCGGCACCCGAGGCCATCATCTGGCCTGCGCCAGCAAGCGGAGCAGCACCGTCATCTGCCCAGGCAATAGCCCCAAGGCCGATCATGAACTAAGATTGAAACCGGACCACCCTATGGGGTCAGGCCAGAGATAGAAGAGATTCTGCTCATGCCGGCAATCCGCACCGCGATCGAGCAACAAGGCAGCATCGTGGCGCCGTTGCCCGCGTCGGACTTCGGCAAGTTCCTGCAGTCCGACAAAGCGCGATGGGAACGCATTCTGCAGCAGTCGGGGTTCACGCCGGCCAGCTGAGCGCGGGCGCCCCGACCCACCGACCATTCTTCCGGAGCATTACTTTGCGACTCGTCTCATTTCTTGAAAACGGTCAGCCCCGTCTGGCGGCACTGACGCAGGACGGCATTACCCGATTGGACAACTGCCTGCCCGACGCTGCGCATTCCTTGCTGGCGCTGTTGCGCCAAGGGCCCCAGGCGATCGGCGACCTGTCGCAGGCGCTGGCGCGGGGCAAAATGGCCGTCGATGGCTCGCTCAGCCTGGAAACAATGACCCTGCTGCCCTTGATTCCCAACCCGGGCAAGATCATTTGCCTGGGGCTCAATTACGCGGACCATGCCGCCGAAAGCGGGCACGAACGGCCGGCCTACCCCAGTGTATTCTTGCGCAGCGCCACCTCGCTCGTGGGCCACGGGCAACCCATGATGCTCCCGGCTTGCTCTACCCAGTTCGACTACGAGGCGGAATTGGCCGTCATTATTGGCCAGCGCTGCAAGCGCGTGAACGTTGCAGATGCCGCGCAGGTCATTGCCGGCTACAGCGCCTTCAACGACGGCAGCATTCGCGACTATCAAAGAAAAACCGCGCAATGGACCGTCGGCAAGAACTTCGACCAGACGGGCGCCTTTGGGCCCGTGTTCGTATCCGCGGACGAGCTGCCGCCGTTTGCGCGGGGCCTGCGCATCCAGGCGCGCCTGAACGGGGCCGTCATGCAGGATGCCAATACCCGCGACATGCTGTTTCCGGTCGATGAGGCCATCGCCGTGCTTTCTGAATGCATGACGCTGGAGCCGGGCGACGTCATTGTGACGGGTACGCCGGCCGGTGTCGGCGCGGCGCGCAAGCCGCCCGTCTGGATGAAGGCGGGCGACAGCATCGAAGTCGAAATCGAGCACATCGGTGTGCTGCGCAACGAAGTGCGGGCAGGGCGCTCATAAGCCCCGGCAGAGGCGCCGGGCTATCGGGTCGCGGGTTTGGTGCCGATGAGGACGGGCTGATAGAAGGCGCCGTCGAGCCGCTTCACGTTTTCGAAACCGGCCTGTCGCATTAACTGAGACAGCCGGGTAGTCGAAACAGCGTAATAGCGCGAGCGCATGACATGGGTTTCCACCCGGCCCGTGGCCAACTCTTCTTCGACCAGGAAGAACGAGAGGTCATAGTGCTCGCCATCGAAATCCCATATCTGAAACGGCACATAGCGCTTTCCGTCTTCGACGCGGGGTCCGTAGTGCTTGAGCAGATTGGCCCCGCGCGCCTCTTGTTCGTAGTCCCTGACGGTGATCAGGCAACCGCCGCCCGGGCGCAGGCACGCAAGAAACTGCCGAAACGCAATCGATAAGTCGTCGTCTGTCGCCAGGTGCGGAACCGAGTTATCGCACGAGATGACGAGGTCATATCCGGTGCCGTGCGCGTCGTGCGCGGCTTGCATGTCCGCGACCTGGAAGCGTATCGCCAGGCCTCGTTGGCTTGCCTCGCGGCGGGCGCGCTCGATACTGCTGGCAGACAGGTCCGACCCGACGACCGAGTATCCCAGCGCCGCCAGGGCCAGGGCTTGCGTTCCAATACCGCAGGACACATCCAGTACCGCATGATGTCCGGGCCACTCGCGCTGGATGAGTTGGTCGAGCTGTGCGCCCTGGCGCTTCATCGAACTGTCCCAATCCGGAAAGATCAGGTGGTACCGTGCGGCGAGGGTGTCATAGAAATCCATGATTCGAATGTCACAGTCTGAGTGCTTCCCGGGACGCGCGCGCCGAAGCTTCGAATGTAACTCGAGGCGAAAAAAAAGCACCTACATGATGTAGGTGCTTTTTTCGGAATTCTCTGGCGGAGCGGACGGGACTCGAACCCGCGACCCCCGGCGTGACAGGCCGGTATTCTAACCAACTGAACTACCGCTCCGCAGCGGTTTACTACTGGTACTGCTTGCCAGAAAAACTGGCGTCCCCTAGGGGATTCGAACCCCTGTACTCACCGTGAAAGGGTGATGTCCTAGGCCTCTAGACGAAGGGGACCTGGACTTGCTGTACTGCTTTACTACCACTTCGCTTTCGATGGTGGAGGTAAGCGGGATCGAACCGCTGACCTCTTGCATGCCATGCAAGCGCTCTCCCAGCTGAGCTATACCCCCGTTTTCCTGAACATTGCCTGCAATTACTGGTGTTTTTGACACCGTTCTTGCCGGTTTTGTTTAGTGCCGTTGGCGAAGAAACGAGATTATGCACGAGTTTTTTAGCGTGTGCAAGTTGGGGCAAAAAAAGTGGGTTGAAGAGTATTTCGGCACCGATAGACGTGTACGGGCCAGGAGTCTGACTCCCGCAAGGGTGTCAGACTCCGATGCGCGGCACGGCTGCTGTGCGCCCGTCGGTGTCAGGCACCTGCGGAGCCTGACACCTGGGGAACACCCTGCTGGAGTCAGAATCTTGGGGCACCCGTCAGGGGCGCGGCTTGCGGCGGCCCAGGGCCGTGGCGGCGATGAGCGCCAGGGCGATCAGCACCAGCACCGGCGTGTCGCCGAAGCGCGCGTAGGGGGGCAGGCCCGTCATGCCCTGCACCGACACCGGCAGGATGCCGGCCTGGTGGGCGGGCAATTGCGCGGCGACGCGGCCGCGCGCGTCGATGGCGGCGGTGATGCCGGTATTGGTGGCCGCCAGCATGGGGCGGGCGGTTTCCAGCGTGCGCAGCCGGCCGATTTGCAGATGCTGGCGCAGCGCCCAGGTGTCGCCGAACCAGCCCAGGTTGCTGACGTTGGCCAGGATGGTTGCGCCCGGCTCGCCGCCGGGGCCGGGCCGCAGCGCCGGCAGCAGTTCGATGCCGAACAGGTCTTCGTAGCAGATGTTGAACGCCACGTATTGGTCGCGTACCGGGAAGGGCGGCTGGCGGCGCTCGCCGCGGTCGAAGTCGCCCAGCGGAATGCTGAGCATATCGACGAACCAGCGAAAGCCCGGCGGCACGTATTCGCCCCAGGGCACCAGATGGCGCTTGTCGTAGCGCAGGTCGGTGTCGCCGCTGCGCAGCTGCGCCAGGGGCGTATCGCCATTGAAACCGATGACGCTGTTCGTATAGCGGACCTGGCCGTCGCGGCCGGCGCTGCGCAGCGGCACGCCCATGGCGATGGTGGCCTGGTTGCGCGCGGCGACGCTGCGCCAGGCGTCCCAGACGCGCGGATCGAGCTGGTCCTGGAAGACCGGCAGCACGGTCTCGGGCAGGATGATCAGGTCGGCCGGCGGGGCCGGCAGCGTGGCCAGTTCAAGGTGCCGGCGCAGCCCCAGTTCCATCAGGGCGGGGTCGAACTTCTGGGATTGTTCGACATTGCCCTGCACCAGCCTTACTTGCAGCGGGGTGCCGCTGGGCTGCGACCACGCGATGCCGCGCAGCGGCCAGCCGGCCGCCACCAGCAGCAGGGCCAGGGCGCACGCCAGCCCGCGGCGGGCATCGCGCCGCCCGGCGTGGCCGCCGGCCCGCACGGCTTGCCACAGGCCGGCCAGCGCGGCGGCCGCGAATGCCGCCAGCAAGGCCATGCCATGCACGCCCAGTACGGGCGCCCAGCCCGCCAGCGGGCTGTCGACGTGCGCATAGCCGATGTTCAGCCACGGAAAACCGGTGAGCACGGTGGCGCGCAGCCATTCCAGGAAAGCCCAGGCGGCGGCCCAGGCCATGGCCGCCACCAGCAGGCGGCGGGCCGGGGAAGGATCGGGCTGGCCCTGGCGCGCGGGCGGACACAGCCAGCGCGCCAGCGCGCACGCCGCGCCCGGGAACAGCGCCAGGAAGGCCGACAGCGCCAGCACGCCGGCCACCGCCAGCGGCGCGGCCAGGCCCCCATAGCGGTGCAGGCTGATGAATATCCAGTACAGCCCCAGCGAATAGCTGGCGAAGTTGAACAGCCAGCCGCGCAGCAGCGCCTGGCGCACGCGGGGGGCCTGCAGGGTGGCGTGCGCCACGCAGGCCAGCGCGATGACTTGCACCAGCGCCAGCGACCAGGCCGGCAGCGGGCCGGGGGCGAAGGCCAGGGCGTGGGCCGCGCCCGCGGCCGCCAGGCCCAGGGCGGCCCGCCACGAGCGGCGGCCGGAACTCATGAGTGGGTGTCGGCCAGGCCGGCGTCGGGCGCGGCCGCGGCGGGCGTGCGCTTGGCGCGCAGCCACAGCGCGCGGCGCGCGTCGGCGCGGATGACTTCGATCAGCAGATCGCCATGCGCGGCGCTGTCGCCGCGCCGCGGGATGCGGCCCAGCTGGCCGCCCAGCCAGCCGCCCACGCTGTCGTATTCATCGTCGGGCAGGTCGGTGGCGAAGGTATCGTTGAAATGGCTGATTTCGGTGCTGGCCATCAGGCGCCACTGGTTGTCGCCTTCGGGAAAGATGCTTTGCTCGTCGTCGTCGTCGAACTCGTCTTCGATGTCGCCGACGATCTGTTCCAGCACGTCTTCCATGGTAACCAGCCCCGATATGCCGCCGTGCTCGTCGATGACGATGGCCAGGTGGTTGTGGCTGGCGCGGAAGTCGCGCAGCAGCACGTTCAGGCGCTTGGCTTCGGGAATGAACACCGCCGGGCGGATCAGCGCGCGCAGTTCGATGCCGGGCTCGAGCATGCCGCGCAGCAGGTCTTTGGCCAGCAGGATGCCGATGATGTTGTCGCGGTCGTCTTCGTACACCGGAAAGCGCGAGTGCGCGGTCTCGATGATGAAGGCCAGTTGTTGCGGCAGGGGCTGGGCCACGTCGAGCAGGTCCATGCGCGAGCGCGGCACCATGATGTCGGCGACGCTGCGCTCGGACATGGCCAGCGCGCCTTTGATCATGCCGTAGGATTCGACGTCGATCAGGCTGCGGTCGTGGGCGGCGTCCAGGATGGCCTTGATGCCTTCGCGGTCTTCGGGCTCGCGCCGCACAAGGGCCAGCAGGCGGTCTAGCAGGGATTTGGTGGCGGGTTTTTGGGCGCGCGCAGGGTTCGCGTCAGTAGCAGGGTAGGGGTCAGACATCGTCCGGGCGGACTCGTTACGGAAAGGCCAGCATAACCGAATATCGGCTGCTAAATGTTACGGCGGGCCGCGCGGGCGCCCGGCCGGGGGGGCTCAGTCGTACGGATTGCCGATGCGCATGCCGGCCAGAATGGCGGCTTCCAGCGCTTCCATGCGGCGCGCGTCGCGGACCTTGATGTGGTCGTACCCCAGCGCGTGCAGTACGCCATGCACCGTAAGATGGGCGGCGTGGTCGAGCAGGGCTTTGCCCTGCTCGCGGGCCTCGCGCGCCAGCACCGGCACGCAGATGACGATATCGCCCCGGGCGGTGCCCGCGGGGTCGGTGCCGTACTCGAAGGTGAGCACATTGGTGGCGTAGTCGCGGGCGCGGTAGGCGTGGTTCAGGCGGCGGCCTTCGGCCCGCCCCACCAGCCGCAGGCTGAGTTCGGCGCGGGCGCAATCGGCCAGGCCGTCGCGGGCGGCGCCGTCGAGGGCGCGCTGCGCCCAGCGCCGCAGCCGCCAGCGCGGCAGGCGCGGCTCGGCCACGCCGTATTGCACCGACAGCGACAGCTCAGGACTCATCTTCGGCGGCCCGGTCGTAGGCGTCGACGATGCGCGCCACCAGGGGGTGGCGCACCACGTCGCGGCTGGTGAAGCGGGTGGTGGCGATGCCCTGCACGTCTTCGAGCACCCGTACCGCGTGTGCCAGCCCGCTTTGCTGGCCGCGCGGCAGGTCGACCTGCGACGGGTCGCCGGTAATGACCGCCTTGCTGCCGAAGCCGATGCGGGTCAGGAACATTTTCATCTGTTCGGGCGTGGTGTTCTGGGCCTCGTCCAGGATCACGAACGCGTGGTTCAAGGTGCGGCCGCGCATGTACGCCAGCGGCGCGATCTCGATGGTCTGTTTTTCGAACAGGCGCTGCACTTTGTCGAAACCCATCAGGTCGTACAGGGCGTCGTACAGCGGCCGCAGGTACGGGTCGACCTTCTGGGCCAGGTCGCCGGGCAGGAAGCCCAGCCGCTCGCCGGCCTCGACGGCCGGGCGCGTCAGTACCAGGCGCTGCACCGAATCGCGTTCCATGGCGTCGATGGCGCAGGCCACGGCCAGCCAGGTCTTGCCGGTGCCGGCGGGGCCGATGCCGAACGTGATGTCGTGCTTGAGGATGTTGGTCAGGTAGTCGTGCTGGCGCGGCGTGCGCGGACGCAGGTCGCTGCGGCGGGTGCGCAGCACGATGCCTTCTTCGCCGTTGCCGCCGGCGGCGGGCAGGCTGGCCGGGTCGATGCCGCGCGCGTCGGCCGGTGCGGCGTCGGTGCGGCCCACGCCCATTTCGACCAGCCCCAGCTGGATGTCGTCGACCGACAGGGCGCGGTGCACGGCCTGTTCGTGAAAGCGCCGCAGGGCGCGGCCGGCGAGTTCGGCGCGCTCGCCTTCGAGGGTGACGCGGCTGCCGCGGCGCGCCAGCGTGACGCCCATGCCGTCGGCCAGCTGGCGCAGGTTCTCATCCAGCGGGCCGCACAGATTGGCCAGGTGGGTGTTGTCGCCTTCGAGGTTGACGATGGTGGGCATGGTGCGGCGGGGACGGCGGGTAGCGGTCATGCGTGGCCTTGTGCGGTGCCGTCGACGTCCGCCACGCGGGCGCGCAGCGAGTTGGGGTAGGCCTGGGTGATGATCACGTCGACCATCTGCCCGATCAGCCGCGCCGGGGCGGGGAAGTTGACGATGCGGTTGTTTTCGGTGCGGCCCATCAGTTCGTTGGGGTCGCGCCGCGACGGGCCTTCGACCAGCAGGCGCTGGCGGGTGCCGACCATGGCCTGGGCGATGTCGGCGGCCTGCCGGTTGATGAGCGCCTGCAACTGCTGCAGGCGGCGCAGCTTGATGTCTTGCGGGGTGTCGTCGGCCAGGTCGGCCGCCGGGGTGCCCGGGCGGCGCGAATAGACGAACGAGAACGAGGTGTCGAAGCCCACGTCGTCGATCAGTTTCAGGGTTTTCTGGAAATCTTCTTCGGTTTCGCCGGGAAAGCCCACGATGAAGTCCGACGACAGGGTCAGGCCGGGACGCGCCGCGCGCAGCCGCCGCACTACTGACTTGAATTCCAGGGTGGTATAGCCGCGCTTCATGGCGGCCAGCACGCGGTCGCTGCCCGCCTGCACCGGCAGGTGCAGGAACGAGACCAGCTTGGGCAGGCTGGCGTAGGCCTCGACCATGCGCTGGGTCATTTCTTTGGGGTGCGAGGTGGTATACCGGATGCGTTCGATGCCCGGGATTTCGTGCACGTATTCGAGCAGCGTGGCGAAATCGGCGATTTCGCCGGTGTCGCCCATGGCGCCGCGGTAGGCGTTGACGTTCTGGCCCAGCAGCGTGACTTCTTTGACGCCCTGGTCGGCCAGGTCGGCCACTTCGACCAGCACGTCGTCGAACGGGCGCGAGACTTCTTCGCCGCGCGTATACGGCACCACGCAGAAGCTGCAGTACTTGCTGCAGCCTTCCATGATGGACACGAAGGCGGTGGCGCCGTCGACCCGCGGCGGCGGCATGGCGTCGAATTTTTCGATTTCGGGGAAGCTGATGTCGACCTGCGATTCGCCCGAGGCGCGGCGGCGGCGGATGAGGTCGGGCAGGCGGTGCAGCGTTTGCGGGCCGAATACCACGTCGACGTAGGGCGCGCGCTTGACGATGGCGGCGCCTTCCTGGCTGGCCACGCAGCCGCCCACGCCGATGACGAGATCGGGGTTGAGCTTTTTCAGGTGCTGCACGCGGCCCAGGTCGGAAAAGACTTTTTCCTGGGCCTTTTCGCGCACCGAACAGGTATTGAACAGGATGACGTCGGCGTCTTCCGGGGTATCGGTGAGTTCCAGGCCCTGGTCGCCGCGCAGCACGTCGACCATTTTGTCCGAGTCGTACTCGTTCATCTGGCAGCCGAAGGTGCGGATGTACAGCTTGCGGGCGGTGCCCGGGGCGGCGGCGTGGCCGGCGGGGGCGGTGGGCGTGGCGACGGGGGCGCCGGCGCGCTTGATAGAGGTTTCTTGCATGGCGTGCGCCGTGACGGGTGTAGATCCCGGGGGCGAATTGAAAGGGAAACGCGGATTTTAACGCGTGGATGCAAACATAGTCTTGGTGCGGACGCATTTGACGTTTACGATGTCAGCCGCGCGCTCGTGGCCCGCGGCGGGCGCCGCGGGCTTTGACCCTTTTTTCTGTACCCTCATGACCCTACCCAGCGGCCTGCCCCCCGAATCCGTTCCCGCTCCTACCCTGAGTATGCCTGCCATTTCCCCCCGGCCGTTTCGCGGTGTGGCGCTGACCGTCTCTTTCGCCGTGGTGCTGCTGCTGATGAGCCGCTGGGTCGATGTGCCGCTGACCCGCGCCATCGAGCGCTACGTGCCCGAACAGGTCAATGAAGTCTTCGAGCAGATCGGCGATCTGGGTGACAGCGAAGGCTACATCCTGGCCGGGCTGCTGGTGTATGCGGTGTCGCTGTTCGGCCTGCGGCGCGGCTGGGCCTGCCCCGTGCGCGCCGGCTTCGAACGGCTGGCGCGCTACAGCATGTTGCTGCTGGCCACCATGAGCATTGGCGGGCTGATCACGCTGCTGCTGAAAAAACTGGTGTCGCGGGCGCGGCCCGAGGTCTTGCTCGAGCAAGGCTGGCATGGTCTGGGGGTGCCGTTCGCGGGCGACCCCTACGACTCGTTTCCGTCCAGCCATACGCTGACCGCCTTCGCCGTGGCGGCGGTCATCGGCGAGATCGCGCCCCGCTGGCGGCTGCCGATGCTGGCGGTGGCCGCCGTCGTGGCCACCAGCCGCGTGATCAACCGCGACCACTTCCTGTCGGACGTGACCGCCGCGGCGTTCATCGGCATCATGGTGGCGCACTACCTCGCGCCGTACATCCTGGGCGAAGGCTACCGGTGGATGCTGCGCACGCCCTGGCGCTGGCGGTCAGGCACCTGACGCCGCGGCGGGCGCCACCGCGGCGCCCTGGATGCCGTGGCGCCGCAGGGCCTGGGCGACGAAGCCGCCGGCCTTCATTTCTTCGACGAACGCACCGAGCGCCGCCGCGGCTTCCGGGCCGCGGCTCTTGGGGGCGCCCATGGCCTGGCGTATGGTCATGAAGCTGCCCGGCAGCATACGCAGGCCGGGCAGGCGCCCCATGTCGGCTTCCAGCTGCTGCTTCACGCCGGCCGCCACGTCGGCGTTTTCGGCCAGGAAGGACTCGACCACCGCCGGCGAGGTGGGGGCGCGCAAGATGTGCGCCTGTTTCAGTTCGCGCGTCAGGTACAGGTCGTAGGCGCTGCCCTTGCCGACCATCACGCGGGTGCCGGGGCGGTCGACTTCCAAGGGCTCGCGCAAGGGGGATGCCGCGCGCACCAGGTAGGCGTCCTCGATCAGCACATAGGCGTCGGTGAACGAGATGCCGGCGCCGCGCAGCGGATCGATGGCGAAAAAGCCGATATCGGCCTGCTCGGCCGTGACGGCCTCGACCGATTTGCCGGCGCTGTCCCATACCACCAGTTCCAGGTCGACGCCCAGCCGTTCGGCGAACGCGCGGGCCAGGTCGATCGACACGCCCGCCGGCTCGCCGGTGGCCGGGTCGCGCCCGGCCAGGATGGGGTTGCCCAGGTTGATAGAGGCGCGCAGCCGGCCGGTGGGAGTGAAGGCGGCGATGATCTTGGGGTCGAGAGTCATGCTGAATCCAGGTGGGGTCGGGTTTTTCGTATTAGACCGCAGGCGCGGGATCTTGCTGCACGGAGCGCGCCAGCCATGCCAGGCGCGGCCCGATCTCGACCATGAGCTGGTCTTCTTTCAATTGATACGCGGGTGCTCCGCAGCTTATCGCATAACGCGTTTCGTTCGTGCGCGTACGCACCGGCGTCGCGACGGTATGGACCCCGGGTTCCCATTCGCCGATGCTGACGCAAAACCCCTGCGCATGCACCTGCTTCTTGGCCGTCTCGATCTTTTTTTGCGCCTGTGGCCACGCACCCGCGTCGGAGGCCTTGATTTCGTCCATGGCGACCGCAAACGCGGCCTCGTCCAGGCCCGCCAGGTATGCCCATCCCATGGCGGACCTGGCCAGGGGGTAGCGGGATCCGATTTCGGAACGAAAAGGCACCAGCGACTGGCCCTTGCAGCACGCCACATAGGCCATGTTCAGTTTGTCTTGCATGCCCAGGCCCACCATGGCGCCGAACGTGTTCGCCAGGTCTTGCATGCCCGGCTGCAATCTCGACCGGACCGTGTCGCCCGCCACGAATGCATACGCGAACGCCAGCACGGCGGGCGTCAGCGTGTAGCTGCCGCCATTCGCGTCGTAGGACAGATAGCCCTGCGCGACCAGGCTGGCGGTCAGGCGCGACACGCTCGACGCCGGAATACCGGTACGCCGCGACAGGTCTTGATTGCGCAGCGGCGGGTCTCCGGCCTGAAACGCGCGCAGGACTTCCATGCCCCGCGCGAGCGGAGCAATGACTGTGAACGCACCGCCATCGGCGGGCGTATCCCTGGGACGTGCCATAGTTATATTCCTTAATACGGAAAATAAATTCCTATTGCAGAAAATGTTTTCCTCATGATAAGTTCGCCCCTACGGTGACAAGGCGAATCAGTAAGCGGTTTATCGAAATTGTCTCCTAAATTTCCGTTAAATGGAAAATATATTCCTTAATACGGAAATTGACCAGTTCATGGCCCTGCACGGCTCGCTCTCGCAAGCGGTCGGCGAGTGACGTTGCAGTCTGGTTTCACTCAATGTTTGGAGACAACGCCGTATGAATACTGCACCATTCGGGCGCAAGCGCCATTCCGATTGTCCGTCGGCCATGCGCCGCGCCATGCTGGGCGGCGCCGCCCTGGCCACGCTGACCTTCAGCAGCCGGCGTGTGTGGGCGAAGGAAACCACTTTTACCATCATGACCGTGGGCGGCACGTGGGGCGATGCCATCCGCAAGATCATTGCCGAACCGTTCGCCGCGCGCCATGGCCTGACGCTGGCGTTCGACAACCGTCCCAACGCACAACAGCTCGCCGTTCTGCAGGCCAGCCGCGGCCGTCCCACCATCGACACCATCGAATTGGGCGGCCCCAGGCTGGGCCAGGCCACCGCGATGGGGCTGGTCGCCAAGATCGACCCGGCCGTGGTGAAGAATCATGCCCGGGTGTTTCCGGGGCTGCGCAATGACTACTGGGCGGCCCGCGCCATCGGCCCCTGGGCATTGGCCTTCAATACCAAGGTGTTCAAGAAGGAAGAAGTCCAGGAAAAGGGCTGGGAGCTGCTGCTGGACCCCCGTTCCAAGGGGCGCGTCGCCCTGCCGAATTTCGGCTGGATGGGGGAAACCTGGCTGCACTCCATCAACCAGCCCATGGGCGGCACGTATCAGAACCTGGACCCCGCTTTCACCTTCGCCCGTAAGGTTGTGAAAGACAACGGCGGCATCATCATGATTTCGAACGATCAGGGGATGAAGCTGTTCGGAACCGGCGAGATCGTGATCGCGCCGTTCTGGAGCGGCCGGACGCTGGAACTGCAGCGCAAGGGAGTCCCCCTGGATATCGCGTATCCCAAGGGCTGGAGCCCGTACGGGTTCGGATTTTCGGTGGTGGAGCAGGGGGCGAACGCCGCGTTGGCGCAGCAGTTCGTCGATGCCTCGCTCAGCGACGAAGCGCAGTTGACGTTCGCGCGCCAATTCTCGTACGTGCCCACGCTGCAAGACCTGAAGGTGCCGGACGACATGCTCGCCTCGAAGATTTCCCCCGCGTTGTTCGACATTGCCGCCAATCTCGACTACAGCGAAGTCGCCAAGTATTCCGACAAGAACCTGGAGCGCTGGAACATGGAAGTCGTGAACTGAGCGGGCACAGACAATGATAGAACTGCGAGGGATAGGAAAGGACTTCGGCCAGGCCACCGCGGTGCATGACATTTCATTGCACATTGCCCGCGGCGAACTGGTCTCGCTGCTGGGACCGTCGGGCTGCGGCAAGACCACCACCTTGCGCATGGTGGCGGGCTTCGAGCAGCCCACGCGCGGCAACATTCTTATCGACGGCCGCGACGTGACCAGGCTGGCGCCGGAAAAGCGCGGATTGAGCATGGTCTTCCAGAACTATGCATTGTTTCCGCACCTGAACGTGTTCGAGAACGTCGCGTTCGGCCTGCGCCTGCGCGGCCAAAAGGCCGCGCAGGCCAAGCCGGCCGTGCTGGATGCGCTTGCGCGGGTGGGCCTGCAAGACCTGCACCGGCGCATGCCCCGCGAATTGTCGGGCGGACAACAGCAGCGGGTTTCGCTGGCGCGCGCGCTGGTGGTCCAGCCCGCCGTGCTGCTGATGGACGAACCCTTGTCCAACCTGGATCTGAAACTGCGGGAGCAGTTGCGCGACGAAATCCGGTCCATCCAGCAATCGACCGGATTGACCGCGATATACGTCACGCACGATCAAAGCGAGGCCATGGCGATGTCGGACCGGGTGGCGATCATGCAGGCCGGCCGCATCGAACAGATCGGGGCGCCCCGCGATATCTACGAGCGTCCCGCCACGACCTTCGTGGCCCGGTTCATCGGCCAGTGCAATCTGATCGAAGGGCATTACGACGCGGACGCGCGCTCGTTCGTGTCCCGCGCGGGCCTGCGCCTGCCGGCCGCGGCCCCGCCCGCGCAGGGCGCGGGCGCATCCGCGACGCTGGCGATCCGGCCCGAGGCCTGGCGCATCGGCGCCGGCGGCGCGGACGGCCACAGCCATTACACCGGCCTGGTGCGCGACGTCGTGTACCTGGGAGACCATGCGCAACTGGGCGTGGAAATCCAGGGCGAGCGCGGCAGCGAGCCGATGATGGCACGCTGGCCCATCGAGCGCGGACGCGCCGCGCCGGCGGTGGGCGAGTCACTTGCACTGACCATCGCGGCGCAAGATTGCGTGCTGGTCGCCGACCGCGCGGGCAGGAGCTGACATGGCCGCGGCGCAAGAGTCGGCCGGAAGGCGCTTGCTGTTGGTCGGGCCCAGCATGATCCTGGTGGCGGGCGTGCTGGTGCTGCCCCTGCTGCTGATGGCCGCGTTCAGCGTGTGGCGTTTCGTGCCGGGACAGGTCACCGACTATCAATGGACACTGGCCAACTACGCGCGTCTGTTCAGTGAGCCATTCTATTTGCAGGTGGTGCTGGAAACCGTCGAGCTGGGCCTGGGGGTCACGCTGCTGTCCATCGTCATCGGATACCCCGTTGCCTATTATCTGGCGCGCACGACCAACCCGTGGCAGCCCGTCCTGATGCAGCTGATCTATGTGCCGATGATGATCAGCCTGGTGGTGCGGGCGTATGGGTGGATGATCTTGCTGGGCTTTAACGGCGCGGTGAACTCCGCGCTGCTCGGCCTGCATATCATCGACGCCCCGTTGCGCATGCTCAACAGCCTGACCGCGGTCGTGCTGGGGCTGGCGGAAGTGTTGCTGCCCTTCATGGTGCTGCCGCTGGTCGCGTGCATCAAGAACATTCCCCCCAGCGTGGAAGAGGCCTGCCGCACGCTCGGCGGTACGCCATTGCAGACTTTTCTGCGCGTGACGCTGCCGCTCAGTTTCCCCGGCATCGTCTCGGGATCGCTGATGGTATTTTCGCTGTCGATAACCGCCTATGCCCTGCCGGCCCTGCTCGGCGGCGCCAAGGTGAAGATGATCAGCGCCATCGCCTACGACACCATGCTGGTCAGCTACAACTGGCCGTTCGGCTCGGCCATCGGCATGCTCATGGTGGTGGTTTCCGGCGCGCTCGTGTTCGGATACCTGCGCATGGCGCCCAAGGGAGCTTGACGATGGCAGCCGACCGAAATCCGGGGCAGGCGCAACGCCCGTCCGTCGCATGGCGCACCCTGTGCGTTTTCACGGCACTGGTATTCGTGTTCCTGCTGGCTCCCATCGCCGTCATCGTCGTCGAGGCCTTCGATGCCTCGGACTACATGGCGTTTCCGCCGCGGCAATTATCGCTGCGCTGGTTCCATGCGTTCTTCCAGAATGCGGAGTTCATGTCGGCGCTGAAGATCAGCACGCAGATCGGCCTGTCCGCCGCGGCCATTTCCACGCTGATCGGCGTGGCCGCCGCCCTGGTGCTGGCGCGCAAGGAGCCCGGCCATGCCACCCTGGAAACCTACCTGCTGGCGCCGCTGTATGTGCCGCGGATCCTGATCGGCCTGGCGCTGCTGCTGGCATTCGCCCGATTGAATATGTCGGGTTCGTTTACCGGCCTGCTGCTGGGGCACGTGCTGATCACCTTCCCGTATACGGTGCGCACCGTGCTGGTGGGGCTCAACGCCGTGGACCCTTCCGTGAAGGAAGCCGCCCGGATGCTGGGCGCGACGCGCTGGCAGGTCTTTCTGCGCGTCATCGCCCCCCTGACCAAGGGCGCCATCCTGGCCGGCTTCACGTTCGCCCTGATCGTGTCGTTCTCCGACGTCTACCTGGCCATGTTCATTTCCGGCCCGCAGACCACGACGCTGCCCATGCGCCTGTTCAGCTTCATGGAATGGGATCAGTCGCCGCTGGTCGCGGCGGCATCCGCAATACAGATCGTATTGATTGTGGCCGTAGTCGTCGCCACGACGCGCATTTCCGGCTTCAAAAGCCCTGGGAGAATAGATTGACGAAGCAGAGGCATCGGGTAGGGATAGACATCGGCGGCACCTTCACCGATTTTTCGTTCTGGCACGGCGGCGAGCAGCGGCTGTCGACCCTGAAAGTGCCGACCGTGCGGACCCGCCCCGTCGACGGCGTCATGGAAGGCCTGCGCCGCATCGCCCACGAACACCAGGTGGACCTGGCCGATCTGCGCTACGTGGTCCACGGAACGACGATTGCGCTCAATACGCTCATTGAGCGCGACGGCGCGCGGCTGGGGCTGCTGGTCACGCGCGGCTTCGGCGACCTGCTCATCATCCAGCGCCTGCGCATGCCCATGCCCTACAACTGGCGCACCGGCCGGCCCGATCCGCTCCTGCCGCGCCGCCAGGTGTACGAAATCGATGAAAGAGTCGGCCCGGACGGCGCGGTGGAAACGCCGCTGTCGCGCGCGGACATCCTGCAGGCCGCCGAGCAGGCCCGCGCCCAGGGCCTGAGCGGCTTGGTGATCTGCTTTCTGCATGCCTATCGCCAGCCGGCCCACGAGATCGAGGCGCGGGAAATCCTGCAAGAGGCGGCGCCCGACCTGTTCGTCTGCTGCTCGCATGAGGTATGGCCGCGCATGCGCGAGTACGAGCGCGCCATTGTGTCCATCATGAACGGCTATGTGATGCCCAAGGTGGACGCTTACCTGGGCGATCTGGAGCAGCGCCTGCAAGATGCGGGTGTCCAGGCTTCGCCGTTCATCACGCAAAGCGCCGGGGGCATCGTCAGCGCGCGCAGCGCCCGCAAGCGCCCCGTCGACACGCTGCTGTCCGGGCCCGCCGCGGGCGTCATCGGCGCGATCCGGGAAGCCGGCCGTGCCGGTGTAGCCGATTTCATCACGCTGGACATCGGCGGCACCAGCGCCGACGTGGCCTTTGTCAACGGCGGCCGCGCATGCATCAGCCAAAGCGAGCACGTCGCCGACTTTCCGCTGCTGATGCCCGTGATCGGCGTTTCTTCCATCGGCGCAGGCGGCGGATCCGTCCTGACGGTGGATAGCTCGGGCGTGCTGCGCCTGGGCCCGGCCAGCGTGGGCGCGGACCCGGGGCCGGCGTGCTATGGCAAGGGCGGCGAACGGCCCGCCTTCACGGACGCTTGCGTGGCCGGCGGCTACATCAACCCGGCCGCCTTCGCGGGCGGCAGCGTGCCGTTGTCGCGCGAGAAAGCGGTGGCGGTGCTGGAGCCCGTTGCCAAGGCGTTGTCGCGCGATCTTGCCGGCGCGGTCGAGGCGGTGATGCAGGTCGCGGTCGGCTCGCTTTATGCCGAACTGTCCAATCTCGCGGCCAAGCAAGGCGTATCCGTTCGCGATTATTCCCTGTTGCCTTACGGGGGCGCGGGGCCCTTGCTGGCCACCCGCGTCGCCGACGAACTGGGCATGACCAAGGTCGTGCTGCCCGCCCGGCCCGGCACCCTGTGTTCGCTGGGCGCCATGCTGGCCGATGTCTCGAAGCCGTTTGTGCGCTCGATCATGTGCGAGCTGTCGTTGGCCGCGGCCGCCTTGTCCGAGGGGCTGGACGGCCTGGTCGCCGAAGCGAACGGCTGGATCGACGCCGAGGGGCCCGAGCTGCAGTCGCGCCGGATGGAGATATCCGCGGACATGCGCTACGAAGGCCAGTCGTACGAAATCGGCGTGGACCTGGAGACCGACTGGATCGCCCGGCATGACATGGCTGCCATTGCGGCGGCGTTCCATGCGCGGCACCGAGCCATGTTCGCCCATGCGGATGAGCGCGCGCCCATCGAGATCGTCGACCTGCGCCTGACCATCGTGGGGGAAACCGGAAAGGGCGATCTGCAGGAATCGAAGGCGCGGGCCGAGGCCGGCGCGGCGGATCCGCAATTCCGGGAGGTCGTGATAGACGGGGCCTTCGTACCGGTGCCCGTATACCAGAGAGAGCACCTGGTCGTGGGCAGCAGCTTCGAAGGGCCGGCCGTGATTGAACAGGCGGATACGACGACGGTGGTGGGGCCGGCATGGTCCACCCATGTGCACGCATCCGGCTCCCTCATACTTGAAAGGATGGCACGATGAGCATCGACGGCGTACTGCTGGGCATTATGAACAGTTATTTCCGGGCGGCGGCCGAAGCCGCCGGGTATACCCTGGAACGTACGGCCTATACGACTTTCATCAAGGAAAGCCAGGATTTCACGACCGGGCTGATCACGCCCACGGGCACGCACTTTTCGTTCCCGGTAGCGATCGGCGCGCAGAGCTACGTCGGTATCGATTTCTCGCATTACATCGACGCCCTGGCACCCTGGGAAGAGGGGGATGTCGGCATCGCCAACTGCCCGTTTTCGACACGCGGCGTCTCTACCCACTTGCCCGACTACCACCTGCTGAAACCCATCTTCGCCGAGGGCGAATTGCTGGGTTTCGCCTGGGCCTTTATTCACTCGTCCGACATGGGCGGCATCGTGGCGGGCAGCATCCAGCCCAGCGCGTACGAAATGTTCCAGGAAGGCCTGCGTATCGCGCCGGTCAAGCTGTACCGTCGCGGCCAGGTCCAGGAAGACACCAAGGCGCTGCTGCTGAACAACGTGCGGATCCCGCACAAGAATTGGGGCGACTTGAACGCGGTGCTGGCCGGCCTGAGCATCGCCGAAGTCCGGATGCATGACGCCGTCTCGAAGTGGGGTTTGGACAATGTGCGGGCCGGACGCGACGCGCTGATCGACTATACCGAGCAGCGCACGCGCGCGATCATCCGGACCATTCCCCCGGGGCGCCGCAGCTTCGAAGACTACCTGGAAGACGACTTCGTCTCGAACGTGCCCGTGCGCATCAAACTGGCCATCGAAAAAGATGGCGAAGACGGGCTGCACTTCGACTTTACCGGGTCCGACCCGCAAGTGGCGGCGGCCTTCAATCTGGCAACTAATGGCCGGCACCCGTTCTTGTGCCTGGCGATGTTCAACTTCTTCCGCACGCTGGATCCGCAGCTGCCCGTCAATGGCGGCCTGATCCGGCCGTTCCGCTTCACGGCGCCCAAGGGCAGCATCGTGAATGCCGAGTTTCCGGCGGCCACCGGCGTGCGCTACGCCGTCACCCAGCTCATCTTCACCATCGTGCAAGGCGTGCTCGCGCAACTGTTCCCTGGCCGCGTGCCGGCGGCCGGCGCCGGGCAGGCGACGATTCCCGCCATTTCGGTCATGGATCCCGCCAGCGGGCAGCGGCAGATTACCGTCGTGCAGCCCATGATCGGCGGATCGGGCGGACGCCCCTGGGATGACGGCGTGGACGGTTCCGATATTTCCCTGGGGTCGCTGCGCAATACGCCCTGCGAATCCCTGGAGCACGAGGCCGGCCTGCGTGTGCTTCGGTACGAACTGGTGCCGGATTCCGGAGGGCCCGGCCAGCATCGCGGCGGCATGGCGCTGCGGCTGGACGTACGGCTATTGCATCCCGACACGATCTTCACCGCCCGTGGAATGGAACGGTCGCGGTTCCAGCCCTGGGGCCTGGACGGCGGACGGCCGGGGACGGCCGGCGAGTGCTGGCTCAACCCCGGCAGCCCGCAAGGCCGCAACCTGGGCAAGGTCAACGTCGAGCGCCTGTCCGCCGGCGACGTCGTCAGCCTGCGGACACCGGCGGGCGGCGGCTGGAACGACCCCTGGGCCCGCGATCCGGAAAGCGTGCTTGATGACGTGCTGGATGGTTTCGTCAGCCCGGAATCCGCGCGCGCCGACTATGGCGTGGTGGTCGAGAACGGCGCCCTGGATGTCGCCGCGACCGATGCCTTGCGCCAGGCGCGGCAGGCGCAGGGTGACGCGGAAGTTTTCGATTTCGGCGCCGAACGCTCGGCCTATATGCGCCAATTTCCGGCCAATTTGCTGGATCACCTGTCGCAGCGCTTGCTGGAGCTGCCGCAAAGCCTGCGTTATCGCGCCAAGCAGGTCGCATTTACCGCCATGCGCGCCAGCGGGCGCGACCGGATCGACCCGGCATGGCTGGACGATGCCTGGCAGGGAATCGAGCAGACCTTGCGCGGCGGCCAGGCGGGTAAGTAGCGGATGGGTGTTTGACACCCTTTGGATGGGCGTCAGGCTCCGAAGGTGCCTGACGCCGCTGTGTGCGCAGGCTGACTCAGCGGTACGGTGTCTGACACCCTTCGGGAGTCAGACACCTGGACCGGCAAGGGGGCGGCGCAAGCGCACTGCCTTCAGACGACTTCGGCGTCGCCTTCTTTCTTCACGGGTTTGACGAGGTCTTCGCGCTTGACGCCCATCCACATGGCCAGCGCGGCGGCGACGAATACCGACGAGTAGATGCCGAACCAGATGCCGATGGTGAGCGCCAGGGCGAAGTAGTGCAGCGACGGGCCGCCGAAGAACAGCATGGCCAGCACCATCATCTGGGTGGAGCCGTGGGTGATGATGGTGCGCGAAATGGTCTGCGTGATGGCGCTGTTGATGATTTCCTGCACGCTGGCCTTGCGCTGCTTGCGGAAGTTTTCGCGGATCCGGTCCATGATGACCACGGATTCGTTCACCGAGTAGCCCAGCACCGCCAGCACCCCGGCCAGCACCGACAGTGAGAATTCCCACTGGAAGAAGGCGAAAAAGCCCAGGATGATGACCACGTCGTGCAGGTTGGCGATCACGCCCGCCACGGCGAACTTCCATTCGAAGCGTATGCCCAGGTAGACCATGATGCCGACCACCACGAACAGCAGCGCCATCAAGCCGTTGTGCAGCAGTTCCTGGCCCACCTGCGGCCCCACGAATTCGACGCGGCGCAGGTCGGCGGACGGGTCGGCCGCCTTCAGCGCGCCCATCACGGCTTCGCTTTGCGTGGCGGAGGTCTGGCCTTCGGTGATGGGCAGCCGGATCATGACGTCGCGCGAGGTGCCGAAGTTCTGCACCTGGAAGTCGGAATAGCCCAGCTTGGATATCGCGCCGCGCACGTCTTCGAGCTGCGCGGTCTGCGCGTAATTGACTTCCATGACCGTGCCGCCGGTGAACTCGATCGACAGGTGGAAGCCGCGCGCGACGATGAAGAACACCGCGGCCAGGAACGTGACCAGGCTGATGATGTTCAGCACCAGCGCGTGGCGCATGAACGGTATGGTGCGGTGGATGCGGAAGAATTCCATGTTTCGCCTTGCTTCTTATCGGTGCCGGGCGGGCGGGCCGCCCGGCAGGGTCAGTGTGCCTTGGGTTTCCAGATGGTGCCGATGGAAATGCTGGCGAGTTTCTTCTTGCGGCCGTACCACAGGTTGGCCAGCGCCCGCACCCCCACCACCGACGAGAACATCGAGGTGACGATGCCCAGGCAGTGCACCACGGCAAAGCCGCGGATGGGACCCGAGCCGAAGGCCAGCAGGGCCAGGCCCACGATGAGCGTGGTGAGGTTGGAGTCGAGGATGGTGCCCCAGGCGCGCTCGAACCCGTGGTGGATGGCCTGCTGCGGCGAGGCGCCGTTGCGCAGCTCTTCGCGGATGCGCTCGTTGATGAGTACGTTCGAGTCGATCGCCATGCCCAGGGTCAGCGCGATGGCGGCAATGCCCGGCAGCGTCAGCGTGGCCTGCAGCATGGACAGCAGCGCCAGCAGCAGCAGCACGTTCATGGTCAGGCCGATGGTGGAGAACACCCCGAACAGATGGTAGTACAGGATGATGAACACCGCGATGGCCAGGAAGCCGTACAGCGTGGAATGGAAGCCCTTGGCGATGTTGTCGGCGCCCAGGCTGGGGCCGATGGTGCGCTCTTCGATGATGGACATGGGCGCTGCCAGCGCGCCGGCGCGCAGCAGCAGCGCCGTGTCGGCGGCTTCTTCGGCGGTCATGCTGCCGGAAATCTGCACTTGGCCGCCGGCGATTTCGCTGCGGATGACCGGGGCGGTAACGACCTCGCCCTTGCCGTTTTCGAACAGCAGGATGGCCATGCGCTTGCCGACGTTGTCGCGCGTGACGTCGCGGAAGATGCGCGCGCCCTTGCTGTCGAGCGTAAGGTGCACGGCGGCCTGCTGGGTTTGCGAATCGCGGCCCGGCTGGGCGTCTTGCAGGTTTTCGCCGGTGAGCACGACCTGGCGGCGCACCAGGATCGGGCGGCCGTCGCGGTCGTTGTAGCGTTCCAGGCCGAAGGGCACGGTGCCGCCGGCCAGGGCCGACTGGGCCGCGGGGGAATCGTCGACCATGCGGATTTCGAGCGTGGCGGTGCGGCCCAGCAGTTCCTTGGCCTTGGCCACGTCTTGCACGCCGGGCAGTTGCACCACGATGCGGTCCGCGCCCTGCTGCTGGATGACCGGTTCGGCCACGCCCAGTTCGTTGATGCGGTTGTGCAGGGTGTTGATGTTCTGCTTCAGCGCCGAGTCTTGCACGCGCGTGATGGCGGTGGGGCTCAGCATGCCGACCAGGGCGGGGCGCCCGGCGTCTTCGCTTTCGGTGAATTGCAGGTCGGGCAGGCGGCTGCGCAGCGTGGTGTAGGCGCGGTCGCGGTCGTCGGTGCTGGCGAAGGTGGCGAGCACCGACGTGCCGGCGCGCTCGATGCCGCGGCTGGGCAGTTTTTCGTCGCGCAGGATGGTGCGCACGTCGCCGGCCAGCGAGTCGTAGCGGGCGGTCAGGGCACCCTGCATGTCGACCTGCAGCAGGAAGTGCACGCCGCCGCGCAGGTCCAGGCCCAGGTACATGGGCTTGGGCTCGAACCAGCCCAGCGCGCGCATCCAGGGCGGCGAGGCGGGCAGCAGGTTCAGCGCCACGGTGTATTGCGGGTCGTCGGCCACCGTGTTGAGCGACTTGTCGAGCAGGTCGCGCGCCTGCAATTGCAGGTCGGTGGAGGCGAAACGGGCGCGCACGGTGCCCAGGGTGCCGTTTTGTTCGTAATAGATGCTGGTGGCGGGCAGGTTGCCGGCCGCGAGTATCTGCTGGACGCGGTCCATCGTGGCCTGGTCGACCTTGACGGTGGCCTTGGCGCTGGATACCTGGACGGCGGGGGATTCGCCGTAGAAATTGGGCAGGGTGTAAAGCAGGCCGATAACGACCGCGACCAGCACCGTAATGTACTTCCAGAGGGGATAGCGGTTCATTGGCGGCTAGGTTGATGCATGGGTAGGGCGGAAAAAGGCCCTCGGGGCGAGGGCCGGGTAAGACGCTTACAGGTCCTTGATGGTTCCCTTGGGAAGCACCGACGATACCGAGGTTTTCTGCATCAGCACTTCGACGGGCTTGTCGGCCAGCTGGGCCACTTCGACGGTAATGTAGGTGTCGGTAACCTTGGAGACCTTGCCCAGCATGCCGCCGGCGGTCATGACTTCGTCGCCCTTGGCCAGGTTCGCCACCAGGTTGCGGTGTTCTTTCTGGCGCTTCATCTGCGGACGGATCATCAGGAAATAGAGGATCACGAACATCAGCACGATGGGCAGCATGCCCATCAGCGCGCTGCCCTCGGGGGCGGCCTGGGCCAGGACGAGGCCGGCGGTGTCGATTACGGACATGAAAATCTCCTGAATGGGTTGTTCGGGTCAGGTTATGGAAAGTTATGTATTCTGCGCCCGTCCCCGCGCGAGCCTTGGACAGGGCAAGCCGACTATTGTAGCGAGGTTATGCCGGGGGGGAAGTCTTGGCGGGGACGGATCGATGGATGTTGCGTTCCGGCCCCGACCCGAGGCCGCACAGCCCGCCCCCCGCCGCTATTGCACCCCGCGCTTGCGGTCGGCGGCGAACTGGGCGCGCCAGGCCTCGAAGGTGCCGGCGGCGATGGCCTCGCGCATTTCGGCCATGATCGCCAGGTAGAAATGCAGGTTGTGCAGGGTGTTCAGCCGCGCGCCGGTGATTTCGTTGGCGCGCTGCAGGTGGTGCAGGTAGGCGCGCGAGAAATGGGCGCAGGTGTGGCAGGCGCAGCTGGGGTCCAGCGGCCGGGTGTCGTCGCGGTATTTGGCGTTGCGGATCTTGATGTCGCCAAAGCGCGTGAACAGCCAGCCGTTGCGCGCGTTGCGGGTGGGCATGACGCAGTCGAACATGTCGACCCCGCGCGCCACGCCCTCGACCAGGTCTTCGGGCGTGCCCACGCCCATCAGGTAGCGGGGGGCGTGGGTGGGCAGGCGCGGCGTGACGTGGGCCAGGATGCGCATCATGTCTTCTTTGGGCTCGCCCACCGACAGGCCGCCGATGGCATAGCCGTGAAAGCCGATGTCGGTCAGGCCCGCCAGCGATTCGTCGCGCAGCGCCTCGTACATGCCGCCCTGCACGATGCCGAACAGCGCGTTGGGATTGCCCAGCCGGTCGAATTCGTCGCGCGAGCGGCGCGCCCAGCGCAGCGACATGCGCATCGAGCGGGCGGCTTCTTCGGCCGTGGCCGGCCGGCCGTCGACCTGGTAGGGCGTGCATTCGTCGAACACCATGACGATGTCGGAATTCAGCGAGCGCTGGATGCGCATCGATTCTTCGGGTGTCAGGAAGAGCCGGGCGCCGTCGATGGGCGAGGCGAATTTCACGCCTTCTTCGGTGATCTTGCGCATGCCCTGCAGACTGAAGACCTGGAAGCCGCCCGAGTCGGTCAGGATGGGCTTGTCCCACTGCATGAAGCCGTGCAGGCCGCCATGGCGGTCCAGGATGTCGGTGCCGGGCCGCAGCCACAGGTGGAAGGTGTTGCCCAGCACGATCTGCGCGCCGATGTCTTTCAGTTCGTGGGGCAGCATGGCCTTGACGCTGCCATAGGTGCCCACCGGCATGAAAATGGGGGTTTCGACCACGCCGTGGTTCAGCGTGATGCGGCCGCGGCGGGCGCCGCCGTCGGTGGCCAGCAGTTCGAAGTTCAGTCCGGTCATGGTCAAGAGGCGGGCGATTCGATGAACATGGCGTCGCCATAGCTGAAAAAGCGGTAGCGCTGGGCGACGGCGTGCGCGTAGGCGCGGCGGATGGGTTCGATGCCGGCCAGGGCCGAGACCAGCATCAACAGGGTCGATTGGGGCAGGTGGAAGTTGGTGACCAGGGCGTCGACTGCGCGGTAGCGGTAGCCGGGCGTGATGAACAGCCGCGTGTCGCCCTGCGCGGGCGCCAGCGGGGCATCGGGGCCGGCCGGGTTTTGGGCGGCCGCCGATTCCAGGGCCCGCACGCTGGTGGTGCCGACGGCGATGACGCGTCCGCCGCGGGCGCGGGCGCAGGCCACGGCGTCGACGACGGGCTGGCCCACGGTGTACCACTCGGCGTGCATGATGTGGTCGGCGATGTTCTGGACCCGCACCGGCTGGAAGGTGCCGGCGCCCACGTGCAGGGTGACGAAGGCGCGCTCGACGCCCTGGGCGGCCAGTTGTTCGAGCATGGGCTGGTCGAAGTGCAGGCCCGCGGTGGGCGCGGCCACCGCGCCGGGTTCGCGTGCATAGACGGTCTGGTAGCGGGCCTCGTCGCTGGCATCGGCGGCGTGCGTGATGTAGGGCGGCAGGGGGGTGGCGCCGTGGGCGTCTAGCAGGTCGAGCACCGGCGCCGGAAAGCGCAGGTCGAACAGTTCGCCGGCGCGGCCCAGCACGGTGGCGTCGAAGGCGTCGGCCAGGCGCAAGACGGTGCCGGGCCCGGGCGACTTGCTGGCGCGCACGTGGGCCAGCGCGCGGGTGGGTTCGGTGATGCGCTCGACCAGCACCTCGATCTTGCCGCCCGAGGCCTTGTGGCCGGCCAGGCGGGCCTTGATGACCCGGGTATCGTTGAAAACCAGCAGGTCGCCGGGCCGCAGCAGCGCGGCCAGGTCGGGAAACCGGCGGTCGTGCAGGGCGCCGGCGCCGTCCAGGTGCAGCAGGCGGCTGCCGCCGCGCTGGGCCGCCGGCGTCTGGGCGATGAGCTCGGGCGGCAGGGTGTAGTCGAAATCGGAAACGGTAAAGGAAGAGGACACGCGGTGCGATTCAGGTAGGGCGCCAGGGCAGCACGGGCGCTGCGAGCGCGGACAGCCGCATATTGTAAGCGGCCCGCCGCGGGTGGCCCGGCCGGCTGCGCGCCGGGCCCGGGTTTATGTATGCTTGCGTCTTCGATGGCAACCACAGCGTGGCGGGGCACGGCATGGCGGTACGGGCTGACAGGCGGGGCGGGCGATTCGGACAATGGTGGGCGGCGTGCGTGCTGCTGGGCGCGGCCGTGGCCGCGCAGGCGCAGGGGCTGCCCGCCGAGCTGACGCGCGCCTGGAAAGCGTCGGGCCTGCCCGGTTCGTCGCTGTCGCTGGTGGTGCAGGAACTGGGCGGGCGCCGCATGGTGTCCATCAACGCCAACGAGCCGCGCAACCCCGCTTCGGTCATGAAGCTGGTCACCACCTGGTCGGCCTTGTCCGAACTGGGGCCCAATTATGTGTGGCGCACCGAATTCCTGACCGAGCCGGGCGCCCGGCCCGACGCGCACGGCGCCCTGCCGGGGCCGTTGTACCTGCGCGCCGGCGGCGATCCCCACCTGCTGGTGCAAGATCTATGGACCCTGCTGCGCGAACTGCGTCTGCGCGGCGTGAAGAAAATCGGCGACCTGGTGGTCGACCGCAGCATATTCGGCCAGGTGGCCACCGACCCGGGCGCCTTCGACGGCGCGCCCGACCGCGCCTACAACGCCAGCCCCGACGCGCTGATGATCGGTTTCGGCGCGCTGCGGCTGCTGTTCACGCCCGACCCGGTGGCGCACAAGTGGGTGCCCATCATCGATCCGCCCCTGCCGGGCCTGCGCTTCGAGGGCCAGGTCGACTGGAGCGAAATCCGCTGTCCCGGGCCGCCCGTGGTCACCACCGACCCCGTCCTGACCCAGCAGGGCGTGTCGATCCGCCTGGGCGGCACGGTGGCGGGGTCGTGCGGCGAGTTCAGCCTGTACCGGCTGGCGCTGTCGCAGCCCGAATTCGCCGAGGCGCTGTTCCGGCTGCTGTGGCGCGAACTGGGCGGCACCTTCACGGGCAAGATCCGCGCCGGCATGGTGCCGGCCGACGCGGTGGTGCTGGCCACGCACGAATCTCCGTCGCTGGGCGAGGCCATCCGCCAGATCAACAAGCGCAGCAACAATGTGATGGCCCGCACGCTGCTGCTGACGCTGGGGGCCGAGCGCGGCCGCCGGCCCGCCACCACCGACAGCAGCGAGGCCGTGGCCAAGGCCGTGCTGGCCGGGCAGGGCCTGCACATGCCCGAACTGGTCATGGACAACGGCGCCGGCCTGTCGCGCGAGGCGCGCGTGTCGGCCGAAAGCCTGGCCTCGATGCTGACGCTGGCCTGGAATACGCCGCTGATGCCGGAATTCCTGTCGTCGCTGTCGATTGCCGGCGTCGATGGCACCATGCGGCGCCGCCTGAAGGGCGAAGAAACCGCCGGCATGGCCCACCTGAAGACCGGTTCGCTGCGTGATGTGCGCGCGGTGGCGGGCTATGTGCTGGGGGCCAGCGGCAAGCGCTACGTGGTGGTCAGCATCGTCAACGATGCCAAGGCCGCCGCCGTGCGGGCGTTCGACGACGCGCTGATCGCCTGGCTGGCCGGCCAATAAGCCGCGCTGCCCGCAAACGGTTTACGATTGCGCTGTCTGGCGCGCCCGCGCGCGCCGCCTTGTCCGTTTGGAGACTGCCGCACATGCCTGTGCACGAAATCCGCCATCCGCTGATCCGCCACAAGCTCGGCATCATGCGCCGCGCCGACCTCAGCACCAAGAGCTTTCGCGAACTTTCCCAGGAAGTCGGCGCGCTGCTGACCTACGAGGCCTCGAAAGACCTGCCGCTGATGCCGTCCACGGTCGAGGGCTGGTGCGGCACGGTCAATGTCGAGAAAATCGCCGGCAAGAAAGTGACGGTGGTGCCCATCCTGCGCGCCGGCATCGGCATGCTCGACGGCGTGCTCAGCCTGATCCCCGGCGCCAAGGTCAGCGTGGTGGGGGTGGCCCGCAACGAAGAAACCCTGCAGGCCCACACTTACCTGGAACGCCTGGTGGGCGAACTGGACCAGCGCCTGGCGCTGATCGTCGATCCTATGCTGGCCACCGGCGGCTCGATGCTGGCCACCATCGACATGCTCAAGCGCGCCGGCTGCCGCGAGATCCGCGCGCTGGTGCTGGTGGCCGCGCCCGTCGGCATACGCGCCGTGCTCGACCGGCACCCCGACGTCCACATCTATACCGCCTCGATCGACGACGGGCTCAACGACCACGGCTACATCATGCCGGGCCTGGGCGATGCCGGCGACCGTATCTTCGGCACCAAGCAGAAGGCTGAATAAACCCGGCGGGCTCAGGCGGCCAGCGCCTGCGGCAGGCCCTCGTGGTGCGCGCCGAACCAATGCAGCGAGCGCGCCAGCCCGGCCACTTCGCCCACGATCAGCAGGGCCGGCGCGCGCACGTCGTGGTGGCGCGCCACGCGGGCCAGGTCGGCCAGTTGCCCGCTGACGACGCGCTGTTCGGGGCGGCTGCCGTTCTCGACCAGGGCAAACGGCGTGGCGCCCGAGCGGCCGTGGCCGATCAGGCGGGCCGACAGCGTTTCCAGTTGCCCCACGCCCATGTAGAACGCCAGTGTCTGGTGCGCGCGGGCCAGGCCCGCCCAGTCGAGCGCGTCTTCGTCGGCGCGGCAATGGGCGGTGACCAGGGTGACTGACTGCGCGTGCTCGCGGTGGGTCAGGGGAATGCCGGCGTAGGCCGCGCAGGCCAGGGCCGCGGTGATGCCGGGCACGACTTCATAGCGCACCTGGTGCGCGCGCAGGTATTCCAGTTCTTCGCCGCCACGCCCGAAAATAAAGGCGTCGCCGCCTTTCAGGCGCACGACGCGCCGGCCGGCGCGCGCGTGTTCCACCAGCAGCGCGTGGATGCGCGCCTGGGTGGCGTCGTGGTCTTCGCCCGGCCGCTTGCCCACGGCCACGCGTTCGGCGTCGCGCCGCGCCAGCGCCAGTACCGGCGGGCTGACCAGCCGGTCGTACAGGATGACGTCGGCTTCGTTCAGTGCCCGCAGCGCTTTCAGCGTAAGCAGCCCGGGGTCGCCCGGGCCCGCGCCCACCAGCACCACACTGCCGCGGCCGGCGTCTTGCGGCGCCCGCAGTTCGGCGTCTAGCACGCGCTCGGCCTCGTCCGGCTGCTGCTGGCGCAGCAGGGCGGCCACCGGACCGTCCAGCAGCCAATCGTAAAAAGCGCGCCGTTGTTTCAGGTCGGGCCGGCGTTCGCGGATGCGCGGGCGGTAGCGCGCGGCCAGGGCGGCCAGCGCGCCCAGCGAATGGTCGAACAGCGATTCGACGCGTTCGCGCAGCCGGCGCGCCAGCACCGGCGCCACGCCGGATGACGAGATGGCGACGATCAGCGGCGAGCGGTCGACGATGGAGGGCACCTGGAACGACGACAGCTCGGCGTCGTCGACCACGTTGCTGAAAATATGGCGCGTTTGCGCGGCCTGCGATACCGCCGCGTTGACCGCGCGATTGTCGGTGGCGGCCACCACCAGCCAGGCGCCGTCCAGCCATTCGGGGCGGAACTCGCCCTGCTGCGCGCGGATGCGGCCGCGCTCGGCCAGCTGCGCCAGTTCGGGGATCAGTTCGGGGGCGCCCACGTGGACGTCGGCCGAGGCTTCCAGCAGCAACTGCACCTTGCGCGCGGCGATTTCGCCGCCGCCCACGACCAGCACGCGGCGGCCCCGCAGATCGGCAAATAAGGGGAAAAGCTTCATGGACATCAGCCAGCGGGACTTGCCCGCAGTAGGTCAGTCGATCATAGGGACAGGCATACATCCCCACAACTTTTGATTCATTGGATTGATATAGCGATAAGTGATTAGGCAGGGCCTGTTTGTGATCCCGGACCATGCAATATCCATGCCATCCGCGCCGCGGCCCGGCACGGACGCCCGTGCCGGGCCACCAGGCACGCGAATGGTGCGCCGTGCCATGCATGCGTGCACCAACTTGGATCGTCGCGGCCCGGTCGTGGCCGCCGTAGTCGGGGAAGGGCGCTTGGCATGGACTTTGCTTGATGGAAGTCGGTAGCCAATTGATGAGGTACTTCATGCCCGACAAGCCCGACACGATCGATACGACCAACGTGGAGCGGCGCCGCTGGCTAGGCCGTGCGGCCAAGGGCGCCGCCGGCGCCGGATTGCTGAGCCTGGTCGATCCGTTGATCCGGGCCGGCGCGTGGGCGGCCGGCAGCGACGCGCCCGAGAAACCCGAGGTGCGCGTCGGCTTCATTCCCTTGACGGATTGCGCGTCGGTGGTCATGGCCTCGGTGCTCGGCATTGACCGCAAGCACGGCGTAAAGATAGTGCCTACCAAAGAAGCGTCGTGGGCGGGCGTGCGCGACAAGCTGATCAACGGCGAGCTGGATTTCGCGCATGTGCTGTACGGGCTGGTCTACGGCGTACACCTGGGCATCGGCGGCCCGCGGCAGGACATGGCGGTGCTGATGGGCCTGAACCAGAACGGGCAGGGCATCAGCCTGTCGGCCAAGCTGCGCGATGCCGGGGTGACCGACGGCGCGTCGCTGCGCAAGCACATGCGGGCCGAGCCGCGCGTCTATACCTATGCTCAGACGTTTCCCACCGGCACGCACGCGATGTGGCTGTATTACTGGCTGGCGGCGCACGGCATCGACCCGATGCGCGAGGCCCGCGTCATTACTGTGCCGCCGCCGCAGATGGTGGCCAACATGCGGGTGGGCAACATGGACGGCTTTTGCGTGGGCGAGCCCTGGGGCGCGCGCGCCATCATGGATCGCATCGGCTTCACCGCGGCGACCTCGCAGCAGATCTGGCCCGACCATCCCGAGAAAGTGCTGGGCGCCACCGCCAGCTTCGTGGCGGCGCATCCGCACACCGCGCGCGCGGTCACGGCGGCCGTGATCGAGGCCGGCAAGTGGATCGACGCCACGCCGGAAAACCGCCGCAAGACCGCCGAGACCATCGCGGCGAAGTCATACGTGAACACCGCCGCCGACGCGATCGTCGACCGCATGCTGGGCCGCTACACCGATGGCCTGGGCAAGCAGTGGGACGACGCCCATCCGATGCGCTTCTACGCCGACGGCGCGGCCTGCTTTCCGTACCTGAGCGACGGCATGTGGTTCCTGACCCAGCACAAGCGCTGGGGATTGCTGAAAGCGCATCCCGATTACCTGGGCGTGGCGCGCGCCGTGAACCGTATCGACATCTACCGGCAGGCGGCCCTGGCCGCCGGCGCGCCGCTGCCGGGCGGCGCCGCGCGCGCGTCCACGCTGCTGGACGGCGTGCGCTGGGACGGCAGCGACCCGGCCGCCTATGCCGACGGTTTTTCCATCAAAGCCTGACGGAGCGCACGCCATGTCGATCTCTACCTTGTCTTCCGCGCCGCCGCGCCGCCTGGCCTGGCGCGCGGCCACGGACGCGGCGCTGCGGGCCGCCATCGGGCCGGCGGCCGGCTTCGCGTTGTTCGTGCTGGCGTGGCAGCTCATCGCCGTGTCGATTCCCGATATTCCTACGCCCGGCGCCACCTGGGATGCGGCGCGCGCGCTGTTCGCCGACCCGTTCTACGACAACGGGCCCAACGACCAGGGCATAGGCTGGAATGTGCTGGCCTCGCTGCGCCGGGTCGCCATCGGCTTCGGGCTGGCCGCGCTGGTGGGCATCCCGGCCGGCTTCGTGATGGGGCGCTACGCCGCCGCCCGCGCCATGTTCTCGCCCATTGTCAGCCTGCTGCGGCCGGTATCGCCGCTGGCCTGGCTGCCGCTGGGCCTGCTGCTGTTTCGCGGCGCCGATCCGGCTGCCATCTGGGCGATTTTCATCTGTTCAATCTGGCCCATGGTGATCAACACGGCAGCCGGCGTGGCGCGGGTGCCGCAAGACTACCTGAACGTGGCGCGCGTGCTGAACCTGTCGGAATGGCAGGTGGTGACCAAGGTGCTGCTGCCTTCGGTGCTGCCGCACATTCTGACCGGCGTGCGGCTGTCGATCGGCACGGCCTGGCTGGTGATCGTGGCCGCCGAAATGCTGACGGGCGGTACCGGCATCGGCTTCTGGCTGTGGGACGAATGGAACAACCTGAAAGTCGAGCACATCGTCGTCGCCATTTTCGTCATCGGCATCGTGGGCCTGGTGCTGGAGACCGCGCTGGTGTGGTTGGCCCGCCGTTACGCCTATACCGAGGAGTAGTGCCATGCAGAAGTTCGTGCGCATCGAGCGCGTGGGCCAGACCTTCGCGACCCCGCGCGGCCGCTACGTCGCCTTGCGCGATATCGACCTGACCGTGGCGCAGGGCGAGTTCATTTCGCTGATCGGCCATTCGGGCTGCGGCAAATCCACCTTGTTGAACCTGGTGGCGGGCCTGGCGCGCCCCACCGAGGGCGTGCTGCTGTGTGCCGAGCGCGAGATCACGGGCCCGGGGCCGGACCGCGCCGTGGTGTTCCAGAATCATTCACTGCTGCCCTGGCTGACCTGCTTCCAGAACGTGCACCTGGCCGTGCAGCGCGTATTCGGCGCGCGCGAAGGCAAGGCCCGGCTGGCCGAGCGCACCCATGCCGCGCTGGAACTGGTAGGCCTGGCGCATGCCAGCGCCAGGCTGCCGGGCGAGATTTCCGGCGGCATGAAGCAGCGCGTGGGCATTGCGCGCGCACTGGCCATCGAGCCTCGGGTCTTGCTGATGGACGAACCGTTCGGCGCGCTGGACGCGCTGACCCGCGCCCACTTGCAAGATGAATTGCTGAGGATCGTGGCGCTGACGCGCAGCACCGTCATCATGGTGACGCACGACGTGGACGAAGCGGTGCTGCTGTCGGACCGCATCGTCATGCTGACCAACGGCCCCGCGGCCACGATCGGCCAGGTCTTGGCGGTGCCGCTGCCGCGCCCGCGCGACCGCGTGGCGCTGGCCGGCCATGCCGGCTACCTGGCGTGCCGAGCCGCGGTGGTCGATTTCCTGCACCGGCGCCACGGTAATCCGGCGCTGTCCCGGCCGGCCGCCGCGCCCGACTCCGCCGACATCCTGGCAACCGCCGACGCCTGAGGCGCCAACGACAAGCTGGACAAGAGACATCATGGAAAAGAAATTGAAATTGGTAATGGTGGGCAACGGCATGGCGGGCGTGCGCACGCTGGAAGAACTGCTGAAGCTGGCCCCCGGCCTGTACGACATCACGGTGTATGGCTCGGAGCCGTATCCCAACTACAACCGCATCCTGCTGTCGCCGGTGCTGACCGGCGAGCAGACGGTGCAGGACATCGTGCTCAACGACGTGGACTGGTACCGGTCCAACGGCATTGACCTGCGCCTGAACTGCAAAGTGGCGCGCATCAACCGCGCGCGCCGCGTCGTCATCGGCGAAGACGGCAGCGAAGCGCCGTACGACCGCCTGCTGCTGGCCACCGGGTCGAACCCGTTCATTCTGCCGGTGCCCGGCAACGATCTCGACGGCGTGGTCACGTTCCGCGATATCCGCGACGTGAACCTGATGATCGAGGCCGCCCGCGCGCACCGGCGCGCGGTGGTGATCGGCGGCGGCCTGCTGGGGCTGGAAGCCGCCAGCGGCCTGGCCGCGCGCGGCATGGATGTATCGGTGGTGCACCTGGGATCGGGCTTGCTGGACCGCCAGCTCGATCCGCAGGCCGCCCTGTTGCTGCAGCGCAGCCTGGAGGCGCGCGGCCTGAAGTTCCTGATGCCGCGCCAGACCGAGGCCCTGCTGGGCAACGAACAGGGCCGCGTGCGCGGGGTGCGCTTTGCCGGCGGCGAAGAGGCCGAGGCCGACCTGGTCGTGATGGCGGTGGGCATCCGGCCCAATACCGAACTGGCCGAAAGCTGCGGGCTGTACGTGAACCGCGGCGTGGTGGTCAGCGATACGCTGCAGACCTACGATCCGCTGATCTACGCGGTGGGCGAATGCGTCAGCCATCGCGGCACGGCGTACGGCCTGGTGGCGCCGCTGTTCGAGCAGGCCAAGGTGGCGGCCAATCACCTGGCGCTGCACGGCATCGGCCGCTACGAAGGCAGCGTAACCTCGACCAAGCTGAAGGTGACCGGCATCGACGTGTTCTCGGCGGGCGAGTTCCTGGGCGGGCAGGGCACCGAAGCCATCACGCTGGCCGACCCGGTGGGCGGCGTGTACAAGAAGCTGGTGCTGAAAGACGACAAGCTGGTCGGCGCCTGCCTGTACGGCGACACGGCCGACGGTGCCTGGTACTTCCGGCTGATCCGCGAAGGCAAGCGCATCGACGAATTGCGCGACCAGTTGATGTTCGGCGAAAGCGCCATCGGCGGCGACACCGGCCATGCGGGCGAGAACCGCGCCGCCGGCATGGCCGACAGCGCCGAAGTGTGCGGCTGCAACGGCGTGTGCAAGGGCACCATCGTCAAGGCCATCCGCGACAAGGGCTTGTTTACCGTCGACGAGATCAAGAAGCACACCAAGGCCGCCAGCTCGTGCGGCTCGTGCGCGGGGCTGGTCGAACAGATCCTGATCAATTGCGTGGGCGGCGCGGCCGACGTCAAGCCGAAGTCCGAGAAAGCCCTGTGCGGCTGCACCGACCTGACGCACGGCGAGGTACGCAAGGCAATCCGCCAGCACCACCTGACCACCATACCCGGCGCCATGCATTTCATGGAATGGCGCGCGCCCGACGGCTGCGCTACGTGCCGTCCGGCGCTGAACTACTACCTGCTGTCCACCTGGCCCGGCGAGGCGCGCGACGACGGCCAGTCGCGGCTGGCCAACGAGCGCATGCACGCCAATATCCAGAAAGACGGCACGTATTCGGTGGTGCCGCGCATGTGGGGCGGCGTGACCAATCCGGCGGAACTGCGCCGCATCGCCGACGTGGCCGACAAGTATGCCATTCCGCTGGTCAAGGTCACCGGCGGGCAGCGCATCGACCTGCTGGGCGTGAAGAAGGAAGACCTGCCCAAGGTGTGGGCCGACCTGGACATGCCGTCGGGCCATGCCTACGGCAAGAGCCTGCGCACCGTGAAAACCTGCGTGGGCAGCGAGTATTGCCGCTTCGGCACGCAGGATTCCACCGCCATGGGCATCGCGCTGGAAAAAGACCTGGTGGGCATGTGGAGCCCGCACAAGGTCAAGCTGGCGGTGTCGGGCTGCCCGCGCAATTGCGCCGAGTCCGGCATCAAAGACATCGGCATCATCGCCGTGGAGTCGGGCTGGGAACTGTATGTGGGCGGCAACGGCGGCATCAAGACCGAGGTGGCGCAGTTCTTCGCCAAGGTGAAAACCGCCGAAGAAGTGCTGGAATACAGCGGCGCGTTCCTGCAGCTGTACCGCGAAGAAGCCTTCTACCTGGAACGCACGGTGCATTACCTGGCGCGCGTGGGCCTGGAGCACGCCAAGGCGCGCGTCGTCGAAGACGCCGCCAACCGCGCCGAACTCTATGCGCGGCTGAGGTTCGCGCTGTCGTTCGAAACCGATCCCTGGGAAGCGCGCCGCGCCACCGCGCCCGCCGCCCGCGAATTCCAACCCCTTACTGTGTGAGGCCCGCCATGCCGCAAGCCGCTACCTGCCAATGGCGCAGCATCTGCCATATCGACGAAATCCCGCCGCTGGGCGCCCGCGTGGTGCAGCGAGCGGGCCAGGACAACGTGGCGGTGTTCCGCGCCGGCGACGACCAGGTCTACGCGGTGGTCGACCGCTGCCCGCACAAGGGCGGCCCCCTGTCCGCCGGGCTGGTGCATGGCCGCTCGGTCGCCTGCCCGCTGCACGGCTGGGTGCTGGACCTGGCCAGCGGCCAGGCCCAGGCGCCCGACGTGGGCTGCGTGCGGACGCTGCCGGTGAAAGTAGAGGGCGGCGCCGTATACCTGGACCTGGACGAAAGTTGATGGCCCGCCCCCAAGGCGCCGCGCGCGCTGCCCTTGCTGATAGGTGTCAGACACCCAAAGGGCGTCTGACACCTGCTGCCGGCATCTCCGATCGGGCCGAGACGGCCAGGTGTCTGACTCCCGCCAGGGTGTCAGACACCGCCGGGGATCCGGCCGCGCCCGTTGTCATCCCGGGCGAGCAGCGCGAGCGAACTGTAGCCTCGGTCTGCTGCTATTGCGGCACGGGCTGCGGCGTGCGCGTGACGGCGCGTGGCGGCCGCGTGGTGGCGGTGGCGGGCGACCCCGGCCACCCGTCGAACCGCGGCCAGCTATGCGGCAAGGGGCTGGCGCTGGCCGATACCGTGCGCCGCGACGCGGCCCGCGTGCTGCGCGCCGAGTGGCGCCCGGAACGCGGCCGCGAGCGCGCCCCGGTGCCGCTGGACCACGCGCTGGACCTGGCCGCCGGCCGGCTGGCCGCCGTGATCGAGCGGCACGGCCCGGACGCGGTGGGCTTTTATTTATCGGGCCAGTTGCTCACCGAAGACTACGCGGTCTTCAACAAGCTGGCGCGGGGCCTGGTGGGCACCAACAACATCGACACCAATTCGCGGCTGTGCATGTCCAGCGCGGTGTCGGGCTACAAGCTGACGCTGGGCGCCGACGCGCCGCCCGCCTGCTACGACGACCTGGAGCTGGCCGACACGGTGCTGATCGCCGGTTCGAACATGGCCTACGCGCATCCGGTGCTGTTCCGGCGCCTGGAAGCCGCCAAGGCCGCGCGCCCCGCGATGAAAATCGTGGTGGTGGACCCGCGCCGCACCGACACCGCGGCGCTGGCCGACTTGCACCTGCCCATCCTGCCCGGCACCGACGTGGCGCTGTTCCATGCCATGCTGAACGTCATGGTGTGGGAAGGCCTGGTCGACACGGCTTACCTGGCGGCCCACACGGCCGGCTTCGACGCGCTGAAGGCGCGGGTGCACGAGTTCACGCCGCGGGCGGCCCAGGACGTCTGCGGCGTGCCGGCCGCCGACATCGCCCAGGCGGCGCGCTGGTTCGGCCAGGCCGGCGCGGCCCTGTCGCTGTACACCATGGGACTGAACCAATCCAGCAGCGGCACCGCCAAGAACGGCGCGCTGATCAACCTGCACCTGGCCGCCGGCCAGATCGGCCGGCCCGGCGCCGGGCCGTTCTCGCTGACGGGCCAGCCCAATGCCATGGGCGGCCGCGAGGCGGGCGGCATGGCCACGCTGCTGCCGGGCCACCGCGATCCGGCCGATCCCGCGCATCGCCTGGAAGTGGCCGCGCTATGGGGCGTGGACAGCCTGCCCGCCACGCCCGGCAAGCCGGCGCTGGAAATGTTCGACGCGGTGCTGGACGGCCGGATCAAGGTGTTGTGGATTGCCGCCACCAATCCGGCCCAGTCGCTGCCCGACCAGGCGCGGGTGCGCGCCGCGCTGCAGAAAGCCGAATTCGTGATCGTGCAGGAAGCCTATGCCGGCACCGAGACGCTGGCCTACGCCGACCTGGTGTTGCCGGCGGCCACCTGGCCCGAGAAATCGGGCACCGTCACGAATTCCGAACGCCGCATCAGCCGGGTGCGCGCGGCCATCGCGCCGCCCGGCGACGCCCGCGCCGACTGGCAACTGGCCGCCGGCGTGGCGCGGCGCCTGGCCGGCCTGGTGGCGCCCGCCAAGGCGGCCGGGTTCGACTATGCCGGCGAGCACGCCATATTCGCCGAGCATGCGCGCATGACCGCCGGGCGCGACCTGGACTATAGCGCCGTGGACTATGCCTTGCTGGACCGCGAGGGACCCGTGCAATGGCCCTGGCGCGCCGGGGCCGGCACATCGCGCCTGTACGCCGACGGGCGCTTCGCTACCGCCGACGGCCGCGCGCGCTTCTTCGACGCCGGCTACGCGCCGGTGGCCGAAGCCGTGTCGGCGCAGTACTCGCTGCGCCTGACCACCGGCCGCCTGCGCGACCACTGGCACACGATGGCGCGCACCGGCCTGGTGCCGGCGCTGACCCGCCACGTGGAAGAACCCTGGCTGTCGCTGCACCCGTTCGACCTGGAACACCTCAAACTGGCGCCCGGCGCCCTGGCGCGGGTGCGTTCGCGGCGCGGCGCCATCGTGCTGCCGGTGCGGCCCGACGACACGCTCAGGCCGGGCCATGCCTTCTTGCCCATGCATTGGGGCAGTGCCTTCATGGCCGGCCTGGGGGTGAATGCGCTGACCAATCCCACGCGCGACCCCGTTTCGCGCCAGCCCGAACTCAAGCACGCGGCCGTGGCGGTGGCGCCGGCGCGGCTGCCCTGGCAGGCGATGGGCTGGCTGGCGGGCGACGCGGCCGCGTTGCGCGCGCGGCTGGCGCCGTGGCTGCGGCGGTTCGACTACGCGGCGCTGCTGCCCTGCGCGGCGGGGCCGGGCGTGCGGCTGCGCCTGGCGGCCGATTCGGCGCCGCCGCCGCACGTGGTGGACGCGCTGGCGCGCGCCCTGGGGGTGGAACACCCCGATGCCGCGTTCGACGATGCCGCGCGCGGGGTGTTGCGGCGCGTGCGCCTGGCCGGTGGCGGGCCGGCCGCCTTCCTGCTGGCCGGCGACGTGCGGGCGCACGACGGCTTGCTGGCCTGGGCCGAAACCGGGCAGGCGCCGGCCAGCCTGGCCATGCTGCTGATGGGACGCAGCCAGGCGCCGCCGCGGGCGCGCATCGTCTGCGCCTGCGCCGGCGTCAGCGAGCAGGCGATCCAGGCCGGCGCACAGGCCGGCCTGGATGCCGGCGAACTGAAGGCCCGGCTGGGGTGCGGCGCGGGCTGCGGCTCGTGCCTGCCCGAGGTGCGCCGGCTGGTGGCCCTGTGCGCGTCCTGAAAGCGCCGCGGCACAGGTAGGCGCTCATAGGCAGGTGTCTGACACCCGCAGGGTGTCAGACACCGTAGGATTGAGATAGCCGTGGCCCACTTCGGTGTCTGACACCCTGCGGGAGTCAGACACCTGCCCTGGCCCTGCGACACCTTGCGGGAGTCAGACCCTGGCCTGGCCCTGGCCCCGCCCCGCTATGGCTGCGCGATGGCGGCCAGGAAGGCGGGGTCCTTGGCCAGCTCTTCGATGTTCAGGCGGATCGTGTCGTTGAGCGCGCCGAAGAAATTGGCGAACTTGGCGGTGCGGCGCTTGATTTCCTTGGTGGCCTGGTAGGCCGGCTTGCCGCCGGCCTTGTCCGCGACCACATAGGCGATACGCAGCGTCCAGTCCACCGAATAGCCCAGGTCGTCGATCAGGAACTCTTCGATGTCGCCCGTGAGCAGGGCGGGTTGCTGGGTACCGTTGACCTTGATGCCCATGAAGCGCAGCTCGGTAAAGGTGGCGTCGCGCACCAGGTCCTTGATGTCTTTTTCGAGCAGGATGTTGCCCATGGCCGTATTGCGGATCTGGTTGGGCGCGATCTGGGCGGGCTGGTAGTCGCCCGGCGAGCCGCCGCTGGCCTGCTGCGAGGTGGACAGGCCGGCGTTGGCGTATCGGCTGGGCTTGGGCGCCGGTTGCTCGGCGTCGGCCCGGTTCGGGTCGTACGTGAACGCGCCGACCTCGACACTGCCTTCGGCGCTCAGTACCGACGAAGGCGAATATGTGACGGGTATGGTGTTGGGCACATTCGCGCAGCCGGCCAGGGCGGCCGCGCCGGCCAGGGCGGCCCAGCAGGCGGCGCGGCGCAGCGGTGCGGAAAAACGGCATGACAACGACGACATGGAAGCTCGCACAGGTAGAGTGAAGGGAAGCGCGATTCTATACAAATTACGACCAAGCATTTCTTGTTTGTTCATTTCCCTTCGCCGTGCCGGATCCGGCCACCCGGGCGCGGCGGCCGTTGAGGCGCCAACCGGTGTAGTATCGAAACGCCCTGTCCGCGGACAGAGGTGCTTTCGGGTTTTCAGGAGTTCCGGGTGGCGGCACGCTTTTTTTCTTATCTTTTTCTGGCGGGCGCGGCTTGCGGGTCAGCGCCGGCCCTGGCCGGCGTCTGCGATGCGCACTTCATGCACGACGGCGGCGCGGTACAACTCACGGGTTCGGGCAACCTGAGCCTGGGCGCCGACCTGAGCTTTTCCGACGTCACCAAGACCGACCCGGCCAACTGCCGGGCGCGCGTGCAGGGTACGGCCAGCTTCAGTTATGCCGGCCTGCCGCCGGGCAAATCCAAGCTCGACTACCTGATGACCATCCGGAACGGCCAGGCCGAATTCGTACGCTATGCCAAGGCGGGCGAAAAACCCGAAGGCGGCGGCCAGTTCGATCCGCGCATGCTGGGGCTGTTCGCCTACGACGGCCAAATCGCGCAGGGCCAGACCATGCCCGGCGCCACCTACCGGCTCAGTATCGGCAAAGACGCGCCGGTGGGCGGGCAGCCCACCACCGTGGTGCGCATCGGCGAAAAAACCGTCGGCGCGCAGCAGTCGCTCGACACCGCGCTGGGCCGCCAGTCGTGCTGGCCGATACGCTATGCGCGCAACACCGACCCCACGCTGGCCACCTTCCAGGGCATCACGCTGCCCATACCCGGCATGAATACCACTGTCACCGATTGGTATTGTCCGGCGGTGAATCTGGTCATGCGCCAGGACATCGACCAGGCCGGCGTGAAGTCGGCGGTCGAGATTACGCAGATCAAGTAGCAGTCCGTAGCACGCGGCGCTGGATTTGCGGCGAGCCGCTGGTATGATGGATTTGTCACCGACACATCAACAGGAGCCTTCATGACCACCCGACGATCCGAGGAAGTCGCCAAAGAAAAACTCATCGACAGCGTCAAAAGCAGCCTGAACGATGCAGAGAACCTGTTGCGCGAAGCCGCCTCCAGTTCCGGCGACAAGGCCACCGAATTGCGCGACCGCGCCATGGCCTCGCTCAAGCGCACCCGCGAAGCGCTGTACGACGCCCAGGATGCCGTGCTGGAACGCGGCCGCAAGGCGGCGCGCGCCACCGACGACTACGTGCACGACAACCCCTGGCAAGCCATCGGCATCGCGGGCGTGACCGGCCTGTTGCTGGGCCTGCTGATCTCCCGCCGCTAAGGGCGCGGGGCCGGCCGCTGCGCGGTCGGCCCGCTCTTGCCCATGGGCCTGCGTAGATCCGTATTCGGCGTGGCGGGCAGCCTGGTCGGGCTGCTGCGTACCCGCCTGGAATTGTTCGCCTTGGAAGCCGCCGAAGAAAAAGCGCGGCTGATCAAGTTGCTGGGCATGGCGTTCGCCGCCTTGCTGTTCCTGACCCTGGCGGTGCTGGTGTTCAGCGTTACCGTCGCGGTGGCCTTCTGGCCGACCGAAGACCGCTACCTGGCCCTGGGCCTGCTGGCCGGGCTGTACGCACTGATCGGCCTGGGGCTGCTGCTGGGCGTGCGCCGCGAGCTGGTGTCGGGGCCGGTGCCGTTCGCGGCCACCTTCGAAGAACTGGGCCGCGATGCCGACCTGCTCGACAGCGTGCGCGCCGCCCAGGCCGACCAAGACGCCCAGGCCGAGCGCCGGCGCGACGAGGGCTGACCCCATGGCCAAGATGTCTCCCGCCATCGACCGCGCGGTGCGGATCGAATTGCTGCGCGCCCGCGCGGCCATCGAGCGCGAATCGCTGGCGCACGACATCGCCGCGGCCAGCCGTTCGCTGGAACCGCGCAACCTGGTCAAGCGCTGGCTGCCCGGCCTGGCGCGCGGCAACCTGTCCGGGCTGGTATGGCAGGGCGTGGCGCTGGCGCGCCGCTACCCGTTCATCAGTTCCACCCTGTCGGCCTTGCTGATGGGGCGCGGCAAGCGCTCGCGGCTGTTGCGGCTGGCGGGCGGCGCGCTGCTGGGCTGGCAGGTCTTCAAGGCCTGGCGCGGCTCGCCCGATACCGGCCCGGCCGAGCCGCCGCGCTGATCACAGCCCCAGTTCGCCCCACATTTCGTCTACGCGCCGCTTCACCGCCGCGTCCATGGCGATCGGCCGCCCCCATTCGCGGTCGGTTTCGCCGGGCCATTTATTGGTGGCGTCCAGGCCCATCTTGCCGCCCAGGCCCGATACCGGCGAAGCGAAATCCAGGTAGTCGATGGGCGTGCGCTCTACCAGCACCGTGTCGCGCACGGGGTCCATGCGGGTGGTAATGGCCCACACCACTTCGTTCCAGTTGCGCGGATCGATGTCTTCGTCCACCACCACGATGAACTTCGTGTACATGAACTGGCGCAGCACGCTCCACAGCCCGAACATCACCCGCTTGGCGTGGCCGGCGTATTGCTTGCGCATCGAGACCACCGCCAGCCGGTAGCTGCAGCCTTCGGGCGGCAGATAGAAGTCGACGATCTCGGGCAGTTGCCGCCGCAGCAGCGGCACGAACACTTCGTTCAGGGCCACCCCCAGCACCGCCGGTTCGTCGGGCGGCTTGCCGGTATAGGTAGAGTGATACACCGGATCGCGCCGCATGGTGATGCGGTCGACGGTAAATACCGGGAACCAGTCCTGTTCGTTGTAGTACCCGGTGTGGTCGCCGTAAGGACCTTCCAGGGCCATTTCGTAGCCCGTGTCGGGCGGCGGCGGGGCGCCTTCGGGCACCGCCGCCGCGATGGCGCGCGGGTCGCCGGCCGGCAGCAGGTGGCCTTCGAGCACGATTTCGGCCCAGGCCGGCACCGACAATTCGCTGCCCAGCGCCTGGCCGACCTCGGTGCGCGAGCCGCGCAGCAGGCCCGCGAACTGGTATTCGGACAGGCTGTCGGGCACCGGCGTCACGGCCCCCAGAATGGTGGCGGGGTCGGCGCCCAGCGCCACCGCCACCGGGAACGGCGTGCCCGGATGGGCGCGGGCATGGTCGCGGAAATCCAGGGCGCCGCCGCGGTGCGACAGCCAGCGCATGATCAGCTTGTTGGGGGCAATGGGCTGCTGCCGATAAATGCCCAGGTTCTGGCGGCGCGCATTGGGGCCGCGCGTGATGACCAGCCCCCACGTCAGCAGGGGCGCCACGTCGCCGGGCCAGCAGGTCTGGATGGGCAGGCGCGCCAGGTCGACGTCGGCGCCTTCCCAGACGATTTCCTGGCAGGCGGGGCTGCGCACGCGCTTGGGCGCCATGTCCCACAGCGCCGACTTCAGCATGGCTACCTTGCCCAGCGCGTCGCGCAGGCCGCGCGGCGCCTCGGGCTCGCGCAGCGAGGCCAGCAGTTCGCCGGTGTCGCGCAGGGCGCCGACGTCCTCGGCCCCCATGCCCCAGGCCACGCGCTGGGGCGTGCCGAACAGATTGGCCAGCACCGGCATGGCGGCGCGCGCGCCGTTGTGCGTGGCCTGCTCGAACAGCAGGGCGGGGCCTTGCGCGCGCAGCACGCGGTCGGCGATCTCGGTCATTTCCAGGTGCGTGGAGACGGGCGCGGCGATGCGCTTGAGCTGCCCGCGTAGCTCTAATTGCTGCAAGAAGTCTCTAAGGTCGCGGTATTTCACTACAGATCCCGGTCAATTCGTTACATTTTTGAAGTTGAACAGAGGTTAACATCCAGACCTTCTTTCCACGCAGTTCCACGCAGGAGGTCCCCATGCCCGATGCGTCAGTGGCAGGCCTGTTTCGCCAGACTGCCCAAGGAGTGCACCACCAGCTGGCCGAATGGTTGCGTATCTGCTGTACCTATCTGGGTATTGCGGTGATCGTTACGGTCAGCATGGGATTCGCCTTGCCCGGTTTGCGCGACCAGGCCCTGCAGGTGCACAAAGCCTTGTTGACCGCCCTAGCGCCTACATCCGTGCCGTCCGGTTCTTATGCCGAGTCGGCCTACGACCCCGCCTATGACACCCCTTCCGTGGTAGCCATGGCGATTCCTGCTGCCCCGTCCAGCAATGCGACGGGCTTCCTGGGCCCGCTGCGCAGCGACTTGCCGCCCGCGCCGCCCAAGAAGAAGGCACGCAGCACCGTGTCCGGCCCCCAGGTCGAGGCATTGCGCAACTATATCTCGCGCAAGTACCGCGTGGCTTACGACGCGACTTCCGTGCTGGTGAACACGGTGTACAAGGTCGCGCGCGAAAAAGAGCTCGACCCGTTGCTGTTGCTGGCGGTGATCGCCATCGAATCGCGCTACAACCCGTTCGCCGAAAGCTCGGTGGGCGCGCAAGGCCTGATGCAGGTCATGACGCGCGTGCACCAGGACAAGTTCGACAAGCTGGGCGACGGCCTGAACAATCCGCTGGACCCCATCGCCAACATCCGCGTGGGCACCACCATCTTGCGCGACTGCATCGACCGGCGCGGTTCGGTCGACGGCGGACTGGCCTGCTACGTGGGCGCCACCGGCCCCAGCGACGGCGGCTATGGCGCCAAGGTGCAGGCCGAGCGGCGGCGGCTGGCGCTGGCCGCCGGCATCGCGCTGGCCCGCGAGTGACTCGCGGGGTGTGTCAATCATTCTTCTGGCGTTGACGCGGGCTGGCGTAAGCGCCTTGGCTTCACGGAGCCGTCCGGGCGCCCCGCGCGCCCGGGTCCGGCTCCGAGGCGCCGCGGCACTTACGCCAGCCCGCGTCAACTCGCATTAAATCCGGCTTGCCGCGCCACTGGGACGAATCGAGTCCTTAAGTGCTTGGCCGCGACCTTTTGAGAAGAAAAAATCGTACGGGGCCGGCCATCCACGCCGCCCAGCGCGGCGCGGATGGCCATTCGGCACACACTGGCACGCGTATGCCGGGTATCCCAGGTGTCTGACTCCCGTAGGGTGTCGGACACCGACGAACGGCGAGAATGCCTGCCCACGACGGTGTCAGGCACCTGCGGAGCCTGACACCTTCCTTCCCGACGCCAAGACCGCCCCGGCTCTACAGCACCGTCCCCATCCTCCGCACCGCTTCTTCAAGCCGATCCAGCCCCGTCGCGTACGACATGCGCAGCGTGTGGTGGCCGTGCGCGGGGCCGAAGTCCAGGCCGGGCACGGCCGCCACGCCGGCGTCGTGCAGCAGCCGGTGCGACAGGGCGGCGCTGTCTTCGCCCCGCGCCGAGATGTCGGCGTAAATGTAGAAGGCGCCGTCGGGCTTGACCGGCACATGCAGGCCCAGCCGCTCGAACTCGGGCAGCAGGTAGTCGCGGCGCTGCTTGAACGCGTCGCGGCGGTGTTCGTAGATTTTCAGCGTATCGGGTGCAAAGCAGGCCAGCGCGGCGTGCTGCGCCAGGGTCGGGGCGCAGATGGCCAGGCTGGCCGCCATTTTCTCGATGGGGGCCACCAGCCGCTGCGGCACGATCATCCAGCCCAGCCGCCAGCCGGTCATGTGGAAGTACTTCGAGAAGCTGTTGATGACGATGATGTCGTCGTCCAGCGTCAGCGCCGAGCGGGGCGCGTTTTCGTAGCTGAGACCCAGGTAGATTTCGTCGACGATGGTGAAGCCCTGGCGTTCGCGCACCGCATGCAGCAGGGCGGCCATTTCGTCGCGGGCGATCGAGGTGCCGGTGGGGTTGCTGGGCGATGCCACCAGCACGCCGCCGGTGTCGGCGGTCCAGTGGTCGCGCACGGCCTGGGCCGACAGCTGGAAACGCTGGTCGGCGCTGCTGGGGATGAGGCGCGGGCGGCCGCCGGCGGCCAGGACGAAATTGCCGTTGGCGGGATACGACGGGTCGGGCATTAGCACTTCGGCGCCGGGTTCGACGATGGCCGCGCAGGCCAGCGACAGCGCGCCCGAGGCGCCCGATGTCACAATGACGCGCGACGGATCCACGGCCGCGCCGAACTCGGTTGCGTAGAATCCGGCAATGGCCTCGCGCAGGCCGGCCAGTCCGGCGGGGGCGCTGTAGCCGCTGAGCCCGGCGCGGGCGGCGCGTTCCAGCGCTTCCACCACTTGCGCGGGCGCGGTAAAGTCCGGTTCGCCTATGCCCAGGCTGATGATGTCGCGGCCCTCGGCGCGCAGGGCCTGGGCTTCTTTGAAGAGTTCGACGACATGGAAGGTCTGGAAGCCCTGGGCGCGTGATGCAAGGCGCAGCATGATGATTCTCGAAACGAAAAAGGAATTGTAGATGCAGCCATCGCGGCGCGCATTTTTGTTCGGCCGGCGGCTGCCCGGCACGCCCTGGGATACTTTTCGCCAGCGCCTGGGGCGCGCGGCGCAGGGCCAGTTGCACGAGCTGGAACCCGGCCCGTGCGGCCGCGCCCGCCTGGTGCCGGCGCGTGTCGAAGACGTGCGCCATGCGCGGGCCTTGTGCGCGGAATACGGCGTGGCCCTGCTGCTCGACGGCCGGGGCGATCCCGCCGCGCTGGCCGGCCGGCCGGTCTTGCAGGTCGATCCTTCCAGCCTGGCCGAACTGGTGCCGGGCCCCCAGCCGCGCCTGTGGCTGGCCGGGCCGGGCTGTCCGGTGGCGGCGCTGGCCGAAGTCGGGCTCGGCCAGTTCGGCGACGCCCCCCCCGGCACCACCCTGGCCGCCTGGCTGGCCGATGCGCACGCCTGGCCGTCCGGCGCCACGGCCGCCAGCGGGGTGCTGGGACTCGACGTGCTGCTGAGCGACGGCACGGCCGAGACCCTGGGGCCATTCGGCCAGAGCGACCAGCGCCCGCTGCGCTCGGCCACCGTGCAGCGGCTGGTGCCCGCGCTGTTCCAGGTGTCGACTTCGCCCGACGCGGCCGCGTGCCGCCAGCGGCCGGACTGGCCCTGCCGGTTCCGGCTGGATGCCTTGCTGCCCGAGCCGTCCGCCGACGTGAATCTGGCTCACTTGCTGCTGGGGCATGGCGGCGCGCTGGCCTGGATAGAGGGCGCGCTGCTGGGGCCGGGCATGGCGCCGCCGTCCGCGCCGGCATCCGCGCCGCTTCCCGCCGAACTGGCGGCTCCGGCGCGCCGGATCGAAGTGCGCGTGAAAGACGCCTTCGATCCCCTCGACCTGTATGCGCCGTGAACCCGCGGCGGGGCGCCCCAAGGTGTCAGTAAGGCCGGAGTAAGATAGGCGCCGTGCTCTAAGAGCTAGAATCCCCCACTTTCGTGTACTTACCCGAGTAGCCAGCCTTATGGATGCCAATTTTCGCAAAGCCGCGCTTGAATATCACGAGTCCGGCCGTCCCGGCAAAATCTCTGTCACGCCGACCAAGCAGTTGTCGAACCAGCGCGATCTGGCGCTGGCCTACTCGCCCGGGGTGGCCGCGGCCTGCGAAGAAATCGTCAGCGAGCCGGGTAACGCGGTGCGCTATACGGCGCGCGGCAACCTGGTGGGGGTCATCACCAACGGCACCGCCGTGCTGGGCCTGGGCAACATCGGCGCGCTGGCCTCCAAGCCGGTCATGGAAGGCAAGGCGGTGCTGTTCAAGAAATTCGCCGGCCTGGATGTGTTCGACATCGAAATCAACGAGACCGATCCCGACAAGCTGGTCGAGATCATCGCCGGCCTCGAACCCACCTTCGGCGGCATCAACCTCGAAGACATCAAGGCGCCCGAGTGCTTCATCGTCGAACGCAAGCTGCGCGAGCGCATGAAGATTCCCGTGTTCCACGACGACCAGCACGGTACCGCCATCTGTGTGTCGGCCGCCTTCATCAACGGCCTGAAGGTCGTGGGCAAGTCGCTCGACCAGATCAAGGTCGTGACCTCGGGCGCGGGCGCCGCGGCGCTGGCCTGCCTGGACCTGATCGTCGACCTGGGCGTGCCGGTGGAAAACATCTGGGTGACCGATATCGAGGGCGTGGTGTACGAAGGCCGCACCGTGCTCATGGACCCCGACAAGGCGCGCTTTGCCCAGAAAACCGACAAGCGCAAGCTGGCCGAAGTGATCGAGGGCGCCGACGTGTTCCTGGGGCTGTCGGCCGGCGGCGTGCTCAAGCCCGAAATGGTGGCCGCGATGGCGCCGCGTCCGGTCATCCTGGCGCTGGCCAACCCCAATCCCGAAATCCTGCCCGAAGACGCGCACGCCGTGCGCGACGACGTGGTCATGGCCACCGGCCGCTCCGACTACCCGAACCAGGTCAACAACGTCCTGTGCTTCCCCTACATTTTCCGCGGCGCGCTCGACGTGGGGGCCACCACGATCACCCGCGAAATGGAAATGGCGGCGGTGTATGCCATTGCCAAGCTGGCCCAGGAAGAACAGAACGAAGTGGTGGCGGCCGCCTACGGCACCTATGACCTCAGCTTCGGCCCGCAGTACCTGATTCCCAAGCCGTTCGACCCGCGCCTGATCACCCGCATCGCTCCGGCGGTGGCCAAGGCCGCCATGGACGGCGGCGTGGCCACCCGGCCGCTGGCCGACCTGCAGGCCTACACCGAACAGCTGCAGCAATTCGTGTACCACTCGGGCGCGTTCATGAAACCGCTGTTCGCGGCCGCCAAGAGCTTCGTGCGCGACGGCGGCAAGGCCCGCGTGGTCTTCACCGAGGGCGAAGACGAGCGCGTGCTGCGCGCCGTGCAGGTGGTGGTCGACGAAGGTCTGGCCCGGCCCATCCTGGTGGGGCGCCCGGCCGTGCTGGCGGCCCGCATCGAGAAATTCGGCCTGCGCCTGCGCCTGGGCGAAGACGTCGAGGTCACCAATCCCGAATACGACGAGCGCTTCCATCGCTACTGGACGACCTACTGGGAAATGATGTGCCGGCGCGGCATCACCAAGGAAATGGCGCGCGTCGAAATGCGCCGCCGCCTGACCCTGATCGGCGCCATGATGGTGCATCTGGGCGACGCCGACGGCATGATCTGCGGCACGGTCAGCGCCTATGCCGAGCACCTGCGCTTTGTCGACCAGGTCATCGGCAAGCGGCCCGGCGCCAATGTGTATGCCGCGATGAACGTGCTGCTGCTCGACGAGCGCATGGTGGCCCTGGTCGACACCCACGTCAACGACGACCCCACGGCCGAGCAGATCGCCGAATTCACCATCGCCGCCGCCGAAGAAATGACGCGCCTGAACCTGGTGCCCAAGGTGGCGCTGCTGTCGCGGTCCAATTTCGGCACCGGCAGCTCGTCTTCCGGCGCGAAGATGCGCGAGGCTCTCGACCTGGTGCGCCAGGCGGCCCCCGGGCTGGAAATCGACGGCGAAATGCACGGCGATTGCGCGCTGGACGAGGCGCTGCGCCTGCGCATCCTGCCGTCGTCCACGCTGAAGGGCGAGGCCAACCTGCTGGTCTGCCCCAACGTCGATTCGGGCAACATCGCCTACAACCTGCTCAAGACGGCAGCCGGCGGCAATGTGGCGGTGGGCCCGTTCCTGCTGGGCGCCAATGCGCCGGTACACATCCTGACGTCCAGTTCCACCGTCCGTCGCATCGTCAACATGACCGCCCTGGTCGTCGTCGATGCCAACGTGCCCCGGTAACGAGCTGCCCGCCGCCGCCACCGTTCCCGCCGGCCCGGTCACCGGGCTGGTGCTGACGGGGGGCGGCGCGCGCGCCGCCTACCAGGTGGGCGTGCTGGACGCCGTTTTCCATATCCTGAACCCGACCGAGCGGCCGGGCCTGCGCAATCCTTTTCCCATCATCTGCGGCACCTCGGCCGGCGCCATCAATGCCGCGGCCCTGGCGTGCCGCGCCGACCGGCCGCTGCTGGCCGCGCGGCGCATGCGGCGGCTGTGGGCCTCGCTGGGCACCGACATGGTGTACCGCGCCGACGCGCCGGGGCTCATCAAGACCGGCGTGCGCTGGCTGGGCCTGCTGGCGGTGGGGTGGATGTTCTCGGGCCTGGCGCGCAAGCGCCCCCAGTCGCTGCTGGACAACCGCCCGCTGGCCGACCTGCTGACGCGCGTGCTCGATTTCAAGCACTTGCAGGCCAACCTGCAGGGCGGCGCGCTGTCGTCGCTGGCCATCACGGCCTCGGGCTTCACCAGCGGCGAGCACCTGACTTTCTATCAGTCCAACCACGCCATCGAACCCTGGCACCGTTCGCTGCGGCGCGCCGTGCCGACGCGCATCGGGGTCGAGCACCTGATGGCCTCGTCGTCCATCCCGTTCGTGTTTCCCGCCCAGGCGGTCGACGTGCACGGGCAGGTCGAGTGGTGCGGCGACGGCTCGATGCGCCAGCTGGCGCCCATCAGCCCGGCCATCCACCTGGGGGCCGACCGGATACTGGTCATCGGCACCGGCTACCGCGACGACACGCACCCCGAAAAGCGCGAGCAGAACCCGCCGTATCCGTCGCTGGCGCAGGTGGGCGGCCACATACTGTCCAGCATTTTCCTGGACGGCCTGTCGATGGACATCGAGCGCCTGGAACGCATCAACAATCTGGTCGGCCACGGCTCGCGCGACCCGGCGACCGGGGCCGATGTCCGGCGGGTGAACGTTCTGACGCTCACCCCCAGCCAGTCGCTGGATTTGCTTGCGCTCGACTATCTGAAAGAAATGCCCCTCGAGGCCCGTACCCTTTTTCGCGTACTCGGTGTATCGTCCGACCCAGACCGTCCGGGCGGCGGCGCGCTGATGTCTTATCTGTTGTTCGAAAGCGCTTACACCCGGCGATTGATCGAACTAGGTTATGCCGATACGATGCGGCGTATCGAAGAAGTGGTTGGCTTTTTCAAGGAGGGCCAGGCATGACGCGAAATGGCCAGTCTACGCTGCAGCGCCAGTTGAACCGGGGCGGCGCGATCGAGCACGACGGTTTGCAGAAAGAAGCCATGGTCGAGGCGGCGCACGAGCTCGGGCTGGCGCTGCTGGTGGCCGACTGCGACCGGGCGCGCAGCCGCTCGGCGGTATTGCGCGCCATCGCCAAGGCGGTCGATTTTCCCGAGTACTTCGGCGGCAATCTCGACGCGCTCTACGATTGCCTGTGCGACACCGTGCTCGACCAGAAAATCGGCGTCGTGCTGTGGCTGTACAAGCTGCATTCGGGCGACCCGGCCCTGGAAGCCGACGCGGCCCAGATCGAAGCCGTGTGCGCCGACGCCGCCGATTTCGCCCGCGAGAACGGCCGCATCTTTTCCTTCGTGATCGAACACGCCGGCAAGCACCCCGACCCCGAACCCGGCGTGGCCGCCGCGCCCTACGGCGAAGGGTGAGCGCGAAGGGTAAGCGTTTACTGGCTTTCGGGCGGATCTTGCAGGTGTCTGACTCCCGCAGGGTGTCAGACACCGAAGAATGCAGACAGTCCGGCCATTGCAGCGGTGTCTGACACCCTGCGGGAGTCAGACACCTGAATTAGTCAGACACTTGAATTCCGCGCAAGCCAGGCGTCCGAATTCAGAACCCGCGGGAATCAGTCACCTGGTTGTCATGTAGCCGCGTGCCGGCTTCTACTGCCATCCCAGCAAGGCCGTGGCCGCGGCGATCAGGGCCAGGCCCGCGGTTTCGGTGCGCAGCACGCGCGGGCCGTAGCGCACCGCCTGCACGCCGCGCTCGGTTGCCAGGGCCAGTTCGGCATCCGACCAGCCGCCTTCGGGCCCCACCAGCAGGCTCAGGTCCCGCAGATCCGGTTGCGCCGCCAGCGCCTCGGCCAGGCCGGGGCCGGCTTCGGGATGGCACAGCAGCCGCAGGCCGCCGGCCGGCTGGTCCAGCCAGCCGCGCAGGTCGGTGGGGGCGTCGACCGCCATCAGCCGGTTGCGGCCGCATTGCTCCGAGGCCGACTGCGCGATGCGCGACCAGTGCGCCAGGCGTTTTTCCAGGCGCGCGCCGCCCAGTTGCAGCACGCTGCGTTGCGCCGCGATGGGGCTGACCCGGCAGGCTCCCAGTTCGACCGCCTTTTCCACCACCCAGTCCATCTTGTCGCCGGACGGCAGGCCCTGCACCAGGGTGATGCGGCCGGGCAGCTCGGCGTCGCGCGGGTCGAAGGGGCCCAGCCGGGCCCAGGCGTCTTTCCCTTCGACCTCGAGGGTGGCGGGGTATTCGCCGCCGCCGCCATTGAACAGCACGATGGCGGCGCCCGCGCGCAGGCGCAGCACCCGCAGGGCGTGGTGGGCCAGGGCGGTCGGCAACGGCAGGCGCGCGCCGGAAGACAGCGGCGTGTCGCAGAAAAAACGCGGCAGGGACATGGCGCAGGGGCAGGGCGCGGCAAGGCGCCGGGAACCGGTCAAAGCGCGTAGCCTACCATTGCGCCGGCCCCTCTGGGACGGCCCCGCCCCGGCCGGACCCGCGGGTGCCTCAGATGCTAAAATGATGAGCTTCGCAACCCCGCCACCTGGCCCCGTTTTCGGGCCCGCCAGCGCCTACGAGCCCTTTTTCCGCATGAGCCTATCCACCGCCCAACCCCTAGCCCTGGCGGATGCCATCCGTGTCCTGACCATGGACGCCGTCCAACAAGCAAATTCGGGGCATCCCGGCGCGCCGATGGGCATGGCGGAAATCGCCCAGGCTTTGTGGCTGGGGCACCTGCGGCACAACCCGGCCGACCCCGCCTGGGCCAACCGCGACCGCTTCGTGTTGTCGAACGGCCACGGCTCGATGCTGATCTACGCGTTGCTGCACCTCAGCGGCTACGACCTGCCCATCGACGAACTCAAGCAGTTCCGCCAGCTGCATTCGCGCACGCCGGGCCACCCCGAAGTCGGCATCACCCCGGGCGTGGAAACCACCACCGGCCCGCTGGGCCAGGGGCTGGCCAACGCGGTGGGCATGGCGCTGGCCGAAGCCCTGCTGGCCGCCGAATTCAACAAGCCCGGCCTGCCCATCGTCGACCACCATACCTACGCCTTCACGGGCGACGGCTGCCTGATGGAAGGTATCTCGCACGAGGCCTGCTCGCTGGCGGGCACGCTCAAGCTGTCCAAGCTGGTCGTGCTGTACGACGACAACGGCATTTCCATCGACGGCCATGTCGAACACTGGTTCGGCGACGACACCGCCACCCGCTTCGAAGGCTACGGCTGGAACGTCATCCGCGGCGTCGACGGCCACGACGTGGCGGCCGTGCAGGCCGCCATCGGGCAGGCCCGCACACAGTCCGACAAGCCCACCCTCATCGTGTGCCGCACCATCATCGGCAAGGGCTCGCCCGCCATGGCCGGCACCCATAACGTGCACGGGGCCCCGCTGGGCGCCGAAGAAGTCGCCGCCACGCGCGTGGCGCTGGGCTGGACCGCCGCGCCGTTCGAAATTCCGCAAGCCGTGCGCGAAGCCTGGGACTCCCGCCAGGCCGGCGCCCGGGCCCAGGCCGATTGGCAGGCCGGCTTCGAGGCCTATGCCGCCCAATACCCGGCCGAGGCCGCCGAATTCACCCGCCGCATGAAGGGCGAGCTGCCGGCCGACTTCGCCGCCACGCTGCAGGCCTTCATCCAGGCCACCGACCAGAAGGCCGAAACCGTGGCCACCCGCAAGGCCTCGCAGTTCGCCATCGCCGCGCTGGCCGCCGCGCTGCCCGAACTGCTGGGCGGCTCGGCCGACCTCACGGGCTCCAACTACACCGACTGGAAGGGCGTGGCGCCGGTGCGCGCCGGCGCGAAGGGCATCCAGTTCGGCCGCCACATCAACTACGGCGTGCGCGAATTCGGCATGGCCGCCGTCATGAACGGCATCGCGCTGCACGGCGGCTACCTGCCGTTCGGCGGCACCTTCCTGACCTTCTCCGATTACTCGCGCAACGCCATCCGCATGGCCGCGCTCATGAAGCAGCGCGTGGTGCACGTGTTCACCCACGACTCCATCGGCCTGGGCGAAGACGGTCCCACCCACCAGTCCATCGAACACGCCGCCAGCCTGCGCCTGATTCCCAACCTGTCGGTCTGGCGTCCCTGCGACACCACCGAAACCGCGGTGGCCTGGGGCGCGGCCGTGTCGCGTCCGGCCAGCATCGGCATGGACGTGCACGACGGCGGCCCCACCGCGCTGCTGCTGTCGCGCCAGAACCTGCCGTTCGTGCCGCGCGACGCCGATACGCTGAAAGCGATTGTCCGCGGTGGTTACGTTCTGCGAGACGCCGAGGGCGCGCGTGCCGTTATCATCGCCACGGGCTCCGAAGTCGCCATCGCGCTGGCCGCGCAAGAACAACTGGCCGGGCAGGGCATCGCGGTGCGCGTGGTCTCCATGCCCAGCACCGACGTGTTCGACCGCCAGGACGCCGACTGGAAGCGCGCCGTGCTGCCGGCCGGCCTGCCGCGCGTGGCCGTCGAAGCGGGCACCACCGGGCTGTGGCACAAGTACGTGGGCCTGGACGGCGCCGTGGTCGGCATCGACCGCTACGGCGAATCCGCGCCCGCCGGAGCCTTGTTCAAGTTCTTCGGACTGACCGCCGACAAGGTGGCCGAGGCCGTCAAGCAAGTTTTGTAAAAGGAGCTCTAGTCATGACTATTCGCGTCGCCATCAACGGGTACGGCCGCATCGGCCGCAACATCCTGCGTGCCCACTACGAGGCCGGCAAGAAGCACGATATCGAAATCGTGGCCATCAACGATCTGGGCGATCCCAAGACCAACGCGCACCTCACGCGCTACGACACCGCCCACGGCAAGTTCCCGGGCACGGTCGAGGTCGATGGCGATTACATGGTGGTCAATGGCGACAAGATCCGCGTGCTGGCCAACCGCAATCCGGCCGAACTGCCCTGGGGCGACCTGAAGGTCGACGTGGTGCTCGAGTGCACCGGCTTCTTCACCTCGAAAGAAAAGGCCGGCGCCCACCTGAAGGGCGGCGCCAAGAAAGTCATCATCTCGGCTCCCGGCGGCAAAGACGTCGACGCCACCATCGTGTACGGCGTCAACCACGGCGTCCTGAAGGCCTCGGACACGGTCATTTCCAACGCTTCGTGCACCACCAACTGCCTGGCCCCGCTGGTCAAGCCGCTGCACGACAAGCTGGGCCTGGAAAGCGGCCTGATGACCACGGTGCACGCCTACACGAACGACCAGGTCCTGACCGACGTCTACCACGAAGACCTGCGCCGCGCCCGTTCGGCGACCATGAGCATGATCCCCACCAAGACCGGCGCCGCCGCCGCGGTGGGCCTGGTGCTGCCCGAACTGAACGGCAAGCTCGACGGCTTCGCCATCCGCGTGCCCACCATCAACGTGTCCATCGTCGACCTGTCGTTCGTGGCCAAGCGCGAAACCACCGTCGACGAAGTCAACAGCATCCTGAAGGCCGCCTCCGAAGGCGAACTGAAGGGCATCCTGAACTACAACACCGAACCCCTGGTGTCGATCGACTTCAACCACAACCCCGCTTCCAGCACCTACGATTCGACCCTGACCAAGGTGTCGGGCAAGCTGGTCAAAGTGTCGTCGTGGTACGACAACGAATGGGGCTTCTCGAACCGCATGCTCGACACCACCGTCGCGCTGATGTCGGCCAAGTAAGCAGCATGGCCAAGGTCAACACCCTGTCCGCGCTGGCCAAGGCCGGCGCGCTGCACGGCAAGCGCGTGTTCATCCGCGCCGACCTGAACGTGCCGTTCGACGACGCCGGCCAGATCAGCGAAGACACGCGCATCCGCGCCTCGGTGCCGGGCATCCGCCTGGCGCTCGACGGCGGGGCCGCCGTCATGGTGACCTCGCACCTGGGCCGCCCCACCGAAGGCACGCTTACGCCCGCCGACTCGCTCGAGCGCGTCGGCCAGCGCCTGTCGCAGTTGCTGGGCATGCCCGTGCAGCTGGTCAAGAACTGGGTCGACGGCGTCAACGTCGATCCGGGCCAGGTGGTGCTGCTGGAAAACTGCCGCGTCAACCCGGGCGAAAAGAAGAACGACGAAGCACTGTCGCGCAAGATGGCGGCGTTGTGCGACGTTTACGTCAACGATGCCTTCGGCACGGCGCACCGCGCCGAGGCCACCACGCACGGCATCGCGCGCTTCGCGCCCATCGCCTGCGCCGGCCCGCTGCTCGAAGCCGAACTGCAGGCCCTGGGCCGCGCGCTGCACGAGCCCAAGCGGCCGCTGGTGGCCATCGTGGGCGGCTCGAAAGTGTCGACCAAGCTGTCCATCCTGCAGTCGCTGGCCGACAAGGTCGACCAGCTGGTGGTGGGCGGCGGCATCGCCAACACCTTCATGCTGGCCGCCGGCCTGCCCATCGGCAAGTCGCTGGCCGAGCCCGACCAGGTCGAACAGGCCCGGGCCGTGATCGACATCATGAAAAAACGCGGCGCCGCCGTGCCCATTCCCACCGACGTGGTGTGCGCCAAGTCGTTCGCCGCCGATGCCCAGGCCACCGTCAAGGCGGCCGATGCCGTGGCCGACGACGATCTCATCCTCGACATCGGCCCGCAAACCGCCCAGCAACTGGCCGGCATCCTGCAGCAGGCCGGCACTATCGTCTGGAACGGCCCGGTGGGCGTGTTCGAGTTCGACGCGTTCTCGCACGGCACCGAAGTCCTGGCCCAGGCCATCGCCCAATCGCCCGCGTTTTCCATCGCGGGCGGCGGCGATACCCTGGCCGCCATTGCCAAGTACGGCATCGCCGACAAGGTGGGCTACATCTCCACCGGCGGCGGCGCCTTCCTGGAGTTCCTGGAAGGCAAGTCGCTGCCGGCCGTGGCCATCCTGGAAGAGCGCGCGGGCTGACCGCAACGGCCCGGTGTCCAGGTGTCTGACTCCCGCGCAGCGGGTGTCAGACACCTGAAAACTTCCGGGCCCGGTTCAAACTGGTCGCGCTTTCGCGACGAGACCCAGCCCGGTTTGCCGTTTCGTCGTGAAACATTCAATTCCGGTTGCGGGCATTCCGACCCCCGCGCAGCGGGTGTCAAGCTTCCCGGAGCTCTAGACGAGCCTCGCAAGAATAGAATAACCGTGATTTTCCGCATCTGCGGATTCGTATGCTCCATTTTCGGGTAATGCCGGAATTATTTTTCCGAGTCACCCGGTTTGCGAGCTTTCTAAAGCATGGGTTTTCAGTCCGGTCCACGTACTATAGCGGTTCGTCCCGCCGGGGCACCGAACTGAGATTATCTGGGGGAAGATAAATGCACGTACCGGACTTGAGCCTCGATCACGCGGCATTGGTCATACACGATCTCGAGGCCGCGCGAATAGCCTTCGAGCGCCTGGGATTCCGCCTTTCGCCGCGCAGCATGCACGCCGGTGCGCTGACGCCCGGGGGTCCGGTGGAGCCTTGGGGATCCGGAAATCATTGCGCGATGTTTCGCAATGGCTATTTCGAGCTGCTGGGGCTGGTCGATCCCGACTTGCACAGTACCGCCCGGACTATGCTCCAGAAATACGAAGGCCTGCATATCGTCGCCATGGACTGCCCGTCCGCCGTTGCGGCTTATGCCCATCTACAGGACGCGCAGGTTGCCGCCCCCCCGCCGCTGACGCTGGAGCGCGATGCGCCGTTCGGCCCCTTGAACGACCAGGTGCGCCGCGCGCGGTTTCGCAATATCAATCTCGACGTTCAGGCGTATCCCGAAGCTCGCTTCATCGTCATCGAGCACGGTACGCGCGATGTGCTCTGGCAGCCGCACCTGTTGCAGCATCCCAATGGCGCGAACGCCCTGGCGGCGATGTACTTCTGCCCGGACGACGTGCCGGCCTCCTTGCAGCGCTTCGAGCCCATCCTGGGCAAGCCCGTCCGCCATGGCGATGCCTACAAGTTCGAGCTCGAACGCGGCGCGTTCTGGTTTCTGGATGCCGAGGCAATGCGCCGCTATTGCCCCGTGCTCGACGGCGCCGTGCATCGAGTGTCGGCCGCGTGCATCGGAGTCGACAGCCTCGATACGCTGCAGGCCTATTTGTCGGACCGCGGCATCGACACCCACCGCACCCCCACGCTCGATACCGGAGCGCCGTCTATCTGGGTGCACCCGTCGCAGGCAAGCCACGGCGCACTGCAGTTCATACAGTCAAAATAATCTACATACCGGAGAGAAGTCGATGAAAGCAGCAGTAATCTACGAACATGGCGGCCCAGGCAGCATCCAGTACGTAACGGATTTCCCGGATCCCGTGGCCCAGGCAGGCGAAGTCGTCGTCAAGATTCATGCCGCCACGCTGAATTACCACGATGTGTTCACCCGCAATGGCATGCCCGGTATCACCGTACCCATGCCGATCATCATGGGCCTGGATTTCGCCGGCGAAATCGTCGAAGTCGGCCCAAATGTAGAAGGGGGCTGGAAGGTCGGCGATCGCGTCATGATCGATCCGTCCGACCGCAAAACCTTCGGTGGCGTCATCGGTGAAGCACGCCACGGCGGCCTGGCGCAGTATTGCGCGGTGCCCGACCATCATCTGGTCGCGCTGCCCGACGACGTCAGCTATGAAACCGCCGCGGCCCTGCCGGTAGCCTATGGCACCGCATGGCGCATGATGGTCACCATAGGCCAGATCCGTGCCGGCGAGCGCGTGCTCATTCTGGGCGCCTCCGGCGGTGTGGGCACGTGCTGCGTGCAGCTCGCCAAGCTGGCCGGCGCCGAAGTCATCGCGGCGGCTTCCAGTCCCGAAAAACTGGCGCGTTTGAAAGACCTGGGCGCCGACCACCTGATCGACTATAAACAAGACGATTTTATGAAGTGGGTATTCACGAATTTCGGCAAGCCGCACCGCCGGCTGGCCGAAAAGGGCGTGGATGTGGTTGTGAACTTCACGGGCGGCGATACCTGGGTGAAGTCCCTGCGCACGCTGCATCGCGGCGGACGCATCCTGACCTGCGGCGCCACCGCGGGCTACGATCCCAAAGAAGACCTCCGCTTCATCTGGAGCTATGAACTGCAGGTGCTGGGTTCGAATGGCTGGCTGCGCGATGAACTGATCAGCCTGGTCGAACAGGTGCGGCAGGGCAAGCTGAAGCCTGTTGTCGACAAGACCTATGCGCTGTCCGACATCAACGACGCGTTCCAGCAACTGGAAGACCGCCGCGTGTTCGGCAAGATTATGGTGAAACCATGAGCAGCACTGACATCAAGCAACTCGACCGAGCGGGCATCGAAGCCATTTTCAATCGCTCGCAATTTATCCGCGGCATGAACCTGGAAATACTGGAAGTGAATCACGAGGCGTCGCGATTCGCGGTCCGCATGCCCTTGCAGCCCAGCCAGGAGCGCGGCGCGGCCGGTTCTGGACAGTTTCATGGCGGAGCCATTGCCGCAATGGTCGATGTGGTCGGAGACTTCGCCATCGGCATGTTGGTGGGCGGCGGCGTGCCCACCATGAATCTGCGGGTAGATTATTTGCGTCCGGCCATGGGGCCCTACTGTGAAGGCGTGGCAGTTGTGCGCAAGGCCGGCCGCAGCGCCGCCGTGGTCGATATCGATGTCATGTCCGCCGATGGGAAGCTGGTCGCCATCGGGCGCGGCACGTACGTGCCTGTTACGGGCTGACGGATAGGTGAGTATATGTTGGTGAACCTCGGCAAGCTGCTGGATGAAAACCAGCCGGCGGATGCTGTCGCAATTATCGATTGCCTGGATTTCGAGCACCCTCGGGCCTATACCCATGGCGACATCGACCGGCTTGCCGACGCGTGCGCGCGCGGGCTGCTCGCGCAAGGGTTGACGCGCGGCGATACCGTCGCGCTGATGAGCCTGAACCGCGCAGAATACGTCATTGCCTATCTGGCGATCATGCGCGCCGGCCTGGTGGCTGTGCCCGTCAACTACAAGCTGGCCGGCGATACGCTGGCCTTGATCCTGGCCGATTGCCAGGCCAAGCTGGTATTTGTCGATGAAGCGCGCCAGGCCCTGCTGCCGCCCGGCATGCCGGCGCAGCGGCTCGACGGCCCCGCCTGGGATGCCTTCCTGGACCCCGGGCCGTTCACCCCCGTGACGCCCGACGACGCCGCGTGCGCCATGGTCCTATACACGTCGGGTTCTACGGGGCGGCCCAAGGGCGTGCAGCTGTCGCACCAGGGCCAGTTGTGGACCCTGCGCTCGCGCCTTGCCACGCGCGCCTCGTTCCTGGACGAGCGCTTCATCGTGGCCGCGCCGCTGTTCCATATGAACGCGCTGGCCTCCGTCAAGTTCGCCTTGGCGGGCCATGCCAGTATTGTGCTGCTGCCGCAGTTCGATGCGCGACAGTTCATCCGGGCCATCGGGCGCCATGGCGTTACCTGGGTGACGTCGGTGCCCACCATGATGGCCATGGTCGTCAAGGAGCAAGACGCGCTGCGCGCCATCGATACGTCGCGGGTCCATTATGTGCGGATGGGGTCGGCGGCGGCATCGGCCAAGTTGTACCAGACCGTGAAAGAGGCATTTCCGAACGCTTCGCTGGCCGGCGGCTATGGCACGACCGAGGCGGGGCCCATCGTTTTCGGGCCGGTGCCGGGCCATGCTCTGCCGTCCGATGGGGGGCTAGGCTGGCCGCTGCCCGGGGTAGAGGTCCGCCTGGTCGATGACCAGGGCTGCGACACCCAGGAAGGCGAACTCTGGATGCGGACACCGGCCAATATGCTGGGCTACCTGAACCTGCCGGAAAAGACGGCCGAAGTCCTGACCGCCGACAGCTGGTACAAATCGGGCGACGTGTTCCGGCGCAATACCGACGGGTGCTACTACTTCGTGGGCCGGGTCGACGACATGTTCAATTGCGGCGGCGAAAATATCTACCCCGGCGAGGTCGAGCAAGTCATTGCCAGAATCCCAGAAGTGATGCAGGCCTGCGTGATCCCCGTGCGCGACGAGCTCAAAGGGCATAAGCCGGTTGCCTTCGTGGTGCGGCACACCGGCGCCACGCTGACCGAACAACAGGTCAAGGATTTCGTGCTTGCCAGCGCGCCAGCCTACCAGCACCCCAGGCGCGTATATTTCGTCGATACGCTGCCGCTGGCGGCCACCAATAAGATCGACCGCAGGGCGCTTCTGCAGATAGCCGAGAGCGCCTGACCGAAAAGCAGCCCGCCGGCTGCTTTTTTTTCGGCCCGGCTCGGCGTTTGGCGGGGTGACACGGCCTGGCGCCGTATGGGTATGAAATTTCTTGTGCTAGGGCAGGGTCGGAAATTTATGCTCTAAGACCGCGCGTCGCAGGAAAAGATCGCGCCATTTTTCCACGGGTCAGCGCGTAGCATGGGTAGGTTACTTCATAGAGGCTTGGCCGATGCTTACCAATACCCGTGTGCCGACCCGGCGCGATCGAATTCCGGCGCTTCCACGCTGGGTGGGGACAATACAGCACGCCATCGATCATGCGCCGCCCGAGCGGCTGCCCCAGGCGGTGGCCGAGATCTTGCAGGCCGACGTAACCCTGGGGGAACTGCTGGACCAAGAACAGCGGCAGGGATGTGCCGACCATTACGCGCGTCATGTGCTGTACAGCCATCCCATGGGCCTGTTCACGGTCGTTGCCCTGGTCTGGCGGGCGGGCCAGCATTCCCCCATCCACGGGCATTACACCTGGTGCGCGTACAAGGTGCTGGCAGGCGAAATGCAGGAAGAGCATTTCGCCTGGGACAGGCAGACGGACTGCGCGCGCTACCAGGGCAAGATCAGCAAGTTGCCGGGAGAAACCGCTGCCGGCCATGCCGGCCTGGACCAGATACACCGGCTGGGCAATGCCGGGATGGACACTGCCATTTCGGTGCATGTGTACGGGGTCGGAGGCGCGCGCGTGGCGACCCACGTCAACCGCATTGTGACGGCAGCCTAGCAGGATGGCGAACTGTGGCCGCGCCCGGCCCCGGAGGCGTCACGGCGGGTCAGTCGCTGTAGCTGACGGGCAGGGCGGTGGTGTACTTGATCTGCTCCATGGCGAACGAAGAACTGACGTCATGCAGGTCGGCGATGCTGATCAGTTTCTTGTAGACACTATCGTAGGTGCCGATATCGGGCACCACCACCCGGATTAGATAATCGACGTCTCCGCTCATGCGGTAGAACTCGATGACTTCCGGGATATCCGCCACGTGCCTGGCAAACTTGTTCAGCCAGCTTTGCGAATGCTGGTTGGTCCGCACCGAAATGAATACCGTGACGCCGACATTCAACTTTGTCGGGTCGCATAGCGCCACCTGTTTGCGGATGATGCCCAGCTCTTTCAGTTTCTGGACGCGGCGCCAGCATGGCGTCGTGGACAGGCTGACCTTGTCTGCAATGGCCTGTATGGGCGTTTCAGCGTTGTCTTGCAGGATAGAAATGATCTGTCGGTCAATGGCATCCATGGTCGTTACCAAGGGCTTGGATGGTTATCCTTCGCCGAATAAGGGGAGGGCCGAGAAGAGCATGGTATCGCGCCATGTTGCCACATTGATTAAGTAATAACCCTATAACTCCGCGATATATAAAAAAATATTCTATTCTTGCGGCTTTCCGCCGGAAGTGAAGCAACATTATTCTTATGTGGGTAACGCATAATTGGATCTGTGCGTTCATCGCCGCGCCGGCCGACGAGGGCCGGGCGATGCCAATCCATGTACGGCCACACTCATCGATACGCACTAACCACAACAGGGGAACTCCATGCAGGTATGCAATAACATGAGCCGGGCTATCGGCCTGGCGGGCGCAGCGCTCTTTGTGATGGCCACCGGCGCCGTGGCGCAGGACACCGTCGCCTATCCGTCCAAGCCGGTCACCATGATTGTTTCTTTCCCTCCGGGAGGCAGTTCGGACTTTTTCACACGCCTGGTGGCTAATGGACTCAGCAAGAAATGGGGGCAGTCCGTGGTGGTCGAGAACCGGCCCGGAGCGGGTGGCAACATCGGCGCCCAGCTGGCCTCGCGGGCCGCACCCGACGGCTATACGCTGTATATGAGTTCGATCAACACGCACGGTATCAACCCTGGCCTGTACAAGAACCTGGGCTTCGATCCCATCAAGGACTTCGCGCCGGTCTCGAAAATCGCCACGGTGGCCAACGTGCTGGTCGTGAACCCGGCCCTGCCGGTCAAGTCGGTTTCCGAGCTTCTGGCTTACTTCCGCAGTCATCCCGACAAAGCGTTTTATGCCAGCCCCGGCGCCGGCACCTCGCCGCATCTGTCTTCTGAACTTTTCAAGCGGATGACGGACACCAACATCACGCACGTTGCCTACAAGGGTAGCAACGCGGCACTGCTGGACGTGATGTCGGGCATGGTGCCGATGGCCATCGACAACCTGCCCGCCGCTATCGCGCACATCAAGGCCGGCAAGCTGCGCGCCCTGGCCGTGACCTCGCCGGAACGCTCGCCGGAGCTTCCCGACGTGCCCACCATGATTGAAAGCGGGGTAAAGGACTACACCGTGACCTCGTGGTGGGGCTTGTACACCCGGGCGGGCACCCCGCCGGATATAGTCGCCAAGATCAATCGCGACGTGGTTGAACTGCTGAACGAGCCGGAAACCAAGCAGACCATCGCCCAGCAAGGGGCCATGGCCGCGCCGTCCACGCCCGACGAACTTGGACAGCTCGCGGCTTCCGAGATCAGCCGCTGGGGCAAGGTCATCGACGACGCGAACATCACGATCGAATAGGCCCGCGCGCCGGGCCGGCCAGCCGGCGCGGGGCAGTGGGCGTCTTTTATTTGCCGGTGCGCGCGGCGGCCGTCGCGCGACGCCGCGGCCCGGCCTTGCGGGCCGCCGCCGGCTTGGCCGCGCGCTTGTCTTGGCTCCGGTCCTGGCCCGTGGCGGCCCGGGCCGGTTTCGGCGCTTTGGCCGTTTTAGCCGCCTTGCCGGCCGTCGGTTTTTTCTCGCGCGCCAGCGCGCGCTGCGCCGCGCTTCGGAAGATCTGCTCCATTTCTTCCAGGCAGGCGCGGGCGCGTTCGCTCAGCGGTCCGGTGGCTTCGAGTACATGGCGCATGGTGCCGAACGCGTCGCGGATGTCGGCGGCCGAGGCGTGGTCCAGGAGCTTCGGCATGGCTTGCCGCGCGGCCTGGCCGTCGAGCCGCATCATCAGCGCCTGGTCGCGCGCCACGTTCTTGAATTCCTGCAGGGCCAGGCCGGAATCGGCATCGGCGCGCATCTTGCGCAGCATGGCGAAGCTGCGCTCGTCGATGCTGCCTTCCGCGCCGGACACATACAGCAGCATGCGCATGGCGGCTTCGCGCACGCCGCCCTGGTCCATCAGGGCGCGCAGCTCGTCGGCGCGGCCCGCCATGAAATGGCGGTGCTCGGGCGACACGCCCGGATGCTTGCGCGGCGCGTCGGTCTTGGCGCCCAGGCCGGCCCAGTCTTGCACCAGCGGCGAGCCGTAGACATTCATGAACAACTGCTCGCTGGCGGCATCGCGCAGTTCTTGCCACATGTTCAGGCCGGCCTCGATGGTGTCCGACGCCATGCGCTCGAGTACGGCATAAGGGTTGTCCGGCGCGACCGGCTGGCGGTGCAGGCGCGCCTGGGCGGCCGCCTGGGCCACCGGCGCCACCCAGGGGTTGCGGTCCGAGATCAGCTCATAGGGCAGGCGCAGCGGATGCATGCGCTGCAGCCACTCGGCCGATTGGGGCGTGACGGCGGCGCGTATCCAGGGCTGCAAGAAGCTGCGGTACAGGCCCAGATTGATGTCGGAAATGCGGGCCACCGCGGCGAAGCGCCGGTCGTCGTCTTCGCGGCGCTCCACGATGGCGCGCACGTCGTCGACCTTGCGCCGCGCGAATGACAGCACGTAATCGCCCGGGGCCAGATCGGCGTTGAGCGTGTCGGGCGTCTTGTCGGCGATCTCGGCCTGGTAGATGCCGGCGGGCAGCACGTCGATCAGGTCGATATTGGCGGTGAATTCCTGGTGTTCCTTGCGGGCCACGCTGCCCGACACGAAGATGCCCAGGTGGCCGATGCTTTCGTGGACCGCGTAGACAATGGTCTGGTTGTGCGCCACCACTTCGGCGTCGTCCTGGTACAGGTCGGGAATCCAGCCCAGCGCCTGCGGCGGCGGCGTGATGTTGTCGCCTTTCGAACAGAACACGATGATGGGCGAGCGGATGTTGCGCAGGTCGATGCGGATGCCGTCAGAGGTGACCAGGCCGGCCGTGGCCAGCCGGTTGCCGATGAACAGGTTGTCGACGATGTACTGGATTTCCGGGGCGTTCAGGAACACGTGGCCGCCCCACCATTTTTCGAAGCCCAGATAGCGCGACGCTTCGGTGTCGACCTTGGAATACAGGTTGTATTGCTTGCTCCAGAGCGTATTGGCGGGATTCAGGTTCTCGAAATTCTGCACCAGCCAGGCACCGTCGAAACGGCCGTTGCCCAGGTCGCTGGCCAGTTCGGTCAGCCAGCTGCCGCCGGTCAGGCCGCCGCTGTAGCGCATGGGGTTCATGCCGCGCCAGCCCGCCCAGTACGACAGTGGGGCGCCCGCCACGATAATGGGGCCGAACAGCTCGGGCCGCATGGCGGCGGTCATCATGATCTGCCAGCCGGCCTGGCAATTGCCCACCACCACCGGCTTGCCCTCGGATTCAGGGTGCAGGGCAATGATTTCTTCCAGGAAGCGCGCCTCGGCGCGCATCACGTCTTCGACCGTTTGCGTGGAGGTGGGCTGCGGCAGGAACGACGCAAAATAGCAGGGATGCCCGGCCCGCACCGCGACGCCGATCTCGCTTTCGGGCTTGAAGCCGCCGATGCCCGGCCCATGGCCGGCACGCGGATCCACCACCAGGAAGGGGCGCTTCTGCGGGTCGACCTCGACGCCGGCGGGCGGCAGGATGCGCAGCAGCCCGTAATTGACCGGCCGTTCGAATTCCCGGCCATCCAGCACGAGCTCGGACTTCATGCTGAGCACATTGGGCGCGCGCTTGGCCATGTGGCTGTGGTACTGGTTGCCGCGCTGGCGCATTACGTCGGCATACAGCACGCCGCGCTGCATGGCGTCTACGGCGTACTGCCAGGCGGCGGCCCAGGGTAGGGCCTGCGGGGTAAACGGGGCGCTGCTGGCGTTGGCGGATGCGGCCACGGCGGACTCCGGAACAGGTGCGGCCCGCCACGCAAGGGGCGGGCACGGTGTAGAAAAGAAAGACGGTATAGGTCGATTACAGCGCAATCCATGTTGCAATGCAACATGAACCCCGTTGGGGGCGTGATTCAGGCGGGCGGCCGGCAGACCGCTACAGGGCGGCTGTTGCGGGCAATTGCCTCAGGGGCGCGCGTCGTCGTTGAATTGCAGCCAGGTCTGCACGGCGGGCCGTTGCCATTGCGCATCGGCGTAGGCGCGCAGCCCGGGCGGCAGCGCGTCATCTGGAGCGGCCAGGCGCCGCAGCATCAGGGCCAGTTCGGTGTCGGCGATGCACCAGGCATCGAACAGCTGCGGCCGGCCCTCGGGCAGCAGCGCCTGCGCCACGCGCACCAGCTTGGCGGCCGCGGCCTGGGCCGCATCGCTCAGGGGGGCGGCCGCCGCGTCGTAGAACACGACTTCGGTGGGGCGTTCCTGGCGCAGCGCGGCGAGATCGCTGCGCAGCCAGGCCTGGACCTGGCGGGCGCGGGCCCGCTGCTGCGGCGCGGCCGGGTACAGGGCGGGGTAGTCGGGCGCCGGGAACACGTCTTCCAGGTATTCGATGATGGCGCTGGACTCGGTCAGGTGGAAGGCGTCGTGGGTGAGCGCCGGCACGCGACAGGTAGGAGCGCGGCTGGCGTAGGGAATCATGCGCTGTTCGCCCGCGTTCAGGTCGATCAGCCGTAATTCCACGGGCAGGCCTTTTTCGGCCAGCGCGGTATAGGCCGCCATGGCGTAGGGGCTGAGCAGCAGCGCATCGACATAAAGGGTAAGCGGCGAAGCAAGCGGCGCGGGCAAGATGGTCTCCGTGGCGAGGCGCGGCCGGGCGGCCGCTGGCGCATGCCACAGCGTACCGCAATCGCGCCCTGGCGGCACGCCGCCGGGCGGCGCGGGGTCAGTCGACGATGAACAGGCGCGCGCCGGCGCGGGTAGAGGACCGGTGGGCCTCGGCCTGGTCGGCGACCTGGTAGCTCATCCCGGGCTTCAGCACGAAATGCCGGCCGTCTTCGAGCTCGGTGTGCAGTTCGCCTTCCAGGCACAGCAGGATGTGGCCCTTGCTGCACCAGTGGTCGGCCAGGTAGCCCGGCGTGTATTCGACTATGCGCACGCGGATGTCGCCGAACTGGCGCGTGCGCCAGTAGGCCTTGCCGGTATCGCCCGGATGCTCGGTGGGTTCGATGGTTTGCCAGTCGGTGGTGCCAAAGGGAATGTCGCGCAGGTTCATGCGGAATACTCGCTAGCGGATGGGGGCGGCGCGGCCGGTTGGTCGGGAACCCGCAGCAGCAGGTCGGTCGCGCCCATGTCGATGCCGGCCTGGCTGAGCAGCGTGGTGGCCTGGCCGCGATGGTGGGTTTGATGGTTGAAGAAATGCAGGGCCACGCCGCCGAGTTCGCGCCGCGCCGCGACGCCGCGCGAACTGGTATAGGACAGCACCTGGCCCAGGTCGGCGTCGGTGACCTGCGCGGCCCAGCCGATGATGGCCTGGTCGAGTTCGCGGCGCAGCGCGGCCAGGCCGGCCAGGTCGGGATACAGCAGGCAATCGAGCCCGGCGGGCGTGGGCAGCGCGCGCACCGGGTCCAGCGCGCTGTACCGGGCCGAGTGCGCGGCAAAGCGCTTGAGCCACAGGATGTCGCCTACCGCGATATGGTTCAGCGTACCCAGCAAAGATCCGAAGAAGGCGCCGCGCGGCGCGCTGGCCTGGGCGGCGGGCAGGCTGGCCGCCTGGTACAGGCGCTGGTTCATCCAGGCGTTGTAATCGGCAAGCAGGCGCAGGTCGGTAGCGGTGGGCATGGCGTGGCGGCGGCCTGTCAGGCCGCCAGTTTTTTCTGCCAGAACATGGCCTGGCCGGTGTCGTCGGCCAGGGCATAGCCCTGGTAGCCGATCTTGCGATACAGCGCCTTGGCGGGCTCGTTGCCCTGCAGCACTTCGAGCGTGATCTTGCAGCACCCGCGGCGCGCGGCCACGGCCTCGAGGGCCTGCAGCAGGCGCTGGGCGATACCCTGGCGATGGTAGCGTTCGGCGACCATGAAGTCGTGCAGGTTCAGCAAGGGCTGGCAGGCAAAGGAAGAAAACCCTTCGAAGTAGATGGCCAGCCCGGCGGGCTGGCCATCGTGCAGCGCCAGCAGCGCGCCGGCGGTGGGGCGGCGGGCCAGCTCGGCGATCAGGTGCGTGCGCGTGTAATCGGACAGGGGTTCGCCGCCGCCCATGGAGCCGCGGGCGTATTCGTCCAGCAGGGCGACGACCATGGCGCCGTGGGCGGGATTGTTGAAATCGGCTTCGATGATGTCCAGCACGGTCGGCTTCCGGAGTAGGGGGCCGCCGGGGCGGCCCTGGGTGAGCGGGTGGCCATTATTATGCCGCGCCGCGCGGCGGCACCACCAGCGGGGCGCGCCGCTGGGTAAACTGCGGGCTCTGTCATCGCAGGGGTAAACCATGAAGCGTCCACCCGCCCCGGCGCCGCGCCCGGCCGAGCCGGACGGCGCCGGCCTGGCCGGCCTGCGGGCCTGCGTGCCCGTCATGATCGGGTATTTTCCCGTCGCGGTCACCTTCGGCATCGCCGGGCTGGGCACCGGCCTGGCGCCGTTGCAGGTGGTGTTGATCTCAGTGCTGGTCTATGCGGGCGCCAGCCAGTTCCTGCTGCTGGCCTCGATCAAGGCCGGTACGCCATGGCCGTGGGTGGTGGCGCTGTGTTCGCTGCTGAACGCGCGGCACCTGCTGTACGGGCCGCTGCTGTCGCGCTTCTTGCCGCAACGGTTGCGCACTCGTCTGAAAATCGCCTTCTTGCTGACCGACGAAGTGTTCGCCACGGCATTCAACCGGATCGAGCGGGTGCCCGACGCCCGGCGCGATCGCTGGATGACCTGGCTGGGCCTGGGGGCCTGGCTGACCTGGATCGCCGGCACGGCCGTGGGCGTGTATGCCGGCGATGGGCTGGAGCGCCATTTTCCGATGCTGTCGCAGGTGATGCGCTTTGCCTTGCCGGCGCTGTTCCTGGCGCTGGTCTGCCAAAGCACCAGCCGCGCGCTGCGCTGGCCGGTGATGGCGGCGCTGGTGGTGGGGGCGGCCTGCGCGGCCGCCGGCCACACGACCCTGGCCATCCTGGCGGGGGCCGCGGCCGGCTGCGCCTGGCCGCGACGGAGCAGGGCGGCATGATGGGCGAACTGGAATTCTGGGGCGCGGTGATCGCCATGGCGGTGATCACCTATCTGACGCGCGCCCTGCCGTTTCTGCTGTCGGCGCGCAGCCGGCTGCTGCGGCGCCTGGCCGAGGGCTCGTCTTTGGCGGCGCTGGGCCCGGCGCTGCTGGCGGGCATTGCCGCCGCCGTCATCGTGCCCGACATGATGGCATTGCGGGGCGTCGCGCAATGGCTGCCTTATGCCGGGGGCCTGCTGGCCACCGCGCTGGCGGCGCGCCGGCTGGGCAATGCCGGCGTCGCGGTCATCATCGGCGTGGCGGTGTACGGGGTGTTGCTGGCGCTGGCCGGCCAAGCCGGATAGGCGCGGCAAAACCCGATCCGTTCAGAGGGGGATGCGTTTACAATCGAAGCTATCGACTGACAGTCCGGTCATTCACACACCGAAGTACCGGATCGTGATGCAATGGCCTCAGAAAAATCCCGGAAGAAACCCATCGGCACCGACACGCCCGCCGCGCGCCATCCATCAGATGACAGTGACCAGGACCTGCGCGCATTTTCGAACTCACTGCCGATGTCGCTGCTACGCGCGCGCGAAACCGTGATGCAGCATTTTCGCAAGGCCTTGCGCACCCATGGGGTGACCGAACAGCAATGGCGCGTCATACGCGCCATCAGCGAGGCGGGCGAACTGGATGTCAATGAACTGGTGCGCCGAACCCTGCTGCTGGGGCCCAGCCTGTCGCGCATTCTGCGCGCCCTGGAAATAAGCGGGCACATCAAGCGCCGCATCGATGCGGACGATCAGCGCCGCCATGTATTGTCGCTGACCGGCAAAGGCGACGAGCTCATGCGGCAGCACGCGCCGCAATCCCGTTATATATACCAACAGATTGCGCACGCGTACGGGCCGGAAAAGCTCGAGCTCCTGCAATCCATGCTGATCGACCTCGAGCACAGCCTGAACAATACGTTCATCCGCACCGACATACCGACCGACACGAAGAAAGGGGCTTATAAAGCAGCGCCTTCGCGGGCTTTCAAGTAATCGCGATAGTTGCTGGCCTTCAGGTTGACGATGCCGTCGCCCTCGTCCATTTGCACGGACAAGCCCAGCGGCCGCGCCGCCATCATGTCGGCCAGGTAGGCCTGCACGGCGGCAAACACGCGTTCTCCGGCCACTTTCCGGTCTTCTTCAGAGCGGCCGCGGGCAATGCGTATCAACACGTGCACGAACGCGTTGTCGGGGTGCCCGTCGACAATCAGGTAATTGTCCACCCGCGTGCCCCGTGTCCGCGCGCCGGCAAAGGGAAAGATGCTGCCGTCGCCGATGAAGGCGTCCTGCACCGTTTTCAGCAATACCGGCACATTGAGCTCGGGTTCTATGTTCGCGGAATATTCCACCCAAATATGTGGCATGAGGCCTCCTAGTGTTGATTCGTCTTGATCGCCGTGGCGACCGCCAGGTCGGGCTCGCACGCGTGGCCGAGCGCTTTCAGGGTGTTGCCGAGATAGAGCAGGTCTGTCATGACATCCTGCATCGAGCAGGCTCCCATCGTGCCGATCCGGACCACGCGCCCCTGTAGCTTGTTGCGAGCCCCCGCGACCGCCGTGTTGTAGTGTTCCAGCATGTGGCGCACGATCGCGCCGCCGTCGATGCCTTCGGGCACCTCGCCCACCACCACCGTGGGCGACCACGACGCCGGGTCGCCGAAGGCGCGCAGGCCCAGCGCCTGGAAGCCGGCCCGCATCGCCGCGGACAGGCGCGCGTGCCGCGCATAAACCTGTTCCAAGCCTTCCGCGTGGATCAGCCGCAGCGCTTCGGCCAGGCTCATGATCAGCGACACCGCGCCCGTAAACGCGGTTTCGTGCTTGTCCACCACCTTCAGGGCTTTGCGCAGATCCCAATAAAAGCGTCCGACGCGATCATCGCGCTCGATGATTCCGCAGGCTTTTTGGCTGGCGCTGATGAAACCCAGGCCGGGCGGGCACATCAAGGCTTTCTGCGAGCCCGTCACGACGATGTCGACCTTCCATTCGTCTTGCTTCAACGGAATGCCGCCCACGCCGCTCACGCTGTCGACCACCAGCAAGGCGGGCGTTTCGGCCACGACGGCGCCCAGGCGCTGCAGATCGGCCACCGCTCCCGTCGAGCTTTCGTTGTGCACCACCAGCACGGCGCGATAGTCCGCCGTGGCCAGGCGGCGTTTCACTTCATCGGGATCGGGAGCGCGGCCCCATTCGACTTCCAGTACGTCGACGGTGGCGCCCAGGCTTTTCGCGATCAGGCCGAAGCGTTCGCCGAATTGCCCGCCGGCGCAGGCCAGCACTTTCTCGCCGGGCGCAAGAATATTCGCCAGCGCCGCTTCCATGGCGCCCGTGCCCGAGCTGGCCTGCAGAACCACGGGGCGGTCGGTGCCGAACAGGGGCGCGATCATGGTCTGCACGTCCGCCAGTATGGCGCGCATTTCGGGGCCGCGATGATTGATGATGGGGCAGGCGCCCTTGAGCCGGACCGCTTCCGGAATGGCCGTGGGCCCTGGCAAGCGCAGGCGGTAGGGATATTCAGACTGGGAAAGTTGGGTCATGCTGCGTTTCCTTGGAACAAGCGCGGTATCAACGTGCTGGGCATCGCGGGCCGGGCGGCGCCGGGATGTCGGATTACTGCCATCAGTGAATGATTTGCTGCAGGAACTGCCGGGCGCGGTCTGTCGTGGGCGCTTCGAAGAACGTCTCGGGCTCGGCCACCTCGGTAATCTCGCCGCTCGAGACGAACACGATGCGGTCGGCGACGGCCCTGGCAAACCCCATTTCATGCGTTACGCACACCATCGTCATGCCGGTTTGCGCCAGCTCCATCATGACTTCCAGCACCTCTTTGACCATTTCCGGGTCCAGCGCGGAGGTCGGCTCATCGAACAGCATGATTTCCGGCTTCATGGCCAGCGCCCGCGCAATCGCCACGCGCTGCTGCTGCCCGCCGGACAATTGATTGGGGTACTTGTGGGCATGCTCGGAGATATCGACCCGCTTGAGCAGATCCAGCGCCTGGGCCTCGGCCTGGGCCTGGGGCAGGCGCAGCAGCTTGACCGGCCCCAGGGCCAGGTTCTGCAGCACCGTCATGTGGGGGAACAGGTTGAATGACTGAAACACCATGCCCACCCGTTGCCGGATTTTCTCTATGCCCAGGCCGTCGGAACGGACCAGGTCGTTGCCCACCAGAATCTGGCCTTGCTCGTATTTTTCCAGGCCATTGATGCAGCGGATGATGGTCGATTTGCCGGAGCCCGACGGACCGCAGATCACGATTTTCTCGCCCGCCCGCACATCGAGGTTGATGTGCTTGAGAACCTGGAAATCACCGTACCACTTGCTGACATCGCGCATTCTCAGGAATGCATCGTTATGTGCCGCTATGTCCTTCATCGTTCATCTGCCTTCTTCAGTTTGGCTTCCAGGCTGCGGCTGTAGAGCGACAATGAGAAGCTCATGATCCAGAACACCAGGCCAACCACGAAATAGCCTTCGGCCAGGGAACCCGACCAGTTCGGATCCGACGCGCCCGCGGTCACGATATTCAGCAGGTCGAACAGACCCACCACCATGACCAGGGTGGTGTTTTTCAGCAGGGAAATCGTGGCATTCAGAATTCCGGGAATGACCTTCCCGACGGCCTGCGGCAGGATGATGAAACCCATGGTCCGCCAGAAGCCGAAGCCTATTGCCCACGCCGCCTCATACTGGCCTTTGGGAATCGCCTGCAGGCCGCCCCGCATCACTTCGCCCATATAGGCGGCTTCGTAGAAAACGATGCCGAACACGGCCAGCAGCAGGGGATTCGGCTTGGTGCCCGCCGGCAGAAAGAACGGCAGCATCACGATGGCCATGAACAGCACCGTCACGAACGGCACGCCACGGCAGAATTCGATGAAGCCGATGCTCAGCCACTTGACGACGGGCATCTCGCTGCGCCGCGCCAGCGCCAGCGCCGCGCCCAGCGGAATCGACAGCGTGATGCCCGACACCGCCAGCACCAGCGTCAGCATCAGGCCGCCCCAGCGGTCGGTGGGCACCAACGGCAGGCCCGCCACGCCGCCGAGCAGAAGCGCCGCGCTCAGGAACGGATAGACCAGCACCATGAACACCTGCACCCAGCGCTTGCCCGGCATGGCGGGGGCCAGCATCATGGCGATACCGGCGGCCAGCGTCGCGAATACGACATTCACGCGATACCGTTCGCTTTCCGGATAGAAGCCATACAGGAATTGCGGCCATTTCTCCGCAATGAAAGACCAGCAGGCGCCACCGGGCGCGCATTCGCTTCTGCTGGAGCCCGACCACGTCGCGTTGAAAATGCCCCAGGGCAGCAGCTGCGCGAGTATCGCCAGCAGTACCGCGCCCACCAGCAGGTTGATCAGCAGCGCCCAGGGCGTGGGCCAGAGGTTCTCGGCGCAGAAGCGCGCCATGCGGCCCGCGGGGCCCCGGCTGGCAAGGGCGGGCAGAGCGTCGTTCCGATTCATCGCTCAATGATCCTTGTCATGGAGTTGAACAGGTTCAGGCACATGCTGATGGCCACCCCGATCAGCATGTATGTCGCCATCGTCATCAGCACAATCTCGATCGCGCGGCCGGTCTGGTTCATGGTGATTCCGGTGAACACGCTGACGAGGTCGGGAAAGCCGATGGCCACGGCCAGCGACGAGCCCTTGAGAATATTCAGGTACTGGTTGCCCAGCGGGGGAATCAGGACGCGCAGCGCCTGCGGAATGACGATGTAACGCAAGGTCTGCAGCCAATTGAAGCCGATGGCGAACGCGGCCTCTCGCTGCCCGCGATTGACCGCCAGGATCGATGCTCGCACCAGTTCGCCGATGAACGCGGCGTTGTATATGGTCATGGCGAAAACCAGCGCGCTGAGCTCGGGCACGAACACCCAGCCGCCGGTGAAGTTGAACCCCTTCAGTTGCGGCATGGACACGGACAACGAGTCGCCTGTCGCGAAAAAAAGGCTGATGGGCAACAGCAACAAGGCCACCAGCGATGGCAGCCAGGCGTTGAGCGGGCGCCCGACCGCATCGGAACGGCGCGTGATCGCCACGCACACAGAAATCGACGCGATGATGGAAATCAGCACGGCGCCTATCCACAGCAGCGGATATTCCGTCTTGAGCGCCGGGATGTAGATGCCGCGGTTGGTAAAGAAGATCACGTCAAAGAAACTGCCGGCCTGCCGCGGGGCGGGCATGTTGCGCAGGGCGACGTTGTACCAGAGCATGATGTGCAGCAATTGCGGCAGGTTGCGCACGATCTCTACATAGAGCAGTGTCGCCCGGGACAATGCCCAGCTCTTGGACAGGCGGGCGATACCGATCATGAACCCCAGGATCGTCGACAGCAGCATCACCAGGACCGTCACCAGCAGGGTGTTGGTCAGGCCAACCAGGAATACGCGCCAGTAGGTGTCGCTGGCCCGGTAGGGAAGCAGGGAAAACGCGATCTCGAACCCCGATTCCTGGCGCAGAAAATCAAATCCGAAGGACAGGCCCCGCTGTTTCAGGTTTCCTTCCAGATTGCCCATTGCCAGCACGGCAAGCAGCACAAGCAACGCAATAATCAGGCCCTGAAAGCCCCAGCGCTGCAGCCGGGGATCTTTCAAGAGCCCAGGCCGCCGCACGGCGGCGTCGATCCCTTGAGTCATCTGACCAATCCTTGAGGGGGCCGTCGTGCCGACGGCCCCTTGCACCAAACTTTATTCATCCACCAGGCCGGGCGCCTTAGCGCAGCAGCGGAGTCGCCATCAGCCCGCCGTCTTTCCACAGCTTGTTCAGGCGGCGTTCGAGCTTGATCGGGCTGCCGTCTCCCAGGTGGCGGTCGAACACTTCGCCGTAATTGCCGACCTGCGTGATGATGTTGAACGCCCAATCGTTGTCCAGGCCCAGCTTGGCGCCGAAGTCCCCCGACTTGCCGAGCAAGCGCTGCACTTCGGGCGACGACGAGGTGTCGCGCATCTGCGCGGCATTTTTCGAGGTGACGCCGTATTCTTCGGCGGCCACCTGGGCATGCAAAGTCCAGGCAACGATATCGAAGAAGCGGAAGTCGTCCTGCCGTACCACGGGCCCGATGGGTTCCATCGAGATCACTTCCGGCAGCACCACCCATTCGTCGGGGTTGGGCATTTTCGTGCGCGCGGCGGCCAGTGCGCTCAGCACGTTGGCGTAGACGTCGCAGCGCCCCTCGCTCAGGTTCTTTTCATTCTGGTCGCGCGAGTTGGCGGTGACCGGCGTGAAGCTGAGCTTGTTGTTGCGGAAGTAGTCGGACAGGTTGAGCTCGTAGTTGGAGCCGGCCGACACGCAGATCGACGCGCCATCCAATTCCTTGGCCGATTTCACGCCCAGCGACTTGCGTGCCAGGAAACCCTGGGAGTCGTACAGATAGACCCCGGCCCACGCCAGGTTCATGTCGACGTCGCGGATGAACGTGGCGGTGGCGGTGCGCGCCAGCAGATCGATGCCCCCGGACTGCAGCGTGGTGAACGCCGTCTTGATGTCCAGCGGCACGTACTTGACCTTGTCCGGATTGCCAAAAATGGCCGCCGACAGGCTACGGCAGAAATCCACTTCGAAGCCGGCCCAGTTGCCCTTGGTGTCCAGCGTGCTCATGCCCGTCTGGACGCCAGTGGAAACGCCGCAGTTCACGACGCCGCGTGCCTTGATGGCTGCCAGGGTGTCGGCCTGCTGGGCCTGCACAGTGGCCATCGACCCCAGGAGGGTCGCCACCCCCAGCGCGACGCTATTGATCAGTTTCTTCATGTTGTGCTCCTCTGTGCGGTTGAAGAATGCTTGCCTTGTGGTCGGCGGGCCCGGTTCTGCAAGCTCCGCCGCCGCGGCGCCTTGTCGTGGCGCCTGGCGAAATTTATCTCGCGCCAATAAATTAACATGTTATATATTAAAGTTAAATACCTTGTGCTCGACAAATGCGGCGCTGAGCGCTCCGAGCGACGGGATAGAAGGGGTAGGACTATGATTTTATGGAGTTTTTTATGAATTTGGTTACTTTTGCCGCCGACGGCCACACGTACTGGGGCGTGACGGCCCCCGGGGGCGTGCTTGCGCTTTCAGACCGCTTTCCTCAATGGCCGACGCTGCGCCACGTGATTGCCGCCCATGCCATCGCGCAAGTGCTTGAGGCCGGACGCGATTGCGCCGCGAGCCACCGCGACGGCGATTATGTGCTGCAGATACCGGTGCCCGATCCGGGCAAAATCATCTGCGTCGGCGTCAACTTTCCGGACCGCAATGCCGAATACAAAGACGGGCAGGCCGCGCCGTCGAAGATGTCCTTGTTTCCGCGCTTTCCCGGCAGTTTCACCGGACACGACTCGCCGTTGGTCCGGCCGCCCGAAAGCCTGCAGCTGGATTATGAAGGGGAAGTGGCCGTCGTGATCGGCAAGGCGGGGCGCCGCATCCCGCGCGAACAGGCCCTGTCCCACATTGCCGCCCTGACCCTGTGCAACGAGGGCACCGTCCGCGACTGGACGCGCCATGCCAAATTCAATGTGACCCAGGGCAAGAACTGGCAATCGTCGGGCAGCCTGGGCCCCTGGCTGGTGCCCTTCAACGATCCCGCGCAAATCGAGGATATCGGCCTGCTGACCCGCGTGAACGGCGAAGTGCGCCAGCAAGACCGCACCAGCCGCATGATTTTCCCGGTGGCCGAGCAGATCGCGTATATTTCGACGTTCACCCGGCTCGAGCCAGGCGACATCATCGTCACCGGCACGCCCACCGGCGCGGGCGCCCGGCAGGATCCGCCCGTCTGGCTGCGCCCCGGAGACATCGTGGAAGTGCAAGCCGAAGGCATCGGCACGCTGCGCAACGGAGTGCGCGACGAATGAACGCCCAGGAAATCGAAGACGCCGCGCAGGCCTTGTTTGCCGCGGAAACCGCGCGCCGGCAGATCGGCCTGTTGTCGCTGAAATACCCGGGGCTGGACCTGGACAAGGCCTATGCCGTGCAGGCGGCATTGGTCCGGCGCAAGCAGGCCGCCGGCCGCAAGGTGATAGGCTGGAAGATCGGGCTTACCTCGCGGGCGATGCAGCAGGCCCTCAAGATCGATACTCCGGACTCCGGCGTACTGCTGGACGACATGTGGTTCGAAGACGGCGCGACGATTCCGGCCGGCCGCTACATCGAGCCCCGGATCGAAGCCGAGATCGCCTTTGTGATGAAGGCGCCGCTACAGGGCGAACAGGTCACGCGCGACAACGTGCTGGCGGCAACCGAGTTCGTTGCCCCCAGCCTGGAAATTCTGGACACGCGCATAGTTCGCGTCGATCCGGCCAGCGGGCAGGCCCGCGTCATTGCCGACACCGTCAGCGACAATGCCGCCAACGCCGGGATCGTGCTGGGCCGGCAGCGCCACCGCCCGCAAGACATCGACCTGCGCTGGGTGGGGGCCATCGTCAAGCGCAACGGCATCGTCGAAGAAACCGGCGTGGGCGCGGGAGTGCTCGACGACCCGGTCACCAGCGTGCTGTGGCTGGTGCATCGCCTTGCCCGGTACGGGCTTCGGGTCGAGGCAGGGCAGGTTTTGCTGTCCGGTTCGTTCATACGCCCCATCGAGGCCCCGCGCGGCAGCCACTTCGCGGCCGATTTCGGCGCTTTCGGCTCGGTTTCCGTCCAGTTTTGAGGCACGCGCGGGCGCGCCTCGAACTTGGATAACGGCCAGCGGCCCGCCTGGTTGGGCGCGGTTTACCCGATGAGGGTCACGCCCAGCCAGAACAGGCCCGCCGCCAGCAGCATCGAGGCGGGCAGGGTCAGTACCCAGGCCAGCAGAATGGTGCGTACCGTGCCGTGATGCAGGCCGCTTTTGTTGGCGATCATGGTGCCCGCCACGCCCGATGACAGCACGTGCGTGGTGGACACGGGCAGGCTGAACACATTGGCCATGCCGATGGCGGCCACGGCGGTCAGTTGCGCCGACATGCCTTGCGCGTAGGTCATGCCCTGCTTGCCGATCTTTTCGCCTACCGTCAGCACCACGCGGCGCCAGCCCACCATGGTGCCGGCGCCCAGCGCCAGGGCCACGGCCACGATGACCCACAGCGGCGCGTATTCGGTGGTGGCGGTCAGGTCGGCGCGCAACCGGTTCAGGTCGGCGCGGTCGCGGTCTTGCAGGCCATCGAGGCTGGCGACTTTCTTGGCCGTGTCGTCCAGGCACAGCAGGTAGCGGCGGATGTCGACGCGCTGTTCGGGCGGCAGCTCGGCATAGTGGGTGACGCCGCGCAGGCGCTCGAGCAGGGCGTCGATGGTGGGCAGCGTCAGCTGCGGATGGCAGCGGAATTGATCGGGCAGGTCGGCGCGGCTGTCGCGGTTCTTGGACAGGGCCAGGTAATCGTCCAGCGTGGCCTGGTTGCGATGGTAGAAGGCCGCCAGGTGCGTGGCCGCGTCGCGCGTGCGGTCGATCTGGTAGGTGGTGCTCGCCTCGTTCAGCACGAACTGCGCGGGCACGATGCCGATCAGCACCAGCATGATCAGGCCGATGCCCTTCTGGCCGTCGTTCGAGCCGTGCACGAAGCTCACGCCCATGGCCGACAGCACCAGGACCAGGCGGTTCCAGAACGGCGGGTGCTTTTTCGAGTCGATCTCGCGGCGCTGTTCGGGGGTCTTGTGCATTTTGGAAGTGGGCCACCAGCGCTTGAACAGCAGCAGCAGGCAGCCCGCCACGATGCAGCCCGCCACCGGCGAGACCACCAGCGACAGGCCGATGTCGATGGCCTTGTTCCAGTTGACGCCATCGCCCAGCGGCAGGTCGGTCAGCAGCGCGTTGGCCAGGCCGACGCCCAGGATCGAGCCGATCAGCGTGTGCGAGCTCGAGGCCGGGATGCCGAAATACCAGGTGCCCAGGTTCCAGGCGATGGCCGCCGTCAGCATGGCGAACACCATCGCCAGGCCCTGGCCCGTGTCGACGTTGATGAGCAGTTCGACCGGCAGCAGGTGCACGATGGCATAGGCCACGCCCACTCCGCCGAGCAGCACGCCCAGGAAATTGAATATCCCTGACAGCATCACCGCCAGGTGCGGCGGCATGGCCTTGGTGTAGATGACGGTGGCCACCGCGTTGGCGGTGTCGTGAAAGCCGTTGATGAATTCGAAGGCCAGGACGAAGAAGAGCGCCAGGACCAGGCTGGCGCCGATCCAGAAATCCAGGCCGGAAAAGAGATGGAACATGGGGAGTGGGGAGAGGCGGTGGGGGGTGAGCCAGGCCAGATTATTGCAGATTTGTGACGTGCCTCCGGCGGGAGCCTGGCACCGGTTGTTCCAGGTGTCTGACTCTCGCAGGGTGTCAGACACCGATTCATTCGAGACGGGTTGCCGCCGCATCGGTGTCAGGCACCCCGCGGGAGCCTGACACCTGGGCCGCCTGAACGCCCCCCTCTCTCCGCTAATGCGATAGCATCGGATTTTTCCCCAAGAGGCGATCGCCATGCCCACTTCCATTGCCCGCCGCCACCCCGACGATCTCATCGTGGGCCTGGTGTCCATTTCCGACCGCGCCACCTCGGGCGTCTACCAAGACCAGGGCATACCGGCGTTGCGCGATTGGCTCGGCACGGCCCTGGCCTCGTCCTGGCAGGCCGTCGAGCGGCTGGTGCCCGACGAAGCCGCGGCCATATCGGCCGCGCTGGTCGAACTGGTCGACACCTGCGGCTGCGACCTCGTGCTGACCACCGGCGGCACGGGGCCGGCGCGGCGCGACGTCACCCCCGAGGCCACGCTGGCCGTGGCCACCAAGGAAATGCCGGGCTTCGCCGAACAAATGCGCCAGGTCAGCCTGAAGTTCGTGCCCACCGCCGTGCTGTCACGCCAGGTCGCCGTCATCCGCGAAACCGCCGACCACGCCGCCCTGATCATCAACCTGCCCGGCCAGCCCAAAGCCATCCGCGAAACCCTGGAAGGCCTGCGCGACGAAGCCGGCGGCGTGGCGGTGCAGGGCGTATTCGCCGCCGTGCCTTATTGCATCGACCTGATCGGCGGCCCCTATGCCGAAACCCATCCGGCCGTCGTCAAGGCATTCCGCCCCAAGTCGGCCCTGCGCCAGCCCGCGGCCTGAAGACCCGTGCGTTATAGTTGGCCGGTTCTTTTCGTCTGTTTTCGGGAATATTCCCCATGAATTTGCGTTGTATCGTCGCGTTGGCAGTGGCCGGCGCGCTGGCCGGTTGCGCCAACGTCAAAGACGTCCGCGAACGCGATCCCGTATTTTTCGGTTCCACCGCGCGCACGGCCGAGCAATACACCACCTGCGTCGAAACGGCCTGGCAGGGCAGCGGCACCGTGGCCCAGCGGCAGACCGTGCGCAATGGCTATGAACTGGTCGTGCCCGGTTCGTTCGGCGTCGAAGCCGTACTGACCGCCACCACCTGGAAGGGCAAGACCGACGTGCGCCTGTCCACCCGTATTCCCCGCTACAGCACGGCGCTGGTCGAGGCGGCCAACCTGTGCATGTAAGCGGCCCGCCCCTGCGCGCGCGCCTGGCCCGCCTGGCCGGGCAAGTGGTCTTGCTGGCCGCCGCCTGCTGCGGCGCGGCCGCGCAGGCGCAGGGCTACATCAGCCGCAAGCTCGACGTGCCGGTGCCTGGCGGCGTGGCGGTGGTGCCCCTGGGCGCCGCCGAACAGGCGCCGCAGGCCAGCTATGACGGCCACCGCGTGATGGTGGTGCGCGACAGCGACGGCCAATGGATCGCCATTGTGGGCATCGCGCTGGACACGGCGCCCGGCCGCCATGCGGTGCAGGTGCAGGGCGGCGCGCCGGTGGCGTTCCAGGTGGGCAGCAAAGAATACGCCGCGCAGCACATCAAGCTGAAAAACCGCCGGCAGGTCACACCCAATCCCGACGACCTCAAGCGCATCGAACGCGAGCTCGACCTGCAGCTCGATGCGTATGCCACGTTCCGTGAAGGCATCATTCCCAGCAACGTCATGCTCGACCGTCCTGTCGACGGACGCCTGTCCAGCCCCTTCGGCCTGCGCCGCTTCTTCAACGGGCAGGAACGCAATCCGCATTCGGGCCTGGACTTCGCCGTGCCGGCCGGCACGCCGGTCAAGGCGCCCGCGGCCGGCCGCGTGGTGCTGGTCGGCAATTATTTCTTCAACGGCAACACCGTATTCGTCGACCATGGCCAGGGCTTCATCAGCATGTTCTGCCACCTGTCGGCGATCGACGTGCGGGTGGGCGACGAGGTGGCGCGCGGCGCCGTGGTGGGCAAGGTGGGCAGCACCGGCCGCGCCACCGGGCCGCACTTGCACTGGAACGTCAGCCTGAACGGCACGCGGGTCGACCCCGCCATTTTCATCGGCGCCGTCAAGCGTCCGTAAGCGCTATTTCGCGAAAGCGCCGCAGCAGCGGGGCGGCGTCGTCGGCACGGCAGGCCAGCAGCACGCGGCTGGCCGCGTCGGGCGTATCCAGGGCGCAGTAGGCCACCCCGGGAATGCCGGTTTTCATATAGGTGTCGGGCAGCACCGACACCCCCATGCCCGCCGCCACCAGCCCGATGATGGTGGCGCCTTCGCGGGCCTCTTGCCGCACGTGGGGGGCGAAGCCCGCCCGGCTGGCCAGGACCGTCACGTGTTCGAACAGGCCGCAGCCCAAGCCGCGCGGAAACAGAATGAACGATTCGTCGGCCAGCGCCGCCATCGGCAGCGGCTCGGGGCGGCGGGCCAGCGGATGGTTCGCGGGCAATACCGCCACCAGGCGGTCGGCCCACAACTGCGACACGGCGATGTCGGCCGGCGGCTCGAACAGAGGCGACGGGCGCAGGAAGCCGATATCCACGCTTTGATCGGCCAGGGCGCGCAGCTGCTGGCCGGTGGACAGGTGCGTCAGGTCGGCCCGCGCGCCGGGGTGGCGGGCGCGGAACGCCTGCACGATGCGCGGAAACGCCTCGAACATGGGCACCGACGCGGTGAACGAGATGCGCAGTTCGCCGGCTTCGCCGCGCGCGGCCTGGCGTACCACGTCACCGGCGCGTTCCAGGTGCGCCAGGGCGTGGCGCGCCTGTTCCAGGAACAGCGACCCGGCTTCGGTCAATTCGACCTTGCGGTTGCTGCGGTTCAGCAGCACCGAGCCCAGTTCTTCTTCCAGTGCCTTGACCTGCAGGCTGAGCGGCGGCTGGCTGACGTGCAGGCGGCGGGCGGCGGCGCTGAAGCTGAGCTCTTCGGCGACCGCGACGAAATAGCGAAGCTGGCGAAAATCCATGGCTATTTAATTTTTAAATAAATACGAGCCAAAAACAGTATTGGACGATATTAATCGCCAGCGCCATCATCTTCAAACCGGGTGACCGCGCAAGGCCCATGGCCGGCCCGGCCCTGGCCCGGGCCGACACTAGACCGCTTCCGCCCCGGACCCGCGGCACCCACACAGGAGACCCGACATGGCACAGACACGCCAGAAAACCCCCTTGATCCGCGCCTGGCGCGGCCTGGCCGCCGCCTTCGGGCTGGCCGGCATTTTGGCAGGCACGGCGGCCCACGCGGCCGACTTTCCGTCGCGGCCCATCCGCGTCGTGGTGCCGTACGCCGCCGGCGGCGGGGTCGATATCGTGACCCGCCTGGTCGGCGAGAAAATGGGCGAGGCGCTGGGCCAGCCCATCATCGTCGACAACCGTCCCGGCGCCGCCACCAATATCGGCATGGGCGCGGTGGCGCAGGCGGACCCCGACGGCTACACGCTGCTGACCGCATCCAACACCCTGGCCAGCAATGCATCGCTGTTTTCCAAGCTGAGCTTCGACCCGGCCCACGACTTCTCGCCGGTGGGCAGCATCGGCTACGCGCCGCTGGTCGTGGTGGTGCCGCAGTCGTCGCCGGCCAAGACCTTGCAAGACCTGATCGCCTACGGCAAGGCGAACCCCGGCAAGCTGACCTACGCGTCGGCCGGCAACGGCAGTTCGGGCCACCTGGCCAGCGAACTGCTCAAAGCCGAAGGCGGCTTCGACGCACTGCACGTTCCCTACAAGGGCGGCGCGCCGGCCATTACCGACCTGCTGGGCCATCGCATCGATTTCATGTCGATCAACCCGCTGGAAGTGATTTCGCACATCCAGGCCGGCACACTGCGCGCCCTGGCCGTGCTCAATTCCCAGCCCACCGCGCTGCTGCCCGATGTGCCGACCACCACCTCGCTGGGCCTGCCGCGGGCGCAAGCCACGGTGTGGTGGGGCCTGGTGGGCCCGCGCGGCTTGCCCGAACCCGTTGTGCAGCGCCTGAACGGCGCCCTGCGGCAAGCCCTGAACGACCCGGCCGTGCAGAAGCGCCTGGCCGAACTGGGCGCCGTGCCCACGCCCGGCACCGCCGCGCAATTCGGCGCGTTCGTCGACGACGAGACCGCGAAGTGGGGCAAGGTGATCAAGCGGGCCGGCATCAAGGCCGATTGATCCGGCAACCAAAAGGGGCGGCGCGGCCGCTCCCGACACGACTAGCGAGATTCTGAAATGCAAACATCGAAGCATGGGCTGGTAGTCAGCGCCCATTCGGCCGATTTCGTCTGGCGCGCCGGCGGCGCCATCGCCCTGTATGCCCGGCGCGGCTGGACCATGACCGTGGTCTGCCTGTCGTTCGGCGAGCGCGGGGAATCGGCCAAGATGTGGCGCCAGCCCGGCATGACGCTGGAACGCGTCAAGCAGGGCCGCCGCGCCGAGGCCGAGCGCGCGGCCGACGTGCTGGGCGCGCAGGTCCGTTTCATGGATCTGGGCGATTACCCGCTGCGCGTGCCCGACCAGGCCCTGTACCGGCTGGCGGATATTTACCGCGAGCTGCGGCCGTCGTTCGTGCTGACGCATTCGCAGCGCGACCCGTATAACTTCGACCACCCCCTGGCCACCCACGTTGCCCAGGAAGCCCGCGTCATTGCCCAGGCGCACGGCCACGCGCCGGGCGAGCCGGTGCTGGGCGCGCCGCCGGTTTTCTTGTTCGAGCCGCACCAGCCCGAGCAATGCGAATGGAAGCCGCAGGTACTGCTGGACATTTCCGAGGTATGGGAAACGAAACGCAAGGCGTTTGAAGTGATGGCGGCGCAGGAACACCTGTGGGACTACTACACGCGCGTGGCGCTGCAGCGCGGCGTGCAGGCCGCGCGCAATTCGGATTCGAAGATCCGCTATGCCGAGGCCTACCAGCGCGTGTTCCCGCAAGTGACCGGGGAACTGGCATGAGCGGGCTGCCGCGCCGCCAGGTGGCGGTACGCCATATCGAACGCGCCGACGCGGCGGTGGTGGCGCGCCTGGCCCAGGCCGGAGTGGCCACCGCGCACGAGGCCCAGGGCCGCGCCGGCCTGCTGCATCCCGGCCTGCGCCCGATCTACGCGGGCGCCGCCATCGCCGGATGCGCCATCACCGTGTTGGCGCATCCGGGCGACAACTGGATGCTGCACGTGGCGGCCGAACTCTGCCAGCCGGGCGACGTGCTGCTGGTGGCCTGCAGCGCCGAAAACCGCGATGGCATGTTCGGCGAATTGCTGGCCACTTCGCTACGGGCGCGGGGTGTGGCGGGCCTGGTCATCGACGCGGGCTGCCGCGATGTGCAGGCACTGACGGCCATGCGCTTTCCCGTGTGGTCGCGGGCGATTTCGGCCAAGGGCACCATCAAGGCCACGCCGGGTTCGGTGAACCTGCCGGTGGTGTGCGGCGGCGCGCTGGTCCATGCCGGCGACGTGGTCGTGGCCGATGACGACGGGGTGTGCGTGGTGCCGCGCCCGCAGGCCGCGGCGGTGGCCGATGCCTGCGATGCGCGGCTGCGCAAAGAAACCGCCAATCGCGCGCGCCTGGCGGCGGGCGAGCCGGGGCTGGACATTTACGGAATGCGGCCCGCGCTGGAGCGGGCCGGGCTGGTCTATGTAGACAGGTTGTCCGATCTGGATCCGCCGCCGCGGCCGTAGCGCGGGCGCCGCAGCCGGGCCGTCAGCCGGCGGGCTGCGACAGGCGCTGGCAGCGCCGCTCGGCGAACTGCAGCTCGTGGATGGCCGCCTGGTGCAGGCGGTGCTGCTCTTCCAGGCAATTGTCGTATTTGAGGCAAGCCTGGGCGTAGCTCAGGCCGGTGGCGCGCAGGCTCTGCACGAAGGCCGCGCGCGATTGGCGCAACAGGCGCAGGCCGAGTTCGCCTGCTTCGACCGCCCGCCGGGCGCGGGCGACATGCTGGGCCGCGGCCTGCGGCGATTCGGTCGTATCCATGCCAACCGACGAATCAAGCGCGCCAGGCCCCGCGGAGATCAGCGGCGGCGCTGCGGCGGACGCGCAGTGTGGGGCGCGCGCTCGTCTTTGTGGCGGAAGTTGATACGGCCCTTGGTCAGGTCGTACGGCGACATTTCCAGGGTGACGCGGTCGCCAGCCAGGATGCGGATGCGGTGCTTGCGGATGCGGCCCGAGGCGTAGGCGCCGACTTCGATGCCGTTGTCCAGGGTGACGCGGTAGCGGCTATCGGGCAGCACTTCGTCCACGATGCCATCGAGTTCGATCAGTTCTTCTTTTGCCATGTATGACTCTCCTTGGTCGATGCGCGCGCGCGCCGTGGCGTGGCGTTCGCGCCGCCCGAGGGCGGCATGCGCGGGACCCAAGTGCGCTTGGGCCAGCGGTGGAACACAAAACATTCCGGCTGGTACGGGTACTTGGCCGGGGAACCTGACGGAACCCGTGGCGGTACTCACGCCGCTTGGGGCAATATGCGCGCTGGGCGCGGCTTGGTCGCGGCGCTGCGCGAGGCGCGACACCGGAAGAAGCGGGTAGGGCGGCCGTGCTTATAGATCAAAACGTGTGCACGGAACAACTAGACATATTACTCCACCCGCCGGTATTTGACCAGGGTTTTCCCGGATTTCCGCGAATTCAGCGTTCGACCGGCTCGGGCAGCGGCCCCGCGTGGGGATATTGCGGCAGATCGTCGGCAATGTCGTACCAGGGCGCCTTGTGGGCCACGTGTACGTGGCAGGCGGCCTTGATGCCGGGATTGTCGTCCAGGGCCCCCAGCGGCAGCCCGTAGGTGTCGGGGGCCTGGTCGAAACGCGACAGCAGCGGCGTGCCGCAGGCCCCGCAAAAGCCCCGGTAATTGCCGGGCGACGAGCTGTACCACGTAATGGAGCTTTCGCCGCGGGTCCAGGCGAAGTCTTTTGCCTGCACCGTGGCGCGGGTGCGAAAGGCCGCGCCATGGGCCTTGCGGCACATTACACAATGGCAATTCAACGCCTGGGTCAGCGGGCCCGAGATCTCGTAGCCACGCGGCTGCACAGGCAGGAACCTCTCAGCATGTCGTGCTCCGGGGTAGGCGAAAACCCCAATATAAACCGACGCCGGCGGGCCGGTTCGTGACACTTTCATTGCACGACATCCCCGCGCCGCCGCCGCCCGCGCGGCGCGGGCGGGTGCCGGTCATCACCCTGTCACCGCCGGTCCACAGAATGCGCGGCATGGTTCGACAAGGGGAATCCTCATGACCAACGCAATCGAGGTGCGCGGCCTCAGCAAATCTTTCCGCGCCGGCACGAAAGCCCTGGACGACGTCAGCCTGACCGTGGCCCCCGGCGAAATGGTGGCGCTGCTGGGCGCGTCGGGGTCGGGCAAATCGACCCTGCTGCGCCACCTGGCCGGTTTCATCGCCGCCGATCCGGGCACGGACAGCAGCGTCGTCGTCAATGGCCACGCCATCCAGCGCGACGGCCGTATCAGCCCGCGGGTCCGCGGCGCGCGCGCCGGCATCGGTTTCGTGTTCCAGCAATTCAACCTGGTGGGCCGCCTGCCGGTCATTACCAACGTGCTGACCGGCCTGCTGCCGCGCGTGCCGCTGTGGCGCAGCCTGCTGCGCTATTTCCGGCGCGCCGAGGTGCGCGTCGGGCTGGATGCCTTGGCCCAGGTTGGTATAGACGACTATGCATTTCAACGGGCCTCGACCCTGTCGGGCGGGCAGCAGCAGCGCGCCGCGATTGCGCGCACGCTGGTGCAGAACGCCCGCGTGATCCTGGCCGACGAGCCCATCGCTTCGCTGGACCCCGAATCGTCGCGCCGCGTGATGGATACGCTGGCTCACATCAATCGCAGCCGCAAGGTGGCCGTGGTGGTGTCGCTGCACCAGGTCGACGTGGCGCTGCGCTATTGCGCGCGCGTGGTGGCCTTGCGCCACGGGCGGGTGGTGTACGACGGGCCCGCCGCCCAACTGACCGAAACCATGCTGCGCGACCTGTATGGCGCCGACGTCGCCGAACTGCTGCCGCAAGGCGGCGAACGCCCCGTGCCGCAACCGTCCTTGATTACGCCGCGGCCGCTGGCCGCCGCGGCCTGAGCCCCACCCCATTCCCTCACGGAGTCATCCCCTCATGCTACGCAGAACTTTGTGCGCCCTGGTCGCCGCCACGGCCCTGTCTTCGGTCGCCCAGGCGCAAGACGCCAAGCCGCTGAACTTCGGCATTATTTCCACGGAATCGTCCACCAACCTGAAGCAGGCCTGGCAGCCGCTGATCGACGACCTGAGCAAGGCGGTGGGCGTGCCCGTGAAGCCGTTCTTCGCGTCCGACTACGCCGGCATCATAGAAGGCATGCGTTTCAACAAGGTGCAGCTGGGCTGGTTCGGCAACAAGTCGGCCATGGAAGCCGTGGACCGCGCCCAGGGCGAAGTGTTCGCCTCGGTGATCGACAAGGACGGCAACCCCGGTTATTGGTCGGTGCTGCTGGTCAACAAAGACAGCAATCTGCAGACGCTGGACGACGTGCTGAAGAACGGCAAGCAGCTGAGCTACGGCGCGGGAGATCCCAATTCGACCTCGGGCACGCTGGTGCCGGGCTACTTCCTGTGGGGCGCCCGTCACATCGAGCCCAAGACGTTCTTCAAGACGGTGCGCGCGTCCAACCATGAAAGCAATCTGCTGTCGGTCATCAACAAGCAGGTGGACGTGGCCATCAACAATACCGAAATGCTGGAGCGCTACCGCGTGAACACCGGCAAGGACGCCACCGAGTCGGTGCGTGTCTTGTGGAAGTCGCCGCTGATCCCGGCCGACCCGATGGTGATGCGCAGCGATCTGCCGGCCGACATGAAGCAGCGCATCCAGGCGTTCTTCGTGAACTACGGCAAGGAAGGCGCCGACGCCGAGCGCCAGCAGAAAGTGCTGGCCGGGCTGACCTACAAGGGCTTCCGCGCGTCGAGCAATTCGCAACTGGTGCCGATCCGCCAGATGGAGCTGGCCAAGCAGAAGATCGGCGTGGAAACCAACACCACGCTGAGCGCGGCCGACAAGCAGCAGAAGCTGGCCGAGCTGGACCGCCAACTGGCCGAACTGGACAAGCTGGCCGGCAAGTCGCAGTAAGCCGCCGCGCCGGCCGGCCTGGGCGGGCCGGCGCTTTTCTTTTTTCACGCACGGATTTCCGCCATGAGCGTTATTGTTTCGCCCGCCCGCCATCCCGCCGCGTTGCGGTCTTCCCTGCCGGGCCTGCTGGTGTGGGGCGTGGTGCTGGCATTGTTGATGCTGTCATGGCGCGGCGCCGATATGCGTCCGCTGGACCTGCTGACCGAGTCCGGCAACATGGCCACTTACGCGGCGGACTTCTTTCCGCCGAATTTCCGCGATTGGCGCATGTACCTGGACGAGATGCTGGTAACTGTGCAGATCGCCATCTGGGGCACTTTCCTGGCCATCGCGCTGGCGGTGCCGTTCGGGCTGCTGTGCTCGGCCAATATCGTGCCGGCCTGGGTGTACCAGCCCATGCGCCGCCTGATGGACGCCTGCCGCGCGATCAATGAAATGGTGTTCGCCATGCTGTTCATCGTGGCGGTGGGGCTGGGCCCCTTCGCGGGCGTGCTGGCGCTGTGGGTCCACACTACCGGGGTGCTGGCCAAGTTGTTCGCCGAGGCGGTCGAGGCCATCGACCCGCGCCCGGTCGAGGGCGTGCGGGCCACCGGCGCCAATGCGGTCGAAGAAGTGGTCTACGGCGTGATCCCGCAGGTGCTGCCGCTGTGGATCTCGTTTTCGCTGTACCGGTTCGAATCCAACGTGCGCTCGGCTTCGGTCGTGGGCATCGTGGGGGCCGGCGGCATCGGCACGGTGCTGTGGGAAATCATCCGCAGCTTCCAGTATGCCGAGACCTGCGCGGTGATGATCATCATCGTCGCTTTCGTCGTGGTCATCGACCTGCTTTCCGCACGCATCCGGCGCGCGCTGATCTGACGGTGATCCAGATTCGCGGGATTCAGGTCGCGGGATTCAGGTGTCTGACTCCCGCAGGGTGTCAGACACCGAAATCAGCCGCGAACATTTCTGTACCCAGGCGGTGTCCGACACCCTGCGGGGAGTCGGACACCTGGCAAAGCCTGGCAAGGCGTGGCTGCGCCTATTAGCCGGGATAGAACTCCAGCTTTGTCTGGTCGATCTTGAAGATATCGGCCAGCCAGTCCAGCATCAGTTCCTGGCCCAGAGTCGGGTTGTCATGCTGGCAGTGCTCGGCGCCGGTTTCTTCTTCGCTGGTCAGGCGCAGCGTGGCGTTGACCCCGTGGCTGACCGCGTAATCGTGCAGTTTCTTGACCGTTTCAACGCCGAGCACATCATGCCCGCCGTGAATAATCAGGTAAGGGCACTTCATGTTTTCCAGCACGCCTTCCAGCGTGAAGGGCTTGGCAATCTCGGTAGCCTCGGCCATCGACTTGGCGCCAAAAACCCACTTGATATGCCCGGCCAGGCCGTGATTGTCGTCGCGCGTCTTCCAGCGCTCATGGATGTCCCACATGGCCCCGTGCGAAATGCAGGCGGCGAGCCTGGGTTCCATCGCTCCCGCTCGCGCGGCGTAGTATCCCCCCAGGCTGGATCCGCTGAACGCGATGCGCGACATATCGACGTCGTCGCGCTGCGCCAGCCAGTCGATGCATTTGCCTACCGGTACTTCGTAGTCATGCCGGGTCACTAATCCATGCCGTCGCAGTGCGCCACCTTGCCCGGGGCCGTCGACCAGCAGCACCGACATGCCGCGCTGCAGCGCGCCTCGCCCGGTCATGAACCACAGTTCATCCTTGAACGAGTCGAGTCCTCCTACCGAGATCAGCACCGGTTGGCGTTCTCCCCCGTTGGCGGAGCGGATGAAATAGGCGGGCAGCGGTTTGCCCGGCTCGTAGGGAATATCGACGATTTCGGCCTTTGGGGTCAATTGCTTCAGGAACTTGTGCGATGCTTTCTCGCAGCGGTCGAATGTCGGCAAACGGCGTGGATCATCGGCGGCCAGCCAGAACTCCGCTTCGCGAAAATAATTCGCGGCACGCAGCCAGCAGTTCATCGCGCTGCGGATGTGATGGGCGGCGAATTCCTCGTCGCCGCGGCGGTCGTTGCGTTCGGCGATATGCGTCCATTCGCGATACCAGCTCTCGAAGTCATTGGCCACGATCTTGCTGCCGGCCTGGAAGACCTCGCTGATGGCGCCGCCGCCTTCCTGGGTTTCGCCCAGGCCGCGCCGGAATTGGTATGACATCCAGAAATCGTTGTGCCAATGGTGCCAGCCAAATGGCTCGTAGCTGGGGGCTTTTTCCGTTTCTTTCATATCGTCCTCTGTCGGAAGTGTCCTATCAGTTAAAGCGCGAGCGTAATTACTGAGGCTGATAGCCGGTGTCTTTGACGAGTTTGCTGAATTTCTCGTTTTCGCTTTTCAAGAGCTCGGCAAACTGCTCGGGGGATTTGCGCATCGGAATCAGCCCTTGCGTGGCCAGCGTCTTCTGTAGCTCGGGCTGTTCCAGGGCGTGATTGATCGCGGCGTTGAGCTTGTTGACAATGTCGGGCGGCGTGCCGGCGGGGGCGACGAAGCCAAACCATCCTACCGAGCTATAGCCCTTGAGCGATTCACCCACCGTGGGCAGGTCCGGCAGCGCGGGGTCGCGTTCGGGATAAGTAATGCCCAGCAAATTGAGCTTTCCCGACTTGATCAACGCCGAGATGCTGGTGAAGGCGTTTACGCCCACGTCAATGCGTCCGCCGCTCAGGTCGGTAATGACCGCGCCATTACCCTTGTAAGGTACGTTGATGAACTTGATTCCTGACATAAGAGCCAGGGATTCGAACGACATGTGCGGCAGCCCGCCCATGCTTGTGGTGCCTATGGTCAGTTTTCCGGGATTCGCCTTGGCCCAGGCGATCATCTCGTTCACTGTTTTAAACGGCGCATCTGGCCGGGATACCAACGCGAGATAGTTCATCGCGGCCAAAGCCACGGGGGTCAGGTCTTTGAGCGGGTCATAGGGCAAGTTTTTATAGGTATAAGGCGCCAGCGCCAGGTTGGTGACTAGCCCTACTCCCAATGTGTAGCCATCGGGTGGCGCCTTGGCCGTCTGCGTCATGCCGATCTGGCCGCTGGCGCCGGCCTTGTTATCGATTATCACAGGCTGGCCCAGGCTTTTGCTGATTTCAGCGCCTACCAGCCGGGCGATTACATCGGGTCCGTCGCCCGGTGTATACGGCACAATGATATTGATGGGTTTGGAGGGGAACTCGTCCGCGAACGCGGCCCCCGTTACGCACAGCGCGGCGCACAACGCCGCCAGTTTGCCTGTCCAAGTCGTCTTCATGATTAACCTCCGATGTTCGTTGTTTCAGGTCGGGCCGTTACGCGGCAGCAGTTTCGGACCGATACCAATCGAGAACTTGTTCTCCGGTCCACATCACGACATCGTTATGTCCCAGGATGTAGTCGTAGAGTTGCTCCAGGTACTTGATCCGATGCGGCGCGCCTGTCAGATAGGGGTGAATAGAGATGGCCATGACGCGCGGGATCTCGGCGCCTTCGAGATACAGGCGGTCAAACTGGTCGCGGCCGCGCCGCAGAATTTCGTCGGACGGCTGCTGTTGCACCGCGCTGATGACGACATCGTTGAGCTCGACGGTATAAGGCACCGATACCATCTCGCCTGCGCGGGTACGCAACGAGACGGGCTGATCGTCCAGCACCCAGTCGGCCACGTACTCGATGCCAGCCTCGGCCAGCAGATCCAGGGTTTCATCGGTTTCGGTCAGCCCTGGGCTTTCCCAGCCGCGCGGCGCTTTGCCGGTGAAGTCCCGGATCGCTTTGATTGTGTCTGAAATGGCCTGAGTCTGATCCGGTACGGTATGCATGGGCTGTTGAACATGGCCATGGCCCATGAATTCCCATCCCGCATCGCGGGCGGCGGCGCACATTTCCGGATACAGCGAGCACACGGTGCCATTGAGCGCCAGCGTGGCTTTCAGGCTCCGCGATTGCAGTGCATCGAGAAATCGCCAGAAGCCTACTCGAGCGCCGTATTCGTGCCAGGCCCAATTGGGGATGTCCGGCAACAATGGTCGCCCCATGGGCGGTGGCAAGACCGCGCGCGGCATCGCCGCGGCGGGATTCCAATTTTCAAGATTGACGATGGTCCATACGGCTACCCGTGCTCCGCCGGGCAACGCCAGCGGACGGCGTTTGTGAATGGGCTCATATGTCAAACGATCGCGCACGCTGCTGCCGATCATCTTTTCGGTCATAGAAAGGCCTCGAGGGCTGGGGCGCTTCCGGCAGGAATCCAACCTGGTTGCCGGATCGCTGTGGGTCAACGGAATGTGTGGGCCCATCCTATTGCCCACGCCTGAAGGCGGTCAAACGTCTTTTGGTTTTTATCTCATATATTAATATTTTTTAGGGAAAACCATAGCATTTGCGTTTCAGGCAGCCTTGACCTGGGTTTTTACTTACTCGAAATTTATCCTTGATATATAAGAGAAAAAAATCCATGAACTTGCGTGTCATGAAAAAATACTTACTGGATCGGCCGATTTTTGTGTAATCTTCGGATCAGGAGTTATTTATTTTCTTGATTAATGAGAAAATAAGCGCGACCGCTAAGCACCAGCTTGCACAAGAGAGGTACTTCTGATGGCATCGCCTACCAGTGCGCAAACCGTCGCGCGCGCCGTGTTGTTACTAAGACTGGTGGCATCGAGCCAGTCGCGCAATTTGCGCCTGATCGATATTGCCGAGATGGCGGGCCTGGATAAGTCCACCGCGCATCGGCTGCTGCAGCGACTCGTCCAGGAACGCATGTTGATGCGTGATCCCGGACAGCGTGGTTATAGGCTGGGCCCGCTGTTGCATGAACTGGGGCTGGCCGCGTTGCCCGAGTCGAACCTGCGGGAGACCGCCGAGCCCGCACTGCACCGCCTGGCACAGGCTACGGGCGATATGGCTTTCTTGCTTATTCGCAGCGGCTTCGATTCGGTCTGCCTGAGCCGTATCGCGGGTAATTTCGAGATCCAGACCATGACTCGCAATGTCGGCGACCGCCACCCGCTGGGGGTGGGCGCGGGCGGGTTGGCGATACTGGCCGCGCTGAACGATGGCGAAAGAGAGATCGTGCTGCGAGAGATCGCGCCACAGCTGAATCGCTATCACCTGACGCCTGAGTCCCTTGCGGAGCGCGTGCGGCAAACGAGAGAGCGGCATTTCGCATTGGATGAGGGAGCGGCCGCGCTGGACATCACTGCGCTGGGCAAGGCGATCCGCAGCCGCGGCGGCACGCCTATGGCGGCCGTGTTCGTGGCATCGATCAGCAGCCGCATGGTCGAAAGCCACAAGCGCCACGTGCTCAGCAGTTTGACCGAATGCGTCGCGACGATTGAATCGTCGATGATTCGCTAAGCGTAACCGCCCGCGGCGCCGAGCGCGTGGCGGGGTGCGGTGCTTCGCAATATCGAGAAATGGACAAAAGACCTCTATGACAAAGCCCCATATCAAAGTGCTGACCTTGGGCGGCACGATCGCAATGACGCACGATCGCGCGGGTGGCGTGGTGCCTACGTTGACCAGCGAGATGCTGGTTGCCGCCGTGCCCGGGCTGGGCGATGTGGCCCGCATCGATGCGCAGTCGTTTCGGCAATTGCCGGGCGCGCATCTGGGTTTCGATGACCTGTATGCGCTTGCGGCGGAAATCATGCATGTCACACAGTCGGGCGTACAAGGTGTGGTGATCACGCAAGGGACCGACACCATCGAAGAAACGGCCTTTGTCCTGGACCGGTTGTTGCCCGCGCGGGTGCCGGTGGTGGTAACCGGTGCGATGCGCAATCCCACTCTGCCAGGCGCGGACGGTCCGGCCAATTTGCTGGCCGCGGTGCAGGTGGCCGCGTGCCCGCGGGCGTATGGCCTGGGCTGCCTGGTGGTGTTCAACGATGAGATCCACGCGGCCAGGTTCGTGCGTAAGGCCCACACCACCAGTCCGGCGGCTTTTACCTCGGGGCCGGCTGGCCAGCTGGGGTGGTTATCCGAGGGGGCGGTGCATATCGTGAGCCGCCTTGAGCCCGTGCCGCCGCTCGCGCCCGGTCAGCCCACGCGCGATGCGCGTGTCGCATTGTTGACGATCGCTTTGGGTGACGACGGCGCGCTGATCGACGCGGCTGTCGGTGGCGGTTTTGATGCGATCGTCGTGCAGGCTATGGGTGGCGGCCACGTGACGTTGGCGGTGGCCGAGGCGCTGGAACGCGCCGCAGGGCAAATTCCGGTGATCCTGGCGTCGCGCACCGGCGCCGGCTCGGTGCTGTCGCATACCTATGGCTTTCCGGGCGGCGAAATCGATCTGCAGCGCCGCGGCGTGATCCGCGCCGGTTGGCTGGACGGCATCAAGGCCCGGGCCCTGCTGACGCTGATCCTGCGGCGCGGCCAGGCCACACCGAGTGATATCGGTCGGGAGTTCGGGCACTGGGGCGGAGGCCCGACCGTGCGCTAGGCGCCGATCTCCGCCGTTCGAGCGCGGTGTTGCCGGAACCCGAGGGGCGGCTTGGTGTTTACACCTATTAATTTCGATTAATGAGAATGCAGCGCCGAATGCATTGACAAACAATCTGCCGCAACTTTAGTCTGAATTCCTTCGCAAGAGGCACGTAAAAATGTGCGTGGGCCTCGTGCATATGGGTGTTCTCACGATCTGAGGAAGCTTGAAATGAAGCGGCGAATTTCCCTTTTGTTCACGGTATTGGTCACGATGGGTTTTACTGCATTCTCACATGCTGAAAATTATCCCAGTCGGCCGATTACGATAGAGGCGCCTTACAGCCCGGGGGCGTCGGTCGATATCATGGCCAGGATGATCGCGGAATATCTCACTCAGAAATTCCATCAGCCAGTGATCGTGGAAAACCATGCGGGCGTGGGCGGCCAGCTTGGGCTGAGCCGCGTGGCACGGGCCAAACCGGATGGCTATACCCTGGGCGTGGGGCAAATCACCAATCTGGCGCTTTCGACGTCCGTCATGAAGGAAAACCTGTATGACCCGCAGAAAGACTTTGTGCCGGTTGCACAGATTGCCGAAAACTATCAGGCGATCGTGTCAAAGGCCGACGGGCCGCTCAAGACAATCACGGACGTCATCGAATGGGCCAAAACGCAACCGCTCGGCGTGAAGCTCGGCAGTCCGAGCCAGGGCGGGCTGCCGCATATGACCGTTGCGCTGATCGCGCGCCAGGCCGGCTTTACAGTAGATAACATCGCTTATAAAGATACCGGCCCGCTGATCACCGACGTCGCCAGCGGCCAACTAGACCTCGGCGTCTCTTCGTACACGAGCCTTGCCCCCGCGATCGAATCGGGCAGAATCCATTTGGTGGGCATTTCCTCGAAAGACGAACATCTTCCTGAGTTACCCGCGATAGGCGACAGCCTGCCGGGCTATTCGGTGTTGGGCTGGAATGGCATCGTGGCCCCGGCGGGCACCGATCCGAAGATCGTCGTAACGCTCAATACTGCCATCAACGAGTTCCTGGCCAAGCCCGACGTACAAGCGAAATTGAGAACGCTGGGCTTGGTGCCGGTCTCCAAATCCCCGCAAGCGTTCGGTGAAGTCATGAAGCGCGATACCGAGCGTTTCGCAAAACTCGTCAAAGATATCGGCTACGAGCCCCGGTAACGCCGAGATACTGTTTTCATTCAGGAGCACCGCTATGGCAGGGCATAACGATCAAGCGGCGTCCGGGGCATCCGCCGCTGATGCCCGGCGCCACGAAGGCGTAATGCCGGGCGGCGGCACGGTGCCGTTACGCTTGCCGGCCGGCGCCTTGAACTATCTCGACCGCCATCAGTACATCTCTAATATGGAGATCGTTGCCTACTACCCGTCGATCAAACTCAAGATGTTCGGCGACGAGCATTCCTGCCTGTGGGCCAGGGGCAAGCGTCGTCTCATCGCCTTTAGCGAAGGCTGGGTCGATATCACCGAGCCCACCAAGGCGGCGGTGATCAAAGAAGGCAATTTCCCTACTTTTCAAAGCTGCGTCTACAACACCAAACTGAAGAAGTGGCTTCGTGTCACATCTCACCAGATGCCGTTGACGCCGGGAACGCCGCAGTATCCGCGTGGGAAATATCACGAGGAGTATGCTCGACAAGCAATCAGCGATCGTAGTTTTCGCGGTATCCGGGTTTATGACGCAACGAATCCCGAAAAGACGGATCTGTTGAGCGAATTCGAAACCGGGGCCACGGGTCATGGCGTCCACCTGCCTTTCTACGATGGCGGCCAATATGCCTATCTGGCTTGCGGGTGGGATGATCAGCTGCGTATGGAAAGCACCGAGCGTGTTTACAGCAACGGGCTGATGATCGTCGATATGTCGGATCCCGCCAAGGTGAAAGAAGTCTCGCGGTGGTGGGTTCCTGGCCAGCGGCTCGATGAGGAAGACTACTACCGGTCCACCTATCCGTTTGCGGGCGATCAGTGTTCGTGGACAGGGAACCGCACCCCCTGCATTGTTCCCGTCAGGGTCGAAGACGGAGGGACCATCGGCTATGGCGGATGGGGACATTTCGGCATGTATATTCACGATTTGTCCGACATTCGTCACCCCAAGGTATACGGCAAGGTGTCGCATCCGCTCGAAGCCATCGGTGCGATTCCTTATCATCATGTGGTGCCGGTGACTGCGGACCCGCAGCGCTATCCACGGCTACAACATCTGGTGATCGGCATACCGGAAGCCCTTGAATCCGATTGCCGCGAGCCGTTCCACACCAGTTATGTCATCGACGTCAAAGACCCGGCCAAGCCACGCATAATCGCCCTGTTTCCGCGTCCGCTGCCGCATCCCGATGCGCCGTACAAAGACTTTGCGATGGCGCGCGGTCGATTCAGCTCGCGTGTCATGCAAAACTGGATTGCCCCGGGAAAAGCGCGCCCCGATGTCGTGGCATTGTCGTATCTCAATGCGGGATTGCGTCTGTTCGATATTTCGGACCCGACAGAGCCCAAGGAAGTCGCGTATTTCGTGCCGCCGCGCGACGGCGAAATGGACGACTACCTGAGTTGGCGTCGAGGTACGACGGAAGCCGTTTTCATCGAATGGGACCGGAAACTGATCTGGCAATCGACCCACGCCGGACTCTATTGCCTGTCGGCGCCGTTCCTGGGCGAGCCGGTGCTGGAGCCTATGGCCGTCACGCAGTGGTCGGTTCCGCATGTCAACGTGGATTGGGACAGGTAACGGATATAGCTGGCCCTGCCTGTCGGACACCCGGCAAAGCCTGGCAAGAGCAGCTGCCGCAATACCGGAAGTCCGTTCCTTGTGGTTACCCTCCACCGTTGCCCGGGGTGACGAAGTGTTTATTGAACAGGCGCTCGGATTCCTGTAAGCCTTCTTCGGTCAACACGACTGACTTTGTTTTGTTGGCCGGATTGGCGATCAGGCCGCGTTCATGCAGGCGGTCGAGCACATCCCAATCAAGACCTTTCCAGGCGCGGTTGCCATCATGCAAGGTCAAATAGAGCAGCGCGAGCGCGGCGTCATCAATGGCGGCTGTGTTGATATTCATAAGGGCATTCCATTTAGGCGGGCGTTTAGTTTCGTGTTTTTTAACTCACCACGCCGGGCTGTTTCAAGATCTGGGTAGGTGTCCGATACCGTCCGGGGATTAGGCGCCGGATGACTAGGCAGGTCGATGATTCAGGTGTCTGACACCCGAAGGGTGTCAGACACCGAAATCAGGCCGCGAATGTTGCTGTATCCAGGCGGTGTCTGACACCCTTCGGGAGTCAGACACCTGAACACCTGACTCAGTCGGACACCTGAACCACACCCTGTGGGAGTCGGACACCTACGCCTGGCAAAGATCTGGCGAAGCCAGCCGGTACGAATCAGGCGCCCGGCGATGGCGCGAGCCTGTCCCGCACGACTGCCAGCAGGCGCTGCGCGGCCTCTTCGGGCAAGCCATCATTGGCCAGGCGAGTGACGGTGTGGCCGGCGGGCAGGTCGAACGGCCGCGCGGCGCGCTGCAGCCGGGCGCGGATCTGGTCCGGTGTCTCGCGGCCGCGCCGGGCCAGGCGCGCGGCCAGCACGTCGGGTGCCACCCGGATTTCCACGGCGGCCAGGCCGGGGTAGCGCGCGTGCGCCACGGCCAGGTGGGCCCGTGAACCATTGACGATGACCGTCGCGCCGCGCGCCAGCCAGGCATCGATTTCGACGCCGATCCCGTAGCGCAGCCCGTGGCTGTCCCAGTGCAGCGCGAAACAGCCCATCGCCTTGCGGCGTTCGAACTCGGTATCGCTGAGAAACACCGAGGCCTCGTCGCCGCCGCTGGGACGCGTGATATAGCGATGGGCAACCAACACCGGTTCGCCGGGCGCCAGGCTGGCCCGCACCAGCCGCAGCAAGGTGTCCTTGCCGCTGCCCGACGCGCCCATCAAGTAGACCAGCCGCGCGCCGCGCGGCGCGCGCGTGGCGCGAGAAGAGCTGCAGGAAGAATCACCCGCGAAAGCCGTGCTCATGAAGCGCCTCCATCCAGAAAGCGCGCGCCGGCGCCATCGCGGCACGTGCCGTCGAAGCCGTAGTGGCGCGCCACGACGAAATCGGCGCCCGGTTCCGGCTCGACGTACAGGCTTACCGCCCGCACCGGCATGGGCGCGCGCAGGGCCGGGTCGTCCAGCGCCTGGAGCCGGGCCTCGGCCGCGGCCAGGGCCGCCGGATCGAGCGGGCCGGTCAGGGTGATATGGAAGGTGAACGTGTCGAACACATACGGGTAGCCCCAGCGTTCCAGCATGCGGTGCTGCGCCGGATCGAGCGTGTGCGGCCGGCGGCGCGCCCGGTCCGCCGCCACGGGCCGGGCGCGGAAGCCGTCCAGTTCGGCGACGGCGGCGTCGGCCAGCGCATTCATGCGGCACTGCGCGCGGGCATCGTCGATGCACCAGGCCAGGAAGCCGCGCAGGCGTTCTCGCCGCAGCGGGATGCCGAACGGGTCGCGGCTGCGGGCCAGCGCACGCACCGCCCGGTCCAGGTCGGCGGGATGCGTGCCGGGGTGCAGCCGGAACGGCGCCTTGAGCGTGGCGTGCAGGCCATAGCGGCGCGGCGCGCGGGTCCAGTCGTTCGGCGGGATGCCGGCGCCGTCCGGGGCCGGCAGCGCCGCGCCGGTGTCCGCGCAGCGGCCCAGCCAGCGCTGGCCCAGGTCGCGCCAGGCGCCTACCGGCGCCAGGTACAGTGCGTAGCGATAGGCTTGCGGCATGGCGGCGCTACGCGGCGATACGCTGGGCGTGGAAAGTATCGAAACGGCGCGTGGTGTGGCGCAATACGCCGCCGACAATCGCGGCGCATACGCGGGGCAGCCCGGGCACGCTGTCGTCGACCACGATGGCATCGGCGGCCTGGCCCGCCGCCAGAGTGCCGCGGTCGTCCAGGCCGGCGGCGCGCGCCGGGTTGGCCGACACCAGGCGCCAGGCCCGCGCCAGCGGCAGGATGCCCTGGTCCACCAGCCGCAGCGCCGCCGCCAGCGGGGCAGGGTAGTAGTAATCGGAAGTCAGGATGTCGCACAGCCCCGCCCGGATCATCTCGGTTGCGTTGGGCGCGTTGGTATGGCTGCGGCCGCGCACCACGTTGGGCGCGCCGAATACGGTGGCATCGCCCAGTTCGCGCGCCACGCGCGCGGCCTCGGGCGTCAGCGGGAATTCCGCCACGCGGCAGCCCAGCTGGTGGTAATAGCGGCGCGTGGCCGCGTCCGGATCGTCGTGCGAGGCCACGTTCAGCCCGGCCGCGCGCGCGGCCTGGGTCAGTTCGCGCATGGCCGCGCCGACCGCGTCCGCCGCGCCCATGGCCTCGCGGATGCGGGCCTGGAAAGTGTCCAGGTCGCACTCGGCGCGATCGGCGTATTGCAGCAGCTTGCGGTCGTCGCCCAGGCGGCGCGCCATCGCGGGCAGGTGGTCGTTCAGCGCCAGAAACTGCACGCGCCCGGCGCGGATCCATTGCCGCGCGGTGTCCACGCCGCCGACGTGATGGGTCTCGAACCGCAGATGTACGTGATGGCGCGCGCCCAGCGTGCCGCGCATGCGTTCCAGCGATTCGAACATGTGCTCGGCATAAGGCTCGCCGCGCAAGCCGCCTTCCCACGACACCGTCACCCCATGGAATTCGGTGGTGATGCCGTGGGCGAGCAGTTGGCGGTCGACGTCGTGCAGCGCGGCGTCGTACGGAAACGTGACACCGGGGCGCGGCATGACCGCCCGTTCGAACGCGTCGCCGTGCAGGTCGACGATGCCCGGCAGCACCAGCAGGTCGCCGGCGTCGAGCCAGGCCGCCTGCGACGCGCCGGGGCTGGCGGCATCGCCGATGCGGCCGTCGCGAAAGGCCAGTTCGCCGGCGCCCAGCCCGGCGGGAGTCAACAGGCGGCGACCGGCGATGCCGGCCAGCGCGGCGGAAGCGGAAGGTTCGGAATTCATGGCCACGAACCTTATCGGACTTCTGTGACAGCCGGATGTCTAGATGAATTGTGTAGGCCCGTGCCGGCTTTCAGGCGGCGTCGTCGGACACGACCAGCTGCACCAGGTCGCCCACGAAACGGGTCACGCTGTACTGCAGCGGGGCGCCGTCGCGGTCGACGTTCAGGGCCTCGACCTGCAGAATCGGGCGGGACTTGGGCTGGCCCAGCAGGCGCGCCACCTCGGGGGCGGGCAGGGCCGCGGTGATGCGCGACCACTTGCGCGTGTAGTCGGCCACGCCGTAGTGCGCCAGCGCGCGCGAAATCGACCGCAGCTTGCGCAGGCTGGCGGCGAAGTCGGGAAAGCGCTTTTCGTCCAGGTAGTGTTCGGACACGTCGATGCTGCGGTTCTCGGCCTTGCCCAGCGCCTGCACGCGCAGCAGGGGCGCCGCGCGCGTCAGGCCCAGGTGGTGCGCGATCTCGGCCGAGCGCAGGCTCTGGCTGCCCATGATCTCGATAAACCCCAGCATGCCCTGGCTGCGCAGGTTCTCGGAAAACCGTGTGCGCTTGCCGATGGCGTAATCGATGGCGTGTTCCTGCACGAAGGTGCCGCGGCCCTGCTCGATGCGCACCAGCCCGCTTTGTTCCAGTTCGCCCATGGCGCGCCGGATGGTGTGGCGGTTCACCGAGAACTTGGCCGCCAGCTCGGGTTCCGGCGGCAGCCGTTCGCCGGGCGCATAGAGTTTGTTGCGGATGTCGTCCGCCAGCAATTCACCGATTTGTCGCCATACCGCGACGCCCGTACCTCGTTCGACCATGGTGGTAATCCGTTTCCGTAATGGCAGCTTCATGATGGACGGCCATGATTGTGCATCACTCGCCGCCGCGTTCGCGTCATGTCCGGCGCGATGGCCGGGTGTCACGAAACATTCACGCGGCGATGGTTTACTGGGCGCCAGTTCCGCCTCATTTTACATCTGGTCGTCTAGACGTTTAGAGGAAATATGCACACTGAAGATACTCCCGTGGCCGATGCCGCCGCGCGGCGCGCCGCCTGGATGCGCGTCCTGGCGCTGGCCGAGCCCGCCGCGCTGGACCAGGCGGTACAGGCGCTGGGTCCGCTGCCCCCGCACAGCACGCTGCGCCCCGCGGAAAGCGGCATGGCCATGGTGCGCGCCCGCAGCGGCGGCACCGGCGCGCAATTCAACCTGGGCGAGATGAGCATCACGCGCTGCGCCGTGACGCTCGAAAGCGGCACGATGGGCGTGGCCTACGTACCCGGCCGCGCGCGCCGCCACGCCGAACGCGCCGCCGTGCTCGACGCGCTGCTGCAGCGCGGCGACTGGCACGACCGCATCCAGGCCGGCGTCATCGCGCCGCTGGCACGGGCGCACGCCGAACGGGCCCGCCACCAGGCGCGCGTGGCCGCGCAGACTCAGGTCGAATTCTTCACGATGGTACGGGGAGAAGACTGACATGATGTCCACGCAGACCGCCTTCTTGGGCGTGCCGCCGGCGGCCGGTTTCGCCGACGCCGTCACCCAGTCGCAGCAGACCTTCCGCGCCGCGCTGCAGGCCATGGCGCATCCCGGCAGCATCCAGGCCATCGCCGCCGATTGCGGCGTGCCGCCGGGCCTGTCGCCCGCCATGACGGCCATGCTGCTGGCCTTGGCCGATGCCGACGCGCCGGTATGGCTGCCGCCCGGCGTGGCCGAGGCGACGCGCCAGTTCCTGCGATTTCATTGCGGCTGCCCGCTAGTGGAGGACCCCGCGCAGGCGCGCTTTGCCGCCGTGCCGGCCGGCCACGCGGCACCCGGCCTGGCGCAATGCCATCCGGGCGAGCCGGCCTATCCGGACACGTCCACCACCTTGTTGCTGGAAGTGGCGTCGCTGCAGGACGGCGCGCCCGTGACGCTGAGCGGGCCCGGCATTGCCACCCGGCGCGAACTGCGGGCGGCCGGCCTGCCGGCCGGTTTCTGGACGCAATGGCATGCCAATCATCGGATTTTTCCCCTGGGCGTGGACGTGTTCCTGATTCAGGGCCACCAGTTGTGCGGGCTACCCCGCACCGTGCAAGCGGAGGGCTGACCATGTACGTGGCTGTCAAGGGGGGCGAGCGCGCCATCCTGAATTCTTATCGCATGCTGGATGCCTACCGGCGGGGCGATGCGGCGGTGCCCGAGTTGACGCTGGCGCAGATCCGCCAGCAAATGCCGCTGGCCGTGTCGCGCGTCATGGCCGAGGGGGCGCTGTACGACCCGCAACTGGCCGCGCTGGCCATCAAGCAGGCGGCCGGCGACGTGATCGAGGCCGTGTTCCTGCTGCGGGCCTACCGCACGACACTGCCGCGCTTCGGCGCCACGCAGCCGGTCGATACGGCGCGCATGCGCCTGGCGCGGCGGATATCTTCCACGTTCAAGGACCTGCCCGGCGGGCAGGTGCTGGGCCCCACTTATGACTACACGCAGCGGCTGCTGGATTTTTCGCTGGAAGAGCCCGGCGAACCCGGCGAGCCGCTGGCGCCGGCGGCCCAGCCGCTGCCGGTGTCCATGCCGCGCGTCACCGACCTGCTGGGGCACGACGACCTGATCGACCCGGAAGCGCCGCCGCCCGGCGATCCGGCGCCGTTCGACCTGACGCGCCAGCCGCTGGCCTTTCCGGCCGGGCGCGACGCGCGCCTGCAGAACCTGGCCCGTGCCGACGAGGGTTTCCTGCTGTCCATGGGCTATTCCACGCAGCGCGGCTATGGCAATACGCACCCGTTCGCGGCCGAGATCCGCTATGGCTCGCTCGAGGTCGAGATGTTCATCGAAGAACTGGGCTTTGCGGTCACCGTCGGCGAGATCGAGCTGACCGAATGCCAGATGGTCAGCCAGTTCGCCGGCACCGCGCGCGAGGCACCCAAATTCACGCGCGGCTACGGGCTGTCCTTCGGCTATGCCGAGCGCAAGGCCATGTCGATGGCGCTGGTGGACCGCGCCCTGAAGGCCCGAGACCTGGGGGAAGCCGGCGACGCGCCGGCCAACGATCACGAGTTCGTGCTGTACCACAGCGACAACGTGGAAGCCTCGGGGTTCGTGCAGCACCTGAAGCTGCCGCACTACGTGGATTTCCAGGCCAACCTGGAACTGCTGCGCCGGCTGCGCCAGGAACAGGCCGCCGCCCGGGCGCCGGCCGCCGCCGCATCTACCGCATCTACCGCCGCGCCGGACGCGGCGCCCGCCACCCTTGCCGACGAGGCCCTGTCGTCATGACCACCCCTGCCACGGTCGCGCGCGACCACCACTACAACTTCGCGTACCTGGACGAATCCACCAAGCGCATGCTGCGCCGCGCCTTGCTGAAAGCCGTGGCCATTCCCGGCTACCAGGTGCCGTTCGGCAGCCGCGAGATGCCGCTGCCCTACGGATGGGGCACGGGCGGCATCCAGGTCACCGCCGCCATCATCGGCGCGGCCGACGTGCTGAAGGTGATCGACCAGGGCTCGGACGACACCACCAACGCCATCAACATCCGGCGTTTTTTCGGCCGCGTCACCGGCGTGTCCACCACCGAATCGACCCGCGCGGCCACCATTGTGCAGACCCGCCACCGCATTCCCGAAACGCCGTTGCGCGAAGGGCAGATCGTGGTGTACCAGGTGCCCATTCCCGAGCCGCTGCGCTGGCTGGAGCCCAGCGAAACCGAGACCCGCACCATGCACGCGCTGGCCGAATACGGCGGCATGCATGTGAAGCTGTACGAAGACATCGCGCAGCACGGGCACATCGCCACCACGTACGACTACCCGGTCATCGTCAATGGCCGCTACATGATGCGTCCTTCGCCCATTCCGAAATTCGACAACCCCAAGCTGGACAACAACCCCGCGCTGATGCTGTTCGGCGCCGGCCGCGAGAAACGCGTGTACGCCGTGCCGCCGTACACGCGGGTGCGCAGCCTGGATTTCCAGGACCATCCGTTCCGCGTCGAGCAGTGGGACCATTGCTGCGATCTGTGCGGATCGCGCCAGAGCTATCTGGACGAGATCATTCTGGACGACCAGGGCACGCGCCGCTTTGTGTGTTCCGATACCGAATACTGCGCCGGGCGGCAGGCCGCCGGCCATGCGGGCGCCGCCGCGGAGGCCGCATGAACGGCGCCGCCTTGCTTTCGGTGCGCGACATGACCTGCACCTGGGACGGCGTGCATGGCTGCCGCGACATCAGTTTCGACCTGCATCCCGGCGAGGTGCTGTGCGTGGTCGGCGAATCCGGCTCGGGCAAGAGCACGCTGCTGCAAGCGGTGTCGTGGCAGGCGCGGCCCGAGGCGGGCAGCGTGTGGTACGACACCCGCGACGCCGGCCCGGTCGACCTGGCCACCTTGCCGGCCGCCCGCCTGCGGCTGCTGGCGCGCACCGACTGGGGCTTCGTGCGCCAGAACGCGCGCGACGGGCTGCGCATGCAGGTCAGCGCCGGCGCCAATATCGCCGAACGCCTGATGGCCGTGGGCCAGCGCCACTACGGCGAACTGCGCCAGGTGGCGGGCAACTGGCTGCAGAAAATGGAAATCGACGCCGGCCGGCTGGACGACGCGCCGGCGGCGTTTTCCGGCGGCATGCAGCAGCGCCTGCAGATTGCCCGCAACCTGGTCACGCATCCGCGCATGGTGTTCATGGACGAACCCACCGCGTCGCTGGACGTGTCGGTGCAGGCGCGCCTGCTCGATCTGCTGCGCCAGCTGGTGGCCGACCTGCGGCTGGCCGCCATCGTGGTCACCCACGACCTGGCCGTGGCGCGGCTGCTGGCGCACCGCACCCTGGTGATGCGCGGCGGCCGCGTGGTCGAAAGCGGCCTGACCGATCAGATCCTGGACGATCCCCAGCACCCTTATACGCAGTTGCTGGTGTCGTCCATCTTGCAGAGCTGAGTCCCATGAATGCATCCACTTCCCTGATCCAGGTGCGCGGCCTGGGCAAGCTGTTCACCCTGCACAACCAGGGCGGCATCCGCCTGCCAGTGCTGCGCGACGTGAGTTTCGACGCCGGCCCGGGCGACTGCCTGGTGCTGGCCGGCCCATCGGGCACCGGCAAGAGCACGCTGCTGCGCTGCCTTTACGGCAATTACCTGGCTACCGAAGGCAGCATACACGTACGCGACGGGGCTGCCTGGGTCGAGCTGACCGGCGCGCCCGAACAGCGCATCCTGCGCCTGCGGCGCGAGGTCATCGGCTATGTCAGCCAGTTTCTGCGGGTGATTCCGCGCGTGGGCACCCTGGACGTGGTGGCCGAGCCGCTGCGCGAGCGCGGCGTCGAGGCCGAGGCGGCGCGCGCGCAGGCCGCCGCGCTGCTCGAGCGCCTGAACGTGCCGCGACGCCTGTGGGGCCTGCCGCCGGCCACGTTTTCGGGCGGCGAGCAGCAGCGCGTGAATATTGCGCGCGGGTTCATCGGCGGCCATCCGGTGCTGCTGCTGGACGAACCCACCGCGTCGCTGGACGCCGACAACCGCGCGGTGGTGGTGGACCTGATCCGCGAGGCGGTGGTCGCCGGCCGCTGCCTGATCGGCATCTTCCACGACGAAGCCGTGCGCGACCGGGTCGCCACGCGCATCCTGCCCATCCAGCCGGCCGTTCTGGCCGGCGCCCCGGAGTAAGCCATGTCCGCCGTGTACCTGACCCATGCCCGCATTGTCTTGCCCGACAGCGTGCTGTCCGACAGCGCCGTTCTGGTCGAAGACGGCGTCATCGCCGCCATCGAGCCCGCCGGCGCGGGCGCCGCGCGCGAGATCGACCTGAAAGGCCAGACGCTCTTGCCCGGCCTGATCGACCTGCATTGCGACGCCATCGAGAAAGAAGCCGAACCGCGCTCGCGCGTGCTGTTCCCGCTGGACTTCGCCGTGGCCCAGGTCGACCGGCGCAATGCCGCGGCCGGCATCACCACGCCGTTTCACGCGCTGTCGTTCGCCAACAATGAATGGGGCGTGCGCAACAACCAGACCGCGTCGCAGGTGGCGCGCGCCCTGCATGCGTTTCGCGCCCACAGCCTGGTCGACAATCGCGTGCATTGCCGCTACGAAATCACCGACCCGACGGCCATGCCGGTGCTGCAAGCCCTGCTGGACGAGGGCGTGGTGGACCTGCTGTCGGTCATGGATCATTCGCCGGGGCAGGGCCAGTTCAAGACGCTCGAGGCCTATCTGCAGTACATGATAGGCAACCACGCCATGAGCCGCGACGAGGCCGAAGCCGCGGCGCGCGCCAAGCTGCAGGCCCGCGACGGCGCGGCATTGCGCGTCGAGGCCCTGCTGGCGCATGCGCGCCGCCTGGACGTGCCCACCGCCAGCCACGACGACGACTCGGTGCAGCGCATTGCCACCATGCGCAACCTGGGCGTGTCGATGAGCGAGTTCCCCATCAACCTGGACACCGCGACGGCGGCGGTGTCCTGCGGCCTGCCGACCATACTGGGCGCGCCCAACGTGCTGCGCGGCCAGAGCCAGAGCGGCTCGATGCGCGCCATCGACGCGGTGCGGGCCGGCGTGGCCAGCTGCCTGTGCTCCGATTACCAGCCGTCCACCCTGATCGCCGCCGCGTTCGCGGTGGCGGCGCAAAGCGACCTGACGCTGCCGCAGGCGATGGCGCTGGTCACCGCCAATCCCGCCGATGCCTGCGGCCTGCGCGATCGGGGCCGCATCGCGGCGGGCCTGCGCGCCGACCTGGTGGCGGTGGCGCTGGTGGGGCAGCTGCCGCTGGTCAGCCACGCGTGGTCGGCGGGCCGGCTGGTGTTTTCGGCCCATTACCGGGCGGCCGAGCGGTCCGCGCCGCGGGAGGCCGTCGCGGCCTGAGCCCCCGCGCGCCGCGACGGGCGGCGGGAATGGGGCGGCCGGGCTGGCGCCGGGCGCCGGCCTTCTGGTTAAATGGATCGCATCTGCCAGCCCGCGGGGCGGGCCGGCGCTTCATGGCCGGAGGGCTGCATCGTGGCAAATCTGAATTTCACGCAAGATCCCGAGGCTCCTGACCTGTGGGCGGCCGAGAACGTGCCGGCCGGCCCAGGACGCCCGCCGATTCACATCATGGTGCAGACCGACGGCGAGGCGCCCGGGCCGGGGGCCTCGCGCGTCGTGCGCGAGCTGCTGGCCCGGCTGGACGAGCAGGTGCTCGAGGCGGCCGATTTCCTGCTCGATCACTATTCCGTCGAGCAATGGCTGAAGCAGGGCATCGACCCCGCGCAATGGCTGCCCGAAGAAACCGCCGAGGCCATGGCCGGCTGCGCGGTATTGCGCGCCCTGTGGCTGTTCGACGAGTCGGGCGAGGGCTACGAAATGTGGTTCACCGTGCCCTGGGACGCCGAACATACCTACGACGTCGAGTTCGACGCGGGCGAGGCGGTGGGCTGCTCGGTCAACGACTAGGGTGGCTGGCCCGGGGGCTATACGCAACAAAGTTATTCATGCCCCGGGGCGTGAATCAACGGAAAAAAGCCGGCGCGCGGCGCCCCGCGCGGGCGCTGACACCTTCCGTGACATTGGCTGCCGGGAGCGCCGCGCAATCCCGGCTAAAATCCCGCTATTCAGCAAGGCTCTACTCATCATTCCATTGCCACTCAGGAGGACCACCCCATGGCCCTAGTTTCCATGCGCCAGTTGCTCGACCATGCCGCCGAGCACGGCTACGGCATTCCCGCGTTCAACGTCAACAACCTGGAACAGGTCCAGGCCATCATGGAAGCCGCGGCCGAAACCGACAGCCCGGTGATCATGCAGGCCTCGGCCGGCGCGCGCAAATACGCGGGCGAAGGCTTCCTGAAATACCTGATCCAGGCCGCGGTGGAATCCTATCCGCACATTCCGGTGGTCATGCACCAAGACCACGGCCAGTCGCCCAAGATTTGCCAGGGCGCCATCGACCTGGGCTTCTCCAGCGTCATGATGGACGGCTCGCTGAAAGAAGACGGCAAGACCATCGCCGACTACGACTACAACGTCGAGGTCACCAAGAAAGTGGTCGACATCGCCCACAAGCTGGGCGTCACGGTCGAAGGCGAACTGGGCTGCCTGGGCTCGCTCGAAACCATGAAGGGCGACAAGGAAGACGGCCACGGCGCCGAAGGCACCATGACCATCGAACAGCTGCTCACCGACCCCGAGCAGGCCGCCGACTTCGTCCGCAAGACGCAGCTCGACGCGCTGGCCATCGCCATCGGCACCAGCCATGGCGCCTACAAGTTCACCCGCAAGCCCACCGGCGACATCCTGTCGATCAAGCGCATCAAGGAAATCCACGCCCGCCTGCCCAACACCCACCTGGTGATGCACGGCAGCTCCAGCGTGCCGCAAGAGCTGCTGGCCGAGATCCGCGAATTCGGCGGCGACATGAAAGAAACCTACGGCGTGCCGGTGGAAGAAATCCAGGAAGCCATCAAGTTCGGCGTGCGCAAGGTCAACATCGACACCGACATCCGCCTGGCCATGACGGGCGCCATTCGCCGTTTCTTTGCCGAAAACCCCGGCAAGTTCGATCCGCGCGAATACCTGAAGCCGGCCCGCGCCGCCGCCAAGGCGATCTGCGTGCAGCGCTACACCCAGTTCGGCACCGCCGGCAACGCCAGCAAGATCAAGCCGCTGGCGCTGTCCGAAATGGCGCAGCAATACGCCGCGGGCAAGCTGGCCCAGGTCGTGCAATAAACCCTGCCTGATCAGGGCCGGCGCCGCCCGCGCGGGTGGCGCCGGGCGGCCGGCCCCTCAGCCCGGCGAGTTGCGTGCAAAGCACGGTATCGTGGTGTCGATGTGATGCCACGAGGGCGCGGAATCTGTCCAAAGTGCCATGCCGGCCCGGAATTGCTCCGGCTCATCGAGCGACCCGACCTTTACTATGGCATAGCCGGCATCTTTGGGGCCTCCGAATAGCGGCGTGCCGCAGTCGCGGCAGAAACTGCGGATGACCGTGTTTCCCGAATCGCCTCGATAACTGTATTCATGCGCCCGGCCCTGCAGCACCTGCAGCGCGGTAGGGGCCACCACCAGGGCATGCGCGGGCGCGCCGCCGCTTGCATACTGGCAATCGCGGCAATGGCAGGTTGCCGCCATCATGGGTTCGGCTGTGATCGCATAGCGGATGGCGCCGCAGTGGCAGCCGCCGGTCAGTGCAGCGAACTCGCGTTCTGGGGGCATGAGGGCTCCTCGATGAAAGTGTGGGTAGGCTAAACGATGCGGGTGTTTTTTGCTGTTTCAGTTCGTTGAGAGTTCGCATCGCGTTTTCCCTTCAGGGGTCAGGCTTCCACAGGGTGCCTGACTACTATCGCCAGGTCGTCAGGTGTCTGACTCCCGCCAGGGTGTCAGACACCGAAGCATGTAGAGACCGGCGCAATACAGTGGTGTCTGACACCCTGGCGGGAGTCAGACACCTGGGCTGAGGGCGCCTGCATGCGCCCGAGCCCGACGGACGTACGCCGCTCGCCTCTGCCCAAGCCCACCGGGACGGGGCAAGAAAACCCGACCCCATTCCACAGCCCCATCTCTGACGCGCCGCCGGCATTTGCAGTAACCTATGCCCATTTTCGCCATAGGCCGATTCGTGACTTCCGCCCTGCACCAATCCAGCATCAAGTCCCTGCCGCTACTGGGTCGCGGCAAAGTGCGCGACATGTACGCCGTGGGCGACGACAAACTGCTGATCGTCGCTTCCGACCGCATTTCCGCGTTCGACGTCATCCTTGACGACCCCATTCCCGGCAAGGGCCAGGTGCTGACCGAGCTTACCGAGTTCTGGCTGCGCAAGCTGGCCCATATTCTGCCCAACCACTCCACCGGCATACGCGCCGAAGACGTGGTGGCGCCCGACGAAGTCGAGCAAGTGCGCGGCCGCGCCGTCGTGGTCAAGCGCCTGAAGCCGATTTTGGTCGAGGCCGTGGCGCGCGGCTACCTGATCGGCTCGGGCTGGAAAGATTACCAGGCCACCGGCTCGCTGTGCGGCATCCAATTGCCCGCCGGCCTGCAGCAGGCCAGCAAGCTGCCCGAACCCATTTTCACCCCGGCGGCCAAAGCCGAATTCGGCATGCACGACGAAAACGTCGACTTCGCCCACGTCGTCAAAGAAGTCGGCCAGGACATGGCCGAGCGCATCCGCGACGTCACCTTGCGCCTGTACACCGAGGCCGCCCAGTTCGCGGCCACCAAGGGCATCATCATCGCCGACACCAAATTCGAATTCGGCCTCGACGACGACGGCACCCTGTACCTGATGGACGAAGTGCTCACGCCCGATTCCTCGCGTTTCTGGCCGGCCGACGGCTACGCCGTGGGTATCAGCCCGCCGTCGTTCGACAAGCAGTTCGTGCGCGACTGGCTCGAAACCCAGACCTGGGACAAGACCCCGCCGGCCCCGCGCCTGCCGCAAGACGTGCTGCAGAAAACCGCCGCCAAGTACCGCGAAGCCCTCGACCGGCTGATGGCCTGAAGTGAAAGTCCCACCCCGAAGCGCTGCGTGCATCCATCTCGGACAGGTGTCAGGCTCCATAGGTGCCTGACACCGCTGTATGCGGAAAATCTCGGTCAAGTTTCGGTGTCTGACACCCTGCGGGAGTCAGACACCTATGAGGCGAGCGACGCCGCATCCGTTTCATCCCGGGCGGGTCGCACAACCCGCGGTGAAGCACTGACACCAGAGTGGGTCAATCGCCCGAAATAGGGCGGTTTGCCCGCCTTATTTGCCCGCTGGCGCAACGCAATATTTCGTATCGTAACGATCGACCTCCGGAGGATCGATCGCATGATCATGATGTTGCCCTTTCTGACCAGCGCCCTGGCGGTGTGGTACGGCATGCTCGGCAAGCGCCGGCCCTGCTTCACATTGTGGCTGGCGACGCTGCTGATCTTCATGGCCGGCGCCCGCCTGTACCTGGCCGAGCCCTTCGCGCTGGTTCTGTAGCGCGGCCTGAATGAGCGCGCTCTTTTCACTGAATCCGGCCCGGGGTTCGCGCATCATCAATACCCTGGCGCTGCTGGGCATCAGCGTCCTGCTGTATGCCGCCTTTCTCTGGCAAATATTGTTCGACACCGCGCCTTGCCCGCTGTGCCTGCTGCAGCGCGCCGCGTTCGCCATGGCCGGAATAGGGCTGCTGCTGAACATCCGCCTGGGCCCCTCGCCGCTGCATTACGCCATGGTCATCGCCGCCACGCTGGGGGGGCTGGTGGCGGCCGCCAACCTGCTGCGCGCGCAGGCAGGCGCGCCCGACGGGCCGCCGCTGCTCGGCATGTCGATCCATTCCTGGACTTTCCTGGCGTTTTGCGCGCTGCTGGTGTTTTGCGTACTGATGCTGGCGGCCGACCGCAAATGGGGCGACAACGACCGCAAGAAACCCGTGGCGCTGCCGGCCCTGATCGTCATGGGGCTGTTCTTGCTGGCCATCCTGGCCAATGTGGCGGTGGCCTCGCCGCAGTGCGGGGCGGCCGGATGCCCGGACGGCCCCGCGCGGCAGGCCGTAGTGGCGCCCGCCGGCGGCGGCTAGCCGGCGGCGCGGCCGGGCCGGGTAAAATACTTGGTTTTCCGCCCGCGGCATTGCCCGCGCGGTGCCCGCCCGCCTTTCCGCCTTGCCGACTCTGCCATGACGACTTCCTCTTCCGTACCCGCGCCGGCCGCCCCCGTGGTGGGCGTGATCATGGGTTCCTCCAGCGACTGGGACATCATGAAACACGCCGTGGCCATGCTGGAAGAATTCGGCGTGCCGCACGAAACGCGCGTCATCTCGGCCCACCGCATGCCGCAAGACATGGCCGACTACGGCGCCGCGGCCCGCGCGCGCGGCCTGCGCGGCATCATCGCGGGCGCCGGCGGCGCGGCGCACCTGCCCGGCATGATGGCCGCCCTGACCGAAGTGCCGGTGTTCGGCGTGCCCGTCCCGTCCCGCTACCTGCGCGGCGAAGATTCCCTGCTGTCCATCGTGCAGATGCCCAAGGGCGTGCCCGTGGCTACCTTCGCCATCGGCGAGGCCGGCGCGGCCAACGCGGCCTTGCACGTCATTGCCACGCTGGCCGCCACCGACGACGCCCTGCATCGCCAACTGGTGGCGTTCCGCGCGCGCCAGACCGAAACGGCCCGCAATATGGTGGTGCCCCCGCAGCCCTGACCTAGCCATGCGTTCTTCAATGGACGCGTCTCTCCGTATGACATCAACGACTGATTCCTTCACGATCGCGCCCGGCGGCTGGCTGGGCTTGCTGGGCGGCGGCCAGTTGGGCCGCATGTTCTGCCATGCCGCGCAAAGCCTGGGCTACCGCGTCGCGGTGCTCGATCCGGCCGCCGATGGCCCGGCCGCCATGGTGGCCGACCGCCACATCCAGGCGGCCTATGACGACCCCGCCGCCCTGGCCCAGCTGGCGCAGCTCTGCCGCGCGGTGACCACCGAATTCGAAAACGTGCCGGCCGACAGCCTGCGCGCGCTGGCCGCCCAGTGCCGGGTCAGTCCGGCGGCCGACGCGGTGGCCATCGTGCAGGACCGCAACGCCGAAAAGGCCTTCATCGCCGCGCAAGGCATTCCGGTGGCGCCGCATGCCGCCGTCCGCGCCGAGCAAGACCTGCGCGACGCGCCCGATTCGCTGTTTCCCGGCATTCTGAAAGTGGCCCGGCTGGGCTACGACGGCAAGGGCCAGGCGCGCATCGCCACCCGCGCCGAGGCGCTGGCCGCCTTTGCCGATTTCGGCGGCGTGCCGTGCGTGCTCGAAGCCCTGATGCCGCTCGACTACGAAATCTCGGTGGTGCTGGCGCGCGGCTTCGATGGCAGCGACGTGGTGTTCCCGGTGGCGCGCAATCTGCACCGCGACGGCATCCTGGCGGTGTCCACCGTGGCGGCCGCCGACGGCGATGCCGCGCATGCGCGGCGCCAGGCGCAGGCCACCGACGCGGCGCGCGCCATTGCCCGCGGGCTGGGCTACCATGGCGTGCTGTGCGTCGAGTTTTTCGTCCTGACCGACGGCAGCCTGGTGGTCAACGAAATCGCCCCGCGCCCGCACAACAGCGGGCACTACACGCTGAACGCCTGCCTGACCAGCCAGTTCGAACAACAGGCGCGCGCCATGGCCGGGCAGCCGCTGGGCAGCACCGCGCTGCTGGCGCCGGCCGTCATGCTGAACATCCTGGGCGACGTCTGGTTCGAGCCCGGCGCCACGGCGCCGCGCGAACCCGACTGGGCGGCCGTGCTGGCCGTGCCGACGGCCAAGCTGCATTTGTACGGCAAGCACGAAGCCCGGCGCGGCCGCAAGATGGGCCACGTCACCGTGGTGGCCGCCACGCTCGAGCAGGCCCGCGCCGACGCCGCGCGCGTCGCGGCGGCACTGGGCATGGCCGCGCCCGAATAAAATCTTATGTCCACGCCTGTTTACGCCGTTCCCGACCAGGCCGCCATCGCCCGCGCGGCCGAGCGCCTGCTGGCCGGCGAACTGGTCGCGTTTCCCACCGAAACCGTCTATGGCCTGGGCGCCGATGCGCAGAATCCGCAAGCGGTGGCGCGCATCTACGCCGCCAAGGGCCGCCCGGCGAACCATCCGGTCATCGTGCACGTCGCGCCGGGGGCCGACCTGGGCTATTGGGCCCGCGACATCCCCGCCCAGGCCCGCCAGCTCATCGACGCCTTCTGGCCCGGGCCGCTGACGCTGATCCTGCCGCGCGCGCCGCATGTCGGCGCGGCGGTCAGCGGCGGACAAGACAGCATCGGCCTGCGTTGCCCCTCGCATCCGGTGGCGCAGGCGCTGCTGGCCGCCTTCGCGGCCGGCAAGCCGGGCGGGCACGGCGGCGTGGCCGCGCCGTCGGCCAACAAGTTCGGGCAAGTGTCGCCCACGCAGGCCGAACACGTGCGGCGCGAGTTCCCGCAAGAAGTCGCGCAGGGCATGCCGGTGCTCGATGGCGGGCCCGCGCAGGTGGGCATCGAATCCACCATCATCGATCTGTCGCGGCTGGGGCAGGGCGTGGGCCCGGTGCTGCTGCGGCCGGGGCATGTCACGCCGGCGCAGATCCAGGACGTACTGGGCGTGCCGGTAGGGCTGCCCGACGCCGCCGCGCCGCGCGCCTCGGGCACTCTGAAGGCCCACTACGCGCCGCATACGCCGCTGGAACTGCTCGCGCCGCGGGCCCTGGCCGCCGCGGCGCGCGGACAGGGCCTGCCCGCCGGCCGCGTCGCCATCGTGGCATTCGGCGCGGCGCCCGCCGGCCTGGATGCGCGGGTGGACTGGCATCCGGTCCCGGACGACGCGGGCCGCTACGCCCAGGCGCTGTACGCGATGCTGCGCGAACTCGACGGCGGCGGCTACGCGCGCATCCTGGTGCAGGCCCCGCCGGCCGACGATGCCTGGCGGGCCGTCAACGACCGCATCGGCCGCGCCGCCGCCGCCTTCACGCTGGACACCAGCGGGTTGCCGGGGACGTGATCCGCATTAGGCCAGGTGTATCAGGGCCAGGTGTCTGACTCCCGCAGGGTGTCAGACACCGATGTGTACGAACGCCGTGCGCCTGCTTCGGTGTCTGACACCCTGCGGGAGTCAGACACCTGAACCGATCTGCGGGAGTCAGACACCTGAACCGATCTGCGGGAGTCAGACACCTGAACCGATCTGCGGGAGTCAGACACCTGAACCGACCTGAACCGGTGTCAGGCACCTGAGCCAACTTGCACGAACGCCCGCCCGCATCTTTACAGCACCAGGAACTGGCCCAGCCGGTCGGCCGCCGCTTGCATGGGGCCCAGGTATTCGCTGGCGAGCTGCGCCAGCGGCACGCGCGGCGATTTCACGCTGACGTTCAGGCCGCCGCAGGCCTTGCCGCTGGCCGCGCGCACGGGCACGCCGATGGCGCGCACGTTCAGGTCGATTTCCTGGTCGACCACGGCATAGCCTTGTTCGCGCACCCGCGCGATGATCTCGCGCAGGCGCACGGGCGAGGTCTCGGTGAATTCGGTATAGGGCGCCAGTTCGGCGGTTTCGAAATAGCGGTCCAGCGCGGCGGGCGGCAGCTGCGCCAGCATCACGCGCCCGATGGTCGTGCAGTAGGCCGGCAGGCGGCTGCCCAGGCCCAGCGTGGTGGCCAGGATGCGGTGCACTTCCGAACGCGCCAGGTACAGCACTTCGTTGCCTTCCATGATGGCCAGGGCGCAGGTCTGGTTCACCGTGGCGCTCAGTTCTTCCAGTACCGGCTGCGCCAGCGACACAAAGGGCGTGGACGAGAAATACGCATGACCCAGGCTCAGGATCAGCGGCGTCAGGACATAGTGGCGGCCCTGCTGTTCGGCAAAGCCCAGGCGGATCAGCGTATGCAGGCAGCGCTGCGTGACCGCGCGCGGCAAGCCGGCGCGGCGGCTGAGGTCGGCGGCGGTCTGCGGATAGCGGCGTTCGCCGAAGGCGCGGATCACGCGCAGGCCGCGCGACAGCGTCAGCATGAAGTCCGGATCGCCGCGGAAGCGGTCGGGATGTTCGTCGGCGGGCAGCGGTGCGGCGTAATCGTGCGGAGGAGGCGGGGTGCGCATCAGGCGGCGCGCAGCGGCGCACCGGTGCGCGACTGCAGCGTTTGCAGGGTGAGGCCGTCGATCATATCGCGAACCACCAGCCCGCCGGGCGTGACGTCGATCACCGCCAGGTCGGTATAGATGCGGTCGACCACGCCCGCGCCGGTCAGGGGCAGGGTGCAGCGCTGCACGATCTTGGGCGCGCCGTTCTTGGTGTTGTGTTCCATCATGATGTAGACGCGCCGCGCGCCCACCGCCAGGTCCATCGCGCCGCCCACCGCGGGCGGTTCGCCGGCGCGCCCCAGCGACCAGTTGGCCAGGTCGCCGGTGGCCGACACCTGCATGCCGCCCATGACGCAGATGTCCAGGTGGCCGCCGCGCATCATGGCGAACGAATCGGCATGATGGAAAAACGCGCCGCCCCGCAGCAGCGTGACGGGCTGCTTGCCGGCGTTGATCAGGTCGAGGTCGGCGGCTTCGGGGGCGGGCGGCGGGCCCATGCCCAGGATGCCGTTCTCGCTGTGCAGCACGATTTCGCGATCCGGCGGCAGGTGGCCCGCGATCAGCACCGGCATGCCGATGCCCAGGTTCACGTAGCTGCCGTCGGGAATGTCTTGCGCCACGCGCCGCGCCAGTTGCTCGCGGGTCAAGGGCTGGAAGCTCGAATTCGCGCTCATGGCTGGCTCAGCTGGAAAAGCTTGGGTTGGCCACCACCGCCACCCGGTGCACGAAGATGCCGGGGGTCACGATGGACTCGGGCGGCAGGTCGCCCAGTTCGGCGCGCTGGCGCACTTGCACGATAGTGGTGGCCGCCGCCATGCACATCACCGGGCCGAAGTTGCGGGCGCTCATGCGGTAAGTCAGGTTGCCCCAGCGGTCGGCGCGGTCGGCCTGCACCAGCGCAAAATCGCCGTGCAGCGGCTTTTCGAAAACATAGTGGCGCCCGTCGATCTCGCGGGTTTCTTTGCCGGCGGCAAGCTCGGTGCCGTACGCCGTGGGCGTGTAGAAACCGCCCAGGCCGGCGCCGGCCGCGCGCAGGCGCTCGGCGATGGTGCCCTGGGGCACGCATTCCAGTTCGATCCGGCCACGCCGGTACAGGTCGTCGAACACCCACGAATGCGAGGCCTTGGGAAACGAGCAGATCATCTTGCGCACGCGGCCGGCCTTGATCAGCGCGGCCAGGCCGGTTTCGTGGTTGCCGGCGTTATTGTTGACGACGGTGAGTTCACGCGCACCCTGGTCGATCAGGGCATGCAGCAGGTCGGTGGGCATGCCCGCGCCCCCGAACCCGCCCACCAAGAGCGTGGCCCCGTCGTGGATGTCGGCGACCGCCTCGGCGGGCGAGGGAACGAATTTATCGATCACGATGCGCGTCCTGCGAGCCTCAGTTCACAGTGATGTTGGCTTCTTTGATGATCTTGGCATAGCGCTCGGAATCTTTGCGCATCAGTTCGGCGAATTCCGCGGGCGTGCTGCCCGTGGGCAGGAAACCGGCGTCGATGAATTTCTTGGTGACGTCGGGCTCGTGGACGATTTCGCTGATTTCCTTGGCCATGCGCTCGATGATGGGCTTGGGCGTGCCGGTGGGCGCCAGCAGGCCGGCCCACGAGCCGGTCACGAAGCCGGGGAAGCCGCCTTCTTCCATGGTGGGCACTTCGGGCGCGTCCGACCAGCGCTTCTTGCCCGTGAACGCCAGTACCTTCAGTTTGCCTTGCCTGACGTACTGCATGGGCACCAGCACCGGGTCGAACACCATGGATACCCGGCCCGCCAGCAGGTCGGTCAGGATGGGAGCGCTGCCCTTGTAGGCCACGTGGGTCATCTTCAGATTCGCCTGCAGCGCGAAGTCGGCGCCGGTCAGGTGCGCGCTGGATCCGGTGCCGCTGGACGCGTAGGTCAGGGTATCGGGATGCTTGCGGCCGTATTCGACCAGTTCGCCCAGCGTGTTCACGGGCAGCTCTTTGCTGACGAACAGGAACAGCGGCAGGTCGGCCATGTGCACCACGGGTTCCAGCTGCGAGGGCGAATACGACAGCTTGTACAGGTGGGTGTTGATCACGTAGGCGGGCAGCATGCTCAGGAAGGTATAGCCATCGGGCTCGGCCTTGGCCGCGATGGCCGAACCCAGCGTGCTGTTGGCGCCCGGCTTGTTCTCGATAATGATGTTCTGGCCCAGCCGCGCCGAAAGCTTGTCCATGACGATGCGCGTCACGGTGTCGGTGGCGCCGCCCGGGGTATAGGGCACGATGACCTTGATGGGCTTGTCGGGCCAGGCGTCGGCTGCCTGAGCGGGGGCGCCGGGCAGGGCAATGCCGGCCACGGCGGTTGCCAGCAGGGCGGCCAGGGCGGCGCGGCGGCTCGGCCGGAGGAAGGGTCGGGAAGAAGAAAAGGGCATGGATTTGTCTCCGCCTGGTGGGCATGAGCCGGGGCGCCAGGCGCGGGGATGCGCCTGCCTCCGGATCTGCCGGTTGGTCTTGTTGAGCGAACAATGTCGCCCGAAAAGTATGCGCGAGTTGGCCGCCGCCTTCGAGAACAGGCGCTGTTTTTGTGTTCGATGATCGAACTTACACGCGCCCGGCCGGCCCGCCCAGCGCGCGCATCAGCTCGTCGCGCAGCAGGGCGACCGGGGCGGCCAGCGCGCCCAGGGTGGGCAGGTGGACCAGTTCGGCGCGCAGCCCGGTGGTGAAGGCGGGCACGTTCAGAATGGCCAGCGCCTCGCGATGGCGGCTGCGGGCCAGCGCGCCAGGCGTGACCAGCCCGATGCCCACGCCGCGCGCCGCCAGCGACAGCTGCAACTCGGCGCCGTAGGCCTCTACCGCGATGCGGAATGGCAGGCGCGCGGCCTCGAAGGTCTTGCGTATGGCGGTGCGCAGGCCGCAGCCGTCCTGGTTCAGCACCCAGGGATGACGGGCCAGAGCGTCGAGCGGCACGGCGCCGGTGCTGTCGCGGGCGATGGCCAGCGCGGGCGAGGCCACGATCACCACGGCCGAGCGCGCCAGCGGCAGCGTGCACAGGTGGTCCGGCAGCGCCTCGGTGTCGGGCATCATGATGGCCGCGGCATCCAGGGCGCCGTTTTCCACCAGCGACACCAGGCTGGGCGACCAGGCCGCGGTGACGTTCACGCACAGCCCGGGATAACGCCCGCGCAAGACATCCAGCGGATCCGCCAGCGCGTGCTCGGCCAGGAAGGGCGGCACGCCCACGCGGAATTCGCCGCGCGGCTCGGCGTCGGGCGCGGCGCCCTGGCGCAGGGCCTCTACGGCGGCCAGCACGCCGCGGCCCAGTTCGTAGATGCGCAGCCCGGCGGCGCTGGGCTTGAGCGGCTTGGACTGCCGGTCGACCAGTTCCACTCCCAGCAGGTCTTCCAGGCTGCGCAGGCGCCGGCTGACGCCCGGCTGCGTCAGGTGCAGCCGGCCCGACGCGCCGCCCAGGCTGCCGGTTTCCACGACTGCCACGAAAGCTTCGATGTCGCGTGTGTTCATGGTTTATTAAAACAAATACGCATAATAAAGAAAATTATATTTCAATAGACGCAAGACAACGCGATTCCTAGACTGGCTGACCCAGGCCTCGCCTGGCCGATGTTCCTGTCTACGGAGAGTTGTCATGTCCCTTGCCGAATCCTGCCTGTCCACCCGACCGGCGCCGTGCGCCGCGCTGGCGCCGCCCGGCGCCGCGCCCGCCGGCCTGGGCGCCGGGCGCACTCTGTTGTTCGCCGCGGCGGTGGCGGTGATGGTCATGAACCTGTTCGCCGTGCAGACCGTGGCGCCGGCCATCGCGGCGGCCCTGGGCCTGGGGTTGGACAGCGTGGGCGTGCTGGCGATGCTGCCGCAGTTGGGCTACGCGCTGGGCCTGGTGCTGCTGGTGCCGTTGGCCGACCGGCTGGAAAACCGCCGGCTGATCAGCGCCACGCTGGCGGTGTGCGCGCTGTGCATGGCGGCCGCCGCCTTCGCGCCGGACGGCGCCGTTTTCATGGCCGCGGTGTTCGCCGGCGGTGCATCCACCTGCGCAATCCAGATGCTGGTGCCCATGGCCGCCTTCATGGCCGCGCCCGAGCGGCGCGGCGCCACGGTGGGCAACGTCATGAGTGGCCTGCTGGTGGGGGTGCTGCTGTCGCGCCCGCTGTCCAACCTTGTGGTGGACGCCTGGGGTTGGCGTACGCTGTACCTGGTGTTTGCCGGCGGCATGGCGGCCACCGGCGTGGCGTTGATCTGCCTGCTGCCGCGGCGCCGTCCGCAGGCGGGGCCCGGTTATCCGGCGCTGATCGCGTCGCTGGCCGCGCTGCTGCGGCACGAGCCGGTGCTGCGCTGGCGCGCGGCTACCGCGGCGCTGGGCATGGCGGCCTACAGCCTGTTCTGGACGGCGATCTCGCTGCGGCTGGCACAGGCGCCGTTCCACCTGGGCGCGCGGACGGTGGCGGTGCTGGCGTTGTGCGGGGCGGTGGGCGTGGTGGTCGCGCCGATGGCGGGGCGCGCCGGCGACCGCGGGCATACGCGCCGCGCCAGTATCGCGGCGCAGGCGGTGGTGGTGCTGTCGTGGCTGCTGGCCGGCTGGGCCGGCGGCGCATGGCGGGAGGCCGGCCATGTCTTGCCCGCGGGGGCGGCCCTGGCGCTGCTGACGCTGGCGGCGATTCTGCTCGACGCCGGCGTGACCGGCGACCAGACCCTAGGGCGGCGCGCCGTGAACCTGGTGCGGCCCGAGGCGCGCGGCCGCATGAACGGGTTGTTCGTGGGGCTGTTCTTCGTGGGCAGCGCGGCCGGATCGTCACTGGCCGGACTGGCCTGGATGCACGGCGGCTGGACCCTGGTCAGCGCCCTGGGCGCGGCCATGGGGCTGGCGATGCTGGCGGTGCACCTGGCCGCGCCGCGGCCTGTCGCCGATCATTAGGCGTGGCCGCCGCGTTGGCGCGTGGCGGCCAATGGTTCTATCCTTGGGGCCCGGAATGGACCTGTCCGCGGGCAGCTTCCATTCCTATGATGCCTTACCGACGCGCGGCCGGCCGGCCGCGTTTTTGCAACCTGCTCGATGGAAACACCATGAACGGCGCCGATAGCCTTTGCGATACCCTGCTTGCCAACGATGTGGACGTTTGTTTTGCCAATCCCGGCACGTCCGAAATGCATTTCGTGGCGGCGCTGGATCGCAAACCGCGCATGCGCTGCGTGCTGGGACTGTTCGAAGGCGTGGTCACCGGCGCGGCCGACGGCTACGCGCGCATGGCCGACAAGCCCGCGGCCACACTGCTGCACCTGGGGCCGGGCCTGGGCAATGGCCTGGCCAACCTGCACAACGCCAAGCGCGCCCGCACGCCCATGGTGAACGTGGTGGGCGATCATGCTACCTATCACGTGCAATACGACGCGCCGCTTACCAGCGACGTCGAGGGCGTGGCGCGTCCCATGTCGCATTGGGTGCGCCGCACCCAGGCCGCCGCCGACCTGGCGGCCGATGCCGCCGAAGCCGTGCGCGTGGCGCGCCAGGCCCCCGGCAATATCGCCACGCTGATCCTGCCCGCCGACGCGGCCTGGGGCGAGCTGCCCGCCGACACGCCCGCGCCGCCTGTGGCGCAGCAGGCCGCGCCGCCCCAGACCACCCATGACGCGGTGCGCGCCGCGGCCCAGGCCATTCGCGCGGGCCAGGGCGCGGCGCTGATGCTGGGCGGCATGGCGCTGCGCGAGCCCGCCCTGGCCGTGGCCGGGCGTATCGCCCGGGCCACCGGCGTGCGCCTGTTGTCGCCGACCTCCAATCGCCGCACCGAGCGCGGCTTGAACCGCACGCCGGTGACGCGCGTGCCGTATGCGGTCGACCTGGCCGTGGCAACGCTGAAAGACGTGCGGCAGCTGATTCTGGTGGGGGCCGCCACGCCGGTGGCGTTCTTTGCCTATCCTGGCAAGCCCAGCCTGCTGGCCCCGCAAGAGCAGGCGCCCCTGGTGCTGGCCACGCCCGAACAAGACCTGCTGCAGGCCCTGCAGTGGCTGGCCGACGAGCTGGGCATCGCCGCCGACGCGCCGGGCCTGCTGCCGGTGGCCACGCCGGCCGACCTGCCGCGCGCGGGCGCGCTGACCGGCGCCGCTGTCAACATGATCGCGGCGCGCCTGCTGCCCGAAAACGCCATCGTCTGCGACGAATCGATTACCCAGGGGCGCGAGTTCTCGACCCATAGCGCCACGTCGGCGCCGCACGACTGGCTGCAGCTGACGGGCGGCGCCATCGGTATCGGCCTGCCCCTGGCGACCGGCGCGGCGGTGGCATGCCCGGACCGCAAGGTCATCACCCTGCAAGCCGACGGCAGCGGCATGTATACGGTGCAGGCGCTGTGGACCCAGGCGCGCGAGCAACTGGACTGCCTGACCATCATCCTGGCCAACCGTTCGTACGCCACGTTGCACGGCGAGATGAAAAACGTCGGCGTGCAGCAACCCGGCCGCAACGCCAAGCGCATGCTCGACTTGCAAGAGCCCAGTCTCGACTGGGTCAGCCTGGCCGCGGGCATGGGCGTCGAGGCCGTGCGTGTCGACACGGTGGAAGCCTTCACCAAGGCCATGCAGGCGGGGCTGGCGCGCAAGGGGCCGTACCTGATCGAAGCGCTTATTTGACAAGGCGCCGTCCGCCCGGCCGCCGTGGCCCATTTGTGCCAGGTGTCAGGCTCCGCAGGTGCCTGACACCGCTGTGCGCAGGCCGGGGGCTAGCTTCGGTGTCCGACGTCGGACACCTGACCGGATGGACCATCCCGTCTAGCTGCTTCAGTGGCCGACGCACTCTACGGAGGTCAGACTCCGTCACGTGGCGCGGCCGCGTGCAAGCCGGTCAAGATTAGACTATCCTGCAAGGTGGTTTGCGCCGCGACGAGCGGCCGCAGTTCGAAACGTATCAGCCGTATCAGTCGGCATGGGCGCGGCAACGCGGCCTGCCACCTGCAAGATACACCGGCGTGTCTGGACGCCGTTTTTTGTTCGAGACGCCGACAATGAAGTTCGCAGAATTCAAAGAAGGAATGCTGATCCACGCCGGTCCGGTCATCGTGACCGAAGCCGAGATCCTGCATTTTGCCCGCCAGTACGATCCGCAGTGGTTTCACACCGACGTCGAGCGCGCCGCGCAGGGGCGCTGGGGCGGCCTGATCGCCAGCGGCTGGCATACCTGTGCCCTGGCCATGCGCATGGCGGTCGAGTCCGCCCTGCATGATTCCGAATCGTTCGGTTCGCCCGGGCTGGGCCAGGTGCGCTGGCGCGTGCCGGTGCGGCCGGGCGATGCCCTGCGCCTGGAAGCGCGCGTGCAAGCGGTGCGCCGCTCGACCTCGCGCGCCGACCTCGGCATCATTTCGTGGAATTGGATCGTGCTGAACCAGCACGACGAAGCCGTGCTCGAACTCGACGCCACCAGCCTGTTCGACCTGGGCGGCGACGACTGACCCGGCTGGCGGGTCTTGCAGGTGCCTCTTTTCAGGTGTCTGACTCCCGCAGGGTGTCAGACACCGAAGGTATGAACGGCTGGCTAAAAATCTGCGGTGTCTGACACCCTGCGGGAGTCAGACACCTGAAGAAACGCCTGGCGCGCCCGCCAGACACCTGGCGGGCGGGATCCGCTTCAGCTGAAGGCCTGGATGCCGGTCTGGGCGCGGCCCAGGATCAGGGCGTGCACGTCGTGCGTGCCTTCGTAGGTGTTCACGACTTCCAGGTTCACCAGGTGGCGCGCCACGCCGAACTCGTCGGAAATGCCGTTGCCGCCCAGCATGTCGCGCGCCAGGCGCGCGATGTCCAGCGCCTTGCCGCACGAGTTGCGCTTCATGATGGACGTGATTTCCACCGCGGCCGTGCCTTCGTCTTTCATGCGGCCCAGGCGCAGGCAGCCTTGCAGGCCCAGCGTGATCTCGGTCTGCATGTCGGCCAGCTTCTTCTGGATCAGCTGGTTGGCGGCCAGCGGGCGGCCGAACTGCTTGCGGTCCAGGGTGTACTGGCGGGCGGTGTGCCAGCAGGCCTCGGCCGCGCCCAGCGCGCCCCAGGCGATGCCGAAGCGGGCCGAGTTCAGGCAGGTGAAGGGGCCGCGCAGGCCGGACACGTCCGGCAGCATCTGTTCGGCCGACACTTCCACTTCGTCCATGACGATCTCGCCGGTGATCGAGGCGCGCAGGCCCACCTTGCCGTGGATGGCCGGGGCCGACAGGCCCTTCATGCCTTTTTCCAGGATGAAGCCGCGGATCTTGCCGTCGTGGTCGCCGCCCACGCACTTGGCCCACACCACGAACACGTCGGCGATGGGCGAGTTGGTGATCCACATCTTGTTGCCCGACACCTTGTAGCCGCCGCCGGTCAGCACGGCGCGGGTTTCCATGCCGTTGGGGTCGGACCCGTGGTTGGGCTCGGTCAGGCCGAAGCAGCCGATCCATTCGCCGCTGGCCAGCTTGGGCAGGTATTTCTGCTTTTGCGCTTCGCTGCCGAATTCGTTGATGGGCACCATCACCAGTGACGACTGCACGCTCATCATCGAGCGGTAGCCCGAGTCGATGCGTTCCACTTCGCGGGCGATCAGGCCGTAGCTGACGTAGTTCAGGCCCGCGCCGCCGTATTCGGTGGGAATGGTGGCGCCCAGCAGGCCCAGCTCGCCCATTTCGGCGAAGATCTTGGGGTCGGTCTGTTCGTTGCGGAAGGCGTCGAGCACGCGCGGGGCCAGCTTGTCTTGCGCATAGGCGGCGGCCGCGTCGCGCACCATGCGCTCTTCGTCGGTCAGTTGCTGGTCGAGCAGCAGCGGGTCTTGCCAGTGGAAAGAAGAATTCGAGGACATGCGAAAGTCTCCGGTATGTACGGGATAGGAATGCGGGGCGGCGTGCGGCCTACTTGCGGGCCTGCAGCGCCGCGTCGCGGATTTTTTCCAGGGTGGTCGACGGTGTGATGGTTTCGGGGTCGATCAGGCAGTGCAGGATGGCCGGCTTGCCGCTGGCCAGCGCGCGCTCGAAGGCCGGCGCGAACTGGTCGGTGGTTTCGACCCGTTCGCCGTGGCCGCCGAAGGCGCGCGCGTAGGCGACGAAATCCGGGTTCTGCAGCGTGGTGGCCGACACCCGGCCGGGGTAGTGCTTTTCCTGGTGCATGCGGATGGTGCCGTACATGCCGTTGTCGACCAGCACCACGATGATGGGCAACTGGTATTGCACGGCGGTGGCGAATTCCTGGCCATGCATCATGAAGCAGCCGTCGCCCGCAAAACACACCACGGTTTTCTGGGGCTGCACCCGCTTGGCGCCCACGGCCGCCGGCAGGCCATAGCCCATCGAGCCCGAGGTCGGCGCCAGTTGCGTGCCGTAGCGGGTAAAGCGGTGGAAGCGGTGCAGCCAGGTGGCGTAGTTGCCGGCGCCGTTGGTCATGATGGCGTCGGCGGGCAGGGTGCGTTCCAGGTAGGCCATGACTTCGCCCATTTGCAGCGCGCCGGGCGTGCGCACCTTCGACGGATCGCTCCAGTCCAGGTACGACTGCCGCAGCGCGGCGGTGCTCTCGGCCCAGGCCGGCTGGGCCGGCGCCTGCACCTGCGCCAGGCCGCCCGCGAAGGCGGCGGGCGACGTATTGATGGCCAGCGTGGCGCGGTACACGCGGCCCAGTTCGGCGCTGTCGGGATGCACGTGCACCAGCTTCTGGCGCGGCACCGGGATGTCGAGCAGCGTGTAGGCCTGGCTGGGGCTTTCGGACATGCGCCCGCCCACCAGCAGCACCAGGTCGGCATCGGCGACGCGCTTGTGCAGCGCCGGGTTGATGCCCAGGCCCACGTCGCCCACGAAGCAGGAGTGGTCGGCGGGGAACAGCATCTGGCGGCGGAACGATACCGCCGTGGGCAGCGCCAGGCGCTGGGCGAAATCGGCGAACTGGGCCACGGCCTCGGCATTCCAGCGCGAGCCGCCCAGGATGGCGATGGGCGCGCGAGCTTGCGCCAGCATCTGCTGCAGCTGGTCGAGTTGCTGCGCGGACGGCGCCGTGTCGATGGCCTCGTAGCGCGGCGCGTCGGCCACGCTGGCGGTTTCGGTCAGCATGTCTTCGGGCAGCGCGATCACCACCGGGCCGGGGCGGCCCGAGGTGGCAATGTGGAAGGCGCGCGAAATCAGTTCGGGAATGCGCTCGACCTGGTCGATTTCGGTGACCCACTTGGCCTGCGTGCCGAACACGGCACGGTAGTCCATTTCCTGGAAGGCCTCGCGTTCGCGCATGCCACGCTCGATCTGGCCCACGAACAGGATCAGCGGGGTCGAATCCTGCTTGGCGATGTGGATGCCGGCCAGCGCATTGGCCGCGCCGGGTCCGCGCGTCACCATGCAGATGCCGGGCTCGCCGGTCAGTTTCCCGTGCGCGTCGGCCATCATGGCCGCGCCGCCTTCCTGGCGGCACACCGTGACGTCGATGCGCGCATCGTGCAGGCCATCCAGTACGGCCAGGTAGCTTTCGCCGGGCACGCAGAAGACGTGCTTGACGCCATGGGCCGCCAGTTGGTCGACCAGGATGTGTCCGCCCAGGCGGGGCGCGCGGGGGGTAGAAGTAGGATTCGTCATAGTTAACCGGAATTCAAGCCGTCGAGGATAATGTTCCTTGGCTGCACAAAGCAATTGATAAAATTGCACAATATAGTGACCTGCCAGCACTACCTTAGCGCGGATCGTCAGACAGCGCGTCGGGTGTCTGACTCCCACAGGGTGTCAGACACCGACCTGGCCCTTCCGCACACGTCGGTGTCTGGCACCCTGGCGGGAGCCAGACACCTGAATAGACACCCGGATCACAGGTTTTCCATGAGAAACGGTATCCCCAACCTCAGCGCCCTGCAGGCCTTCGAAGCGTCGGCCCGCCTGGGCAGTTTTTCTCGCGCGGCCGAAGAGCTGGCGCTGACGCACAGCGCCGTGTACCGGCAGGTGGCCAGCCTGGAGGCCCGGCTGGGCGTGCAACTGTTCACGCGGGTGCGCCGCCGCATCGTGCTGACCGAGCATGGCGCCGAATACGCCGGCCGCATCCGCCACCACCTGGACCAGATCGAGAAAGACACGTTCGGCCTGGTCAGCCGCACCGGCATGGGGCGCAGCATTCATATCGCGGTGTTGCCCACGCTGGCCACCACCTGGCTCATCCCGCGCCTGGCGGGCTTCCAGCGGCAGCACCCCGACATCACGGTCAGCCTGTCGGTGCGGACCCTGCCGTTCCAGTTCAAAGACCAGCCGTTCGACGGCGCGCTTTACCACGCCAGCGGCATCTGGCCCGGCACCCAGGGCGTGCTGCTGTTTCCCGAAAAAGAATTGGTGCCGGTGTGCGCGCCGTCTTTGCCGCGCCGCGCCGAGAACGGCCTGGCGGGGCTGACGCACCTGCACCTGAGTTCGCGCCCCGACGCCTGGCGCCAGTGGTACGCGGCCAATCGCCAGCCCTACGGCCCGCAGGCGGCCGGCGGGCCGCGCTACGAACTGTTCACCATGATGTTGGCGGCCGTGCAGGCCGGCCTGGGCGTGGGGCTGGTGCCGCACTTCCTGGCCCAGCCGGCCTTGCAGGCGGGCACGCTGGTGCAGCCCGTGCCCGAGGTGCTGACGGTGGGGCAGGGCTATTACTTCGGCTATCCGCAACGCGACGAGCGTTCCGATGCCTTGAAGACATTCGAGGCCTGGCTGAAGTCGGTGGCATAGCGGCCGCGCCGCTGGCCCGGGCGGCGCGTCGCCGTCCGGCCTGTTTCCTGGTTTTTCGACCCGTCTGCGGCGGGGTTGCCGGCCGGCACAATCGGCATGGTCGTGTTGTTTTTCGAGCTTGATCTATCAAAAATTGTCATAAACAACTATATTCAATCAAGACTCGCGCAAAACAGTCATTGAATGGTAGGTTTTGACGGGAATCGTTTATAAATTTCCAGCTCGCCCATCGAGCCGGCACCTTACAAAGATAAGGAGACAAGCATGTTCCATCGTCCATTGACGCGCCGCGGCGCTTTGCAGGCACTGGGTGGCATCGGCCTGGCGGCCGGCGCTGCTTCCTGGGCCCGGGCCGAGTCCCAGTGGCCCACCCGGCCGGTGCGGGTGGTGGTGCCCGTGGCGTCGGGCGGCATCATCGACCTGCTGGCGCGGGCCATCGGCGAGGCGATCGCGCCGTCGCTGGGCCAGCCGCTGGTGATCGAGTCGCGGCCTGGCGCCGACCACCTGATCGGCATCCAGAACGTCGCCAAGAGCAGCCCCGATGGCTATTCCTGGCTGTGCGCCTCGGTGCCGTTCACGGTCAATCCCGCGTTGCGCAAAGACCCTGGCTACGATCCCCTGGCCGATTTCCGGCCGCTGTGCCTGATCGCCACCAGCCCCAATGTGCTGGTGGTGCATCCCGACGTCAAGGCCAGCACGCTGGCGCAGTTCGTCGAACTGGCCAAGCGCGAGCCGGGCAAGCTCACCTATGGCAATCCCGGCAACGGTTCGTCGAACCACCTGGGCATGGAATTGTTCAAGACCGAGGCCGGCATCGACCTGCTGGGCATTCCGTACAAGGGCCAGCCGCCGTCGATCTCGGACCTGCTGGCGGGCCGGCTGGATTGCATGCTGATGAGCGTGTCGCTGGCGAAGAACTACGTGCAGGCGGGCCAGTTGCACCCCCTGGCGGCGGTGGCGCCGCAGCGCATCGCCGCGCTGCCGGATGTGCCCACCATGACAGAAACGGGTTATCCGGGGGTGGACGTGGTGCCGTGGTTCGGCATGCTGGCGCCCGGCAAGACGCCCGATGCCGTCGCCGACAAGGCCAGCGCCGACCTGCAGGCGGCGATGCAGTCGGCCAAGCTGCAACAGGCCATCCGCAATATCGGCGCCACGCCGTATGCGTCGGGCACGCCCGGCGAATTCGACCAGCTGATCCGCGCCGAGCTGGCCAAGTGGCCCACGGTGCTGGCGCGCGCCGGCATCGAGAAGAGCTGAGCCGGCGGCAGGCGGCGCGCATCGATCATCACCGAAGAGACACCAAGACATGAGCCATACCAAGCGCCCGAACATCGTCTTCATCGTGCTGGACGATGTCGGGTTTTCCGACCTGGGCTGCTACGGGTCGGAGATTCCGACGCCGCGCATCGACCAGTTGGCCGCCGAAGGCCTGCGCTACAACAACTTCCACGTGACGGCCATGTGCTCGCCGACGCGCGCCTGCCTGCTGACCGGGCGCAACGCGCACTCGGTAGGGGTAGGGATCATCGCCGAATGGGCCAACGGCCAGCCCGGCTATGACGGGCGCATCTACCCCAGCGCCGGCACGCTGCCGGAGGTGTTGCGCCGCGAGGGCTACAACACCATGGCGGTGGGCAAGTGGCACCTGGCCGGCACCGAGGAATACGGCGCGGCCGGCCCGTTCTCGAACTGGCCGCTGGGCAAGGGCTTCAACCGCTGGTACGGTTTCCACGGCGCGCTGGCCGACCAGTACTACCCCGAACTGTACGTCGACAACCATCCCATCCACCTGGACCCGCCGGAAAACTATCACCTGAGCGAAGACCTGGTGGACCGCAGCCTGGGCATGATCCGCGACCATTGCACCAGCGCGCCGTCGGCCCCGTTCATGATGTACCTGGCGTTCGGCGCCTGCCATTGGCCGCACCAGGCGCCGCGCGAATACATCGACCGCTTCAAGGGCAAATACGACGCGGGCTGGGACGTGGCGCGCCAGCGCCGCCTCGACGCCCAGGCCAAGATGGGCATCGTGCCGGCCGGCACCCGGCTGGCCCCGCGCAACGACGACGTGCTGCCGTGGGACGACGTGCAGCGCGACGATGCGGTGGTCAGCCTCAGCACCCGGCTGCAAGAGGCCTATGCCGGTTTCATGGCCCACACCGACGACCAGATCGGCCGGCTGCTGGACGGGCTGGCCGCGCTGGACCTGATGGACGACACCATCGTCGTGCTGCTGTCCGACAACGGCGCCAGCCCGGAAGGCGGCCCCACCGGCGCGATCAACCTGCGCAAGCACATGGTCTACGAGCTGGACGACCCCCGGCAGGCCGTGCGCCACCTGGACAAGATCGGTTCCGCGCAGGCGTTCAACCACTATCCGACCGGCTGGGCCCAGGTCAGCAATACGCCGCTGAAGTGGTACAAGAAAGACACGCACGGCGGCGGCATCCGCGCGCCGCTGATCGTGCGGTGGCCCAAGGGCATTGCCGCCCGGGGCGAGATCCGCACGCAGTTCCACCACGTGATCGACATCGCCCCGACGCTCTACGAGCTGCTGGGCATCACGCCGCCCGACGAGATCGCCGGCGTGGCGCAGCAGCCGCTGCATGGCATCAGTATGGCCTACAGCTTCGGCCAGGCCGACGCCGCCACCCGGCGCACCACCCAGTACTTCGAACTGCTGGGCGACCGCGCGCTGTGGCAGGACGGCTGGAAGGCCGTCACGCGCCACCGCCGGGGCACGCCGATGGAAAGCGACGTGTGGGAGCTCTATCACATCGATCGCGATTTTTCCGAAACCGACAACCTGGCCCAGGCCGAGCCCGCCAGGCTGCGCGACATGGAGCGCGCCTGGCTGCAAGAGGCCGAGCGCTACAGCGTGCTGCCGCTGGACGACCGCGAATGGGAACGGGCCGCCGAGCGCATCCGCGAAGGTTCGCGCGCGCAATACGTGTACCGGCCCAACATGGCCCGCATCGACCGCCTGATGGCGCCCGACATCACCGGCAAGAGCTTCCGCATCGAGGCCGTGCTGAACAAGGCCGGGGCGCCGATGCAGGGCGTCATGCTGGCCTGGGGCAGCCGGCTTGGCGGCCTGGTGCTGTATGCGCGCGCCGGCAAGCTGGTGGTGGAATACGTGTTCTCGCAGGACGAGCGCGTGGTGGTCGAGGCCGACGATACCCTGCCGGCGGGCGAATGCCGCGTGACGGCCAGCTTCGAACGCGCCGCCGATGGCGGCATCGAGGTCGGCCTGCAAGGCACCGGGCTGGCGCCGGCGCGCGGCCGCTCGGCCAAGTCCTGGCCCACCCACGGCATGACCGCCGGCCTGTCGTGCGGGCACGACGCAGGCCACCCGGTCAGCGACGTCTACCGCGCGCCGTTCCCCTTCGCGGGCGCCGAACTGGTGAAAGTCACGCTCACGGTCGATCAAAATGGCGTAAAACACACCACCGGCGGGAAGGCATCGGCCTTCCAGGAAGACTGAGGGGGCGCGGCGGGCGGCCGCCCGCGGCCCCCGATCCGCGCAAGGACATCCCGATATGCAGAAAAACGAACGTTCGTTGTTGGCGCCCCAGCGGCATGCGCTGATCCTGGAGCACCTGCGCGGCAACGGCAGCGCGTCGCTGGCGACACTGACGCGGCTGACGGGCGCTTCCGAATCCACCGTTCGCCGCGATCTGCTGGAACTGAGCTCGCGCAGCGGCAGCGTGCGCCGCATCCATGGCGGCGTGGTCAGCGCGCACCTGGAATCGTCCACCTACGAGCCGCCGGCCCAGGTGGCCGAACAGTTGCATCCGCAGGCCAAGCAGCGCATCGGCGCGGCCGCGGCCGGCCTGGTCGCGGATGGCCAGAGCGTGATGTTCGACAGCAGTTCCACGGTGATGGAGGCCGCGCGCGCGGTGATGCGACGCGGCTCGGCCGTCACCGCCATCACCAACGACCTGGCCATCGCGCAGGTGCTGAACAGTTCGCCCGCGGGCAATGTCATCGTCACCGGCGGCACGGTGCGCGCCAACAGCAACACGCTGTACGGGCCGCCGTGCGAATCGCTGCTGCGCGGCATTCATGTGGACCTGCTGTTCCTGGGCGGGCATGCCGTCTCGGATACCGGCGTGACCGAAAGCTCGATCGAGATCGCCGACATCAAGCGCCACATGATCGCCACCGCCAAACGCGTGGTGCTGCTGGCCGACCAGTCCAAGTTCGGGCGCCGCTCGTTCGCCCAGATCTGCGGCCTGGAAAACATACACATGCTGATCACCGACGCCACCGCCGCGCAATGCGAGGCGCTCGGCCTGCACGAGCGGGGCATCGAGACCCTGCTGGTCTGACTGCCCGGGGCGATCGCGCCCCGCCCCAGCCAACGTTCAACAGAAGACAGGAGCCACCATGACCGCAGCAGGCGACACCGGACGCTACGACCTGGGCCAGACCCGCGCATTCGCGCAGGCGCTATTCCGGGCGGCCGGCCTGGACGAGGACAAGGCCCGCGTGGTGGCCGACATCCTGATCGAGGCCGACCTGATGGGGCATACCACCCATGGCCTGGCGCTGGCGCCGGCCTACCTGGATGCGGCCGCCTCGGGCGCGCTGCTGGGCAGCGGCGAGCCGGACGTCGTGGCCGACCGCGGCGCCTGCGTCACGTGGCGCGGCAAGCGCCTGCCCGGCCCGTGGCTGACCGCCAAGGCGGTCGACCTGGCGCTGGAGCGCGTGCGCACCTACGGCGTCGTGACCGTGGCCATTTCCGAAAGCCATCACATCGGCGCGCTGGCCGCCTACCTGGCGCGCGCCACCGAGCAGGGCTGCCTGCTGCTGATCGCCAGTTCCATGCCGTCGCTGGCCGGCGTGGCGCCCTATGGGGGCACGCAGGCGGTGTTCACGCCCAATCCCATCGCCGCGGGCATTCCCACCGACGACGAGCCGATCCTGCTCGACATCAGCGCGTCGATCACCACCATCAACATGACCCGGCAACTGGTCAATGCCGGCAAAGTGTTCCCGCAGCCATGGGCGATGGACGCCGCGGGTCATCCCAGCAGCGATCCACAGGTGGCCTTGTCGCAGGGCGGCACGCTGCTGCCGGCCGGCGGCCTGGACCACGGGCACAAGGGCTATGGGTGGGCGCTTCTGGTCGAGGCGCTGTCGACCCTGTCCGGGCATGGCCGCGCCGACCGGCCCAGCGGTACCTGCGTGTCGGTCTTCATCCAGGCGATCGACCCGGAAGCGTTCGGCGGACAGGCGGATTTCGCGCGGCAGATGGGCTGGCTGGCGCAGGCCTGCAAGACCAATCCGCCCCGGCCGGGCACCGACCGCGTGCGCCTGCCGGGCGAACGAGGGCTGGCCAGCAAGCGCGCGGCGCTGGACCAAGGCGTGGCGCTGTCCGGCAACATCGTGGCGGGCCTGTCGCGCTGGGCCGACCAATACGGGCTGGCCATGCCCAGCCGGGTAGCGGGCGCCTGACCGGTAGAATGGGCGGGCCCGGCCGGCCCTGTTTCGCCGCCGCTACCCGTCGCCCATGTCTCTTGCCGCTCCGCTGGCCTCGCAGGCCGATATCGATGCCTTCATCGACGCCGTCTGGCTCGAAGACGGCCTGGCCGCCAATACGCTGGCGGCGTACCGGCGCGACCTGGCGGCCTTCGCGCATTGGCTGGAAACCCCGGCCGAACATGCCGGGGCGGCCACGGCCGGCCTGCTGCGCGAGGCCGGCACCGGCGATATCGAAGCCTGGTTCGCCGCGCGCCACGCCGACAGCCGCGCCACCACGGCCAACCGCCGGCTGGCGGCGCTGCGGCGCTTTTACGCCTGGGCGCTGCGCGAGCACCGCGCCCAGCGCGACCCCTGCCTGACGCTCAGCGCGGCCAAGCAGCCGCCGCGCATGCCCAAGACGCTGTCCGAAGCGCAGGTCGACGCGCTGCTGCGCGCGCCCGACCTGAACACCGCGCGCGGCCTGCGCGATCGCGCCATGCTCGAAACCCTGTACGCCACGGGCCTGCGGGTGTCGGAACTGGTCAATATCAAGGTGCTCGAGGTCAGCCTGAACGAGGGGGTGGTGCGCGTCACCCTGGGCAAGGGCGGCAAAGACCGCCTGGTGCCGCTGGGCGCCGAGGCCGCGCACTGGATTGACCGCTATCTGCAAGAGGCGCGGCCCGGCCTGGCCGGCGCGCGCGTCAGCGATGCGCTGTTCCTGACCGCGCGCGCGCAGCCCATGACGCGCCAGGCCTTCTGGCAGCTGATCAAGAAGTATGCGGTGATTTCCGGCGTGCGGGCGCCGCTGTCGCCGCACGTGCTGCGCCACGCCTTCGCCACGCATTTGCTCAACCATGGCGCCGACTTGCGCGTGGTGCAGATGTTGCTGGGCCACGCCGACATTTCCACGACGCAGATCTACACGCACGTCGCCCGCGAGCGCCTGAAGGCGCTGCATGCCGCGCACCATCCGCGCGCCTGAGACCGACACCATGAGCAAAGTCCGACACGTTTCCGAAACCCCCGCCACCCAGCTGCTGAAACGGCACAAGGTCGCGTATACCGAGCACACCTACGATTACATCGAGCACGGCGGCGCCGGCGAGGCCGCGCGCCAGCTGGGGCTGGATCCGCACGCGGTGGTCAAGACGCTGATCATGGAAGACGAGGCGGCCCGGCCGCTGGTGGTGCTCATGCATGGCGACCGCGAAGTCTCCACGAAAAACCTGGCGCGCCAGGCCGGCCTGAAAAAAGTCGCGCCGTGCCATCCCGAGGTCGCGCAGCGGCATTCGGGCTACCAGGTGGGCGGCACCTCGCCATTCGGCACGCGCAAGCGCATGCCGGTGTGGGTCGAGGCGCAGGTGCTGGAATACCCCGTGGTGTATATCAACGGGGGGCGGCGCGGCTATCTGATCGGCATCGACCCCAAGGCGCTGGTCGGCCTGCTGGACGCGCGGCCGGCGTCGGTGGCGCTGGAATAGGCGGGCCGCCGGCGCTATATCGAAGCCTGCACCAGCGCCAGCCGGATCTTTTCGATGGCACGCGACGGGCTCAGATGCTTGGGGCAGACCTCTGTGCAATTCATGATCGTGCGGCAGCGGTAGAGCTTGTAGACATCATCCAGGTCGGCCAGCCGCTCGGCGGTGGCGGTATCGCGCGAGTCGGCAATGAAGCGATAGGCCTGCAGCAGTCCGGCGGGCCCGATGAATTTGTCCGGGTTCCACCAGTACGACGGACAGAATCCGCTGCAACAGGCGCACAGTATGCATTCGTACAAGCCGTTGAGATTGTCGCGCGCCTGCGGCGACTGCAGGCGTTCGCGCTCGGGCGGCGGCTCGTCGTTGATCAGATAGGGCCGGATCTCTTCGTAGTGCGCAAAAAATTGCGTCATGTCGACGATCAGGTCGCGGATTACCGGAAAGCCGGGCAGGGGCCGCAGCACAATGGGTTCTCGCAGCGCGCGCAGCGGCTGGATGCAGGCCAGGCCGTTGCGCCCGTTGATGTTCATCGCGTCCGAGCCGCACACGCCTTCGCGGCACGAGCGCCGGAACGACAGGCTGTCGTCCATGCCCTTGAGCCGCACCAGCGCATCGAGCAGCATGTGGTCCGTAGACGCAGCGGGCAGCTCGTAGTTCTGCATGCGCGGGCGCGCATCGGTGTCGGGGTCGAACCGGTAGATCTGAAAGCGCATGGAGGCACCTGGTTCAGGGTTAGGACGCGCGGGCCAGGGCGGCCGCCAGCGTGACCGCCACGCGCAGGAACACCAGCGCCAGGGCGCCCGCAACCAGCGCCAGCACCGCCAGCCGCGGCGCCGGCCGATGGATGTAGTCCAGCACCACGTCGCGCGCGCCCACCCAGCCATGCAGGCACAAGGCGGCGGTCGCGGCCAGGATCAGCGTGCAGCCCGCCGGATGGCGCACGAAGGCAAGCCACGTCCGGTAATCGGGCGGGCCCGATATACCGATGCAAACGCCCGCGACCGCGGCGGCGAACAGCAGCACCACCGCGCTCAGGCGCTGGACCAGCCATGCACGTTGACCGCTGAATTGCCTCATGTCCACCTCCGCAATACCAGCAGCGCCAGGGCGACGAGCAGGCCCAGCACCAGAACCAGCCGGGCGCTGGCGCGCGCGGTTTTCAGTTGCGTGCCCAGGCCGATGTCCATCAACAAATGCCGCACGCCCGCCAGCACGTGATAACAGAACGCCCAGAGCAGCACGAACTCGACGGGCGCCGCCCAGGGCGAACGCCACAGGTCCAGCAGCGCGTTGTAGTCGTCTTCGCTGTGCAGCGAGCGGGCGAGCGCGGCGGGAATCAGCAGAATGGCCAGCGCCAGGCACACCCCCGACAGCCGGTGCCCGATGGACGCGATGGCGCCGATGGGAAAGCGGATGGCGAACAGGTTCAGGAAGCGCGGCAGGCCGGCGGGGTCGAGGTGCTGCGCGGGCGCCTTGCGGGCGGAGTCGGGCACGGCATGGTGCATACGCACGGCACCTCCTGGCATGGGGATGGGGGCATCTTATACCCGCGACGGGTCCTTGCAAAGAACGCTTCGGCCGGGCCGCCCGCGGTATTCCGCTATTACCCGCGGCCCGCCGGCCTGCCGCACAATGGCTGAAGCGCGGCGCAAGCCGCGCCGGGCACATCGCGGCCGCGCAGCGGGCATGCGGCTTGCCGGCGCCGCTGCCGGGCCGGCTTGCGGTATCCGCTCGACGATGACAAGGAGACCAATATGGGCAAGAAACTATTGATGCTGGTGGGCGATTACGCCGAAGACTACGAAACCATGGTGCCGTTCCAGACGCTGCAGGCGGTGGGGCACACGGTGCATGCGGTGTGCCCCGGCAAGAAAGCCGGCGACAGCGTCGCCACCGCCATCCACGACTTCGAGGGCGCGCAGACCTACAGCGAAAAGCGCGGCCACAATTTCGCGCTGAACTACGATTTCGAACAGGCCGATGCCGATGCGTATGACGGCCTGGTCATCCCGGGCGGCCGCGCGCCCGAATACCTGCGCCTGAACGAAAAAGTACTGGACATCGTGCGGCGGTTCGACCGCGCGGGCAAGCCCATCGCCGCCGTCTGCCACGGTGCGCAACTGCTGGCCGCCGCGGGCATCCTGCAGGGCCGCACGTGCTCGGCCTATCCGGCCTGCGCGCCCGAAGTGCGGATGGCGGGCGGCACCTACGCCGAAATCGCCATCGACCAGGCCCACACCGACGGCAACCTGGTCACCGCCCCCGCCTGGCCGGCCCATCCCGCGTGGCTGGCGCAATTCCTGAAAGTCCTGGGCACGACCATCACGCATTGACGGGCCGGGCAGGTGTAGTCGAGTGTAGGCGGGTCTCTGGTGCGGCAGGTGTCCGGTGCGGCAGGTGTCTGACTCCGCAGGTGTCAGACACCGAAGTGCTGAAACACCTTCTGATCACGGTGTCTGACACCTGCGGAGTCAGACACCTGGCCATTCGGCAACGGACTCAGACACCCCCCCAAGGCTATGCCCGCTTGCGCCTGCGGTGCCGGCAACCGTACAGTGGGGCTTGTTTTCCAGGAGCTGCGCCATGTGCGAAATTTTCATCCGCGCCCATCCCGACTCGTATGCGGCCGAGACCCGGTCGCTGCGCCTGCATGGGGCCGCCACCAGCGTGCGCCTCGAGCGCCTGTTCTGGTCGGTGCTGGAAGAAATCGCCGCTCGCGACGGCATGCGCGTCACGCAATTGATCGAGCGGCTGTATGACGAATTGGTCGAATACCGCGGCGAGGCGGCCAATTTCACGTCGTTCCTGCGCGTATGCTGCCTGCGCTACGAATTGCTGCAGGCCGAGGGCCGCATTCCCACTGATGCCGCGGTGCCGATCCGCTCGCTGGATGCGCGCGCGGTGCTGGCGGGCCTGCCCGGCACGCTGCACGACGGCGCGGTGCCGCGCCGCGTGGCGGCCTGACGAGCCTACAGCATCGCCACGTCGCTTTGCAGGATGCGGCGCAGGCGTACCGCATCGCCGATGCGCGACAGCTTGCCCTGCGAATCCAGCAGCACCATCGCCACGTCGCGGCCGTTGATGCGGGCCAGCATCACCAGGCATTCGCCCGCTTCGTTGATATAACCCGTCTTGGATACCTTGATGTCCCAGTCGGGCTTGCGTACCAGCAGGTTGGTGTTGCGGAACACCTGCGTGCGGTTGGCGACGTCGACTTCGTATTGGTCGTCGGTGGAATAGCGGTGGATCAGCGGGCGCTGCGAGGCCGCGCGCAGCAGGCGCGCCAGGTCGCGCGGCGACGACACGTTCTGGCTGGACAACCCGGTGGGTTCGATGAAATGCGTGCTGGCCATGCCCAGCGCCCGCGCCTTGCTGTTCATGGCCGTGACGAACGCGGCCAGGCCGCCGGGGTAGTTGCGCCCCAGCGCGTGCGCGGCGCGGTTTTCCGACGACATCAGCGCCAGGTGCAGCATGTCGCCGCGGTTCAGGCGCGTGCCCACCACCAGGCGCGACGACGTGTGCTTCAGGGTGTCGACGTCGTCTTCGGTGATTTCCAGCATTTCGTCCATGGGCTGGTTGGCGTCCACCACCACCAGCGCGGTCATCAGCTTGGAAATCGACGCGATCGGGCGCACGACGTTGTCATTCTTGGCGAACAGCACCGTCGAGGTTTCCAGGTCTTGCACATAGGCGGTGCTGGAGCGCAGCGCTTCGATCTCGGCGCGCGCCGACGCGGCCGGGGGAGCCAGGGCCGCGGCCTGGCGCGCTTTGCTCTTGGAAACTACCCGGGTTTTTTTCGAGGTCTTGTGCTTCGACGCGGTGGTCCGGGACGTGCTCTTGGCCGCCGTTTTCTTGGTGGACGTTTTTTTGGCAGCGGTTTTCTTGGTGGCCGTTTTCTTGGTCGTGGCCTTGGCCGAGGTCTTGGAAGCGGTTTTCTTGCTGGCGCTGGCGGTGGCCGTTTTCTTGGCGGCCGTCTTGGCCTTGGCGGCCTTGCAGGCCGCCGATTTGGCGTTGGTCTTGCAGGGGTCGGCCGTCTTGGCCGCCTGGGCCGCGCCGGGGAGCAGGGCGCCTAACGACAATGCCAGGGGCAACAGGGCGGCCGCGACGGCGCGTTTCCAGAGAAAGACCATAGAGCTGACAGGGCAAAAAAGGGCGCGCGGCCGGGGATGGCCAGAGGCGGCTTGAGCGGAGCCGGAAAAAGACTAGATGAATTATAGAGTTACGCGCCAAATTTAAACAGCTTTTTTAACTGTCGGGCAAGCGCGCGATTGCAACAGGGAAAGGGGGACAGGCACGATGGCCTCGCCGGGTGGAATCGAACCACCAATTGACCCTTAGGAGGGGCCGGTTATATCCATTTAACTACGGCGAGCTGCCCGAAGAGGACAAGTAGCTGATAACAAAGCGCATTATGACCCGCATGGGCGCTTTGCAAGAGCCGAATTCTAGCATCCGCGCGGCCGGCCGTCGGGGCGCGCTCCGGGGCGCCAGACTTGTATATGATGGCGGCTGCTGTTTTGTCCCCCCGCTTGCGCGCGCCGCATGGGCGGGAGGCCGATTCCAATCATCCCCAGGCAGGCCCGATGTCCGATTCGCAATCCATTTCACTGCGCACTGTGCTGCTGGGCACGCTGGTCGTGCTGCTCGCCATGGGCGTGCGCGCCACCTTCGGGCTGTTCATGCAGCCCATGGGCCTGGCGCAGGGCTGGGGCCGCGACGTGTTTTCCATGGCGTTCGCCCTGCAGAACCTGGTGTGGGGCGGCGCCAGCATCCTGATGGGCATGCTGGCCGACCGCTACGGCTCGGGCCGTACGGTGGCGCTGGGCGCGCTGCTGTACGTGGCCGGCATGATCGGTACCCGTTTCGCCACCGACGAATTCAGCCTGTACCTGACCGCCGGCGTGCTGGTGGGCCTGGGCCAGGCGGGCACCACATTTCCGGTCATTCTGCCCGTGGTGGCGCGCTCGGTACCGCCGGCCTACCGCAGCACGGCGATGGGCATCGCCAGCGCCGGCGGGTCGATGGGGCAGTTCCTGGTGGTGCCGGCCGGGCAGTTGCTGATCACCGGCCTCGACTGGACCGGCGCGCTGTGGGCGCTGTCGCTGCTGGTGGCCGCGGGGGCGCCGCTGGCGTATTTCCTGCGCGGCAGGCCGGCCGCCCATGCCGGCGGCCAGTCGCTGTCGGCCGCCGTGCGCCAGGCCATGCGGCATCCGTCGTTCCACTTTCTGTACGGCAGCTATTTCGTCTGCGGGTTCCACACGGCCTTCATCACGCTGCACTTGCCGGCCTTTGTGATCGACGGCGGCCTGAACGCCAGCCACGGCGCCACCGCCATCGCCCTGATCGGTTTGTTCAACGTGCTGGGCTCGTTTTATGCCGGCAAGCTGGGCGGGCGCCACAGCAAGAAATTACTGCTGGCCGGCGTGTACGGCCTGCGCGCCTTCGGCATGCTGTTGCTGCTGGCGCTGCCGCTGTCGCCCTGGGTGCTGTATGTTTTCGCCGCCTGGATGGGGCTGTTCTGGCTGGGCACCGTGCCGCTCACGCAGGGCCTGATCGGGCAGATCTACGGCCTGCGCTACGCCGCCACGCTGTCGGGCATCGCCTTCCTGGGGCACCAGGTGGGCAGTTTCATCGGGGTATGGCTGGGCGGCTTTGTATACGCCAGTACCGGCAATTACGACATGATGTGGTGGATCGGCGTGGCGCTGGCCGTGGCCGCCGCCCTGCTGTGCCTGCCCGTGCGCGAACAGCCGCTCGAGCAGCGCCTGCCCCAGGCGGCCTGACCCATGGCGCGCCGCACCCTCTGGCGCATCCTCGGCGGCACGGCCCTGGCGGCCGTGCTGGCGCTGGGGTTCGTCGGCTACACCATGCCCGAGCTGCGCATCAACTGGGAAACCCTGGCCGCCATGTGCGGGTTCTGATGGCCCGGTTTTTCGGGTGTCAGGCTCCCGCCAGGGTGCCTGACACCTGCCAGACACGGCCCGGCGCCCCTCCGGTATCCTTAGCATCCTGACCACTTCCGCTTTCAGCCCCGCGCCGCTGCCCATGTCTTACGACCCGGATTCACGTTCGATGATCGCGCTGGAACAGGCCGGCCAACTGCCGGCCGCCCACACGCTGATACTGACCGTGAACAACCGGTTGGCGCGCCGCCTGACGCTGGACCTGGCGGCCCAGCTGCGCCGCGAACGGCAGGTCAGCGAGTTGCCGCGTGTATTGCCGCTGGCCGCCTGGCTGTCCGAAGCGGCAAGCGAACTGGCCTTCGCGCCCGGGGCCGACCTGCCCGCGCACCGGCTCGACAGCTTCGCCACCCAGATGGTCTGGGCCGATGCCATCGGCGCGGAAGAGGCCGGCCGCGTGCTGCTCGATACCGGGCAGGCCGCGGCGCTGGCCATGGACGCCGACACCCTGACAGACGAATGGCGCCTGCAGGTGCCGGCCGGCGCCGACACCGACGAATACCGCGGCTTCTCGCGCTGGCGGCGCCGCTACCGCGAGCGCCTGGCCGCGATCGACGCCGAAGACGCCAACCAGGGCTACGCCCGCGTGCTGGCGGCTTTGCAGCGAGGCGCGGTGGCCGCGCCCCGGCATCTGGTGCTGGCCGGCTTTACCGATATTTCGCCGCGCTTCGCCGCCTTGCTGCAGGCGTTTCAGCAAGGCGGCGCGACGCTCGCCTGGCTGGCCGATGCGCTGGGCTCGGCGGCCTTGCCGGCGCGCTATGGCGCCGCCGACCGCGGCGCCGAATGGCGCGCCGCGGCGGCCTGGGCGGCGCAGCGGCTGGCCGCGCAGCCTGCGGGGCGCTATGCCATCGTGTCGGCCCAGTTGCAGGCCGAATCGCCCTTTGCGCGGCGTGTCCTGGGCCAGGCGCTGGCCGACGGCGGCCATGCTTTCAACGTGGCCGTGGGGCGGCCGCTGACCGAATGGCCGGCTGTGCGCGCGGCCCTGAGCTGGCTGCGGGCCCTGGCCGAGATGGCGCAGGCCGGCGCGGCCGACGCGCCAGTGCTGGGCGCGGCATTGCTGGCGGGCTATTGCGCGGGCGATCGCCGCGACCAGGGCCGCTTGGCGGCCATCGACGCCCGCTGGCGCCGCCAGGCGCGGGCCCAGGTCGATGCCGCGCGCTGGCAGCGCGACCTGGCCGACGGCACGGCCTTGTCGGCGGCCTGGCCAACGGCGCTCGACCTTTGGCGGCAGACCGGCGAACGGGCCACGACCGACCTGTGGATGCCGGTGATGCGCGCCGCCCTGGTGGCGCTGGGTTTTCCGGGCGAGCGGCCCCTGGATAGCGTGGGCTACCAGGTCATGGGCGCGTTCGGCGAATTGCTGGGGCGCTACGCCGCGCTGGCGCCCGCCGCCGGCCCGCTGGACGGCCGCGCCGCGGTGCGCCTGCTCGCCAGCGCCGCCGCGGCGGCGTCGTTCCAGCCGCAGCGCGACCCGTCGGCGCGCCTGGACGTACTGGGCCTGCTCGAGGCCGAGGGCGGACACTGGGACGGGGTCTGGATTCTGGGCCTGACCGACGACGTGCTGCCCGCCACGCCGCAACCCAATCCGCTCTTGCCCTTGACGGTGCTGCGCCAGGCCGGCGCGCCGCGCGCCACGCCCGAACGCGAGCGGCAATGGGCCGAGGCCCTGTATGCCGCGCTGTGCCGCTGCGCGCCCGAAGTGGTGGTCAGCCATGCACACCTGGATGGCGAGCGCGAATTGCGGCCGTCGCCGCTTATTGCCGACGTGCCGCCCATGCCCTGGCAGGTGCCCGCCGCGGCCGCGCCGGCGCCGCTGCCGCAGCAGGTGCTCGACGACGAGCGCGGCCCGCCGCTGCCGGCCGCCGTGCCCGAGGGCGCGCGGGCCGGCGCCACCGGCGGCCTCGATGTGCTGGACACGCAGGCGCGCAATCCGTTGTGGGCCTTCGTGCGCCACCGGCTCGGGGGCAGGGCGCTGGCCGACTACGCCGACGCAGCCAACCAGAACGTGCGCGGGCAATTCCTGCACCGTGCCCTGGAACTGGTGTGGCGCATGTTGCCCGACCAGGAACACCTGCATCAGATCATGGCGCAGGGCGGGCTGCCGGCCCTGATCCTGCAAGCCGTGGAAGAGGCCGCCGCGGAAGAGCTGCGCGCCTATCCGCGCGCGTTGCGCGAACTCGAATGCGAGCGCGCGTGCCGGGTGCTGGCGGGCTGGTTCGATCTCGAGGCGCGGCGCCTGCCTTTCCAGGTGGCCCAGGTCGAAGAAACGCATCATTGGTCGCGCGGGCCGCTGGCGCTGGCCGTGCGGCTCGACCGCCTGGACCGGCTGCCCGACGGCCGTGCCGTGATCCTGGACTATAAAACCGGCATGACGCCGGGCAATCCCGAATCCGACTGGGCGCGCGCGCGGCCGGTGAACCTGCAATTGCCGTTCTACGCCGCCGTGCTGTCCGGCGATACGCCCGACGCCGACGTGGCCGCGCTGGTGTTGGCCCAGGTGCACGCGCGCCAGGTCGCCGCCGCCGGGCTTACCGATACCGAGCTGGGCATGGAAGGCGTGACCGCGGCCGACGCCAGCAAGGGGTTCGAGGGACTGGCCTGGCGCGACATCCTGTTGCGCTGGCGATCGGCCGTCGAAGGCCTGGCCGACGAATATGCATCCGGCTACGCCGCCAATCTGGTCTACCGCCGCGACGACCTGAAATACTGCGACGCCATGCCGTTCCTGCGGCTGCATCTCGAAGACGAGGACGACGCGGCATGACCGGCTCCGCCCGCCAACCTTCCGACCACCCGGCCCGCGCCCGCGCACTGGACCCGGCCGCCTCGTTTCTGGTGCAGGCGCCCGCCGGTTCCGGCAAGACCGAACTGCTCACCGATCGCATCCTGGCCTTGCTGGCCACGGTGAACCGGCCCGAAGAAATCGTGGCCATTACCTTCACGCGCAAGGCCGCGTCCGAAATGCATGCGCGCGTGCTGGGCAAGCTGCGCGACGGCAGCGGCCCCATGCCGGATACCGAGCATGGCCGGCGCAGCTGGCAATTGGCGCGCGCGGCGCTGGAACGCAACGATGCGCTGGGCTGGAAACTGCTGCAGCATCCCGCGCGCCTGTCGATCCGCACCATCGATTCGTTCTGCGCGGGCCTGGTGCGCGGCATGCCGTGGCTGTCGGAACTGGGCGGCATGCCCGATATCGCCGACGACGCGCAGGCCCACTACGACGCCGCCGCGCGCGCCACCCTGGCCCTGGCCGACGACTTCGAGGCCGTGCGCATCTTGCTGGCGCACCTGGATGTCGACACGCAGGCGGCCGCCGAAGCCATTGCCGCCATGCTGGGGCAGCGCGACCAATGGCTGCCGCTGCTGGCCCGCGGCAGCGACCGCGAAGCCCTGCAAGATGCCCTGGCCGAAGCCATCGGCGAAGACCTGCGGGCCCTGGCGCGCGCCATGCCGATGGGTTGGGACGAGGCCCTGCGCTGGCCGGCGCGCATGGCGGCCGCCGTGCTCGACGGCGAAGGCACCGGGCATGCACTGGCCGCGCTGCGCGACTGGCACGCGCCGATCGAACCCGACGCCGCGTGGCTCGATCAATGGCGGGCGGTGCGCCACCTGCTGTTGACGGCGGCAGGCGGCCTGCGCAGCGCGCGCGGCGTAACCAAGAAGCTGGGCTTTCCGCCCAAATGCGAGCACAAAGATCCCTTTACCCAGTGGCTGGACGCCGCCGACCCGAAGGCGGCCTGGGTCTGGATGCTCGAGGCCGTCGACAACGTGCCGCCGGCCGACTTCAGCGATGAGCAATGGCGCGTGCTGGGGGCCCAGCTGATGACACTGAAGCTGGCGGTGGCCCAGCTGCATCTGCGCTTTGCCGAGACGCGCGAAGTCGATTTCATCGAGATCGCGCAGCGCGCCGCGCATGCGCTGGGCAGCGCCGACGATCCCGGCGAATTGCTGCTCAAGCTCGACGCGTCGATCCGCCACCTGCTGATCGACGAATTCCAGGACACCAGCCTTACACAGATCCACCTGCTGGCCACGCTGACCGCCGGCTGGCAGCCGGGCGACGGCCGCACGCTGTTCCTGGTGGGCGATCCCATGCAGTCCATCTACCGCTTCCGCAAGGCCGAAGTAGGGTTGTTCCTGCAGGCCGCCGAACAGGGCGTGGGCGAGATCGCGCCCACCTTTCTGCAACTGACCGACAATTTCCGTTCGCAGGCCGGCGTGGTGGACTGGGTGAACGCGACTTTTCGCGGGCTGCTGCCGGCACGTAACGACGCGGCCGCCGGCGCCATCGCCTATACCGATTCGGCGGCCTTCAATCCGCGGCTGCCCGGGGAACCCGTGTGCTTCCATGCCGCCTTCAGCACCGACGGCGCCACGGCCGCCGATGCCGCGGCCGAGGCCCTGACGGTGCAGTTGGTGCGCCAGGCGCTGGACGAGCGCGACCCGGCCAGCCGCCACCCCGTCGCCATCCTGGTGCGCGCGCGCGGCCACCTGGGCCAGCTGGTGCGCCGCCTGACGCAAGCCGGCATCCGTTGCCGCGCGGTCGACCTGGTGCCCCTGGCGCAACGCCACGTCGTGTCCGACCTGGTGCAACTGCTGCGCGCCCTGGCGCATCCGGCCGATCGCCTGGCCTGGCTGGCCGTGCTGCGGGCGCCCTGGTGCGGACTGACCCTGGATTCGTTGCACGCGCTGTTCGGCCACGACCTGACGACGCCCGTGCCGGTGCTGCTGGCCGATGCGTTGCGCGCCCCGCGTCCGGCGTCCGGGCCCGATGCCGGCGCGCCCGGCCAGACCCTGTCGCTGTGGGACGCGCCCGCCGCGCCGCCGTGCCGCGCCGAAAGCGTGCTGCCGGCGGCCGAGTACGCGCGCCTGAGCCACGTGGGTCCGATCCTGCTCGACGGCACCAATGCCAGCGGCGCGATACCGCTGGCGGCCTGGCTGGAATCGCTGTGGGGCAGGCTGGGCGGAGCCGCCTTGTATCCCGGTTCCAGCGCGGCCGACGACGCCGAAAGCCTGTTCGCGCTGGTCGAACGCCTGGCGCCGCACGGCGGACTGGATCCGGCGCGGCTCGATGCCGCCCTGGCGCGCCTGTATGCCGCGCCCGAAGGGGGCGCCGATGACGGCGGCGTGGTCGAAATCATGACCATGCACAAATCCAAGGGCCTGCAGTTCGACACGGTCATCCTGTACGGCCTGCACAAATCGCCGCGCGCCGAACGGCCGCCGCTGGTCAGTTTCGAGCAAAGCGGCGAACGCGTGTTGTTCGGGCCCGTGAAGCCGCGCGCCGACAAAGACGCCGATCCGGTCTCGCGGTATTTAAGCCAGCGCGAAAGGCGGCGCGCCGCCTACGAAACCGATCGCCTGCTGTACGTGGCCGCCACCCGCGCGCGGCACCGCCTGCACCTGGTGGGCAACGTGGCGCTCGACCGCGCCACCGGCCAGCCCAAGCCGCCGCCCGCCGCCAGCCTGCTGGGGCGCCTGTGGGAATGGCTGCCGGCCGAACAGAAAATGCCGCCGCCCGGCTGGCAGGACGACGCGCCGGCCGAAACGGACGCGGCGCCGCCGCGCGGCGAGCCCTTGCGGCGCCTGGCGGACCCGGCCATCGAAACCTTGCGCGCCCGGCGGGCGATCATCGGCGGCCCCGGGTTTGCCATGGGGACGGCGCTGGGGCAGGGCGCCGAGCATCCCGCCTGGCAACTGGAAACCGCGCATGACGCGGCCATCGGCACGCTGGCGCATGCCTGGCTGGCCCGCATCGGCCAGGACGGCCTGCCGGCCTGGGACGCCGACGCGCTGCGCGGCTACCTGCCGGTGATGCAGAAGCAGCTGACCCGCGCCGGCCTGCCCGCCGCGCAGGCGCCCGACGCCGCGCAGGCCGTGCTGGATACCCTGTTGGCCACGCTGGCCCACGAGCGCGGGCGCTGGCTGCTGTCGCAGTCGGCCGCGCGCCGCGAATGGCCGCTGATCGACGCCACCGGCCGCGTGTCGGTCATCGACCTGGCGCTCAGTACCGAAGACGGCTGGCTGATCGTCGACTACAAGACCGCCCGTCCGCATCCCGGCGAGGCGCCCGGCCATTTCGCCACGCGCATGCGCCAGCGCCACGCCGATCAACTGGCCCGCTACTGCGCCCAGGTCACCGCCCTGGACAGCCGCCCGGCGCGTGCCGCGCTGTATTTCCCCCGCGCGCAACTCTGGATCGACCTCTAGCGTTGTCGCGGACCAGGTGTCTGACACCCTGCGGGAGTCAGGCACCTGGCAGTCCCCCACCCATCGCCGCCCCGCTCCCTCCCCCTCGGGGGGAGGGCCAGGGGAGGGAGCCCACATACCGCCCCCGGGGGCCCGCCACTTGGGATTCCAGCGAGCGGGCTTCGCCCCGCTCTGCTAGAATCCCAAGTGGCGGGCCCCTTCGCATGGTTCGGCGGTGAACCTGGTCAGGTCGGGAACGAAGCAGCCATAGTCGTTTAGGATCAGTGCCGGAGTAAGGCTCGCCTACCGGTTTCCCCAAGGGGGCGCCGTAATCGGAACGAATTGCCGTGGGTTCACGGCGGTTCGCGCCCTGGTTGCGGCGCCCCTTTGTATTTCCGGCGCGCCGGCCGCGCGCAACTGGCTCTACAATCCGCCCATGACTTATCTGGTACTGGCTCGCAAGTGGCGGCCGCGCTCGTTCGATACCCTGGTAGGCCAGGACCACGTCGTGCGCGCGCTCACGCATGCGCTCGACTCCCAACGCCTGCACCATGCCTGGCTGTTCACCGGCACGCGCGGCGTGGGCAAGACCACCCTGTCGCGCATCCTGGCCAAGTCGCTCAACTGCGAAACCGGCATCACCTCCAAGCCGTGCGGCCAGTGCCGCGCCTGCACCGAGATCGATGCGGGCCGCTTCGTCGATTATCTCGAACTCGACGCGGCCTCGAACCGGGGCGTCGAAGAAATGACCCAGCTGCTCGAGCAGGCGGTGTACGCGCCTGGGGCGGGCCGCTACAAGGTCTACATGATCGACGAAGTCCACATGCTGACCGGGCATGCGTTCAACGCCATGCTCAAGACGCTCGAAGAGCCGCCGCCGCATGTGAAGTTCATCCTGGCCACCACCGACCCGCAAAAAATTCCGGTCACGGTGCTGTCGCGCTGCCTGCAGTTCAACCTGAAGCAGATGCCGCCCGACGCCATCGTCGGCCACTTGCAGGCGGTGCTGGGCGAAGAAGCCGTGGCCTGCGAAGCGCCGGCCCTGCGCCTGATCGCGCAGGCGGCCGGCGGGTCCATGCGCGACGCGCTGTCGCTTACCGACCAGGCCATCGCCTACAGCGCCGGCAACCTTACCGAAGAAGCCGTGCGCGGCATGCTGGGCACCATCGACCAGCGGCACCTGGTGCGCCTGCTCGAGGCCCTGCCGGCGGGCGACGCCACCGGCGTGCTGGCCGTGGCCGACGAACTCTCGGCGCGCGGGCTGTCGTACGCCGGCGCGCTGGCCGACCTGGCGGTGCTGCTGTCGCGCGTGGCCATCGAACAGCGCGTGCCGGGCGCCACGCCGGCCGACGACCCGCTGGCCGCCGACATCTCGCGCCTGGCGGGCCTGCTGCATCCCGATGCGGTGCAGTTGTTCTACTCGGTCGCCGTGCACAGCCGCGGCGAGCTGTCGCTGGCGCCGGACGAATACGCCGGCTTCATCATGGCTTGCCTGCGCATGCTGGCGCTTTGCGGGCAGGCCGGCCCGGCCACCGCGCTGCAAGCGCCGGCCGCCGCCACGCCACGGCCCGCGGCGGCCCCGCAGCCGGCCCCGCAGCCTTCGGTGGCGGCCCCATCTGCCACGGCAGCGGCGGCCGCGCCAGCCGCACCCCCGGCCCCCGCCGCGCCGGCCCGGCCCGCGG
>WMBV01000014.1 GCA_017745595.1 Bordetella petrii
TACGCTTGACGACCATAGCAAGGTGGACCCACTCCTTCCCATCCCGAACAGGACAGTGAAACGCCTTCGCGCCGATGATAGTGGACTTCCCGTCTGTGAAAGTAGGTCATCGTCAGGCTCTTATCCCCCAAAACCCCAGCACACAACCGTGCTGGGGTTTTGTCTTTGCGGCAACGCTTTGTCTGGCGGCGTCGCGACCTTGCCACAGCATCCGCCCAAGATGCCGACTGGTCCACGAACACGCATCTATGTGCGGTAAGATTGCCTAAATCTATTCGATGGAGCGGTTATCGTGAGCGATCCCCAGATTCCCCAACCCAGTACGTCGCCCGATTTGCGTACCCTGACCCACGTGGCGTACGGCCTGTACGCGCTGGGTTTTCTGACCGGCGGCTTTCTGGGCATTGCCACGCTGGCGGCGGTGGTGCTCATGTACGTGAAGCGCGCGGATACCGCCGGCACCATGTATGCCGCCCACTTCGACTGGCTGCTGCGCACTTTCTGGTGGGCGTTGCTGTGGCTGGCCATCAGCGCCATTGCCACGCTGGTGTTCATCGGCTGGCTGGGCCTGGCGGCCACCGTCGTGTGGGTGCTGTATCGCCTGATCAAAGGCTGGCTGGCGCTGCTGGAAGGCGCGGCCCCCACACCCTATGCCTGACGGCATTCACGCATGAGAAAACGGCTGGCCCTAGGGCCAGCCGTTTTTGTATTCGGGCACCGCTGCGGCTGGTAGGCCACCCTATCGGGCCGGCCCGCGCGACAGTGGATGCTGCGGAAAGGAGCGGCCTGGGCAGGCCTGCGCAGCCCCGCCTGACGCGGATATGCCGGGCGGCTGAAGGCGCAGGGACGTACCGGGTACGCCCTTTGCCTGCTTACTTCAGGTGGGCGTTGACCAGCTTGGTCAGTTCGAACATGGTGACTTGATCTTTGCCGAAGATCGGACGCAGTTTGGCATCAGCGTTGATGTTGCGTTTGTTGCTGGCATCTTGCAGGTTGTGCTTTTTGATGTATTCCCAGATCTTCTTGGTGACCTCGGTGCGCGGCACGGCTTCGGAACCGATGACGGCAGCCAGCTCGGCGCTGGGGGTCAGGGGCTTCATGAATGCGGCGTTCGGCTTGCGTGCGGTCGCGGGTTTGGAGGTTGTAGCCATAATACGGCGCTCCTTCTCTGGCTGTTGGAAAAATTGTCCTGCGGGCGGAGCATAACTTGTCTCCCCAGCAAAGACAAAGGCATTTATGCTCTGTAGCAACTAAAATGGGGACTTCGATGCCCCTTTACCAAGGTGTGTAACGGCACATGTATGCGAGATCTGCGCTGGAATCCATCCGGCTATTTCACGACGAATTGACGGCCCTGCGCCGCGACTTGCACGCGCATCCCGAGCTGGGTTTCGAAGAGGTGCGCACCTCGGGCATCGTGGCCGGCGCGCTGGAAGCGCTGGGGCTGGAGGTGCACCGTGGCATCGGTAAAACCGGCGTAGTCGGCGTCATACGCGGCCGTGGCCGCGATAGCGGCCGCATGATCGGCCTGCGCGCCGACATGGACGCGCTGCCCATGACCGAAGACAACGACTTCGCCTACAAGTCTAACAAAGCGGGCCTGATGCATGGCTGCGGCCACGACGGCCACACCGCCATCTTGATCGGCGCGGCGCGCTACTTGGCGCAGACACGCAATTTCGACGGCACGGCGGTGCTGATATTCCAGCCCGCCGAAGAAGGCCGCGGCGGCGCCAAGGCCATGATGGAAGACGGGCTGTTCGACACCTTTCCGTGCGATGCCATCTATGCCTTGCACAACTGGCCCGGTCTCAAGCCGGGTACGGTGGGCATCAACCCGGGTCCCATGATGGCGGCCGCCGATCGTTTCGAAATCACCATCACCGGCCGCGGGGGGCATGGCGCGCACCCTTACCAGACCATCGATCCGGTCACCATTGCTGGCCATGTGATCACGGCTTTGCAGACCATTGTGTCGCGCAATGTGAATCCGCTGGATTCGGCCGTGCTGTCCATCGGCTCGCTGCAGGCCGGCCACCCCGGCGCCATGAGCGTGATTCCGCGCGAGGCCAAGATGGTGGGCACGGTACGCACGTTCCGCAAGTCGGTGCAAGAGATGGTCGAGACGCGCATGCGCGACCTGGTGAACGCGGTGGCGGGCGGATTCGGCGCCACCGCCGACATCGCTTACCAGCGCATTTATCCCGCCACCTTGAATACGCCGCAGCACGCCAACCTGGTGGCCGATATCGCCACCGACATGGTGGGCAAGGAAAACGTGGTGCGCGACCTGGTGCCGTCGATGGGCTCGGAAGATTTTTCGTTCATGCTGCAGGCCCGGCCCGGCGCGTATTTCCGGCTGGGACAGGGCGGCGCCGAATCGGGCTGCGTGCTGCATAATTCGCGCTTCGACTTCAATGATGCCGTGATTCCGTTGGGCAGTGCGATGTTCTGCGCGCTGGCCGAGCGCGGCATGCCCCTGGCAGAATAAACCGCCATCATTTCTTTCATGTCCGCTCAAAATATCACGCAACTGACTATCACCCGCCCCGACGACTGGCATCTGCACCTGCGCGACGGCGCGGCGCTGCAGGCCGTGGTGGGCGATACGGCGCGGCAGTTCGCGCGCGCCATCATCATGCCCAACCTGCGCCCGCCGGTGACCACCACCGAGCAGGCCCTGGCCTACCGGCAGCGCATCGATTCGGCGCTGCGCTTGCGCGATGGGGCGCCGGCATTCACGCCGCTGATGACGCTCTACCTGACCGACAATACGCCCGCCGAAGAAATCGTCCGCGCGCACGAGTCGGGCCAGGTGTTTGCCGTGAAGCTGTATCCGGCCGGGGCCACCACCAATTCGGATGCCGGCGTTACCGACCTGCTGGGCAAGTGCGGCCAGGCCCTGCAGGCGCTGGAACGTTGCGGCATGCCGCTGCTGGTGCACGGCGAAGTCACCGATCCCGGCATCGACGTGTTCGACCGCGAAGCCGTCTTCATCGAGCGGGTCATGCAGCCGCTGCGCCGCGCCTATCCCGGCCTGAAGGTGGTGTTCGAGCACATCACCACGAAAGACGGCGCGGAATATGTGCGCGATGCCGACGGCCCCATCGGCGCCACCATCACGCCGCAGCACATGCTGTACAACCGCAACGCCATCTTCCAGGGAGGGGTGCGCCCGCATTGGTATTGCCTGCCCATCCTGAAGCGGGAAGTGCATCGCCAGGCATTGGTCGAGGCCGCCACCAGCGGCAGTCCGCGCTTCTTCCTGGGCACCGACAGCGCGCCCCATGCACGCGGCCTGAAAGAGCATGCCTGCGGCTGTGCCGGCTGCTATACCGCATTGCACGCCATGGAACTCTATGCCACGGCATTCGAGCGGGCCGGGCGGCTGGATCGGCTGGAAGGCTTTGCCAGTTTCCATGGGCCCGATTTTTATGGCCTGCCGCGCAACACCGGCACGCTGACGCTGCAGCGCGAAACCTATGCAATTCCGGCGGAAGTGCCATTCGGCGATACGTCGCTGGTGCCGCTGGCGGCAGGCGAGTCCCTGGACTGGCGCGTGGCGTAGTCCAGCCGCCGGGCGGGTCGGGGTGGTATGGGGCAGGTGTCAGGCTCCCGCAGGGTGCCTGACACCGTGGTGTGCTTCGGTGTCTGACACCCTGCGGGAGTCAGACACCTGGCAGACCTGGCAGGCAATCAATCAGACCCCTGGCAGAATCAGACGCTGGCTAAATGCTCGGTGCGCATCAGGTGTCGGCGCGCCGTCCTTCCAGTAATTCCCAGCGGGCGAATTTTTCCTCCAGGTCGGTTTCGAGCGTGGCCAGTTCTTTGTTGATGCGCTCGACTTCGGCCGGGGCATCGCGATACAGGCTGCCGTCGGCCAGCTGGGCCGACAGCGCCGCCTGCCGGGCTTCGATATCGGCAATGGCTTCCGGCAGGTTTTCGAGTTCTCGCAATTCCCAGGCGGTGAGCCGGGCGGGGCGCGCCGGCCGGTTTCGCGCCGCCGGTGCCGCGGCGGGCGCATCGGCGGAGCCCGTCGCGCGCGCCGGCTTGGCGGCGGGCGGAGCGGCCGCCGGGCGCTGGGCAACCCATTCGTCGTAGCCGCCGACGTAGTCGCGCCAGCGGCCCTCGCCCTCGCTGGCGATGGTCTGGGTGACCACGTTGTTCAGGAAAGCGCGATCGTGGCTGACCAGCAGCACCGTGCCGGCATATTCCTGCAACAGTTCTTCCAGCAATTCCAGCGTTTCGATGTCCAGGTCGTTGGTCGGTTCGTCGAGCACCAGCACGTTGGCGGGCCGGGCGAACAGCCGCGCCAGCAACAGCCTGGCGCGTTCCCCGCCCGACAGGCTGCGCACGGGCGAGCCGGCGCGCGCCGGCGAGAACAGGAAGTCGCCCAGGTAGCTCATGACGTGCTTGCGCGCGCCGCCGATCTCGACCCATTCGCTGCCGGGGCTGATCACGTCGGCCAGGGTGGCTTCTTCGTCGAGCTGGGCGCGCATCTGGTCGAAATACGCCACCGCGACATTGGTGCCGATCCGCGTCGAGCCGTTGTCGGGGGCAAGCTCGCCCAGGATGAGCTTGAGCAGGGTGGTCTTGCCGGCGCCGTTGGGGCCGACGATGCCGATGCGGTCGCCGCGCAGGATGGTGGTGCTGTAGTCGCGCACCACGACCTTGTCGCCGAACGCCTTGTCGACGTGCTCGAGTTCGGCCACCAGCTTGCCCGACCGCTGGCCTTCGGCCAGCGCCAGGCTGACGTTGCCCATGCGTTCGCGGCGGTCGGCGCGCTCGACGCGCAGCCGTTCCAGGCGCCGCACCCGGCCTTCGTTGCGGGTGCGGCGCGCTTCGATGCCCTTGCGGATCCAGACTTCTTCCTGGGCCAGCAGCTTGTCGAAGCGTTCCTGTTCCAGGCGTTCGGACTCGAGCCATTGCGCCTTGCGCTCTTGCCATTGCGAAAAATTGCCCGGGAAGCTGAGCAGGCGGCCGCGGTCGAGTTCGACGATGCGCGTGGCGACGGCGTCGAGGAAGCGGCGGTCGTGGGTAATGATGACGGCGGCGCCCTTCCAGTTGCGCAGCAGTTCCTCCAGCCAGGCGATGCCGTCGAAGTCGAGGTGGTTGGTGGGCTCGTCCAGCAGCAGCAGGTCGGGTTCGTCGACCAGCGCGCGCGCCAGCGCCACGCGCTTGCGCATGCCGCCCGACAGCGCGGCGACGGCGGCCTCGGCCGGCAGGCCCAGGCGCTCGAGCGCGGCGCGCACCCGCGCCGGACGTTGCCAGTCTTCGGGGTCGTCGCTTACGCCTTGTACCACTTCGAAGACGGTAAGGGTGTCGTCCAGCGCGGGTTCTTGTTCGACCGTGGCCACGCGCAGGCCCGACAAGCGGGCCAGGTCGCCGTCGTCGGGCTGGGCGCGGCCGTCGAGCAGGCGCAGCAGCGATGATTTGCCGGCGCCGTTGCGGCCGATCAGGCCGATACGTTCGCCCGCCTGGATGGTGAAGTCGGCGTTTGCCAGCAGCGCGTGGTGGCCGTAGGCCAGCTGGACGCCGGTAAGGGTGATGAGAGTTGCCGTTGCCATGAATAAGATTGCCTGATGCGATGCAATCCGTATTGTCGCAGGAAGCGGGCAGCGCGCCGGGTGTACTAAAATGGCGCGGCAAGGCAGGTCGGGCAATCGCGGTGGGTGCAGATCCATCGAGGAAGGTCCGGACTCCACAGGGCAGGGTAGCGGCTAACGGCCGTCCGGGCGCGTGGGCGGGCTTGCCCGCCGGCGCGGCCGAGGAACAGGGCCACAGAGACGAGTCTGCGGGGCGGGCGCGCCAGGCGCGCACCGGCACGGCCATCTCCGTGCCGCGCGGTCCGGCAACGGAACGCGGCATCGCAGGGTGAAACGCGGCAACCTCTACCCGGAGCAACACCAAATAGGCATGCGTGGGCCCTCGGGTCCGAAGGGCGGCTCGCTCGAGCATGCGGGTAGGTGGCTACAGCGGTCCAGCAATGGCCCGCGCAGAGGAATGATTGCCCGCCGGTTCGTCCGGCGTACAGAATCCGGCCTATAGACCTGTCTTGCCATCGAATCCGGGCCGCATGGCCGGTCTTGCCCGTGCAAGACCGAACGTAAAACAATGAAAGGGTGCCTGATACGGGCTACTTCTGAAGAAGGACTTTGACTTGTTACTGCAACCCCCTGATTTATCAGGGGGTTTTTATTTTGGAAAAACCTCAAAGTGCTCTAAGTCCTTGTTGTGATTGAAAAAATTGCAACCACGCGCTTGACCCCGTTTGCCCATTACCGTAGAGTGGGAAAAAGTAGGAATTTGTGCAATTAAGTGGGGTGAATGTGGTGTTTCAGGGAAGCAGCGCGCTGACGCTCGATGCCAAGGGACGGATCTCGATTCCGACCCGGCATCGTGACGCGCTGATCGCGCAGGCCGAAGGCCGGCTGACCCTGACCCGCCATCCTGACGGCTGCCTGCTGGTGTACCCGCGCCAAGAGTGGGAAAAGAAGCGCGAGCAGATCGCCGCTTTTCCCATGTCCGCCCGCGCGCTCCAGCGGCTGCTGCTGGGCAACGCCCAGGACGTCGAACTCGACGGATCTGGCCGTGTGCTCATCGCGCCTGAACTGCGCAACGCTTCCGGTATGACGCGCGATGTGATGCTGCTCGGTATGGGCGCGCACTTCGAGCTCTGGGATGCCGCTTCCCTGGCCCGCCGCGAGGCGGAAGACCTGGCGCAGGGAATGCCGGACGTGTTGAACCAGTTTTCGTTCTGAAACCGAGTATGGAATTCGAACATCGGCCCGTGCTGCTGGAGCCGACGGTGGATGCGTTGCTGCTGGCCGACTTCGGTGGCAAGGGCGCGGCACGGTCGGGGCGGCAGGACGCCGGGCAGGCCGAGGCGCGAGCGCGGCGCGGGGTGTTCGTGGACGGCACCTTCGGGCGCGGCGGCCACAGCCGCGCGCTGCTGGGACGGCTGGGGCCCGACGCGCGGCTGGTGGTGTTCGACAAGGATCCCCAGGCGATTGCCGTGGCCGAGGCGCTGGCCGCGGGCGATGCCCGGGTGACGGTGGTGCATGGCGGCTTTGCCACCCTGCGCGAAGAATTGGCGGCCCGCGGCATCGGGGCGATCGATGGCGTGATGCTGGACCTGGGGGTGTCTTCCCCTCAGTTGGATGATGCCGGGCGAGGTTTTTCGTTTATGCGCGAAGGCCCGCTCGACATGCGAATGGATACGACCCGCGGCCCTACGGTGGCGGATTGGCTGGCGCAAGCCAGTGTGGATGAAATGCGGGAGGTCATAGCGGATTATGGCGAAGAACGGTTTGCTTTTCAGGTTGCAAAGGCGATTGCTGCTCGCCGCGCAACACGGCCGCTGCGCACCACGCTCGAGCTTGCCGAGTGCGTCGCCAGCGCCGTCCGCACGCGCGAAAAGGGGCAGCATCCGGCCACACGCACCTTTCAAGCTCTACGGATTTACATCAATCGGGAACTCGAAGAGCTCGCGCGCGCCCTCGCGTCAGCTTTAGAGCTGCTTGCCCCGGGGGGGAGGTTGGCGGTGATCAGCTTTCATTCGCTTGAAGACCGCATGGTCAAGCAATGCATCGCGGCGGCGGCCCGGCCGGCCGTCGCGCATGCGCGCCTGCCCCTGCGCGAAAGCGAATTGCCGCAGCCCCTGGTGCGTTCCCTGGGCCGGGTGCAGGCCGATGACGACGAGGTGGCCGGCAATGCGCGGGCCCGCTCGGCCGTACTGCGGGTGGCCGAACGCACCGCGACGCCGCTGGGCAGTGGCGGCGCCGCCGCCCTGGTGCCGGCCATGCGCGTGCCGGGTGAAGCCGCCCCGGCCCGGCGCGGCAAGCGGAGGCCGCACTGATGGGACGCGCAGCCTTGTTCCTGGCCGCTTTGCTGATGCTGTCGGCGATTTCGCTGGTGACCAGCCGCTACCAGTCGCGCCAGCTATTCATTGAGCTGGATCGCAGCCGCGCCCAGGCGCGCACGCTGGATACCGACTGGCGCCGCCTGCAGCTCGAGCGCGCCGAGCTGGCGCGCAATGCCCGCGTCGATCACGCCGCGCGCGAAGATCTGAAAATGATCCCCATCGTGCCCGATCGCACGCTGTATCTGAATCAGCCGCCCGTGCCGGCGGCCGGGGGCACGCCATGAAACGCGTGCCTTTTTTCGACAATCCCGTATTGCGCGGGCAACTGCCCACCTGGCGCGCCCGCCTGGTGCTGCTGATGCTGCTTGGCGGCTTCGCCGTGCTGGCGGGCCGCGCGCTGTATTTGCAGGGGCTTTCCACCGAGTTCCTGCAGCAGCAGGGCGAGCGCCGCTACGAACGCACTCTGACGCTGGCGGCCACGCGCGGCAAGATCCTGGATCGCAATGGCGTGGTGCTGGCTTCGAGCGTGCCGGCGCGCGCCATCTGGGCCATTCCCGAAGACGTCAAACCCGCCACCGGGGCGCAACTGGCCGACCTGGCCAAGCTGCTCGATACCTCGATGGCCGACCTGCGCGGCCGGCTGGCCGACGAAGACCGCAACTTCGTGTACCTGAAGCGCCAGGTGCCCATGGAAGTGGCCGACCAGATCAAGAAGCTCGAGGTGCCGGGCATCCATCAGCAGCCCGAAACGCGCCGCTATTATCCCGACGGCGAGGTCACCGCGCACCTGGTGGGCTTCACCAGCGTGGAAGACAAGGGCCAGGAAGGCGTGGAACTGGCGTTCGACGAGCTGCTGTCCGGCACGCCGGGCAGCCGCCGCGTCATCAAAGACCGCCTGGGCCGCGTCATCGAAGACGTGCAGGCCGTGACCATGCCGGTCAATGGCCGCGACCTGAACCTGTCCATCGACACCCGGTTGCAGTACCTGGTGTATCGCGAGCTGAGCGCGGCGAAAGAGCGCCACCAGGCGAGCGCGGCCAGCGCCATCATCATGGACGTGCGCACCGGCGAAATCCTGGCGATGGCCAGCCTGCCCACTTTCGACCCGAACCGCCGCGAGACTTTCCACGCGCCCAATCTGCGCAACCGCGCCATTACCGATACCTTCGAGCCCGGCTCGATCATGAAGCCGTTCACCGCCGCGCTGGCGCTGGACCTGGGCCGCATCAATACCAGCACCCAATTCGAAACGGGCAATGGCGCGTTCCGCTACCAGGGCAGCACCATCCACGACGTCAGCCGCAACGGCACCTTGACGGTGGGCGGCGTGCTGCGCCGGTCCAGCAATATCGGCATGACCATGATCTCGGAAAAGCTCGAGGCGCGCGAGATGTGGGAACGCTTCACCGAACTGGGTTTCGGCCGGGCGCCGCAACTGGGTTTTCCGGGCGCGGCGCCGGGGCGCCTGCGCCCGTGGGACCGCTGGCGCCTGATCGAGAAGGCGACCATGGCGTACGGCTATGGCCTGTCGGTATCGCTGCTGCAAGTGGCGCGGGCGTACACGGTGTTCGCCCGCGACGGCGATATGGTGTCGCCCACGCTGGTCAAGCGCGATAGCGACCCCACCAGCGTCAAGGTCTACACCCCCAAGGTGGCGCAGCTGGTGCGTTCCATGCTGGAAGCGGCCGCCGGGCCCGAAGGCACCAAGGCGGCGCAGGTACAGGGCTACCGGGTGGCGGGCAAGAGCGGCACGGCGCGCAAGATCGTCGACGGCAAATACAGTACCCAGCGTTATCGCAGTTCGTTCGTCGGGTTCGCGCCGGTGTCCAATCCGCGCATCGTGGTGGCCGTGTCCATCGACGAACCCAAGGTGGGCGGCTACTACGGCGGCGCCGTCGCCGCGCCGGTGTTTTCCACCATCATGGGCGGCAGCCTGCGCATGATAGGCGTGCAACCCGATGCGCCGTTCGAGTCGACCATCGTGGCCGGCGTGCAGGAGCCGACGCGATGAGCGCCGACCGCCAACTCAGCCCCGCCGCGGCCGATGCCCTGGCCTGGCTGCGCGCGGGCGTGGCGGCCGATGCACAACTGCGCCTGGACTCGCGCGAGGTGGTTGCCGGCGATGTCTTCGTGGCCTGCCCCGGCGGTTCGGTCGACGGCCGCTCTTATATTGGCCAGGCGTTCGCGCAGGGCGCCGCCGCGGTGCTGTGCCACGCGCCCGCCCCGGCGGACCTGGCGGCCGATGCGCGCGTGCGGGCGGTGCCCGGCCTGCGCGCCCTGCTGGGCGAGCTGGCCGACGACTGGTACGGGCATCCTTCGGCCGACCTGAGCATCGTGGCCGTTACCGGCACCAACGGCAAGACTTCCTGCGTGCAGTGGGTGGCCCAGGCGCTGACCGACGCCGGCAAACCCTGCGGCAGTATCGGGACCCTGGGCGCGTTGCTGCCCGACGGCGGTACGCTGGGTGGCAACCTGACTACGCCCGACGTGCTGAGCACGCACCGCATCCTGGCCGCCATGCGAGCCGCCGGCGCACAGGCGGTGGCCCTGGAGGCCTCGTCGATCGGGCTGGAGCAGGGCCGCCTGGATGGCGTGCGCATCGCCGTGGCCGGGTTCACCAACCTGACGCGCGACCATCTCGACTACCACGGCACGATGGAACACTACGAAGCGGCCAAGGCCCGGCTGTTCCAGTGGCCCGGCCTGGCCGCCGCCGTGGTCAACGCCGACGATGCCGCCGGCGAGCGCCTGCTGCGCGCGTTGCCGGGCGAGCTGGCGGTAGGCTATACCCAGCAAGACATGCCGGTGGCTTTCCTGGCGCGCGACCTGCAGGCCACCGCGCACGGGCAGGTGTTCACCCTGGCGACGCCCGATGGCGAGGCGCAGATCGTGACCTCGCTGCTGGGCCGCCACAATATATCGAACCTGCTGCTGGTGGCGGGCGTGCTGTCCAGGCTGGGCTGGCCGCTGAGCCAGATCGCGCGCGCGCTGGCCGCCACCCGCCCGGTCGACGGCCGCCTGCAGGTGGTCGCGCCGCCGGTCGTGCGCGCCTTGAGCGCCGCGGCTCGCGGCCCCCTGGTGGTGGTGGATTATTCGCATACCCCCGATTCGCTGACGCGCGCCCTGATGGCGCTGCGGCCTGTGGCCGACGCGCGCGGCGGCCGGCTGGTGTGCCTGTTCGGCTGCGGCGGCGAGCGCGATGCCGGCAAGCGCCCGGAAATGGGCCATATCGCCGCCGACCTGGCCGACAAGATCACCGTGTCCAGCGATAATCCGCGCGGCGAAGACCCGCAGGCCATCATCGCCCAGATCCTGCCCGGCATTCCGCGCGGCGCGCGCCTGTATGTCGAGCCCGACCGCGCGCGCGCCATCATGCAGACGATCTGGGCGGCCGACCCGGACGACGTCGTGCTGCTGGCCGGCAAGGGCCACGAAACCTATCAGGAAATCGGCGGCGCCAAGCTGCCGTTCGACGACCGCGAGTGGGCGCGCCTGGCTCTGCTGCTGCCGCATGCCACCGCGCTGTCTACCGACAGCCGCAGCATCGGCGCCAACGAAATCTTCCTGGCGCTGGCCGGCGAGCAGTTCGACGGCCATCAATACCTGGCGCAGGCCGAGGCCGCGGGCGCCTGCGCCGCCGTGGTGGCGCATCCGGTCGCAGGCGTGTCGCCGCCGCAACTGGTGCTGGGCGACACGCGCCAGGCGCTGCAGCGCATCGGCGCCGCGTGGCGCGCCCGCTACTCGCTGCCGGTGATCGGCGTAGCGGGCAGCAACGGCAAGACCACCACCAAGGAAATGATCGCCGCCATCCTGGCCGACTGGCAAGGCGAGGCGGGCCGCCTGGCGACGGCGGGCAATTTCAACAACGACATCGGCGTGCCGCTGACGCTGTTGCGCCTGCGCGCGCAGCACCGCGCCGCCGTGTTCGAGCTGGGCATGAACCATCCGGGCGAAATCGCCACGCTGGCCGCGCTGGCGGCGCCGACGGTGGCCCTGGTGACCAACGCGCAGCGCGAACACCAGGAGTTCATGCATTCGGTCGAAGCCGTGGCGCTAGAAAACGGCGCCAGCATCGAGGCCCTGCCCGAAGACGGCGTGGCGGTGTTCCCCGGCGACGATCCGCATAGCGGCATCTGGGAAACCCAGGCCGGCGCGCGGCGCGTGCTGCGGTTCGGGCTGCAGCCGGGGCTGGATGTCTATGCCGAACACATCGAGGCCACGCCGCAAGATACGCGCTGCCAGGTGGTGACGCCCGCGGGCAGCGCCGAACTGGTGCTGCCGGTGCCGGGCGTACACAACTTGCGCAACGCCCTGGCCGCGATCGCCGCGGCCCTGGCGGCGGGCGCGCCGCTGGCCAGCGCCGTGCGCGCGCTGGCGGATTTCAGCGCCGTGGCCGGGCGCATGCAGCGCAAGTCGCTGGACGACGGCACGATACTGATCGACGACACCTACAACGCCAACCCGGACTCGGTGCGCGCGGCGGTGGATGTGCTGGCGCAATTGCCGGCCCCGCGGGCACTGGTGCTGGGCGACATGGGCGAGGTGGGCGAGAACGGGCCGGCCATGCACCGCGAAGTGGGCGAATACGCCCGCGAGCACGGCATCGACGCGCTGTACACGCTGGGCGATGCCGGCCGCGACAGCGTGGCCGCGTTCGGCCCGGGCGCCGTGGCCTGCGCGTCGGTCGACGAAGTCGTGGCGGCGCTGCGCGGCGCGCGGCCCGCCAGCATATTAGTGAAGGGTTCGCGCTTTATGCGCATGGAGCGGATAGTGAAGGTGCTGTCGGACAACAATAACAAGATCGCGGCCGGGCGCCAGGGAGATCCGCATGCTGCTTGAAATCGCCCGCTGGCTGTCAGACGACGTCCGTGCGATCGGGGTACTGGAATACATCACCATGCGGGCGGTGCTGGCATGCGCCACCGCGCTGCTGATCGGCCTGGTGGCGGGGCCGCGCGTGATCCGCAAACTGACCGAAATGAAGATCGGCCAGGCGGTGCGCGCCTACGGACCGGAATCGCACCTGGTCAAGACCGGTACGCCCACCATGGGCGGCGCGCTGATCCTGATCGCCGTGGCCATCAGCACGCTGCTGTGGGCCGACTGGACCAACCGCTTCGTGTGGGTGGTGCTGATGGTGACCTTCGGGTTTGGCGGAATCGGCTGGATGGACGATTACCGCAAGGTAGTCCATCGCGATCCCGAAGGCATGCCGGCGCGGCAGAAGTTTTTCTGGCAGGCCACCATCGGCCTGGTGGCCGCGGTGTACCTGGCCTTTGCCGTATCGGCGCCCGCCAACACCGAATTGTGGCCCCTGTTCAAAGCGTGGGTGAGCAGCGGCTTCGCCATGCCGCTGCCGACACGGGCCGACCTGATCGTGCCGTTTTTCAAGTCGGTCAGCTATCCGCTGGGCGTGCTGGGTTTCGTGGCGCTGACCTGGGCCGTGATTGTGGGCACCAGCAATGCGGTCAACCTGACCGACGGTCTGGACGGGCTGGCCATCATGCCGACCGTCATGGTGGGCAGCGCGCTGGGCATCTTTGCCTATGTGGTGGGCCGCGTCGACTATTCCAAATACCTGCTGTTTCCGTACATTCCCGGCGCGGCCGAACTGATGGTGCTGTGCGCGGCCATCGCCGGCGCGGGGCTGGCGTTTCTGTGGTTCAACGCTTACCCCGCCCAGGTGTTCATGGGCGACGTCGGCGCGCTGGCGCTGGGCGGCGCGCTGGGCACCATCGCGGTGATCGTGCGCCAAGAGATCGTGCTGTTCATCATGGGCGGCGTGTTCGTGGTCGAGACGCTGTCGGTGATGATGCAGGTGACCTGGTTCAAATACACGAAGCGCAAGTACGGGCAGGGGCGGCGCATCTTCCGCATGGCGCCGCTGCACCACCATTTTGAAGTCGGCGGCTGGAAAGAAACCCAGGTCGTCGTGCGTTTCTGGATCATCAGCATGATGCTGGTGCTGATCGGCCTTTCCACCTTGAAGTTGCGATGAACAGTTCCGTATCCCCCCGCGCCGATGCGCCGCTCGTCCTGATCCTTGGATTGGGCGAGACGGGCGTGGCCGCCGCGCGCTGGTGCGCCCGCCAGGGCGCGGCCCTGCGCGTGGCCGATACCCGTGCCGAGCCGGGGGGGCTGGCCGCCGTGCGCGAGGCGCTGGCCGATGCCCAGGTCGATTACCGCCTGGGTTGCGGCGATGCCTTCGACGCCGCCTTGCTCGATGGCGTGACGCAACTGGTATTGAGCCCGGGCCTGGCGCCCGGACAGGCGCCGGCGCGTGACCTGCTGGAGCAGGCCGCCGCGCGCGGCATCGAGGTGGTGGGCGAGATCGAACTGTTCGCCCGCGCCCTGGCCGACCTGGCCGAGACGCGCGACTACCGGCCGCACCTGCTGGCGGTGACCGGCACTAACGGCAAGACCACGGTTACGGCCATGACCCGCCAACTGGTCCAGGCGGGCGGCCTGAGCGCGCGTGCCGCCGGCAATATCGGCCCGGCCGCGCTGGCCGCGCTGATCGACGCGCTGGATGGCGATGATTTGCCGCAGGTATGGGTGCTGGAGCTTTCCAGCTTCCAGCTCGAAACCACGTCCAGCCTGATGGCCGATGCCGCGGCGGTGCTCAACGTAACGCAAGACCACCTGGACTGGCACGGCGGCATCGAGGCCTATGCGCAGGCCAAGGCGCGCCTGCTGAAAATGGCGCGCGTGGCGATCGTGAACCGCGACGACGCGCGCGTGGCCGCCATGGTCGGCACGCTGGAAGACATGCAGGTGCGCAGCTTCGGCCGCGACATGCCCGCCCTGGTGGGCGACATGGGCCTGGAAGCCGGCCAGGGCATGGCCTGGCTGGTGGCCTGCGAGCCCGACGATTTCGAAGTGCCCGCCCCGCCGGCGCGGCGCAAGAAAGACGCGCCGCCGCCGCGCCGCGGCGCCGGACGGGCCAGCCGCCTGATGCCGCTGGATGCGCTGCGCATCCGCGGCCAGCACAACGGGCTGAATGCCCTGGCGGCGCTGCAGCTGGCACGCGTGTTGAACATCGGCTGGGGGCCCATGCTGCGCGCCTTGCGCGAATACACGGGCGAACCGCATCGCGCCGCCTTCGTGCGCACGATCGCCGAAGTGGATTACATCAACGACAGCAAAGGCACCAACGTCGGCGCCACCGTGGCCGCCCTGGAAGGGCTGGGCCAGCCGGTGGTGCTGATCGCCGGGGGGCTGGGCAAGGGGCAGGATTTCTCGCCGCTGGCGCCGGTCGTGGCCCGCCACGCGCGCGCCGTGGTGCTGATCGGCACTGACGGCCCCGCCATCGGCCAGGTGCTGGCCGAGACCGGCGTGCCCTGCGTGGCCGCGCAAGACATGCGCGAGGCCGTGCGGCGCGCCGCCGAGCTGGCCCAGCCGGGCGACGCGGTGCTGCTGTCGCCCGCCTGCGCCAGCATGGACATGTTCCGCAATTATCCGCATCGCGGCGCGGTGTACGCGGAAGAGGTCGAAGACCTGGCCCGCGACCGGGGAGAGGTGTGATGAGCCTGTTTGCCGACCTGACCGCCAGCGTCAACGCCGTGCGCCCCGGGCGCACCCGCATGCGCAACTACGATGCGCCGCTGGTGCTGGCCACCACCACGCTGCTGCTGCTGGGGCTGCTGATGGTGTATTCGGCGTCTATCGCGCTGGCCGACGGCCCGCGCTATGCCTCGTATGGCCGCTACTATTTCGTGCTGCGGCACGGCCTGTTCCTGTGCGCCGGGCTGATTGCCGGCGCGGTGGTGCTTACGGTGCCGATCCGAGTCTGGCAGCGCCTGGCGATGCCGGGCTTCATGGTGTCGCTGGCCTTGCTGATCCTGGTGCTGATTCCCGGCGTCGGCCACGAAGTCAACGGCGCGCACCGCTGGATTCCCCTGGGACCGCTGAATTTCCAGCCATCCGAACTGATGAAGCTGGCGGCGCTGCTGTACGCGGCCGATTACACGGTGCGCAAACAGGAACACATGCAGGCTTTCTCGCGCGGCTTCCTGCCGATGGCCTGCGCGCTGGGCGGAGTGGGCATGCTGCTGCTGCTCGAGCCCGACCTGGGCGCCTTCATCGTCATCGTGGCGATCGCCGTGGGCATCCTGTTCCTGGGCGGTATCAACGGCAAGTATTTCAGCAGCCTGCTGGCGGTACTGGTGGGCACGTTCCTGGCCTTGATCTGGCTGTCGCCCTGGCGCCGCGCGCGCCTGTTCGCGTACCTGGATCCCTGGAACGACGCCAACGCCTACGGCAGCGCGTACCAGCTGTCGCATTCGCTGATCGCCTTGGGGCGCGGCGAATGGCTGGGCGTGGGCCTGGGCGCCAGCGTGGAAAAACTGCATTACCTGCCCGAGGCGCATACCGACTTCCTGATGGCCGTGGTCGGCGAAGAACTGGGTTTCGTGGGCGTGCTGCTGGTGATCATGCTGTTCGTGGTGGTGATCCAGCGCGGCTTCGACATCGGCCGCCAGGCCATTGCCATGGAACGCACGTTTGCCGGCCTGGTGGCCCACGGCGTGGCGATCTGGTTCGGCGTGCAGGCGTTCATCAACATGGGCGTCTGCCTGGGGCTGCTGCCCACCAAGGGCCTGACCCTGCCGTTGATGAGCTACGGCGGCTCGGGCGTCGTGATGAACCTGTGCGGGCTGGCCCTGTTGCTGCGCGTCGATATCGAAAACCGCATCATGATGCGCGGAGGGCGCACATGAACGCGCGTACCGTCCTCATCATGGCCGGCGGCACCGGCGGCCACATCATGCCCGGCCTGGCGGTGGCCGACGTGCTGCGCGAACGCGGCTGGCGCGTGCTGTGGCTGGGCAATCCCGACAAGATGGAAGGCCGGCTGGTGCCGCCGCGCGGCATCGACCTGGTGCCCCTGCATTTCCAGGGCGTGCGCGGGCGCGGTGCGGCCGCGCTGCTGAAGCTGCCATTCCTGCTGCTGCGCGCCTGCGCGCAGGCGTGGCGCCATCTGTCGCGGGTGCGTCCCGATGTCGTGTTGGGCATGGGCGGCTACGTGGCCTTTCCGGGCGGCGTGATGGCCGCCGTGCGCGGCGTGCCGCTGGTCGTGCACGAGCAGAACGCCGTGGCCGGCACCGCCAATCGCTGGCTGGCCCGCCTGGCGCGCCGCGTGCTCAGCGGCTTCCCGAATGTCTTGCCGCGCGGCGAAGTGCTGGGCAATCCGGTGCGCCGCGACCTGTGCGCGCTGCCCGAGCCGGCGGCCCGCTATGCGGGACGCAGCGGCCCGCTGCGCATGCTGGTGGTGGGCGGCAGCCTGGGCGCCCAGGCCCTGAATACCACCTTGCCGCGCGCGCTGGCATTGCTGGAGCCGCCGGCGCGTCCGCTGGTGACGCACCAGGCCGGCGAGCAGCATTTGCAGCCGTTGCGCGCCGGCTATGCGCAGGCCGGCGTGCAAGCCGACTGCCGCGATTTCATCGACGACATGGCGGCGGCCATGGGGCAGGCAGACCTGCTGGTGTGCCGTGCCGGCGCCATGACGGTGGCCGAAGTGGCGGCCGCCGGAGTGGCCGCGCTGTTCGTGCCGTTTCCGCATGCCATCGACGACCATCAGACCGCCAACGCGCGCTTCCTGAGCGATGCGCAGGCCGCCTGGCTGTGCCCGCAGGCCGAACTGACTCCCGAGTGGCTGGCCGACTGGCTGCGCCAGCGCACCCGTCCCGAACTCCAGGCCGTGGCCGAACGGGCGCGCCAGCATGCGCGGCCCCAGGCGGCGGCCCATATCGCCGATGTCTGCGAACAGGCAGCGAGGCGCCCATCATGAAACACAGAATCCAGCATATCCATTTCGTCGGCATCGGCGGGTCGGGCATGAGCGGCATCGCCGAAGTGCTGCTCAACCTGGGCTACACCATCAGCGGTTCCGACCTGCAGGAATCGGCCGTCACCCGCCGCCTGGCCGGCCTGGGCGCCAAGGTGGCCATCGGCCATACGGCCGCCAACGTGGCCGGCGCAGGCGCCATCGTGACGTCCACCGCCGTGGCCGGCGACAACCCCGAGGTCCTCGCCGCGCGCGCGGCCGGTATTCCGGTGGTGCCGCGCGCCATCATGCTGGCCGAACTGATGCGCCTGAAGCGCGGCATTGCCGTGGCGGGCACGCACGGCAAGACCACCACTACCAGCCTGGTGGCCAGCGTGCTGGCCGCCGGCGATCTGGACCCGACCTTCGTGATCGGCGGCCGCTTGACTTCGGCCGGCGCCAATGCGCGGCTGGGGCAGGGCGAATACATCGTGGTCGAGGCCGACGAGTCGGATGCGTCGTTCCTGAACCTGCTGCCGGTAATGGCCATCGTGACCAATATCGACGCCGATCACATGGACACCTATGGGCACGACGTGGCGCGCCTGAAGAGCGCCTTCATCGAGTTCACGCAGCGCCTGCCGTTCTACGGCAGCGCCGTGCTGTGCGCCGACGACGCCAACGTGCGCGAGATCATGCCGTTCGTGTCGCGGCCCATTACCACCTATGGCCTGAGCCCCGACGCGCACGTGCGCGGCGAAGACGTGCAGGCCGACGGCACCCGCATGCGCTTCACGGTGCGGCGCCAGGCCCACGCCAGCGCGCTGCCGCCCCTGGCCATCGAACTGAATCTGCCGGGCCTGCACAACGTGCGCAACGCGCTGGCCGCCGTGGCGGTGGCCACCGAGCTGGGCGTGCCCGACGACGCCATCAGCCAGGCGCTGGCCTCGTTCAAGGGCGTGGGCCGCCGCTTTACGCAGACGGGCGATTTCCCGGTGCCGGCCGACCATGGCGGCGGCACTTTCACCGTGATCGACGATTACGGCCATCACCCCGTCGAAATGGCGGCCACTCTGGCCGCTGCCCGCGGCGCGTGGCCCGACCGCCGCATCGTGCTGGCGTTCCAGCCGCACCGCTATACCCGCACCCGCGATTGCTTCGAAGACTTCGTCCGCGTGCTGGGCGGCGCCGACGCGGTGCTGCTGACCGAAGTCTACGCGGCCGGCGAACCGCCGCTGGTGGCCGCCGACGGCCGCGCGCTGGCGCGCGCGCTGCGGGTGGCCGGCAAGATCGAGCCGGTGTTCGTCGAAGACGTGGCCGAGCTGCCGCGCGCCGTGCTGGACTTCGTGCGCGACGGCGACGTGGTGGTGGTCATGGGCGCGGGCTCGATCAGCAAGGTGCCCGGTCTGGTAGGAGAACTGGCATGAATCAACCCGTGACTCGGTCCGCTATCGATGTGCAGGCGCTGGGCAAAGTGGGCGTGCTGTACGGCGGCCGTTCCGCCGAGCGCGAGGTCTCGCTGATGTCGGGCCAGGGCGTGCACCAGGCGCTGCGCTCGGCGGGCGTCGACGCGCATCTGTTCGATACCGGCGAACGCTCGCTGGCGGAGCTGGCCGCGGCCGGATTCGACCGCGTATTCATCGCGCTGCACGGGCGCTACGGCGAAGACGGCACCCTGCAGGGCGCGCTGGAGCTGCTGGGCCTGCCCTATACCGGCAGCGGCCCCATGGCATCCAGCCTGGCCATGGACAAGACCATGACCAAGCGGGTGTGGCTGCAGCACGGGCTGCCGACCCCCGCCTTCGAGTTGCTGGATGCCGGATCCGAGCTGCGCACGGTGCCCGACCGCCTGGGACTGCCCCTGATCCTGAAGCCGCCGCACGAAGGTTCGACGGTGGGCATTACCAAGGTGGCGGGCTATTCCGACATGAAAGAGGGATACGCCCAGGCGGCGAAGTTCGACGACCGCGTGCTGGCCGAGCAGTTCATCGCCGGCCGCGAACTGACCGTGGCCGTGCTGGGCACGGGCCGTTCGGCGCGCGCGCTGCCGGTGATCGAAATCGTGGCGCCCGGCGGCAATTACGACTACGAGCACAAGTATTTCTCGGACGACACCCAATATTTCTGCCCGGCCGACTTGCCCGACGCGGTGGCCGCCCAGGTGGCCGAGCTGGCCGAGCGCGCATATCGCGCGCTCGACTGCGCGGGCTGGGGCCGCATCGATTTCATGCTGGACGCCGGCAACCAGCCCTGGCTGCTGGAAGCCAATACTTCGCCGGGCATGACCAGCCATTCGCTGGTGCCCATGGCGGCCAAGGCCGTCGGCATGAGCTATGCCGATCTTTGTGTATCTATTGTGTCGGAGGCTGCCTGCAAAGTGCACAGCCCCGCCCGCGACTCTTGACCGGAACGATCTGTGTGGAACGACGCGCGCACCACCAACCTGATCGCCAACACGCTGGCCGTGCTGGCGGTGGTGGCCATGCTCGCCGCCAGCGTCGTATGGGTGGCGCATCGTCCGTATTTCACACTCAGGGGCATCGAGCTCGAAGCGGCGCCCGATTCCGACCTGCGCTACGTGTCGCCCGAGGCGGTGCGCGCGGTGATCGCGCGGCGCTTCGGCGGCAATTTCTTTACGGTCGACCTGGACCAGGCGCGCGAGGTCTTCGAATCGGTGCCCTGGGTACGGCGCGCCTCGATCCGGCGCATCTGGCCCGACACGCTGCGCGTGCGCATCGAAGAGCAGCAGCCGCTGGCGCTGTGGAACGAGAACCAGATGATCAACACCTGGGGCGAAGCGTTCACGGCCAACACCGGCGAGCTGGACGACGACACCGAGCTGCCGCAGTTCTCGGGCCCGGAAGGGGCCGAGGGGCTGGTGGTGCAGCGCTACGCCGAACTGGCGCGCTGGTTCGCGCCGCTGGACCTGCACGTGCGCGAACTGGACCTGAGCGCGCGCTATGCCTGGAAGGCCACCCTGTCCAACGGCATGGTGCTCGACCTGGGCCGCGATCCGGGCGCCGATGCGCCCGATCCGCACGGCCTGCCGGGTGCCTTGCCGTTCGCCGCGCGCATCCAGCGCTTCGTGCAGGCCTGGCCCGCGGTAACCAGCCGCCTGGAAGGGCGCGAGGTCACGCAGGCCGACCTGCGCTACACGAACGGATTCGCACTGGCCTTGGCACCGTTGCCGGACAGTCATTCCAAATCAAAATCTCCATCCACTTCTTCGAAGAAGCGTTAACGCCATGACCCGTGACATCAAGGACCTCATCGTCGCCCTGGATATCGGCACCAGCAAGGTGGTGGCCGTGGTCGCCGAAATCCTGCCGGAAGGGCGCTTCGAAGTGCTGGGCCTGGGCCAGCACGAATCGCGCGGCATGCGCAAAGGCGTGGTCGTCAATATCGAGACCACCGTCAATTCCATCCAGCGCGCGCTCGAAGAAGCCGAGCTGATGGCCGACTGCAAGATCCGCGACGTGTACACCGGTATCGCCGGCAGCCATATCCGCAGCTTCAATTCGAGCGGCATGGTGGCCGTGAAAGACAAGGAAGTCACCGCCACCGACGTGGCGCGGGTGATCGAAACCGCCAAGGCCGTCAACATTCCCACCGACCAGCAGGTGCTGCATGTGCTGACGCAGGAATTCATCGTCGACGGCCAGGAAGACATCCGCGAACCCATCGGCATGAGCGGGTTGCGCCTGGAAGTGCGGGTGCACATCGTGACCGGCGCGGTCAGCGCCGCGCAGAACATCGTCAAGTGCGTGCGCCGCTGCGGGCTGGAAGTACAGGACCTGATCCTGCAGCCCCTGGCCTCGAGCCTGTCCTGCCTGACGGCCGACGAAAAAGAGCTGGGCGTCGTGCTGGTGGATATCGGCGGCGGCACCACCGATGTCGCGATCTTCACCGGCGGCGCGATCCGCCATACCGCCGTCCTGCCGATCGCCGGCGACCAGATCACCAACGACATCGCGGCCATGCTGCGCACGCCCACGCCCGATGCCGAAGAAATCAAGCTGCGCTACGGCGTGGCCAAGCAGGTGCTGGCGCGCCCCGACGAAGCCGTCGAAGTGCCGGGCCTGGGCGACCGCGGCCCGCGCCAGGTCAAACGCCAGGCGCTGGGCGCGGTAATCGAGCCGCGCGTCGAAGAACTGTTTTCGCTGGTGCAGCAGGTCGTGCGCGATTCGGGCTACGAAGACCTGCTGGCATCCGGCGTGGTGCTGACCGGCGGCACGTCGCAGCTGCCCGGCATGATCGAACTGGCCGAAGACGTGTTCCTGAAGCCGGTGCGCGTGGCCGTTCCCGAATATGAGGGCAGCCTGTCCGACGTGATGCGCAACCCGCGCTTCTCGACCGTGATGGGCCTGCTGCAAGAGGCGCGTATGCAGCGCGTGCGGGGCCGCAAGGTCGCGGCGCAGACCGGCAACTTCAAGTCGCTGCTGGCCCGGATGAAGGAGTGGTTCATGAATTGAGTACAGGGGCGGACTGGGGCCTGCTCCTGGCTTGCGCCGCCCGCGAGGGCGGGGCGGGCCGAAAGGGGAGACGTCTCAAACCCGTTGCGGACCATCTGGCCGGCTTCGGCTTTGAGGCGATTCACAAAAGATAGGTTGTTGGGGAATTTTTGTGATTTGCAAATTCAGACTTGTGAGGGAGTCATCATGATGAACTTTGAGATGCTTGAGAACAATGCCAAAGGGACCGTTATCAAGGTCGTAGGCGTTGGCGGCGCCGGCGGCAACGCTGTGGCCCACATGATCCGCAGTGGCGTCAACGGCGTGGATTTCATCTGCGCCAATACCGACGCGCAGGCGCTGGCGGCCACCAATGCACCGGTGCAGATCCGCCTGGGCCGCACCGGCCTGGGCGCCGGCGCCAAGCCCGAGCAGGGCCGCGCATCGGCGGAAACCGCGCGCGAGGAGATCCGTTCGGCCCTGAACGGCGCGCACATGGTGTTCATTACCGCCGGCATGGGCGGCGGCACCGGCACGGGCGCGGGCCCGGTCGTGGCCGAAGTGGCCAAGGAACTGGGCATCCTGACCGTGGGCGTGGTCACCAAGCCGTTCTCCTTCGAAGGCAACAAGCGCCTGAAGATGGCCGAAGACGGCATCGGCGAACTGGCCAAGCACGTGCATTCGCTGATCGTGGTGCTCAACGAGAACCTGTATGAGCTGATGGACGAGGACGCCACCCAGGAAGACTGCTTCCGTTCGGCCGACGACATCCTGCACAATGCTTGCGCCGGTATCGCCGAGATCATCAACGTCGAGGGCAACGTCAACGTCGACTTCGAAGACGTCAAGACGATCATGGGCGAGCAGGGCCAGGCCATGATGGGCACGGCGACCGCCAGCGGCGCCGACCGGGCCCGCGTGGCGGCCGAGCAGGCCATCGCGTGCCCGCTGCTCGAAGGCGTGGACCTGAACGGCGCCCGCGGCGTGCTGGTGAACATCACCGCCAGCCGTACGCTGAAGATGCGCGAAACGCGCGAAATCATGGAAACGATCCGCAGCTACGCTTCGGACGACGCGACCGTGATCTTCGGCACCGCCTACGACGAAGCGATGGGCGACAGCCTGCGCGTGACCGTGGTGGCCACCGGCCTGGGCCGCGGCGCCGCGCGCCCGCAATTGGTGCAGAATGCCGCCGAGGGGCTGCGTACCGGTACCGACAACCTGCCCCTGGGCGGGATGATGGGCCAGCAGGGCGACTACCGCAATCTGGACATGCCGTCGGTGATGCGCAACCCGCGCACGCAGGCGTCGGCCCAGGTACGGGCGCTGGAAAGCTCGGGCATGGATCATTTCGACATCCCGGCCTTCCTGCGCAAGCAGGCAGACTGATGTAGCAGTACCGGGCCGGGGAACCGGCCCGACTCCCTCGGCATCGGCCCGCCTTTCCCCAGGCGGGCCGGATGCGGGGCGGCGCCTGCGTGCGCCGCCCATAAAGGGGACGCATTTGTCGGCAAATGTTACGCGACCGTGGCGCCAGGCTGGCCGCCGAGGTTACAATGCGCACTTATGCCGGTGATTTCATTGATTTTTACCGGCACCCGCTTCCAGCAAATATCCCATGTTCCGACAGCGCAGCATCCAGAATCTCGTCCGTACCACCGGCGTAGGTGTCCATTCGGGGCGCCGGGTCGAGCTCACGCTGCGTCCTGCCGAAGCCAACACGGGCATCGTTTTCCATCGCGTCGACCTGCCGCAGGTCGTCGACCTGCCCGCCCAGGCGCTGGGCGTGGGCGACACCCGCATGGCGTCGGTGCTGCAACAGGGCGACGTGCGCGTGTCCACCGTCGAACACCTGATGTCCGCGCTGGCGGGCCTGGGCATCGACAATCTGCACGTCGACCTCACGGCCGAAGAAGTGCCCATCATGGATGGCAGCGCGGCCACGTTCGTGTATTTGCTGCGCTCGGCCGGCATCGTCGAACAGAACGCGCCCAAGCAGTTCATCAAGGTGCTCAAACCGGTCGAAATCCGCGAGGGCGAGGGCCGCAACCTGAAATGGGCGCGCCTGGAACCGCACGAAGGTTTCGCGCTGGCGTTTTCCATCGACTTCCGCCACCCCGCCATCGATTCCACGGCGAATTTCGCCGAAATCGATTTCGCCACGCATTCGTACGTGCGCGAAATCGCCCGCGCGCGCACCTTCGGTTTCGTCAATGAAGTCGAAGCCTTGCGTTCCATGGGCCTGGCCCGTGGCGGCAGCCTCGACAACGCCATCGTCATGGACGAATACCGCGTGCTGAACAGCGACGGCCTGCGCTACGACGACGAGTTCGTCAAGCACAAGATCCTGGACGCCATCGGCGACCTGTATCTACTGGGCAAGCCGCTGGTGGCCCGCTACGTGGCCTGCAAGTCCGGCCACGGGCTGAACAACCAGTTGGCGCGCGCGCTGCTGGCCCAGCGCGATGCCTGGGAACTGGTCACGTACGAATCGCAGGCGGCGGCTCCGCAAGCGTTCCGCCACGAATGGAAGCTGGCCTGAACACCTTGTGCTAGCGGGGTTTGTGGTGGGCCAGCAGCCTGGCCACCGCGTCGGCCAGCGGCCCCGGCCGCAGCGTTCCACGCAATTCTTCGAATGCGCCCAGGGCGGTTTCGCCCAGGGGGACGGCTTCTTTGGGCGGACGCGGGCTTTTTGCGCCGGGCTTGGGCATTCCCGCTTGAACCCGGACGGCAATTTCGTTAAGGTTCCAACCTTGGGCGCAGAGCGCCTGTGCGATCCGCGGTGCCAGCTGGCGCAGCTTGGCCGCATGGGCCGCACTGGGCACGGCCAGCTGCAGGCGCTGGCTTTCCAGCTTGGCCACCACGCACACGGCACCCAGTGCCGGCGGCAGCACGGCGGCCACGGCATGTTGTATTTGCAGATGCGTGCGTGCCGTCGCCAGCACGCCGGCGCCGCGCGCATCATGACCCAGCCATCCCAGGGCGCTGTTGCCCGCGCGCCGGCTGGTAGTAGAACGTGAGCGGTGTGGCGCAGTTTTGTTCATGCCGGCTCGAATAACAGGATACGTACCTTGAAAATCGTGATTATGCATGCCCGCGACGGGCAGCCCGGCCAAGTGGCGCTGGGCGGCGCGCCGCTGGCCCTGGTACTTGCGGCCCTGCTGGCCACCACGGCGCTCATCGGCGCTACCGTACAACGTTACCTTACTCCTGTCGCGCCTGCCGCGTATTCCGTCGACTGGGCCGCCTATGCCCAGGATACCCAGCCGGCGCGCGAAGCGGCTTTCGTGCGCGAAAACGTCGGCATGCTGGCTGCCAAGGTGGGCGAGCTGCAGGCCAAGCTGGTCGGCATCGACGGGCTGGGCCGGCGGGTGGCCCAGGTGGCCGGCGTGGCCTACACCGACCCCGAACTGGCCGCCGAAATCAATGCGCCGGTCCAGGCCGGCCAGGTCATGGACGACCTGTTCACCGACCGCCAGCCGCCGTCGCAGGAATCGGCCGAGCAGCTGGGCCGCCAGCTCGACGAGCTGCAGGCCCGCCTGGCGCAGCAAACCGACAACCTGCGCATGCTCGACGTGGCGCTGACGCGCCGCTCGGCCGACCAGGCGCGGCTGCCCTCCAGCGCGCCCATTACCGAATATCCCTTCCTGAGCTCGTCGTATGGCTGGCGGCGCAATCCCGTCACCCACCGCTATGCCATGCACGAAGGTCTGGATTTCGCCGCGCCCTCGGGTACGCCCATCCTGGCGGCCGCGGGCGGCGTCGTGCTCGAAGCCAGCCGCCTGGCCGGCTATGGCAATACGGTCGAGATCGACCACGGCGATGGCCTGATCACCCGCTACGCCCACGCGTCCAAGCTGCTGGTCAAGCCGGGCGACCTGGTCGGGCGCGGCCAGGAAATCGCCCGGGTCGGGTCCACCGGGCGTTCCACCGGGCCGCATCTGCACTTCGAGGTCCGCCTGGCCGGCCAGCCGCTCGATCCGCGCCTGTTCCTGCAATCGCCCGATACCCGCCCGCCGGTGGTGGCGCAGGCGCCCGACGCGGCCGTCGCCGGGCAGCCGGTCACCCGCTGAAGCCCGCCGCGGCCCTTTTGCGGCTTGTCGGGTCACGGGCGCGCAGGTGCGTTAAACTCGATTGTTTCCCGGCGGAATTGCCCGCTCAACCCAATAACAATCTGCGCCGGGCGGCGCCCAGTCCCAGCAGGGCGGGGCGCCGCCGGTGCCGCCACCGACACGCATGGTTTCTTTGCTCAAAAAACTCATAGGCAGCCGCAACGACCGGTTGCTTAAGCAGTATCGCAAGCTGGTTACCCAGATCAACGCGCTGGAATCCAAGACCGCCGCGCTTTCCGACGAGGAACTGGCGGCCAAGACCCAGGAATTCCGCTCCCGCCATGCCGAAGGCAGTTCGCTCGACGACCTGCTGCCCGAAGCCTTCGCGGTGGTCCGCGAGGCCGGCAAGCGCGTGTTCGGCATGCGCCACTTCGATGTGCAGATGCTGGGCGGCATCGCCCTGCACAACGGCAAGATCGCCGAAATGCGCACGGGCGAAGGCAAGACCCTGATGGCCACCCTGCCGGTGTACCTGAACGCCATCGCCGGCAAGGGCGTGCACGTGGTCACCGTGAACGACTACCTGGCCCGCCGCGACGCCGAATGGATGGGCCGGCTGTACCGGTTCCTGGGCATGAGCACGGGCGTAGTGGTGCCGCAGCAGCCCAACGACGAAAAAATCGCCGCCTACGCCGCCGACATCACCTACGGCACCAATAACGAATTCGGCTTCGACTACCTGCGCGACAACATGGAGTACCGCGTCGAAGACCGGCGCCAGCGCAGCCTGGCCTATGCCATCGTCGACGAAGTCGACTCCATCCTGATCGACGAGGCCCGCACGCCCCTGATCATTTCGGGGCAGGCCGAAGACCACACCGAACTCTACGTGCGCATGAACGCCGTGCCGCCGCTGCTGACGCGCATGGCATCCGAGCCCAAGCCGCACGAGCCCGAGCCCGAAGGCGACTACTGGGTCGACGAAAAATCCCAGCAGGTATTCCTGTCGGAACACGGCCACGAAAACGCCGAGCGCATTCTGGCCCAGCAGGGCATCCTGCCCGAAGGCGAGTCCCTGTACGACCCGCGCCATATCGCGCTGATGCACCACCTGATGGTGGCGCTGCGCGCCAACACGCTGTTCTTCCGCGACCAGCAATACGTGGTGCAAGACGGCGAAGTGGTCATCGTCGACGAATTCACCGGCCGCCTGATGGTGGGCCGCCGCTGGTCCGACGGCCTGCACCAGGCGGTCGAGGCCAAGGAAGGCGTGAAAATCCAGCACGAAAACCAGACGCTGGCCTCGATCACGTTCCAGAACTACTTCCGCATGTACGACAAGCTGTCGGGCATGACGGGCACGGCGGACACCGAAGCGTACGAATTCCAGGAAATCTACAGCCTGGAAACCGTCATCATCCCCACCAACAAGCCGATGGTTCGCAAAGACCAGAACGACCAGGTCTTCAAGACGAACCCGGAAAAATACAACGCCATCCTGGCCGACATCCGCGACTGCCACGAACGCGGCCAGCCGGTGCTGGTGGGCACCACCAGCATCGAAAACTCCGAACTGCTGGCCGGCCTGCTCAAGCAGGCCAAGCTGCCCCACGAAGTGCTGAACGCCAAGCAGCATGCGCGCGAAGCCGAAATCGTGGCCGAGGCCGGCAAGCCGGGCCACATCACCATCGCCACCAACATGGCCGGCCGCGGCACCGACATCGTGCTGGGCGGCAGCGCCGACAAGCAGATCGACCTGATCCGCGCCGACGAATCGCTGTCCGACGCCGAAAAAGAAGCCCGCATCGAGACGGTGCGGGCCGAATGGAAACCCGCCAACGAACAGGTCAAGGCGGCGGGCGGCCTGCGCATCATCGGCACCGAACGCCATGAATCGCGCCGCATCGACAACCAGCTGCGCGGCCGGGCCGGCCGCCAGGGCGATCCGGGCTCGTCGCGCTTCTACCTGTCGCTGGAAGACCCGCTGATGCGCATCTTCGCGGGCGACCGCGTGCGCGGCATCATGGAACGCCTGAAGCTGCCCGAGGGCGAGCCCATCGAGGCCGGCATGGTCACGCGTTCCATCGAAACCGCGCAGCGCAAGGTCGAAGGCCGCAACTTCGACATCCGCAAGCAGCTGCTCGAATACGACGACGTCGCCAACGACCAGCGCAAGGTGCTGTACTCGCAGCGCAACGAAGTGCTCGAATCCTCGTCCATCCGCGCGTCGGTCGAAGCGCTGAGCGAAGCCGCCGCCACCGACCTGGTGCGCCGCTTCATTCCCGCTGATTCGGTCGAAGAGCAATGGGACGCCGCGGGGCTGCAGCAGTCGCTGGCCGCCGACTGGCAGATTTCCATGCCCCTGACCGACATGCTGGAAAAAGAATCCAGCCTGACCGACGACGACATCCTCGAGCGCGTGCTGAATGCCGTGCGCGAAGTCTATTCGGGCAAGATCGCGCAGGTGGGCGACGAACCCTGGGCGCAGTTCGAGCGCTCGATCATGCTGCAGGCCATCGATACCCACTGGCGCGAACACCTGTCGGCGCTCGACTACCTGCGCCAGGGCATTCATCTGCGCGGCTATGCGCAGAAGAACCCCAAGCAGGAATACAAGCGCGAGGCCTTCGAGCTGTTCTCGGGCATGCTCGACCGCATCCGCGACGACGTGGTGCGCGTGCTGCTGACCGTGCGCGTGCAGTCGGCCGAGCAGGTCGAGCAGGCCGCCGAGGCCGAGGCCGCCCAGCCGCACGTCCAGAACGTGCAGTATCACCATTCCGACTACGACGAGGCCCTGGCCAACGCCGACACCGATGAACCGCCGGCCCAGCAACCGGTGCGCAATTACATGCCCAAGGTCGGCCGCAACGATCCGTGCCCGTGCGGCAGCGGCAAGAAGTACAAGCACTGCCACGGCAGGCTGGCGTGAAAGCCCCCCCCCGAAGCGCTGCGCGCTTCCCCCCCGGGGGGGCGACGCTGGCGGACCGGCGGAGCCGGATCCGCGGCGTCCCCGATTCGGACGCACCGGTTTTCATTTCCGGCGGATCGCGCGATGTCTGATCCTACCGAATTCGACCATGCGGTGGTCATGGTGCGCGATCGGCTCGACGCGGTGGCGCCGCATTTCGAGCGGCAGGGGTTTCGCCTGAGCGACCTGGCGGTGCACAACCTGGGATCGTGCAACCGCCTGATCGTGCTGGACAGCACCTACATCGAACTGCTGGGGTGGCCGCCCGGCGCGCCGCCGGCCCGCAAGGAAATCGCCGATTCGCCGTTCGGCCTGGAAGCCCTGGTGTTCCGCACCCATGACGCCGAGGGCACCTACCGGCGCCTGCGCGATGCCGGCTACGCGGTGAACCCGGTGCAAGAACTGACGCGGCCGGCGCAGGTAGACGGCCGCGAAATGCAGGCGCGTTTTCACACCGTGCGCTTCGCCCAGCAGCCCGTGCCGGGCATACGCATGTATTTCTGCCGCCACCTGACGCCCGAATGCGTCTGGGCGCCGTCCCTGATGGCGCATGCCAACGGGGCGCTGCGCATCCATCGCATCGAGGCGCGGGCCGCCGATGCCGAGGCGGTGGCGCGCCAACTGGCCCTGGTCACCGACGTGGCCGCCGAGCCCGCCGGCGACGGCTGGGACCTGACGCTGGGCAATATGCGCCTGCACGTGGCCGCCGATGCCGGCGCCGCGCAGCCGGTGCTGTCGGCCCTGGTGCTCGAAAACCGCGATGGCGCGCGCCATACGCTGAATACCGGCCTGTAGCCGCGGCGCGGCCGGCCCCGCCGGGCCTGGTAAAACCGGCGCCCCTTCGGGTTCTATGCAGGGCGGCGCGCCCGCGAGATAATGCGCGCACTCAGCCGTGCAAGGCACCAGACTAGGAGCGGACATGAAGGTCGCAGTATTGGGCGCGGGAGTGGCCGGCATTGCCGCGGCGTATTACCTGTGGCGCGATGGCCATGAGGTCACCGTGCTCGAGCGCCGCGCAGGGCCGGCCCTGGAAACCAGTTTCGGCAACGCCGGCGGCCTGTGCCCCAGTTTCGCGGGCCCCTGGGCCGCGCCGGGCATGATCGGCAAGGTGCTGAAAATGGCCTTGCAGCGCCAGGCGCCGATCCGCTTTTCGTTGTCGCCCAGCCCGCGCAAGCTGGCCTGGCTGGCTCGCTGGATGGGCAACTGCAACGCCGAACGCTTCCGCGCCAACAAGCTGCGCATGCAGCGCGTGGCGCATTACAGCGACGCCTGCCTGCGCGAACTGGCCCAGTCGGGCCTGCCGGTCGATTTCGATTATCACCAGGACGGCACCTTGCAGGTGTTCCGCAGCGAGGCCGACCTGAAGGCGGCGTCCGCCATTACGCGGGCCCTGGACGAATTCGAAGTGCCCTGGCAATTGCTGGATGCCAGCGGCGCGCGCCGCCTCGAACCCGCCCTGGAAGCATCACAGGCGCCCATCGCCGGCGCCCTGTATCTGCCCCTGGACGGTTCGGGCGACAGCCACAAATTCGCCAGCGGGCTGGCCGACTACCTGGGCGGCCAGGGGGTGGTGTTTCGCTACGGCATGCCCATCCGCGCGCTGGCGCTCGAGGGCGACCGTATCCAGGGCGTGCAGATCGAAGGCCGGGCCAAGCCGGTGTCGGCCGATGCCTACGTGGTGGCCCTGGGCACGCAGGCGCCTTTCCTGCTGCGGCCGCTGGGCCTGGCGCTGCCGGTGTATCCGCTGAAAGGCTATTCCATCACCGCCCGCATCGAAGACCCCGCCCGCGCGCCGCGCGCCGCCATCATGGACGAGTACAACAAGATCATGATTTCGCGCCTGGGCGACCGCCTGCGCGCCGCGGGCATGGCCGAGCTGAAAGGCTACAGCGTGGCGGTAGACCCGGGGCGCGTGGCCTTCTTGAAGGACGTGGTGCGCGAATGGTTTCCGCGGGGCATCGCGCTGGACGACGCGCAACCCTGGGCCGGCTTGCGGCCCATGACCCCCGATGGCCCGGCCATCCTGGGCAAGACGCGCTACGCCAACCTGTACCTGGATTGCGGGCACGGTTCCAACGGTTGGACGCAGGCCTGCGGAACGGGCAAGATCGTGGCCGACATCGTGGCCGGCCGCGCACCCGAAGTCGACCTGGACGGCCTGACGGCGGAACGCTACGCCTGAACGCCCCGGCCGCTACAGCAGGAAAATGGTGGCCAGGCCCAGGAAAATGAAAAACCCGAGCGAATCGGTGGCAAAGGTGAGCAGCACCGACGAACCGATGGCCGGGTCTTTGCCGAAGCGCGCCCGCACCATGGGCACCAGCACGCCGACCGACGCGCCCACCAGCATATTGCAGATCATGGCGGCCATCATGACGACGGCGATGGCCACCGAACGGGATATGCCCCACGCGAACAGGGCCGCCACGACGCTGCCGCACAGGCCCACCAGCAGCGTGACCAGCATTTCGCGCTTGACCAGCTGCCACAGGTTGCGGCCCGTGATGCGGCCCACCGCCAGGGCGCGGATGATCATGGTCATGGTCTGATTGCCTGAATTGCCGCCGATGCCGGCCACGATGGACATCAGGAACGCCAGGATCACGATGTGGCTGACGGTGTCTTCGAAGCGCGAGGCCACGAACGACGCCGTGGCCGCGGTGCAAAGATTGAACAGCAGCCACGGCGCGCGGTTGCGCAGCGCCATGGCCACGGGGGCGAAGATGTCTTCTTCTTGCAGGCCGGCGCGCGACAGGGCCTGCTCCTGGGAGTCTTCGCGCATGACGTCGACCACGTCGGCGATGGTGACGCGGCCGATCAGGCGGCCCTGGTCGTCCATGACCGGGGCCGATACCAGGTCGTAGCGCTCGAACGCGCCGGCCGCGTCGGCATCGGAATCGAGCGGATTGAGCGTCAGGAAGTCGGTGCTCATCACCGTGCGCACCTCGGTCTCGGGTTCGCTGACCAGCAGCTTCGACAGCGGCAGCACGCCCTGCAGCTTGTCTTGCCGGTCGACCACGAAGACCTGGTCGGTGTGGTCGGGAAGTTCGTGCAGGCGGCGCAGGTAGCGCAGCACGACTTCCAGCGTGACGTCTTCGCGCACGCGCACCATTTCGAAGTCCATGATGGCGCCCACGCTGTCTTCGGGGTACCCCATGGCCTCGAGCAGCTGCGCGCGCTCTTCTTCGGTCAGGCCTTTCTGGACTTCGGCCACCACGTCGGGCGGCAGGTCGGGCGCCAGGTCGGCCAGCTCGTCGGCGTCCATGTTGCCGGTGGCGGCCACCAGGTCTTGGCGGTCCATCGCTTCGATGAGCGATTCGCGCACCCAGTCTTCGACTTCGAGCAGCACGTCGGCGTCGTGCTCGGGGCTGACCAGCCGCCAGACTGCCTGGCGTTCGTCTTTGGGCAGCGACTCGAGGATGAAGGCGATGTCGGCCGGATGCAGCGCATCGACCAGCGCCTTGAGTTCGGCCTCGTGCTGGCGGTGCACCAGGTCTTCGACCAGCGAGGCCTTGTTGTCGCCCTGTTCTTGCCGATGGACCAGCTCTTCGACCAATTGCTGGCGGCGCAGCCGTTCCTGCACTTCTGCCAGGGCGTGCTGGGCGTCTTCGGGGTCTAGCCGGCGGGGCGTCGCCGGCGGTTTGGCCGCGGCGGCAGGCTGCTGGGTCATACGTGGAAACGGCGTGGCGTTAACAGGCCCTAAACGGGTACGAAGGAACTACTGAGGCCTAGAGCGTGGGCAAGGGGCGGCTGCGCCGGGCCTCGTCGGTGGCGACGTAGGTCAGCGTGGCTTCGGTGACCTTGACCACCTCGGCATCCAGGCGGTGGCGCTCGGCGTAGACCTCGACCGATACGGTAACCGAAGTCTTGCCCGTCTTTGTGATAGTTGCGTAAAAGCTGAGCAGGTCCCCCACGAACACGGGCTGCTTGAACTGGAACGCATTGACCGCCACGGTGGCCACGCGCCCCGCGGCGCGGCGTGCCGCGGGCACCGAACCCGCGATGTCGACCTGGGACATGATCCAGCCGCCGAAGACGTCGCCGTGGATGTTGGCGTCGGCCGGCATGGGCATGACACGCAGCACCGGGTCGTGGCCGGACGGCAGTACGGTAGGGGGTTGGTCGGAAGGCATGGGCCCGCTCCTGTCCAGGATGAAGACGGGCCGATTATGCAGGAAAACGCCGCCGCATGCGGCGGCGGCGCGCTTGCGTCAGGTGGCCAGGTGCACGATGCCGTAGCCGCCGAACAGCAGCCAGGCATACAGAATGAGGCCCAGCGCCAGGACCCGCGGGCCGGCCTTGCGGATCTGGCCGAAGCGCGTTTCGATGCCCAGCGCGGTCATGGCCATGGTCAGCGCGAACACGTCGAGCCGGCGGACGGCGGTGACCAGATCGGGCGGCAGGATGGCCAGCGAGTTGACGATGGCCAGCACCAGGAAGCCCACCGCGAACCAGGGGATGGGCAGGCGCGCCTTGGCCTGGCCGGGTTCGGCGCGCGCGGCGGCGCTGCGCAGCCACAGGCCCAGCACCAGCAGCACCGGCACCAGCAGCGCCACGCGGGTCATCTTGACGATGGTGGCGATTTCGGTGGTGGCCGGATCGATGTTGCTGGCCGCGCCCACCACCTGCGCGACTTCATGCACCGTGCCGCCGATATAAATGCCCAGCGCCTGCGTGTCGAGCGACAGCCAGCCCGCGTGGTACAGCACCGGATACAGGAACATGGACAGGGTGCCGAACAGCACCACGGTGGCCACCGCCACGGCGCTTTTGTGCGGGGCGGCGCGCAGCGTGGGTTCGAACGCCAGCACGGCGGCGGCGCCGCAGATGGCGCTGCCGGCGGCGGTCAGCATGGCGGTGTCGCGGTCCAGGCCCAGCAGGCGCTGGCCGACCACCGTGCCCAGCAGCAGCGTGCCCACCACCACCGCCACCGACACGGCCAGCCCGGGCAGGCCCACGGCGGCAATCTGCTGGATGCTGATGTTCAGGCCGTAAAAGGCCACGGCAATGCGCAGCAGCCGGCGGGCGGTGAAGTTGACCCCGGCCGCCCAGTCGGCCGGCATGGTGCCGCGCAGGAAATTGCCATAAAGCATGCCGCACACGATACCCACCACCAGGGGCGAGAAACCGAGCTGGCGGATCGCCGGCAAGTCGCTCAGTTGCATGACGGCAACCGTCATCAGCGCCACGAACAGGACGCCGTTGAGTTTGTCGCGCCACGGGGTGGGCATGGGCAGGGCGGTAGAAGTAGACATGGGGACGAGGCTATAACTAAATAACTTTCAGCAATATTAAAACGTCACCATACTATTTGGAAAATCTTTTAATTCGATATTTAATATCCATAATTCCGATATCGAGCCCGATATGACGCCAGACCAACTGCTGACCTTCGCCTATGTGGCGGATACGGGCAATATCAGCCGGGCCGCCGGCATGCTGCATCTTTCCCAGCCCGCCGTGTCGGGGCAATTGCGCCTGCTGCAAGACTGGTTCGGCGAACCGCTGTACCGCCGCAGCGGACATGGCGTGGCCCTGACGGCCGCCGGCGAGCGCCTGGCCGAGCAGGCCCGCCAGCTGCGCCAGGTCTACAACCAGGCCCATGCCGCCCGCGAAGCCTGGCGGGGCCTGGAAACCGGCACGCTGCGGCTGGGGGCCAGCACGACCCCGGCCAGTTATCTGCTGCCCGCCCTGGTGGCGGATTTCCGGCAGCGGTTTCCGGCGGTGGCCGTGCATTTGTCGGACGGCAATACGCGCCAGATCGTCGAGCGCCTGCCGGTGTTGGACCTGGCCTTCATCGAGGGCGAGGTGCCGGCCGGCCTGCCCACCGACACCGCCGTGCATGGCTGGAACCAGGACGAAGTGGTGGCCATTGCGCGCGCCGACCACCCCCTGGCGGCCAAGGGCGCGGCGCGCCTGCGCGAACTGGCCGGCGAGCCGCTGGTGATGCGCGAGCCGGGCTCGGGCGTGCGGCAATTGGTGGAACGCGCATTCGATAGCGCGGGGCTGGCGCCGGCGGCGGGGTTGGAGCTGGCCGGGGTCGAGGGCGTGAAGCAGGCCGTGCGGGCCGGCCTGGGCATCGGCTTCGTGTCGCTGATGTCGATGCGGCACGAAGACGGCACGCTGGCCGTGATACGCCTGTTGCCGCGGCCCCTGACCCGCACGCTCAGCATCCTGGTGCCGCATGCGCGTGCCACGGCGCGCGCGGCCGAGCGGTTCCTGGACCTCTGCCGCGCGCAAGGCACGCTGCGGCCGTAAACCGGTTTCATCCGCAAGGGCCGCGATCCGCGCGCATGGGCGGGTGCCCGACACCCCTGAGGGAGTCAGGCGGCTGGCGAATTCACTTGCCCGGCGCCGGCCGCGCCAGCCATTGGCGCGCCAGTTCCACCCAATACGTGCCGCCCAGCGGCAGCAGTTCGTCGTTGAAGTCGTAGCTGCCGTTGTGCAGCATGCAGGGGCCCATGCCATGGCCGGCGTCGCGGTGGCCGCCCTGGCCGTTGCCGATCCAGACGTAGCAGCCGGGCATTTCCTGCAGCATGAACGCGAAATCTTCGGCGCCCATGGTGGGCTGCACGTGGTCGTCGACGTTGTCGGCGCCGACGATGCCGCGCAGCACGCCGGCGCAGAATTCGCTTTCGCGCGCGTGATTGATGGTGGGCGGGTAATTGCGGCGGAAGTCGAATTCGACTTCGCAATCGAGCGCCGCGCAGGTATGGCGGGCGATTTCTGCCATGCGCCGTTCGATCAGGTCCAGGGTCTCGTGCGTGAAGGTGCGCACGGTGCCGCGCATGATGGCCTGGTTGGGCACCACGTTGTCGGCGCTGCCGGTATGGATTTGCGTGATGCTGAGCACCGCGGCGTCGAGCGGGTTGCGATTGCGCGTGATGATGGTCTGCAGCGATTGCGCCAGCTGCACGGCCGTCATGACCGGGTCGGTGCCCAGGTGCGGCATGCCCGCATGCGTGCCCTTGCCCTGGATGGTGATGATGAATTCGTTGCTCGAGGCCATGATGGGCCCCGCGGTCAGCCCGAACTGGCCCACCGCGAGACCCGGCCAGTTGTGCATGCCGAACACGGCTTCCATGGGAAAGCGCTGGAACAGGCCGTCTTCGATCATGCGCCGGGCGCCCCCGCCGCCTTCTTCGGCCGGCTGGAAGATGGCATAGACGGTGCCGGCGAAATCGCGATGCTGCGCCAGGTAGCGCGCGGCCGCCAGCAGCATGGCGGTGTGGCCGTCGTGCCCGCAGGCGTGCATTTTGCCGTCGTGCCGGCTGGCGTGCGCGAAAGTGTTGGCCTCTTGCATGGGCAGCGCATCCATGTCGGCGCGCAGCCCCACCGCGCGCGGGCCGGCCGTGTTGCCGCGGATGATGCCGACCACGCCGGTGCCGCCCAGGCCGCGATCGACTTCGATGCCCCATTCTTGCAGGCGGGCGGCGACCAGGTCGGCCGTGCGGAATTCTTCGAAGGCCAGTTCGGGATGGGCGTGGATGTCGCGCCGGATGTCGGCGATATCGCGATGCCAGGCGACGATGGGTTCGAGCAGGTTCATCGGAGGTCTCGTTGATATTTGGCCAGAGGCAACCCGGGTATTATCAAGCAAAATGCCCGATAACAATGATTGGAGGCAATTCATGTCACGACCCTGGCTCGCGCATTATCCCGAAGGCGTTCCCGCCGAGATCTCGATCGAATCCCATGCATCGCTGACCGACCTGCTCGACCAGGCGTGCCGCCAGCACGCCCAGCGGGTGGCCTGCACGGCCATGGGGTCCGATCTCAGCTACGCCGAACTCGACCGCCACGCGCGCGATTTCGCGGCGTGGCTGCAGGGGCTGGGGCTGCAAAAGGGCGCGCGCGTGGCCCTGATGATGCCCAACGTGCCCGCCTACCTGGTGTGCATGCTAGGCACCCTGCGCGCCGGCCACGTGGTGGTCAACGTCAATCCGCTGTACAAGGCCGACGAACTGCAGCGGCAGCTGGCCGACAGCGGCGCCGAAGTCATCGTCATTCTCGAGAACTTCGCCCGCACGCTGCAAGACGTCGGCGATCGCGCCGCGCTGCGGCACGTGGTGGTGACCGGCCCGGGCGACCTGCTGGGCGGCCTGAAGGCGCCGCTGGTGAACCTGGCGGCGCGCTACCTGAAACGCATGATTCCGGCCTGGCGCATCGACGGCGCGCTACACCTGCCGCGGGTGCTGGAGCAGGGCGCGGGCGCGCATTTCGCGCCGCCCGCGCTGGGCCACGACGACGTGGCCGTGCTGCAATACACGGGCGGTACCACTGGCGTGCCCAAGGGCGCCATGCTGTCGCATGGCAACCTGGTGGCCAACGTGCTGCAGTTGCAGGCAGTGGCGCGGCCCGCGTTGCGCGACCTCGAACATACCCAGCTCACCATCATCAGCGCGCTGCCGCTGTATCACGTGTTTGCCATGACAGTCTGCGGTCTTTACGGCATCTACGCTGGCATGCGCAACCTGCTCATCATCAATCCGCGCGATCAGCCCGCCCTGATCGGCGCATGGCGCAAGGCCGGCGTCAATATTTTCCCGGGCGTCAACACCTTGTTCAACGCACTGGCCCACAATCCCGACTTCGCCCGCCTCGATTTCTCGAACCTGCGCCTGACGCTGGGGGGCGGCATGGCGGTGCAGCGCCAGGTGGCCGAGCGCTGGCTGCAGATCACCGGGCGGCCCCTGATCGAAGGCTACGGCCTGTCCGAAACCTCGCCCGTGGCCACGGTCAACCCCACCGACAGCAGCGAATATTCGGGGTCCATCGGCCTGCCGCTGCCGTCGACCGACGTGGCCATCCTGGACGACGACGGCAATGCCATGCCGCTGGGCGAACGCGGCGAGGTCTGCATACGCGGCCCGCAAGTCATGCTGGGCTATTGGCAAAAGCCCGAAGAAACCCGGCGCTGCATGACCGACGAAGGCTTTTTCCGCACCGGCGACATCGGCATCATGGACGAAAAAGGCTATACGCGCATCGTCGATCGCAAGAAAGACATGATCGCGGTGTCGGGCTTCAAGGTGTATCCCAACGAGGTCGAGGCCGTCATCGCGGCGCACCCCGGGGTGCTCGAATGCGCGGTCGTGGGCGTGCCCGACGACCGCTCCGGCGAGGCCGTGAAGGCCTTCGTGGTCAAGAAAGACCCGGCCCTGACCGAAGCGCAGGTCATCGACTGGTGCCGCGAAAAGCTCACCAACTACAAGCGCCCGCACACGGTCGAGTTCCGCGACGAACTGCCCAAGAGCAACGTGGGCAAGATCCTGCGGCGCGAGTTGCGCCCCGGCGGCGGCGCTCCGGCGCAGTAGGGTATAGGCCGCGCCGCGGGCCTCAGGTGGCCTGCAGGTGCGGCGCCACCAGCTCGTGCAGCGCGTCGACAATGGCCGGATTGCCGGCCACCACGCGCCCGCCCACGGGCCAGGGGTCTTGCCGGTGCATGTCGTGGCACACGCCGCCCGCTTCGCGCAAGATCAGCGTGCCCGCGGCCACGTCCCAGGGCGCCAGGCCCATTTCCCAGTAGCCGTCGTAGCGTCCGCAGGCGGTCCAGGCCAGGTCCAGCGCCGCCGCGCCCATGCGCCGCACGCCGCGCGCCGTGCAGATGGCGTCTTGCAGCATGGGCATGTACTGGTTGGCGAACGAAAAGTCGCGGAACGGGAAGCCCGTGGCCAGGACCGCGTCGCTGAGCGACTGGGTACGCGAACACGCAATGCGCCGGCCATTGAGCCAGGAGCCGATGCCATGCACGGCGGTGAAAAGTTCTTCGCGGCTGGGATCGTAGACCACGCCGATGACCGGCGTGTCTTCGTCCAGCGGCCCGACGCCGGGCACGCGCGTGCCCGCATGCGCGACCAGCGCGATGGACACCGCATAATGCGGAATGCCGTGCAGGAAATTGGTGGTGCCGTCGAGCGGGTCGATGTACCAGGTGGCCGGCCCTTGCGGCGCGCCGCCGGTTTCTTCGGCCACGATGCCGAACTGCGGTGTGCGGGCGCGCAGGGATTCGATAATGGCCGCCTCGGCCTCGCGGTCGGCCTGCGAGACCAGATCGTTGCGGGCTTTGTGGTCGATCACCAGATCGGCGCGGTGGTGCGCGTACGATTGCAATAGCGCGGCGCCGGTATGGGCCGCCGAGACGGCGGTGTCGATGGCGGCAGCCAAGTCCAGCGGTGCAGCCTGGGTCGTGGTAGGTTCTGTCGTCGGCATGAAACCAGTGTAAGCCTTTGCAGCGGCCAGCCTAGCGGTTGGCCGCAAATCGGGGCGGCCGGCGTGGCTTTCAGCCAACGTCACAGGTTTGTCGCTTCGGGCATGCCGGCGCGCCTTGCAGCGGCAATTCCGATTTTTCTTGTTGTCCATGTCCTCTTATTCGCCTCTGATTCCCCCCGCCGCCGGCCTGGATGCCGACGGGCGGTTCCGCAGCGCCTCGTATGGCGACGTCTACCATAGTCCGTCCGGCGCGCTGGGCCAGGCCGAGCACGTATTCCTGCGCGGCAACGGCCTGCCGCAGCGCTGGCGCGGCAGGGCGGGCTTCACGGTGTGCGAGACGGGCTTCGGGCTGGGCCTGAACTTCCTGGCCCTGTGGCACGCCTGGCGCAACGATCCGGCCCGGCCGCGCCGGCTGCACATGGTGTCGATCGAGGCGCATCCGTTCGCGCGCGACGCGTTGCGCGACTGGCTGCGGCAGCTGGCGCCCGAACCATTGCACGGGCTGGCCGAACAATTGGCCGATCAATGGCCCGCCTGCCTGCCCGGCCTGCACCGGCTGGAATTCGAAGGCGGGGCGCTGACCCTGACCCTGGCATTCGGCCAGGCGGCGGCATGGGCGCCGCACTTGCGCGCCCGGGTCGATGCATTTTTTATGGATGGCTTCGCGCCCGACCGCAATCCCGAAGTCTGGCAGCCCGCCTTGCTGCGCGACCTGGCAAGGCTGGCCGCCCCCGACGCCACGCTGGCCACCTGGTGCAGCGCTGGCGCGGTGCGGCAGGCCTTGCGCGACGCCGGCTTCCAGGTCAGCAAGCAGCCCGGCTACGGCGGCAAATGGCACATGACCGTGGGGGTGCGCATGCCCCAGCCGCCGCGGGCTTCGGCCGGCGACGCCTGGGCGCAGGCCCGCGAGGCCGACGCCGACGGCGCGGGCGAAGTGCTGGTGGTCGGTGGCGGACTGGCTGGCGCCGGCGTGGCGCACGCGCTGGCCTTGCGCGGCCGTCCAGTGTGCCTGGTTGACGCGGCGGGGTCCGGCGCGGTCCACGCCGGCCATGTGGCCGCGGCGCTGACGCCCGTGATCGCGCGCGACGACAACCCGCGCGCGCGCCTGTCGCGGGCCGGCAGCCAGCGCGCCCTGGCCAGATGGGCCGGCCTGCCGCCTCCGGCGGCGCCCCGGCGCTGCGGTACGGTACAGCTGGAGCGCGACGCCGGCCGCACCGCCGCCCTGGCGGAAACCTTGCGGCAATTGCAGTTCCCCGCCGACTGGGTGCGCGCGGTCGGCCGCGATGAAGCGGCGGCGCTGGCCGGGGTGCCGGTGTCGCGCGGCGGATTGTTCTTTGCCGACGGCATGCTGGTGCGGCCCGCGCCCTTGATCGCCGCGCTGCTCGATGCGCCGGGCATACGCCGCGTCACGGGTGGCGCGGCGCTGCTGCGCCGCACCGCCGAGGGCTGGCAGGTGCTGGATGCCGCGGGGCGGTTGCTGGGGCAGGGCCGCAGCGTGGTGCTGGCCAATGCGTACGGCGCGCAGGCGTTGCTGCGGGCCAGCGGCCTGCTCGACGCCTTGCCGCGCGTGGGGCAGATGCACGCGCTGGCGGGCGAGATCAGCCTATTGCCGGCCCAGGCGCTGCGGGGCGGCCCGCGCTGCATCGTGGGTGGCGAAGGCTATCTGCTGCCCCCGGTGGATGGCTGGTGCGTGGCCGGCAGCACCTACGAACACGGGGCCGCCGCCGCGCAGGTCAGCGCGGCGGGGCAACAAACCGTTCTGGACAAGGCGGCCGGCCTGCTGGGCGAACAGCCGGCGGGCTGGGGCACCCTGGTGCCGGGCCAATTGCCCGGCTGGGCCGGCTGGCGCGCGGTGCTGCCGGGCCGCCTGCCCGCGGTGGGGCCGCTGGCGCACGCGCCGGGGGTCTGGCTGGCCGCCGGTTATGCCTCGCGCGGCCTCAGCTGGTCGGCTTTGGCGGGCGATGTCATTGCCGCCTGCCTGCACGACGAACCGTTGCCGCTGCCCGCCGATCTGCTGGCCGCCGTGGCGCCGCGCTAGCGCAGAAGACACCGCGATGCCGGACGATCCCGCGTAAAACGGCGCCGTACGGCACGTGGAAGCCCCCGCGCGGTGCCTGCAAGTAAGTGGTTGCTGCGCTGTTCCGCACGGGTCCTGGCGGGTCGTCGAGCCTGCGAATTCGAGACGAAAAAAGGGACCGAGTTTATTTCGCAGGCCAAATCCGTCAAAATAGCGTCTTTTAATTGGTTTTTGGCTTAAGCCGGGGGATGCTCTGTGCCGCCCAAATTCGACTTTGCCCATACTACCCAGCTCGAATCTGTCGAGCTGCTGTCGTCGCGTTCCAGCCGCATCGATTTCGATGCGGGCGATGGATTGCGCCTGGTAGTCGAGGCGCATGCGCCTGGTGTGTTTCGCCTGCGCTGCGGCGAGGCGAATCTCCTTACCGATGAAAAGTCCGGCGCGCGCGCCCGGGCTGTTGCCGAAATGCTGCTGGCACGCCAGGAAGCCGTGGGGGAATGCACCATCGTGCCCCGCGACGACGGCAACGGCTGGCGCATCGCCCAGGGCGACGTCGCGCTGGACGTCCAGTCCGATCCGGTGCGTATCGCGCTGTACCGGGGCGATGTCCAGGTGCTGGCCTCCGACGACTCGGTGCACGAGCCGGCCTTCGGCCACAACGCGCTCGACGAAATCGAACACGCCGTCTGGAATGCCGCCTTCACGCTCGAGCCCGGTGAACGCGTCTACGGCCTGGGCGAAACCCCGGGCGACCTGAACCGCCGCGACGAAGCCGTGGTGTCCGACGACCCCGAACACCGCGCGCTGCCGCTCGCCTGGAGCCCGCGCGGCTGGGGCGTGTACGTCAACACCATGCATCGCGTGCAGCACGGCGTGGGCGTGGCGCCCATCGATGCCGCCTACACGCTGGCGGTCGAAGATCCGGTGCTCGACGTGTTCCTGTTTGCCGGCGAGCCCTGCGAAGTCCTCAACCAGTACACGGCCCTGACGGGCCGCGCCGGGCAGCCGGTGCTGTGGGCCATGGGCGCATGGCTGCAGCAGGCCGACGGCGAAATGGCCACGCAAACCGCGGCGCTGGTCGCGCAGATGCGCGAAATGCAGCTGCCGCTCGATGCCGTCAAGCTGGCGGGGCCCGCGGCATGGGGTTTCCAGGCCGACAAACCCGTCTTCGAATGGGATGCCCAGCGCTTTCCCGACGCGCGCCAAATGTTGGCGCTGTTCCACAAGCATCACGTCCACGTGGCCGCCACCGGCTTTCCGGGCGTGATCAAGTCCAGCCTGTTGTTCGAAGAGCTGGAAGACCGCGGCTGGCTGCTGACGCGCGACGACGGCAGCGCCCAGGTATTCGACGGCAACGCCGCCACCGCCGGGCGCCCCTATGGGCTGCTCGACCTCACTTACCGCGACGTCTACAACCTGTGGATCGAGCGCCATCGGCAATTGCTCGATGACGGCCTGGATGCGCCGGTGTGCGACGCCCAGATCGCCATTCCGGATGGCGTCAGCGCGCGCAACGGCGAAACCGGCGCCGCGCTGCGCACCATGTATCCGCTGCTGGCGCGCCGCGCGCTGTTCGACGCCGTGGCCGGCCACAAGGTGCCGCCCGAAGGCGTCGTGCCCAGCACCGACCTGTTCCCGGCGGCGCAGCGCCTGCCGTGGCAGCTGGGCCCGCAAGTCGGCAACGATTGGGCCGGACTGGAGCACACGCTGCGCACGGCCCTGTCCATAGGGGCCAGCGGGGTGCCGGTACAGGTGCATTCCATCGGCTCGGCTACCGCGCCGCTGGACGGCATGACGCCCGAGCTTTACCTGCGCTGGCTGACGGCGGGCGTGTTCTCGGCCAATTTCTGCTTCCAGGGCATTCCGGCCCTGCTGCCGTGGTCGTTCGGCGATGCCGCGCTCGAACAGGCGCGCACCTGGCTGCAATGGCGCTACCGGCTCATTCCGTACGTGCTGGGTGCCATCGAAGACTCCGTGCGCACCGGGCTGCCCGTGCAGCGCTCGATGGCGCTGAGCTTCCCGCACGATGCCGAGGCCCACGACTGGGACCTGCAATACCTGCTGGGCCCCGCGCTGCTGGTGGCCCCGGTTACCCAGCCCGGCAACAGCGTGCGGGTGTATTTGCCCAAGGGCGAGGCCTGGTGGGACCTGAACACCGGCCATCGCTACGAAGGCGGCACCACCTGGACCATCGAGTGCGGCACCGACAAGTTCCCGGTGTTCGGCCGCGAAGGGCACATGCTGTGCCTGGGGCCGGTGGCGCAGCACGCCGGCGAATTCAACTCGGCCCGCATCCTGGACGAGGTCTGGATGTTCGGCATGCCGGTGCACAACCCCGTCGTCATGCGCAACAAGATCCGCGTGATGCAGATGCAGGGCTCCAGCTACATCAAGGGCCTGGAAGGGCTGCGCATTCTTCCGTCCGAAGGGCTCGAGGTCAAGCGGCGCGGCGCCGAAGTGCGCATTTCGCGCGCGCGGTAGGGCCCACCCCCGGAAAGCGCTGCGCGCTTTTCCCCCCTCAAAGGGGGCGACGCTGGCGGACCGGCGGAGCCGGATCCGCGGCGTCCCCGCTTGGGGGGCGGCCGCGTTCTGGCCGTGGCAGGTGTCAGGCTCCGCCGGTGCCTGACACCGCTGTGGGCGGACAATCTCGGCCAAGCCGCGGTGTCTGACACCCTGCGGGAGTCAGACACCTGAACGCACACCTGACTGCCACTGAACGCCCGGGCACCGTGTGCTATGGTTCTGCGCGCGCCACAAGCCGCCCGGACCGTTTTTATATAACTAATAGTTATTAAAAAGAGAACAAACTGTTGTTCTCTTTGGAAGCGCGGTCCTCCACAATCGCACCGTCATGATTCACATCGAAAACCTCTCAAAGACCTACGCTACGCCGCACGGACGCTTTGAGGCATTGCGCGACATCAGCCTGCATATCGAGCAGGGCGAGGTGTTCGGCATCATCGGCCCCAGCGGGGCCGGCAAAAGTACCCTGGTCCAGTGCATCAATCTGCTTGAACGCCCCGACAGCGGCGAAATCGTCATAGGCGGCACGGCCCTGACCGGCCTGGACGAAGCGCGGCTGCGCAGCCAGCGCCGCCGCATCGGCATGGTGTTCCAGGGCTTCAATCTGCTGGCCCGCCGCACCGTATACGGCAACGTGGCCCTGCCGCTCGAGATCGCCGGCGTGCCCGCCGCGCAAATCCCGGCCAGGGTGGAACGCCTGCTGGCGCTGGTGGGGTTGGAGCATCTGCGCGACCGCTATCCCGGCCAGATCAGCGGCGGCCAGAAGCAGCGGGTGGGCATTGCCCGCGCGCTGGCCAACGACCCCGACGTGCTGCTCAGCGACGAAGCGACTTCGGCGCTGGACCCGGAAACCACGCACAACATCCTGGCGCTGCTGCGCGATATCAACCGCCAGACGGGCATCACCGTGGTGATGATCACGCACCAGATGGAGGTCGTGCGCGAAATCTGCGACCGCGTGGCCGTGCTGGCCGAAGGCCAGGTCGTCGAAATGGGGCGCACGCAAGACATCTTTGCCAATCCGCGGCACGAGGTCACGCGCGCGATGGTGTCGGCCGCCACCGCGTCCGACCTGACCGATGCCACGCTGGCCGCTACCCGCGAACGCATTGCCGTCCTGCAGGCCGAGCGCCCGGGCAGCGTCGTGCGCCTGCTGCGCGTGCGGCTGGCCGGCGGCGCGTCGGCCGGCACGCTGCTGTCCGACCTGACGCGCCAGCATGCCCTCGATGTCAGCCTGGTGCAGGCGCGCGTCGAAGACATTCAGGGCGTGGCCGTCGGCACGCTGTTCGTGCTGGTACAAGGCACGGCCGCCGCCCTGGGCCAGGCCCTGGAAGCGCTGGCCGCCCAAGATATATCCGTAGAAGAAATTGCTTATGAGTCCGCAACTGATCGACCTGCTCGCCACCTCGCTGCTTGATACGCTGCTGCTGGTGGGCGTGCCCAGCCTGATCGCCGTGCTGGTCGGCATTCCGATGGGCGTGGTGCTGGTGGTGACCGCGCGCGGTGCGATGCTGCAGAACCTGGTGGTGAACCGCACGCTGGGCGCCGTCGTCAACATCACCCGCTCGGTGCCGTTCATCATCTTGATGGTGGCCATCATTCCATTCACGCGCCTGATCGCGCAGACGTCCATCGGCACTACCGCGGCCATCGTGCCCCTGTCGGTGGCGGCCATCCCGTTCATGGCGCGCATCGCCGAGAACGCCATGCGCGAAGTGGATGCCGGCCTGCTGACCGCCGCCCGCGCCATGGGCGCCAGCCCGCTGCAGATCATCATGAAAGTGCTGCTGCCCGAATCGCTGCCCGGCCTGGTGGCCGCCACCATCGTGACCATCATCAGCCTGATCGGCTATTCGGCCATGGCCGGCGCCATTGGCGGCGGCGGCCTGGGCGACCTGGGCATACGCTACGGCTACCAGCGCTTCCTGCCCGAAGTCATGCTGGCCGTCGTGGTGGTGCTGGTCGTGCTGGTGCAGGTCGTGCAAGGCCTGGGCGACTGGCTGGTACGCCGCATGTCGCATCGCTGAACCTACGCCTACTTTTTTACTGGAATCCACGCAACATGAGCATCACGTTTTTCAAGTCGCTGGCCGCGCTGACCCTGGGCGCCGCCGTCTTCGCGCAGCCCGCGCTGGCACAGGACAAGCCCCTGAAAGTCGGCGTGACCGCCGGGCCGCACGCGCAGATTTTCGAGGTGGTCAAGCAAGAGGCCGCCAAGCAGGGGCTAAAGGTCGAGATCATCGAGTTCAGCGACTATGTGCAGCCCAACGCGGCGCTGTCGGCGGGCGACCTGGACATGAACAGCTACCAGCACCAGCCTTACCTGGACGCCGCCAATGCCGACCGCGGCTATAAGCTGGTCAGCATCGCCAAGACGGTGATTTTCCCCATAGGCATCTACAGCAAGAAGGTCAAGAACCTGGGCGAACTGAAGCAGGGCGCGCAGATCGGCATCCCCAACGACCCCACCAACGGCGGCCGCGCTTTGCTGCTGCTGCAGGAACAAGGGTTGATCAAGCTGAATCCCGACGCCGGGCTGAAGGCCACGCCCATCGACGTGACGGAAAATCCGCGCAAGCTGCGCTTCGTGGAACTGGATGCCGCCCAGCTGCCGCGCTCGCTGGACGATACCGACGCGTCGGCCGTGAACACCAATTTCGCGCTGGAAGCCGGCCTGGACCCCAACAAGGACGCCATCGCCCGCGAATCGTCGGAATCGCCTTATGCCAACGTGCTGGCGGTGCGCGAGCAAGACCAGGGCCGCGCCGACCTGCGCAAGCTGGTCAGCATCTACCACAGCCCCGCCGTGAAGGCCTTCATCGACGAGAAATTCAAGGGCGCCGTGGTGGCCGCCTGGTAACCGCTTTTTGACAACCCGGCCCAGGTGCGTCATAATCTTATGCTTCGGTCGGGTCGTTAGCTCAGTTGGTAGAGCAGCGGACTTTTAATCCGTTGGTCGCGCGTTCGAGTCGCGCACGACCCACCACCAAATAAAATCAGGCAATTGACCCCGTATAGCGGGGGCCACAAGAAAAGGGGCAAGAAGGGGGCTGCAAAGTGCCTTTACCCCGTTTTGATGTGCCGTGGCGCAAGTTGCGCCTGCCACCAAGGTGCTTTTTCTGGAAGACGACGGCGTTATGCCGACGGCGAAGCATCTTGGTCGGCATAGCCTTCGCTGCCCGGCACCACGCCGGCCGGTAAAGATTCGATAAACCGGCAGATCTCTCCCGCCCGCGTCAGCCAGACCTTATCCTGGTTTTCCAGAATGTGCTCGATCACTTTCCGGAATCGGCGTAGCCGGTGCGGCTGGCCCAATATGAAGCTATGCAGCACAACGCTCATAACGAGTGGGCGGCGCTCGGATTCCTCTAGCATTTCGTCGAACTGGTCGATCAGGTTTTCGCAGAAAATTTGCGATGGCGTTCTGCGCGTCACGACCTCGATAGAGTCGTTCAAGTCTTGCGCGTACGGAATCGCCAAAATGCGTCCGTGTCGAGTGTCGAACCACACCGGCTGGTCGTCCAGCGGCCAGTCCATCATGTAGCGATAGCCGGCGGCTTTGAGCAGATCCAGCGAGTTGTAAGTCTGGGATATATACGGTGCCAGCCAGCCCATGGGCGGGTGGCCCTCATGCTGTGCGATGGCCGCGGTTGCCTCGTGGATGGCGACCCGTTCTTGCTCGATTGTCATATCGCCCTGACGCTCGGCGTTTGTTCTGCCATGGCCGACTATCTCGTCGCCCCGCGTCGAGAAGGCGGCAATCATCTGCGGACAATATTGATACAGCTCCGTATTGACCAAGAGCTCCAACGGCAAGTTGTACGCCTCCGCGAACTCCAGCAAGCGCCAGGCGCCGACACGGTTGCCATAATCACGCCAGGCAAAACTACGGGAATTCGGCTGCGCCTGCGGCGTGCCGTAATCGTTGCCCAGCCCTTCGCCGAATTCAAAGTGCTCTACATTCAAAGACAAATGCACTGCCAGTCGCTTGCCGTCGGGGAAGCTATAGTCCGGGCGTCGGGAAATCGCGGAATAGCCGTAGCGTCCATGGGTTTTCAGCATGATCTGATCCGTCTACAGGTTGAGGTCAGCAGAGAACTCTCGCATATTGCCAACGTGCTCGATGCTCATGCAGGCCTTGTAAAGGCTGTACGTTGTAGCGTCGCCCCATAAAGGCGCTCCCAACGACATGAATTTTTCTTCCAGTTCTTTCTGGGTGTGCGGGCGCGCGGGCTCCCCTTTGGTCAGCTCGCAATGGCCAATAATGGGAGGCTTGCCGGCGACATGGATGCGGACATCGCAACGCTGATGGCCGGGATAAGCCGCCGTATACGCCGGATCTTCCGTCACGAATATCCGTTGGACCAATGCCTGCACCGCAGGATTGGCTACCGCGGCGTCATCGAATGACGTCAACCCGGATCGGCCATGGCGCAGAATCGTTGCAAGCGCAAAGGGAATGGAAAAGCGACCACCGAAACTGGTGGTAATGCTCTTGCCATTTAGCATGGCCGCCAGCCTGTAACCCTTGACGTCGATCTGTTCGATGGTATCCGGATCGATGCGGCCGCCAGCTTGCGCAATGGCGTCCTCCAGGGCATCAATGGCACTATGCACATAACGCCCGGTGGGATGCAGCTTGAAGTATCCCATCGCCATAAGCCATTCAGCGCCCAGGCCTTCCATCACGCTTGCCGCATCATAGCGATCCGATACCGCTCCCCCGCCGTACACCGATTTCACGCCATCGGTTTCGCCCTTGAATCCGGCCAGCGCCATCTGCACCGCGACTTGGCCCATGTACGCCGAGTGTCCGGAGTAGATATTGCGCACCGTTGAGCCTTCCAGCAGAGTATTCCGGCTGGTCGCCATGCCCATGGTGGCCGACATGCTGATCAATTCGCGCATCTGCGGCGCAGCAAGCCCGCGCAGCTTGCCAACGGCAACGGCGGCGCCGATCACGCCATAGGTGCCGTGCGGATGAATCGCCAGATGCATATTGGCAGCGCGATTAATACGCGAGGAAACCTCGTACCCTAGTATGCTCGCAAGCAGAAGATCGGCTCCCGATGCACCGGTTTCTTGCGCCACCGCCAAGGCGGCCGGCACTACCTGAATGCCCGGATGACCCTTGGCAAACTGATTGCCCTCATCTAACTCGAGCCAGCACCCCGCGCTGCCATTGAGCAGGCCCGCGTCAAGCGGCGCAGCACGGCGCCCGGTGCCCAGTACCCAGGCCTGACCCGTGCCCGCCTGCGCGAGATGTGCTTCGGCGAACGCCTTCATTTCCGGTATCTGCATGCCCGCTCCGATTACCGGCAGCGAGTCGGCGATTACCCAACGGCCATGTTGTCGCGTAGCGTCATCCAGATCGGTTAAACGTGCCTGGCAGATAAACCGTGCCAACTCATCCAGGTAGTGCGCCTGCATCGCTCACTCCACCTTGATGTCGTTGACCTTTACGAGGTCACCCCATTTTTTCGAATCGGTTGCTATATACGCGGCGAATTCTTGCGGCGAACTGATATGGGGTAATAATCCGGCGTCGACCAGCTGCTTGCGCACTTCTGGGTCTTTCAAAACTTCTGCGGTTTCCTTGTTGATGCGGTCAATAACGGCCGCCGGTGTGCCGGCAGGCGCGAACAAACCATACCAAGCGACGGAGTCATAGCCGGATACTCCGGCCTCCGCGATAGTGGGCACGTCGGGCAGCACTTCCAGCCGTTCCGAAGACGTTACGCCCAGGGCGCGAAGCTCGCCCGCCTTGATCTGGCTGACCGCCGGCGCTACAGCCGAGAACATGAAGTCGACATTACCGGCCAATAGATCCACCATGGCGGGACCTCCCCCTCGGTACGAAATGTTTGTCATGCGTGTATTGGTCATTGCCATGAAAAGCTGCGTGGCCATATAGTCGGATGCCCCGACGCCCGAGGAGCCAAAATTGAGCTTGCCTGGCTCGGCGTTCGCCATATCGATGAATGTGGCCACCGTAGTCGCCGGACTGTTCGGCCGAACGACAAGAGCATTGATGCCATCCACCACCGGCGTGATGGGAACGAGATCCTTGGTCGGATCGAATGGCATGTCTTTATAGAGATACGGGGCAATGGAAATAATGCCGGCACTGGCCATCACTATGCTATAGCCGTCTGCCGGTGAATTCACGACGTTCTGGGTGCCTATAAAGCCGGCCGCGCCCGTGCGATTCTCTACGACCACTGATTGGCCGAGTCTGGGCGCCAAGCCTTTGGCTAATACCCGCGCCGTAACGTCCACCGACCCTCCCGCGGCGAAGGGAACGACTAACCTGATCGGGCGGGTTGGCCATTGCTCCGCCGATGCGGCCGAAGTAAGCGAAATGAGCAGCGCGAGCCCTGCCCACGCTGGGCGAGAAAAATGTTTCATGGCATCCCCTTGTTATCCGCCCGGCTTGTTGTTGCGTGCGGTGAGCAGAGACATTAACTAGCGCGTGCCGGCCTGGATAGTCTCGAAAGCGGATGGCGTCATCACGAAAACAGATCGGTCAGGCGTGCATTGGGCCAACACTGCGCCTGCGTCAGGGTACGGATGCAATGCGTCAGTACCAGTCGGGCGCACAGAGCCGCTGGCGACAATTCGTCGTCGACCAGACTGCACAGTACATTCACATGACAGTCTTGCAGGTCGGCGATTTCGCTTAGTACGAAGCGATCGGCGGCATCCGGAAAGCGCAGCATCGCGGCGCGGGGCTGAATGGTGGCACCCAATCCGGCGTTTACCGAATCCATCAGCATGGCAAGCGAGTCGATCTCGGACACGATCAGCGGCTTGATGCCGGCACGCTTGAAAGCTGCGTCGAGTTTGCTGCGCAAGCCGTGCGATTCGGTGGGCAGAATCATGGGCATGTCTTGCAAAGAGGCAATCCGAACCACGGCTTTGCGGGGGGCAATCGAGGCTTGAGCGGATTGAATTAAAAAAAGCTCTTCTTCGATCAGCGGCAAGATATTCCACCTTGCGCCGGCGTTGATGTTGAACAGAATCGCCATATCCAGTTGCCGGCGGTCGAGCATGTCCGCCAGATGTCCAGACAGGCTTTCGATCATATGCAGCCGGACATCGGGATAACGCTCGCGCATGGCACGCATGAATGGCAAGGCCAGCACGGAAACCGTTGTGGGGGCCAGGCCGACGCTGACCGTGCCGGTCAAGCGCGACAACTGCGCGGCGCGGCGCGCTTGGTCCGCGTGGCGCAGGATCAGCCGGGCCTCTGGCAAAAACGCCAATCCGGCCTGGGTAGCCGTAATGCCGCGCGGCGTGCGCGTCAGCAGCCGGACACTCAGTTCTCCCTCCAGCCGGCTGATCTGTTGACTAAGCGCGGATTGCACGACACCCAGATCAGCGGCCGCGCGGCTCATGCTGCCGAGTTCCATCACTCGGACAAAGTATCGGATTTGGCGCATTTCCATGGACGGACTCCAGTGACTGCCTGGGCATGGGCACTTCGATCCCAGCAGAATGGATTGAGTGGCGTGCCAGATTCACTGGCGCCGCCCGGTTGGAATGCGGTGGTGCGATCAAGCAGCTTTTATTTGCTCAACCGTCAGACGCCGGCCTGGCCGCCGCGCGCACCGCGAACACTGCATTCGCCTTCAGCATGACCTTGCCTTCGGTCTTGAGCAGGCAGGTGGCATACAGCAGCCGACGCCCTTGTTTGTCGATGCTGACGTGGGCTTCCAGCCAGTCGCCGGGCTTGACCGCGCTCAGGTATTCCACCGACATTTGCACCGTGACCACGGACACCCGGGCCTCTTGCACGATGCAATAGCCCAGCGCGCTGTCGGCCAGCGTGGCCAGCAGGCCGCCGTGCGCGATGTTGTGCATGTTGGTGTGCGTGTCGGCCACGCGCATGGCCAGCACGTTGCTGTCGCTGCGCCGGTAAAAGGCGCCGAGCCCTGCCAAGTGGGTCATGAAGGGGCTGCTGGGATGCCAGGGCTCGAAGCCGTCGGGTATGGGTTGCGTCATGGAGTTGGTAAAAGGCCGATGGCCGGGATGATTGGAGAATGATATGCGCAGTATAAAAAGCCGGGCCGGCATCGCGGCGGTTTGACCCGCCGCAACGATATCCGGAGGCCGGGGGCCGTAATTCGTTATATAGTTCGGTTTATAACGATTCGTGCACAGGAGCCTCCATGTCCGTTCTGCGATTTTCTTTCTGCCTGGCCGCGGCTACGCTGGCGGCATCGGCGGCGGCCGCCGAAGTCCAGGTCGCCGTCGCGGCCAACTTCACCGCGCCCATGCAGGCCATTGCCCGCCAGTTCGAGCAGGACACCGGCCACAAGGCAGTGGCCGCGTTCGGGGCCACGGGCCAGTTTTATTCCCAGATCAAGAACGGCGCGCCGTTCGAGGTGTTCCTGGCGGCCGACGACGACCGTCCGGCGCGCCTCGAGGCCGAGCAGCAGACCGTGCCCGGCTCGCGCTTCACCTATGCCGTCGGCTCGCTGGCCCTGTGGTCGGCCCAAGACGGCTACGTGGACGACCAGGGCGCCGTATTGAAAAAAAATGCGTTCCGCCACCTGGCCATCGCCAACCCCAAGGCCGCGCCGTATGGATTGGCCGCGATGCAAGTGCTCGACAAACTGGGCCTGGCCGAGGCCATCAAGCCCAAGATCGTCGAAGGGCAAAGCATCGCCCAGGCGCAGCAGTTCGTGGCCACCGGCAATGCCGAACTGGGCTTCGTGGCCTTGTCGCAGGTGTATAAAGACGGCAAACTCACGTCGGGCTCGGCCTGGCTGGTGCCGGCGGCGCTGCATGATCCCATCAGGCAAGATGCCGTCGTCCTGGCCAAGGGCAAAGACAACCCCGCCGCCCAGGCCTTCGTCGACTACCTGAAAAGCCCCAAGGCGGCCGAGATCATCAAGTCGTACGGCTACCAGATCTCGGCGCCTTAACCCCCGCTACGGAGCCGCGCCGCCGCATGCACCTGGACTCATCCGACCTGGCGGCCATCTGGCTGACCCTGCAGCTGGCCTCGCTGACGACCCTGCTGCTGCTCATTATCGGCACGCCGATCGCGTGGTGGCTGGCGCGCACGCGTTCGCGCCTGAAGGGCCCCATCGGCGCGGTGGTGGCCTTGCCGCTGGTGCTGCCCCCCACGGTGCTGGGCTTTTACCTGCTGGTCGTCATGGGGCCGCACGGGCCGGTGGGGCAGGTGACGCAGGCGCTGGGGCTGGGCGTGCTGCCCTTTACCTTTGCCGGCCTGGTGGTGGGCTCGGTGGTGTATTCGCTGCCGTTCGTGGTGCAGCCCCTGCAGAATGCCTTCGAGGCCATCGGCGCGCGGCCGCTGGAAGCCGCGGCCACGTTGCGCGCCAGTCCGCGCGATTGTTTTTTTTCGGTGGTGCTGCCCTTGGCGCGGCCCGGTTTCATTACGGCGGCCATCCTGGGTTTCGCGCATACCGTGGGCGAGTTCGGCGTGGTGCTGATGATAGGCGGCAATATCGAAGGCAAGACCCGCGTGGTGTCGGTGCAAATCTACGATCACGTCGAGGCCCTGGAATACGCGCAGGCGCACTGGCTGGCGGGCGGCATGGTGGTGTTCTCGTTCGCGGTGCTGCTGTTGCTGTACACGCGCCGCCGCGCCGCCACCCTATGGTAGGCGCGATGGCTACCTCGCAATCGGCATTGGATTCCGTCGCCGGCATCGAGGCGCGCTTTCGGGTCGACTATGCCGATTTCTCGCTCGATATAGACCTGCAACTGCCCGGCCATGGTGTCAGCGCGCTGTATGGGCATTCGGGTTCGGGCAAGACCACATGCCTGCGCTGCGTGGCCGGCCTGGCGCCGGTGACGCGCGGCTACTTGCGCGTCAATGGCGAGCTCTGGCTGGATACGGCCGCCGGCGTGAACGTGCCCACGCACCGGCGCGCGCTGGGCTACGTATTCCAAGAGGCCAGCCTGTTTCCGCACCTGACCGTGCTGCGCAATCTGCAGTTCGGCCTGAAGCGGGTGCCGGCCGCCGAGCGCCGCGTCGACCTGGACCAGGCCGCCGAATTGCTGGGCATCGCGCATCTGCTGGGCCGCATGCCGGGTGGCCTGTCGGGCGGCGAACGGCAGCGGGTGGGCATGGCGCGCGCGCTGCTGACCAGCCCGCGCCTGTTGCTGATGGACGAGCCGCTGGCCTCGCTGGACAACGCGCGCAAGCAGGAAATCTTGCCGTACCTGGAACGCCTGCACGATGAGCTGGATATTCCGGTGCTGTATGTCAGCCATGCGCCGCAAGAAGTCGCGCGCCTGGCCGATCATCTGGTGCTGCTGGAAAGCGGCCGCGCCACGGCCAGCGGCCCCATCGGGCAGATGCTGTCGCGGCTGGACCTGCCGCTGGCGATGGACGACGAGGCCTCGGTAGTGGTGGCCGGCACAGTGGCCGATTTCGATCCCGGTTATCGGCTGATGTCGGTGCGCCTGCCCGGCAGCACGGCCTGCCTGCGCATGGTGCATGCCGCGCTGCCGCCCGGCGGGCCGGCGCGCCTGGCCATCAAGGCGCGCGATGTCAGCGTGGCGCTGGCGCCGCCGCAGGGCAGCAGCATCGTGAACGTGATCCCGGTGCGCGTGCTGGACATGGCGCCCGCCGAGAACCCCGACCACGTCCTGGTGCGCCTGGATGCCGACGGCACGCCGCTGCTGGCGCGCATCACGCGCTATTCGCGCGACCAGCTTGGGCTGCTGCCGGGCATGTCGGCGTGGGCGCAGATCAAGGCGGTGTCGGTGCTGGGGTAGCGGCGAGGGCGGCGTGGGCGGCGCTCGCTCAGGCGAACAACCGCCGCATGTCCAGGCCGCGGATGATGTCCGCGGTGGCTTCTACCAGGGCCGGCAGCGGCTGGCGCGCGGGCATGGCCAGCGTCAGGTTGTTCATGATGGTGGGGGCGATGATCTCCGAACACGCCAGATAATCTTGTCCGGGCATGTCGTGCAGGGCCGAGCGCGGCAAGATGGTGTAGAGCGTGTCCTGCGTCATGGTTTCCAGGATGGTCTGCACCACGTCGACTTCCGCGGCGATATCCAGCGTGACTTCCAGATCGCGGCAGGTTTTGTCGACCAGCGCGCGTATGGTGTTGGGCGCGCTGGGCAGCACCAGCGGATAGCGGCCCAGCTCGCGGGCCCGCACGCGCGGCGGCGGCAGGGGCCGGCACGACTTGGCATAGGCCAGCACCAGGTCTTCGCGGTACACCGATACGCAGCGCACTAGCGTGGACGGCGGCGGATCGTACAGCAGGGCCAGGTCGACCCGGTCTTTGATCAGCCAGTCGTTCATCTCGGAACTCAGGCCCTCGGCCAGCGTCAGCGCCGCGGCGGGGTGCTGGCGCCGGAAGGCCTGCACGATCTGTGGCGCCAGCCGGCGCGCCACGCGCGGCGGCAGGCCCAGCCGCACCTTGTCTTGCGTGGTGGATGCGTAGGCCCGCATGTCTTGCCGGGCGTGCTGGGCCAGGGCGTCGAGCGCCTTGGCGTGCGCCAGGAAACGCAGGCCGGCCGGCGTGGGTTCGACGCCGCGCCCGGTGCGCGCCAACAGGTGGTGGCGCAATTCGGTTTCCAGCAACTGGATCTGCCGGCTGAGCGAAGGCTGCGACAGGCCCAGGACCTCGGCGGCGCGGGACAGGCTGCGCATTTCGCAGGCCATGATGAAGGAGCGGACTTGCTTCAGATCCATAGCCGCAATGGTATACGTTTTTTCTATATCAGAAGTCAGCCGGACGCCATTGCCGGGCGTGCGCGCGCTGCGCATGATGCAGGGTTCATGATGACCGGTTTGCTTCCATGCCCGATTGCGCTCCTCCGCTTACCCAGATTACGCCGCCCAGCCAGGCGCTGCCGCCGCACGCCTGCGATAGCCATTTCCATATTTTCGGCCCGGCGCAGGTGTTCCCGTATGCGCAGGACCGTCCTTATACGCCGCCGGATGCACCGTTCGAGCGGTTGCGCGGGCTGCATCGGCAACTGGGGTTCAGCCGCGGCGTGATCGTGCAGCCCGGCTGCCATGGCTACGACATGTCGGCCACGCTGGATGCCCTGGACCGGGGGGCGGGCCAGTACCGCGCGGTGGCGCTGCTGGCGCCGGACGCCGACGCCGCCCGCATCGCCGAACTCGACCGCCGCGGCGTGCGCGGGGTGCGCTACAACTTCGTGGCGCACCTGGCCAACGCCGGCTGGGACGAACTGGCCGCCATGGCGCCGCGCATCGCGCCCTTCGGCTGGCATGTGTGCATTCATTCCGACCCGGCCTCGTTGCCCGGGCTGCTGCCTCACCTGAAGACCTTGCCCGTGCCCTTCGTGATCGATCACATGGGGCGGGCGGCCGCCGCGCAGGGTACGGCCGGCGCGGCGTTCCAGGCGCTGCTGACGCTGCGCGACCATCCCGATGCCTGGGTGAAGGTATCCGGGCTGGACCGCGTCTCGAGCCGCGGAGTACGCCCGTTCGCCGACGGCGAGCCGCTGCTGGCCGCCTTGCTGCGGGCCATGCCCGACCGCCTGCTGTGGGGAACCGACTGGCCGCATCCCAATGTGGCGGGCGACATGCCCGACGACGGCGAATTGCTCAATACCTTCTTGCGCCTGTGCCCCGACCCCGCCGTGCAGCGGCGGATCCTGGTGGACAACCCCGACCGGCTTTATCGGTTCGGGCGCTGATGGTTCTTGCTTCCCTTACCGAGAGTTTCCATGGAACAGTTGCTGATCAAATTTCCGGACCAGGCCATCGACCCCGCCGCCTTGCGGGCTTTACCCGGCGCGGGCGCGGCGCGGCTGTTGCAGGCCGCCGACCACACCGAAACCTATGTGCTGCTGGCGGCGCCGGCCGACCCGGATGCACTGCGGGCCGCGCTGCGCGAGCGCCATCCGGGCGCGCGGATCGTGGCGCTGACGCCGACCACCGACGTGGCGGGGCAGGCCGCCGGCCAGCCGGCGCCCTGGTTCTATGTGGTCGAAACCGATATCAAGCCGGGCGCCGAGGCCGATTTCGACCGCTGGTACGAAGAAGAACATCTGCCCGGGCTGGCCGCGGTGCCGGGCACGGTGCGGGCGCGCCGCTATCTGGCGGCCGGCGGATCACCGCGCTATTACGCCTGCTATGACCTGGCCAGCCGCGAGACCTTCGGCTCGCCGCCCTGGCTGGCGGTGCGCGGCACCGACTGGAGCGGCCGCGTGCGCCCCAATTTCATCAACACGAAACGCACCATGTTCCGCGTGGTGCCCTTGCCCCAGGAGACCTGAGCATGCCGCGCCTGAATCCCCCTTCGGTCGACACCATGTCGGCGCACCAGCGCCGCGTTCATGATGCCATCGCCAGCGGCCCGCGCGGGCGCGTGCGCGGGCCGCTGGCGGTGTGGCTGCACCGCCCGGGCCTGGCCGAGCCGGCGCAGGCGCTGGGGCAGTACTGCCGCTACGACTCCAGTCTGAGCCCGCGGCTGTCCGAGCTGGCCATCCTGACGATGGCGGCCTGGTGGCGTTCGTCTTTCGAGTGGTGGGCGCACCAGCCCATTGCCGTGCAGGCCGGAGTGGATGCCGGCATTGCCGAGCAGATCCGCGTGGGCGACACGCCGGCTTTCGTGCAGGCCGACGAGGCGATCGTGTATCGCTTCGTGCGCGCGCTGCTGGAAGCGCGCCAGGTGCCCGACCCGCTGTACCAAGAGGCCGTGCGGGTGCTGGGCACCGACGGCGTGGTCGACCTGGTCGGCATCGCCGGCTACTACACCCTGATCTCGATGACCATCAACGTATTCGATATTCCGCCCGGCGACGGCAGCACGGTCAGCTTCGAACGCTGAATGGCTATCGCAACATACCAAGGAGACATCATGGCAGGCCGGTTGCAGGGCAAAGTGGCGATCGTGACGGGAGCGGGCAGTGTCGGCCCCGGGTGGGGCAATGGCCGCGCCATCGCCTATCGCTTCGCGCAGGAAGGCGCGCGCGTGTTCGCGGTGGACATGCGCGCCGACGCGCTGGAAGAAACCGTGGCGCGCGTGCGCGAGGCGGGCGGCGAGATCGCCACCTGGCAGGCCGACGTCACCGCGTCCGATGCCGTGCGCGATATGGTGCGGGCCTGCGCCGACGCCTGGGGCCGGGTCGATATCCTGGTCAATAACGTGGGCGGTTCGCGCAAGGGCGGCCCGGCGCACCTGGACGAGGCCGCCTGGGACGGGCAGATCGATTTCAACTTGAAAAGCGTCTACCTGGGCTGCCGCCACGTGCTGCCGCTGATGGAACAGCAGCAAGGCGGCGCCATCGTCAACATTGCATCGACCTCCGGCATACGCTGGACCGGTTCGGCGCAGGTGGGCTATGCCAGCGCCAAGGCCGGCGTCATTCAGCTGTCGCGCGTGGTGGCGCTGGAATATGCCAAGAAGAATATCCGCTGCAACACCGTGATTCCCGGCCAGATGCATACGCCCATGGTCGAGGCGCGGCTGGCCGGCCAGCGCAGCGGCGGCGACGTGGCCCAGCTGCTGGCGCAACGCCAGGCGCGCATTCCGCTGCCCTTTATGGGCGACGGCCTGGATACCGCCAACGCGGCCCTGTTCCTGGCTTCGGACGAGGCGCGGTTCATTACCGCCACCGAAATCGTGGTCGACGGAGGCATGAGTGCACGCTGCGACTGAAGGCGCCACGCCCACGCGCTACCCCGATGCGGCCGTGATCGGGGTGGATCCGCGCTTCGAGAAACTGGTGCTGCCATTGGCCGCGGTGGAACGCCTGGCCACCGGCAGCCGCTGGGCCGAAGGGCCGGTCTGGTTCGGCGACGGCCGCTATCTGCTGTGGAGCGACGTGCCCAACGACCGCATCCTGCGCTGGGACGAGATTTCCGGGCAGACGCAGGTATGGCGGCACGCGGCCAACCATGCCAACGGCAATACCCGCGACCGCCAGGGCCGCCTGGTCACCTGCGAGCACCTGGGGCGCCGCGTGACCCGCACCGAACACGACGGCCGCGTCACGGTGCTGGCCGACCGCTATCAGGGCCGCCGCCTGAATTCGCCCAACGACGTCGTGGTGAAGTCGGACGGGTCGATCTGGTTCACCGATCCGCCGTTCGGCATCATCGGGTACTACCAGGGCGAGAAGGCCGAGCAGGAACTGCCGGCGGCCGTGTACCGCATCTGCCCCGATACCGGCGCGGTCGAGCTGATGTGCGATACGGTCAACGGCCCCAACGGCCTGGCGTTTTCGCCCGACGAGCGGCGGCTGTATGTCATCGAGTCGCGCTCGCGGCCGCGCAATATCCTGGTGTTCGATGTCGCGGACGACGGCCGCCGGCTGGCGCCCGCGCGCGTGCTGTTCGACGCCGCCGACGGCACGCCGGACGGGTTCCGCGTCGATGTCGAAGGCAACCTGTGGTGCGGCTGGGGCATGGGGACCCCCGAGCTGGACGGCGTGCGCGTTTATTCCCCCGCCGGCGAACTGCTGGGCCGCATTGCGCTGCCCGAACGCTGCGCCAACCTGTGCTTCGGCGGCAAGCATCGCAACCGCTTGTTCATGGCGTCCTGCACGTCGATTTATTCATTGTTCGTCAACACGCAAGGGGCCGCAGTTCCCTGAGCGCCAAAGCTGTCATAACCATACCGAGGAGCAAACCATGTACACCCAGATAATCAAGCGCCTGGCCATCGGCCTGCTGGGCCTGGCCGCCGCCGGCGCGCAGGCGCAGTCCAGCACCAGCCTGGTGGTGGCCTTTCCGGCGGGCGGGCCCGCCGATTCGCTGGCGCGCGTCGTGGCCGCGCAGCTGGAAAAAGAACTGAAGCATCCGGTGCTGGTCGAGAACAAGCCCGGCGGCAATGGCGCCATTGCCGCCACCTATGTGGCTCGCGCGCGCCCCGATGGCCAGACCCTGTTCCTGAGTTCGGTGGGCGCCATCTCGATCAACCCGTCGCTGTATCCAAAACTGATCTACGACCCCATCAACGACTTCGTGCCGGTGTCGCTGCTGGTGTCGGTGCCGGAAGTCTTGATCGTGGGGGCCGACAGTACCGCGAAGGACGCGCAAGCGTTCGTGGCGCAGGCCAAGGACAAGGGGCTGTCGATGGCGTCGTCGGGCGTGGGCAGCATGCCGCACATGGCGATCGTTCAGCTGAAGAAATCGACCGGCGCCAAGATTCTGCACGTGCCGTACAAGGGGGCCGCGCCGGCCATTACCGACACCATCGGCGGCCAGGTGGCCGGCTTCATCGGCGACGTATCGGGCCTGATGCCGCACATCAAATCGGGCAAGGCGCGCGCGCTGGCCATCGCCGCGCCCAAGCGCTCGGCGGTGCTGCCCGACGTGCCCACCTTCGACGAATTGGGCGTGTCCAATGTCTATGCTAACAACTGGTATGGCGTCTTCGCCCCCAAGGGCACGCCGGCCGACAAGGTGGCCGAGCTGAACCGGTTGCTCGGCAAGGTGCTGGCATCGCCGGAATTGAAAGCCTACGAGGCCTCGACCGGCGTGGAGCTCTCGCCCACCACCCCGCAACAATTCAGCGACATCGTGCGCGACGATACGAAAAAATGGGGCGACCTGATCCGCGCCGAAGGCATCACCGTGAATAACTGAGGGCGAGGGCCTCTCCCAGGCACGCTTCGTGCGAACCGCTGGATTACGATGGGTTGGCGGCGGTAGATTTGGAAAAATCCATACACATTCTTTGCCAAAAATTCGCATCTCCGCCTATACCCTGATAGCCAGGCCGGGCGGCATCGGGCCGCCCCGGCAAAGGAACAGCGGCCATGACGCGCACGAAGAAAGTACTGATCGGCCTGGGAGGAACCCTGGTCTTGCTGGTGGCAGCCCTGGTGCTGGTGATCGCGCTATTCGACTGGAACCAGCTCAAGCCCACGATCAATGAACGCGTGTCGGCCGCCATGGGCAGGCCCTTTGCCATCAACGGCGACCTGACTGTGCAGTGGCGGCGTTCCGAGGCCGAGCCCGGCTGGCGTGGCTGGGTGCCCTGGCCGCATATCGGCATGGACGACGTGACCATCGGCAATCCCGATTGGGCCGAAGCCCCCCACATGGCCACGCTCGAGCGCGCCGAATTCAGCCTGTCGCCCCTGCCGCTGCTGGGCCATCGCGTGGTGATCCGCCAGATCCAGCTGACCGGCCCGGCCGCCAGCCTGCAGCGCCTGAAAGACGGCCGCGCCAATTGGGTATTCACGCTGCCCGAAACCGGCGAGCCATCGCCATGGGTGATGGATATCGACGAAATCGGCTTCGACCAGGGGCGGGTGCGGTTTCGCGACGAGATCCTGCAAGCCGACCTCGAAGGCGAAATCGATCCCCTGGGCAAACCGATTCCCTTCGCCGCCATCGCCGGGCAGCCCTCCGGCCCGCAACAGGACGCGCCGGCAGAGGATGCACAAAAGAAGAACGAGCCAAAGAAGGAAGAGCCAAAGAAGGAAGCGCCGGAGACGGCCGCGCCGCCCGACTACGTGTTCGGCTGGAAAGTAAAAGGACGCTACAAGGGCCTGCCCACCCAGGGTTCGGGCAAGATCGGCGGCATGCTGGCGGTGCGCGACGTGACGCGGCCATTTCCGCTGCAGGCCGACGTGAAAGTGGGCGACACGCGCATCGCCCTGGCCGGTACCCTGACCGACCCCGCCCACCTGGGGGCGCTGGACCTGCGGCTGGAACTGTCGGGCGCCACCATGTCCGACCTGTATCCCCTGACGGGCGTGACCCTGCCCGACACACCGCGCTATGCCACCGACGGCCAGTTGACCGCGCGCCTGCATGAGCCGGGCGGCGCGGTATTCCACTATCGCGACTTCAACGGCAAAGTGGGCGCCAGCGACTTGCACGGCGACCTGACCTTCACCAATGGCCAGCCGCGCCCCAAGCTGGCCGGCAAGCTCAATTCGCGGTTGCTGCGCATGCGCGACCTGGGCCCGCTGGTGGGCGTGCAGCCCGAAGGCCAGTCCAGGAAGGCGCCGCGCGACGAAGCGGACAAGCGCCCGGCCAGCGGCAAGGTGCTACCGACGCAGGAATTCCGCACCGACCGCTGGCGCGTCATGGATGCCGACGTGACCCTGGCCGCCGATCGCATCATCTACGACGAAGACCTGCCCATTACCAAGCTGAACGTGCACCTGGTCATGGATAATGCCTTGCTGACGCTGGACCCCTTGCGGTTCAGCATGGCCGGCGGAACCCTCAATAGCACACTGCGGCTCGACGGCGGCCGCACGCCCATGGCGGGCAAGATACAGATCGCGGCGCGTGGCCTGCGCCTGAAAAAGCTGTTTCCCAAGGTGGAATCGATGCAGCGGGCGCTGGGCCAATTGAACGGCGACGCCGCGCTGACCGGCACCGGCAATTCCGTGGCCGCGCTGCTGGGTTCGGCCAGCGGCGATACCAAGCTGCTGGTCAACGATGGCGTGATCAGCCGCGCGCTGATGGAGATCGCCGGCCTGAACGTGGGCAACTACGTGATCAGCAAATTGTTCGGCGACGAAGAGGTCAAGATCAATTGCGGCGCGGCCGATCTGCAAATGAAAAAAGGCGTGATGACGCCGCGGGTGTTCGTGTTCGACACCGAGAATGCCGTGGTGCAGATCGATGGCTCCGTCAGCTTCAAGGACGAGACCCTGGACCTGGACATCAACCCCAAGAGCAAGGGCGTGCGTGTGTTTTCGCTGCGCTCGCCGCTGTATGTGCGCGGCACGTTCGCCGATCCGAAGGCCGGCGTGCAGGTGCTGCCGCTGGCCGCGCGCGGCGCGGGGGCGGTGGCGCTGGGCGTGCTGTTGACGCCGGTGGCCGGTTTGCTGGCGCTGGTGGCGCCCAGCGCGGGCGAAGAAGAAAACCAGTGCGCCACGCTGTTGCGGCAGATGCACGAGCCGCCCAAGGCGCCGCCGGCCAAGGGTCGGGCGGACGGCGGCAAGGACGCAAGCAAATAGGGCGCGCAGGCGCCCGCTCAGGCGGACGCGGCCAGCGCGTCCCAGGCCAGCATGGCCAGCCGGGCCGATTGCTGCAGAACCTTGCGCGACGCGCCGTCGCGCGCCTGGATGGCCATGCCGTTCAACAGGGTGGCATAGTAGGCGGCCAGCGCTGGCAGGTCGGTGTGCGCGGGCAGTTCGCCTTGGCGCACGGCACCGCGCAGCCGCTGCAGGATCAGCGCCTGGGTGTGGCGCCGGCTGTCGCACAGCATCTTGTGCACCGGGGCGTGGTCTTCCGCGCCGGTAGGGGCGCCCAGCACGATCAGGCAGCCCCGGGGGCGGCCCGGCTGGGTGCCGGCGCGGGCCGCGGCCAGCAGCATGTTCTCGATGCCGGCGCGGGCCGTGGGCGCGCGCAGCAGTTCGGCGTGCGCGCAGTTGCCTTCGCGGCTGCTGTACAGCGCCATGGCGTCGCGGAACAGCAGTTCTTTCGAGCCGAACGCGCTGTACAGGCTGGGCGCATTGATGCCCATCGCGGCCGTCAGGTCGGCCAGCGACGTGCTTGCGTAGCCTTTCTCCCAGAACAGGTCCATGGCCTTTTGCAAGGCGGCGTCGCGGTCGAAAGAGCGGGGGCGTCCTCGTTCTGCCATAAGGGCGATTCTACTCGCCGCATGCCGCGCTTGACGGCTACCCGTCTATCGGGTGATGATATTTGTATCGATCACTACAAATATGGATTTATCATGTTAGACCTGCAAGGCAAGATCGCATTCGTTACCGGCGGCAGCCGCGGCATCGGGGCTGCCATCGCACGCCACTTGGCCGCGCGCGGCGCCGATATCGCCATTACCTACGTCAGCACGCCCGAGCGGGCGCAGGCGCTGGTGGAAGAATTACGCGGCGCGGGCCGGCGCGCCCGTGCCTATGCGGCCGACGCGGCCGACCCCCGGCAGGTGCGCGCCGCCGTGGAGCAGGCCGTGCGCGACCTGGGCGGCCTGGATATCTTGGTCAACAACGCTGGCATTTTCATTGCGGGCGACCTGGGCGAGTTTCCGCACGCCGATTTCCAGCGCACCATGGACGTCAACGTGGGCGCCGTGTTCGCGGCCATCCAGGCGGCCTTGCCGCATCTGCCGCGCGGCGGGCGCGTCATCAACATCGGCAGCTGCCTGGCCGACCGCACGGGCGAGGCAGGCCTGGCCGCCTACTCCGCCAGCAAGGCGGCGGTGGCAGGCCTGACCAAGGGTGCCGCGCGCGACCTGGGGCCGCGCGGCATTACCGTCAACGTGGTGCATCCGGGCCCCATCGATACCGACATGAACCCCGCCCAGCGCGAAGGCGCCGCCGAAAGCGCGGCGGCCCTGGCCCTGCAGCGCTATGGCCACGTCGACGACATCGCCGGCATGGTGGGCTACCTGGCCAGCCCGGCCGCCGGCTACGTCACCGGCGCGGAAATATCGGTGGACGGCGGGTTCGCCGCCTAGGGCCTGTCGGTGTCCATGACCGGTCCTGGCCTTCGCTGGCGCGGACATACTCTGCGGCGATCTGCCCGCCGACGAGATCGCCGCCGTCGACGGCATCGACATGCTGCCGGTGGGCGCGCAGGCCAAGGCGGCTGCCATCCGTGCGCGATACCCGCCCGGGACGGATGGCCCGTAAGTTGTCCACGGCTTGTGCACCGGGTTATACATGCAGTATGCACGGGCTTATCCACAGCGTTGTCCCCAGTCCGGCCGCGGCCTGGCCCGAACGGGTAGTGGGCCGGAAAAAACCATGTATAATCTCGTTCTTCTCGCGGCGGGGCGCCTGTTTATAGTGCGTTTCGCGGCTAGCGGGCTGTTAGCTCAGTTGGTAGAGCAGCGGACTCTTAATCCGTAGGTCGAGTGTTCGAGCCACTCACAGCCCACCAGAATTCTTGCGGTAGAAAATCAAGCACTTGCGCGTAGGCGCCGGTGCTTTTTTTTCGTCCGTCACACCCCCATCGCTTCCCCGCCTCAGGGCGCCGCCTTTCTTCGCCGCGCGGGTTGTATTCCAAATTTCGCACAAAGCAGAAATCTTTCTGTAGCTGTGGTCAGCTCATAGGGTTAGTACTAAATATGGAACAAAAACCAAATATGGTACGGTTCTACCAGCCCGTCGCGTATGCCATTTCCCTGTTCGATTGGAGTCGATGCCATGTGTACACCGCTGTCCCGCTCGTGGGCCGCAGCCATCCTGCTTGTCTTGGGGCTTTCAGCGGGAAATTCGGCGCTGGCGCAAGACGCCGCGCTGGAAGCCGCCGCCAAGAAAGAGGGTTCGCTGACGCTTTACCACACCATGCCCTCCGGCGACATGGAGGTGGTCACCAAGGCGTTCACAAAAAAGTACGGCATCCCCGTGAAGGCCTGGCGCGCCAGTTCGGCCCAGGTGCTGCGGCGCGTGGTTACCGAAGCCCGCGCGGGTAACTATGCGGTCGATTTCATCGAAAACAACGGCCCGGAAATGGAAGCCCTGCACCGCGAGGGCCTGCTGGCCAAAGTGGATTCGCCCACGCTGGCCCAGGTGATTCCGGCCGCTTTGCCGCCGCACGGCGAATGGGTGGGCAACACCATCGACGTCTTCGTGCAGGCCTACAACACCGATCAGGTAAAGAAGGAAGATCTGCCCAAGTCCTACGATGATCTCCTGGATCCGAAATGGAAGGGCAAGCTGGGTATCGAGGCCACCGATATGTACTGGTTCGCCACCCTGGGCGAAAAGCTGGGCATGGAGAAAACCGTCGATCTGTTCAAGCACATCGTCGAGACCAACGGCATTTCTTCCCGCCAGGGCCATTCGCTGCTGGCCAATCTCGTTGCCTCGGGCGAAGTTCCGTTCGCCCTGACGGTGTTGAACTACATGGTGCCCCAGTTGCAGAAAAAAGGCGCGCCGGTCGACGCGACGCTGCTGTCCCCCTCGATTGCATATTTTCGTGGGGTCGGCGTAACCAAGAATGCCCAGCATCCCAACGCGGCCCGGCTGTTCTATGACTTCATCGAAGGCGAGACGGGGCAGAAGCTGCTGGTCACGCGTTCCAAAATTCCCGTGCTCCGCGACCTCGACTCGGGCGTGCTCCGCGAACAGCTGGTTTTCGTCGATCCGGTCAAATTCCTGGACAACAACATTGAGTGGACGAGAATGTTCGAGGACAGCGTCATCCGCTACAACCCCGCCAAGCGCTGAATGAGAACCGCCGACCGACTCTTGCTGGATATGCGCATATGAAGGAACCGATTCAAGCCGGGCTGGACGAAGCCGTAGTCGAGCAGCCGCCACGCACCAGCCGCAAGGCGCGCTACATCGGCAAGTCGGTCAAGCGCCTGGAAGATCTGCCCCTGGTGCGCGGCAAGGGGACCTTCGTCGGAGACTTGTCGTTTCCGCGACAGCTCCATATGCGCGTCGTGCGCGCATCCGTGGCGCGTGGCCGCATTCAATCGGTGGACGTCCAGGCGGCGCTGAAGATGCGCGGCGTCGTCGCGGCCTGGACGGCATCGGATGTACGCGAGGTTCCGCCTATCGCCTACCGGGCCACCAATATCAAAGGGCTCGATCCCTATCGCCAGCCCGTGTTGGCCCGAGATTATGTCCGCTATGTCGGCGAACCCGTGGCGGTGGTGTTTGCCGAAGACGCCTATCTGGCCGAGGATGCGGCGGCATGCGTCGTCGTCGACGTCGAGGCGCTCGAGCCCGTGCTGGACGCGATGGCAGCCCCAGGGGAATTCGAGCCCGGGCGCACGACCGAACCGGTCATCCTCGAAAAAAGCTACGGCGACGTCGATGCCGGCCTGGCGGCCGCGTACAAGGTCATCGAGCTCGAGCTGTCGATCGGCCGGCATACGGCGATTCCTATGGAAACACGGGGCGCGCTGGCCCGCTACGACGAGGCGCGCGACCACCTCGAGCTGCACGGGGCGGCCAAGCGGCCCCACCTGAACCGCGATCAATTGGCCGTGCTGTTGAAGCGCCCGCCTTCCTCGATCGATCTGTACGAGAACCACGTAGGAGGAAGCTTCGGGGTGCGTGGCGAGCTGTATCCCGAAGATGTGCTGGTTTGCCTGGGTGCGCTGCGCCTGAAGCGGCCCGTCAAATGGATCGAAGATCGCCGGGAACACATGATGGCGACGAACCATTCGCGCCAGCAAACGCATCGAATCCGGGCGGGCGTGGACGAGTACGGCCAGATCCTGGCTATCGAGGACACCATCTTTCATGACCAGGGCGCGTATGTCCGCACGCACGGGGCCCGCGTCCTGGACATGACCATGGGCCTGTTATTGGGTCCTTACAAGTCGCCCAGCTATCGAAGCAAAGGCCATTACCGGCTGACCAACAAAACGCCCGCGGCAACCTATCGGTCTCCGGGCAGATTCGAAGGGTCGTTCGTGCAAGAGCGGCTGATGGACGCCATCGCGCATGCGCTCTCGCTGGACCGTATCACGGTGCGCCGCCGCAACCTCGTCGACAAGAGCCAGATGCCGTACCGCCGCGACGTGGACGCCAATGGCGAGCACGTCATTCTGGACTCCGGCGATTACGCCTTGCTGCTGGACAAGGCCCTGGACCTGGCCCAGTGGGACAAGTTGAAGGAAGAAATCGAGCAGCGCCGCCGCCAGGGCGAGCATGTCGGGCTGGGCCTGGGCATGTTCGTGGAAAAAAGCGGCATGGGTCCCTTCGATGGCGTGCGCATTTCGGTCGACACCGACGGCTACGTCGAAGTGGTTACCGGCGCGGCCTCGGTGGGGCAGGGCGTTGAGACGGTGATGGCGCAGATCTGCGCCGAAACGCTGGGCGTGGATTATCGGCGTGTGCGCGTCGTACACGGCCAAACACAGCGTATTGCCTACGGCAACGGCGCGCACGCCTCGCGAGTGACCGTGATTACCGGGGGCGCGACGCAAGTCGCGGCGCAGAAAGTGCGCGACAAGGCAATCGATGTCGCCGCCCAGATGCTGGGTGCCGCTGCCGAAGTGCTGGATGTGGTCGATGGCAGGGTGGTGTATGCCGACGGCAGCGACGACAGGGCAATCAGCCTGGCCGACATCGCCAAGAATTTGAGTCCGGCCTCGAAGATCCGTGGCAAACGCGACCCGGGGCTTTGCGCCGAAGGATGGTTTCATACCGAGGACGAGACCTACCCGTACGGCATCCATATCGCCATGGTCCGCGTCGACACGGGTACGGGCGGCGTCGCGGTCGAGCGCTACTTCATTGCTTACGACGTCGGCCGCGCGGTCAATCCGATGCTGATCGAAGGACAAATGCACGGAGGGCTGGCGCAGGGAATCGGCGGAGCCTTGTTCGAAGAGTTTTTGTACGACGACCAGGGCCAGCCGCTATCGATCACCTTCGCCGACTACCTGATTCCAACCGCCCATGAAATTCCGGTGGTGCAGGTGCTGATCACCGAAGATGCCCCCAGCCCGTTGAACCCCCTGGGGCTCAAGGGCGCCGGCGAAGGCGGCGTAACGGCCGCGGGCGCGGCGATTGCCTCGGCCATCGATGATGCGCTGGCGATGCCAGGCCTTATTACCCGTCTGCCGGTGTCGCCGCAGCGGCTTAAACGATTGATCAGCAGCCGCGCGGGCGCAACTTGCTGAAACGGAACACTCACCATGGCTGATTCTCTGAGCACTTTGAAGCATGACCTGGCGCTGGCACACCGCATTCTGGTGAGCCAGGGGGTCATGGACGCCTTTGGCCACGTCAGTGTGCGCCATCCGGAAGACCGCGAGCGGTTCTTGTTGCCGATCTCCGGCGCGCCCAGCCGCGTGACCGCCGACGACATCATCGAGTACGACATGAACGCCGAGCCGGTGCAAGCGACTCGGGCGCGGCTGTTCTCCGAGCGCATTATCCATAGCGCCATCTATCGCGCCCGCCCCGATGTCAACGCCATTTGCCACCATCATTCCGCGGCGATCATGCCGTTCTGCCAGACCGGCGCCGAACTGCGCCCCAGTACGCAGACTGGCGCTTCGATGGGGGCGCGGGTGCCCTATTGGGATAGCCGCGACGAGTTCGGCGAAACGCGCCTGCTGGTCGTAACACAGGCCGAGGGCGATTCGCTGGCGCGCGCGCTGGGGCCGTGGTGGACGGTGCTGATGCGCCGCCACGGCGCGACCGTGGTAGGGCAGGACCTGTACGAGACCGTGCACCGCAGCGTGCACGGCTGCGCCGACGCGGCCAGCCAGATACAGGCGCGCGCGCTGGGCAGCGTGCAACCGCTGAGCGACGAAGAGCAACGGCTGGCCGGCACGCTGCGCGCCGATCCGGTGATGCGCTGCTGGTCTCACTGGAGCGCCGTGATGGCACCCCAGCTGCGATTGAACGTGACGGAATGAACGGCGAGCCGTTCCGCGATGTCTTCCCGGCGGGTATTTGCCGCCGCCCCGTGTGCCATGCCCGTAGGAGGGCGACATGATGAATCTAGCGGCGAAACTGCTTGCGCAACCGGTGTCACGGCGCCTGCGCACAGGGACTGGCGGCACGCTGGTCTTGCTGGCGTCCGGCCTGCTGGCCGGATCGTGTGCGTTTGCACAGGCGCAACCCCGGACGATGGAGGAGCTGGCTGCCTATGCCGGGCCGGATCGCGAGCAAATCCTGCTTGATGGCGCCCGCCGCGAAGGCGAACTGATGCTCTATCACTCCATGCCCAAAGAGGACATGCAGCCGGTCGTCGAGGCATTCGAGAAGAAGTACGGCATCAAGGTCAAGACCTGGCGCGCCAGCTCGTCGGGGCTGACGCAGCGCATTACCACCGAAGCGCGCGGCAAGCGCTATCAGGTCGACGTCATCGAGGACAACGCGCCCGGCACGGAGGCCGTGCGGCGCGAAAACCTGCTGCAGGCCGTGATCTCGCCGGCCCAGGCCGGGTTGGTGGACGGCGCGCTGCCGCCCCACCGGGAATGGGTCGGGGCAACCATCGACATGCTGGTGGCGTCGTACAACACCAGCAAGATCAAGCCCGAGGACCTGCCCAAGTCGTACCAGGACCTGCTGGACCCGCGCTGGAAAGGGCAATTGGGCGTCGAGTCCGAGGACCAGGACTGGTACGCCGTGCTGGTCCAGGAATTGGGCGGAGATCAGGGCCGGCAGTTGTTCCGGAAGCTGGTCGACACCAATGGCATTTCGGTGCGCAAGGGCCATTCGCTGCTGACGCAGCTGGTGGCGACCGGCGAGGTGCCGCTGGCCTTGACGACCTACAACTACAAGCCGGCGCAGCTCAAGCGCGACGGCGCGCCGATCGGGTATTTCAGCATTCCGCCGGCGATAGGCTATTTCCGGGGGACGGGGGTGTTCCGCCAGGCGCCGCACCCGCATGCCGCGCTGTTGTACTACGACTTCATGCTCAGCGAAGAGGCGCAGAAAATCCTGGCCGGCAATTTCAACATAGTGACCAGCAACAAGATCGACATGCCGGAAAAACACCAACCGATCACTTTCATCGACCCCGGTCATTCGCTGGACCGATTCGATGCGTGGGTGAAGATGTACAACGCCGACGTCGTGCGCAGGAAGCCGCAATGATGAAAGACACCCCGAATTCCGCACGTCGCCACGCGTGGGAAGATGTCATCGACGACGAAATCCGTGCCATCAGCCGCAATTACGCCAGCCGCATGGGGTTGGGCCGCCGGCCGGCCCTGCTGTGCATCGACAATTACAACGCCGTGTTCGGCGTCGACGACGCGCCGTTGCTGCAGGCCATGCAGCGGTATCCGCAAACCTGCGGGCCGGCCGCCTGGCGCGCCGTCGAGCCGACCCGGGCCTTGATGGCGGCCGCGCGGGCCGCCGGTCTGCCCGTATTCCATACCCGGCGGGACCCGCGCATGGATGCCGTGCGCAGCCCGCTGGCGGCGACAAAGCGCATCAGCACCGGCGATCCGGACTGGGACTACACCTTTTTCGGGCCCCTTGCGCCGCAAGACGGCGAGTACGTCGTGGCCAAGGCGCGGGCCAGCGCCTTTCATGGCACGCCGCTCGCTTCGTATTTGACGCAGCTGTGCGCGGACACTGTGATTGTCTGCGGCAATTCAACCAGCGGTTGCGTGCGCGCCAGCGTCAACGAAGCCTATATGCATGGCCTGAAAGTAGCTGTGGTCGAAGATTGCGTGTTCGACCGCAACCACCTGAGCCACAAGGTGAACCTGTTCGACATGAATGCCAAGTATGCCGACGTCATGTTCCTGGACGAGGTTCTCGATTACATCGCGGAATTACAGCGCTGAGCTGCCAGGACCGCCAGGGGATTGACCGGGCGGTCCGATGCCAGAGCCACGCCTTCTGGCCCACAAACAATGAACAGGAGAGAGATTATGCGTCAGCTGATTATCCGTGCCACGGTAGTGGCTTTGCTGTCGGCCGTGGCCACGACGCCCGCGCTGGCCCAATCCAAGCCGGCGACCGTGGCCGAACTGGCCCTGTACCAGGGGGCGGATCGGCAGCAGGTGCTGCAGGAGGGCGCCAAGAGCGAAGGCGAAGTGATGCTTTACACCTCGATGCCGAAGGAAGACGTGCAGGCATTGAGCGACGCCTTCGGCAAGAAGTACGGCATCAAGATCAAGCTATGGCGCGCGTCGTCCGAGCAGATCACGCAACGGGTGGTGACCGAGGCGCGCGGCCGCCGTTACGATGTGGACATCATCGAGAACAGCGAGCCCAGCCTGCTGGCGCTGCGCCGCGAGAAGATGCTGCAAGAGGTCCGTACCGCCGCTCAGGACAACGTGATCCCGCGGGCCGTGCCCGATCACCGCGAATGGACCGGCAGCACCTTCGACGCGTTCGTGCAGGCCTACAACACTAACCTGGTGAACAAGGCCGACCTGCCCAAGACCTACGAAGATCTGCTGGATCCCAAATGGAGCGGCAAGATCAGCGTCGAGGCGGCCGACCAGGTCTGGTTCAACACGCTGATCGATTCGATGGGCAAAGAGCAGGGCCTGCAGTTGTTCCAGAAGATCATCGCCGCCAACGGCGTCTCGACGCGCTCGGGACATTCGCTGCTGACCCGCCTGGTGGCCTCGGGCGAAGTGCCGCTGGCCTTGACCACCTACAACTATGCACCGGCCCAGCTCAAGCAGCAGGGCGCCCCGATCGACTGGTTCCTGCTTCCGCCCACGGTGGCGCAGTTTCGCGGCGTGGCCCTGGCCCGCCAGGCCCCGCATCCGCACGCGGCCCTGCTGTGGTACGACTTCATGCTCAGCGACGAGGCGCAGAAGATCCTGGCCGATCGCCACAACTACCCGACCAGCAAGCACATGGAAAGCCCGTTGGGGAAAACCGAGGTGCTTTTCGTCGATCCCGCGCAAGCCCTGGACCAGGACGTGGCGTGGACCAAGCTCTTCCAGCAGGTGTTCATCAAGAGCGCCCGCTGAGGGGCGGTGTCAACACGATATAGCGAGGCGCTACTTCCATGGAAAAAACCCTTTATGTTCGAGCCCCCGCGGCCGGCAGGGCCGGCCCGATATGGCGGCGTTTCGAACTGAAATGGGTCATTATTGCCCTGTGCGTGCTGGTGGTCGCCTACCTGACCGTGATGCCGCTGATCTTCCTGGTCTGGCAAAGTTTCCTGACCCCGGAAACTGCCGGCCAGGCCTCCGAGTTCACGCTCGATAACTATGCCAGCGCCTATAGCGATCCGGAAACCTGGCACCTGCTGAGCAACTCGCTGCAGTTCTCGGCCGGCACCGCGGTGTTCGCGTTTCTGACCGGAACCGTGCTGGCCTGGATGAACGAGCGCACCAACACGCCGCTGAAGTCGCTGATTTTCGGGCTGTCGCTGATCCCGCTGATCATCCCCGGCATGTTGTTCGTGGTGGCCTGGATCCTGTTGCTCAGCCCGAAGATCGGCATGATCAACCTGGCGCTGCAGCACCTGTTCAATACCGACTACGTTTTTTTCAACATCTACTCGATGTGGGGAATGATCTGGGTGCAGGGGTTGCATTATTCGCCGGTGGCCTTCCTGTTCATGTCGTCCGCGTTCCGTTCGATGGATCCGTCGCTGGAAGAAGCGGCCATGATGGGCGGGGCCAACCTTTGGCAGATCACTTCGCGCATCACGCTGCCGCTGACCTGGCCCGCCATTCTGGCCACGCTGCTCATCCTGTTCATCAACGCCATCGAAGCGTTCGAAGGGCCGGCCCTGCAAGGGTTGCCGGTGGGTATCGAGGTGTTCACCTCGGCCATTTACCTGGCTATCGGGCAGTACCCCAGCCAGACGGGCCTGGCATCGGCGTACGGCGTGCTGATGCTGGTCATTACCGGCGTAGGGGTGTATTTCCAGACACGGCTGTCCAATCGCAGCAGCCGCTATTCCACCGTGACAGGCAAGGGCTTCCGTCCGCGCGTGATGGATCTCGGCCGCTGGCGCTACCTGACCTCGCTGCTCTTCATCCTGTACTTCCTGGCCATCGTGGTGCTGCCGTTCCTGACGCTGCTGTGGTCGTCGCTGCAACGGTTCTACAGTGCGCCTTCCATGAAGGCCCTGGGCGAGCTGACCCTGGCGGCCTACAGCAATCTGCTGAAGGATTCGAACCTGCTCGACGCCGCGGCCAACAGCGTTTTCCTGGGGCTGTCGTCGGCCACGGTCATCATGCTGCTGACCTCGGTCATTTGCTGGATCGTCGTCAAGACCAAGCTGCCCGGGCGCTGGCTGCTGGATCACATCGCGACCCTGCCGCTGGTGTTTCCCGGCGTGGTGCTGGGCTTGGCCATCATGACGTTCTATCTGCAGTTCAACGTGGGCATCTACGGCACGATGTGGATCATGTTCATCGCCTACCTGACGCGGTTCATGCCGTACGGACTGCGCTACAACACGACCTCGATGTTGCAGATGCATAAAGACCTCGAAGAATCGGCCCAGATGAGCGGCGCGTCATGGGGCTCGACTTTCTGGCGCATTGTGCTGCCGCTGCTCAAGCCGGGCTTTCTGGCGGGGTGGATTTATATCCTGATCGTGTCTATCCGGGAACTCTCCAGTTCCATCCTGCTTTATAGCCCCGACACCCGGGTGCTCTCGATCATGATGTGGGAGCAATGGCAGGATGGCCAGTATGTTCAGCTGTCCGCGCTGGGTGTGATGCTGGTGCTGGTGTTGTTTTTTCTGGTGATGGTCGCCCGCATGCTTGGCAAGCGGGTCGGTGTGAAGGAAGCTTAAGGGGCTCGGTATGTTGAAAGTAGAAAACCTGTGCACGGAATATCCGAACAGCAAGGGCGAAATGGTTCGTGCCACCCATGGCATCGGCTTCGACGTTCCGGAAGGCAAGTTCTTCACGCTGCTGGGCCCCAGCGGTTGCGGAAAAACCACCACGTTGCGGTCCGTGGCCGGCCTGGAACGCCCCGTGATGGGCGAAGTCAATGTCAGCGGCACCACGGTGTTTTCCTCGGCGCGCGGAATCTTCGTGCCGCCGCACAAGCGCCAGTTCGGCATGGTGTTTCAGTCGTACGCGATCTGGCCGCACCTTAGCGTGTACGAGAACGCGGCGTTTCCGCTGAAAGTCGGTTCGCGCCGCTTGGGCAAGAAGCAGATCGAGGAGAAGGTCCTGCGCGCGCTCACGGCGGTCGGCCTGGACGGCTTCGCCGGCCAGGAGGCCACCAAGATGTCGGGCGGCCAGCAACAACGCCTGGCCCTGGCGCGGGCCCTGGTCATGGAGCCGCGGCTATTGCTGCTGGACGAGCCGTTGTCCAACCTGGATGCCAAGCTGCGTGAACGCATGCGCTTCGAACTGAAGCGCATGCAGCGGGAACTGGGCGTGACCAGTATCTACGTGACGCACGACCAAAGCGAGGCGCTGGCGCTGTCGCACGAAATCGCCGTAATGAACGCCGGCCGCATCGTGCAGATCGCCGCGCCGCGCGACATTTACCTGAAGCCCGCCAACAAATTCGTGGCTGATTTCGTCGGCGTGTCGACCTTTATCGAGGCCAAGGCCGAGGAAGCATTGGCCGAGCCCGACGGCTACCAGGTCGGGGCCGCGTTCGGCCGTATCGGGGTGCGTTCGGCCGATACCCTGTCGCGCGGCGAAAGCGTGCTGGTATCGGTGCGGCCCGAAGACGTGCGCCTGTCGGAACATCGGCCCGAAGGCGAAAACGTGGTCGAAGGCAAGATCCACCTGAAGGTGTTTCTGGGCGAGTGCATCGATTATCAAGTCGACCTCGGGGGGCAGAAGCTGCTGGCGCGCTCGCATCCCTCGTTCAACGTGGTGGTGGGCACGCGCGTGTTCGTCCAACTGGATTCGCGCAAGTGCGTGGCGTTTCCGGACGAGTCCACTCGCAGGCAGGCTGCATGAACCGGCCGGACTCCGGGCAGCCTTGGGGCGCGGTTTCCAAGGCGCTGGGTGCCATCGCGCGCGATCTGAGATTTTTTACCCGGGCTGGGCCGTGCCGGCCTGCGCCGCGTCGGCGTCAAGCAATTGGTGCAGGTAGCGTGCCGCCGCTTCGCCTTTCATGGCGGTTTTCCAGGCGTCATTGACAATTTGCTGGTGCAGCTTCAGTGCCTCGGGCGCCGAAGTCAGCATGGCGACGCCAACCCGGACGTTCGGCTGTTCGCCCAGGCGGAAGGGGCTGATGGTCAGCGTGCTGCGATCGGCCTGGCGGAAAATCTGGAAGCCGTTCATCGGCAGGATGTCGGTCACCACGCCGATCTGCACCCCGAGGTTATCGGCTTCGATCAGCGCGGCAAGATGTTCGATCTCGGCCCGCGTGGCGGCGTGGCGCTTGCGCTGCTCGGCCTTGGGCAGGTCGCGCCGGCCGGCCAGGCCGCCCTTGAGAAAGCGGGCGATCTGGTCCGCCGAGATCAGATTGACGATGCCGGGGCGGCGGTGCAGGTAGGTGCGCTTGCGCTCACCCAGGATGTTCATGATGAGGTCGATGTCGGCGAGCAGGCGCTCGCGGCGCGGCGCGTCGGCCGGCACGCTTTCACGCAGCACCCGCTCGAGGTAGTCGTTGAACTGGTCGGACGAAAGCAGGAAGGACACCGGCGTGGCCAGCACGATGATCTGGTCGGCCGTTTCTTCGAGTTGCCGGGTGCGCTCGAAATAGCTGACGGCCGAGGCCATGTATTCGATACCCACGCCCAGCAGTGTCGGCATGGATACTTCGAGCAGGTCGGACAGGCGTTCCAGGGTGTCGATCTTGGCGATCTCGCCTTTTTCGACCCGGTACAGCGCGGTGCGGGAAATGCCGATGCGCTGTGCCACCTCGTCGGCGCTCAGGCCCGATGCGAGCCTGAAGGCCTTTACCCGTTTGCCTACGTCTTCGTAATTCCAGCGCATCCGCAAGCTCTCCAGCCTGTTCCTTTTTCGATACCGTTCGATGCCGTGGCAGGCATTTTGCCGCCGTGCAAATTGTATAGCAGCGGACCAGTTTTGGTACGAAGCATCCATCCGCCGCATCGAGGCCGGCCCTGCCGGCGGCCTGTCGCCGCAGGCTCAGGGGGCGTCCGGTTCGGCGTTGGGCACCAGCACCATGCGGCCTGTGGCCTTGCGCGCGCACACTGCGGCAAGGGCGTCCGCCGCGCCTTCCAGGGGCACGGCAATCGCGGGCGCGATGGCCAGTTTGCCCGCGTCGAACAACCGGAAAATTTCGGACATGCAATGTGTCATTTTTTCCGGGGTGCGCTTGCGGTAATCGCTGACCTGCAGGCCGCTGACCTCGATGTTCTTGACCAACAGGTAGTTGGCCTTGACGGTGGGAATACGGCCGGCGGCAAAGCCGATCACGACCATCCTGCCGCACCAGGCCAAGGCGCGGAGGGCCGCGTCGAAGTAATCGCCGCCCAGCGGGTCGAGCACGATGTCGGCGCCGCGCCCGTCGGTCAGCGCATGGACTTGCTCACGCAGGGCCTCGTGCAGGTTCTCGCGCGACAGGTCGATGCAGGCCTGGGCGCCCGCGCGCATGACAGCCTCGGCCTTGGCGGTGCCGGAGATGCCGGCGATCACGGTCAACCCGTAGGCACGGCCCAGTTGAACGGCGGCCAGCCCGACGGCGCCCGAGGCGCCCATTACCAGCACAGTGTCGCCGGGCCGGGCGCGGGCGCGCTCGTGCAGGGCAAACCAGGCCGTGTCGTAGGCCAGCGCCATGCCGGCCGCGTCGACGAACGACAAGGCGTCGGGCAGGCGGTAGCAATCCGAGGCCCGGGCCAGCGCCTTTTGCGCGTAGCCGCCATGCTCGGCCAGCGTGAGCACCCGGTCGCCGGGCTGGAACGCGGTGACACCCGCTCCTACCGCCAGCACCACGCCCGCCGGCAGTTTGCCGGGCACGAACGGCCGGGGCGGCAGGAACTGGTAGCGGCCGGTCACCACCAGCGAGTCGACGAAGTTGACAGCCGTGGCCCGCACATCGATCAGCACTTGGCCCGCTGCCGGCGTCGGATCGGGTGCGTCCTCGACCCTGAGATCCTGTACTGTGCCGAACTCGTGCACAACGACTGCTTTCATGGATTTTGTTCTCCCTGGGGGGCTGCTGCGGCTTGTAGTCCGGCTGGTTTCAAGGTGCTGAAGGTGCCGCGCCCCACCGCCACCACGGCGCCGTCGCCGCCGCGAATTTCCACGTCGGCGCGGGCGATGGCGCGGCCTACCTTGAGAGTGCGCGCCGTCACGGACAGGTCGCCGGCCGGCGCGGGACGCAGGTAGTCGATGCGCAGGTCAACCGTCGGGGTCATCCGGCCGCATTGCACAGCTACGGCGGCATGGGCCGCCATGTCGATGGCCGCCGCGAGCACGCCGCCATGGATGTCGCCGCTATCGCGGGCGCGGCGAAACTCCTGCCGGTAGGGGATTTCCAGCACGACGGTGCCGGTCGCCGGGTCTGCCGATATCGCGCGCGGCCCGCCCAACAGGGCATGGAACGGCGGGTGGTCGAGTTCGTGCTGCAGCCGCCTTAGCGCGGCCGTCGCCTCATCCGAAGACGAGGGAATCTGCCGCGTCATGCCGTGGCCTTGTCGGACGGGGTGAAGCGCACGGGCTCCACCGCCAACTGGCCGGCGCGAAGCTGGTCAACCAGGGGGCGCTTGAAGATCTTGCCGCTCGCGGTGAGCGGAATGTCGTCGAGCGCGATGAAGTATTCCGGCATGTCATACCGCGACAGACCGGATTCGTCCAGGTGGGCCAGGATGGCCTGCGCGTCCGATGAGGCGCCCGGCTTGTACATGACGGCCAGGCAGACTTTTTCGCCCAGCCGCGCATCGGGCACCGGCAGCACGGCCGCGCGTGCGACGGCCGGATGCCGCATGGCGAGGTTCTCGATGCGCGCCGGGTAGATGTTGTGCCCGCCGCGGATGATGAGATCTTTCTTGCGCCCCGTGATGACCAGGTAGCCGTCGGCATCCAGGCGGCCCAGGTCGCCAGTAATGAACCAGCCATGCGAATTGAACGATTCCTCGGTCGCCTGCTGGTTGTCGAAGTAGCCGAGCATCAGGCTGGCGCCGCGTCCGCCAATCTGGCCGACTTCGCCGACGGGTGCCTCGCGGTCGGGGTCTTCCGTGGACCAGATGCGTATTTCGTACCCGGAGCAGGCGCGCCCCGACGTATTGATGATGCGCGAGGCGTCGTCGTCGATCCGCGTGTAGTGGTGCGAGCAGGCCTCGGTCATGCCGTAGCCGCTTTGCGGCGTCACGCCATGGGCCAGCAGCCCCGCCACGACCTCTTGCGGGGCCGCGGCGCCCGAGATGCGGAAGCCTTGCAGGCGGCCCAGCTGCTTGAGCCCGCGCGCACGCAATTCAGCCAGGATGTCGATGGCGTGCGTGGGCACGCCGAACAGAAAGGTGGCGCCGACCTCGGTCAGGCGGTCGACCAGGCTCGCGCCGCGCGGCAGATCGTGCACCACCAGTTCGCCGCCGGTGGCCAGCGCGCTGATCATCGCGCCCGCGCCCAGGTTGTGGCTGAGCGGGCTCATCGTATACAGCACCGAGTCGGGGCCGAAGCGCCAGTCGGCGGCGATGGCCCGCGCATTGGACAGCAGGGTATTGTCACTGTGCATGACGCCCTTGGGCTCGCCGGTCGTGCCCGAGGTAAAGGCCAGGTACACGACGTGGTCGGGGTCGTTCGAGGCATCGGTGTGCGATCGGGCCGCGGGGGCGTTGATCAGATCGTCGTCGCCGGCCCGGGCATCGTCGCCGACGCGGCCTAGCGCGATGGTCAGTTTGACGCTGTCGAGGGTACCGACACGTTCGAAGATGTCGTGGCGATCGGCGTCGGCGCCCCAGCCGCGTTCGCCGATGAACGCGGCGGCGCGCACGCGTTGCATCAGGGCGTGTACATCGGCCACGGTGTGGTCGCGGTGCAAAGACGGGCAGCAGACATAGCCATTGCGCGAGCAGGCCAGCCACACGATGGCGGTTTCCACGCGGCTCGATGTCCATAGCCCCACGCGCTGCCCCGCCAGAACACCGGCCTCGTGCAGGCGCGCGGCCAGGGTGTCGGCGGCGGCAACGAGGCTGGCGTAGGTGAGGCGGTGCTTGCCATCGCGAATGGCGAAATTGCCGGGCCGGGCCCGGGCCTGTATCAGGGTGCAGGCGTAGATGGTCTCGTCGCGCCAGTGACCCGCGGCGTAGAACGTCTTGATCTGCTCGGTGCCGAGCAAGGACAGTATTGTGTTTTTGCGGATAGGCAAGTTGTGCTCCAGCGGCGAGACTTGGTGGATTGGCACAGGGCGATTACTTTGGAGACCGAGTGAACCAGCCACGCACCGTGGCCCACAGCGTAGAAAAAATCAGGGAAAAACCGCCAATGGGCTTGGCCTGGACCGGGGCGGCCGCGCGGCCGCCGGCGTTCGCGTCACGGGTGGCAGGCGCGGGGCCGCTTTCGCGTCCCGCCTGGTGGCCAGCCGCGTAGCCGGCGGCGAACGCCGCGGTGTAGCCGTCGCGATAGCCTTCCAGATAGGCGTCGTTGCGGTTGACCGCCACGGCGCCGTGCGCTGGCGCGGCGCCGGGCCCGGCATCCGGCTCGGGCGCATGCTGGCCGGCGCCGGCATCGCCCAGTTGTCCCTGGGCGATGGCCGATTCGAGGTTGCGCGCGAATTGCGCGACGATCTGGCCGGCCACGGTCTGGATAAGGCCGACGCCGCGGCCGTATTGCGCTACGGCGCCCGACAGCGCGAGATCGGTTGCAATGGTGATCTGCGAGCCGGCCGCGCAGGGCATGCAGCGGAATTCGATCTCGGCGGCGGCCGTGCCCCGCCCTTTGCCGTCCGCGCCGTTGGCCTTGATGCGGGCGCGCATCGCCTCGCTGTCGATGTCCTCGAAGCGGGCGTCACACAGAAAAGCCAGGCCGACGGGCCCCAGTCGCACGGAAATGCGGCCCTTGAAGGTACGTTCGTCGATGACATCGATGATCTCGGCGCCCGGCATGCAGGGCACGACCTTGCGCACGTCCAGCAAAAGCGGCCAGGCCTCGTCCGGCGGCAGCGATAGTTCGAATTGGTTCGTGAATTGCATTCAAGCTTCCTGTTTCAGGGCCGCGCGAGCCTGCCGCACCGCGGCCAGGATGTTCCCGTAGCCCGTGCACCGGCACAGGTTCGAGGACAATGCGTCCAGCAGATCTTCGTCGCTGATGTCCGGCTGCTGTCGCAGGATGCCGCGCGCGAGCATAAGGAATCCCGGCGTGCAATAGCCGCATTGCAGGGCATGCTGGTCGATGAAGGCCTGCTGCAACGGGTGCAAGGTATCGCCGCGCGCCAGGCTTTCTACGGTTTCGATGGCCATGCCCTCGGCCTGCACCGCGAACATCAGGCAAGAGCGCACCGGGTCGCCGTCGGCCAGCACCGTACAGGCGCCGCACACGCCGTGCTCGCAGCCCACGTGTGTGCCGGTCAGGCCGCAGTGGTCGCGCAGCGCGTCGGCCAGCGTCAGCCGCGGCTCGACGCGCAGGGGAAACGCCTCGCCATTCACGGTCAGGCTGATGTCGATCAAGTCCATGGGGGTCATCCTTGCTGTTGCCCGGACGGCGCGTCGCCCAGGGCGCGCTCCAGCGCGCGCCGTACGACGGTGTCGGTAAGCTCGCGCTGGTACCAGCGTCCTTCGTCGGTTGCGTCGGTGGGCGTGACGGCCGTGGCTGCCGCGCGCGCTGCAGCGGCAATCAATTCGGGGGCAGGGGCCTTGCCTTCGAGCAGGGCCTCGGCTTCGGGGATGCGGCGCGGGATGCTTTCCACGCCGCCCACGCCAATGCGCACGCCGGTCATGGCGCCGTTGTCCAGTTCCAGTACCGCCAGCGACATTGCCTGCGCGAAATCGCCGGCGCGGCGGCTGAATTCTTCGAAGCCGAAACGCGCGCCTTGGGGCAGTACGGGAAGCGATGCCGACACCAGCAGGTCTTCGGGCGCGAGCGCCGTGGTCATGTAGCCGATGAAATAGTCGCGCGCGGCGATGTGCCGTTCGCCTTGCATATTGCGGGCGGTGAGGACAGCGTCCAGCGTGGCGGCTACCAGGCACCATTCCGAGGCGGCATCGGCGTTGGCCAGGCTGCCGCAAAAGGTGCCGCGATTGCGGATGGGCAGGTGGGCGATGTGGCGCACCACGGTACTTAGCAGCCCGCCCAGGGGGCCGGCCACGACCGGTTCGTGAAAGGCGCTGTGCCTGACGCAGGCGTACACGACCAGCCGGTCATTCTCGACCGATAGGCGGCGCAGGGCTTCGATGCCGTTGATATCGACCAGGTAGCTGGGCTGGGCGAAGCGCAGCGCCAGGGCCGGAACCAGGGTCTGGCCGCCCGCGATCACCCGGCCGTCTTGCTGCGCCACATCGGCCAGCATGATGACCGCTTGCTCGATGGAGGTGGGTTGGTAGTAAGCGAAGGGGCTGGCTTTCATAGGTTCCTGTGTGGGGTGCGCCTATCCAGATTGTTGCTAGATTGGAATTATAACCAATTTTGGTACACTTCAAGAGAATTTGCACCCCCGGGCTTTCCCCAGATCACCCCCGGCGGGCCGTTGGCCGCCGTCAGTGCCGCTTACGCGGAAAGGACAGAATCATGATGCTGCCTCATCACCATCGCTATGCCTACAGTCCCATCGTGGAACGGCCGGACTACGCCTGGCCGGACGGCAAGCGCCTGGCGTTCTTCGTGGGCCTGAACATCGAGCACTTCGCCTTCGGGGCCGGCCTGTCGCACTCTTTATCCGTGCCCCTGCCCGCGCCCGACCAGCGCGCCTTCGCCTGGTGCGACTACGGCAACCGGGTGGGGGTGTGGCGCCTGTTCGATCTGTTCGATGAACTCGGCCTGCCCGCGTCGCACCTTATCAATACGTCATTGTTCGAGTATGCCCCGCAGATTCTGCGCGGCATCGTCGCGCGCGGCGACGAGGTGATCGCCCACGGCCGCACCAACGCCGAGCGCCATGGGGGCATGTGGGAAAAAGACGAGGCGAATTTCATTGCCGAGGTACGCGACGCTATCGTCGAGCACTGGGGCCAGGCACCTCGCGGCTGGATGGCGCCTTGGATGGCGGTCAGCCAGGTTACGCCCGACCTGCTCCAGGAAGCCGGCTTCAAGTTCGTGATGGACTGGCCCGCCGACGACCAGCCCGTGTGGATGAAGACCCGGGGCGGGCGCATCATGTCGGTGCCGTACCCATTCGAGCTGAACGATTCGCCGCAGATGCTGGTTCGCCACCAGAGCCCGGACGAGTTCGCCAACGCAATCATCGAGCAGTTCGAGGAAATGCTGGATCAGAGTGTCAAGCAGCCGCTGGTGTTCAGCCTGGCGCTGCATGCGATGGTGGTGGGGCAGCCGTACCGGCTGCGCGCGCTGCGGCGGGCGCTGCAGCACATCGTGAACCACCCGAAGCGCGACCAGGTCTGGTTTACGCGACCGGGAGACATCTACGACCACTGCGCCAAACTGCCGGACAGTATCCTGCGCTCGCCGGCCTGAGCGTGTCGCCCGCGTTCCCGTGCGGCGTGGGCCGCGCGGTCCCGCCCCTTCGTTTTATTCGCCCTGGTTATACACCTATCAGGCCGCGCTAATTGTGCGTGCCGGCGGCGGCGCCCATAATCGCTTCGATTTGACCATCCAAGCGGAACCCTATGAGCCAGAACGACGCCCGAAGACTGGATCGCGCCGAAATCGCCGAGATCTTTGCCCGTTCGAACTACATCCGGACGATGAATCTCGAAATCCTGGATAGCGATCATGGTGCCAGCCGCTTGTCTGTCCGCATGCCGCTGCAGAATTCCTACGAGCGGGGGCCCGCGGGATCGGGCCGGTTCCACGGGGGCGCCCTGGCCGCGCTGATCGATGTCGTCGGCGACTTCGCCGTGGGCATGCAAGTCGGGGGCGGCGTGCCCACCATGAACCTGCGTATCGATTATCTGCGTCCGGCGGTCGGCGCCTATGTCGACGCCGTGGCGGTGGTACGGAAAACCGGACGCAGCGCCGCCGTGGTGGACATAGACGTCAGTTGTCCGGATGGAAAATTAGTGGCCATCGGGCGTGGCACCTACCTGCCCGTGGCCGGTTGATTCGAAGCTCAAGCGGTCCTGGCGGATCGTTTTTTCTTGGCCGGATCGGCGCCGCCCGGCTTGCTGGGCACGCTGGTGCGTTTGCGGCGCGAGGGCGGGGTATCCAGGACCGCATGCACGATGGTCAGGTACTTTTCCATTGCCTTCATTGCCATGTTTTCGTCTTTCGCGCGCAACGCCTTCAGGATGTGCCTGCGCACTTGCGAGAGTTCCGGATAATGCACCCGGCCCGCTTCTTCGACGACCTGGAAGATGATGTTTCCGAGCGAGTCCATCAGTAGGACGAAGACTTCATTGTGAGAAGCGGCCGCGATAAGGCTGAACAGCTCGAGAGCGGCAACGGCGCGGGGCTTGAGGTCGGTCAGGCTGTCGATATATTCGATATGCCGTTCTATGGCGTCGAAGTCTTCCGGGCTGCCGCGCTGGCACGCCAATTTGACGACCACGTTCCATATCTGGATGCGGGCTTCTCGCAGGTTGTCGATAGAGATCCGGCCCAGCAGCATGAAGTCGCGCAGGGCCTTGGTCATGATTTGCGTGTCGCCTTCGCAAATGAATGCACCGCCGCGCGCGCCCTTTTGTATGGAAACGATGCCCGAGATCTCGAGGGTACGAAGCGCCTCGCGCACGGCGGGGCGCCCCACGCCGAATGCTGCGGCGAGATCGCGTTCGCCCGGCAGCTTGGCTCCGGGTTTCAGCTGCCCCGACGCCAGTTGGCCGCGGATCTGGTCGCAAATGTCTTCGAATACCCTCGAAGTCTGGATCTCTTTGAAGTCGAAATTCTGCATTGAATAGACCCACAACTGTGGAAAAGTGCTTGTTCTTTCAGCCTTCGCGGTTGCCGTTGGCGACGCCAGGCCAAGTACGAATTCTACGCATGAATCCCGAGGGATGGCTTTGGCCTGCATCGTGCGATTCCGCCGCGTTCGCGGCGGTCTTCCTCTCTTCTATTCGAAGAAAAATCGCGGGTATACCCTAATTTTATGGGAATTACGACGTACCATAGAATGGTAAGACATTTAAAATAGCAGGCCAGGTAAAAGGCCGCGCCGGCCGGATGTGCGGTTGAACGATCAAAGAGGCAATCAGTGATAGACATAGAAGCTCTTCTTCCCCCTCACCAGGCCCGCGATGCCGGAGCGCCCCAGATTCTCGAGGGCCTGGTTGTTGTCGATTTCACGCATTACCTGGCCGGCCCGTTGGCGACCATGATGTTGGGCGACCTGGGCGCGACAGTGATAAAGATCGAAAAACCCGGCCGGGGAGACGATTTCAGGTATTACCCGCCCATGCATCCCGATTTGCAGAATCAGGGCGCGCCTTTCGTTTGGTGCAACCGGAACAAGCAGGGCATGGCGCTCGATATGAAAGCCCCCGGGGCCCGGAAAGTCATCGAGGACTTGATCGCCAAGGCGGACGTCATCGTGGAAAACTTTTCCACGGGGGTCACCCAGCGGCTGGGCCTGGACTACGCGTCATGCAAGGCAATAAACCCGAAGGTGATTTATTGCTCGATTTCCGCTTATGGCAGAACGGGTGAATTCTCCGACAGGAACGGCTACGACCCCGTGACGCAGGCCGAAAGCGGGTTCATGTCCACCAACGGATATGGCGACCGGGACGGCGTAAGAACCACGACGCCGGTCATGGACATCCACACGGGAACCATCGTCTACGCGTCCATCCTGGCGGCTTTGTACCACCGGGAGCGGTCGGGCCAGGGCCAGTATATCGAGACCTCTTTGTACGAGTGCGCGGTGCAAATGACCGGGTATTCCGGCATGCAGTATCTGTTTACCGGAAAGGATATCGGCCGGAACGCGAACGTGAGCCCCGACATCTGTCCCGCCGCCGTCTTCAAGTGCAAAGACCGTGCCTTTTATATCAACTGCGGAAACGACCAGCAGTTCAAGAAGCTGGTAGGCCAGGTCATGGGCCGCGAAGATCTGGCCACGGCCGGGAAATATGCACGCGGGCCGGACCGGATGGCCAGCCGGGACGAACTGATGGCCATCCTGCAGCACGATTTCGAACAGCATCCTTGGTCTTACTGGGGGCCGCGCCTGCGGGCGTCGGGGGTGCCATGCGGAGAAGTTCGAAGGATTTCCGATCAGATCGTGGCGAAGGAATCGCGAGTGCTGAATGTGCATTCCCGGATATCGCACCCGCGAGCGGGATGGATTCCGAATTTCGCGCCGCCGGTCGAGTTTTCGCTGACGCCGGCGGCCGATCCGCTTCCTCCTCCGGCCGTGGGAGAGCACACCGGCGCGGTATTGCGATCGGTGCTGGGCTACCCGGAAGACACGGTGGAGCGCCTGCGGCGGGAAGGAACATTCGGCTGCGTCAAGGCCCATTAAAGGAACATCATGACCGACATTATCGTGAACGAAGAGAACAAGTGGCGCCTGGCGTCGCCCGGCTCAGGCGATTGGCAGGGCACCGCCCGGCCCGGTGCGTCGAACAAGTACCTGATGATCTCGGCGGACTGCCATGCGAACGAGCCGGCGAATCTATGGGCGGAACGGATCGACGAAAAGTACCGCGACCGGTTGCCCAAGGTGTGGATCGACGATAAGGGCATCCAGTGGAGAAAGATGGAAGCGTCGGAAGAGCCCGACCGGCTCGTGTTGTCGCGGCTTGCAGGAGAAGACCTGCTGCGCTCCAAGTCCGGTGCCGATCCCCTCGACAGGCTGAAAGACCACGCGCTCGATGGCATCGACGGCGAAGTCATTTTCCCCAATAAAGGAATGGGGATGTGGTACACGTTCGACCCCGTGTTCGCGGCGGCGCAATGCGAGGTCTACAACACCTGGGCTTGGGAGACGTTCGGACAGTATGTCGATAGATTGTCGCCCGCCGCCGCGCTGTCGCCGGGGGACGTGGATGGCGTCATGGGTGAAATAGACCGATGCCTGAAGTTGGGCTTCCGGCATTTCACGCTGCCATGCAAGCCGATGTTCGGCCCGCCCAAGCCCGGTCATATCAATTACAACCACACGTCTTTCGATCCCATGTGGGCGAGGTTTCAAGAGGCCAACGTGCCCATCACGTTCCATGTCTCGACGGGGAAAGATCCGCGCACGACCCGGGGGCTGGGCGGTGCTGTCGTGAATTATGTCGTTCATTCTTTGTCTCCCACCGCCGAGCCGCTGATTACGCTGTGCGCGTCCGGCGTGATCGAACGCTTTCCCGCGTTGAGATTCGGAAGCGTCGAAGCCGGCATAGGCTGGCTACCCTGGGCGCTCGACGCCATGGACGAAGCCTATCTGAAGCATCATTTCTGGGTGAAGCCCAAGCTGAAACGCATGCCCAGCGAGTACTTCCGGTCGAATGGATTCGCGTCGTTCGGCGAAGACCGGGCCGGCCTGGCCTTGATGGAAACGTTCAATCTCGAGGACAACTGCGTGTGGGCCAATGATTATCCCCACCACGAGGGAACCTGGCCGCATTCCGCGCAGGCGATCGAGCGCAACATGGGCAGCATTTCGGAATCCAGCCGGAAAAAGGTGCTGGGAGAAAACACGGCCCGGATTTTCGGCTTCACGGAGCTGGCCGCGCGGCACCGGGCCGGATCCGCCTCTGGGACCGAATGAAAGGCGCGGATCCATGGAAAACCGGAGAACGCGTTCTGGGCCGTTGGCGGGATTGAGGGTCGTCGAAATGGGCACGGTCGGCCCGGTTCCCTTTTGCGGAATGCTGCTGTGCGATTTCGGGGCGGAGGTCGTCAGAATCGACCGCAAGGGCGGGCTGACCGTGGGAATACCCGCCAATCCGAAGATGGACATCATGAGCCGCGGAAAGATGTCGATATCGCTGGATCTCAAAGATCCGGGCGCCGTCGCGCAAATGCGCGGACTGATCGAAAAAGCCGATATCTTGATAGAGGGTTACCGGCCCGGCGTGATGGAGAAACTGGGCCTGGGCCCCGACGCATGCCATCGATGGAATGCCGGGCTCGTCTATGGACGCATGACGGGGTGGGGGCAGGACGGGCCGCTGGCGAACGCCGCGGGGCACGACATCAATTACCTGGCGCTGACCGGGGCGCTGAGCCTGATGGGCGAGCAGGGCGGAAGCCCCGTGCCGCCGCTCAATCTGGTGGGGGATTATGGCGGGGGCGCGCTGTACCTGGCGCTGGGCATTGTCGCGGCAATACATGAACGTCATGCGTCGCGGCAAGGCCAGGTGGTCGACGCCGCGATGGTCGATGGCGTGTCGTCGCTGATGGCGGGCGTGCGGGCGGGCTTGGCACGGGATACCTATCGCGAAGCGCGCGGAACGAACGTACTGGATGGCGGTGCGCCGTTCTACCGCGCCTACCGTACCGCCGACGACCAGTATGTTGCCGTGGGCTGTATCGAACAAAGATTCTTCAAGAACCTGCTCGACGTACTGGAGCTGGAACCCGGCCTGGCGCAACAGCAATATGACCAGAACGCCTGGCCCCGTCTACGCCAGTTGATTGCGGACCGGTTCATGCAGGCAAGCCAGCGGGAATGGGTGCGGCGCGCCCAGGGCATCGATGCCTGCCTTACGCCGGTGCTCGGCCCGCGCGAAGCGCTGCATGACGATCACATGGTATCGCGCGGCGTCAACGCGGAAGTTTTCGGGGTGAATCAGCCGATGCCCGCGCCGCGCCTGAGCCGGACTCGCCCGGAAATTGCGGGCCCCCCCGGCGGAATCGAGACGGATTTCCAGTCTGTCTGGAAAAAATGGAGCGCACTGCCATGAGGCAGGCGTAAAGGCCAACCCATGGCTATTGCCCGGAAGAAATAATGAATCTGCAAAACGTCAAAACGTTCTCGATTCCCGATGGCGCGCAGTCTTACTCGCGGCGGGATTCCATGTTGTACAGCCTGGGGCTGGGCTATGGCATGGATCCGCTGGACCCCGCGCAGCTGCCCTATGTGTACGAGAAAGACCAGAAGGCCGTTCCGTCGCTGTGCCTGGCGCTGGCCTACCCCGGGTTATGGCTGCGTGAACCGTCGCTGGGGATCGACTGGTCGAACATCTTCAACGGCGAGGTCCGCTTCGACATCCATGCGCCCATTCCGCCCGAGGGCAGCGTGACCTCGAAGAGCCGGATCGTCGCCGTGCAGGACAAAGGAAAGGACAAGGGCGCCACGATCCATTCAGAGCGCATGTTGTTCGATGCCGCCGGCGGGCCGCTGGCCACGATCGCGCAAACGGTCGTGTTGCGCGGCGACGGCGGGCAGGGCGGATTTGGCGAGGCGCCGCCCGTTGCACCGGTGGTGCCCGAGCGCAAGCCCGACCGGGTCGCGCGGATCGAGACGGCCCGCAATGCGGCGCTGGTGTATCGGCTGAGCGGCGATTACCACCCGCTGCATGCCGACCCGGGAACCGCGCGGGCAATGGGCCTGAAAGAACCCATTCTGCACGGATTCTGTTCGTTCGGCATGGCATGCCGCGCCGCGATCGACGCGCTCTGCGCAGGCGACCCGGGGCGCATCAAGAGCATGTCCGGCCGGTTCGTCAGCCCTGTTTATCCCGGGGATGTATTGCAGTTCGAATTTTTCCGCCGCGACTCAGGTATTCAGTGGCGCGCCCGGGTTCCCGCGCGCGAAATCATCGTAATCGACCGTGGCCAAGTGGAGATCAAATGACTATAGCCCGCCCCTTTTTTACCGCGGAGCATGACGCGTTCCGCGAGACTGTCAGGCGTTTCATCGAAAAAGAGGTGGAACCGTACCACTCGCAATGGGAGATCGACGGCAAGGTTCCCCGGGAACTGTGGCTGCGCGCCGGCGAACTGGGCGTGCTTTGCCCGAGCCTGCCAGAGGAGTACGGGGGCGCCGGCGCCGACTGGCTGTTCGACGCCATCGTCATCGAGGAACTGTGGCGGGCGGGCATGAGCGGCCCTGGCAGCGCCTTCATGGTTCACGCGGAGATGGTCGCCTCGTATATCTATTCGTGGGGCACCGACGAACAAAAGAAAACCTGGCTGCCGAAGATGGCGCGCGGCGAGATCATCGGCGCGATCGGGATGTCGGAGCCCAGCGGCGGCAGCGATCTGCAAAACATGAAGACGCGCGCCGAGCGCGTGGGAGACGAGTATGTCATCAATGGCCAGAAGATTTTCATTACGAATGGCGTGCAATGCGATCTATTGATTCTGGCGGCGAAAACCGACGTCAAAGAAGGAAAGAAGGGGATCAGCCTGATTTTGGTGGAAGCGGACCGCCCGGGGTTCCATAAGGCGAGGGCGCTGCGGAAGGTCGGCACCCATGCGCAGGACACCGCCGAGCTGTTCTTCGAGGACCTGCATGTGCCGGCGAGCAATTTGCTCGGAGAAGAGAATCGCGGCTTCAAGATGCTGATGACCAAGCTCGCCCAAGAGCGCCTGTGCCAGGCGGTGCGCAGCACGACAGTCTGCGAGGCGGCAATCGAGTGGACCGTGCGTTATACGCGTGACCGCCAGGCTTTCGGAAAGTCTATCGCCGATTTCCAGAATACCCGTTTTGTCCTGGCCCAGCTCGACGCGGAGACCACGTCGGCGCGCGTGTTCACGGACTGGTGCATCAAGCGCTTCATGGAGGGAGAGCTGAGCCCGATTGAGGCGGCGAAAGCAAAACTCATGACGACCGAACTGCAGGGCAAAGTGCTGGACCAGTGCCTGCAGTTCTTCGGCGGCTACGGATACATGCTGGAGTATCCCATCGCGCGGGCATTCATCGATGCGCGCCTGACGCGCATCGGGGGTGGAACCATAGAGATCATGAAGCAGATCATCAGCAACGATCTGTTCGATCGCGTCGCGTAGTTCCGTGGACGAGCGGCCCGGACGGCCGGGCGGCATATTGGAATCATCAACATGAACGAACGTGCGCTAAGAGGGAAGGTCGCCATTGTCGGCGTAGGCGAAACCCGTTATTACAAAAGGGGCCAGTCTCCCGATCCGGAATTCTGCATGGCGCTCGAGGCCATCTTGAGCGCGGCGGAGGATGCGGGCGTCGACCCGAGGCAGATCGATGGTTTCGCGAGTTTTTATGACGAGCGCAGCACGTCGGTGCGCCTGGCGAACGCCTTGGGTACAAACTCGCTGCGTTTCTCCAATCTGGTATGGGGCGGCGGTGGTGGCGGAGGCGCCGCCGCGATCGGAAATGCCGCCGCCGCGATTGTGGCGGGCATTGCGGATTGCGTAGTTGTTTATCGTTCGATGGTGCAAAACGCGGCAAGGCGATTTGGCCAGGGCAGCGCCAAATCCACCATTGAGGGCGCCAATGCGTTGACGGTTCCTTATGGTGTGATCACGCCGGCGCAACAGTACGCCATGAAAGTGACGCGCTATATGCATGAGCACGGTGTCGGGCGCGATACGCTACGGGCGATTTCGCTTGCGTCATATCATCACGCGCAACTGAATCCCCGAGCCGTCATGTATGGCAAACCCCTGACCGGGCAAGCCTATGAGGACTCGCGCTGGATTGTCGAGCCATTCCGGCTATTCGACTGCTGTATGGAGAATGACGGCGCCGCCGCGTTGATCTTGATGCCGGCGGAGCGCGCCGCAGTGGCAACGAAGTCACCCGTTTATATATTGGCGGCCGAGCAGGGGGGCGACCCGCGGGGTTCGAGCCGCAGCCATAACGCACCGCTTTATGCGACATCGGGTTTCACGACGTTAGCGCCGCGATTATTCGACCGTGCCGGCGTCAAGCCCCAGGACATCAAGTTCGCGCAAGTCTACGAAAACTTCACTGGTGGCGTCCTCATGAGCCTGGCGGAACACGGGTTCTTTGAACCCGAAGAGGCCAACGAGTTTCTGGTTCTGGACAACCTGATCGCCCCGGCCGGAAAGCTGCCGCTGAACACCAGCGGCGGCAACCTGGCGGAATGCTACATGCACGGGCTGGAGCTGCAAATAGAGGCGGTCAGGCAATTGCGCAACCAGTCGACCGCCCAGGTGGCGGGCGCGGACCTGGGCATCGTCATCTCCGGGCCGATGGTGAACCCGGTTTCCAACATGATACTTGGCACGGCTGACACGTTATGAAGAACAAGCGCTTTTATCTTCCGGCCGGCATGCCGGCGCCCGTGCCCGAGGCCGACGGGCTCGATGCCCCGTATTGGCAGGGCACGCGCGCCGGCAAGCTGATGATCCAGCGGTGCCGGCAATGCGAAAGGTGGCAGTGGGGGCCGGAATGGATCTGCCATCGCTGCCATGCGTTCGACCTGGGTTGGGAAGCGGTCGCGCCGCACGGGCGCATATATAGCTGGGAGCGAACCTGGCATGCCCCCATGGCTGCATTGAAGGACGGGGTGCCTTATTTATCGGTACTGGTGGAATTAGTACACGCCGACGGCATCCGGATGGTGGGAAATCTGCTCGGCGATCCCTTGCAGGAAGTAAAAATCGGCGCCGAGGTCCGTGCGGTATTCGAGCCTCACGATGAGGCGCCATCCCCCTACACATTGGTGCAGTGGGAATATAAGTAATACAACGAGGAGAGAAGGCATGAATCGTGCATTAACTCGCGGCATAAAGTATGTATGCGCAGGGTCGCTGGCCGTTTTTGCGGCGGCGGCAAGCGGCGCGCAGCCGGCAACGTATCCCGACAGGCCCATCAGGCTGCTGGTGGGCTTTGCGGCCGGCAGTGGAACCGATACGGTCGGGCGGGTCGTCGGAGAGATACTGGCAAAAGAGCTCGGGCAGTCCGCTATTGTGGAAAACAAGACGGGAGCCAATGGCTCGCTGGCGGTTCAAACGGTGGCCAGGGCGAAGCCGGACGGATACACCCTGCTGATATCGAATACCAGTTCGATGACAGTGAACCCGCTGATCAATAAGGAGCTGGGCTACGACCCTGTGAAAGATTTCGAGCCTATCGCGACCATACTGAGCTATCCGCTGGTGCTGACGGTGAACGCGAGCGCCGAGAAGACAAAAAATGTACGAACGGTGCAAGATCTCGTCGACCTGGCGAAATCGCAAAAAGAGCCCCTGACATATGGTTCGGCGGGAATCGGCAATCTCTTTCACATCGCGGGCGTGCAATTCGCCAATGCGGCGGGCATAGAGGCCACGCACGTTCCCTACCGCGGCGGGACGCCCATGCGGGCCGCCATGATGGGGGGGCAGATCGATTTCACCTTTGACACCCTGGATATTGTGCCGGCGATAAAAGACGGCCGGGTGCGCGGGTTGGCGGTGACGGAGCGCGAACGGTGGCGCGACCTGCCGGATATTCCCACTACGGAAGAAGTAGGATTCCCGTCGATTCAGATCAGCCCGTGGTACGGCTTGCTCGCGCCCAAGGGCACGCCGCCCGAAATTCTGGCGAAGCTTCACGACGCCCTGAGTGTGTTGAATTCCGATGAGACCATGCGCAAGAAGCTGGAGCTGATCGGCCGTGTGCAGGTCACGGCCCCCGAAGAACTCGCCGGCCGTCTCAAGAACGAGACCGCCACCAATAGAGAGCTTCTGATCCGGGAGGGCGTTATTCAACCTTGAGCGCGAGGGCCGCGCAGGCAGGCGTCATACGGCTGCCTGCGCCGGCCGCGATCAGGCGGCATTGATATGACGCTGGCCGGCATAGCCGAGTTGCGACGAAATTTCCAGTGCGATTTGGCGCAGCACGCCGGGTACCTGTCCATTCCAGTCGGGAGGCAGGCGTTCGGCTTCACAGATCGTCGAGATGGCTAACACCATATTGCTATGCATGTCGTATACCGGAGCACTGAAGGCGTTGACCGCTATTTTGTGGGGAAGCGATGGCGCCGTGCCAATTGCACGCCCCAAGCCGTACTGCCGGGATTCGCTCAAATGTTGAGCAAAGCGCAGGCGTTCTTTCGGCTGGCCGCCGCGCTCGCGCGCCTGCAGTTCGTTCTGGATCGCCGCCTGGGTCCGGTGGATGGGCATGAAGGCCGAAAAGGCGCGGCCGGTGGCCGACTGCGTGAGGCTGACGACGATGCCGGCTTGCAGGTGGAGGCCGACGGGCTGCCGCGACGGTTCCCACCGCACGATCGTGGCGCCCCGTTTGCTCCAGACGGCCAGTCCGACGGTTCGCTGGCCAATGCGCTCGCAGATTTCGGGAAGCGCGGCACAGGCAAGGCGTTGCGCCTCGAGCGCCATCGGCCCTGCCGTGCTGTCTTGAGCGCCGGCCATTGCGCCGAGGTCATGCGCGAATGTGCGGCGGAATTCCTGGCGGTTCAATAGTGTCATGTCGGTCTCCTGCCTCTGGTTTCGGGTGTAGCGGGCGGGCTGGCGCAGAGCAAATCGCAAACGTGAGCCAGCCCCACGTCATGCGCCCCAGTCTAGGAGTGTGGACAAATTGACGACTAATTTCTTTCTCGTATGCGCTCATTACGAGCCGTTATGAATCCGGACGGCCGGCGGCCGCGGCGTCAGCGCTCGGTGACGCGAGCACACAGATCGACGATATACCGGCTCAGCACCTTCTGGTTGCGTTCGACGCGCTGGGTCGGCGCGGCGATGACGATGGCGTACAGCTGGCCGTTCAGCCAGACATAGTTCCCGATGGATGAAACCTCTAGCTGGTAGCCCCCGACAGACATGAACCAACCCCTGCCCAGACCTTCCGCCACGCGCTTGAGCAATGCGGCGCCATTGGTCACGGTTTTCGGCGAGAAGCGCTCGAACTCGATTCTGTTCACCAGCGCGACGCGCTCGTCCTTGGGCATGCCGCCCAAGAGGCTCAGGCCGGAGGCGCCTATGTACAGCGGACGGAGTTCTCCGGCGGTTCCCGCGAAACGCAGCGTCTGCTGGCCTTGGACCACCTCTAGATAATGAGCCATCCTGTCTTGGCGGCGGGCGAGAAAGACGGTTTCGCCGGTCGTGTCGCTGAGCTCTTTGAGCAAGGGCATCAGGTCCTTGAGCAAGGGATCTTCTTCGACGATTACCCGCATTTCTTCGTAGAGTTTTCGGGTCGGGTAATAGTCTTTTGTGTCGTCGCGATTTGCCAGATATCCGTGCGCTTCCAGCGTGCGCAGCAAGGCCTGGCAACTCGACTTCGGCATGTCGAGACGCTGGCTGACGGTAGATAAGGACGCGGGCATCTTTATCTGCGCGAACAGCTGGAAAATCTGCAGCACGCGGACGGCGCTTTTTACGTCTGCATTCATGTGCGTCCTTGAAGGAGGGGGGCATAAAACACAGCCGCATTCTATGCGAAAGGACTATTGCGGGGAAAATGAAGCCAGCGTACCATCTGTTCAGCCCGTTGTTCTTTTTGTACACATATGTGAACTAGGTAATCCATGGACCGACCAACCGATTGCTCTTCATGCACCGATACAGAATTCAAGACCATCCGTGTGTTTCCCGTATCCGGGGCCGTGGGGGCCGAGATACTGGGCGTCGATCTTTCCCGCGCCCTGGATGACCAGACGCTCGAAGAAGTGGCCCGCGCCTACCATCGGTTCGGCGTGCTTTTTTTCCGGGACCAGCAGTTGTCGGACCTGGACCTGGCGCGCTTTGCCCAGTACTTCGGCGAATTGGCGGTCTTGCCGCCGCATCGCCAGCATCCGGGGTCGCTGCCCGAATTGCTGGTCATCGACAAGAAGCCCGAGACCAAGCTCGTCTTCGGATGGGAATGGCATTCGGACACCACGCACCTGGAAATTCCGCCGCTGGGTTCGGTGCTTGCCGCGAAGCTGTTGCCGGCCGTCGGAGGCGACACGCTGTTCGCGAATCAGTACCTGGCTTATGACACGCTGTCGGACGGAATGAAAAACATGCTGCATGGCATGAACGCGGTTCATTCCAATGGGCGCATCTTGTCTTCGCTCGAAGCGGACGACGTGCTGGCGCCGGGGCAAGGCGTGGGCGGCGCTAAAACGACGCTGTCCGCGGTGCACCCCGTCGTGCGCACGCATCCCGTCACGGGACGCAAGGCGCTGTTCGTCAACGAGATGCACACCGAGCGCTTCGAACACATGACAATCGCCGAAAGCGCGCCGCTATTGCGGTACCTGTACGACCATTCCACGCGTCCCGAATTCACCTGCCGTTTCCGGTGGGCGCCGGGCTCTGTCGCATTCTGGGACAACCGATGCCTGCAACACCTGGCGCTGGACGATTACCAGGGGCAACGGCGGCTCATGCACAGAGTCCAGATCCGAGGAACCAAGCCGGTTTAGCGGCGCGTTCTTCGGCCTTGCAACCATGACCTGCCCGCCCGTGCCGGGCAGGTCGAGATGGAGTGCCAGCAATGCCTGAAATTCCGGAAGATGAACTACCCGTCATTCCGCACGTCGCTCGCGTCGCGGACGAGGCGACGCAAGACGAACCCGTCATCGAGCCCGACCGGCCCATCATCGATCCGCACCATCATTTCTCGGAACACTGGGGCGGGTACTTTATCGACGATCTCTGGAAGGACATGCGGGCGGGCCACAACGTGGTGGCGACTGTTTACATTCAATGCGGGCATGCCTACAGAAAGACCGGCCCCGATCATCTACGGCCCGTGGGCGAGACGGAATATGTCTTGGCGCAGGCCGGCCTGATCGAGGCGGCGGCCGGCGCCGTGGCCGCGGGCATCGTGGGCTATGCCGACTTGACGCTGGGCGAGGCTGTCGACGACGTGCTGTCGGCGCATCTGGAAGCCGGGCGCGGCAGGTTTCGCGGCATCCGGCATTCCGGGGCGCGGCACAACGCCTTCAAGCATGGCGTACTGCCGCGCCCGCCGCTGGGTTTATATGGCACGGCCGAATTCCGCAAGGGTTACGCCAGGCTGGCGAAATACGGGCTTTCGTTCGATGCGTGGGTCTATCACACGCAGCTCGACGAGGTCGTCGAGCTGGCGCAGGCGTTTCCCGATATTCCCCTGATTCTGGACCACGTGGGCGGTGTGCTGGGGGTCGGGCCCTATGCCCACGACCGCCCGGCCGCCTTTCGCGAGTGGCTGCCGGCCATGCAGCGCCTGGCGCGCTGCCCGAATGTTCGCGTCAAGCTGGGAGGCTTCGGCATCGCCACGTTCGGCGCCGATGCTTCGGAATCGGCGCGCGCCCCGGATTCCGAGGAACTGGCCAAGCTCTGGGCACCGTACATCGAACCCTGCATAGACGCTTTCGGCGCCGACCGCTGCATGTTCGAGAGCAACTTTCCCGTGGATCGCAGCATTGCCCGGTATGCCGTGCTGTGGAACGCATTCAAGCGCATTGCAGGGGCGGCCAGCTCTTCTGAGCGTGCCGCGCTTTTCTATGGAACGGCGGCGCAGACCTATCAATTGGAACCCCAAACGAGGTGACGACGATGCGATCCTACGAGATGTTCATCGATGGAAACTGGACGTCTGGAATCGACCCACAGCGATTCGAGACCATCAACCCCTACACGCAGAAACCGTGGGCCACCATTGCGCAGGCCTCGCGCGAAGACGTGCGCACGGCGATCGCGGCGGCGCGGCGCGCCTTCGATTCGCAATGGCGCCGCATGCCGGGTTTGAAGCGGGCCGCGCTGATGACGCGGCTGGCGGAGATCATCGAGCGCGAAGCGAAGGCGCTGGCGGTGATCGAATCCACGGACAACGGCAAGGTGATCCGGGAAACCAGCGCCCAGATGATTTATGCGGCACGCGTGTTCAGGTACTTTGCGGGCCTGGCCGATAAGCTGCGCGGAAACACGATTCCGCTGGACCACCCCGATGTCTTCGACTTCACGGTGCGCGAGCCTTACGGGGTGGTGGGCCTGATCACGGCCTGGAATTCTCCGATCGCGCTCCTGGCCAACAAATTGCCGGCGGCCCTGGCCGCGGGCAACTGTGTCGTCATCAAGCCTTCCGAACATGCTTCCGCCAGCACGCTCGAATTCTGCAAGTATGTCGAACAAGCCGGCTTCCCGCCCGGCGTCATCAATGTCGTGACCGGCGATGCCCAGGTGGGAACGGCCCTGACCGAGCTCGACGGGGTGGACAAAATCAGTTTCACCGGCAGCCCCGGCGTGGGGCGCCGTGTCGCGGCCGCCGCCGCTCAAAGGTTGGTTCCCGCCACGCTGGAACTCGGAGGGAAGTCGCCCAATATCATTTTCGACGACGCCGACCTGAAGCGGGCCATTGTCGGCGCGTTGGCCGGGATTTTCGCCGCGACGGGGCAAACCTGCATCGCGGGATCCCGCCTGCTGGTGCAGCGATCCGTCTACGACACGGTGGTCGAGCAACTGGTCGAGCGCGCGAATCGCATCGTCATGGGCGACCCCCTGGAGGCCTCTACCGAAATGGGCACGGCCGCGAATCGCCCGCAATTCGACCGGATCATCGCGGCGATCGACGATGCGAAAGGGCAGGGCGCCAACGTCGCGGCGGGCGGCGGCGGCGCCACCGACCCCCGGCTTAAAGGCGGGCTGTTTATACAGCCGACGATTTTCCGCGATGTGCGGCCCGAGATGGCCATCGCCCAAACCGAGATATTCGGACCGGTGCTGTCCGTGATCCCGTTCGATTCCGAGGACGAGGCCATCGCCATTGCCAACGGCACCAAGCTCGGGCTTGCATCGGGAGTCTGGACGCAAGATATCTCGCGGGCGCTGAGAATGATCCGCGCCATGGATTCCGGGGTGGTGTGGGTGAACACCTATCGAATGGTATCGGCGCAGGCGCCGTTCGGCGGCCGCAAAGAAAGCGGCTACGGAAAAGAGAGGGGCGACGAAGGGCTGCACGAATTCAGCGTGCTGAAGAACGTCATGATCGATTTTTCCGGAGAGGACCGCGATCCGTTCGCGGCGAAGACCTGACCCCGCCGACACCATGGCGTAAGTAAGAACGACATAGGAGCACATCATGAAGAAGCAGCTTGGATTTGTGGGAATCGGCCAGATGGGGGGCGCCATGGCGGCGCACCTGACACGCTCCGGCTTTGCCGTGACGGGTTATGACCCCAGCGAGCAGAGCCGGAACCTCGCCGCCCGCGATGGCGTCGCGACCGTCGACAATTTGCGCGACGCGGTCCACGGGAAAGATGCCGTCTTGACCAGTTTGCCGAATTCGGCGATTGCACTGGACGCGTGGCTGGGGGACGAGGGCATTCTGGCGCATATGGCCGAGGGCGCCGTGGGCATTGAATTGAGCTCGATCGATCCCGACACCATGTGCCGGATTGCCCAGGAAGCAGAGCGCAAGGGCGTGCGCATGGTCGATGCGCCGGTCAGCGGGGGGCCGGTGGAGTCGGCGGCCGGCCAGCTCGTGCTGATGACCGGCGGCAAGCAAGAAGACATCGACGCGGTCGCGGATATTCTGGATGCCCTGTGCAGTTCGCGCCACGCGACCGGCCCGGTGGGTACCGGCAAAACCGTCAAGCTGGTCAACAACATGATGTCGATGGGCAATATCGTGGTGGCCGCGGAAGCATTCGCCCTGGGAACGGCCGCGGGCGTCGAGCCCGATACATTATTCAAGGTGCTCTCGCAAAGCGGGGGCCGGTCTCATCACTTCCTGAAGCGCTTTCCCAAGGCGATCGCGGGCGATTACTCGCCCGGGTTCAAGATCGAATTGGGGGAAAAAGATGTTGCGCTGGGCATCGAGATGGGGCGCAAGCTGATGCAACCCACGCCCGCGGCATCGATGGTCAGGGAAATGATTTCGGTCGGCATGTCCGGCGGACGCAAGGGGCAGGATATCGTCGCCATGCTGGACTACTACCTTAGCCTTGGGCAGCCCGCAAAGGAAAAAGCCTGAGCCCGGGCGCTTGGCGCCGAAGGACGCAGCGTGACCACCGCCAGACCGCACCGCTTTGCCGCCCGTCTCGCCCGGCTGGCGGGCGAGACCTACCACGGCCCGTACTCGGCACAGGCGGAACGGGCCGCCGTCAACGCAATCGCCGATACCCTCGGCGTGGCCTTGGCGGGCAGCCGGCAGCCATGTGTCGATATTCTGGTCGATACCCTGGGGGCCAGTGGCGATTCGCGGGGCAGCCTGATCTGGGGCTCCGCAAAACGAACCAGCGCCCTGGATGCGGCATTGGTAAACGGAACCGCGTCGCACGCGCTGGACTACGATGATGTGTGCGCCGTTTTCGGGGGCCATCATTCCGCGCCCTTGGTCGCGCCGCTGTTGGCACTGAGCGAACAGCGCGACGTTTCCGGCGATTGCCTGCTTCGGGCCTACATGACGGGCGTGGAAATCGAAGTCCGGCTGGCCCGTGCGCTGCACCCCGTGCATTACGACAAGGGCTGGCATCCCACCTCGACGATCGGGGTATTTGGCGCGGCTTCCGCGGCCGCGTGTCTTTTGGGGCTCGATGAGGCGCGGCTGGCTACGGCCTTGTCGATTGCCGCGTCGATGTCATCGGGCATCAAAGCCAATTTCGGCAGCATGACCAAGCCGTTCCATGTCGGCTGGTGCGCCCGGTCCGGATTGCTGGCGGTATTGCTAGCCGAAGGCGGCTACGATGCCGGGCAATGCGCGCTCGAAGACAAGCAGGGATTCTTCGATGTCTATAACGGGTCGGGCAAGTATGCGCTCGAGAAGGTATTCGATACGGAATCACAGCAGCTGGAGATAGAAGGCGTATCCATCGGCGTCAAGCAGTTTCCGTGTTGCGCGAGCACCCATGCGGCGATTACCGCGGCACTGCAGGTGCTGGCGCACGCCAAACCCGGGCTCGACGAAATAGAGCACATAGCCATTCTTCCGAACGGCAATCGCCTGGCGCATACCAACAAGCCCTTTCCGCGGACGGGCCTGGAAGCAAAATTCAGCGTTCAATATGTCGTGGCGCGCGCACTGGTCAGCGGCACGGTGCGGCTCGACCACTTTTCCGACGACCGCGTACGCGAGCCGGCGATTCAACAGCTGTTGAATAAGATCCAGGCGGAACCCCATCCCGACATGCCGCTTGCCGGCGACAATCTCTGGGGCGCCGAGGTCATTGTCCGGCTTAAATCCGGCCAGGCCCTATCCAAGCGGGTGGCAAATCTACCTTGCCGCGATGGCAACTATCCGATGACCGCCGATGAGCGCTGGAACAAATTCGAAGACTGCGCAGGTACAAGATTGTCGCCCGCCGCCGCCAGGGCGCTGTACGACGAAATAAACGGGCTGGCCTCTTTGACGAATGTCGCGGCCATTGTTCGCTTGATGAAGGCCTAGCCGGGCGGCCGCCGCGCCGGCCCCCGGGAATCTCGCTACGCCGGGGCTGCGTCAATCGGGTTTCAAGCCCAGTCCGTCGGCCATGTCGCCCACTTTTGCGATCTGGGACTTTACGAAGCCGGCGAATTCTTGCGGGCTTTCGGATACGTCGGGAACATAACCGCCGTTTTGCAGCAACTTGCGGGCCTGCGGATCGTTCTGGACGATGCCGGTAATTTCCCGGTAAAGGCGGTCCATGACGGCTGGGGGCGTGTTCTTGGGCGCGAAAAGCCCGTACCAGCCCATGAAGTCTATCGTCGGGAAGCCTTGCTCTTGCATAGTGGGAACATCGGGCACGATCGGGCTTCTTTCGTCGCTCATGATGGCGAGCATGTTGAGTTTTCCCGCTTTCACCAGATTCATCACCGGCGCGCTTGCGTCGAATGTGACCTGCACAAACCCGCCGAGCAGGTCCTGCTGCATAGGCGCACTGCCCTGGTAGGGCACATGCGAGATATTCAGGCCGAACTTCTCGTTGAACATGGCGCCGACGATGTGGCCGCCGCTGCCGTTGCCCGCAGAGCCGTAATTGAGCTTGCCCGGTTCTTTCTTGGCCAGGGCGATCAGTTCCTTCAATGAATGGACCGGGACGGCGTTGTTTACCGTTACGCCCATCGGTGACGACGCTATTCTGGTGATCGGGGCGAAGTCGGTCGCGTAGTCGAAATCCAGATTGGGAAAAAGCGATGGGTTGACCGTGTAGGCATGGTAGGCAAGAAGCAGCGTATAGCCGTCGGGTTCCGCGTCGGCCACATATTTGGCCGCAATGTTGCCGCTGGCTCCGGGCCGGTAATCGAATACGACGGGCTTGCCCAGGCGGGCCCCCAATTGGGGGGCGATGGTGCGCATGATGCTGTCCGCGCCGCCGCCGGGAGGCGCGGGAATAACGACTTGTATGGGCCGGTCCGGATAGCCTTCGGCATAGGCGATAGCGGGATTCGCGAGCACGGCCGCCCAGGTGGCGACCGCCGCGACGCAGCCGAGTAAAGCGGGGATTTGCATGTTCTTGTCTCCACCTAATGGTCTGTCCATTCTAAGATTCTTAAAAATGACCGATAGTCGTAGAAACCCTGATGCACCGGAACGGCATCCGCTGGCCGCGCTACGGACGCAGGTCGGCATCGCCGTCAGGGATTTTCCAGGACGACTTTGCCGGTTATCTGGCGATTGGTAATGCTGCGCATGGCGTCGCTGGCTTGTGCCAGGGGATAGCGCGCGGACACGACCGGGCGCAGCAGGCCCTGTTCGCACCAGGCAAGTATCTGGTCGAAGTTCTGGCGGGCCTCGTGCCACCAGCCGTCTCGCCAGACGTCGTGGCGCACGCCCACCAGGTCGAAGCCCTTGACCAATGGCATATTGACCGCCAGGGTGGGAATGCGCCCGGCGGTAAAGCCGATGACCAGATATCTTCCCATCCATCCGATGGCGCGTATGGCCTCGTCGAAGATATCGCCTCCTACCGGGTCGTAAACCACGTCCGCGCCCTTGCCCGCGGTAAGCGCCTTGACCTGCTCTCTCCAGTTTGGCCGCGTGTAATCGACGGCATGATCGGCCCCGTTCTTCAGGGCGATCTCCCGCTTGGCCGGGGTGCTTGCCGCCGCGATCACTCGGGCTCCCATTGCCTTGCCCAGTTGGACCGTCGCCAATCCGACGCCGCCGGCGGCGCCCAGTACCAAAAGGGTTTCGCCCTGCTGCAGCCTGGCGCGCTGGCGCAGGGCGTAAAGAGAGGTTCCATACACGACGGGAATGGCCGCCGCGTCCACGAACGATAACGAGGGCGGCAACGCGAAAACGCGCTCCTGCGCGAGCACGATTTCTTCGGCGTACCCGCCGCCTGCGCTGGTTCCTACCCCCATTACCGGATCGCCGACACTGAAACCCGCGACATCGGGCGCGGTTTCCACCACCAGGCCGCCCGTTTCGCTTCCAGGAATCCAGGGCAGGGCGGGTTTCAGTTGGTATTTGCCTTCGACCTTGAGCGAATCCGGAAAATTGACGCCAGCGGCTTTGACGGCAATCCGGATTTCACCGCTCGCGAGCGGGCGAGCGGGAAGATCCTGGAGTTGCAGGTTTTCGACCGGGCCGAACTCGGCGCAAACGATGGCTTTCATGGCTTGGGTGCGGGTCTCGAGGGTGTGGGACAGAGCGCGCGGAACGATCATCGCCCCGGCCTGGGTGTGTGTTTGGTATAAATATACAATGGTAAGTCCATTATGTGTTCAACCACTACGCAGGAGTCCCACGCCATGCTCGAGAATCTAGAGTCAGACTTTCCTGCTCATCCGCCGCGCGCCGCCGGCGCCCCTACCGTTCTCGAGGGCATCCGGGTCGTGGATTTCACGCATTTCGTCGCCGGCCCCTTCGCGACGATGATCCTGGCGGACATGGGGGCGGATGTGATCAAGATCGAGGCGCCGGACCGGGGCGAGGAATTCCGCCACTATCCCCCCATACATCCGGAGCTGCCCGCCCAAGGCGCGCCTTATCTGTGGAGCAACCGCAACAAGCGCAGCCTGGCCATCAACATGAAGACGCCCGAAGGCGTTGCCGTCGTGCGCGAACTCATCGCGCAGGCGGACGTCGTCGTGGAAAACTTTTCGACGGGCGTGATGGAGCGATTCGGACTGGACTACGGTAGTTGCAATGAGATCAACCCGCGGATCATTTATTGTTCCGTCTCTGCCTATGGGCGTGAGGGGGATTTCGCGGATCGTTCGGGCTTCGACCCGATTGTGCAGGCCGAGAGCGGTTTTATATCGATGAACGGCTACGGCGATCGCGAGGGCGTGCGTACCCTTGCCCCCGTCATCGATATCGGCACCGCGACGATGGCCTGCAATGCCATTCTGGGAGCCCTGCTGGCGCGGCATCGAACCGGGCAGGGCCAGGCCGTCGAGGTGGCCTTGTACGACAACGCGATGTTGATGACGGGATATGCGATGTTTCAGCATATCTTCACCGGCGCGACGCCTCAGCGCAACGGAAACAATAGCCCCGACACCTGTCCCACGGGTGTTTTCCATGCGAAGGACAAGCCATTCTTCCTGAACTGCAGCAGCAACAAGATGTTTGTGAGCCTGGCCACTCGCGTGGTCGACCGCCCCGACCTGGCCGACGATCCGCGTTTCGCGAGCACCGCCAGCAGGGTGAAACATCGCGAGCAGCTGCTGGACATTCTCGGTGCCGCCTTTGCCCGGCAGCCATTCGGCTATTGGCAGCCCCGTATGCGGGCCGCGTCGCTGCCATGCGGAGAAGTCCGTACGATCGCGGAGGCGGTTCGTTCCCCCGAGACCCGAGCGCGAAGGCTGATTACGCGGATCAAGCATGCGGCAACGGGCTGGGTGCCGAACCTGGCATTGCCCATCCGCTATGGCGCCACCCCGCTGGCGGACCCCCGCCCCGCACCGGCGTTGGGCCAACATACGGCTGAAGTGCTGCGCGACGTGCTGGGCTATGACGAGGCGCGCATCGCGGTGCTGCGCGCGGCGGGCGCGTTGAACAAGTAGGGCTGCCGCGCGGGGGCTGGATCGAAGCGGGCCGGCCCGGGTCAGGCCGCGCGTGCGGTATCGATGCCGATGCGCTTTGCCAGTGCCACGAACCCCTTGATGTAGTCGATATTCTCGTCGTCGCGCCGCAGGCCCAGGTTGATGGCCTTGCGCAACCCCGTCTTGCCCAGGGATACCTTGCGTATCGGCAGTCCAGCCCCTTCTTCGTCGACCAGCCAATCGGGCAGCACGGTCACGCCGCGGCCGGCGGCCACGAGTTGCAGCATGAGCTCCGGCGTTTCGATGGTGCGGCGGTGGCGCGGCCGGCAGTTCGCGGGAAGCAGAAACCGGGAATACACATCGAGCCGGTCGATGCTGACCGGCACGGTGATCAATTCCGCGCTGCCCAGGTCCACGGGCCGGGCGTAGCGGCGCGCCGCCAGCGGATGGGCGGCGGGTACGGCCAGCACCAGTTCGTAATCGATCACCGGCACGAAAACCAGGTCGGGGGAGTGGATGGGGTCGGGCGTGATGAGCAGGTCGATCTCGTGCCCCCGCAGGGCCGCCACGCCGTCGAACGGGAACGCCGTGCGGATGTTGAAATCGACGTCGGGCCACTGTGCCAGATAGTGCGGGGTCAGCCGCGCCAGCCATTTCTGGCAGGGATGGCATTCCATGCCGACGCGCAGGCTGCCTTTGTAGCCCAGCGAAAAATCGCGCAATACCTGTTCGGTGTGCTCAATCTGCGGAAGTACCCGTTGCGCCATTTCGAGCAAGTAGCGGCCGGCCTGCGTGAAACGCAGCCTGCGGCCATGCTTGGTCCACAGGGTGAGGCCATGCGCGTGTTCGAGCCGCTTGATGGTATGGGACAGCGCGGACTGGGTCAGGTTGAGTTTTTCCGCGGCGGCGGTCAAGCTGCCCTGGCGTTCGACTTCGACCAGGATGGCCAGGTGCTGGCGTTCAAGCATGCATGATTCCTTGTCATTGATCCATGAAAAGATACCATTTTCATTCATAATTTCCTGCTGCTATCGTCCTGCAGACGCGCCGCCCGGGTTCCGGAGCGCGACCGTCGAGCGACGCCGATCCCCAGACACGAACATGAACAGCCCCAGCAAAGCGATACCGACTCATACCCGTACCCCCGCGGCGGACACCGCTTCCGTGCTTCCCGAAAGCGTGCAACGCGGCAATATATGGCGCTTGTCGGTGGCCCAGGCCCTGGCCGGGGCGAACTCGACGGTGTTCTACGCCACCGGCGCCATCGTGGGCAACATGCTGGCGCCCACCCCGATACTGGCCACCTTGCCAATTTCCATTTTCGTGGTCGGGATGGCGGCGTGCACGTTGCCGGCGGGCGTCATCGCCAGGAAATACGGCCGCCGCACCGCGTTCCTGGTGGGCACGGGCGCGGGCGTGCTGACCGGCCTGCTCGCCATGGCCGCGGTGTTGATGGGCTGGTTCTGGCTGTTCTGCGTGGCCGGCTTCCTGGGCGGCGGCTACGCGGCCGTGGTGCTGTCGTTCCGTTTCGCCGCCGCCGACGGCGTAGAGCCGCGCCGGCGGGCCCGCGCCCTGTCGCTGGTCATGGCCGGCGGCGTGGCCGCGGGCGTGGTGGGGCCGCAACTCGTCACCTGGACAATGGACCTCTGGCCGCCGTATATGTTCGCGGCCACCTTCCTGGTGCAGGGGCTGGTGGCGGCGGTGGCGGCGCTGATTCTGCTGGGCATCCGGCTGCCGCGGCCGACCGCGGCGGAAATCGCCGGCGGGCGGCCGCTGGCCGAGATCGCTTCGCAGCCGCGCTTTATCGCCGCGGTGGTGTGCGGCGCGGTGTCGTACATGCTGATGAACTTCCTGATGACCGCCGCGCCGCTGGCCATGCGTCTTTGCGGCCATCCGCAAGAAGCCGCCAATCTGGGCCTGCAGTGGCACGTGGTGGCCATGTATGCGCCCAGCTTCTTCACCGGCAACCTGATCGCGCGCTTCGGCGCCGGGCGCGTCGCGGCGCTGGGCCTGCTGCTGACGGGCTTGTCCGCGGCGGTGGGGCTGGGCGGTATCGACGTCATGCATTTCTGGTGGGCGCTGGCCTTGCTGGGCCTGGGCTGGAATTTCGGGTTCCTGGGCGCGTCGGCGCTGGTGCTGGAATGCCACCGGCCCGAAGAAAAAACCCGGGTCCAGTCGCTGAACGACTTCATCGTCTTTGGCTTGATGGCGATCGGCTCTTTTTCGTCGGGCGGCCTGCTGAGCGCGTACGGATGGGACACGGTGCTGTGGGTGTCGTTGGTGCCGCTGGTGCCTGCCATGGCGGCGCTGGCCCTGGCGATGAACCGCAAGGCGCCCGATCGCGCCGGCGGCCGATAGGCCGGCCGCGGGCCAGGGCCCCGCGCGGCGCACGGCCATGCTCGCGTTCGAGGTGCCGACGTAGTATCGTCGGCACTCTATAGGCCCCATCGCTAGGAGTCCCTCCATGCCTTCAGGCAAGAGAATCGTGCTGGCCAGCCGGCCCGCCGCAGAGCCGGCGCCAGAGAACTTCCGGCTCGAAAGCTTCGACTTCGCGGACCCCGCCGATGGCCAGGTCGAACTGCGGGTGCTGTACCTTTCGCTCGACCCCTACATGCGCGGCCGGATGAGCGACGCCAAGTCCTATGCCAAGCCGGTGCCGGTAGGCGGCGTCATGCAAGGGGAAACTCTCTGCGAAGTCACGCGGTCGCGGCACCCCGGCTTCGCGCCGGGCGACCGGGTCAGGGCGCACACCGGGTGGTGCACCCACGCCGTCATGAGCGGCGATGCCGTCAAGCGCATCGACACGTTCGGCGCACCGGCAACCACGGCCCTGGGGGTATTGGGCATGCCGGGGTTCACGGCCTATGGCGGCATGAAAATCATCGGCCAGCCCAAGGCGGGCGAGACGGTGGCGGTCGCCGCGGCGTCCGGGCCGGTGGGCTCGCTGGTGGGGCAGCTGGCAAAACTGGCCGGGGCGCGCGCAATCGGCATTGCCGGCGGCGCGCAGAAGTGTGCATATGTGCGAGACGTACTGGGCTTCGACGCCTGCCTGGACCATCGGTCGGGCAGCTTCGCGGCAGACCTGGCGGCGGCGTGCCCGGAGGGCATCGACGTTTACTTCGAAAACGTCGGCGGACCCGTCTGGGATGCCGTGTTCCCGCTGCTGAACCAGTATTCCCGGGTGCCGGTCTGCGGGCTTATCGCGCAGTATTCCGTTGTCGACGCCGCGGGCCCGGACCGCCTGCCGGCCTTGATGGGGGCCATTCTACGGCGCAGTATCCTGATGCGCGGATTCATCAACTATGAGTTCGAGCGGGATCACTACCAGGCCTTCCAGCAAGAGCTCGGCCCGCGCGTGGCATCTGGCGAAATCAAGTACCGCGAAGACATCGTCGACGGTTTCGAAAACGCGCCCGAGGCATTCCTGGGAATGCTCTCGGGCAAGAATTTCGGCAAGCTGATCATCCGGGTTGCCGGGTGAGCTCGCTTTCCGTCAAGCCGTATAGGGTCTTGGCGCGCCAGGTCGCGTCAGGTGTCAGGCTCCCGAAGGGTGCCTGACCCCGACGCGGTCATATCCCGCACCGCGGTGTCAGGCACCCTTCGGGAGCCTGACACCTGGCAAGACCCGGAGCCTGACACCTGGCAAGCGGCAGGACGGGCCCCGCCGCGCTCAGCGGTCGCGCGCGCGTCCGCCGATGGTGGCGGCGAAGCTCGCGACGAAGGCTCCGATGAGCAGCGATGCCCAGGCCCACAGCGCGAAACCGGCCGCGGCCTTGCGGGCGGTGTCGGCGGCTTCCCGGGCTTTCTGCTCGGCCTGCCGGGCCGCCTGTTTGGCCTGGTCCTGGATCTGCGCCAGCCGTTGCCGGGCGGCGGTTTCGTCCATGCCGGCCCGCTGGGCGATTTGCCTGACCAGGTACGACTGGTCGGCCTCGGATATGTCGCCGGTGACCAGCCCGCGCGCCAGGATGCGCGACACCTCTTGCCTGATGTCGCCCTGGCCGGCCGCCATGGCGGAGTCGTTGGGCCGCAGTAGCGCGTCGGTGAAGTAATCCATCGACAACCGGTCCGAGCCGGCTTGCGCAGCCGGACCGGCCGCCGCCGCGACGGCCCCGGCGCCGGAGCCCGCCAGTGTGGCGCCGGCCTTGGCCGTGCCCGATGCGATCGACGCGACGGTGGATGCCAGCAACACCAGGCTGACGACGGCGCTTAGCGCCCACACCAGGAAACCATGGGCCGTGTCGCGGAAATAGATTTCGTCGCTGGCCACGTCGGTCCATTTGGTACGCAGCCTGCCGGCCACGTAGCCCGCGATGCCGTACGAGATGATCTGCGTGACCAGCAGCCAGATGATGGAGCCGATGGCGAGCGCCGAACCCGACGGGCCTTCATTGCGCCACGGCGATACCGACAGGAAGCCGAGCCCGGTGCCGCCGGTGATCAGCATGGCCGAGACGGCCGCCGCGATGACGGCACCGGCGATGACGGCACCCCACGATACGGCCGACCGCGATGACTCTGCCGGCAGGAGAGGATTGCCGGGATACGCAACAGCAGGCTGGATGTTCTGCATGGTGTTTTCCTTGTCAGGTTGAGGTCACGGGCGCGCCGGCATCAGTGCCAGAACAGGGCAAGCAAGATGATGATGGGGATCGGCACACCCAATAGCCACAAAAGTATGGATCGCATGGTCTCTCCTTTGTGTCGGTCTCGCGACGTTGCGTGGCGGCTTCAGCGGGCGTTTTCCTGGATTTTTTCGCCGCCGCGTTCGATGTCCTGGCCCGCGCCGTGCATGGTGTTGCAGCCTGCCGTCACACTGGCGGCCAGCAGCGCCATCACGACCATCCATTTTTTGCTATTCATACCGTTCTCCCTGGTTGAGTCGGCAATCCGACGTGTGGCGGACTCAGCAAGCGCCGTGCCCGGATGGCGTATCGTTTCACCATGCCGCGCGTTTCGCGCGGCGCTTCTTCCTACTGGAGATCCGCGATGAATACCCCGAACGCTGTAGCCCTGGTCACCGGCGCCTCGCGCGGCATCGGCGCGGCCATTGCCCGCCGCCTGGCGCGCGACGGTTTTGCCGTCATCGTCAACTATGCTGGCCGGGCCGGCGACGCCGAGGCCGTGGTGGCCGAGATCGAGCAGGGCGGCGGCCGCGCCCTGGCCGTGCAGGCCGACGTCAGCGATGCCGCCGCCGTGGCGCGCATGTTCGATGCGGCCCAGGCGGCCTATGGCGGCGTCGACGTGCTGGTCAACAATGCCGGCATCCTGCGTGTGGCTACGCTGGCCGACAGCGATGATGCCTTGTTCGACCAGCAGGTCGCGGTGAACCTGAAGGGCACCTTCAATACGCTGCGCGAAGCGGCGCGCCGGCTGCGCGATGGCGGCCGCATCGTCAACATGTCGACCAGCCTCGTGGGCCTGTGCGTGCCGACCTATGCGGTGTATGCCGCCACCAAGGCGGGCGTCGAGACCATGGCGCACATATTGACCAAGGAACTGCGCGGCCGCGGCATCACGGTCAACACGGTAGCGCCCGGGCCGGTCGCCACCAGCCTGTTCCTGGATGGCAAGTCGCAAGAGCTTATCGACCGCTCGGCCAATCAGGCGCCGCTGGAACGGCTGGGCCAGCCCGAAGACATCGCCAACGCGGTGGCGTTCCTGGCCGGCCCGGATGGCGCCTGGGTCAATGGCCAGACGCTGCGGGTCAACGGCGGCATCGTCTGACGGGCGGGCGCGGCGGCGGGCTTCTCGGCAGGGCCGCCGCCGCGGCGGCGGCCAGCAGCGCGGCCACGGCCACGATCAGCGCGGCGGCCGGCCAGCCATGGGCGTCGACGGCCTTGCCCACCGCCACCGGGCCGACGATCTGGCCCAGGTTGTTGCCTTGCATGATCAGGCCCAGCACCGCCGGCGTCAGGCCGGGCAGCGGGGCCGCCAGCGGCGCGCCGGACAGCAGCGTGGCCGGGATCAGCCCGCCCGCGGCTGAAAAAACAATGCACAACAGCAAGACGGCCGGGTCCGGCAGCAGCGGCAGGAAAATTCCCAGCCCGGCCGCGCCCATGGCCAGGCTGGCCGCTACCAGCAGCACCGGCCGCGCGGCGCCGCGCGTGAGCAGCCGGCCCGCCGCCAGATTGCCCAGGATGTTGGCCGCGCACGCCAGGGCGCTGAACAGGCCAGCGGCCCGGTGCGTGGCTGCCATGCGTTCCATCAGCAGTACCGGCAAGAAGCTGAACAGGGCAAAGAACATCAGGGTGTAGCAGGCGAAGGCCGCGGCCAGCAGCAAGGGCGCGCGCGCCCGCGCGACCCGCGCCGCGTCGTGCCGCAGCGCCCGCCAGCGCCAGGGCGCGCCCGCGCCGTTGCCGGGAACGGCGGCCAGCACGGCCAGCGCGGCCAGCAGGGCCAGCGCGCAACTGCCCCACCAAAGCGGCCGCCAGCCTTCGAACAGCGGCCCGGCCAGCATGGCGATGGCGATGCCGGCGGGCATGAAGCAGCTCCACAGCGCCAGGGCCATGTCGCGATCGCGCGGGCGCACTACGTCGGACCGTTGCAGCACCGACGGGGCCGCCACGGTGATGAACAGGAAACCCGCGCCTTCGAGAATGCGCGAGGCCAGCAGGCCGCCATAGGAAGCGCTGGCCGCGCCCAGCGCGGCCCCGCCGGCCGCGGCCAACAGGCCGGCTGCCAGGACCCGCCGCCCGCCGGCGCTGCCCACGACCAGTCCCGCGGGAATGCCGCCCACCACGCCCAGCAGGACGAAGATGCCGGTCAGCCAGCCCAGGGCATCCAGGTTCAGGCCCAGGTCGGCCTGCAATACCGGCCCGGCGATGGCGGGCTTGCCCACCTGTATGGCGGCGACGATACCGCACGCGATGACCGTGGCCACGGTGGTCCATCGTGTCGGGGAAACGGAGTCGGGTACGGGCGTCATGGCGGGGCGGGGGATAGGAACAAGTCGATACTAGCGGTGCGGTTTGTACAGTGGAAGTGACATAATTGAGATTGTTTTGATCATAAAAACCGATCATGATCGACGCCCTGACACTGGACCAGATCCGTACCTTCGTGGCGGTGGCAGAACACGGCAGTTTCCGCGCGGGGGCCGCCAGGCTCAGGCGGGTGCAGTCCGGCGTCAGTGCCAGCATCGCCAATCTCGAGGCGCAACTGGGCATAGTCTTATTCGACCGGTCGGGCCATCGCCCGGCGCTGACGCCGCAAGGGCATGCGCTGCTGGTCAATGCCCGCGACATTCTGCTGCGGGTCGACGCGATGCGCGCCCGCGCGCGCGGCTTCGGCGCAGGCGTCGAGCTGGAACTGGCGCTGTCGGCCGATACCCTGTTTCCCCTGCATCGGCTCGGCGCGGCGCTGGCCGAGCTGCAGGCCGCGTATCCGTCGGTGGCGGTCCGGCTCGATATCGAGCCGCTGGGCGGGCCGTTGCAGGCCTTGCTGGAACAGCGCTGCACTCTGGCCATCATGGTGGGCGAAAACTTCCGCGATCCGCGCATCGTCTTCGAGGCCCTGTCGGAGGTCAGCCAGGTAGCAGTGGTGGCGGCCGGCCATCCGCTCGCCGCACGTGCCGCCGGCCAGCACGTCGGGGCCGCCGAACTGGCCGACCATGTGCAGATCGTGCTGGCCGATCCCACGCCGCATTCCAGCGGCCGCGATTTCGGCGTGATGTCGCCGCGCACGTGCCGCGTCAGCAATCAAGACGCCAAGCATGCGCTGATCCTGGCGGGCGTGGGCTGGGGGCGCCTGCCCGCCTGGCAGGTACGGCGCGACCTGGACGAGGCGCGGCTGGTGCGGGTGCGGGCCCCGGCGCTGGGCCGCGACGGGTCCGCGGCGTCCGGGGTTTATCTGGCCCATCGGCTGGATGCGCCGCTGGGCCCGGCCGCGCGCGCCCTGGCGGCCATCCTGAAGCGCCTGTGCACGCCGTGAGCCGCTGGCAGGCGGGCAGGGGGCACGGCGGCGCGCGCGGCCCCGCCGAGCTGTCGGCACGCTGAACGCGCCGTCGCTTGGCGCCGCTGCAGAAACTGTCTAGTATCGGAGCCTGCTGAACCGCACATCAATAAACAGGCACTGGCCGGCACCCGCCATGGGCGCCGCCCCAAGGAGACATCATGCTGAGCATCAAACGGGTTCTGGTTTCACTGGCCGTGACGGCGGCGGCGCTGCCGCTGGCGGCGGGCGCCGCGCCGGCCAAGGTCATGGCGCCGGGCGGCCCCGGCGGCGGCTACGATGCGGCGGCGCGCGTGCCGCTGCAGGTCATGCAAGAAGCCGGCATCTTCACCGATGGCTTCCAGGTCACCAACAAGGGCGGGGCGGGCGGCACCATCGGCCTGGCCGAATTCATCAATACCAGCAAGAACGACGACAACGCCATCATGTCGATGGGCGCCATCCTGATCGGCGGCATCATCCTGAACAAATCGCCGGTCAATCTCGATACGGTCACGCCGCTGGTGCGCCTGACCGACGACGCCGACGTGTTGGCGGTGCCGATGAATTCGCCCATCAAGACGGTCGACGACGTGATCGCCGCCCTGCGCGAGAACCCGGGCGCGCTGGCCATCGGCGGCGGCTCGGTGGGCGGCGTCGACCAGGTGGCCGCCGGGCTGATCGCCCAGGCGGCAGGCGTATCGCCCAGCAAGCTGAACTACATTCCGTATCCCAGCGGCGCCGAGCTGGTGCCGCTGCTGGTCAGCGGCCAACTCAAGCTGGCGCTGTCGGGCCTGTCGGAGTTCAAGCCGTATGCCGACCAGAAGCGCCTGCGCATCATCGCCGTCACGTCGGCCGAGCGCCTGCCGGGCGTGGACGCGCCCACGCTGAAAGAGTCCGGCGTGGACGTGGTCGTGGGCAACTGGCGCGGCATCATCGGCGCGCCCGGCATGAGCAAGGAAGGGCGGGCCATGTGGCTGGACCGCTTCCAGAAGCTGCATGAGTCCCCGCAATGGAAGAAAAAGCTGGCCGACCAGGGCTGGGCCGATGCCTACCTGGCGGGCGACGATTTCGCCAAGTTCCTGGACGAAGAAAAGGTCCGCCAGGAAAAGGTGCTGAAGGACCTGGGCCTGGTCAAGTAAGCCGCCTGGCACAGGAGACATCATGCCTGCAATACCGCAGCGCCGCCGGCCGTGGTGGCTGGGCCTGGCCGTGATCGCCGTCGGGGCGGTATGGCTGCAACAGGGATACGGCTTGCCCCAGGCAAGCGGCTACGCGGGCGTGGGGCCCGGCGATTTCGTCATGCTGGTGGGGGCCGTGCTCATCGTGCTGGGCCTGGCCCTGCTGGCGCAGATCGCGCGCGGCGATTCGTTCGAGCCGCAAGAAGCCGAAAGCGCCGAAGCGGGGTCGCGGCCGTCGCGCAAGGCCCTGCTCTTTGCCGCGGCGGGCGCCGCCATTCCGCTGCTGACGATGCGGCCGCTCGGCTTTCCCTTGACGGCCATGCTGTCGTTTGCCCTGGTCACGCATGCCTTCGGATCGCGCCGCGTGCTGCTGGACTGCGTTATCGGCCTGGCGCTGAGCGCCATCTGCTGGGTGGGTTTTTCGCGCCTGGGCGTGACGCTGGGCGGCGCGCTGCCGCTGGCGGGGTGGTGACATGGACGCCTTTCATTCCCTGATGGCCGGCTTCGGCGTGGCGCTGCAGCCGGCGCACCTGATGTGGGCGTTCGTGGGGTCGCTGCTGGGCACCGCCATCGGCGTGCTGCCCGGCATCGGCCCCGCGCTGACGATCGCGCTGCTGCTGCCGGTCACGGTCAAAGTGGCGCCCACCGCGGCCTTCATCATGTTCGCCGGGGTGCTGTACGGCGCCATGTATGGCGGCTCGACGACGTCGATCTTGCTGAATACGCCGGGCGAAAGCGGGTCGATGATGACGGCGCTCGAGGGCAACAAGATGGCGCGCGCCGGGCGCGGGGCGGCGGCCCTGGCCACCGCCGCCATCGGTTCGTTCGTGGCCGGCACGCTGGCTACGTTATGCCTGACTTTCCTGGCGCCGGCCATTGCCGAACTGGCTTTCGTGTTCGGGCCGGCCGATTATTTCGCCCTGATGCTGCTGGCCTTTACGTCGGTGTCGGTAGTGCTGGGTACCTCGCGCGTGCGCGGCTTCATCGCCTTGTTCCTGGGGCTGGCGATGGGCGTGGTGGGCATCGACGGCCCGTCGGGCCAGGCGCGGCTGGCGTTCGGTTCGCCCGATTTGCTCGACGGCATCGACATTACGGTGGTGCTGGTGTCCTTGTTCGCCGTCGGCGAAATCCTGTACGTGGCCAGCCGCTATCGCAACGCGCCGCCGGCGGTCAATCCGCTGTCGGGCGGCCGCTGGATGACGCGCGAAGACTGGCGGCGCTCGTGGAAGCCCTGGCTGCGCGGCACCCTGCTGGGTTTCCCCATCGGCGCGCTGCCGGCCGGCGGCAGCGAGGTTCCCACTTTCCTGTCTTATACGCTCGAACGCCGCCTGAGCCGCCATCGCGACGAGTTCGGCCATGGCGCCATCGAAGGCGTGGCAGGGCCCGAGGCCGCCAACAACTCGGCGGCCGCCGGCATCCTGGTGCCGCTGCTGACGCTGGGCCTGCCCACGTCCGCGACCGCCGCGGTGCTGCTGGCGGCGTTCCAGAGCTATGGCCTGCAGCCCGGCCCGTTCCTGTTCGTCAACAGCGCCGACCTCGTGTGGGGCCTGATCGCCTCGCTGTACGTGGGCAACCTGATGCTGCTGATCCTGAACCTGCCGCTGGTGGGGCTGTGGGTGCGCCTGCTGCTGATCCCGCGGCCGTACCTGTATGCCGGCATCCTGGTGTTCGCGATGGTGGGCATCTGGGGCGTGGGTACCTCGTGGATGGACCTGCTGCTGATGTTCGTGATCGGCCTGATGGGGTATGTCATGCGCGTGTACGACTTCCCCATCGCGCCGGTACTGATCGGCCTGATCCTGGGCCCCACGGCCGAAACCCAATTGCGCCGGGCCTTGTCCATCGGCGAAGGCAACCCCGCCGTGCTGCTGTCGTCGCCCCTGGCCGTGACCCTGCTGGTGCTGGCGCTGGCGGTGCTGTTCTTGCCGGGCCTGCTGCGCAAGCTGCGCGCCAGCGCGTAAATACCGGTCAGCGGTTATAGCGATCGCTGAGTTCGGTGGCATGCTCCATGCCCGCCAGCGCATGGACGCTCTCGAACGGGGCATGTACGCTCGAATCGAAGCGCGCGCCTTGCCAGGTATTGATTTTTTGCAGGGCGGCGGTAATGCCATGAACCGCGCCCAGCAAGGTGGAAAGCGAGATACTGCACCGCGCCACCCCCAATTTCTCGATTTCCTCGAAGGTGATGTCGGCCAATCCTGCGCCGATGTCGTCTTCGATGAGGTTGATCGCCACCGGGCCGTCCACCTGGGCAACCACCCGGGCGATCTCGTCCCGTGTACGTATGCCTTCTACAAAGAACATCGTCGCGCCGGCGCGCAAAAATGCATTGCCGCGCTTGATGACATCTTCGATGCCGTTCAGGCTCAGAGCGTCTGTGCGGGCGTTGATCACAAAGTCGGGATCGTTGCGCGCATCCGCCGCGGCTTCCAGTTTGCCGACCATTTCTTCAATGGAAACAACGGCCTTTCCGCCTAGGCGTCCGCAACGCTTGGGCAGCACTTGGTCTTCCAGATTGACGCCGGCGGCGCCAGCCCGTTCAAACTCGCGCACCGTGAACCAGACATTGACGGCGTTCCCGTAGCCGGTGTCGCCGTCGCCCATGACCGGGATGTTGACCGCGGCGGCCATGGCTCCCGTGCGATCGACGACTTCGCGCATCGACAGCACGCTGACATCCGGGTAGCCCATGGCGGCGGCCATGCCCATGCCGGAGCACTGCACCGCGCCGAAACCCGCCTGCTCGCATAGCCGGGCAGAGATGGCGTCGTAGGCGCCGGGCATGACGAGAAGCCTCGGAGAAAGAATGAGATTCTTGAGTTGTGTCGTCTTTTTCATACTATCCTCGAATGTAAACGTAAACATTTTGTCTGTTTATTTTGAGATTAGCACTATAGAAAATTGACGTAAACGTTTTCTTTAAATAATATGCGCGCTAATGAACAACTCGGGAGACAGCATGAAAAAAATCATGAAGCGCGCTTTGTGCGCGGCAGCCCTGCTAGGCGTGGCGGGGGCCATGCCCGCGGCGGCCGGCTATCCGGACAAGCCGATTACATTCGTTGTTCCGTACCCGCCTGGTGGCTCGACCGATAATTTGTCGCGCACACTGGTTCCTCTCATTTCCAGGTATTTGGGTGCCGATGCCAAGATCGTGGTCAGCAACCAGCCTGGAGCGACCGGAGCCATCGGCATGTCGGCCATCGCCCATGCCAAGCCAGATGGCTACACATTCGGGTTGATCACCACGCCACCGGCCATCAGTGTTCCCATCGAGCGCAAGACCAACTGGAACTGGACCAGTTACGACCTGCTGGCCAACGTCGTAGAAGATCCTGTAGGGTTTGCCGTGCTGCGGGACGGCCCCATGAACTCTCTGGCCGACCTGATCGAACAGGGAAAGAAAAAGAAGGGCATTACTGTAGGCACTACGGGGGTCGGTTCGGACGATCACTTTCTGCTCTTGATGTTCCAACGCCAGACGGGCGTACCGGTGGTGCATGTCCCATTCAAGGGAACGTCGGAGATCATCACCGCGCTCAGGGGAAATGTGATCGATGTGGCGGCCATCAATGTCAGCGAGATCGCGGCGTTTATCAACGGCGGCAGCCCCATCGTCGGCCTTGCCCAGGCCGCCGATACGCGCGGCACCCTGGGACCCGACGTTCCTACGTTCAAGGAACAAGGCATTGACCTGAACCTGAGTGCAACGCGCAGTCTGGCCGCGCCGAAGGGGTTGCCCGACGAGGTTCGCGAAAAGCTGGTTCGTGCCGTGGCTCAGGCCGTAGACAGCCCCGAATTCCGCGAACAGGCGAAAACCAAGCTCTTGCAGCCGGTCAACTATCTGAGCCCGCAAGACTACGCGCAACGTCTCGAAGCACTGGACAAAGAGTTCAAGGCGCTTTGGTCGGAAAGGCCCTGGTCCGAAAACTGATGCCGCGCGTGGCGGCTTAACGCACGGGCCCGCAAGACCGCCGCACCACCAGCTGGGCCGGCAGGATCACGCGGCGGCCGGTGGGGCGGTCGGAATCCTGGATACGTTCCAGCAGCATTTCCGCCGCCATTTGCCCCCATTCGGCAATGTCCCATTGGATTGCCGTGATGCCCGGTTGGAACAAGGCCGTCAGCTCTGTATCGCACCCGGCGATAAGCGACAAGTCGCGGCCCAGTTCCAGCTGATGCTGTTGGGCCGCGGACAGCGTGGGCGCGCATAAAGACAAGCCGCCCGCGATGATGGCGGTGGGCCGGCGCGCGGAAGAGAATATTGCCGAGGCGATGCGAAACGAAGCGCTGGTGTCGATGCAGGCATCGTTCATCCACGCTTCGTTGATCGTGAGCCCGCAGTCATGCATGGCGTCGGTAAAGCCACGCAACCTTTCCCGGCCGGGCAGCATCGAGCGCGGTACGGTCAGCAGGGCGATGTCGCGATGGCCCAGGGTGTTCAAGTAATGAACGGCTTGCCGGGTGGCTTCGTAGTGCGAAATATTGACCGCGTCCGCGGAAGGCGACGGGTCGCGATCGAGATGGACGATGGGAATATCCAGGCTGGCCAGCGCCTTGGCGATGTCGCTGTCGTGATCCGAGGCGCCGGAAAAAATCAGGCCGTCCAGGCCCTTTGCCGCCAGCGTCTGAAGCGTGCGCAGCTGGGCATCGGTTTGCGGATCGGTGCCGCTCAAGAGCAGTGTGTAGCCAGCTTGCCGCACGCATTCTTCAATGGACCGCAGGGCGGGGTACATGGCCGGGGTAAGCATGCCCTTGATGATGCAGGCAATGGTCTGCGACGAATTGGTGCGCAGCGCGCGAGCGGCCATGTTGGGTGAATAGCCCAGCTCTTCGATGGCCGCGTTGACCTTGCTGCGGGTAGCCTTGCCCACAGGGATGCCGTGTACGACCCGCGACACCGTGGCGATACTGACCCCCGCCAGTTTCGCCACGTCTTTCAAGGTACTGTCCCGGCGATCGCTCTTCATTTCTTCCTTTACTTTCGCATTTCGCTGATGGCGTGTCGGCGATGGCGAGCTAGCATACCCGAAACTGCGCATTTCCCGGGGCAACTGCGGATTTTGGCGTATGGGCTGGCAATGGTCTGGACGGGTATATCGGCAGTACGCCAAGCCATCTGGTACAAAAAGTTGCAGTCGTCCGCGATTGCCTTGCTAGGATGGACGAGCCGGCGCGTCCGGCCCTTACCAACATGTCTCACTGGAGGCTGTCATGCAAGCAAGAAGAATATTCCCCCGAATCGCCGCCGTCACGGCCGCCACGTTGCTGGCGGCGGGATGCGCGACCCAGCAGCAGACCAACACCGCCGTCGGAACCGGGGCGGGCGCCGCCGTGGGCGCGGGCATCGGCGCCTTGATCGGCCATGGCAAGGGCGCGGCCATCGGGGCGGGCATCGGTGCCGTGGCCGGCGGGCTCATCGGCTACAACTGGTCGGGCGTGAAAAAAGACGTGGAACAGTCCGGCACCAGCTCGCTGGGTATCGACGTGGTTGAAATGCCCGACGGCAGCCTGAAAGTGAACATTCCCAGCAACGTGTCGTTCGACACCGACAAGGCGGTGCTCAAGCCGGCGCTGTTGCCCGTGCTGGACAGCGTGGCGCGCGCGCTTACCCAGCATCCCGAGCTGCGCGCCAAGGTGGTGGGGCATACCGACAGCACCGGCTCGGAAGCGCACAACCAGACCCTGTCCGAAAACCGCGCGCGCAGTGTTACCAGCTATCTGGCGCAACGCGGCGTGGCGGCGGACCGCATGACGATCGAAGGCCGCGCGGCGCGCGATCCCATTGCCGACAATGCCACGGCCGAAGGGCGCGCGGCCAACCGGCGCGTGGAAGTCTATCTGTACGCCGTGAAGCAGTAGCCGTACCGCAAGCGGCGGCCGCGCCCGCGGCGCGCGGCCGCTTTTTCAGGAGATCCGCCATGAACTCGCCATCTATGCCCCGCCTGGGGGCGCAGGCCGTACTGCCCGGCCTGGCCGGCTGGCAGGCGCATGCCGAGCGCGACGCCATCCGGAAAAGCTTTCAGTTCAAGGATTTCAACGCGGCTTTCGGTTTCATGGCGCGCGTCGCGCTGTATGCCGAGAAGCTCGACCATCATCCCGAATGGTTCAACGTCTATAACCGCGTCGATGTGGTGCTGGCCACGCATTCCGCCGGCGGCGTGACCGACCTGGACGTGCGCATGGCCCGCTATATGGATGAGGCGGCGGCGCCTTTGATAGCCTAGCCAGGAAGTCCAGCCAAGTGTCTGACACCCTGCGGGAGTCAGACACCTGGCTCAGGGTGACGCCTGGCTCAGGGCGTTTTAGCCCCGCACGTAATAAATACGCATCGCCTGCTGGCGTTCCGAGGGGTCGAGCACCTGGATGCGCACCGAGCGCGGCGTGAAGCCTTCGGGTATGTCGGCCGTGCCTTGTGCCACCTGGTAGCGGCCCAGGCTGACGTCGATGGGGTCGAGCTCGATGGTGCCCGAGCGTCCGTTGCGGTACACGCCCTGCACCGCCAGGTGCAGCGTGCCCTTGAAGGCGGGGCCGTCGCTGCTTTCGCGCATCAGCAGCACCTGGTAGTCGAGTTTGCCCGGATCGCGGGTGAACAGGCCCGAGCGCACGCCGATATCGGTGCCGCGCGGATCGGGCGGGATCGCGTTCTGGAAAATCAGGAATTCCTGGTTCAGCGCCTGGATGCGGGCCCGCGCCTGTTCCAGTTCGGTGGTGGCCTGTTCGCGGGTGGTCTGGCTGGCGTCGCGCTGCTCGGTGGCCTCGGCCAGCTGCACGCGCAGGCGTTGGCGGTCCATGTTGGCCGTGTTGAGCTCGGACTGCAGCTGTTCGGATTCTTCTGCCGTCAGCCGTTGCGGGCCGTAGTTGGCCTGCAAGAACAAGACGCCGCCGGCGCCCAGGCCGATACCGATCAGCAGCAGCACCAGCCAGCGCGGCATGCGGCGCGTGCGTTTGCCGGGTTGGTAGACCGAAGGTTTGAAAACGGCTCGTTGCGAGCGCCCGAACATCCCCATGCGTAAAACCCTGTATTGGTGTGTAGCCACCTGTTGGCGGCCAAAGCCCTAAAGGATACCGTGTCGTCCTGGCAGCAGGTTACGACAGATAGATCTGGTTGCCTACGTACAGCCTGGAAACATTTTGTTCAACTCGCCGGCGCGGCCGCCAGGCGGGCGTCCAGCGCGGCCAGGCGTGCCGGCGTGCCCACGTCGGTCCAGGCGCCGGCATGGCGGCTTCCCACCACCGCCTGGCGCGCCATGGCCTGGCGCAGCAGCGGCGCCAGCGGCGCGGGGGTGCGAGCGGGCAGGGCGCCGAACAGGGCGGGCCGGTACAGGCCGATGCCCGAGAACGTGAGGCGCGCGCCATCGCCGGTATCCACCCGGCCGTCGGCCGAAAGCGTGAAATCGCCTTGCGGGTGGTGATCGGGGTTGTCGACCAGCAGCAGCCAGGCATCGGCCCCGCCGGCCGCCAGGCGGGATGCCTGGGCGGCGGCCTGGGACGGGTCCCAGTCGCACCAGATGTCGCCGTTGATGACCAGGAACGGCTGCGCGCCCAGCAAAGGCAGGGCCTGGGCGATGCCCCCGGCCGTTTCCAGCGCGGGAGACTCGGCGGAATAGGCAATGCGCACGCCATAGCGGCTGCCGTCGCCCAGCGCGGCGGGCAGTTGCTCGCCCAGCCAGGCGTGGTTGATGACGAGGTTGCGGATGCCCGCCGCGGCCAGGCGCTCGATATGCCACAGGATCAGCGGCTTGCCGCCGGCCGGCAGCAGCGGCTTGGGCGTGCGGTCGGTCAGGGGCCGCATGCGCTCGCCGCGTCCGGCGGCCAGGATCATGGCGCGCATCAGAAGGTGTACCCCGCTCGCACTTCGCGATTGTCGAGTTGGTCCAGCAGGCGCAGCAGCGGCTTGAACACGCCGTAGCGCCGCGCCACCTGGCGCACGTAGCCATTGACGCGCGGCATGTGGGACAGGTATGCGGGCTTGCCGTCGCGATGGTGCAGGCGGGCGAACACACCCAGGATGCGCAGGTTGCGCTGCAGGCTCATCCATTCGTAGGCCTGGTGGAACACCGCGAAATCGCTGTCGACCGGCAGCCCGGCGGCACGCGCCATTTCCCAGTAGCGCACCGCCCAGTCGAGTTGCTGGGGTTCTTCCCAGGTGGTGCGGGCGTCGGTCACCAGCGAGGCCAGGTCGTACGTGAGGGGGCCGGCCAGTGCGTCCTGGAAGTCGAGAATGCCGGGGTTGGGGCCGTAGGCGGGGTCGTCGCAGACCATCAGGTTGGGCGAATGGAAATCGCGGTGCACCAGTACCGGACGCTGGGCGGCGTTGGCCTCGGACAGCAGGCCGAAAATGTGGCGCAGGGCGGCGGCGGCCTTGTCGTCCAGCTGCACGCCGTGGTGCCGCCCCACGTACCACTCGGGGAACAGTTCGAGTTCGGCGGCCAGGCGCGTCCGGTCGTAGGCGGGCAGGCCATCGGTGCGCGCCTGCTGCATGCGCACCAGCGCCGCCAGCGCGTCGCGGTACAGGGTCTGCAGTTGGGCGTCGGGCAGGCCGGCCTGGATGCGGTGGTAATAGGTATCGCGCCCCAGGTCGGACAGCAGCAGCAGGCCTTGCGGCGCGTCTTGCGCCACGACGTGGGGCACGTTCAGTCCGGCCTGGCGCAGCAGGCCGGCCACGTGCAGGAACGGGCCGACGTCTTCGTGGGGCGGCGGGGCGTCCATGACGACCAGGGTGCGCGCGCCGGCGTTCAGGCGGAAATAGCGCCGGAAGCTGGCGTCGCTGGAGGCGGGTCGCAGGGTGTCGGGCGCCAGCTGCAGGCTGGCGGGCAGGGCGCGCAGCCAGGCATGCAGCTGGGCCAGGCGCGGATCGTGGTCGGTGCTCAAGAGTGCCGTCTCGGAGTGCGGTAGGGTTTGGTTGCGAACCGCGTGCGCCGCCAAAGGCGGGGATGGCGCGCGGCTTCTCTATAATACCGGGTCGTTCCCGTCGGCACGCGGTTCTTGCGCCTGCCGGGCCCGGGGCGTCGCCGCCATGCGCATCCGCGCGGGAGCGGGTGTTTCTTCGATAAGGTGTGCGTTCACGGTGCGTATGGTCCGGTGGTTGATCCTCTCTGCTGTCAGCTTGGCCGGGGCCGTGCACGCCCAGGGCAGCCAGGGAACGATCCCGTCCGGCGATACCGCTGCGCAGCCGCAGCTGCGCGAGTCCATCCAGCTGCGCAGCTCGCCCGGCCTGCGCGTGCACAAGCTGCCCGACGACCAGATTCCCGTCTTTACCGAGTCCGACCACCTGCAAGGCGATCCCGATGCCAACGTCACCCTGACCGGCACGGCCCAGGTGCGCCGCATCGACGGCGTGGCCAAGGGCGAGCGCATCGACTACCGCAGCGATACCGGGGCGGTCGACATCCAGGGCAACGCACGCCTGATGCGCGACGGCACGCTGATCACCGGCCCTTCGGCGCAATTCAACATCGATACCGACAGCGGCGAGATCGAGTCGCCCAATTTCTGGATCGGCGCCAGCGGCGGCTTTGCCCGCGCCGAGCGGGCCGAGATCTTCAGCCGCTCGCAAATGCGCCTGACCACCGTGCAATACAGCGGCTGCCCATGTCCCAAGCCGTCGTGGTACATCAAGGCCGACAGCGTCGATCTCGATTTCGACGAAAACGAAGGGGTGGCCCGCAATGGCGTGCTGTATTTCAAAGACGTGCCGCTGCTGGCGTCGCCCTACCTGACCTTTCCGGTCAAGAAAGAACGCAAATCGGGCTTCCTGGTGCCCACCTACGGGATAACCAGCAACAGCGGCATCGATGTGTCGCTGCCGTATTACTTCAACCTGGCGCCCAACTACGACCTGACCCTGCAGCCCCGCTTCCTGAGCAAGCGCGGGCCCCAGCTGGGCGGCGAATTCCGCTACCTGGGCGGCTCGTACACGGGCAACCTGGTGGGCACGTATTTGTCCAGCGACCGCGAAACCGGCGATTCCCGCTGGATGTTCCGCTCGCAGCACCAGCAACTGCTGGGCGGCGGCTTCTACACCGACTGGGACTACGCCAAGGTTTCCGATGACAACTATTTCCGCGATTTCTCCACGCTGGGGCTGAACGAGGCGTCGACCACCTACTTGCCGCAGCGCGGCCGGGTGGGCTGGAGCAACCGCTACTGGCAATCGTACGCGCAGGTCTACAAGTACCAGACCCTGCAGGATCCCGACGCCCCGCTGGCGCCGCCGTACGACAAGTTGCCCGAGCTCTACCTGAAGGGCGCGCGCTACGACATGGGCGGCCTCGACGTCGAATGGACCAGCAGCGCCGTGCGCTTCCGCCAGCCGCTGCTCGACCACGTGCGCCTGGGGCCCGACGGCGACCGCCTCCAGACCTACCTGACGGCGGCGTATCCCATTGTGCGCCCGGGCTGGTTCCTGACCCCGAAGATCGGCCTGAACTACACCCAGTACGATACCGACTGGTACCAGTTGTCGAACAACCCGCGTTCGATGTCCCGCACCGTGCCCATCATGTCGCTGGACGCCGGCCTGGTGTTCGAGCGCGACACCACGCTGTTCGGCAACGACGCCATCCAGACGCTCGAGCCGCGCCTGTATTACCTGCGCGTGCCGTACCGCGACCAGTCCAAGATTCCCGTCTACGACACCACGCTGGCCAACTTCAGTTTCGACCAGGCCTTCGAAGAAAACATCTACACCGGCGGCTGGGACCGCATCGCCAACGCCAACCAGCTTACCGCCGCGCTGACCACGCGCTGGCTCGACGCCAACACCGGTTTCGAGCGCCTGTCGCTGTCGGCCGCGCAGCGCCTGTACTTCGAAGACCAGCGCGTCACCCTGCCGGGAGAAACGCCGCGCGACAACGTGCGGTCCGACTTCCTGGTGGCGGCCAGCGCCGCCCTGACCGATACGCTCAGTACCGAAGTGGCGGCGCAGTACGATCCCTATCGCAATAACTGGTCGCGCGGCCTGATCGGCATGCGCTGGCGGCCGCAGCGCCTGACTTCGGTGGCGCTGTCGTACCGCTACCAGCGCGATCCGCTGCCCGGCGTGGCTTACCAGCCGCGCGGCCAGGACCAGATCAGCCTGGCGTTCCAGTGGCCGTTCAGCGAACGCTGGTACGGCGTGGGCCGCATCGATTATTCGATGCGCTCCGAACCGGCCACCGCGACCTCGGCCAGAGAATCGCCGCGCGTCACGCAGGCCATTGCCGGCCTGGAATACAAGGGCGATTGCTGCTGGACCGGCCGCGTGGTGTTCCAACGCTATGCCGTGTCGGCCTCCGATGCCAACACGGCGCTGTTCTTCCAGCTTGAACTGACCGGCCTGGGCTCGCTGGGCACCGACCCCATGAGCCTCTTGAACAAGAGCATCCCGGGTTATCAGCCCGTGACGCCTCCGACGCCTCAGGGCACGACATTTGAAAGGTATGAATGATGCGTAGCTTGCACCTCTTGCGCCGGCTGCCCGGTAATCTGCTGATCCTGGCTGCCTGCGCCGGCGTGGCCGCCGCGCAGGCCCAGCAGCCGGCATCCGGCCGCGCCAAGGGTACCGCTCCGGCACCCGCGTCCCAGGCCGCGCAGCCGGCCGAGCAGTTCGTCGACGGCATCGCGGCCGTCGTCAATAAAGACGTGATCACGCTGCGCGAAGTCGACAACGCGTCCGTGCGCGCGACTTCCGACCTGAAGCAGCGCGGCATCCAGGTGCCGCCGCAAGACATTCTGCGCAAGCAGGTGCTGCAAAGCCTGATCATGGAGCGCCTGCAAAAGCAAGAGGCCGACCGGCTGGGCATCCGCGTCAACGATGCGCAGATCGAGCAGGCCGTGCAGACCATTGCCGAGCGCAACCGCATTTCGGTCGCGCAGATGCGCGCCGAGATCGAAAAATCGGGCGTCAGCTGGGACCAATACCGCCAATCGCTCAGCGCCGACATCCGCATGAACCGCCTGCGCCAGCGCGCGGTCGATTCCAACATCATCATCACCGACGCCGAGGTCGATGCCTTCCTGAAAGACCGGGCACACAATCCGGCGGTCGGGGCGGCGGCGAATGCGCCGGCTCCCGGCCGGCCGGCCCCGCAAGCGGCTCCGGCGGCCCAGTCGGGTCCCGAGCAGGTCGCCCTGGCGCAAATCCTGGTGCGCGTGCCCGAAGGCGCCAGCCCCACCGACGTGGCGGCCCTGCGCAAGAAGGCCGAAGGGCTGCTGGCGCAATTGAAGCAGGGCGGCGATTTCGCCAGCCTGGCGGCTTCGTCGTCCGATGGCCCCGAGGCGCTGCAGGGCGGCGTGATGGGAGCCCGGCCGCTCGACGGCTGGCCCGATCTGTTCGTCAAGGCCATCGCCTCGGTGCAGAAGGGCCAGGTCAGCGACATCATCCAGAGCGGCAACGGTTTCCACATACTGAAGGTGCTGGATCGCGCCGGCGGCCGGCCGGCCCCGTCGCAGGCCCCCGCGCCCCAGGCGCCGATGCCCCAGCCGGGCGCCGGCATGCCCGCCAACCAGGGCCCGGTGCAGGTCACGCAGACGCATGCGCGGCACATCCTGATCAAGACCTCGGCCGTCATCAACGACGACCAGGCGCGCCAGCGCCTCGAGCAGATCCGCCAGCGCGTGGTCAACGGCGGCGCATCGTTCGCCGACATGGCGCGCCAGTACTCGCAAGACGCCAATGCGCCGCAGGGCGGCGACCTGGGCTGGGTCAATCCCGGCGAAATGGTGCCCGCCTTCGAGCAGGCCATGAATGCGCTGCCGGTGGGCGGCATCAGCCAGCCGGTGCTGTCGCCGTTCGGATGGCACCTGATCCAGGTCGAAGAGCGGCGCGAGCACGATGTCAGCGACGAACTGCAGCGCATGCAGGCGCGCCAGATCCTGTTCGAGCGCCGCGCCGAGCCGGCCTTCGAAGACTGGCTGGCGCAGCTGCGCAACGAGGCCTACATCGACAACCGCCTCGAGAAGCAAGAGCGTATCGAGCAGAACAACCGCTGACGCGCCGCGAGCCCACCATGAGCAGGCACCAGGCGCGCAAGCGCTTCGGACAACACTTCCTGACCGACGACAGCGTGGTCGAAGGCATCGTGCGGGCCATCGCGCCCGCGCGCGACGATGCCGTGGTCGAGATCGGCCCCGGCCTGTCGGCCCTGACCGGGCCGCTGCTGAGCAGCCTGGCGCACCTGACCGTGGTCGAGATCGACCGCGACCTGGCCGCGCGCCTGCGCAACCAATATCCGCCCGAACACCTGACGGTGATCGAGGCCGATGCGCTGACGGTGGATTTTTCCACCCTGGGCACGCGGCTGCGGGTGGTGGGCAACTTGCCCTACAACATTTCCAGCCCGCTGCTGTTTCACCTGATGGCGGCCGCCGACACCGTGCGCGACCAGCATTTCATGCTGCAGCGCGAAGTCATCGACCGCATGGTGGCGCAGCCCGGCGGCGCCGATTACGGCCGCCTGTCGGTCATGCTGCAGTCGCGCTACCGCATGGACAAGCTGTTCGATGTGCCGCCCGAGGCCTTCGATCCGCCGCCGCGGGTGGTGTCGGCCGTCGTGCGCATGGTGCCCCTGCCGGCCGACCGCCCGCGCCCGGCCAGCGACGCGGCGCTGCAAACCGTGGTGGCGCGGGCCTTTGCCCAGCGCCGCAAGATGCTGCGCCGCGCGCTGGGCGACTGGGCCGCCCTGGTGCCCTGGGAAGCGCTCGACATCGCGCCCACCGCGCGCGCCGAAGAAATCTCCGTCGAGAAATTCATCCGCCTGACCGACGCCTTGCTGCAGGCGGGCGTGGTGCGTGCGTCTTTGCCAGGTGTCTGACTCCCGTCAGGGTGTCGGACACCGATCTATTGAGCTGAACAGGTGTCAGGCTCCGCAGGTGCCTGACACCGCCGTGGGAGGGCTTTCTGCTTACTTCGGTGTCTGACACCCAGAAGGGAGTCAGACACCTGAGTCAGACGGGAGTCAGACACCTGAGAGACCTGAGGCCGGGCGCCTACAGCCGGCGCTTGCCCGCCGCCAGCCATAGCTGCATGACGTCGCGGGCGCGGTCGCATAGGTACTGCGCCGCCTGGTCGCAGGCCTGCTGCAGGGTTACCGGCCCCGGCGCCAGGCTGAACGCCGCGGTAATGCCGCCGGCGTGCAGGTCTTGGTAGCCGTCGCCCAGCGAGCCGGCCAGGGCCACGACCGGCACGCCCGCCTGCCGCGCGATGCGCGCCACGCCGGCCGGCGTCTTGCCGCGCAGTGTCTGTGCATCCATGCGGCCCTCGCCGGTGAAGGCCAGCGCCGCGCCTTCCATGGCCTGGGCCAGCTTGCCCAGTTCGGCCACCACCTCGACGCCCGGGCGGAAATCGGCATTCAAGAACGCGTGTGCCGCGTAGCCCAGGCCGCCGGCGGCGCCGGTACCCGGTGCATCGCGCAGGTCGCGGCCCAGGTGGCGCGCGCAGACGTCGGCCAGCCGCGCCAGGCCGCGGTCGAGCAGCGCCACCTGTCCGGGCGACGCGCCCTTTTGCGGGCCGAAGGTATGCGATGCGCCTTGCGGCCCGCATAACGGGTTGTCGACGTCCGAGGCGATTTCGATGCGCGCGCCGGCCAGGCGCGGATCGAGGCCCCGGGTGTCGATGCGGTCGAGGTGTTGCAGGGCGCCGCCGCCGGGCGGCAGATCGCCGCCCCCGGCATCCAGGAAACGTACCCCCAGGGCCGCCAGCAGCCCCGCGCCGCCGTCGTTGGTGGACGAGCCGCCCAGCCCCAGGATGATGCGGCGCGCGCCGGCATCCAGCGCCGCGCGCAGCAGTTCGCCCACGCCGCCGCTGCTGGCGCGCAGCGGGTCGCGTTGCGCGGGGGGCGTTTGCTCCAGCCCGGCGGCCGCGGCCATTTCGATGACGGCGGTGCCGTCGTCCAGCCAGCCCCAGGCCGCCTGCAGCGATTCGCCCAGCGCGCCGCGGACGGCGGTGGTGCGCCACTGCCCGCCCGTGGCGGCCAGCACCGCCGCCACCGTGCCTTCGCCGCCGTCGGCCATGGGCACGCACAAGGTCTGGGCGCCGGGATACGCCTGCTTGACGCCGCGTTCGATGGCGGCCGCGGCGTCGGGGGCGGAAAGGCTTTCTTTGAACGAATCGGGGGCGATGACGATTTTCACGGGGGTCGGGGCGCGGCGCGATGGAGTCAGGTATGCGCATAATACCCGCGGTGCACGCGCGCGTCGTACCATAGCGATTTCGTCGTTTCGCCCGAGGCTGAATCCATGTCCGTACTGCGCCGCACCAAAATCGTTGCCACGCTGGGGCCTTCCACGTCCACGCCCGAACAGCTCGATGCACTGGTGCGGGCGGGCCTCGACGTGGCCCGCCTGAATTTTTCGCACGGCACGGCCGACGACCACCGCGAGCGCGCGCGCCTGGTGCGCGAAATCGCCGCGCGGCACGGCCGTTTCGTGGCCCTGATGGGCGACCTGCAAGGCCCCAAGATCCGCATCGCGCGCTTTGCCGACAAGCAGGTCGTGCTGCGGGCCGGCCAGCCTTTCACTTTATCGAACAGCCACCCCAAAGACGCGGGCGACGCCACCATCGTGGGCATCGACTACCCCGAATTGGTGCAAGACTGCAAACCCGGCGACGAACTGCTGCTCGATGACGGCCGCGTCGTGCTGGTGGTCGACCGCATCGACCAAGACGCCGTGCACACCACCGTTACGGTGGGCGGCCCGCTGTCGAACAACAAGGGCATCAACCGCCGCGGCGGCGGCTTGTCGGCGCCCAGCCTGACCGACAAAGACCGCGCCGATATCCTGGTGGCGGCCGAACTCGAACTGGACTACGTGGCGGTCTCGTTTCCGCGCTATGGCCGCGATATCGAAGAAGCCCGCCAGCTGGTGCGCGCCGCCGGCAGCGAAGCCTGGATCATCGCCAAGATCGAGCGCGCCGAGGCCGTGGTCGATGACGAGGCGCTCGATTCGCTGATCCGCGCCAGCGACGGCGTGATGGTGGCGCGCGGCGACCTGGGCGTGGAAGTGGGCGATGCCGAACTGGTGGGCATCCAGAAGCGCATCATCCAGCACGCGCGCACGCTCAACAAGGTGGTGATCACGGCCACCCAGATGATGGAATCGATGATTTCCAGCCCGCTGCCCACGCGCGCCGAAGTTTCCGACGTGGCCAACGCGGTGCTCGACTATACCGACGCGGTGATGCTGTCGGCCGAAAGCGCATCGGGGCAATTTCCGACCGAGGCGGTGCAGGCCATGGCGCGGGTGTGCCTGGGCGCCGAAAAGCACCCCACCACCACGCATTCGCATCATCGCCTGGGCGAGACCTTCACGCGCTGCGACGAAACCATCGCCCTGGCGGCCATGTACGCGGCCAACCACTTCCCGGGCGTCAAGGCCATCATCGCCCTGACCGAAAGCGGCCACACGCCGCTCATCATGTCGCGCATCCGTTCGGGCGTGCCCATTTACTGCTACAGCCCGCACAGCCTGACGCAGCACCGCGCCGCGATGTTCCGCGGCGTGTACACCGTGCCGTTCGACCCGTCGGCCTACGACCCGGCCGACCTCAGCAACGCGGCCATCGACGAACTGAAACAGCGCGGCCGCGTGCAGCCGGGCGACTGGATCATCCTGACCAAGGGCGATTCGTACCGCGACAGCGGCGGAACCAACGGCATGAAGATCCTGATGGTGGAATAGGGGCGGCGATGCGGGCTGACCCGGATGTCGATCTAGGTGTCTGACTCCCCGTAGGGGTGTCAGACACCGAAGTGTGCAGCGGCTGTCTCGGCCATGCGGTGTCTGACACCCCTGCGGGGAGTCAGACACCTGTTTCTGCTCTGCGGCGCCTGTTCCGTGCGCGGCGCTATCCGAAAAACCAGTAGCACACCCCGATGGCGGCCAGCACGCCGGCCAGGTCGGCGAACAGCGCGCAGCCCACGGCGTGCCGGGTGCGCAGGATGCCGACCGAGCCGAAGTACACCGCCAGCACATAAAACGTGGTTTCGGTGCTGCCCTGCATGACCGCGGCCAGCAGCGCCGGGAAGCTGTCGACGCCGAAGTGGCTCATGGTTTCCAGCATCATGGCGCGCGCCGCGCTGCCCGAAAAGGGCTTGACCAGGGCGGTGGGCAGGGCATCGACGAAGCGCGTGTCCCAGCCGGCCGCGTGGGCCAGCCAGCGCACGCCGTCGAGCACCAGGTCCAGCGCGCCTGAGGCGCGCAGCACGCCCACCGCGCACAGCATGGCCACCAGGTAGGGCAGCAGGCTCTTGGCCACGTCGAAGCCGTCTTTGGCGCCGGCGATGAAGGTTTCGTAGACCGGCACCCGCTTCCAGGCGCCCACCAGCAGAAAGGCCAGCAGCACGCCGAACAGCGCCACGTTGCCCAGCAGCGACGACAGGCTGGCGATGGCGCTGGCCGACAGGCCCGCCAGCAAGGCCATGAAGCCGCCCAGCAGCAGGGCCGTGCCGCCCAGCCAGGCCAGCGCGACCGGGTCGTACAGCTTCAGCCGCTGGCAGACCGCCACGGCCAGCAGGCCCGCCAGGGTCGAGGCGCTGGTGGCCAGCAGAATGGGCAGGAAGATCAGGGTGGGGTCGGCCGCGCCTTGCTGGGCGCGGAACATGAACAGCGTCACGGGCAGCAGGGTCAGCGACGACGCGTTCAGCACCAGGAACAGTATCTGGGCATTGCTGGCGGTTTCGGGCGTGGGGTTCAGCGTTTGCAGCTCGCGCATGGCGCGCAGGCCGATGGGCGTGGCGGCGTTGTCCAGGCCCAGCGCATTGGCCGAGAAGTTCAGGGTGATCAGGCCGATGGCCGGGTGGCCGCGCGGCACTTCGGGCATCAGGCGGGCAAACAGCGGCCCCAGCAGCGCGGCCAGTTTTTCGACCAGGCCGGCCGCTTCGGCGATGCGCAGAAAGCCCAGCCACAGGGTCAGCGTGCCGAACAGCAGCACCATGACTTCGACCGACACGCGCGCCATGTCGAACAGGCTGGCCACGATCTGCCGGAAGACGTCGGCATCGCCGACCGCCAGCCAGCGATACAGGCCCGCGGCGGCGGCGGCAAGAAAGAAACCCAACCAGAGCTTATTGAGCATGACGGAGAACAAAGGCTGCGAGGAAATGGCCGGCAGCGGCGACGCCCATTGTCGCAGACTTGGCCCGCGGGGGATGTCGGCCGCATCCCAATTCTGGTAACTTGACCCGGTACGCGCACTTCATAAAAGGTTGAGCATGGACTTCAACGCCTGGCGTCGCCGCCGAATTTCCGATCCCGCCTACCGCTGGGCCCGCGGCGCCATGCCGGGCCTGTCCGATACCGAACGCGAAGCCATCGAGGCCGGCGACGTCTGGTGGGACGCCGACCTGTTCACCGGCGACCCCAACTGGAACAAGCTGCTGGCCGTGCCGCAGGCCACGCTTACCGCCGCCGAACAACAGTTCCTCGACGGCCCGGTGGCGCAGCTGTGCGCCATGCTCGACGAATGGGCCATCACCTGGCAGCACGGCGACCTGCCCGAACCCGTATGGCGCTTCATGCGCGAACAGCGCTTTTTCGGCATGATCATCCCCGAGTCATACGGCGGGCTGGGGTTCTCGCCGTACGCGCATTCCGAGGTCGTGCGCCGCATCTCGGCGTATTCGGTCACCGCGGGCGTCACCGTCATGGTGCCCAACTCGCTGGGCCCCGGCGAACTGCTGTTGCAGTTCGGCACCGACGCGCAGCGCGACTACTGGCTGCCGCGCCTGGCCGACGGCACCGAAGTGCCGTGCTTCGGCCTGACCAGCCCCGAGGCCGGGTCTGACGCCGCCTCGATGACCGACACGGGCGTGGTGTGCCGCCAGGTGGTCGACGGCGAAGAAATGCTGGGCATCCGCCTGAACTGGCACAAGCGCTATATCACGCTGGGGCCGGTGGCCACCGTGCTGGGGCTGGCATTCAAGCTGCACGATCCCGACGGCCTGCTGGGCGGGCCGGCCGATATCGGCATTTCGGTGGCGCTGGTGCCCACCGACGCGCCGGGCGTCAGCATCGGGCGCCGCCACCTGCCGTCCATGCAGGTGTTCCAGAACGGCCCCAACCAGGGCAAGGACGTTTTCGTGCCGCTCGACGCCCTGATCGGCGGCCCGGCCAAGGCCGGCCACGGCTGGCAGATGCTGATGAGCGCGCTGGCCGCGGGCCGGGGCATTTCGTTGCCGTCGCTGTCGGCGGCCGCCGCCGTGTACAGCGCCCACGTCACGGGCATGTATGCACGGGTGCGCCAGCAGTTCGGCATTCCGGTGGGCCGCTTCGAGGGCGTGCAGGAAAAACTGGGCCGCCTGGCCGCCAACGCCTATCTGGTCGAGGCCGCGCGCCGCCTGACCTGCGCGGCGCTGAACCAGGGCCAGAAACCGGCCGTGGTCTCGGCCATCATGAAATACCACGCCACCGAACGCATGCGCGAGTCGGTCAACGACGCCATGGACGTCCACGGCGGCAAGGCGGTGATCGACGGCCCGGCCAATTACCTGGGCGCGCTGTACCGCGCCGTGCCCATCGCCATCACGGTCGAGGGCGCCAACATCCTGACCCGCTGCCTGATCATCTTCGGCCAGGGCGCCATCCGCGCGCACCCGTACCTGATGCGCGAAGTCACGGCATTGGGCGACCCCGACGAGGCGCGGGGCGCCCAGGCGTTCCACGAGGTCTTCTGGAAGCACATGGCGCATGCGGCCAAGAACACCCTGCGCGCCTGGGGCCGCGCCTGGACGGGCGGCCTGCTCGTTCGCGCGCCCGCCGCGGGCCCCACCGCCCGGCACTATCGGCGCCTGAGCCGCTATGCGTCGGCGTTCGCGCTGCTGGCCGATGCGGCCATGGGGTCGCTGGGCGGCGCGCTGAAGCGCCGCGAGATGCTGTCGGCGCGGCTGGGCGACATCCTGGCCGAACTGTATCTGCTGTCGGCCGTGCTCAAGCGCTGGGAAGACGAAGGGCGCCGCCACGTCGACCTGCCGCTGGTGCAATGGTGCATGGATGACGGCTGCGCCCGCATCGAAACCCGGCTCGACCAGGCGCTGGCCAACCTGCCGGCGCGTCCGCTGGCCTGGGCGCTGCGCGCGCTGGTGCTGCCGGTGCGCCTGAACCGCGGGCCCGGCGATGCGCTGACGCGCGATTGCGCCGACCTGCTGCTGGCGCCGTCGCCCACGCGCGACCGCCTGGTCGCCGACCTGCAGCGTGGCGCGGGCGCCGATCCGGTCGCGCAGCTGGAACGCACTTTCGCGCTGGTCAATGCCGTGCAGCCGCTGTACGACCGCCTGCGCCGCGAAGGCGTGCGCGACTGGCGCGCGGCGCATCGCGGCGGCGCCATCACCGACGACCAGGCCCGCCAGATCGAGGCCGCGGAAGCGGCCGTGGCGCAAGTGGTGGCGGTGGACGATTTCGCGCCGGGGGCGTTCGAGCGCAAGGCTACGTAGGCATGTAGCCAGGTGTCCGGCTCCGCAGGTGCCAGACACCGTGCTGCTGAGCCGCTGCATGCTGTCTGGCACCTTGCGGAGCCAGATACCTGGCGATCAGTCGTCGCAGTTGGGATCCATGTCCGGGAACAGCACTTCGGTGAACCCGAACTTCGAGAAATCCTGGATGCGCGACGGGTATAGCCGGCCGATCAGGTGGTCGCATTCGTGCTGCACCACGCGCGCATGGAAACCCTCGGCCTCGCGCTCGACGCGCCGGCCGTGCGGATCGTACCCGCTATAGCGGATATGCCGGTAGCGCGGCACGGTGCCGCGCAAGCCCGGCACGGACAGGCAGCCTTCCCAGCCATCTTCGAGCTCGTCCGACAGCGGCGTGATGACCGGGTTGCACAATACCGTCAGCGGCACGGGCGGAGCGTCGGGATAGCGCTCGTTGTGTTCGAACCCGAAAATCACCAGTTGCAGGTCGACGCCGATTTGCGGGGCGGCCAGGCCCACGCCCTGGGCGTGCACCATGGTTTCGAACATGTCGGCAACCAGCCCGTGCAGTTCGGGGGTGTCGAACTGGCCGACCGGCTGGGCAACCCGCAGCAGGCGCGGGTCGCCCATCTTGAGGATGGGGTGGATCATGGCGGCGTGCGCGGCAGGCGGGTCAGTCGGCCCGGCCCTTGTGCTGGATGAATTCGATCTTGTAACCGTCGGGGTCTTCGACGAAAGCGATGACGGTAGTGCCATGCTTCATGGGGCCGGCTTCGCGCGTGACCTTGCCGCCCTTTTGCTTGACCTTTTCACAGGCGTCGTAGGCGTCGTCGACTTCCAGGGCGATGTGGCCATAGCCGCTGCCCAGGTCGTAGTGGTCGGTGTCCCAGTTGTGGGTCAGTTCGATGACGGCACCTTCGCTTTCGTCTTGGTAGCCCACGAAGGCCAGCGTGAATTTGCCGTCGGGATAGTCTTTGCGGCGCAGCACGCGCATGCCCAGGACATTAGTGTAGAAATCGATGGATTTGTCCAGATTGCCGACGCGCAGCATGGTGTGCAGGAGACGCATGGGGAATTCCTTGTGCTAGATGAGGCCAGGCCTTGCGGCCAGGCGTACATCGTAGCAAACCGGCAAATATCATGCCGCGCGTTTCGGGGAAACGAGAATCTTCATGATGGGTCTGCCTCGGCGTCCGGGCCCGCCGCCGGTTTTGCTAACGATGTTCGAAATTCGGCTGGCGCTTTTCCAGGAAGGCGCGCATGCCTTCGTGGGCGTCATGGCTCGCGAAGCGCGCGTGCAGTTCGCGGCGCTCGAAAAGGATGCCTTCGCTGAGGCTGCTTTCCCAGGCGCGGTTGACCGACTCTTTGAGCGCGGCCAGCGCGGGGGCCGAATAGGTCGCGATGCGCGCGGCCAGCGCCAGTGCCTCGTCGAGCAGCCGCGCGTCCGGGACCACGCGCGAAACGAGGCCGTAGCGATCGGCCTCGGCCGCATCCAGCGTTCGTGCCGACAGGCACATGTCCATGGCCTTGGCCTTGCCGATCGCGCGCGGCAGCCGCTGGGTGCCGCCCGCACCGGGCAGCAAGGCCAGTTTGATTTCAGGCAGGGCAAAGCGCGCCGACTCGGCCGCCACGACGATGTCGCAAGCGAGCGCCAGCTCGCAGCCGCCGCCCATCGCGTAGCCCGCCACCGCGGCAATGACCGGCTTGCGCACGCGCCGGACCGTCTCCCAGTTCCGGGTGATGAAGTCCGTGCGGTAGACATCCATATAGCCCCAGTCCGCCATTGCCGCAATGTCCGCGCCGGCGGCGAACGCTTTCTCGCTGCCGGTGATGACGATTGTTCCTATCGCGGGATCGGCGTCGTGCGCCAGCAGGGCGGCGCCAAGTTCGTCCATCAGGGCATCGTTCAGGGCGTTGAGCTGGGCCGGCCGGTTCAGGCGCAGAAGCGCTACGCGGCCCATGCGTTCTTGCAGCACGAGTCCGGCGCCGGCCGGAACCTGCCCGGCGCCGTTTTCGCCGGCGGCAACCGTTACATCAGCCAGTTCGCTCATTGTTGTCTCCCAGTGGATGTCCGGCAGGCTTGGAGCCTATCTTTGGCTGGCCTGATTTAGGTTAATATATTTACCTATTCTAGGGGCTGGGAATTTGTTGTCAAGAAGATAGAAGGGAAGGGTTTTCTCCATAAATATCGGGCCCTAATGAGAATCTGGCGGGCAGGGCGCCTTTGTTGTTGCCCGGAAAATACGACAACTTATTGTTTAAATGGCGGTGATGATTGAGTCGCGCCGCCCCTGGGCGAGCGCGCGGAAGGCCGGGGTTGCCTGTTCCAGGCGGTCCAGGTGTCTGACACCCACAGGGTGTCAGACACCGTGCCACCGAGAAACCGCTGCTCGATCGAGTCGTCTGGCTCCCGTCAGGGTGGCTGACACCGTTGTGGGCAGACAGTCGGCCCATCTTCGGTGTCTGACACCCTGCGGGAGTCAGACACCTGGCGCCTGACGGGAGCCAGACACCTGGCGACACGGCGCCGGATCAGTTCGCGGTGGCGCCCGAGGCTTCGACGGCCTGGGCCCAGGCGGCGATTTCCTGCTGGATGAACGCGCCGAATTCGGCGGTGTTCACGTCGGCCGCTTCGGCGCCTTCTTCCATCAGGCGCTGGCGCACCTGCGGGGATGCCAGCGCCTTCGAGAAGGCCTGGTTCAGGGTGTTTACCACCTCGGGTGGCGTGCCGGCGGGCGCCACGATGCCGTGCCACGAAATCGCCTGGAAGCCCGGCAGGCCCGATTCGGCCATGGTGGGCAGGTCGGGCAGGGCGGGCGAGCGGCGCGGCGAGGTAACCGCCAGGGCGCGCAGCGTGCCGGCCTTGATGTGCGGAATGGCGCCCGGAATGGTGGTGAACAGGAACTGCACCTGTCCGCCGATCAGGTCGGCGATGGCGGGGCTGCCGCCCTTGTAGGGCACGTGCACGAAATCGAGCCCGGCGCGCTGCTTGAACATCTCGCCGGCCAGGTGGCCGGGCGTGCCGGCGCCGGCCGAGGCCATGTTGAACGCATTGCCATCGGCCTTGATTTCGGCGATCAGCGCTTGCACGCTGGTGGCCTTGACCTGTTTGTTGACCACCAGCACGTTGGGCACCGTGGCCAGCAGGGTGACGGGCGTGAAGTCCTTGACGGCGTCGTACTGCAGCTTTTTGTACAGCGACGGGTTGATGCCGTGCGTGCTGGCGGTGGCCAGCAGCAAGGTATAGCCGTCGGGGGCCGAGGTGGCCACCGCCTTGGCGGCGATCGAGCCGTTGGCCCCGCCTTTGTTGTCGACCACGATGGTCTGGCCCAGCGTCTTGGCGGCTTCGCTGGCGACGGTACGCGCCAGGATGTCCGACGTGCCGCCGGCCGAGTGCGGCACGATCAGCGTAATGGTGCGTCCGGGAAACGATTGCGCCAGTGCCGGCATGGCACACGCGCTGGCCGCCAGTGCCGCCCCGCAGACGGCCTGGACAAGGATTTTTTTCATCGGTTATTTCCGTAAGTTACTCAACATAAAAAAACGCCCGCTGGCGCGGGCGTAAGCTTCAGTCAGCCCCGAGCTTCAGGGGATCGGGCTGGCGCTTTTCGATGGCCCATTTCAGCAGCGCCGCGCAGCGGTAGATGCCGTGGGCGAACTTGCCGTAGGGCAGGGTCAGGAACAGGGCCATGACCACGCCCAGATGTATGGCCAGCAGCAGGCCCATCGCGGACGTGTCGCGCAGGGCCAGCAGCAGCAGGCCGGTCAGGCTGATCAGGAACAGCAGCACGATGAAGCCGCGGTCCATGGGGCGCTGCGCCGCGTCGCCTTGCAGCGGATGGCGCCTGAGGTTCAGCCACAGCAGGCCGGCCGGGCCGATCAGCAGCCCGATGCCGCCCACCGTGCCCAGCAGCACCGGCAGGCTCAGGAACGGATAGGGCGCCACCCAGCCGAACGCGTAGTGGTACAGCGTGGCCACGCAGGTCGCGGCGAAGCACAGCATGAAGCCATAGAACGTCAGGTGGTGGAAGCGCCGCCGCGCCAGGGTGAAGGCATCGTCGGCGTTGTTGCAGCCCTTGCCGTGCCCGCCGTCCAGGTACTTGAGCCGCAGCGCGTCGTGGGTGGCCTCGGCCACCGCCGCGCCGCTGGCGCTGCCGGGCGACACGTCGCGCCAGAAGCGCGACACGCCCAGGCCCAGCGCCACAATGGCGAACACGAACACCAGGCCGAACATCAGGGCCAGCGTGTTGTGCGGGAAGATGGCATAGAAGTTGCCCGCCAGCGGTTCGTGCAGCAGCCCGCCGGTAATGGCGACGGTCAGCACCAGGAACAGCGCCAGCGCGCCGGCCGCGGCCAGCGACAGGGCCAGGCCGTTGTGCTGGTACAGCTTGCCCAGCGCCGCCGGCCAGGCGTAGTCGGTATAGGTTTGCACCCGCACCTTGGCCATGGCCTGCGGCACGTTCACGCCGAATTCGTGCGGCGGCGCGTACTGGCACGCGTGCAGACAGGCGCCGCAGTTGTGGCACAGATTGGCCAGGTAGTTGATGTCGGCCTTGCCGAATTCCAGCCGGCGCGTCATGGCCGGGAATACCGCGCAGAAGCCTTCGCAATAGCGGCACGCATTGCAGATCTGCATGACGCGCGCCACTTCGGTTTCGTCGCCGCTCAGGCTGGCGGCCGGCTGCGTGGCGGCCTTGGCGTGCCATTGCACCGGCTGTTCGGCCGCGGCGCCGGCCGTGGCCGGCATGGCGGTGGCGCGTGCCTGGCGGGTGAGTTCTTCAAGCTGCTTCACGTTGTGCTCCGTTGGCGCGCTGCGCTTGCGCCGAGGCGGCGGCGCGCGTGCCGGCAATGCGGCCGAAGGCCGTGCCGATGGACATGCCGACGCCGGCGGTATAACCCTTGCCCAGCACGTTGCCGGCCATCATTTCGCCGGCCACGAACAGGTTGTCGCTGGGCCGGTCGTTGAAGCGCACGGCGGCGGTGTCGTCGACTTTCAGGCCCAGGTAGGTGAAGGTAATGCCGGGCCGCAGCGCGTAGCCGTAATAGGGCGGCGTATCGATGGGGCGCGCCCAGTGGGTCTTGGCGGGCTGGATTCCTTCGGTATGGCAGTCGTCGAGCTGGGTGTGGTCGAATGTGCCGACGCGGCAGGCCGCGTTGTAGTCGGACAGGGTCTGCGTGAACCGGGCTTCGTCCAGGCCCAGCTTGCGCGCCAGTTCGGGCAGGGTGTCGGCCTGCACGCCGGGGAACACCGGCGGCATGAAGCGGCCCACGGCCTTGCTGTCGATGATGGAATAGGCGATCTGCCCGGGCTGCATGGCGGTCAGGCGGCCCCAGATGGCATAGCGCTTGGGCCAGAAGTCTTCGCCCTCGTCGTAGAAGCGGTGCGCGTCGCGGTTGACCACCACGCCCAGCGACACGCAATCGATGCGGGTACAGATGCCGCCGTCATACAGCGGCGCGCGCGCGTCGATGGCCACGCAGTGCGACTGTGACGGATCGCCGATGGCGTCGGCGCCCGCGTCGATCATGAATTTCAGCAGCACGCCGGTGTTGAAGCGCGTGCCGCGGATCAGGAAGTTGTCGGCGGGCCATTCGCCGCGCTCGTTCTGGCCCCAGGCTTCGCGCAGCCATTCGCGGTTCGATTCGAAGCCGCCGGCGGCCAGCACACAGGCGCGCGCGGTGAAACGTTCGCCGCCGGCGCGGGCCGCCACGAAGCGGCCGTTGTCCAGTTCCAGCGAATCGACCAGCGTGTCGTAGCGGATCTGCACGCCCAGCGCCTCGGCGCTGCGGTAGTAGGCGTTGACCAGGGCCTTGCCGCCGCCCATGAAAAAGGCGTTGGTGCGCGCCACGTGCAGGGCGCCCGACAGCGGCGGCTGGAAGTTCACGCCGTGCTTGCGCATCCAGTCGCGGCAGGTGGACGATTCGCGGATGACCAGCCGGGCCAGGTGTTCGTTGGTGATGCCCCCGGTGACTTTGAGCAGGTCTTGCCAGTATTCTTCTTCGGGATAGGCCTCGACCAGCACGTCTTGCGGCGCGTCGTGCATGCAGCGCAGATTGCGCGTGTGCTGCGAATTGCCGCCGCGCCATTCGCGGGGGGCGGCCTCGAGCAGCAGTACGCTGGCGCCCGCTTCGCGCGCCATCAGCGCCGCGCACAGGGCCGCGTTGCCGCCGCCGATTACCAGTACGTCGATCATGGAAAAAGTCCCTATAGTCGGGCCATGACTATAGGGCGGAAGCGGGGGGGGCGCTAGGCCGGGATTCTCAAGGGCTGTTCACGATTTGTGAAGGGTTGCCCCGGGCCAGCCGCCGGATTGGACCAGTTCGCTGGCGGTGCGCGCCAGCAGCACGCGTGCCGCCAGGGCGGCGGGCGAGAGCTCGTCGTCGGACAGGCTGACCAGCAGATTGTGGCGTCTGAGATGGCGGTCGGCGATCAGGCGCAGCGCCAGGGGGTCGCCCTGCAGGCGCACCGTGGCGGCGCCGGGCTGGATGGTGGCGCCGAAGCCGTTGCGCACCAGGTCCATCAGCACGTCCAGACCGTCGATCTCGGCCACCAGGTTGGGTTCGACGTGCACGCGGTTGAAGCCGGCGTTGACCAGCGAGCGCAGCCCGTGGGCGATGCCGGGCAGCAGATAGGGCAGGCCGCCGACTTCGCGCAGCCGCACCGGGCCTTCCGGCGGCAGGCCCGGCAGGTCGGGCCGCGCGATCAGGAACAGGCGTTCGTCGATCAGCGGCAGCACGCTCCAGCGGCGCGCCGCCTCGGCCTGGAACACAATGGCCAGGTCCAGTTGCCGGGCATTGAGCATGCTGGTCAGGTAGCCTGACAAGGTTTCGACCAGGCGCACGCGCACGTCGGGATAGCGTTCGCGCATGGCGTGCATGAAGGGCAGGGCCAGCACCGAGGCCGTGGTGGCCGCCAGGCCGATGCTGACCTGGCCGGTCAGACGCGATTCTTTGGCCGCCTGGGCGGCGCCGTCGGCGTGCCGCAGGGCCAGTTGCGCCTGGCGCAGAAAGGCCAGGCCGGCGTCGGTAGGCGTTACGCCGGTGGAAGTGCGCGTCAGCAGGCGCGTCGACAGTTCGCTTTCCAGGCGGCTGATCTGCTGGCTGAGCGCCGAGGTGACCACGCCCAGGTCGGCCGCGGCGCGGCCCATGCTGCCCAGTTCGGCCACCTTGACGAAATAGCGCAGTTGCCGCAGTTCCATGGAGGGTTCCTAGAATTGCGGCAGGCTGGCGGGATCGTGCCGGCGCAGCACGTTCTTGGCGGCTTCGAAGTCGGGCAGGATGTTGCCCACTTCGGCCCAGAAGTCGCGGCTGTGGTTCATTTCGCGCAGGTGAGCCAGTTCGTGGGCGATGACGTAGTCGATGATGGCCGGCGCGAAGTGGATCAGTCGCCAGTTCAGCATGATGTTGCCGTCGCTGGTGCACGAGCCCCAGCGCGTGGCCGCCGACGACAGGCGCCAGCGGCGGATTTTCAGGCCGCTGACCTGCAGGAAGTGCGCCAGGCGGGCGCCGAACACGGCGCCCGCGCGCTGCTGCAGCCAGGCCTGGGCGGCATCGCGGATGCGGGATTGGTCGGCATCGGCGGGCAGCGCCAGCCACAGGGTATCGCCGTCGAGGGGGGCGTCGGCGTCGCCCGACAGGCGCGCCTGGCGGTGCTCGGCCCCCACGCCCAGCACGATGCGCCGGCCCAGGTAGGGCAGTTCGCCGCCGGCCTGCCAGCGCGTCTGGGCCAGGGCCAGCTGTTCTTTGCGGGCCTGCCAGTCGCGCAGCTTGGCGAGGATCCAGCGTGCTTTTTCGCGCACCGCGTCGTCGATCTGGGTCAGCGTGACCCAGTTGGGCGCGGTGACGCGCAGGCCGTCGTCGGCGACCACGAAGCCGATGCTGCGCCGGCGCGAACGCAGCAGCACGAAGCCGATGGTTTGCTGTTCGGTGGCGACTTCGCGCCAGCGGGCGCCGGCCGGCAGCGGGTCGGGCCGGGGCGTGGCAACGGTGGCGGC
>WMBV01000015.1 GCA_017745595.1 Bordetella petrii
CGACCCCGGCCGGGCGCTCCCCCCCCCCGCCCGGCGCCCAGCGGAGCCGACCCCGCCACCACCGCCCCCCCCCCCCCCCCCCCCCCCCGCCCGGACGGCGCGCAACGGCATCAAAGCCCCCCCCGCGCCCACCGCCCCCCAATGGCAACGGTCACTTGCTTTTTTCCCCTGCGTCGTCCAGAATCGCTGCTGTATATCCATACAGTTCGTCTTCCGGATCATCGCCATGGCCAGCAAACTCACCGACCGCCAACAGGAAATCCTGGATCTCATCCGGCTGACGGTGGCACGCACCGGCTTTCCGCCCACGCGCGCCGAAATCGCCCGGGCCCTGGGGTTCCGGTCGCCCAACGCGGCCGAAGATCACCTGAAAGCCCTGGCCCGCAAAGGGGCTATCGAACTCACCGCCGGCGCCTCGCGCGGCATACGCCTGAAAGACGCCGCCGAAACCGGCGCTGCCGTGTCCGATTCCTCTAGCCCGCTGTCCGGCATGGTCGACGCCATGGGCCGCCTGCTGCTGCCGCTGGTGGGCCGCGTGGCGGCCGGCAGCCCCATCCTGGCCGCCGAGCACGTCGAACGCGAAGTGGGCGTCGACGTGGGCCTGTTCGCGCAGGCGCCCGACTACCTGCTCAAGGTGCGCGGCATGAGCATGCGCGACGCCGGCATTCTTGAAGGCGACCTGCTGGCCGTCAAGCGGGCGGCCGATGCCCGCAACGGCCAGATCGTGGTGGCCCGCCTGGGCGACGACGTCACCGTGAAACGCTTGCAGCGCCACCAGGGCCGCATCGAACTGCTGCCCGAAAACCCCGACTTCTCGCCTATCGTGGTCGACGGCACGCAGGAATTCGCGCTGGAAGGCATCGCCGTAGGCCTGATTCGCACCCAGGCGCTGCACTAGCGGGCCGGCGCGGGAAGCACCCGCCGGGTCATCCACCAGAACAACAGCGCCGCCAGGCTGACGCCGGCCCCCAGCAAGCACACGCCCTGCCATCCGGCGCGCGCATACGTGGCGGTCGTGCCGATTGCGCCCAGCCCGCTGCCCACCGCATAGAACAGCATGTAAAGCCCCACCAGCCTGCCGTGCGCCTCGGGCTGGATGCGGAAGATCAGGCTCTGGTTGGTCACGTGCAGGGCCTGGCCGCCCAGGTCGAGCAGCAGAATGCCGGCCACCAGCGCCCACAGCGACCACGCCATCAACGACAGCGGCCCCCAGGCCAGCAGCAGCACCGCCAGCGCCGCGCCGCTGGTGCGCTGGCCGTAGCCCTGGTCGGCCCAATAGCCGGCACGCGCGGCGGCCAGCGCGCCCGCCACGCCCGCCAGCCCAAAGGCGCCGATGGCCGTATGCGTGAAGCCATACGGAGGCGCGCTCAAGGGCAGCACCAGCGCGCTCCAGAAAATGTTGAACGCCGCAAACATCAACAGCGCAAGCATGCCGCGAACCTGCAGCACGCGCTCCCGGCGCAGCAGGACAAGCATCGAGGCGATCAGGCGCGGATAGCTCATTTCGCTACGGGCCACGGCCAAGGCTGGCAACCACCGCCACAGCGGCAACCCGATAGCCAGCATCATCATGGCAGCGCCAAGATACACGCCGCGCCAGCCGGCCAGATCGCTGACAGCGCCCGCGAATACCCTCGCAAGCAGCAACCCGATGAACACGCCGCCCTGCGCGGCGCCCACCACCCGCCCCTGCTCGTGAGGCGCCGCGGCGCTGGCCGCATAGGCGATCAACCCCTGGGTCATCGCCGTGCCCAACAGGCCCACGCCCAGCATGCCCGCCAGCAGCCCGGGCGCCGATCGCGCCGTGCCCACCGCCGCCAGCGCCCCCACCAGCGCCAGCAGCTGCAATGCCATCAGGCGGCGCCGATCCATCCGGTCGCTCAGCGGAACCAGCAGCAGCAAGGCCAGCGCGCAGCCGACCTGCGTCGCGGTGACCACGCCGCCCACGGCCGCGTAGCTGATGCCGAAGTCCCGCGCCAGCGCATCCAGCAATGGCTGCGCGTAGTACACATTGGCCACGCTCAGGCCGCTGGCCGAGGCAAATAGCCACACCAGGCTGCGCGGCATGGCCGCCGATGCCGGCGCGGGCTCCGGGCGCCCCGCCGCGGGTGAAATGACAGTGGCAGCCGCTTTCATCATCCAGGCCCATCCAATCTAGTTTCAAAACAAAACTCATTGAATGCTAGGCCATCCAGTTTTAAAATGCAACTAACAGGCCCAACCCAGACATTGACCGCAAGGAGTCCGCATGGCGCGCCGCAAACCCCTGAACGATCAGCCCTGCCCCGTGGCGCGCTGTGTCGACTTGGTCGGCGACCGGTGGTCGCTGCTGATCGTGCGCGATGCATTCGATGGCATGCGCCGCTTCGGCGACTTCCAGCGCAGCCTGGGCATGGCCCGCAACATCCTGTCCGACCGCCTGCGCAAACTGGTGGACGCGGGCATCCTGACCACCCAGACGGCCTCGGACGGCAGCGCCTACCAGGAATATGTGCTCACCGCGCAGGGACAAGACCTGTTTCCTGTGGTGGTGGCATTGCGGCAATGGGGTGAGCGGCATCTGTTCGGGCCCGGCGAGCGCCATTCGGTGCTGATCGACAGGAATACGGGCCAGCCGGTCCCCGCCATGGCGCCGCGGGCGGGCGATGGCAGCGCGCTGGCACCGGCCTCCACCGAAGTCAGGAAAGTGTCGTAGGCGCGCCGCGGGCCGGGCCGCGGCAACGCGAACAAAAGGGGCGCCTGGCGGCGCCCCTTTTTCCTGGCTGCACGGCCGCGTAGCGGCCGTTGCTTCAGTGCTTGAACACCGGGTCGCCCGGGTTGCCGGTTTCGGCCGACTTGGCCACCAAGGCTTCCTTCACGGCCTCGTCTTCAGCCAGCGGCTCGGGTTGGCGTTCCAGGGCCAGTTCCAGCACCTTGTCGATCCAGCGCACGGGCACGATCTCGAGATGGTTCTTGACGTTGTCCGGGATCTCGGCCAGGTCTTTGACGTTTTCCTCGGGGATCAGCACCGTCTTGATACCGCCGCGATGCGCCGCCAGCAGCTTTTCTTTCAGGCCGCCGATGGGCAGGACTTCGCCGCGCAGGGTGATCTCGCCCGTCATGGCGACGTCGGCGCGCACCGGAATGCGCGACAGTGCCGACACCATGGCGGTGGTGATCGCAATACCCGCCGACGGACCGTCTTTGGGCGTGGCGCCTTCCGGCACGTGCACGTGCATGTCGTGCTTTTCGAACACGCTGTCGGCAAAGCCAAGGCGGCGTGCGCGCGAGCGCACGACGGTACGCGCGGCCTCGACCGATTCTTTCATGACATCGCCCAGCGAGCCGGTGCGCTGGATGGTGCCCTTGCCCGGCATGTCGGCGACTTCGATGGTGAGCAGATCGCCGCCCACTTCGGTCCAGGCCAGCCCGGTGACTTGGCCGATCTGGTTTTCTTTTTCGGCCATGCCGAAGGTGTAGCGCCGTACGCCCAGGTAGTCGCTCAGGTTGTCGGCATCGACATGCACCGGTCCGCCCGCCTGCGCCGGCTTGCCTTCGGCCTTGGCCTTGTCGGCCTGGGCCAGCAGTTCTTTCACCACCTTGCGGCAGATCTTGCCGACTTCGCGCTCGAGCGCCCGCACGCCCGCCTCGCGGGTGTAATAGCGCACGATGTCGCGCAGCGCCGAATCGTCGACCGTGAGTTCGGATTCTTTTACGCCGTTGTTCTTCATCAGCTTGGGCAGCAGATGGTCGCGGCCGATATGGATTTTCTCGTCTTCGGTGTAACCCGACAGGCGGATGACCTCCATGCGGTCGAGCAGCGCCGGCGGAATGTTCAGCGTATTGCTGGTGGCCACGAACATGACATCGGACAGATCGAAATCGACCTCGATGTAGTGGTCCTGGAACGTGTGGTTCTGCTCGGGGTCGAGCACCTCGAGCAGCGCCGAGGACGGGTCGCCGCGGAAGTCCATGCCCAGCTTGTCGATTTCGTCGAGCAGGAACAGGGGGTTGCGCACCGCGACCTTGCTCATGTTCTGCAGGATCTTGCCGGGCATCGAGCCGATATACGTGCGGCGGTGGCCGCGGATTTCGGCTTCGTCACGCACGCCGCCCAGCGCCATGCGCACGAACTTGCGGTTCGTGGCGCGCGCGATGGACTGCCCCAGCGAGGTCTTGCCCACGCCCGGAGGGCCCACCAGGCACAGAATGGGCGCCTTGACCTTGTCCACGCGCTGCTGCACGGCCAGGTATTCCAGGATGCGCTCTTTGACCTTTTCCAGGCCGTAGTGATCGTCGTCGAGCACCTTTTCGGCGTTGCCGATGGAATTGTTGATCTTGCTCTTTCTCTTCCAGGGAAGGTTGATGAGCGTATCGATATAGTTGCGCACAACCGTCGCTTCGGCGGACATGGGCGACATCAGCTTGAGCTTCTTGAGCTCGGCATCGGCCTTCTTGCGCGCCTCTTTGGGCATGTGCGCGGCAATGATCTTCTTTTCGAGCTCTTCGATGTCGGCGCCTTCTTCGCCTTCGCCCAGCTCTTTCTGGATGGCCTTGACCTGTTCGTTCAGGTAGTAGTCGCGCTGGCTTTTTTCCATCTGCTTCTTGACGCGGCCACGGATGCGCTTTTCGACCTGGAGAATGTCGATTTCCGTTTCCAGCTGCGTCAGCAGGCCTTCCAGGCGCTCGGAAGTGCCCAGGATTTCCAGCATTTTCTGCTTTTGCTCGAGCTTGAGCGGCAGATGCGCGGCGATGGTGTCGGCCAGGCGGCCGGCGTCGTCGATCCCCGCCAGCGAAGTCAGGATTTCGGGCGGGATCTTCTTGTTGAGTTTGACGTATTGCTCGAATTGCGCAACGATCGCGCGCCGCAGCGCTTCAGTTTCGGAGCCCTGGATGGCATCGGGAGCCACCGGGGTCACCTGACAGACAAAGTGCGATTCGGCGTCGTCGATGGTGTCGATGCGCGCGCGCTGGGTGCCTTCGACCAGCACCTTGACGGTGCCGTCGGGCAGTTTCAGCATTTGCAGAATGCCGGCCACGCAGCCGATTTCATAAACATCGTCGGGTGTGGGGTCATCTTTGCCGGCGGATTTCTGCGCGACCAGCATGATGCTCTTGCCCGCTTCCATGGCCACTTCCAGCGCCTTGATCGAGCGCGGACGGCCCACGAACAGCGGAATGACCATGTGCGGGAACACCACCACGTCGCGCAAAGGCAGCAGCGGCAGGTCGATGGGTTCGGAAGGCAGGGTCTGGCTGGCAGACATAAGGGATTCCTTGGTGAGACTCGGCGTTTTGGTACCGGATACAAGGGGGGTGGACCCTTTTATCCGTATCGGTTACGTCTGATATGGGAACGATAGCCGAAAAATCAAGCCGTCGGCGCCCGGATGGCCGGCCAAGGCAAAAAAACCCGTTACAGAACGGGTTTTTTGCTTTGTTTTCAGGCGGCTGCGCCGCGCACCTGGTTGCGCGCCGGCTTGTCGGGCGCGGCTGCCTCGTCGGCATAGATCAGCAAGGGCTTGCCGTCGCTGTCGATGACGTTCTCGTCGAGCACCACCCGGCTGACGTTGCCCTGCGAGGGCAGGTCATACATGGTGTCGAGCAAGGCCGCCTCGATGATCGAGCGCAGGCCCCGGGCGCCGGTCTTGCGCTTGAGGGCCTTGCGGGCGATGGCCTTCAGGGCCCCCGGCCGCACGTCGAGTTCGGCGCCTTCCATGGCAAACAGTTTCTGGAACTGCTTGATCAGGGAATTCTTGGGCTCGGTCAGAATCTGCACCAGCGCGGCCTCGTCGAGTTCGTCGAGGGTGGCCACGACGGGCAGGCGGCCGACCAGCTCGGGGATGAGCCCGAACTTGATCAGGTCTTCGGGCTCGACTTCGCTGAAGAGTTCGCCCACGCCGCGCTCGGACTTGGCGCGCACCGAGGCCGAAAAACCGATACCGGATTTCTCGGTGCGGTCGCGGATGACCTTTTCCAGCCCGTCGAAGGCGCCGCCCACGATGAACAGGATATTGGTGGTGTCGACCTGGACGAAGTCCTGGTTGGGATGCTTGCGCCCCCCTTGCGGCGGCACCGAGGCCACCGTGCCTTCGATGAGCTTGAGCAGCGCCTGCTGCACCCCTTCGCCCGACACGTCGCGGGTGATGGAGGGGTTGTCGGACTTGCGCGAGATCTTGTCGATTTCGTCGATGTAGATAATGGCGCGCTGGGCCTTTTCGACCTCGTAGTTGCAGTTCTGCAGCAGCTTCTGGATGATGTTTTCGACGTCTTCACCCACATAACCGGCTTCGGTCAGGGTGGTGGCGTCGGCCATCACGAAGGGGACGTTCAGCATGCGCGCCAGCGTCTGGGCCAGCAGCGTCTTGCCCGAGCCGGTGGGGCCGATGAGCATGATGTTGCTCTTGGACAGCTCGACCTCGTCGCCCTTGATTTCGCTGTGGCGGATGCGCTTGTAGTGGTTGTACACCGCTACCGCCAGCATGCGCTTGGGCAGGCTCTGGCCGATGACGTACTGGTCCAGGAACGTCTTGATTTCGGAAGGCGTGGGCAGTTCGGATCGTATGGCCGCACGCGCAGTCGCCTGCGCTTCTTCGCGGATGATGTCATTGCAGAGGTCGATGCACTCGTCGCAGATGAACACCGATGGCCCCGCGATCAGCTTGCGGACTTCGTGCTGGCTTTTATTGCAGAACGAGCAATGCAGCACTTTTGCGTCGGCCGATCCCTTTTTGTCAGGCATATGTGTTTCGTATCTCTGGTGAGAATGCGGCCGCCCATGGCTGGGCGGCGCATTCAACGCTTACTCGGACGTGACGGCACCGCATAGGCCCGGGTGTTACCGTTCGCCTAGCCCTCGGAGCGGGATGCAAGAACCTTGTCCACCAGACCATACGATACCGCATCTTCGGCTGACATGAAGTTGTCACGCTCGGTGTCTATGCCGATGCGCTCGACGGGCTGGCCGGTGTTGTCGGCCAGGATGCGGTTCATGCGTTCGCGCAGATCGAGGATTTCGCGGGCCTGGATCTGGATGTCGGACGCCTGGCCCTGGGCGCCGCCCGAAGGTTGGTGGATCATGATGCGCGAGTTGGGCAGCGAGAAACGCTTGCCTTTTTTGCCCGCGGCCAGCAGGAAGGCGCCCATGCTGGCGGCCAGGCCCGTGCACAAGGTGGAAACGTCCGGCTTGACGAATTGCATGGTGTCGAAAATGGCCATCCCGGCATACACCGACCCGCCGGGCGAGTTGATGTACAGCGAGATGTCCTTGTCAGGGTTTTCCGATTCCAGGAACAGCAACTGCGCCACGATCAGGTTGGCCGTGTTGTCGTTGACCGGGCCGACCAGGAAGATGAGCCGCTCGCGCAACAGGCGCGAGTAGATGTCGTAGGCGCGCTCGCCGCGCCCCGACTGCTCGATGACCATGGGGATATACCCCAGGCCGGTCGGCGTGACCGACGACCCGCCGTACATGGACGCATAGAAATCGGTAAAACGCTGCATATGCTTACGCCATCCCCATCAGCTGATCGAAAGGCACCTGCTCTTCGGTGACCTTGGCTTTTTCAAGCACGTGCTGCACCACGTTGTCTTCGAGCACGATGGCTTCGATTTCGCCGCGGCGCTGGCGGTCGGCCAGGTAATAGCTGATTACCTGGGCGGGCTGTTCGTAGTTTTGCGCGAATTCTTCGATGCGCGCGCGCACCTGCTCGGGCTTGGCCTGCAGTTGCGCCTGCTTCACCAGTTCGGACACCAGCAGACCCAGGCGCACGCGGCGCTCGGATTCGGTGGCAAAGGCTTCGGCGGGAATGGGCACCGATTCGGCATTGGGCACGCCGCGCTGCTTGAGCTCTTCGCGGGCGGCCTGCACGCGGCTTTGCACGTCGTTGTCGACCAGGGCCTTGGGCACGTCGAACTTGCCGGCCTCGACCAGGGCATCCATGACGCTGGCCTTGGTACGGCCTTGCGTGCGCGCCTTGACCTCGCGCTCGATGTTGGTGCGGATGTCGGCCTTGAGCTTTTCGACGTCGCCTTCGGCCTGGCCGAGCGACTTGGCGAATTCGCCGTTGACTTCGGGCAGCACGCCCTCGGCGACTTCCTTGACGGTGATGGTGAATTCGGCGGTCTTGCCGGCGACTTCCTTGCCTTGGTAGTCGTCGGGGAACTTGAGCGGGAACACCTTGGTTTCACCGGCCTTCAGGCCCGTGGCGGCGGCTTCGAATTCGGGCAGCATGCGGCCCTGGCCCAGCACGAACGGGAAATTCTCGGCCTTGCCGCCTTCGAACGGCACGCCGTCGATGGTGCCGGCGAAATCGAGCGTGACGCGGTCGCCGTCTTGGGCGGCGCGGTCGTCGCGGGCCTCGAAGTTGGCGCGCTGCTTGCGCAGCACGTCGAGCGTCTGCTGCACTTCGGCGTCGGACACGGCGGTTTCGTAGCGCGTGACCGCCAGGCCGGAAAGGTCGGGCAAGGCCACTTCGGGGTAGATTTCGAACGTGGCGGTAAAGGCCAGCGTGTCGTCGGCGACGCCTTCGGTCTTGGGCTCGAGGGTGGGCGCACCGGCCACGCGCAACTTGGCGCCGTCGATGGCCTGTTCAAAGGCACGGCCGACCTGGCCATTGATGACGTCGTAGCGGATGCCGGGGCCGTGGCTGCGCTCGAGCATGGCGAGCGGAGCCTTGCCGGGCCGGAACCCGGGCACCTTGGCCGTGCGGGCAACGCGCTTGAGCTGCGCCTGGACTTCCTTTTCGACGTCGGCCACGGAAACCGCCAGATCGACACGGCGTTCCAGACCAGATAGGGTTTCAACCACAGGCTGCATCAAATTTTCCGAAAGTAAGTGAACGAACAAGTAAACAGCGCATTTTACCGGAAAGTTCAAGCCCCCTGCGCAACGGGGCGCCGGCCCTGGGGAAGTCCCCAAGGCCGGCGCCCCGTTCGAGCCAGCGCGGCGCCTACTTGGCGGCGGCGATCCGGTCTTCGATGTGCTTGGCGCGCTTGGTCGACGAGGGGTGCGAGCTCATCATGTCGCTCTTGCCGCCGTCGAGCTCGGCCAGCTTCTGGAAGGCCGTGACCAGGCCGCGCGTATTGAGCTTCTTGGCCTGCAACAGCTCAAACGAATAATCGTCGGCCGCGCTTTCCTGCGACTGCGAAAACTGCGCATTGATGAATTTTTCGGTCAGATCGCCCAGCTGCGATGCGCTCAGCGCCGCCACCGCGCTGCCGCCGGCGGCGCCCGCCGCATCGCGCGCCGCCGAAACCGTGTAGGCGGTCTGCATGGCCTTCTTCGAGTGGCCCAGTGCCACGTGGCCGATCTCGTGGCCAATCACGCCCTGCAGTTCGTCGTCGGACATCATGTCCATCAGGCCGCTGTACACGCGGATGCAGCCGTTGGCCATGGCCCAGGCATTGACGTCGGACGTCATGTAGACCTTGTAGTTCGCCGGCTGTCCGTTGACGCTGTTGCCCAGCGCCTTGGCCAGTTTCTGCAGGCGCGCATCGTACTTGCTGCCCCGCTTGGCAAGGCTTTCTTCTTTGTCGCTGGCCGCGCAGGCCTGGTCGGACAAGGTCTTGATGTCCGCATCGCTCAGGGTAGCCGCCTGCACGACTTTACTGCCCGCGCCGATCAGGCCGCCCAGGTCGAGGGCATGCGACGCAGAATACGGGGCCAGAACCAGGGCGAGCATAGCGGCGCCATGACGCATCTTCATTCGGGTGATCTCCTGTGGGCCGCTCGACGCGAGCGGGCGCGCAATTCTATCGGCGCGAGGGGATCAGCCCCCATTTCTTCTACATATGCTCGCAAATGCGAAATTTACTTACATAATTATCATTGTTTTGCGGCGTGGGGGCGACAAAAAGCCCCCGCCGGCACGAAGCGGACGGGGGCCGATGACTCGGCCGGCGCAAGGCCGGTGCGTCAGCTGGTGACTTTGATGTTCTTGGCGCTGGGGCCCTTGGGCCCCTGCCCCACCTCGAACGTCACGCGCTGATTTTCCTGCAGCGACTTGTAGCCTTCGCTGCTGATTTCCGAATAATGCGCGAAAAGGTCTTTGGTGCCGTCATCAGGCGTGATGAAACCGTAGCCCTTTTCGGCGTTGAACCACTTGACGATGCCTGTTGCCATGGATGTGTCCTTCACCTTCGAGTAGCGATTGCTCGCGGGGCGCCAGATGATCAAGGATGAGATGGCAACCGGGTACCGGTAACGGCGAAAGAAGTAACGACCGCGTCGCTTGAAAATCTCGCTTGCCCAGTGTAGGGGTGAATCTCGAGGGGCGTCAAACCTTAATCCGCGCGCGGAAAACAAAAAAGCCCCCGAAGGGGCTTTTTCAAAGCGCCAGGAGCTTAGAGCACCTGGATCTTCGTTGCTTGCGGACCCTTGGGGCCGTTCGCCGTCACGAAGCTGACGCGCTGGTTCTCTTCCAGCGACTTGAAGCCGTTGGCCTGGATTTCCGAGAAATGCGCGAACAAATCTTTGCCACCCGCTTCCGGGGTGATGAAGCCGTAGCCTTTTTCCGAGTTGAACCACTTAACAACGCCGGTTTCCATACTGTATTTCCTAGAGATAATGGGCAAATGCCCGGGGGTCACGAATCAATCAAGGAGGGGACAGTAGAACAATAACTCTGGCCGGAAAAGGCACTGCACTGAACGAAAATCGCAACGCTTGAGATCGTGTGCCGTCACTATCGTTAGGTTCCCCTCACAAGTCAACATAATCCTCAAAAATACGTGCCAATAATGCAACAAAGCGCAACGGCACCCGGGTAATCCCGGAACTATTCGCCGGCGGGCCGGTCTGCGCGCGCACGTACCGTATTTTTGCGCTCAGGCATCGAGCGGCAGCCCCAGCAGATCGAGGGCCGCGTTGAAGGCGTCGGCGTCGGCGCACAGGAACACGGCCACGTCGCCCGGATTGAGGTTTTCGAGCACCTGGTCGACCTGCTCTTGCGCGATGTCCACGGCATCGACCGCGGCCACGTGGATTTCGGCGCCCGCCTCGACTTTTTCACGCGGCACGATATCGGCGACCATTTCCAGGTCGGGCGCGCCGGTAACCACGTAAGTGTCGATGCGCTCGCCATCCAGCGTGGTTTCCAGGGCAAGCCCGCCCGCTATGGCGGCGATTTGGCGGCTGATGATTTCCATGTCGATGCATCCTTTGGGTGCGCGGGGACGCGACTATACCAGCCCTAACTGGTATGGTGTGGATTGAAACTACAGGAGGTACCGGCCATGCAACGCGATTTTGATCTGGTGGTAACGATATTGGGCGAATTGCGCGATGCCGATGCGGCTTCGCTGTCGCAGGCGGACATCCAGGCCGCCGTGCACGCCAGCATGCCGGACGCCCCGCCGCCGGCCACGATAGCCCATCACCTGGACCTGCTGGCCGACGCCGGACTGATCGCGGCCGCCGGCACGGCGCACGATGGCGATCCGCAAGAAGCGCACTGGCGCCTGACCTGGAAGGGCCACGACGCGCTGGACCAGCAGGACGAGGACGAAGACGAAGACGACGACGAAGAAGACGAAGACGACGACTGAAGCCGGGGCCGGCTCAGGCCGGCCCCGCCGGCGAACGGCGCTGCAGCCGCCGGCGCCGCACCTTGCGCGATACCAGGGTGGCCGCGGTGCCGATCACCAGCGAAAACATGAAGCTGGCCACCGCCAGCAAGGCCACGATTTCGCCCAGGCCGGCGCGAACCGACAGGTAGCTGACCGCGATCAGCACGGCCAGCGCCAGCGCGGCCACGCCGGCCAGGCTGCGGCCCGCGGTGGCGCAACGCCCCAGCAATGCACCGCCCGCCAAAGAAAGCGCGACGACGCCAGCCATGACCCAGAATAAGTTCTCGTAGTGTTGCAACGCGGCTGCCTGCTTATGTGTGCCTGTATTGCCTGATAGACGCCGCGTGCGTTCGGGCGAGGCGGCAATGAGCAGGCGTGCAGAGCGAAAGAATTGTCGGCTGCAAGAATACCATCGAAGTACGGAACACACTCCATGCCCGCATTGCCACCGCGGGTGGCCGTCCGCAAAATCGTGGTGCCCAGGTGCACGAAATGCGCCTTTTCGATCGTATGAACACGTCTCTGCGCACCGTGGTCATCGGCGCCGTGCCCGATACGGAATGGTTCAGGGGTTCAGGGGTTCAGGGCTGGACATCCAGGATGGCGTGCCGTGCGATGCCATCTGACTAGTCGCGGCGTCCTGCCGTGGAGACTAATAACGCCGGCCCAGTGGCCGGCCCCGCAAAGGAGCGTCGATTGTCGCTGTCGGATTTCCAGGCTTACCGCACATTCAGCGACGATGAATGGCAGGATCTTCCGGGTTTTCCGGGGATCCAGCAAATCTCCCTCGCCGATGACTTCGACGAATCCACGCGTAGCGGGCGGCGGACGCGACTGGTGCGGTTCCAGCCAGGGGCGCGGACCCAGACAGCGCTTACCCACGCCTATTGGGAAGAGGCCTATCTGCTTGAAGGCGACCTGCACTTCGCTGGCGCCGCGCTGCTGAAGGCCCCGGCGTACCGCTGCCGTCCGCCCGGTACATCGCACGGCCCGTACGACTCTCCCAGAGGCTGCATCATGCTCGAACTTCATTACTGGGACCCAGCCGGCGCATCAAAGAAGTGACGGCAATGAACAACCGCTTCGCCGACATCGCCACCGGACATGACATCGCCGCGACCATCTTCATTGAATGCTCCGCCATGCGCCGCAAGGACGGCGACCCGGACCTGCAACCGGTGGACGAGAGTGGCCTGGTCATCGAATAGAACGACTTGGAGAGATCGAATGACTGAATCTAATTCACGTCCGGACGACGCGAAAATCGTCGACGCGGTGGTCGTCGGCGCGGGCTTCGCGGGCGTATACATGGTGCACAAGCTGGACAGCCTGGGCCTGAGGGTCCGCGGGTTCGAGATGGGCGCCGACGTGGGCGGCACCTGGTATTGGAACAAGTACCCGGGCGCCCGTTGCGATGTCGAAAGCATGGAGTATTCATACGGGTTTTCCAACCAGATCCAGCAATCGTGGCAATGGAAAAACCGTTTCTCTTTCCAGCCGGATATCCAGCGCTATATCGCGCACGTTGCCGATGAGGTCGGCGCCCGACAGCTCATTACCTTCAATACGTGCGTGGTATCGCAACGCTACGATGCCGCGCGCCAGCTTTGGACCGTGACCACGGACAAGGGCGAAACCATCATCTGCCGCTATTGCGTGATGGCGACCGGCAATCTCACGATTCCGCAGTTTCCCGACATTCCCGGCATCGACAGCTTCGAAGGAAAAAAATACCATTCGGGCCGCTGGCCGGCACAGGGCATCGATTTCACGGGAAAAAGAGTCGCGGTTTTCGGCACCGGCGCGACCGGCATTCAGATCATCCCCGAAGTGGCCAGGCAGGCGTCCCGTCTTTTTGTCTTCCAGCGTTCGCCCAATTTTTCGCTTCCGGCGGGCAACCGCCCCTTGAAGCCGGAGGAGATCGCCGCCTACCGGCAGGACTACCCTGAACGGCGCAAACGGGCACGGAACCACTTGTTCGGCATTTCAAATATTCCCGCGCCGACCCGCTCCGTCCTGGAGCTGACCGATGAGGAAGCCAACGCTACCTTCGAAAAACTCTGGCAATCGGGCGGCAGTGTCAACTTCCAATTGGCGTTCACCGATTTCATGCGGGACGAGCGCGCGAACAAGCGGCTTGCCGACTTCGTGCGCCGGAAAATCAGGGAAACCGTCAAGAACCCGGAGGTCGCCGAAAAGCTTTGCCCGAACGATCATCCGATCGGGTCGAAGCGCATCTGCATCGACACCGGCTACTACGAAACCTTCAATCGGGACAATGTCGAGCTGATTTCTCTGCGCGACACTCCGATCCGGCGCATTACTCCGGCGGGCGTCGAAACGCAGGCGGGCGAGATCGGCGTAGACGCGATCATCTTCGCCACCGGGTTCGATGCGGTGACAGGCGCCCTGACCCGGGTCGACATCACGGGCCGGGATGAGCGCAAATTCGCCGAACAATGGAAACACGGCCCCTCTTCCTACCTGGGCATCGCCATCAATGGCTTTCCGAACATGTTCATCATTACCGGTCCGGGCAGCCCGGCGGTCAAGTCCAACATGGTGCTTTCCATCGAGCAGCACGTCGAGCTGATCGCGGACACGATCGTCTATATGCGCAACCACGGTATCGGCGCGATTGAAGCCTCGGCCGCCGCCGAGGAGGCCTGGATGGACTATGTTCGCGATGTGGCGAACGCCACGCTCTATGTAAAGGCCGACTCCTGGTATACCGGCGCCAACGTGCCGGGCAAGGCGCGCGGGTTCAGCACCTTCGTCGGCGGCGTCGATACCTATCGCCGCGCTTGCGAAGCCGTCGTTGCCGAGGGATATCGCGGCTTCGATCTGGAACCGGAACGTAAAGCCCCGCGCGCAAGTGCAGCAGCGGGCGAATTTTCAGAGTCCGGAACAAAGCGATCAGCCCGCTACTTCATCGGCACCACGTCGGTCACGCCGGGCTCTTCCTCGGCCATTGCGATTCAGCCGGCTCAGGCAGAACCTCAGTCTTGAAAACTAAGTTCATGCATCTGACATTGTTGTGACTGCCAAGTTGATGGCCGGCCGAAGAAATCCGGCGTCTGCCGGATTTTTTTAAGAAGGCCGCCAGCTGTTTTTATCGGGGTATAAATCGGCCGGCTTTTTTGCCATGCAGGCAACGGGTATCAAGAGAGTGCTTCTGGATGCCCCCGGAACATGCGCCATGACCGATGAAGCATGGCCTGGTTGGCGTAGCGCCAACCAGGCCAAGGTAGTAAGTTGGTGCGAAGGGCGGGACTCGAACCCGCACACCTGTTACGGCGTCAGGACCTAAACCTGGTGCGTCTACCAATTTCGCCACCTTCGCAAAGCCAAGCCCGGTATTGTAGCTTGCTTGCTAAAATCTTGCGCCATGAACACGCGTCTCGATGCCCTGCACCCCTATCCGTTCACCAAATTGCGGGCGCTGCTTGAATCAGCCGGCCCCGCGCCGGCCGGCCTGGCGCCGATCGATTTATCGATCGGCGAGCCCAAGCACGCGGCGCCCGCCTGCGTAGGCCAGGCCCTGTGCGACAACCTGGCCGGCCTGTCGGTGTATCCCGCCACCAAGGGCGAACCCGCGCTGCGCGCGGCCATTTCCCAGTGGCTGGCGCGGCGCTACAGCATCCCGGCGCCCAACCCCGACACCCAGGTGCTGCCCGTGCTCGGCTCGCGCGAGGCGTTGTTCGCGTTCGCGCAAACCGTGATCGACGCGGCCGAGCAGCCACTGGTGGTGTGCCCGAACCCGTTCTACCAAATCTATGAAGGCGCGACCCTGCTGGCCGGCGCGCAGCCCTACTACGTGAATGCCGACCCGGCGCGCAACTTCGGCTGCGACTGGCAAGGCGTGCCGGCCGACATCTGGCAACGCACCCGGCTGGTGTTCGTCTGCACGCCGGGCAACCCGGCCGGCAATGTCATGCCGCTGGACGACTGGCGCATGCTGTTCGAATTGTCGGACCGCCACGGCTTTGCCATTGCGTCCGACGAGTGCTATTCCGAAATCTATTTCAACGAGGGCGATGCCCCGCTGGGCGCCCTGCAGGCGGCCCGCCGCCTGGGGCGCGACGACTACAAGAACCTGGTGGTGTTTTCCAGCCTGTCCAAGCGCTCGAACGTGCCGGGGCTGCGCTCGGGCTTCGTGGCGGGCGACGCGGCCTTGATGGCCCGGTTCCTGCTGTACCGCACTTATCATGGCAGCGCCATGAGCCCCATCGTGTCGGCCGCCAGCATCGCCGCCTGGAACGATGAAGACCACGTGCTCGCCAATCGCGCGCTGTACCGCGAAAAATTCGCCGCGGTCGTGCCGCTGCTGCAGCCCGCGCTCGATGTCGAGTATCCTCAGGCCTCGTTTTACTTGTGGGTGCCCGTGCCCGGCTCGGACGCGGTCTTTGCCCGCGACCTGTACGCCCGCACCGGCGTCACCGTTCTGCCCGGCAGCTACCTGGCGCGCGAAGCGCGCGGCGGCAACCCCGGGCAGGGCCGCATTCGCATCGCGCTGGTGGCACCGCTGGCGCAATGCGTCGAAGCCGCCGGCCGGATCGCCCAATTTGCCCGCACCACGTTTTGATCAACCCTTTTTAGTGACTGAGCCGTTATGACTCTCGACCTGCAGACCACCATCGAAAACGCCTGGGAAAGCCGGGCCAACCTGTCGCCCGTCGACGCCACCGCCGAGGTGCGCGAAGCGGTCGAACAAACGATTGCCGCCCTGGACTTGGGCCGCCTGCGCGTCGCCGAAAAAACCGACGCCGGCTGGATCGTGCATCAGTGGGTCAAGAAGGCGGTGCTGCTGTCGTTCCGCCTGCAAGACAACGCCATCATGGGCCAGGCCCCCCTGCAGTTCTACGACAAGGTGCCGCTCAAGTTCGCCGAATACGGCGACACCGCCTTCAAGCACGGCGGCTACCGCGTGGTGCCGCCCGCGGTGGCGCGCCGCGGCGCCTACATCGCGCGCAACGTGGTGCTGATGCCGTCGTACGTGAACATCGGCGCCTATGTCGACGAAGGCACCATGGTCGACACCTGGGCCACTGTCGGCTCGTGCGCGCAGATCGGCAAGAACGTGCACCTGTCGGGCGGCGTGGGCATTGGCGGCGTGCTCGAGCCGCTGCAGGCCAATCCCACCATCATCGAAGACAACTGCTTCATCGGCGCGCGTTCGGAAGTCGTCGAAGGCGTGGTCGTCGAAGAGAACTCGGTGCTGGCCATGGGCGTGTTCCTGTCGCAAAGCACCAAGATCTACGATCGCGCCACCGGCAAGGTCACCTACGGCCGCGTGCCCTCGGGTTCGGTGGTCGTGCCCGGTTCGCTGCCGTCCGAAGACGGGTCGCACAGCCTGGCCTGCGCCGTCATCGTCAAGCGCGTCGACGCGCAGACGCGCGCCAAGACCAGCATCAACGACCTGCTGAGGGCCTGATGACCGACAGCGCCGTCCTCGCGCTGGTGCGCGAACTGATCGCCCGTCCTTCGGTCACGCCCGATGACGTCGACTGCCAGTTGCTGCTGGCGCAGCGCCTGGAACAGGCCGGTTTCCGCTGCGAGACCATCGCGCGCGGCGGCGTCACCAACCTGTGGGCGCGGCGCGGCAGCGCCGGCCCGCTGGTGGTGTTTGCCGGCCACACCGACGTGGTGCCGCCGGGCCCGCGCGACAAATGGGACAGCGATCCGTTCGTGCCCACCGAGCGCGACGGCTATCTGTACGGCCGCGGGGCGGCCGACATGAAAAGCTCCATTGCCGCCTTCGTGGTCGCGGCGGAAGAATTCGCGGCGGCCGATCCCGACCACGCGGGCTCGATCGCCCTGCTGCTCACGTCGGACGAAGAAGGCCCGGCCGTCGACGGCACCGTGATCGTCTGCAACGAGCTGCAGGCGCGCGGCGTGCAGCTGGACTACTGCATCGTCGGCGAGCCGACCTCGAGCGCAGTCCTGGGCGATACCTGCAAGAACGGCCGGCGCGGCTCCCTGTCGGGCCGGCTGACCGTCAAGGGCATCCAGGGCCACGTGGCCTATCCGCACCTGGCGCGCAACCCCGTGCACCAGTTGGCCCCTGCCCTGGCCGAACTGGCCGCCACCGAATGGGATCGCGGCAACGAGTACTTCCCGCCCACGACCTTCCAGGTATCCAACCTGCGGGCCGGCACGGGCGCCACCAACGTGGTGCCGGGCGAAGCCGCGATGCTGTTCAATTTCCGTTTCTCGACCGCCAGCACGCCCGACGGCCTGAAGCAGCGCGTGCATGACCTGCTCGACCGGCATGGCCTCGAATATGACCTGGCCTGGGAACTGGGCGGCGAGCCCTTCCTGACGCCGCGCGGTACCCTGACCGATGCCCTGGTCGACGCCATCCGCGCCGAAACCGGCGTCGCCGCCGAGCTCTCGACCACCGGCGGCACGTCCGACGGCCGCTTCATCGCCAAGATCTGTCCGCAGGTCATCGAGTTCGGCCCGGGCAATGCCACCATCCACAAAGTCAACGAGCGCATCGAGCTGGCCTCGCTCGAGCCCTTGAAGAATATTTACCGGCGCACGCTGGAAAACCTGCTGCGGCCGCACTGACGTCCTTTTATGCCTTTATCTTCCCGCCCCGAATTGCAGACGCTGCGCGACCTGATCCGCTACGGCGTGTCGCGCCTGCGCGAGGCCGGCGTCGCGCTGGGCCACGGCAGCGACAATGCCTGGGACGAAGCCGTGTACCTGGTGCTGCATGCGCTGCATCTGCCGCTGGATACGCTAGACCCGTTCCTGGACGCGCGCGTGCTGCCCGACGAGCGCGCGCGCGTGCTCGACTTGCTGGACCGGCGCGTGGCCCAGCGCCTGCCCGCCGCCTACCTTACCCAGGAAGCCTGGCTGTGCGGCCATCGCTTTTATGTCGATCCGCGCGTCATCGTGCCGCGCTCGCCCATCGCCGAGCTGCTCGACCAAGGGCTGGCGCCCTGGGTCGACGCCGAATCGGTGCAATCGGCGCTCGACATGTGCACGGGCTCGGGCTGCCTGGCGATCCTGGCGGCGCTGGCCTTCCCCGGCGCGCAAGTCGACGCCGTGGACCTCTCGCCCGATGCGCTGGAAGTCGCGCGCCGCAACGTGGCCGATTACGGCCTGCAAGACCGTCTGGCTCTGCACCGCGGCGACCTGTTCGATCAATTGCCGCCGCGCGCCTACGACGTGATCGTATGCAATCCGCCGTACGTGAACAGCGCGTCGATGGCCGCCCTGCCCGATGAATACCGGCACGAACCCGGCCTGGCGCTGGCCGGCGGCGCCGACGGCATGGACCTGGTGCGGCGCATCCTGGCGGCCGCACCCGCCTACCTGAGCCCGCAGGGCGTGCTGGTGCTGGAAATCGGCCACGAGCGCGCGCATTTCGAGGCGGCCTTCCCCGCTCTGCAGCCCATGTGGCTGGACACCGAGGCAGCCACCGACCAGATCCTGCTGCTGACGCAGGCCCAACTGGCCCAGGACCCGACTGCCCCGTGATACGTGCTTCTGGATTGACCCTGCGCCGCGGCACCAAGGTGCTGCTCGATGGCGCGGAATTCGTGGTGAACCCCGGCGAGCGCGTCGGCTTTGTCGGCAAGAACGGCGCGGGAAAATCGTCGCTGTTCGCCTTGCTGACGGGCGCGCTGGACCAGGATGCCGGCTCGCTGGACGTACCGGCCGGCTGGCGCATCGCCAGTGTGCAACAGGAAATCGCGGCCGACGACCGCCCCGCCCGCGAATTCGTCATCGATGGCGACGCGCCCCTGCGCGCGCTGCAGGCCGAGCGGGCCGCCGTGCATGACGACCAGGGCACGCGCATCGCCGAACTCGAGGCCGCGCTGGCCGAGGCCGGCGTCTGGAGCGCGAATTCGCGCGCCGAGCAGCTGCTGGCGGGCCTGGGCTTCGCGCCCGACGAATGGCTGCGGCCGGTCGCCAGTTTCTCGGGGGGCTGGCGGATGCGGCTGGCCCTGGCTCGCGCCCTGATGGCGCCCTCGGACCTGCTGCTGCTGGACGAACCGACCAACCACCTGGACCTCGATGCCATGCTGTGGCTGGAAAAGTGGCTGGCGGCGTATCCCGGCACCGTACTGCTGATATCCCACGACACCGAGTTCCTGGACGCCGTCGCGCGCGTCATTCTGCATTTCGACCATGGCAAGCTGATCCGCTACCGTGGCGGCTACCAGGACTTCCTGACGCAACGGGCCGAACGCCTGCGCCAGGCCAGTATTGCGCACGAACGCCAGGCGCGCGAAAGCGCGCGCCTGCAAAGCTTCATCGACCGCTTCAAGGCCAAGGCTTCGAAAGCCAAGCAGGCGCAAAGCCGCGTCAAGGCCCTGGCCCGCATGGAAACGCTGGCCCCCTTGCATGCCGAGGCGGGCATCGACATCCGCATCCCGTCGCCCGACCATACGCCCGACCCGCTGCTGGTGCTGGAAAAAGTGGCGGCCGGCTATACCGGCGCCGACGGGCAGCCGAATTCCATCCTGAAAGACGTCACCCTGATGGTTCGCGCCGGCGCCCGCGTGGGCGTGCTGGGCGCCAACGGCGCGGGCAAGAGCACCCTGGTCAAGACGCTGGCGGAAGAATTGCCGGTGCAGACCGGCGAGCGCCGGGCTTCGCGCGGACTGGCAATCGGCTATTTCCACCAGCACCAGCTCGACATGCTGGACCTGGACAGCACCCCGCTCGCGCACCTGGCGCGGCTCGCGCCCGAGGCGCGCGAACAAGAGCTGCGCAACTACCTGGGCGGCTTCGGCTTTTCGGGCGACACCGTCAACGGCAAGGTCGGGCCGATGTCAGGCGGCGAAAAAGCACGCCTGGCGCTTGCGCTGATCGTCTGGCAAAAACCCAATCTGCTGCTGCTGGACGAACCCAGCAACCACCTCGACGTCGAAACCCGCGAGGCCCTGGCGACGGCACTGGCCGAATTCTCGGGCAGCATGCTGCTGGTGTCGCACGACCGCCATTTGCTGCGCACCACGGTGGACAGCTTCTGGATCGTGGCCGACGGGCAAGTACGCGAATTCGACGGCGACCTGGAAGACTACCGCGACTGGCTCAACACGCGTAACGCCGAAACCCGCGCCGAGGCCCGCGCCGAAAGCGCGGCCCGCGAACCCGAGGGCGCGGCGGTCGACCGCAAGACGCAGCGCCGCCTCGAAGCCGAACAGCGCCAGAAACTGGCCGCCTTGCGCAAGCCCCTGCAGGCCAGGCTGGGCAAAGTCGAAACCGAAATGGACGTCCTGCGGACGCGGCTGCAGGCCCTGGACGCCCTGATCGCCGACGCCGACTTGTATTCCGATGCGCGTCGCGCCGAGCGGCAACAGGTCATGGCCGAACATGGCGACCTGGCCAAGCGCATGGCCGCGCTCGAAGAAACATGGCTGGAACTCCAGACGTCGCTCGACGAACTGGAAATGCCCGCGGGAAGCTGAGCTCGCCGCGCGGGCTCAGGAATACGGCCGCTCGCGCTGCTGCCGGTGATGGTCGACCACGGTGTCGATGATGGCGCGCAAGAAGGTAACCGCCAGGTCGGGGGGCACGCCCGCGTCGATGGCCAGGTGGCGGATGCGCTCGAGCTGCTGAGCGGCGCGCTGCGGGTCGGCGGGGTCGAGGCCGCCCGCCTGCTTGAGTTCGCCGATCATGTCAGTGCAGCGAAAGCGCACGCCCAGCAGCAGCATGATCTGCTGGTCGATTTCGTCGATCTCGGCGCGCAGTGCCGCCAGCTCGGATTGGGTCGCCTCGTCGCTCTGCATGATGCTTATCCCTGGATGATATCCAGCTTGGCGATTCCCAGCGCCAGGGTCTTGGCGCCGACATCGCGAAACTGGATCTGCGCCTGGGCGTCTTGGCCGGAGCCGCTCAGGCCGATGATGGTGCCATCGCCGAAACGGGCATGCCGTACGCCCTGGCCGATACGGTACTGCCGGTCGCCCACCGTGACGCCGCTGGTGACGCCGCGCGGCGTGCGCGGCGCGATGGTACCCGTGGGCCGGCGCCCGAAGGCATCCTGGCGGCCGCTCCAGGCCGCCGATTCGCCGAAGCCCGCATGTGCGTGCCCGGCGCCCGCGCGCGGCGTCAGCCACTTCAGGTGTTGCTCGGGAATTTCGTCCAGGAAGCGCGAACGCATGGCGTAGCGGGTCTGGCCGTGCAGCATGCGGCTCTGGGCCAGGCTGAGGTACAGGCGCTGGCGCGCCCGCGTGATCGCCACGTACATCAGGCGCCGCTCTTCTTCCAGGCCGGCGGGTTCGAGAATGCTGTTTTCGTGCGGAAACAGGCCTTCTTCGAGCCCGGTGATGAACACCGCGTCGAATTCCAGGCCCTTGGCGGCATGCACGGTCATCAGTTGCACCGCGTCTTGGCCCGCCTGGGCCTGGTTGTCGCCGGCTTCCAGCGCGGCATGCGCCAGGAAGGCGGCCAGGGGTGTCAGGCCGTCGGGGGGCGGCTCGTCGGCGCCCGGTTCGGGCAACCGCCCCGCCGGCAGGCCGTCGAAATTTTCTTCCGAGGCGAACACCGCGGCGGCGGTGATGAGTTCGTTGAGGTTCTCGAGGCGCTCGGCGCCCTCGCGTTCGGTCTTGTAGTGCGCCACCAGCCCGCTGGCCTCGAGCATGTGCTCGACCAATTCGGGCAGCGGCAGGTCGCGCGTATCGTGCGCCATGCGGCCGACCATCTGGGCGAACTGCGCCAGGTTGGCGCCGCCCTTGCCGGCCACGCGCGCCACCGCGCCGGCCAGGCTGGTATCTTGCGCCCGCGCCGCGTCGGCCAGTTGTTCGAGCGTGCGCGCGCCGATGCCGCGGGTGGGGAAATTCACCACCCGCATCCAGGATGTGTCGTCGTCGGGGTTGGCCATCAGGCGCAGGTACGCCAGCGCGTGCTTGACTTCCTGGCGCTCGAAAAAGCGCAGCCCGCCATACACTTTGTAGGGAATGCCGGCCGAGAACAGCGCATGCTCGAGCACGCGCGACTGCGCGTTGCTGCGATACAGCACGGCGATTTCGCGGCGCAGGCTGCCCTCGTTGATGAGCGCGCGCACCTCGTCGACCAGCCATTGCGCCTCGATGCCGTCGGTGGGCTGCTCGATGACGCGCACGGGCTCGCCTTCGCCCTGTTCGGTCCAGAGATTCTTGCCCAGCCGTCCGTTATTGTGGCCGATGAGCGCGTTGGCCGAGTCCAGGATGTGGCCGTACGACCGGTAGTTCTGTTCGAGCCGGATGACCGTGCCGCGCGCGTAGTCGCGTTCGAAATCGGCCATGTTGCCGACGTTGGCCCCCCGGAACGCGTAAATGGACTGGTCGTCGTCGCCGACCGCGAAAATCGCCGCCCCGCCGCCGGCCAGCAGCCTTAGCCACTTGTACTGCAGCGTGTTGGTGTCCTGGAATTCGTCGACCAGGATATGGCGGAAGCGCCGCTGGTAGTGTTCGCGCACCGGCGCGTTGCGGGTCAGCAATTCGTGGGCGCGCAGCAGCAGTTCGGCGAAGTCGACCACGCCCTCGCGCTGGCACTGGGCCTCGTAGAGCTGGTAGATCTCGACCAGGCGGCGGCGGTGGCTGTCGTGGATTTCCACGTCGCCGGGGCGCTGGCCGTCTTCTTTGGCGCCGTTGATGAAGCGCTGCACATCGCGCGGCGGGTATTTTTCGTCGTCGACGCCGTTGGCCTTCAGCAAGCGCTTGATGGCGGCCAGCTGGTCGGTGATGTCGAGGATTTGGAACGTCTGCGGCAAACCCGCGTCGCGGTGGTGCGCGCGCAGCATGCGGTTGCACAGGCCATGGAAGGTGCCGATCCAGAGGCCGCGCGTATCGATCGGCAGCATGGCCGACATACGCGCCAGCATTTCGCGCGCCGCCTTGTTGGTGAAGGTAACCGCCAACAGCCCAAAAGGACTGGCCTGGCCGGTTTGAATCAGCCAGGCCATGCGGGTAGTGAGGACCCGGGTCTTGCCGCTGCCTGCCCCGGCCAGGACCAGGGCATGCTGCGGTTCGAGCGTTACAGCGGCGCGTTGTTCAGGGTTGAGCTGCTCTAGCATCATGCCGCGTAGCGGCTCAGGCGTAGGGCGAACTGCTCGAGCCCGGCGATGCCGCTTTGCTGGGCGCGCTGGCACCATGCCTGCAGATCATGCAGCAATTGCTCGCTGCTGGCGCTGGAGCTTTCCCACAGGCGGCCGAGTTCGCGGCGCATTTGCACCAGCGTGGACAGCGCCTTGTTCTGCGCGATGGCCTGGTCGACCTCGGCGCGCTGTTCGGGCTGCAGGACTTCTTCGTTGCGGTGCAGCCAGCGGCGCACGCGGTGCAGGCGCGACATGGAGTCGTCTTGCACGGCCTTGCGCTTGTCGAGCTCTTCGCGCACCGCGGTCTTGACGATGTCGGCGTAGCGCGCCATGACTTCGTAGCGATGGGTGATGACGCCCTGCAGGGTGCGCAGGTCGATGGCCTTGGCGCTGGACTCGAGCTTGAGCTTGGGCGCGACCTTCTTGATCTTGGCCAGGCCGAAGAATTTCAGCACGCTGATGTAGCCCCAGCCGATGTCGAATTCGTACCATTTGGCCGAGAACTTGGCCGAGGTGCCATGGGCGTGGTGGTTGTTGTGCAGCTCTTCGCCGCCGATGACGATGCCCCACGGAAACACGTTGGTGCTGGTGTCGGGGCTGTTGTAGTTGCGATAGCCCCAATAGTGGCCGATGCCGTTCACCACGCCGGCCGCCCAGAACGGGATCCAGGCCATCTGCACGGCCCACACGGTGACGCCGATGGCACCGAACAGGGCGATGTCGATGGCCAGCATCATCATCACGCCCAGCAGGCTGTGCTTGGAATAGATGTTGCGTTCGAGCCAGTCGTCGGGCGTGCCGTGGCCGAACTTGGCCATGGTTTCCTTGTTGGCGGATTCGAGGCGATACAGTTCGGCGCCGCGGAACAGCACCTTCCAGACGCCGAACAGCATGGGCGAATGGGGATCGCCCTCTTTTTCGCATTTGGCGTGGTGCTTGCGATGGATGGCCACCCACTCTTTCGTGACCATGCCGGTGGTCATCCAGAGCCAGAACCGGAAGAAATGCATGACGGCCGGATGCAGGTCCAGGCCGCGGTGCGCTTGGCTACGGTGCAAGAAGACGGTGACCGACACGATGGTGACGTGCGTCAGGGCCAGCGTATACAGGACGATCTGCCACCAGGTGGCTTGGGTGAAGCCCCCGGAGAGGAAGGAAAGAAACTGATCCATATCGCTTTTTGCGAGCCTCGCTTGAAGAATGGCAGGCAGTTTAGCCTACCTGGTTTGCTTATGACAGCGTGGTTTCAAAATAGTTTTCAATGACAAATCAAGGACTAAGCCCGCATATTGCACCCGGGCATGAACTCGGCGGCGTACCGGCCGAGAGGCCTTGCGGCCGCCCCTTAGGGCCCGCTGTATAGATGAGGCCATCTGCGTCGCAGGCCAGCGGATTATACGTTTTGCTACACATTCGCTGGCAAAATGGCGCTTTTGCGCACGGGACGCCCCTCTGGGTACATTATTGATGATACTGCGCGGGTTCGGCGGGGCAATCTGGCCCTTATTATTCTGGTGTCTGTGTATTTCAGAGGCGGCGGCGGACGTCGCGGCCGACGCCACGTCCGGCCAGGACGTGCTGCTGGCCACCTACTATGAAATCGAGCCGGCGGGCTGCCAGGCGCTGCGGGCGCCCCTGGTGCGCCTGGCCGCCATGCCGGAGCTGGGGCGCGCCACTGTAGTCCGCAGCCAACACCAGCCCGTCCGGGCCGGCGGCCGCTGCGGGACGATGGCGGTGCCGGTGACGCAGGTGCGCTATCGAGCCGACAGGCCGGGCACGGACCGCCTGGCCTGGGAAGTGCGCTACCAGGCGCGGGACGCCGCCCCGCAGCGGGTCGGCGCCGAGGTGCGGGTGGCGCCCGCCCGCGCTGGCCGTTGAGCGGCGCCAGGCACTGACGCATTTCGGTGACCTGGCAAGGGCCGTGCCAGACACTGCCGTGCCGGGACGGCGCAGGTGTATTTCGGTGTCTGACACCCTGCGGGAGTCAGACACCTGGCGAGGCCTCTGGCAGGACCCGTGCCGGGTGTCTGGCTCCGTCAGGTGCCAGACACCACCGAGTGGGGTGGCACGTCGGAGCTGGCGGCTTTATCGGCTTTATCGGCTGTCGCCGGATCGGCCTCGACCGCCGTCGCATCGGCCGCCGCCGCATCGGCCGCCGCCGCATCGGCCGCCGCCGGCTGTTTGGCGGCCGCTTTCTTACGCTCGAATACCGCCGCGAAAAAGCCGTCGGTGCCATGCACGTCGGGACGCAACTGCACATACGGGCCGGCCAGGCTCAGGCCGGGACACCGGTTGACGAGCAATGCCGCGCCGTCGATCAGTTCGAAATCGGGATGCGTGGCCAGGAATTGCTCGGCCTGACTCTCGTTTTCTTCGGCCAGCAGGCTGCAGGTGGCGTAGACCAGCCGCCCGCCCGGCGCCACGCAGCGCGCCGCGCTATGCAGGATGCGGGCCTGCAGGGCGCACAGTTCGGCCAGCGCCTCGGGATGCTGGCGCCATTTCAGGTCGGGATTGCGGCGCAGCGTGCCGATGCCGCTGCACGGCGCGTCGACCAGCACGCGCTGGGCCTTGCCGGCCAGCCGTTTGACGCGCGTATCGTTCTCGCCGTCGATCGCCACCGGCACCACGTTGGACAGGCCGCTGCGCGCGAAACGCGGCTTGGCGCGCGCCAGGCGGGCCGCCGACACGTCGAAGGCATACAGGCGCCCGGTGGAACGCATCAGCGCCCCCAGCAGCAGCGTCTTGCCGCCCGCCCCCGCGCAGAAATCGATGATCATTTCGCCGCGCCGCGGCCCCACCAGCAGGGCCAGCAGCTGGCTGCCCTCGTCCTGGACCTCGATGCCGCCGCTTTCGAACTGCGGCCAGCGGTTGACCGCCGGCCGGCCGGCCAGCCGGATGCCCCAGGGGGAATACGGGGTGGGCCGGGGATCGTAGCGCGCGGCCGGGCTGTCCAGCAGCGACGCCAGCGCGGCCTCGCGTTCGACCTTCAGCGGATTGACGCGCAAGTCCAGCGGCGCCGGGCGGTTCAGCGCATCCATCAGTGCATCCGGATCGTCCAGCCGCGCCAGGCGCTCGTCGAGCCAGTCGGGCATGCTGGCGCGCACAGCGCGCGGCAGCGTGGCGGGATCGATGCGGCCGACGCGCTGCAGCCATTCGGTTTCGGCGGCGTCCAGGCCGTCGCTCAGGGCGGCCGCGCCGAGCGTGGCCGCCAGGCCCAGGATGGCCAGGCGCCGCGAGGCCGGCCCGTTGCCGCTTTCGGCCAGTTGCCGGTAGCGGCGCAAATGCCGCAAGACGTCATAGACCGCTTCCGCGACCTCGGCCCGATCGCGCCCGCCCAGCGCCGGATGCGCGCGCAGCCAGTGCGACAGCGCGGCATCGGCGGGATACCGCCACTGCAGAATTTCGCCCAGTACGCGCTGAACCTGGTCGATGCGGATAACCGCCGGCGGCGTGCGCGGCTGCGTCCCGGAGGGCGCCCCCGGCCGCCCGGCCGGCGCGCGGCGTTGGCCGCCGCGCGTATCGGGCCGCTGCGCGGCCGCCGAGCCGGCACGCGGCCGGGAAAAGGAATTCTTGCTCATGATGCTTCCAATCGGGGCCGCGGCAAGCGCCGCGGCCAGTAAGACTACCGGGGATGCGGCGGGCGGCCTCAGGCCGCGCCGGATCCCATGAACAGCCGCGGCGGCTCGCCGTCGACCTCGACCCGCTGGTCGGGGGTCAGCCGCACCCGCCCTTCCGCAAGCCAGCGCACCGCCGCCGGATAAGCCTGATGCTCGACCTGCAGCACGCGCTCGGCCAGGGTTTCGGGCGTGTCGTCGCCGCGCACGGCCACGCAGCCTTGCGCGATGATAGGCCCGTGGTCGAGCACGGGGGTGACGAAATGCACCGTGCAGCCATGCAGGCGCACGCCGGTGGCCAGGGCCTGGGCATGAGTGTGCAGGCCGGGAAACATCGGCAACAGCGACGGATGGATGTTGATCAGCCGCCCGGCATAATGGTTGACGAATGCCGGCGTCAGTACCCGCATGAATCCGGCCAGCAGCACGTAGTCGGGCCGGTATTGGTCGATTTCGCGGGCCAGCGCCGTGTCGAAGGCCTCGCGGCTGGAAAATTCTTTATGATGCAGCGCCCCGGTGGCAATGCCCTGTTCGCGCGCCCACTGCAGCCCGCCCGCGTCGGGCCGGCTGGCGATCACCGCGCACACGGCGGCCGGCCAGGCCTGGTCGCGGCAGGCCCGCACCAGGGCTTGCATATTGCTGCCCCGGCCAGATATCAGGATGACCAGGCGGCGGGTAGACGGCGTAGTTTCGGGCAAGATGAAATATTCCAAAGGCGAGCCAACCCAAAATTGTAAACTCTTGGTCGTGAAAACCTCGCTGCACCTTTATCGATCCGCGCCGCCGCCCGCCCGGCGCACGCCTTGCGCGCTGACCATCGGCAATTTCGATGGCGTCCACCGCGGCCACCAGGCCATTCTGGCACGCGTGCGGCAAGCCGCCCGCGACCGCGGCCTGCTGCCCTCGGTGATGACCTTCGAGCCCCATCCGCGCGAATATTTCGCCACCTTGAACCAGCGTCCCGAACTCGCGCCCACGCGCATTTCGGGGCTGCGCGACAAGCTCGCGGCCCTGGCCTGCCAAGGCATGGCCCAGGTCATCATCGAACGCTTCGACGCGCGCCTGGCCGACATGTCGGCCAACGCGTTCATCGAAGACCTGCTGGTGGCCGGGCTGCAGACGCGCTGGCTGCTGGTGGGCGAAGACTTCCGCTTCGGCCGCAAGCGCAGCGGCGACATCGACCTGCTGCGCGAAGCCGGCATGGTGCATGGTTTCGAGGTGCAAACGCTGGCCGACATCACCGACCGGCAGGGCCACCGCGTGTCGAGCTCGGAAGTGCGCACCGCGCTGGCGGTGGGCGACCTGGACCGCGCGCAAGACCTGCTGGGCCGGCCCTTCCAGATCAGCGGCCACGTCATCCATGGCCAAAAACTGGGCCGCACTCTGGGCTTTCCGACCATGAACCTGCGCGTGGCGCCGCGCTGCGCCGCCCGCTCGGGCATTTACGTGGTGCGCGTCCATGGCCTGGCGCAACAGCCGCGCCCGGCCGTGGCCAGCCTGGGCGTGCGCCCCACTATCGAAGACCACGGGCGGGTCCTGCTGGAAGCCCACGTGCTGGATGGGCCCGTCGACGCATACGGTAAACTCGTGCGAGTCGAGTTCCTGCACAAACTGCGGGACGAAGAAAAGTTTCCCGATCTCCCTTCCCTGACTGCCGCCATCGCCGAAGACGCGCGAAACGCGCGCGCCTATTTTGCCGTTCATGGACTATAAAAAAACCCTCAACCTACCCGACACCCCCTTTCCCATGCGGGGGGATCTCGCCAAGCGCGAACCCGCCTGGGTCGCCCAGTGGGAAGAAAACCACGTGTACCAGGCCATCCGCGCGGCCAGCCGCGGGCGGCCGCGCTTCGTGCTGCACGACGGGCCCCCTTACGCCAACGGCGACATCCATATCGGCCACGCCGTCAACAAGATCCTGAAAGACATCATCGTCAAGAGCCGCAACATGGCCGGCTACGACGCGCACTACGTGCCGGGCTGGGACTGCCACGGCATGCCGATCGAGATCCAGATCGAGAAAAAATTCGGCAAGCACCTGCCGGTAACCGAGGTGCAGGCCAAGGCGCGCGCCTACGCGCTGGAACAGATCGACCGCCAGCGCAAAGACTTCAAGCGGCTGGGCGTGCTGGGCGAATGGGACCGCCCCTACCTGACCATGAACTTCAGCAATGAAGCCAATGAAATCCGGGCACTGGGCGGCATTCTGCAAAAGGGCTACGTATTCCGCGGCCTGAAGCCGGTGAACTGGTGCTTCGACTGCGGCTCGGCCCTGGCCGAGGCCGAGGTCGAATACGCCGACCGCGTCGACCCCGCCGTGGACGTGGCCTTCCCGTTCGCCGACAAGCCGGGCCTGGCGGCCGCCTTCGGCCTGGACGCGGTCGACGACGGCGCGGTGGTGATCTGGACCACCACGCCCTGGACGATACCGGCCAACCAGGCGCTGAACGTGCATCCCGAACTGGAATACGCGCTGGTGCGCGTGACGCCGGCGCCGGCGCACGGGCCGCTGTTGCTGCTGGCGCGCGAACGGGTCGAAGCCTGCCTGAAAACCTGGGGCCTGCAGGGCGAAGTGATCGCCACCGCCCCCGGCGCCGCCCTGTCGGGCCTGCGTTTTCACCATCCGCTGGCCCAGGCCGACGCCGGCTATGCGCGCACGTCGCCCATCTACCTGGGCGACTACGTCACCCTGGATGCCGGCACCGGCGTGGTCCACTCGGCGCCGGCCTACGGCATCGAAGACTTCGTGTCGTGCAAGGCGCACGGACTGGCCGACGACGACATTCTCAACCCGGTGCTGGGCGACGGCAAGTATGCCGACAGCCTGCCGCTGTTCGGCGGCCTGTCGATCTGGGACGCCAACCCGCGCATCGTCGAAGCCCTGAAGGCGGCCGGCTCGCTGATGGACGTGCAAAAGCTGTCGCACAGCTACATGCATTGCTGGCGCCACAAGACGCCCGTGATCTACCGCGCCACCAGCCAGTGGTTTGCCGGCATGGACGTCAAGCCCGCCGACGGCGGCCCCACGCTGCGCGAAAGCGCCCTGGCCGGCATCGACGCCACCGCGTTCTACCCGTCGTGGGGACGCGCACGCCTGCATGCCATGATCGCCAACCGGCCCGACTGGACCCTGTCGCGGCAACGCCAGTGGGGCGTGCCCATGGCGTTTTTCGTGCACAAAGAAACCGGCGCGCTGCATCCGCGCACGGCCGAGCTGCTCGAACAGATCGCGCAGCGCGTGGAACAGCACGGCATCGAGGCCTGGCAGTCGCTCGACCCGCGCGAACTGTTGGGCGACGAGGCCGACCACTACGTCAAGAACCGCGATACCCTCGACGTATGGTTCGACTCGGGCACCACCCATGCCACGGTGCTGGGCGGCAAAGACCAGGTGCTGGGCGGTTCGCATGGCGCCGAACTGGCCTGGCCGGCCGACCTGTACCTGGAAGGTTCGGACCAGCACCGAGGCTGGTTCCATTCGTCGTTGCTCACGGGCTGCATGCTGTACGGCCAGCCGCCGTACAAGGCGCTGCTGACGCACGGCTTCGTGGTCGACGGCCAGGGCCGCAAAATGAGCAAGTCGGTGGGCAACGTAATCGCGCCGCAAAAGGTATCCGATTCGCTGGGCGCCGAAATCCTGCGGCTGTGGGTGGCTTCCACCGACTATTCCGGCGAGCTGTCGATTTCCGATGAAATCCTCAAGCGCGTGGTCGAGGGCTACCGCCGCATCCGCAATACGCTGCGGTTCCTGCTGGCCAACCTGGCCGACTTCGACGCGGTCGGCCAGGCGGTGCCCTACGGCGAGCTGTTCGAGATCGACCGCTACGCGCTGGCCATGACCGCCCAGATGCAGGCCGAGGTACTGGGCCACTACGAACGCTACGACTTCCACCCGGCGGTATCGCGCCTGCAGACGTTCTGCTCGGAAGACCTGGGCGCGTTCTACCTGGATATTCTCAAAGACCGCCTGTACACCACGGCGGCCGGCAGTCTGGCGCGCCGTTCGGCCCAGACCGCCCTGCTCGACATCACCCAGGCGCTGCTCAAGCTGATGGCGCCCATCCTGTCGTTCACCGCCGAAGAAGCCTGGAAGATCCTGGCCGGCTCGGCCCTGCAACACCAGGCCGACGTGGCGCGCGCCACCATCTTCACCGAGGTCTATCACGCCCTGCCGCCCGATGCGGATGCCGAGGCGCTGGTCGCGAAATGGGCGCGTCTGCGCGCTGTGCGGGCCGACGTGCAGCGCAAGCTCGAAGAAGTGCGCACCGCCGGCGGCATCGGCTCGTCGCTTCAGGCCGAGGTCGACCTGTACGCGGGCGGCGACGACCGCGCCCTGCTCGACAGTCTGGGCGACGATCTGCGCTTTGTCCTGATCGTCTCGCGCGCCACGGTGCACGCGGGCGACGGCGATTTGCGGGTCGAGATCGCGCCGTCGGGCCACAAGAAGTGCGAACGCTGCTGGCACTGGCGTCTGGACGTCGGCAGCGACGCCGACCACCCCGAGATCTGCGGACGCTGCGTCAGCAACCTGTTCGGCGCGGGCGAACCGCGCGACAAGGCCTGAAGTGAAAGCCCCACCCCCGAAGCACTGCGCGCTTTCCACCTCGCGGCTGGCAGGCCGCTCGGATTCGCCAGGCAGGGAACAGTCCTCAAGGACTGTTCCCTGTCCGGGCTCATCCCCTCAAGGGGGCGACGCTGGCGGACCGGCGAAGCCGGCTCCCGCCACCACGGGCCGGACGCCGGGCATCGGCCGCTGGCTGGCCCTGGCGGCGCTGGTGATCGTTCTGGACCAGCTCACCAAGTTGTATTTCAACGCCAGCTTCGAATACGGCCAGCGCGTCAATGTCCTGCCGATATTCGATTTCACGCTGGTGTACAACCGGGGCGCGGCCTTCAGCTTCCTGGCGTCGGAAGCGGGCTGGCAGCGCTGGTTCTTCACGGCGCTGGGCCTCGTGGCGTCGGTGGTCATCGTCTGGCTGCTGCGCCGCCACCGGGAACAGGCGCGTTTCAGCCTGGCCCTGGCCCTGATCCTGGGCGGCGCGCTGGGCAACGTGATCGACCGCGTGGCTTACGGGCACGTCATCGATTTTCTGCTGTTCTACTGGAACGACTGGTACTACCCGGCATTCAACCTGGCCGACGTCAGCATTACCTGCGGCGCCATCCTGCTGGTGCTCGACGAACTGCTGCGCGCCCGCCGCTCGCGCAGCGCTTAAAATTGTCCAATTCCCTTCACCGTCCAGACTGACGGCGCCCTGCGCGCCGGCCCGCCATGCTCGATCTTGCACGCAAACGCATTGTTCTCGGCCTGACCGGCGGTATCGCCTGCTACAAAATCGCCGAACTGGTACGACGCCTGACGGAACAGGGCGCCCTGGTCGACGTCGTCATGACTCAGGCCGCCACCCATTTCATCACGCCCGTCACGATGCAGGCCCTGTCCGGCCGCCCCGTGTTCCTGGATGCCTGGGATGCGCGCATCGACAACAACATGGCGCATATCGAACTGACGCGCGGCGCCGACGCGGTTCTGGTGGCCCCCGCCAGCGCCGACTTCATGGCCAAGCTGGCGCACGGCCTGGCCGACGACCTGTTGTCCACGCTGTGCCTGGCGCGCGCCTGTCCCCTGCTGGTGGCGCCCGCCATGAACCGCGAGATGTGGGCCAACCCGGCCACCCAGCGCAATGCGGCGCAGTTGCGGGCCGACGGCATCGCGGTGCTGGGGCCCGCGTCGGGCGAACAGGCCTGCGGCGAAACCGGCGATGGCCGCATGCTCGAGGCCCATGAGCTGCTGGCCGACCTGATCGCATTCTTCCAGCCCAAGGTGCTGGCCGGCCGCCACCTGCTGCTGACGGCCGGCCCCACGTCCGAGCCGGTGGATCCGGTGCGCGTGCTGAGCAACCGCTCGTCCGGCAAAACCGGCTATGCGCTGGCGCGCGCGGCGCGCGAAGCCGGCGCCCGCGTCACGCTGGTAACGGGCGCCACCGCGCTGCCCATGCCGCGCGGCGTCACGGCGCTGCCGGTCACGACGGCCCGCCAGATGCATGACGCGGTCATGGCCAATGCCCACGACGCCGACGTATTCATCGCCGTGGCGGCCGTGGCCGATTGGCGCGTCAAGAACGTCAGCGACCAGAAGCTGAAGAAAACCACCGAGGGCGGCGGCGCGCCGGTGCTCGAGTTCGAGCCCAATCCCGACATCCTGGCCGAGGTCGCCAAGCTGCCGGGCGGCCCCTGGTGCGTGGGCTTTGCCGCCGAAACCGAAAAACTGGCCGAGCACGCCGAGGCCAAGCGCTTGCGCAAAGGCATTCCGCTATTGGTGGGCAACCTGGCCCACAAGGTGATGGACGCCGACACCACCGAACTGGTGCTGTTCGATGCCAACGGCGCCCATCCGCTGCCGCCCGGATCCAAGCTGGACGCGGCGCGCCGGCTCATCGCCGAGATCGCCGCGCGGCTGCCCCAAGACGGCTGACACCGCGCCTCAGAGGGCGCCTCAAAGGTGTCTGACTCCCGCAGGGTGTCAGACACCGAAGCGTGCTTAGCCCGTTCAATACAACAGTGTCTGACACCCTGCGGGAGTCAGACACCTGCCGCCGTGCTAGCCCGCGGCCGGGCTGAGCCGGGCATCGGCGGGGCCGCCGCCCTTGATCACCCGCGCCAGCACGGCCACGATGGCCAGCGTCAGCAATACGCGCCCCACCAGGATGATCCAGATATCTGCGCCCAGGGTCAGCAGCAAGGCGGTGTCTTCGATCAGCGAGTGCGACAGCGATATCCAGGCCAGTGCCAGGAAGCGCGTACGTCCCGAAAACTGGTTCTTTTCGGCCTCTTCGATGATAAGCGCCCCGCCGTAGCTCAGCCCCAGCAGCACTCCCACGGTGGTCACGGGCGCCACCCGCGCGTCCAGGCCCGACACCCGCAGCAGGGGCATCAGCAAGGCCGTGATGGCGCGCGTCAGGCCGGTGCGCTCGAAGATGTCCAGCAACACCAGCAAGGCCACGATCACCCCGTAGGTGAACAGCAGCGACATGGCGGTGCCGCGCACCCAGTCCAGCAGGCCGCTGCCCTGGCTATCGGCCGCCAGCGACGAACTGCCCAGCCAGCCCAGCGATACCGGTTCTTGCAGCCAGCCGCCCCAGCGGCAGGCCCAGCCGACCGCGGCGGCATACAGTACCGCCGCGCCCACCCGCAGCGCGGCCGTGGCCCAGAAGCTGGCGCCGGCGCGGCGCACGATGGCCTGTTCCACCGGCAGGCCGTGGGCAAACAGCACCATGGCGCACAAGGCGCTCAACTGCGCCACCGTCAGGTCCAGGTGGGGCGCCAGCCCGATCAGGGCGGCAATGGCGCCATACACCCCGACGCACATGCCCGCCACCCAGATCATGCCCGCCTCGGGCGGCAGATCCAGCAAGGCCATCGCCGGTGCGATGGCGCGGCCCAGCGCGTCGATCCAGCCCAGCCATTGTCCCGCCTGCACCAGCACCATCACCGGCAGCATGACTTTGACCAGGACCAGGAACAGGCGACGGCTGCGGCGCAGCAGGTTGAAGAGGTACGGCACGGAAGTGTCCACGAACGAAGGAGAGGCCAAAAAACAGGCCCCAGCATAGAGCAAGCGGCGCGAAATTAGCGCGCATCTTATTGTGTAGTACGCTTTTTTATTGTGTTAAGTTGGCATTTGTCTACACAAAAGTTGTGCCATGGAACTGGATTCGCTCGACCACCGCATTCTGGCCCAGTTGCAGCGCGATGCCGGCCTGTCCAATGTCGCGCTGGCGGACCGGGTCGGCCTGTCGCCATCGGCCTGCCTGCGGCGGGTCGAGCGGCTGAAAAAACACGGCGTGATCCGCCGCATCGTGGCCGTGGTGGACCCCGCCCGCGTGGCCCACGGCCTGTCGGCCATCGTCACGGTGGAGTTCGCGCGCCACGGCTCGGTGCATCGCCAGGATTTCCTGGCCCGCGTGCGCGCCGAAGCCGCCGTGACGCAGTGCTATATGGTCACCGGCGACGTCAGCTGCGTGCTGATCGTCCATATGCGCGACATGGACGACTACCTGGCGCTGGCCGAACGCCTGTTCGAGCGCGACGACAATGTGCAGGCCTTCTATACGCACATTGTGATGCAGACCATCAAGCACGAGCCCGGCATCCGCCTGTAGGCCGGCCCGCGCCACGACCCTACGGCGCCGGCCCGGCGTCCGCGGCGCGCGCCGCCCATGTGGCCAGCGGCAAGGGCCGGTCGCTGTCGACGATGCGCGCCAGCACCCGCCGCATCTGCGGCCAGCCGCCCCGGCTGCCGGGCCAGCGGCGCGGCGTGACCAGGTGCCATGCGCCGCTGCCATCGCGTTCCGCCATGACGAAACGGAAGGAGTAATAGCCGGGGATGCCCATGCGCAAGTCGGTCACGACCAGCGCATTGCCCAGCACGTCGTAACGCAGCCAGTCGCCGGTGAACCAGCGCAGGCGCTCGTGCAAGGCGGAGCCATCCAGAATGCCGCGCTGTTGCAGATGCAGCGGCAAGGCCACCCGCTCGGGCGGATGGCGGTCGAACCAGCCGCTGACCGCTTCGTAGTACTGGCCCTGCCCGTCTTTGGCCAGCACCCGCCACAACAGCGTATTGAACGGCATGGGGGTCGCCAGCATGGCGGTCGGCCGCAAGCCTTGCCGCAACAGCGCCTGCTCCACCCGCTGCTCGGCGTGCCAGCGCCCCGCCAGCGATACCAGCAGGTAGGCGGTGCTGAACAACAGGGCCCCCGCCAGCACCCGGCGGACCCGCGCAGTGCAGCCCCACCAGGCCGCGCCTATCACGGCTGCCGCCAACGGCAAGGTATAGACCGGGTCGATGATGAACACCGCCGACCAGCTTTCGGGGATGCTGGGCCAGGGCCAGAACAGCTGCGTACCGTAGACCGTGAATGCGTCCAGCACCGGATGCGTGACCAGCACCAGGAACAGCGTCAGGAACAGGCGCCCCGCGCCATAGGGCGCGTGGGGCCACTTTTTGCGTATCAACCAGGCCAGCAGCGCCGCCAGCGCGCCCAGCACGAATACCGAATGCGAAAAGCCGCGATGGTAAGTCATGAGCGAAACCGGATCGGGATAGCGCATCAGCACATCGAGGTCCGGCAAGGTGGCCAGCAGGCCGCCGTACAACAGGGCCTTGCGGCCCTGGTAGCGGCCCAGCAGCGCGCCCTGGATGCCGGCGCCCAGCACCGCTTGTGTCAGGGAATCCATATAGCGAAGAAGGTTTTGCAGGGAACGACCATGCCCGGCGCCCCGCCGCGGCAGGCGTTAAGATACCGCATCGGCCGTCCGGCCGGCTTACACAGGACTCGACCCATGGCCATCGATGGCGAACCCAAAGACGGCGATTTCGTGCGCTACATCGAAACGCTGAACCGCCAGGCGGACGGTATCCCTGGGCAGGTGCCGGCGCGCCAGGGGCACTGGCCCGGCAAGAGCCGGCGCGCCGCGCCTTCGTCCACCGATTCCCCCCGCGCCGCGGCACCGGGTACCGCCGCGCCTGCCAGCCCATCCGCGCCCGCGCCCCCCACCCTGGCCGCGCGCAGCGGCCAGCGCCGCATCGCCCTGATCCTGACGATCGCCGGCGGGTTCGCCTTGTGGCACGCCATCATCAGGCTGTCCGCGGCCCTGCAGCGCGAACCCGTCGACCTCGACGACCTGATCCCGGCGGTCTTTCTCGCCGTCTGCGCCTTCATGCTGTTCATGGGCGGCAACCGCCTGCGCGCGGCGCAAAAACGCCAGCCGCTGCCCAGCCTGCCGCCCCTGTCCACCCTGCCCGGCAAGAACCGCCGGGCCTGAAGCGGCTGTGCGGCACCGGCCGCGCTTGGTGCTAACATTTCCGGCCCATGGCGGCCACGCCTATAGATATTGCGGAGCGAACGTGAGCGACACCCCGGCCGGACTGACCGAAACCCAGGCGGCAACCATGCTGAAACTGCAGGACCGCCTCAACAGCATCATCAACCCGCAGTGGGTAGGCGGCGGGGCCCGCTTCCTGCGCGCCGCGTTCGTGGAATCAGCCGAAGCGCTCGAACACTACGGCTGGAAATGGTGGAAGAAGCAGGACATCGACCTGCCCCAGGTGCAAATGGAACTGGTCGACATCCTGCATTTCTACCTGTCGCACACCCTGGTATCGACGGGCGGCTCGGCCGCCGACGCGGCGCTGCTGCTGGTGGCCGACCTGGCCGCGCCCGACGCGATCGCGCTCGACGGCCGCACCTACCGGCTGCACGAGCTCGACGTGCCGGAACTGCTCGAACTGATCGGCGGCCTGGCCGTGTGCGGCCGCGCCAGCTACAAAACGCTGGAACGCACCATGGCATGCTGCGAGCTGTCATGGAACGACACGTTCACGCAGTATGTGTCCAAGAACGTGCTGAACATCTTCCGCCAGGAAAACGGCTACAAGACCGGCACGTACGTGAAAATATGGCGGGGCGAAGAAGACAACGTCGTGCTGGCGCGCCTGATCGCCGACCTGGATCCGGCCCGGCCCGATTTCGCCGAGGCCCTGCACGCCGGCCTGGCGCAGGCTTACGCACAGGCGCGCTGAGCCTGCGCCTTGCCAGGTGTCAGGCTCCGCAGGTGCCTGACATCGATAGTGGGCTAGATCTTTCCAATCGAACGGTGTCAGGCACCTGCGGAGCCTGACACCTGCAAATGCCCTAGACTGCCTCGATCACCGACTGCAGGAACTGCTGCGTGCGCTCTTCGCGCGGATTCGAGAACAGCACGCTGGATTCCGCGTCTTCGACGATGTTGCCCTGGTCGAAGAACAGTGTGCGGTCCGAACTGCGTTCGGCGAAGCTCATCTGGTGGGTCACGATGATCATCGTCATCGTGCGCTTGGCGGCCAGGTCGCGCAATATCTGCAGAATGCCGCCCACCAGTTCGGGGTCGAGCGCCGAGGTCACCTCGTCGAACAGCATCACTTCCGGATGCATGGCCAGCGCCCGCGCGATGCCCACCCGCTGCTTCTGGCCGCCGGACAACTGCGCGGGATAGCTGTCCAGCTTGTCGCCCAGCCCTACCAGTTCCAGGTACTCGCGCGCGCGCTGCGCGGCCTCGTCGCGCGGCACCCCGGCCACGTACACCGGCGCTTCCATGACGTTGCCCAGCGCGGTCTTGTGCGGAAACAGATTGAAGTGCTGGAACACCATGCCGATCTTGCCGCGCACGCGCCGCACGTGCGCCGAATTCGAGCCCACGCTGCGGCCTTGCGCATCCACCCACATCGACTCGCCGTCGATCAGGATTTCGCCGCTGGAAGGCCGGTCCAGCGTCATCAACAGGCGCAGCAGCGTCGACTTGCCCGAGCCCGACGGGCCGATAATGGACAAGGTCTGTCCCGCCGGGATTTCCAGATTGATGCCACGCAGCACTTCGAGTTCGCCATAGCGTTTGCACAGATTGTTCAGGCGGATGCTCGCGCTCATCGGGTACCTCCGAATTTTTTCAACCATGCCTCCAGGCGCCGCACGCCCCAGGCCGCGATCAGGCTCAACAGCAGGAACAGCACGCCCACCAGCGTCAACGGCTCGGTATAGCGGAACGTGGCGGAACCGATGATTTTGCTTTGCTGCAGTAGTTCAACCACCGTAATGGCGGACAGCAGCGGCGTGTCCTTGAACATCGCCACCAGATAATTGCCCAGCGCCGGCACGACCGGCGGAATGGCCTGCGGCAGCACCACGCCCACCGCCGTGCGCCACGGCGACATGTTCAGCGCCGTGGCCGCCTCGAGCTGCCCGCGCGGCACCGATTCGATGCCGGCACGATAGACCTCGGCACAGTAGGCCGCGTAATGCACGCCCAGCGCCAGCACGCCGGTAGCCAGCGGCGACATCTGCACGCCGCTCTGCGGCAGCACATAAAACAGGAAGTACATCTGCACCAGCAAGGGCGTGCTGCGCACGAACTCGATCAGCACCGCCACGGGCGCCGATATCCAGCGCGCACGCACGCGCCGCAACATGGCCAGCACCAGGCCCAGCACAATCGCGAGCAGCATGCCCAGCACCGTGGCCTGCACCGTGATGATGAGCGCGGAGCCCAATGCCGGCAGGATTTCCCAGGCGAAGGCCCAGTCGAAGATGGGATTCATCGGACGCGGAACCTCCGCTCGAGCAGGCGGATGCCCGCCGTGATGACCAAGGCCACGGCGAAGTACAACAGCAGCAGCAGCAGAAAAATCTCGGTGGTGCGCAGGGTTTCGGCCCGCAGCATCTGGCCGCGGAACGTCAGGTCGGTGATGGTGATCAGCGACACCAGCGCGGTATTCTTCAATAGTTCGATCAGCAGGTTGCCGGCCGGCGGCAGCATGGCCGGAAACGCCTGCGGCAGCACGATGCGCCGCATGGCCAGCGCGGGCGTCATGTTCAGGGCCACGGCGGCCTCACGCTGCCCGACCGCCACCGCCTGGATCGCGCCACGCACCACCTCGGCGCCATAGGCGCCGGCATTGGCGGCCAGCACCACGATGCCCACCGTCACGGCGGGCAGCTTCAGCCCGAACAGCGGCAGTACGTAATAGAACCAGAACAGCTGGACCAGCGCCGAGGTGCCGCGGAAAACCTCCACGTAGGCCAGCGCCGGCCAGCTCAGCCAGCGGTGTGACGACAATCGCGCCAAACCGGCGGCCAGGGCCAGCGGCACCGCCAGCAGCGCGGCGCCCGCCGTGATGCGCAGCGTCATCCACAGCCCGTCCAGCAGCGGCGGCAGCAGCGTCGCGAAGCCTTGCACGGAGATCGCCACGCGTTACTGGCCGTTCGCCGCGCACAGCTTGGCCGCCGTCACGTCGCCCGGCAACTCGTCCTTGGTAAAGCCGAAGGGCGCCACGATCTTGGCGTGTTCTTCCGTGCCGATGAACTTGGCCAGCTCGGCGTTGAACGCGTCGACGAATTCCTGGTCGTCCTTGCGAAAGCCGAAGGCGCCATAGCCGCGCACGCTCTTGCCGTCGACGACCGGGTCGGTAAACGGATCGGCCTTTTCCAGGTCGCCGGTGGCGGTCTTTTTCATCAGGTCGTTCACCGTCATGGCGGTGGCCGCATACGCATCGGCACGCCCGGCCTGCACACCGGACAGCGCGCTGACAACGTCGGGGAACACCACCACGCGGTCGACCGGAATATCCATTTTGCTGGCGTACTCGCTTTCGATGGCGCCCACCACCACGCCCAGGCGGGCATCGTCCTGCTTGGCCACGTCTTCATAGCTGTGCAGGTTCTTGGGGTTGCCCTTCTGCACCAGGAACGATTGGCCCACCCCATAGGTGGGGTTCGAAAAAGCCACCTGCTGGCAGCGCTCGGGCGTCACGTACATGCCCGCGGCAATGATGTCGAAACGCTTGGCCTGCAGGCCCGGAATCAGCGAGCCGAACTCGGTCAGGACGCCTTCCACTTCATTGATGCCCATGCGCTTGAGCACCACGCGCGCGATTTCCACCGCTTCGCCGGTGATCTGGTTTTTTTCGCTGTCCATATAGGCATAGGGCGCCTCGTTGGCGTAGCCGATGCGGATCTTGCCGGCGGCCTTGGCGGCGGCGAGCGTGCTCTGGGCGGCGGGCGGCGGATCGTTGCTGGCGGCGGGCTTGGTGGCCTCGTCGTCGGACCCGGAATCGGAGCACGCCGCCATCAGCCCGAAACTCAACGCCAGTACAGCCCATTTGGTCGTGTTCAGTATGCGTGTCATGCGCCACTCCCTTTGAAAATATTTATAGACAAAACCAATTCACGCGAAATAGTACGTCAATTAATCATTTCAGCACAAAGTATATAGCGACAAAAAAGCAGGCCCATGGCCTGCCCAGCCGCCCCGGATGCGAGGCGCGGTGGGCGCGGACCGCCGCAAGACGGCGGTCCGCGCCCACGGTAACGATGTTGTTACCGAGCGTAGGAAAAACGTCCGTTGCGTATCACGCCCATGACCCGCGCCCGTTCGTCGAAACCCTGGTGGTCGGTCTTGGAGATGTTCAGCACGCCGTTCGGCACCACCAGATCGCGCGTATTTTCGAGCGCGTCGCGCAAGGCCGCCCGGAATTCCGGCGTGCCCGGCTTGGCGCCGGTTTTCAGGGCGCGGCCCACCGCCGAATCGAGCAGCATCCAGGCGCCGTAGGCGTCGCCCGCGAACTGGGTCAGCGTGTTGGCGCCATGCTCGGCTTCGTACTTGTCGGCGAAGGCCACCGCCACTTTCTTCACGGGGTTGTCGTCGGGCAATTCGCGCGCCACCACGCCGGGCCCGGTGGGGAACAGCGTGCCCTCGACATCTTTGCCCCCTACCTGCAGGAACTCGAGGGTACCGATACCATGGGTTTGATAAATGGGGCCCTTGTAGCCGCGTTCGATCAGGGTCTTTTGCGGCAACGCGGCCGGCGTGCCCGAACCGGCGATCAGCACGGCGTCGGGCTTGGCCGCGATGGCCTTGAGCACCTGCCCCATCACCGAGGCGTCGTTGCGCTGGAAGCGCTCGTTGGCCACCAGCTCGATGCCCTGGCCGGCCGCGGCCTTGTTGAACTCGCTCCACCAGCTGTCGCCGTACGAATCGGCGAAGCCGATGAAAGCCACCGTCTTGATGCCTTTCTGGTGCATGTCCTGCACCAGAGCGGTGGCCATCAGGGAATCGTTCTGCGGCATCTTGAAGGCCCAGCGGCGCTTCGGATCGTCGGGCGGCTCGACGATGACGCTGGACGCCGCCAGGGCCACCATGGGCGTGCCGGTTTCGGCCAGCACGTCGAGCCCGGCCAGCGCCGCCGCGGTGATGTTGGGGCCCACGATGGCATCGACCTTGTCTTCGGACGTGAGCTTGCGCAGGTTCTTCACGGCCCGGCTGACATCGGTGCCGTCGTCCAGCACGATATAGCGGGCCGGCTCGCCGCCCAGCGTGGCGGGCCACAGGCGCAGCGCGTTATTGGTCTGGATGCCGATGGCGGCGGCCGGACCGGTGGTCGAGACGTCGATGCCGATCACGACCTCGGCGCGGGCCGACCACGACAGCATCGGCAAAATGGTGGCGGCCATGGCGGCCAGGCGTAGCAACGGAGAAGACATGGCGGGTATCCGGCTGATATTGGCGAAAGCGCCGGCAATGGCGCAGGGTGCTATTTTGCCCCAGGCGCGGCCGGCTTGCCCGCCGAATGCGCCTCGTAGGCCATGGCGGCCAGGGTCAGGTCTTCCAGCGCGCTGCCCACCGCCTTGAATACCGTGATCTGGCCGGCGTCGCCGCGGCCCGGCGCCCGGCCCGCGATCAGGTCGGTCAGCGTGCCCCGTATGCCCGTCCGCGCAAGCGTGCCGGCCTCGAAGGCCGCCAGCAGGTCGCCCGATTTGGTGGGGGCCTCGTCGGTATCCACATACACCTCGGCGCCGGCGAAGCAAGCCGGGTCGGTTTCTTTCATGTCGGGCTTGAAACTGCCGATCAGGTCCAGATGCGTGCCGGGCCGCAACCAGGCGCCGCGCACCAGCGGCTCCGTCGACAAGGTCGCGCAGCTGACGATATCGGCCTGGCGCACCGCGGATTCCAGCGAATCGACCGCCTGGGCATCGAAACCCTGCTCCGCCAGCGACTCGGCCAGCGCGCGCGCCCCCGCGGGACGCACATTCCAGACCAGCACGCGCTCGATGGGGCGCACGCTGCGCATGGCCTGCGCCAGCAACCCGGCAATGCGTCCCGAGCCCACGATCAGCAGCACCCGCGCATCCTGGCGCGCCAGGTACGACGCGCCCAGCGCCGCGGCACCCGCCGTGCGGTATACGGTGACCACGTCGCCGTCGACCTGCGCCAGCGGCACCCCGGTGCGAGCGCTGTACAAGGTGTAGGCGGCATGCAGGCCGGGCAGGCCCTGGCGGGTGTTGTCCGGAAAAATGTTGATGACCTTGACGCCGAAATAGCCCTGCTCGTTCCAGGCCGGCATGATCAGCGCGGTGCCGTGCGCGCCGCCCGATTCAATGGCGTGGACATGACGCGGCGGCACACTGGCGCCGGCGCGAAAGGCCTCGCGCAGCGCCGGGATCACGGCGGGAAACACCAGGGCGCGGCGCGTTTGTTCGGTATCGATGATTTGCATTCAGGGGCCTCCGGTAGAGGCCCTATTATCGCTGGCCGCGCGCATAACAAAATGCCAGTCGCGAGACTGGCATTTTGCCTGGCTGCAGAAGGCCAGATCAGCGGCGCGGGTCGTGGTAGGCCGAAATCGTGGGATGGACGTGTCGTGCTTCGTCCATGCCCCGCAGTATTTCGCCGACCGCCTCCAGGAAGCTGGTGACACGCTGCTGCAACCGGCGCCAACCCTGGGGCGCCCCGCCTGCCGGTTTGCCCGGCGCCGCGGCCCTGCTGGTGGAATCTTCCATGATCTGCTCCTTGAGAAGAATGAAAGGGAACCACGCAAGCCCATCTTAGTCCTGTTATTGCTGCTTCACAACATAAATTGATATATCAGGTAATTTTGTACTTTTTAAGGCACAACAAGGGTTTTTTCGGGAGCCTGACACCCCCCTTAACAGTAGGGGCAATTTTTTTGTGCAACGCAACATAAAGTGGCCGCCCCGGGCCCTGCCGGAATGGCGCGGACCGAACGGATCGGCCCTGGGCGCCTAGCCCTGGTCGAGAAGATCGAGATCGACGGGCAGCGCGCGGTTCAGGGCCGTGGCTACCTTGACGCGCAGGTCGTTGCTGTGGGCGCGGCGGATTTCGCGCTTGACGTCCAGCAACTGCTGCGGATGCATGGAGAATTCGGTGAGGCCCAGGCCCAGCAGCAGCCGAGTCAGGCGCGCATCGCCCGCCATTTCGCCGCATACGGCCACGGGCTTGCTCACCCGCGCGCCGGCGTTGATGGTATTGGCCACCAGGCGCAGCACCGCGGGATGCAGCGGATCGTACAGGCTGGCCACGTCGTGATCGCCGCGATCGATGGCCAGGGTGTACTGGATGAGGTCGTTGGTGCCGATCGACAGAAAATCCAGCGCCTGGGCGAACGGCTCGATGGCAATGGCGATGGCCGGCACTTCGACCATGGCCCCCACTTCGAGGCGTTCGGCATAGGCCTGGCCGCGCGCGTCGAGTTCGTGGCGCGCGGCGTCGATGGCCGCCAGCGCGGCGGTGACCTCGTGCATGTGCGCCACCATGGGCAGCAACAGGCGCACGTGGCCATGCGCGGAGGCTCGCAAGATGGCGCGCAACTGGGTGGCGAACATCTCGGGGCGGGCCAGGCAGTAGCGGATGGCGCGCTGCCCCAGCGCCGGATTGGTGGCCACGGTGGCCTCGTCGTCGAGGGTTTTATCGGCGCCCAGGTCCAGGGTGCGTATCGTGACCGGGCGGCCCGCCATCGTGCGGACCACCGAGGCGTAGGCCTGGTACTGCTCTTCTTCGTCGGGCAGGGTTTGCCGGCCCATGAACAGAAATTCGCTGCGAAACAGGCCGATGCCGTCGGCGCCCGCCGCCAGGGCCGCGGCGGCTTCGTCGGGCAGTTCGATATTGGCGTTGAGCACGATAGGGATGCCGTCGAGCGTGACAGCGGGCTCGTCGCGCAACAGGGCGAGTTCGGCGCGCTCGGCCGCATAGGCCACCTGCCGGTCGCGGTATTCCTGCAGCATGGCGGGCGCCGGGTTCACCAGCACGACCCCGGCGGCGCCGTCGATCACCAGCGTGTCGCCGTCGCGCACCAGTTCGCGCACGTTGCCCAGCGCCACCACCGCCGGCACGCCCATGCTGCGCGCCACGATGGCGGTATGCGAGGTGGGGCCGCCCAGGTCGGTGACGAATGCCGCGAAACGCCCGCCGCGCAAGCGCAGCATGTCGGCCGGCGAGATGTCGTGCGCCACCACCAGCAGGGGGTCGTTGCCGTCGAGGTCGGCGCCGTCGGGCAGCATGGCGGTGCTGCCCGACAGCACCTGCAGCACGCGCTCGATGACCTGCCGGACATCGGCGCCGCGCTCGCGCAGGTATTCGTCTTCCATGGCGTCGAATTGCTCGCCCAGGATCTGCCCCTGCGCGGCCAGCGCCCATTCGGCGTTGTAGTGGCGCTCGGCGATCAGGGTGCGCGTCTGTTCGGCCAGCAAGGGGTCGGCCATCAGCAGGCGATGCACATTCAGCATGGCGCCCAGTTCGCGCGGAGCATCGGCCGGCAGGGTGTCGACCATTTGCAGCAGGTCGGCCTGGGCGCGCGACAGCGCCTGGGTCAGGCGCTCGCATTCGGCCGGGACATCTTCGGGGGCAATGCGGTAGTGCGCCACTTCGAGCGAAGCGGCGCCCATGACGACCGCGCGGCCGATGGCGTAACCGCGCGCCACGCCCTTGCCATGCAACGCCACCACGGCGCAGGGCGCCGCGGCCGGCGCCGGATCGGAAGACGTGCTATTCGTGCTCACCGAATTTGCTGTCGAACAGGTTCTGGATTTCGGAAAGCGCCTGGTCGGCATCGCCGCCCGACGCTTCCAGCCTGACGGTAACCCCTTGCCCGGCCGCCAGCATCATCACGCCCATGATGCTTTTGGCATTGACGCGCTGCGCGCCGCGCGAGATGAATATTTCGCTGCCGAACTTGCTGGCCAGCTGGGTCAGCTTGGCGGCCGCGCGCGCGTGCAGGCCCAGCTTATTGGAAATGACGATGTCAGAAATAGGCATAGAACTCAGGTAAACACAGCCCGGCATGGCCATTCCTGCCGCGGCATTTGCATGCCGCCGTGGGGCTCCCGCCATGCATCGACATAATAGGACAAAAAACCGCGGATCAGTCTACTCGCAGACAACCCTGCACGCCGCCCGCCAGCGCTTTTTCGCGGGTTTCCGCCAGGCTGAGGTCGCGCGAGGTCAGGGCCCGCAGCAGCATCGACGAATTCAGGCCCGCGACCACACAGCATTGGGTGCCGTGCGCCTGGGCGTCGGCCACCGCCCGCTTGGCGATATTGGCCGGTGTGGCGCCGATGAGATCGGTAAGCACCAGCACGCCCTGGCCGGTGTCGGCCGCGCGGATATCGCGCAGCACGGCCGGCACGCGGTCGTCGGGGGTATCGTCGGGCTGGATGTCGTGCACGGCCATGGGCCCGCTGGCTTGCGCGCCCAGCACGTGTTCGGCGAATTCGCGCATGGCGACGCCCAGCGGCGCATGCACAACGATGACAATGCCGGTCATGGCTAGCCTTTACGCCGCGGCGCGTTCCAGCGCCTGGACAAACATGCCGGCCACGTCGAAGCCGGTCTGCTCGGCGATTTCGACGAAACAGGTGGGGCTGGTGACGTTGACTTCGGTCACGTAGTCGCCGATGACGTCCAGTCCCACCACCAGCAGCCCGCGCGCCGCCAGCCGGGGCGCCACGATGGCGGCGATTTCGCGGTCGCGCTCCGACAGCGGCTGCGCGACGCCGCGCCCGCCGGCCGCCAGGTTGCCGCGCGTTTCGCCGGCCAGCGGAATGCGCGCCAGGGCATAGGGCACGGCCTCGCCGCCGATCAGCAGGATGCGCTTGTCGCCCTGCACGATTTCGGGAATGTAGCGCTGCGCCATGATGGTGCGCGTGCCGTCTTCGGTCAGGGTTTCCAGGATGGCGTTCAGGTTGGGGTCGTGGGCCTGCAGCCGGAAAATGCCCGTGCCTCCCATGCCATCGAGCGGCTTGACGATGACGTCTTGATGCTGCGCGTGAAAGGCCTTGATGCGGGCCATGTCGCGCGTGACCAGCGTGGGCGCCGCCAGTTCGGTGAATTCGGTGATCGCCAGTTTTTCGGGGTGGTTGCGAATGGCCGCGGCGTCGTTGAACACTTTGGCCCCTTGCGCCTGCGCATATTCGAGCATGTGCGTCGAGTAGACGTATTCCATGTCGAACGGAGGGTCTTTGCGCATCACGACGGCGCCGAAGCGCGACAGCGCAACGTCTTGCGCGGCGCCCGTGTCGCGCCACCAGTCGTGGCCGTGCAGGTCGGCGCCTTCCAGCAGTTCGATCGGCGTAGTGCGCGCCAGCACCACCCCGGCGTCGATGAACAGGTCGCCCTGCAGGGCGACGCTGAGCGTATGGCCGCGAGCGGCCAGCGCGCGCATCATGGCCACCGAAGTATCCTTGTAGGCCTTCAGGCGCGGCAAGGGATCGATTACGAATAGAACATGCATGGTATTGGACATCCCGGACGCGCGCCGTGCCACGCACTAGCGCGCCAAACCGACATCGTAGCGTAAATGTCCACCCCGCGCCGCGCGCCGCCGGCACGGCCGGGGCCGGAGTGCGGCGCGGCCGGCCATGCGGGGCGGTAAGCTCAGCCGGCGGCGTCGGCCTTGCCCGGCGTGCTCTTTTTGCGCGGGGCCAGCACCATGACCATCTGGCGCCCTTCGAGCTTGGGCATGGCCTCGACCTGGGCCAATTCGGTCAGGTCGTCGCGCACGCGTTCGAGCACGCGCATACCCAGTTCCTGGTGAGCCATTTCCCGGCCGCGGAAGCGCAAGGTGACCTTGGCCTTGTCACCTTCTTCCAGGAAGCGGCGCAGGTTGCGCAGCTTGACCTGGTAGTCGCCTTCGTCGGTCGCCGGGCGGAACTTCACTTCCTTGACCTGGATGACCTTCTGCTTGGAACGCGCTTCGGCTTGCCGTTTTTGTTCCTGGTACTTGAACTTGCCGTAGTCCATCAGGCGGCAGACTGGGGGATCGGCGTTGGGCGCGATTTCCACCAGATCCACGTCGGCTTGTTCGGAAAGACGGAAGGCATCAGCCAGCTTGACAATGCCCAGCTGTTCTCCGTCCAGACCTATCAGGCGCACCTCGGGGACGCGGATTTCACCGTTGATGCGATTGGCTTTTTCAGTGGCGATGTTGACGACTCCTAAAAGATTTAAGTAGCACTGCTTTCTTGTGGCACGACATCCCGGCGGGCGGCGACGTCTTCGGCCAGGCGGATGGAAAAGTCTTCGAGCGCGATGACGCCGAGGTCCAGCCCCCCCAGCCCGCGGACAGCAACGGTTCCATTCTGCTTTTCCTTGTCGCCCACGACAAGGATGTACGGCACCTTTTGCAGGCTGTGCTCGCGGATTTTACGAGTGATTTTTTCACCACGCAAATCAGATTGCACTCTAAAGCCTTGTTTTTTCAGGGTTTGTGTTATTTGTGCAGCATAATCGGCGGACGGCTCGGAAATGCAGCACACCACGGCCTGCACCGGCGCCAGCCAGGGCGGCATGGCGCCGGCATGGTTTTCGATCAACATTCCGATAAAACGTTCGAGCGATCCCAGGATCGCCCGGTGCAGCATGACGGGCGCGCGGCGCTGATCCTGGGCATCGACGTATTCGGCGCCCAGCCGCACCGGCATGGAAAAATCCACCTGCACGGTGCCGCACTGCCAGTGCCGGCCGATGGCGTCTTTCAGCGTGTATTCGATCTTGGGGCCATAGAAAGCGCCCTCGCCCGGCGAAATCTCGAATTCGCAGCCGGTGCGCCGCAGGCTTTCCATGAGCGCGGTTTCGGCCTTGTCCCAGACCTCGTCGGTGCCGATGCGCTTTTCGGGCCGGGTGGCCACCTTGTACAGCACTTCGGTAAAGCCGAAATCGCGGTACACCTTTTGCAGCAGCGCGGTGAAATCGGCGCATTCGTCCTGCAGCTGGTCTTCGGTACAGAAAATATGGCCGTCGTCTTGCGTGAAGCCGCGCACGCGCATCATGCCGTGCAGCGAGCCGGACGGCTCGTTGCGATGGCATTGGCCGAACTCGCCGTAGCGCAGCGGCAGCTCGCGATACGAATGCAGCCCGGCATTGAAAATTTGCACGTGGCCGGGGCAATTCATGGGTTTGAGCCCGTAGACGCGGTTCTCGGACTCGGTCGTGAACATGTTCTCGCGGTAGTTGTCCCAGTGCCCGGTTTTCTTCCAGAGCGAGAGGTCGAGGATCTGCGGCGCCTTCACTTCCTGGTAGCCGTTGTCGTTGTACACGGCGCGCATGTATTGCTCGACCTGCTGCCACAGGGCCCATCCCTTGGGGTGCCAGAAGATCAGGCCTGGCGCTTCGTCCTGGAAGTGGAACAGGTCGAGATCGCGGCCGATCTTGCGGTGGTCGCGGCGCTCGGCTTCTTCCAGCATGTGCAGATAGGCGTCCTGGTCGTCTTTGCTGGCCCAGGCGGTGCCATAGATGCGCTGGAGCATCTCGTTGTTGCTGTCGCCGCGCCAATAGGCCCCGGCCACTTTCATCAGCTTGAACACTTTGAGCTTGCCCGTGGACGGCACGTGCGGCCCGCGGCACAGGTCGATGAAATTGCCTTCGCGGTACAGGCTCAGCGTTTCATTGGCGGGAATCGAGGCGATGATCTCTGCCTTGTAGGCCTCGCCGATGCTCTTGAAATAGGCCACGGCATCGTCGCGCGTCCATTCTTCGCGCGTGACGACTTCGTCTTTGCGCGCGAGCTCGGTCATTTTCTTTTCGATGGCCGCCAGGTCTTCCGGCGTGAACGGCCGCTTGTACGAAAAATCGTAATAGAAGCCGTTGTCGATGACCGGCCCGATGGTGACTTGCGCATCGGGAAACAGCTCTTTCACGGCGTAGGCCAGCAGGTGCGCGGTGGAATGGCGGATCAGGTCGAGGCCGTCGGCATCTTTGGCGGTAACAATGGCCAGTTGCGCGTCGTGGTCGAGCCGGAAGCTGGTATCGACCAGCCTGGGCTGGCCGCCGGGCTCGGTGACGCGGCCGCCCAGGGCGGCCTTGGCCAGGCCGGCGCCGATCGACTGCGCGACCTCGGCGACCGTGACCGGCCCCGAGAACTGACGCTGCGAACCATCCGGCAAAGTGATCTGTACCATCGAAATTTTCCTGCGGAAGAAACGACAAACGCGGCTGTCCGCCGCGTTTCGTCTGGTTGCTGCTGGGAACCTGCCTGACCAGGCCGAACCCGACACTCGATAAAACTAACGCGACATAGGGCGGAAGTTTCCGGTCGTAGTTCGTGTCGGGCGAGAAATCATGCTGTAGGGCCGTAGAAAGCCGGCACGCGGTCGCGCGTACCTATCGTCAAAGATTGTAGCATCCCCGGCGCCCGCCGTCCGGGCGGCCCGGCGAGGGCTTCTTTCCGGGCGTGGATCCGGGGCCGGCGTTCTGGGGGCGGCGAGCAAAGACTGAAAAGTCCTACACCGGACACGTCCGATTTTTCGGATACTGGGACCAGAAGTTTTGACTCCTTGAGTACCCTCGAATGATCGCGCGTCCGAATGTTCGGCCGCCGCTCGCCAACCCGCCATGATCTTATCCCCCTTCCGGACTTCCAGCCCTACCGATCCGGCCGCATTATCCAGTTCCATGGGGCGCCGCTACATGCTGCTCTCGGGCTCCAGCGACCGCGTGCGCATCGCCATTCTCGACGACCACCCCGTCATCACCCTGGGGGTGGCCGCCTACCTGCGATCGCAGCCCGATTTCGACATCGTGCACACCGAAACCACGTCCGAGGCCCTGCTCCACAAGCTTGCCAGCCAGCCCTGCGACGTCGCGGTGGTCGATTTCTACCTGCCGCGCCAGGCCTGGGACGGCGTCGATTTCATCCGCCGCCTGCGCCGCCGCCACCCCAAGCTGGTCATCATCACCTTTTCGGCCGGCGCGCCGGCCGAAACCGAATACGCCGCGTTCCGGGCCGGCGCCAACGGCTACCTGCCCAAGTCGGCCTCGATGCCCATGCTGGTCGAAATCATCCGCGCGGCCTGCGGCCAGTACCTCGACAAATTCATCACCTACAAGAATGGCGCCCTGCGCACGACACCGCCCGCCCACCCCGATACGCGCCTGACCGCCGCCGAAATCGAAGTGCTGCGCCAGATCGCCCAGGGCCTGTCGGTTACCCAGATTGCCGCCCGCCTGCTACGCAGCAAAAAAACCATCAGCACCCACAAGCGCCGCGCCATGAAAAAGCTGAACCTGTCCGACGACCTGGCACTGGCCCTGTACCTGAACGAAAAGTTCGACCAGAAAACCGGGCCCTGATCTTCATGCCCCACCTCGACGCCCTGCTGCCGCTGTACCCCGACCCCGCCATCCGGCGCGCCTTGCTTGAACAGGCCCTGGCGCAAATCCATGCCGACCTGGCAGACATGGGCCAGGCAATCCACGCGGACCACCATGTCGACGCCCGGCAATATGTGCACCGCGCCAAGGGTACGGCCAGCTTCCTGGGCGGCAGCGACTCGCTACCCGCATTCGACCAGCTTACCGCCGCCCTGAAAACCCAGCATCGCCCGCACATCGAGCCGGCGTTCGCCGCCGTCGAGGCCGCCCTGCTGGAACTCGCCGCGAAGCTGCAAGTCCAATTGAACAAGCTGCCCGACACGGCAGTCGGCCAGGCATAGCGGCGCCCCCCGGCGTTACGCCCTTGAAAATGCCCGCTCGCAAGCGCATTGCCGAGCAAGGCTTGCCATTCGATATAACAGCCCAGGCTGACACCTCTTGCCGCAATGGAATACGATGGACGCTGAGTCTTTAAGGAGACACACCCATGAACAATGCGATACGCGAGTGGTTCGACTGGCGCGGCTGGACCGTCGCCGGAGCCGCAATAGTTGTCGTGCTCGGCCTCATGGCGATCCTGTGGCCAGGATTCCGATCTTTCGTCGCAGACCCCGCCACGGCGGGCTGGGCCGCGGCGCTGGGAACATTCACCGCGGCCGTTGTTTCCCTTTACATAGCCTTGTGGGCGCGTCGGGCGAACCGTCTCGATGCCGTGACCGAAGGGGCGTTCGAGCTGGTCGCCGCCGGGTATGCCGTCAGGCAGATGGAAGGCCAAGCGCTGCTATTGCAGAAGCGCATCGCCGAGAAAAACGCCCCGATTGAAAGCCCGCAACAACCGTCGATGCTCGGCGATGCCTGGAATGAGAAATTCGGCCCACTCGCCGAGTCGTTGCAGGCACAGATCGCCCAGGTATCCCATGCCAAGATCGCCGCGTTCTGCCCGACGGCCGGGCTGGCGATTGTGAAGGCGCAGGCCATGTTTCGCCGCATTGAAGCCCTTTCGCAATCGGCCGCCTTCCGGGCGCCATTGGCTGACGAGGTCGAAGCGGCGCTGACGCAGCTTGCCACCGTGCAAGCCGATGTCGGCAAGGCCGAGCGGCATATTTTCCGCATCGGAGCGGGCCGGACCTACCTGGACGCGCGCCTGGATGCGCCTCGGGATGCGCCCCTGGAAGATCCCCGAGCCAGGCCCCTGAGCGGCCCCGAGCATGCCCCCACCTTGCCCCAACACTGATACGCCCGGGGCTTGATGCCTCTTTTTGGCCTTGGCCTTGCCTTGCCAAGGACACAAAGCAAAAAGCCGCCAAGTCGACGACTTGAGCGGCTTTCTTGGCGGCACCGAGGGCACCGCCTGCAAATATTCTGGTAGGCGGTATTGGAATCGAACCAACGACCTCTACGATGTCAACGTAGCGCTCTAACCATCTGAGCTAACCGCCTGCAAAGAAGAAAGATTATATATGGCTTTTATTGGCCACGCAAGCTGTCGTCGGTGTCGCGCACGGCTTCGAACAGGGCACGGATCTTGGCCGGCGACTTTTCGCCAGGCGCGGTTTCTACGCCGCTACTGACATCGACCGCCCACGGCCGGTTGGCCGCGATGGCGGCCCCGATGTTCTCGGCGTTCAGCCCCCCGGAAAGAATGATGGGGCGCGCCGCCGCATCGGCCCGCACGCCGGCCAGCAAGGCATGGTCGAACGCCTGCCCGCTGCCGCCGTAGCCGGTGCTGTAGCTGTCGAATAGCCAGCCCGCCGCGTCGCCGTAGGCGCGGCAGGCGGCGGCCAGCCTGTCGGGCGTATCCAGGCCTGGAGCGCCGGCGCGGAACGCGCGCAAATAACGCGCGCCGTAGTGCGCGCATGCGGACGCGGACTCATCGCCGTGGAACTGCAGCAGGTCGGGCCCGACCTGGTCGAGCACCGCCTGGACTTCGGCCGGGTCGGGATTGACGAACAAGGCCACCACGTCGACAAACGCCGGCACCAGGCGGCGCAATTGCGCCGCGCGCGCCGGCTGCAGGTAGCGCTTGCTGCCGGGATAGAACACGAAACCGATCGCGTCCGCCCCGGCCTGCACGGCCGAGGCGATGTCTGCTTCGCGGGTCAAACCGCAGATCTTGACGCGTGTACGCATGCGGATTACTTGAATGCGGCGCCCGGGTCGGCCGCCTCGTTGCCGTAAATGCTGTTGCCGTAGGTGGTTTCGATTTCGATCTTGACCGTGCTGGGGTCGACCGTGGACATGCCGGCCTTGTAATGCATGACGATGCCCGGGAAGATCATCACCGCCGCCACCATGACCAGCTGGATCACGATGAACGGCACCGACCCCCAGTATATCTGGCCCGTGGTAACCGGCTCGATGCGCTGCCCCGTGACCTTGTCGCGATAGGCGTCTTTGGGCGCCACCGAACGCAGATAGAACAGCGCGAAGCCGAACGGCGGATGCATGAACGACGTCTGCATGTTCACTGCCAGGATGATGCCGAACCAGATCAGGTCGATGCCCATCTTGTCGGCCACCGGCCCCAGCAGCGGCACGATGATGAACGCCAGCTCGAAGAAGTCCAGGAAGAACGCCAGCACGAACGTCAGCAGGCTGACGACGATCAGGAAGCCCCACTGCCCGCCCGGCACGCTGGTCAGCAGGTGCTCGACCCAGAGGTCGCCGCTGACGCCGCGGAAGGTCAAGCCGAACACTGTCGAGCCCACCAGGATGAACACCACGAAGCAGGACAGCTTGGTAGTGGTATCCATGGCCTGGCGCATCAGGTCGAGCGTGAGCCGCCGACGGATCAGCGCCATGATGATCGCGCCCACCGCGCCCATCGCCCCGCCTTCGGTCGGCGTGGCGACGCCGATGAAGATGGTGCCCAGCACCAGGAAGATCAGCGCCAGGGGCGGGATCATCACGAAAGTCACCCGTTCGGCCAGCGCGGAAAGCATGCGCAGCCGGAACACCTTGTTGACGATGGCGATCACGAACGCCGTCAGACCCCACAACAACAGGCTGAGCACGACCTTTTCGTCGACCGGCGCGGTGTCTTTTTCGAGCCATTGCGTGATCAGGTAGGCCGAAGCCGCCGAGATCAGCATCAGCACCAGCAGCGAACGCCCGCCGCGCGAGCCGTTGGGCTCGCGGAACGCGCGCGCCTCTTCGGGCAGCGCCGGCGCCATCGACGGCTTGATGATCGACACCAGCACGACGTACATGATGTACGACCCGGCCAGCAGGAAGCCCGGCACCATCGCCGCGCGATACATATCGCCGATGGAACGGCCCAGCTGGTCGGCCAGGATGATCAGCACCAGCGAAGGCGGAATGATCTGCGACAGCGTGCCCGATGCCGCGATCACGCCCGAGGCCAGGCGCCTGTCATAGCCGTAGCGCAGCATGATGGGCAGCGAGATCAGCCCCATGGAAATGACCGAGGCCGACACCACACCGGTGGTGGCCGCCAGCATGGCGCCGACCACCACCACCGCGATGGCCAGGCCGCCGCGCAGCGGACCGAACACCTGCCCGATGGTTTCCAGCAGATCCTCGGCCATGCCGGAGCGCTCGAGCACCAGCCCCATCAGGGTAAAAAACGGTACCGCCAACAAGGTGTCGTTGGCCACGATGCCGAACACCCGCTGCGGCAGCGCCTGGAACAGCGAGGCATTGAACAGCCCGAGTTCCATGCCCACCAGGCCGTAAAGAATGCCGTTGGCCGCCAGGGCAAAGGCCACCGGGAAACCGAGCAGCAGGAAGATCACCAGCGTGCCGAACATGATCGGCGCCAGATTCGCGATAAAGAACTCCATAATCAGCGACCCTTGGTGTGTTGTTGCAGGGCCGCTTCGCGCGCTTGCGCTTCACGGGCAATCTCGTCGGCCAGCTGTTCTTCGGCGCTCTTGCCTTCGGCGCGCGCCAGCGGATCGGGCGCCTGGCCGAGCAGGTACCCCACGCATTTGATCAAGCGCGAGATCCCGGCCAGCACCAGCAACGCGAAGCCCACCGGAATCAACAGCTTGACGGGCCAGCGCACCAGCCCGCCCGAGTTCGACGACTGCTCGTTCGACACGAACGAATCCATGAACATCGGCCACGACAGGTACATGATCAGGATTGCCATGGGCAGCAGGAAAAACAGCACCCCGAAGATCTCGATATAGATCTGCGTACGCTTGGAGAGCCGCGACGACAGGATGTCGACCCGGACGTGTTCGTTCTTGAGCAGGGTGTAGCCCGCCGTCAGCAGGAACATGGCACCGAACATGTACCACTGCAGCTCCAGCCAGGCATTCGAGCTCATCTCGAACACCTTGCGGACCACCGCATTGCCGGCGCTGACCAGCACCACCAGCAGGGTGACCCACGTCACGGCTCGGCCAACCCGCAGATTCAGCGCGTCGATGGCGCGCGATAAAGCGAGTAATGCTTTCATGATGGGAATAAATATCTGGAAAGTAGAATTGCCTGGCACCGCGTACGGCGCAGGCCTGGGCATGCGGGGTGCCTCGGGGTTTCCGGCGGCTGCCGTCGGCATGCGGCGCCCGGGGCGGCGCCGGCTTGTGACAAGCGCCGCGGCAGGCTGAATCGGCCGATTTTATAACGCCGCGCCAGCCCGCCGCCCCGCCGCCCCTTGGGCGCCCTGCTTATTTGCCGCGATTGATGGTGCCCATGAAGCCGTCGAAGCTGCCTTCGGCCACCCGGAACCAGGGGATGGCGTTGTTGCGGAACGCCACCATGTCGTCGTAGATCTTCTTGAACATCGGATCTTTGGCCGAGAACTCTTCGTACACCTTGTTGGCCTCGGCGTAGCAGGCGTCCATGACCGCTTTGGGGAACGCCTTGAGCTGGGCGCCCTGCGACACCAGGCGGCGCAAGGCGGCCGGATTCTCGGCATCGTACTTGGCGATCATGTCGTTGGTGGCGGCGGTGGCGGCCTGCGCCAGCACCGCCTGGTAGTGCTTGGGCAACTGCTTGTAGACGTCCTGGTTGACGTACAGCGACACCTGCAGCGTGCCTTCCCACCAGCCCGGGAAATAGTAGTGCTTGGCAACCTTATGGAAGCCCAGTTTCTCGTCGTCGTACGGGCCGATCCATTCGGCGGCGTCGATAGTGCCTTTTTCGAGCGAGGGATAGATGTCGCCGCCGGCAATCTGCTGCGGCACCACGCCCAGGCGCGACAACACCGCCCCCGCGAAGGCGCTGGCACGGAACTTCAGGCCCTTGAGGTCATCGACGGTTTTGATTTCATTGCGGAACCAGCCGCCCATCTGCGTGCCGGTGTAGCCGCAGGGGAAATTGACGATGTTGTGCTTTTCGAACAGTTCACGCGTGAGCTTCAGGCCGTTGCCGTGGCGCATCCATGCGTTCATCTGGCGCGTATTCAGGCCGAACGGCACGGCGCCGTCGAAGCACAGCGCCGGGTCTTTGCCGAAGTAGTAGTACGAAGCCGTGTGGCCGCACTCGATGGTGTTGTTTTGCACGGCATCGAGCACCTGCAATGCAGGAACGATTTCACCCGCGGGGAACGCGCGGATGTTGAATTTTCCGTCCGTGGCCTCGGAAACGTACTTGGCCAGGTTTTCCCCACCGGTATAGATGGCGTCGGCGCTGCGCGGAAAACTGGAAGCCAGGCGCCAGTTGAGCGTGGGCGATTCTTGCGCCAGAGCGGGCGCGGCAAGCGCGGCACCGCCAGCGGCGGCGCCCAAGGTGGCCTTTTTGAGGAACGAACGACGTTGCATTACGGAAGTCTCCTGGTTGGAAGCGATGCGTGCGCGCGCCGTTCGTGTGAAACGGCCGCGAAAATGGCTGCGCGTGTGGAGGCGGCCATTTTTTCGTTCGCAATCATATAGGGATTCCCGATGGATGCCTTCCTGCTGATTACCCTTAAGCAAATGTAAAAGGAGACAGCAGCTGGGCGCCGCCGTCCGTGTCGTTCAGCTGAAATTCAGCCGGATATTCGATAGCGGAAAGATACAACCCATCCGCCGCGAAGGTGGGCGCCGCCAGGCGGCGGTCGCGCGCCGCCAGCAACGCGGGCATCCATTGCGCCGGCTGGCGGCCCTGCCCGATTTGCAGCAAGGCGCCCATCAAGTTGCGCACCATGTGGTGCAGGAACGCATTGGCGCGCAGCGTAAAAACGAGGAATGGCCCGCGCTCGTCGATATCCAGGCGTTGCAGCGTGCGCACCGGGTGGCGGGCCTGGCATTGCGACGACCGGAAGCTGGAAAAATCGTGTTCGCCCAGCAGCAGCGCCGCCGCCTGCCGCATGGCGGCGACGTCCAGCGGCTGGAAGCACCAGCCGGCCCGCCCGGCCCACAAGGGCGGACGGACCCGGCCGCGCCACAGCACATAAAGATAGGTGCGCGAGCGAGCGGAAAAGCGGGCGTGGAAATCGTCGGATACCGGCTGCGCCCATTGCACCGCGATACTGGGCGGCAGGAACGCATTGACCCCGCGCACCCAGGATTCGGGGCGCCGGTCCAGGTCCGTGTCCAGATGCACGACCTGCATCGCCGCGTGCACGCCCGTATCGGTGCGGCCCGCGCAAACGGTGGCGATGCTGCCGTCGATGCCGGCGAAGCGGCCCAGCGCGGCCTCAAGGGTGTCTTGCACGGTCTGCCGGTGCGGCTGGGTCTGCCAGCCTTGCCACGAAGAGCCGTCGTACGCCAGCCCCAATGCCACGCGCGACATGCAGGTCAGGGCCGCCCGCCCGGGCGCGTCTCGCCGGTGGGGGGCTGGTCCAGGTCCAGGCTGATGCCGTCGAGTTTGCGATGGAGCGCCGCGGTGTCGAGCACCGGGTCGCCGTACGAGGCTTCGTCTTCATCGGCGCGGCGCGCGCCCGCGCGGCGCAACAGCCAGGCCACGATCAGCACGATGATGGCCAGCGCGGCGGTCACCACCACCAGCAGGTTGTCGGCCAGCCAGCCGGGCATCGAGCCCGCGGCCGCGTCGCTCTTGGCGTCGCCCGCATCCGGGGTCTTGCCGGCCTGGGCTGGCTGCGAATTGGCTGCGGAAGTGCCGGTTGCACCGGGAGTGCCCGGCGTCCCGGGAGTTCCTGCCTCACCGGGAGCGCCTGCCGCACCGGGAGCACCTGCCGCACCGGAGGTGCCTGCCGCACCGGGAGCGCCTGCCGTTCCGGGAGCGCCTGCCGTACCGGGGGTGCCTGCCGTACCGGGGGTGCCTGCCCCGCCGGGGGTGCCTGCCGCGCCGGGGGTGCCTGCCGCGCCGGGGGTGCCTGCCCCGCCGGGGGTGCCTGCCGCGCCGGGGGTGCCTGCCGCGCCGGGGGTGCCTGCCGCGCCGGGGGTGCCTGCCGTACCGGGAGCGCCTGCCACGCCGGGAGCGCCTGCCGTACCGGGAGCGCCTGCCGTACCGGGAGCGCCTGCCGTACCGGGAGCGCCTGCCGTACCGGGAGCGCCTGCCGTACCGGGAGCGCCTGCCACGCCGGGAGCGCCTGCCACGCCGGGAGCGCCTGCCGTACCGGGAGCGCCTGCCGTACCGGGAGCGCCTGCCATACCGGGCGTGCCTGCCGCACCGGAATCGCCGGAAGCGCCGGGCGCCCCCGCCGCACCGTCGGCGGCCTGGCCACCCGAGGCGCGGTTCAGGGCGTCGACATTGCCTTGCAGCGTGTCGACGCGCTGCTGGGTGTCTTGCATGGCGTGCGCGTTGGATGTGCGGGCGTCGGACTGGGCGTCGGCCGGGGTTGCGGCGCTCAGGCGCAAACGGTCTTGGGGGGCCGACGTTACGCTTGCCTGGCCCGCGGGCGCCTGGCCCACCTGCCCCGAAGCGCCGCCACGATTGGCGCTGACCGCCGGGCCGCCGGCGGCGTCGGCGCCGGCCCGGCCGCGATAGCGTTCATAGGCCTCGAGCTGTTCGGCATAAATGCGGCGCGCTTCGGCCGGGTCGACGGCGCGCACGGTGGCCGCGTCGGGAATGGCCAGGGTCTCGCCGGCGCGCACCAGATTCATGTTGTTCTGGATGAAAGCCTGCGGATTGGCGCGCCACAACGCCACCAGCATCTGGTACATGCTGGCGTCGGGCACCGCATTGCGCCGCGCGATGCGGAACAGGTTGTCGCCGCGGCGCACCGTTATCGATTTTGCCGCGGCCGGCTGGCTGCCGCCCGTTCCCACGCGGGCCGGTTGCACGCCGGCCGCGCCGCCGCGTTGCGGCACCAGGATGGTGACCTGGATTTGCCGCCGGCCGGCGCTGGACTGCAGGTCGAGCAGCAGGTCGACGGCCGGCGTGGACGGCGGCTGCGACGAAACGATACGGATCTTTTTATGGGTGGGGTCGTCGCCATCCTGGATGGCGACCTGCATGCTGGCCAGCGGCACCGGCGGGCGCAGCCCGGCACGCTGCCAGGCCGCCGCGTCGGCCGGCGCGACCCGCAGCGACGCGATTTCTTCGGGCGTCAGGCCCGTGAGCGGCACCACGATCTGCAGCGGCGCCCCCGGCGCAGACACCACGCGCGTATGCCCGACCGTGGCCGCCTGCGCCCCCATGCCCGCCGAGGCACCGATGGCCAGGGCGACGGCCCAATTGAGAGCGTTGATGCGAGGGGTAAGGGAAACGTGGCGCGAGCGCGAAGTCATCGTGGAAATCCTGCTATACAAATCGGGTTACCGGCCAATGCTGGGCGAAAGTGTAATGGATCGACCCTGATTCACAAATCGGCAACCGGCCCGGCCGGCAACCGATGTCCGCATAGCGCAAAGGCACCCGCGGGTGCCTTTGCCGTGCCCCCGGGGAGGGGCGCGAGGGAATGCCGGCGGCCGGTGTCAGGCTTCGGCCAGCGCAATGCGCAGCATGCGCCGCAGCGGTTCGGCCGCGCCCCACAGCAGTTGGTCGCCCACGGTGAAGGCCCCCATATACTGCGAGCCCATCGACAGTTTGCGCAGGCGGCCCACCGGGATGTCCAGAGTGCCCGTGACAGCCACCGGCGTCAGTGCCCGCACGGTGTCTTCCTTGGTGTTGGGCACGACCTTGGCCCATTGCGTGCCCTGCGCGATCAAGGCTTCGATCTCGTCGATCGGCACATCGCGCTTGAGCTTGATGGTAAGCGCCTGGCTATGGCAACGCATGGCGCCGATGCGCACGCACAGGCCATCGATAGGCGTGGCAGGCGTGTCGAAACCCGGCCCGCGGCCGAGAATCTTGTTGGTTTCGGCCGCGCCCTTCCATTCTTCGCGCGACATGCCGTCGCCCAGGTCTTTGTCGATCCAGGGAATGAGGTTGCCGCCCAGCGGCACGCCGAAGTGTTCCTGCGGCAGGGCCGGGTCTTGCTGGGCCTTGAGCACGCCGCGATCGATTTCCAGAATGGCCGAGGCCGGGTCGTCGAGCAGCGGCTTGACGGCCTGGTTGAGCAGGCCGAACTGGGTCAGCAATTCGCGCATGTGCTGCGCGCCGCCGCCCGAGGCCGCCTGGTAGGTCATGGAGGTCATCCATTCGACCAGATCGTTGTTGAACAGGCCGGCCAGGCCCATCAGCATGCAGCTGACGGTGCAGTTGCCGCCGATGAAGCTGCGCACGCCGCGCTTGAGCGCCGCGTCGATGACCGGGCGGTTGACCGGGTCGAGCACGATGATGGCATCGTCTTTCATGCGCAGGGTGCTGGCGGCGTCGATCCAGATGCCGTTCCAGCCCGCGCCGCGCAGTTTCGGGAAAACCTCGGAGGTGTAGTCGCCGCCCTGCGCCGTGACGATGATGGGCAGTTTTTTCAGAGCATCGATATCGTAGGCATTCTGCAGCGGACCCGCGCCGTCGGCCCAAGTGGGCGCCGCGCCGCCGGCATTGCTGGTGGAAAAGAATACGGGGTCGATCAGGGCGAAGTCGTTTTCGTCGCGCATGCGTTGCATGAGAACGGAACCGACCATGCCGCGCCAGCCGACCAGGCCTACTGCTTGCGTCATGTTCAATGCTCTTGAGTTGAAAAATAAGAAAAAAGCCGTCGATCCCGACAATTTATCAGAATGCCGGGCTGAAATGTTGCACTGCAGGGAAAATCGGGGACGCGGCGGGCGGACAGCGGACGTCTGGGTGCCGAGCTATGACCGGTCATCCATGGCTGTCGGTGTCTGACACCCTGTCGGGAGTCAGACACCTGGAGTGGCGGGATCGGGACGCCGCGGAGCCGGCCGATCAGCCCAGGGCCTTCAGCACGGCATCGCCCATTTGCGCGGTCGAGACCTTGGTGGTGCCGGGCTCGTGGATATCGGCGGTGCGCAGGCCGTCGGCCAGCACCGCGCGCACGGCGGCTTCGATGCGGTCGGCCTGCGGGGCCAGGTTCAGCGAGTAGCGCAGCAGCATGGCGGCCGACAGGATGGTGGCCAGCGGGTTGGCGATGCCCTGGCCGGCGATGTCGGGCGCCGAACCGTGGCTGGGCTCGTACAGCCCCTGCCCCGACGCATTCAGCGAGGCCGACGGCAGCATGCCGATGGAACCCGTGAGCATCGCGGCTTCGTCGGACAGGATATCGCCGAACAGATTGCCGGTGACGATGACGTCGAACTGGCGCGGGTTGCGCACCAGTTGCATGGCGGCATTGTCGACATACATGTGCGACAGTTCCACGTCGGGATAGTCGCGCGCCACCTCGATGACGATGTCGCGCCAGAACTGCGAGGTCTCGAGTACGTTGGCCTTGTCGACGCTGCACAGCTTCTTGCCGCGCTTGCGCGCCGATTCGAACCCGATGCGCGCGATGCGGCGCACTTCGGTGTCGGCATAGCGCATGGTGTCGAAGCCTTCGCGCTCGCCGGTGAAGGGGCCGTCGGCCGCGTCACGCACGCCGCGGGGCGTGCCGAAGTAGATATCGCCGGTCAGTTCGCGGATGATCAGGATATCCAGGCCGGAGACGATCTCGGGCTTGAGCGACGACGCGCTGGCCAGTTCGGGGTAAAGAATGGCGGGGCGCAGGTTGGCGAACAAGCCCAGTGCCTTGCGCAGGCCCAGGATAGCCTGTTCGGGGCGGAATTCGCGCGGCAGGCTGTCGTATTTCCAGTCGCCCACGGCGCCGAACAGCACGGCGTGCGAATTGCGCGCCAGGTCCAGCGTGGCCGGCGGCAGCGGATGCTCGAATTGATCGTAGGCGGCGCCGCCCACCGGCGCCTGCTGGATCTGCAGCGGCAGATCCAGCGCGCCCAGCACGCGCACGGCCTGTTCGACGATCTCGGGCCCGATGCCGTCGCCGGGGAGCACTGCGATGTTATGCGTCATGAAAGAACCTATGAATGAATATCAGAAATTGCGTAGCCCTGCGCCACGTCGGTGCCAGACACCGGGGTGAGAGACAGCCGCTGCTCACGGCGGTGTCAGGCACCTGCGGAGCCTGACACCTGACCCGATCGCGAGGTGTCAGGCTCCCGAAGGGTGCCTGACACCGGGCCATATCCCGGCGCTTCGAGGCGAGCCTACACCACAGGCCGGCTTTCCAGCCAGGGGTGGCGGGCCAGCCGCTCGGCTTCGAAGGCGCGGATCTTGTCGGAGTGGCGCAAGGTCAGGCCGATATCGTCGAAGCCGTTCAGCAGGCAATACTTGCGGAACGGTTCGATGTCGAAGGCCAGCTCGCGGCCGTCGGCCGCGACGACCACCTGCCGATCGAGGTCGATGCGCAGCTTGTAGCCGGGAAACGCCTTCACTTCATCGAACAGGCGCGCGACGTCGAGCTCGGACAGCACGATGGGCAGCAGGCCGTTCTTGAAGCTGTTGTTGAAGAAGATGTCGGCATACGAAGGCGCGATGATGGCGCGGAAACCGTATTGCGTCAGCGCCCAGGGCGCGTGTTCGCGGCTGGAGCCGCAGCCGAAGTTCTTGCGCGCCAGCAGCACCGAGGCGCCCTGATAGCGCGGCTGGTTCAGCACGAAATCGGGGTTTAGCGGCCGCTTGCTGTTGTCCATGCCCGGCTCGCCGTGGTCCAGGTAGCGCAGTTCGTCGAACAGGTTGGGGCCGAAGCCCGTGCGCTTGATGGATTTCAGGAATTGCTTCGGAATGATGAGGTCGGTGTCGACGTTTTCGCGGTCGAGCGGAGCCACCAGGCCTTCGTGAGTCGTAAATGCTTGCATGATGGTGGACCTTTTAGCGGAAGTTGCGGACATCGACGAAATGGCCGGCCACGGCGGCGGCGGCGGCCATGGCCGGGCTGACCAGGTGCGTGCGCCCGCCCTGCCCCTGGCGGCCTTCGAAGTTGCGGTTCGAGGTCGAGGCGCAACGCTCTTCGGGTTCGAGGCGGTCGGCGTTCATGGCCAGGCACATCGAACAGCCGGGCTCGCGCCATTCGAAGCCGGCCTCGATGAAGATCTTGTCGAGCCCTTCGCGCTCGGCCTGCTGCTTGACCAGGCCCGAACCCGGCACGACCATCGCCTGCCGCACATTGGAAGCCACGCGCTTGCCGCGCGCCACGGCGGCGGCGGCGCGCAGGTCTTCGATGCGGGAGTTGGTGCACGAACCAATGAAAACGCGGTCGACGCGGATATCGACCAGCGGCGTATTGGGCTTCAGGCCCATGTACTGCAGCGCGCGCTCCATGCCGCTGCGGCGCACGTCGTCTTTCTCGCGATCGGGGTCGGGCACGCGCGCATCCACCGGCAGCACCATTTCGGGCGAGGTTCCCCAGGTGACCTGCGGCTTGATGTCTTGCGCATTGACCTCGACGACGCGGTCGAAACTGGCGCCGGCATCGCTGTGCAGGGTGCGCCAGTAAGCCACCGCCTGGTCCCACAGCACGCCGGTGGGCGCGAAGGGACGGCCGCGGAAATAATCGATGGTTTTGTCGTCGACCGCGACCATGCCCGAGCGCGCGCCGGCTTCGATCGCCATGTTGCAGACCGTCATGCGGCCTTCGACCGACAGGTTGCGGATGGTGCTGCCGGCAAACTCGATGGCATGGCCCGTACCGCCGGCCGTGCCGATGATGCCGATGACATGCAGCACCACATCTTTGGCCGTACAGCCGAAGGGCAGTTCGCCTTCGACCTTGATCAGCATGCTCTTGGCTTTTTTCATCAGCAGGGTCTGCGTGGCCAGCACATGCTCGACCTCGGACGTACCGATGCCGAAGGCCAGCGCACCCAGCGCGCCGTGCGTGCTGGTATGCGAATCGCCGCAGACCACCGTCATGCCGGGCAGCGTGGCGCCCTGCTCGGGCCCGATGACGTGAACGATGCCCTGGCGCAGGTCGGCCATGCGGAATTCGGTGATGCCGTACTTCTCGCAATTGGCATCCAAGGTGTCGACCTGCAGCTTGGAAACCGGGTCGTCGATACCGCGGGCGCGGTTCAGGGTGGGCACGTTGTGGTCCGCCACCGCCAGGTTGGCGCCGATGCGCCACGGCTTGCGGCCGGCCAGGTTCAGGCCTTCGAACGCCTGCGGGCTGGTCACTTCGTGCAGCAGGTGGCGATCGATATACAGCAGACAGGTGCCGTCGGATTCCTGGTGGACGACGTGCGCGTTCCAGAGTTTGTCGTAAAGAGTTTGGGCCATGAGTAGACTCGTGCAAGACCCGGCCAGGCCGGTGGGGGACATCGAACATCGATGCCCCGATTATGCCCACGCTCTCAACCTAGTACAACGCCAGTGGTTATCCTAGTATTGCAACCACTACCCTAGCCCCATCTTCGGGCGCCGGACCCGGCCCGCAGCCGTCTACTTCTTGCCGCCGGCCTGCTCGTACAGCGGCATGACCCGCTGCGAGGCGGCCTGCAGCTCGGAAATGCGGGTGGCCGCCGACGGGTGGGTGGACATGAATTCGGGCGGCGCGCTGCCCTTGTCGGCCGCCCCCATCTTCTGCCACAGCGTGACGGCGGCGCGCGGGTCGTAGCCGGCGCGCGCGGCCAGCTCGACGCCCATCAGGTCGGCTTCGGTTTCGTGGGTACGGCTGTTGGGCAGCGTGAACATGACGTCGGTCAGCTTGCTGCCCAGGTCGGTGGGCACGCCGGTGGCGATGGACAGCACCGACAGCCCCAGATTGGTCACCATCTGTTGCGACACGCGTTCGCGCGCATGTTCGCGCAGCGCGTGCGAGATCTCGTGCCCCAGCACCGCCGCCAGTTCCGCGTCGGTGGGCTTGATCTGGTTGAGCAGGCCGGTATAGACGGCGATCTTGCCGCCCGGCATGCACCATGCATTGACCTCGCTGATCGACAGCACATGCACTTCCCAGTCCCAGGCGGCGGCATCGGGCCGGAACGTGCCGACCTGCGAAATGAGGCGCTTCGAGATGGCGCGCACGCGCGCCACCTGCTTGGCGTCGCGGTCCAGCGCGCCCTGGGCGCGGGCCTTCTGGATGATGTCGGCATACTGCTGGCCGGCCTCTTGCTCGAGCTGTTGTTCGGGCACCATGCTGGACATGTACTGGGTGCGGTCGATGCCCACCGCGCCCGATTGCGTGGTGTTGACGCTGGCGCATCCGGCCAGTGCCAGGCTGCCCGCCACCGCGGCCACGCCCAGTGTTTTCCGCAAAACCGTCCGAAATCCAGCGTTCATGAGGCCTCCTCAAGCGTTGTCGTATCGGCGCGGCGCGCCGCGGATGAATGGTCAGCCGCACTGCCCCCGGTGGCGCAATGCGTGGTCGATAAGCACCAGCGCCAGCATGGCCTCGGCGATCGGCGTGGCCCGTATGCCGACGCAGGGATCGTGGCGGCCCAGGGTCTGCACCATGATGGGCTCGCCGGCCCGGTTGACCGAACGGCGTTCGACGCGGATGCTGGAGGTGGGCTTGATGGCCAGCGACACGGTGACAGGCTGGCCGGTGGAAATGCCGCCCAGCACGCCGCCGGCGTTGTTGCCGACGAATCCGTCGGGCGTGATTTCGTCGCCGTGTTCCGAGCCGCGTTGGGTCACGCAGCCGAATCCCGCGCCGATCGACACGCCCTTGACGGCGTTCAAGCCCATCATGACGTGGGCGATGTCGGCATCGAGCCGGTCGTACACGGGCTCGCCCCACCCGGCCGGCAGGTTTTCGGCCACGACCTCGATACGCGCGCCGATCGAATCGCCGTCGCGGCGCAGCTGGTCCATATAGGCCTCGAGCTCGGGCACGATCGCGGCGTTGGGGGCATAGAACGGGTTGGCCGGTACGTCGTCCCAGGACACGAACGGAATGGCGATGGGCCCCAGCTGGCTCATGTAGCCGCGCACACGCACGCCGTGCTGCCGGGCCAGCCATTTCTTGGCGATGGCCCCCGCGGCCACCGTGGGCGCGGTCAGGCGCGCCGACGAACGGCCGCCGCCGCGCGGATCGCGCAGGCCGTATTTGTGGGTGTAGGTGAAATCGGCGTGTCCGGGCCGGAAGGTGTCGGCGATATTGGAATAATCTTTGCTGCGCGCGTCGGTATTGCGGATCAGCAGCGCGATGGGCGTGCCCGTGGTCACGCCCTGGTACACGCCCGACAGGATTTCCACCTGATCGGATTCCTGGCGCTGCGTGACGTGGCGCGACGTGCCGGGGCGGCGGCGATCGAGTTCGGCCTGGATATCGGCCGCGTCGAGCGGCAACCCCGGCGGACAGCCATCGACCACGCAGCCGATGGCCGGCCCGTGCGATTCGCCGAAATTAGTGACGCAGAAAAGAGTACCTAGGGTGTTGCCGGACATAGACGGTTCGGGGAAAGGCGTTGGAAGCAGGCTCGATTATGACACCTGGCCGGGTGTCTGGCCCGTCTGGCTAGGTGTCTGACTCCCGAAGGGTGTCAGACACCGACGGGCGAAGATCGTCGGCCTACAGCGGTGTCTGACACCCTTCGGGAGTCAGACACCTGGGCGCCCCTGGGCGCCACCCTGGTCCCATCAGGACGAACAGCTGACTTCGATGCCGCCGGCCCAGTCGGGCGGCAGCGCGGCATAGGCCTCGCGGCCGGGCTGCTCGACATACGGATTGCGCAACAGCGCCAGCAGCGTATCGATTTCGCCGGCGTCGCCCGCCTTGGCGGCGCGGATGGCCTGTTCGGCCAGATGGTTGCGCAACACGTACAGCGGATTCACGGCGTCCATGGCACCGGCCCGCGCCTGGGCATCGGCCCCGCCATCCTGGGCATGGCGCGCGCTCAGGCGCTCGAACCAGGCGAGCGCGGCGTCGCGGTCGATGAACAGATCTTGAAAGCCCTGCGGCCGGCCGCGCACCGCGTCGGCCAGCCGGCGAAACGTCAGGGTGAAGTCGGCCCGCTGGTCGTGCATCAGCCGCAGCAGGTCGTCGAGCAGCGGTTCGTCGTCGACGCGCCACTCGCGCAGGCCCAGCTTGGCCGCCATGCGCTGATGAAAGGCGCGCGTGAACATGGCTTCGTAGCCGTCGAGCACGCTGCGCAGCGCGTCGATATCGGGCACCAGGGCATGCAGGCTGCCGCCCAGCCGGTAGAGGTTCCAGAGGCCCGCCGAAGGCTGGCGGCTCCAGGCATAGCGCCCTTCGCTGTCGGAATGATTGCAGATGTGGTCGAGCCGGAAGGTGTCCATGAAACCGTAGGGGCCGTAATCGAGGGTGAGCCCCAGGATCGACATGTTGTCGGTGTTCATGACGCCATGGCAGAAACCCACCGCCTGCCAGTCGGCCATCAGCAGGGCCGTGCGGCGGGTGACCTCGGCCAGCAGCCGCAGCAGCGCGTCGGCCGGGCCGGACTCGCCGCCGGCCGGCGCCTCGCGGCAGTGCGGGTAGAACTTGTCGATGACGTAGTCGGCCAGGATGCGCAGCTGGTCGGGCTGGCGCCGCGCGGACCAGTGTTCGAACGAGCCGAACCGCACGAAGCTGGGCGACATGCGCGTCACGATGGCGGCAGTTTCGACCGTTTCGCGCATGACCGGGTCGTCGGACACCACCAGCGCCAGCGCCCGCGTGGTGGGAATGCCCAGCCCGTGCATGGCCTCGCCCGCCAGGTATTCGCGTACCGAAGAACGCAGCACCGCCCGGCCGTCGCCCATGCGCGAATACGGCGTCATGCCCGAGCCCTTGAGTTGCAGTTCCCAGTTGCCGTGGGGCCCCGCGACTTCGCCCAGCAAGTGCGCCCGCCCGTCGCCCAATTGCCCCGCCCACACGCCGAACTGGTGCCCGCTGTAGACGGCGGCCAGCGTGTCGCCGCCCGGCAGCGGCTGCTGGCCCGCGCACACGCGCAGAAACTCGTCGGACTGCAAGGCCTGGCGGGACAGGCCCAGCAGCTCGGCGGCCGGTTCGTTGGCGTGCAACAGGCGCGGCGCGTTCAGGGGCTGCGGCTCGAGCCGCGTATAGAACGCGGCCGGCAGGGCCGCGTAAGAGTTGTCGAGGCGCAACTGGCCCAGGCGATCGGCGCTCATGGGGTGCCCACGCTGCGCCGCGCCCGGGCGGCCCGCTTGGCGGGCCGCACATACAAGATGGCGGACAAGAAAAACACCAGCGACAGCGCGGTCTCGAGGCCGGCCAGCGCGACCGACATCGGCGACGGATCGGACATGGCGCGCACCACCCCTTCCATCAGGTACAGCAATACCAGCATGGAAGCCCACTGGAAGGTGTAGAGATTGCCGCGCAAGATACCGCGCAGCGGAAACGCCAGCGGCAGGGCCTTGAGAAACAGCCACGAGCCCCCCGGCCGGATGGGGGCCAGGAAGGTTTCCCAGGCCACGCACAGCACGATCAGCGCCAGCAGCGAGGCCGCCGCCAGGCGCCGCAAATGGGGGTTGAGTTCAGAGTTCATACTGCTATTATCGCCTGATGAGCCACTCTGCCGAGCCCGCCACCGCTCAGCCGGCGGCGGCCGCTGCCCCCCGCCAGCGCGCTCCCTGGATCGCGCGCATGGGCAGGGTGTTTCGTTTCGCGGCACAACGGGCCGACGAAGAAAAACTGCTGCAGGTTGCCTCCAGCCTTACGTTTACCACGGTACTGGGCATCGTGCCCATGCTGGCCGTGGTCTTGTCGCTGTTCACGGCGTTTCCCGTCTTCCAGGACTTCCGCCTGGCGCTCGAAGACTTCCTGGCCAACAGCCTGATGCCACCGGCCGTGTCCGACAACATCATGGAGTACCTCAACCAGTTCGCGTACCAGGCCTCGCGCCTGACCGCCATCGGCGGCGCGTTCCTGGTGGTCACGTCGCTGCTGCTCATCATGACCATCGACAAGACCTTCAACGACATCTGGCACGTAACGCGCCAGCGCCCCCTGCCCCAGCGCGCGCTAGTGTACTGGGCGGTGGTGACGCTGGGGCCCGTGGTGGCCGGCGCCAGCCTGTGGGCCACGTCGTTCCTGGCGCGCGAATCGATGGGGCTGGTGCGCGACGTGCCCGAAATCGTCAGCCTGGCGATCTCGTTCGTGCCGCTGATCCTGACCGGCCTGGGCTTCGCGGCCCTGTTCGTGGTGGTGCCCAACCGGCACGTTTACTGGCGCGACGCGCTGATCGGCGGCTTCGGCACGGCCATTGTGCTCGAACTGATGAAGGCGGCGTTCGCCTATTACCTGACGCGTTTTCCCACTTATACCGTCATCTATGGCGCGTTCGCCACGCTGCCCATCTTTCTGCTGTGGATCTACCTGTCGTGGCTGGCCGTGCTGTTCGGAGCCACCGTGGCCGCCAGCGCGCCGATGATCCGCCTGGGCCGCTGGGAGATCAACCGCAGTCCGGGCGCCCCCTTCATCGATGCGCTGGCGGTGCTGCGTTCGCTGCTGGCGGCTCAGGGCATGCGGCCGGCCGGCCGCAGCGCCAGCTCGCTGGCCAAGCGGCTGCGCCTGCACCACGACGAGCTGAACGAGGTGCTCGAAAAGCTCGAAACCCTGGGGCTGATCGCCCGCACGGCCGAACAGCGCTGGATCCTGGCCTGCGACCCGCGCAAAACCACCCTGGAACCCGTATTCGACCATTTCCTGCTGGACCGGCGCCAGCCGCGGCTGCGCGACGACCCCGACGTGACGCGGGCCGCGGCGGGCGTGCTGGGCCAGGGTCCGGTGCCCACGCTGGAAGAAGTGGCCGGGCTGGCGCACAATACACCCAACGGACTCGCGGCGATCGTACCGCTCGAGGCAGGCAAAAATAGTAGAAGGGGGCCGCGGGCCCCGGGAGAACATCATGTTGAAAGTCAGTGAAATCCTGCGCGTGAAGGGCGACACGCTGTATACGGCCTCGCCCGACATGCCCGTGGCCACGGCCGTGCAAACCATGAGCGAGCAAGACATCGGGTCGCTGGTCATCATGGAATCCGGCATGCTGGCGGGCATGCTGACCTTCCGCGAAATCATCCGCCACTTGCACGACCACGACGGCCAGCTGGGGCAAACCACCGTCCGCGCCATCATGGACGACGCCCCGGTCAGCGTGTCGCCCAACACCAGCGCCGACGAAGTGCAGCGGCTGATGCTGGAAAAGCACGCCCGGTACATTCCCGTCATGGACGGCCCCACCCTGATGGGCGTGATCTCGTTCTACGACATGGCGCAGGCCATCGTGGCCGCCCAGCAGTTCGAAAACAACATGCTCAAGGCGTACATCCGTGACTGGCCCATGGACGGCGCCCCGGCCGGGAATAAATCCTGAGTGCGGGCGGCGCCGCTCAGGTGGCCGCCGGCAAGGCGGTTTCGGCGGCCAGGCGTTCGCGCGGCGCGCCCCACAGGCTGCGCCAGGCTTCATGGATCAGCGCGGGGTCGTTGGCGGCCAGCCGCGCCGGGTCGGACAGCATGCGCCGCCAGCGCCGCGCCCCCGTCTGCCCGTTCACCAGCCCCAGCAGCGGGCGCACAATAACGCGCAGCGGCACGCCCTGCGCGACCTGGTCGGCCGCGTAGCGCGTCATGGCATCGACCACCTGGGCATCGGTCGGCAGCCGCACCGAGGGCCATAGCCGCATCGATACTTCTGATAGCACGCGCGGCGTATGCCAGGCCGCCCGACCCAGCATCACGCCATCGAATTCGCCGGCCGCGTCCAGCGACTGCGCCGCGTCGGCCAGCCCGCCATTGAGCACGATGACGCTGTCGGGAAAATCGGTTTTCAGCTGCCGCGCCACCGCGTAGCGCAGCGGCGGGATTTCGCGGTTGTCTTTGGGCGACAGGCCCTTGAGCACCGCATTGCGCGCATGCACGACGAACACGCGGCAGCCGGCGTCGTGCAGCGTGCCGACAAAGTCGCGCACGAAACCGTATGACTCGTCGTGGTCGAGGCCCAGCCGGTGCTTGACCGTCACGGGCAGGTCCACGGCGTCTTGCATGGCCTTCATGCAATCGGCCACCAGCCGGGGTTCGGCCATCAGGCAGGCCCCGAAGGCGCCCCGCTGCACGCGTTCGGAGGGGCAGCCGCAATTCAGATTGATTTCGTCGTAGCCCCATTGGCGGCCCAGGCGCGCGGCATGGGCCAGGGCCTCGGGCTCGCTGCCGCCCAATTGCAGGGCGACGGGATGTTCGGCGGGGTCGAAGTCCAGGTGGCGGCCCACATTGCCGTGCAGCAGCGCCCCGGTGGTGATCATCTCGGTGTACAGGCGCGCGCGCGGGGCCAGCAGCCGGTGGAAATAGCGGCAGTGCCGGTCGGTGACGTCGATCATGGGGGCGACGCACAGCCGCCAATCGGATGGGCTCAACATTGCGTGAAAACGAGGGGGAATCGCCTATTTTACGGCCTGCGCCCGGCCGCCGGCGCGGGCCCCGGCGCGCGTAGACTAAAATTGCGGGCGCCGCCCCGGCAGCGCCGCCGCGACCGTTGCCGGAAGTTCCACTCTACCCGCTGATCCATGGCCGTTTTCACCCCTGTCTCCGACGCCGACGCCCGCGCCCTGCTGGCGCATTTCGACCTGGGCGACCTGGTGTCGCTGCGCGGCATCACCGCCGGCATCGAAAATACCAATTACTTCCTGGCCACGACCCGGGGCGAATACGTCCTGACGCTGTTCGAGGTCCTGACCCAGGCGCAGTTGCCCTTTTATATCGAGCTGATGCACCACCTGGCCGCGCGCGGCGTACCGGTGCCACAGCCCCAGACCTTGCGCGACGGCACCCGGCTGACGTCCCTGCATGGCAAGCCGTGCGCCATCGTCACGCGCCTGCCGGGCGGCTACGAGCCCGCGCCCAGCCCCGCCCATTGCGCCCTGGCCGGCGCCACGCTGGCGCGCGCACACCTGGCCGCGCGCGACTTCCCGCTGCGCCAGCCGAACCTGCGCGGCCTGGCCTGGTGGACCGCAACCGCGCCCAAGGTGCTGCCCTTTCTCGAGCCCGCCCAGGCGCAGCTGCTGACGCGCGAGCTCGACGCGCAACAGCAGGCCGCGGCCACGCCCGCCTGGCAGGCGCTGCCGGCCGGCCCGGCGCATTGCGACCTGTTCCGCGACAACGTGCTCTTTGCCGGCACATTCGAAGACCCGCTGATGGGCGGCATCATCGATTTTTATTTTGCCGGCTGCGATACCTGGCTGTTCGACGTGGCCGTCAGCGTGAACGACTGGTGCATCGAACGCGACAGCGGCGACTTCGTGCCGGAACTGCTGCAGGCCTGGCTGCGGGCCTACGCCGCCGAGCGCCCGTTCACCGACGCCGAGCGCCAGGCCTGGCCCGTCATGCTGCGCGCGGCGGCCCTGCGCTTCTGGTTGTCGCGCCTGTACGACTACTTCCTGCCGCGCCCGGCCCAGACACTCAAGCCCCACGATCCGCGCCATTTCGAAAGAGTGTTGCAAGCGCGCCACCGGCCGGGCCTCCCGGCCTTGCCCTAGGCGCCACGGTCCGCATAATTGAGTGTAGACACCACTTACAACCCGAGACCTATGCAAGCAGCATCCTTACCCGCATCGTACGGCTGGCAATGGGTACGCGACGGCCTGCGGCTGTTCATGAAGCAGCCGCTGGCGGTATTCACCTGGGCCCTGGCCATCAGCCTGCTGGTGCTGTTCGCGACGTTCACGCCGCCGGTGGGGCCGCTGCTGTTCGTGGCCCTGATGCCGGTGGTCACGCTGATGACCCTGTCGGCCTGCAAGCATATCGAAGCCGGCCGCGTGATGCTGCCGTCGATGTGGCCCCAGCCGCTGCTGCGCCCGGGCGTCTTCAAGAAAATGCTGATCATCGGCGCCCTGTATGCCGGCCTGTGCATCGGGGCCGGCCTGGTGTCGTTCCTGCCGTTTTCCAGCGCGCTCACCGAAGGCATGCGGGCCGCTTCGGTCGAGCAAGACCTCACGCCCTTCGTCAGCGCTATGCGCGTGCCGCTGGCGCTGTTCGGCGTGCTGTACATCATTATTGCCGCCCTGTTCTGGCACGCTCCGGTGCTGGTCGCCTGGCACGGGCTGCGCATCGGCCAGGCGCTGTTTTTCTCGGGCATCGCCTGCTGGCGCAACAAATGGCCGTTCCTGGTGTACGGCACGGCGTGGATCCTGGTGTTTCTGTTCATCGACCTGTGCGCGGGCCTGCTGGTCAGCGCCGGCGTGCCGTCGCAACTGGCCGGCACGCTGCAGATTCCGTTCAACATCGCCGCGGGCGGCATCCTGTATTGCAGCTTCTACCCCGCCTACACGTCCGTGTTCGGCATCGAAGACACGCACGCGCACCTGGGCAGCGGCCCCGACGGCCAGCCGCAGTCCGAACCCTGAGCGCGGCGCGGCTCAGCCGGGGGCCGGCACCTGCGGGTGCTGCACGCCGGCGGCCACCGCATGCAGGCCCCGTCGCACCTGCTCCATGACCTCGCTGCGCTGCTGGGTGGCATACAGCGCATACGCCGAATACGAAAACTCGGGCGCGCCCGCCACCCGCCGCAGGCGGCCGCTGTCCAGAAACGGCGCGGCGGCCCCCTCGCGGAAGTACCCGGACCCGCCCACCGACAACAAGTAGCCCAGCGCCAGCGGCCCCAGCGAAATCGACACGGGCGGGCTGCCCAGGCCGGGAAACGCCGCCATGTGATTGGCGGCGAACGACGGCCCCCAATCGACATGGACGTACTGGTCGGGCAATAGCGCGCCCGCCGGATCGCTCGTTACCAGAATCAGCTTTTCTTCGGCCAGCAGCTCGGCCACCAGGCCGGTGCGCTCGGCGGGGCTGTACAGAACGGCAAGATCCAGCGAGCCGTCCTGCACGGCCTGCAGCAGCCGCGCCGGGCTGTCCACCTCGGCGCGCAATGCCACCTGCGGGCAGTGCGCATGCATCCACACCATCCAATCGGCCAACAGTGGATGCCACAGATTGAGTTCGGCGCCGATGCTGATGCCGTCTTCGCGGCCGGGCGGCAGCGCGACCTGCTGGCAGGCTCGTTCCCACACGTGCACCAGCGTGCTGGCATGGCGCGCAAAGCGCTGGCCCGCCGCCGTCAGCCGCGCACCGGCCTTGTTGCGCACGAACAGCCGCCGGCCCAGTTGGTCTTCCAGGGTGCGCACCCGCGCGCTGACCGCGGTCTGGGTGATGTCGAGCCGCTCGGCGGCCGCCACGAAACTGCCACTGTCGGCCACGGCCAGGAAAGTTTTGGCTAGATCGATATCCATCTTTGTTTATATGAATAATTTTGGTTTTATATTAAATAAAATTAGTTTGATTGCATTTATTATGCGGACACAATCTAAGAGATGAACAGCTGATGCATTGCCCAAGCGCCTGCCCCGGTGCCTTGCAGCACCGCACGCGGCCCAGGATTGCTTTCGGACACCCACCCTCATGCTCATCTCTGAATTTCGTGGCCCCGGCTTTACCGAGGTCCAATGGCAGCACATCAATTCGCTGGCCACTTCGCTGGACGCGCGCCAGCTGATGTGGGCCAGCGGTTTCCTGGCGGGGGCGGAACTGCTGCGCTCGGGCGAACCGGCCGCCGCGCCGGCCCCCGCCGCGGCACTGGCGCCGGACGCCGCCCCGGCCCCCCAGGCGCAACGCCGCCTGACCGTACTCTATGCCAGCGAAACGGGCAACAGCACCGCGCTGGCCACGGCCCTGGTCGGCCAGGCAGCGGCGCAAGGGTTGCAGGCCGCCGCGCACGATCTGGCGGACTACAAGACCCGCAACCTGGCCAACGAACAAGATGTGCTGATCATTACCAGCACCTATGGCGAAGGCGACCCGCCCCAGCCCGCGGCCGGCTTTTTCGAATTCATCGAAGGCCGCAAGGCACCCAAGCTTCCGGGGCTGCGCTATGCGGTGCTGGCGCTGGGCGATTCCACCTATGAGCACTTCTGCGAAGCCGGCAAGCGGCTGGACCGGCGCCTGGAAGAACTGGGCGCCGCCCGCCTGCAGCCGCGCGTCGACTGCGATGTCGACTACGACGAGCCCGCGCAGGCGTGGGCCGAGCGCCTGCTGCGGGCCCTGCAGCCCGCCGATGGGGCCGCGGCGCCGGGGCCAACGCCCGCATCGGCCCCGGCGGGCGCGCCGGCACCCGCCGCAGCCGCGCCCGCGGCGGCCCGCTATGACAAGCGCCATCCGTATGCGGCCCAGGTGATCGACAACTACCCGCTCACCGGGCGAGGGTCGTCGAAGGAAACCCGCCACATCGAACTGTCGCTGGAAGGCTCGGGCCTGGCCTATGAACCGGGCGACGCCCTGGGCGTGATGCCGGCCAACGATCCGGCCCTGGTACAGGACATTCTGGACGAGCTGGGGCTGGCCGCCGACGCGCCGGTCAGCGCGCAGGGCGACTTCCTGCCCTTGGGCCGGGCCCTGGGCGAACGCGTCGAGATCGCCGCCATCACGCCGCGCTTTCTGGAGCACTGGGGCAAGCTGGCGCAGGCGCCCCGGCTGCAAGAATTGGCGCAGGCCGGGCAGGCGCAAGCGCGCGCCGATTTCGCGCGCCATCACCATATCGTCGACGTGCTGCGGCAGTTTCCCGCCAAGGGCCTGCAGGCGCAGGACGTGCTGGCGGCGCTGCGCCCGCTGCAGCCGCGCCTGTATTCCATTGCCTCGAGCCCAACCGCGGCCGCCGGCGAAGTCCACCTGACCGTCTCGATCGTGCGCTACGGGCTGCACGGGCTGCCGCGCAGCGGCGTGGCGTCCGGCCATCTGGCCGATCGCGCCGCCCCCGACGCCGCGCTGCCCGTGTACGTCCAGGCCAACCCGCATTTCCGGCTGCCGGCCAACGACGTGCCCATCATCATGATAGGCGCCGGCACCGGCGTGGCGCCCTACCGCGCGTTCCTGCAGGAACGCGAGGCGCGCGAGGCCGCGGGGCGTTCCTGGCTGTTTTTCGGTGAACGCAATTTCCGCAGCGATTTCCTGTACCAGACCGAATGGCAGGGTTTGCTGAAAGACGGCGTGCTCACGCGCATGGACGTGGCCTTCTCGCGCGACCGCCACACCGGCGGCGCCAAGACTTACGTGCAGCACCGCCTGCTGGAGCAGGCCCGCGATGTCTATGCCTGGCTGGAAGAAGGCGCTCATGTCTACGTGTGCGGCGATGCCAGCCGGCTGGCGCCCGATGTGCACCAGGCGTTGGCGAGCGTGGTGTCGGCCCAGGGCGGGCTGAACCCGGAAGCGGCGCAAGACTATCTGCGCCGCCTGCAGCGCGAAAACCGCTACCAGCGCGACGTCTATTGATTACCCGCGAATCGAAGCCATGCAATCCACCGAACACGATCTTTCGCAGCCGCCGCAAAAACTCAGCGCCGACGAGCGGCTGAAAGCCTCCAGCGACCAGTTGCGCGGCACCATTCTGCGCAGCCTGGCCGACCCGCTGACCGGCGCGGTCTCCGATATCGACACCAAGCTGCTGAAATTCCACGGCATTTATCAGCAGGACGACCGCGAAGTGCGCGACGAGCGCCGGCGCCAGAAGCTCGAACCCGCCTACCAGTTCATGATCCGGGTGCGGCTGCCGGGCGGCGTCTGCAGCGCGGCGCAATGGCTCAAGCTCGACGAACTGGCGCGTGCCTACGGCGGCGACTCGCTGCGGCTGACCACGCGCCAGACGTTTCAGTTCCACTGGGTGCTCAAGCATGATTTGCGGGCAACCCTGCAGGGGCTGCACGAGGTGCTGCTGGACAGCATCGCCGCCTGCGGCGACGACGCGCGCGGCGTCATGTGCTCGGTAAACCCGCAACTGTCGGCGCTGCACGCGGCGGTGTACGACCTGGCGCGCCAGGCCAGCGACCACGCCATTCCGCGCATGCGCGGCTATCACGAGATCTGGTACGGCGAGCAGCGCATCGCCGCGTCCGAGCCTGAAGAACCGTTCTACGGCCAGACCTACCTGCCGCGCAAATTCAAGGTGGGCTTCGCGATCCCGCCGGTCAACGACATCGATGTCTACGCCCAGGACCTGGGGTTCATCGCCATCGCCGGCGCCGACGGCGCGCTGCAGGGCTTCAACGTGGCGATCGGCGGCGGCATGGGCCGTACCGACCAGGCCCCCGCCACGTATCCGCGCCTGGCCGACGTGATCGGCTTCGTGCCGCCCGAAGCCGTGCTTGCCACCTGCGACGCCGTCATGGGCGTGCAGCGCGATTACGGCAACCGCAAAGAACGCGCCCGCGCGCGGTTCAAGTACACCATCGATGACCACGGCCTGGATGCCGTCAAGGCCGAGATCGAACGCCGGCTGGGCCACGCGCTGCAGCCGGCGCGCGGCTTCCGCTTCGAATCCAACGGCGATGCCCTGGGCTGGCAGACCGGCGAAGACGGCCGCCACCACATGACGCTGTTCGTCCAGAACGGGCGCCTGGTGAATTCCGCCGACCTGCCGCTGCTTGACGGCCTGCGCGAAATCGCGCGCCTGCACACCGGCTCGTTCCGCGTGACCCCCAATCAGAACCTGGTCATCGCCGACGTCAGCGATGCCCAGCGACCCCGCATCGAAGCCTTGCTGCGCCAGTACCGGCTGCGGCCCGACCCGTCGGCCAGCGCGCTGCGGCTGAATTCGATGGCCTGCGTGGCGCTGCCCACTTGCGGCCTGGCCATGGCCGAAAGCGAGCGCTACCTGCCCGAACTGGTCGGCAAGATCGAGACGCTGCTGCATGCGCACGGATTGGCACAGGAACCGATTACGATAAGGATGAGCGGCTGCCCCAATGGCTGTTCCCGGCCCTATATCGCCGAAATCGGCCTGACCGGCCGTGCGCCCGGCAAGTACAACCTGTACCTGGGCGGCGGCTTCCATGGGCAGCGCCTGAACCGGATGGTGCTGGAAAATGCCGCCGAGGCGGCGATTCTGGCAACGCTGGATACCACCCTGGGCCACTATGCCCGCGAACGCCACGACGGCGAACATTTCGGCGATTTCGTGGTGCGCGCGGGCTATGTGGTACCGGTGGCCGCCGGACGCGATTTCAACCTGCGCGGCGCGCCGGCGCTCGACCCGGCCGCGCTCGCCCTGCTACGGGCCTAGCCACCATGACCATGACGACACCTTCCGAACCCGATTCCTCGACCCCGGCGGCACAACGTGACGCGCTGCTGGCCGAACTGAACACGCTGCTCGAGGCCGAGCGCGCCGGCGCGCGCGTGGCGCTCGAAACCGGCCGGGCGCTGGCGGATGCCCGCCTGGCGCAACTGGTAGAGCACGTGCGCCAGGACGAAGTGCGATGGTGCGGCATGCTGTTGCGCGCGATCCGGGCCCTGGACACCACCCCAACCAGCCAGACCGGCGCTTTCTACGGCAAGGCCATGGCCATTGCCGATCTCGAGCAGCGCCTGGTGTTTCTCAACCGCGGCCAGGCGTGGGTCGTGCGCAAACTGAAGGAGCTGCTGCAGCGTCCCCTGCCCGACCCGTTGCGCGCCGATCTGTCCGCCATGCTGGCGGCCCACGAATCCAACATCGGGCTGGTGCAGGACGCGCTGCCGCCCCAGTCTTCCTGACTTCTTCCCCCTACCGGCCCGCCCCGCGGGCATTCTTCAGAAGGCATGCAACCATGAGCAAGATCCATCTGGGCGATACCGTGCCCGATTTCGAGCAGGACAGTTCCGTCGGCCCCATCCGGTTCCATGAATGGGCCGGCGATTCGTGGGTCGTGCTGTTCTCGCATCCCGCCGATTTCACGCCGGTCTGCACCACCGAGCTGGGGCTGACCGGCAAGCTGCAGGGCGAATTCGACAAGCGCAACGTCAAAGCCATCGCCTTGTCGGTGGACGACGCCGAGGCGCACCGCGCCTGGACCAAGGACATCGAAGACACGCAGAACACCGTGGTCAAGTTTCCCATCATCGCCGACCGCGACAAGAAGGTGGCCGGCCTGTACGACATGATCCATCCGAACCAGTCGGGCACCGCCACGGTGCGCTCGGTGTTCATCATCGACCCCGACAAGAAGCTGCGCCTGACCCTGACGTATCCGCTGAGCATCGGCCGCAACTTCGACGAAATCGTGCGCGTGATCGACGCACTGCAAGTCAGCGACAAATACGGCGTGGCCACGCCCGGCAACTGGAAGCGCGGCGACGACGTGATCATTCCGCCGGCCCTGCAAGACGAGGCGCAGATCAAGGCGAAATTCCCGCAGGGCTACAAGGCCCCCCGCCCCTACCTGCGCTTTACGCCGCAACCGGGCAAGTGAAGGCAAAGTGGGCAGGTGTCTGACACGCCGGTAGCCAGGTGTCTGACTCCCGAAGGGTGTCAGACACCTAGAGCGATGTCACGCCCAGGTCGGGATATGGCGGGTGTCAGACACGCAAAGTGTCTGACACGCCGGGGGTTTAGTATTGCGGCGCGGCGGTGAAGTTCAAGAAGCGCGTGCTGGAGCCCTGGAAGGTCAGGCGCACCGTGCCGATGGGCCCGTTACGCTGCTTGCCCACGATGATCTCGGCCGTGCCCTTGTCGGGCGAGTCGGGGTTGTAGACCTCGTCTCGGTAAATGAACAGGATCAAGTCGGCGTCCTGTTCGATGGCGCCCGATTCGCGCAGGTCGCTCATGACCGGGCGCTTGTTGGGGCGCTGTTCCAGGCTGCGGTTCAGCTGCGACAGCGCGATCAAGGGGCAGTTCAGTTCTTTGGCCAGCCCCTTCATCGACCGGCTGATTTCCGAGATTTCGGTGGCCCGGTTCTCGCCGCCGCCATTGCCCGCCATCAGCTGCAGGTAGTCGATGATGATCAGCCCCAGCTGCCCGCACTGGCGCGCCAGCCGGCGCGCCCGGGCGCGCACTTCCATGGCGCTGAGCGCCGGGGTTTCGTCGATATAGACCTGGGCATCCTGCATCAGTTGCACGGCGTGCGTCACGCGCGGCCAGTCGTCGGCGATCAGCTTGCCGGTACGCATGCGGTGCTGGTCGAGCATGCCCACCGACCCCAGCATCCGCATCGCCAGCTGCACGGCGCCCATTTCCATCGAAAACACCGCCACCGGCAAGCCTTGCTCGATGGCCACGTGTTCGCCGATGTTCATCGAAAACGAGGTCTTGCCCATAGACGGCCGGCCCGCCACGATGACCAGGTCGCCCGGCTGCAGGCCCGAGGTCATCTTGTCGAGATCGGAAAAACCGGTAGGCACGCCGGTGACGTCGGAATCGCTGTCGCGATGGTAGAGCTCATCGATGCGCTCGACCACCTGGGTCAGCAGCGGCTGGATTTCCTGGAAGCCGGCCGAGCCCTTCTCGCCTTCCTGGGCGATCTTGAACACCTTGGACTCGGCTTCATCGAGCAGTTGGCGCGCTTCTTTGCCTTGCGGATTGAGCGCGGCCGCCGAGATTTCGTCGGCGATCGACACCAGCTTGCGCAGCATGGCGCGCTCGCGCACGATCTCGGCATAGCGGCGAATATTGGCCGCCGAGGGCGTGTTGTGGGCCAGCGCATTCAGGTAGGCCAGCCCGCCGGTGTCTTCGGCCTTGCCGGCGCTGACCAGCGACTCGTTCACCGTGATGACGTCGGCCGGGCGCGCCAGGCCGATCAGGCGGGCGATGTGATGCCAGATCAGCCGATGATCGTGGCGATAGAAATCTTCTTCGCCCAGCACGTCGGCAATCCGGTCCCAGGTGCTGTTGTCCAGCAGCAGGCCACCCAGTACCGACTGCTCGGCCTCGATGGAATGCGGGGGCACGCGCAGGTAATCTAACTGGGAATCGGCGGGAGTATTCATCGAATGGACTAGTAAAGAGGTCGCAGGGTGTCGGCCACCCGGAAGAAACCTTGGATATCGCGGCCGGGCAACCGGCCGGCCACCGGACGCAGCACCGCGGCGCTGGCGCACACTACCCGCGCCAGCCGCTGCAGCCGCGCGCGCACGGCCGGTGCCGGGTGGGTTTCGAAATACACGTCCAGCATCAGTTTACCCAGGCCGCGCAGATTGTCGTCTTGCAGCTTGCGCAAGCCCAGCAGCGACGATACCAGCTGGAACAGATCGTAGGCCTGGGCCAGGGGCAGTGACAAGGCGCCCCCCACGTTTTCTTCGAAATCGATGCGCCACAGTTCGCCGTCGCGCAGCGTGATGTTGCGTATCTGCGCACCGCCATGCCAGTGCCCGCGGGCATGGAAGGTGGCCAGGTCGGCCGCCAGGGCGCGTACCCATTGCACGCGCTGCGCCGGATCGGCGTGCCTGACCAGCCCGGCCAGGTCCGGGCCCACGTGTTCCAGCACCAGCAGGCCGGGGGCTTCCCACCATACGTGCGGCACGCGGCAGCCGGCCTGCGACAGGCCCCGCAGGCGCTCGGCTTCGTGGGCCAGGCCATTGCGCAGCAACACGCCGGGGCGCGGAAATTCGCCCAGAAACAGCTTGCAGCCTATGGCCAGCACCAATGCGCGCGCATACCGCAAAAGATAGCTAGCCCCTTGCAGCACGCCTCGCCGGCGCCGTTTCACCACGCAGTCGGTGCCATCGATGACGACTTCGCGCACGGAAGGTTCGCGCGCGCCATCGACGCTGTCGAGCCAGGCCCGCAGTCCGGAAGGCGCTTGGTGATGCTTGGGCGGCAGGCTCAAGAGGCGTCCTTGTAGGCAAAGCAGGAATGAAGCGCGCCATAAGCAAAAAAGCCGGCACGGCCGCCGGCTTTTTTGCTTGGCGCGAACGCGGGTACTTAGGCGAGATCGCCTTCGACCACGACGGTCACGTCCACCGCCACGTCGGCATGCAGCGCGACCTGGATGGGGTATTCGCCCACGGCCTTCAGCGGGCCATTGGGCAGGCGTACCATCGCCTTTTCAACGGCGTCGAAGCCGGCCTTCTTCAGGCCTTCGGCCACGTCGGCGTTGGTGACGGAGCCGAACAGGCGGCCATCGACACCGGCCTTTTGCACGACCTTGAGCTGGTAGCCGGTCAGGCGCGAGCCCAGCGCTTCGGCGGCAGCCAGCTTTTCGGCCTGGACTTTTTCCAGTTCGGCGCGGCGGGCTTCAAATTCCTTCAGCGCGGCGTCGGTGGCGCGACGGGCTTTTTTCTGGGGAATCAGGAAGTTGCGGGCGTAACCATCGCGCACCCGGACGATTTCGCCCAGGTTGCCCAGGTTGACGACTTTTTCGAGCAGGATGACTTGCATTTCAGTGCCCCCGGATCAGTTGTGGTTGTCGGTGTAAGGCAACAGGGCCAGGAAGCGCGCGCGCTTGATGGCGGTGTCCAGCTGGCGCTGGTAGTGTGCCTTGGTGCCGGTCAGGCGAGCCGGGATGATCTTGCCGTTTTCTTGTACGAAATCACGCAGCGTGTCCAGGTCTTTGTAGTCGATCTCGTCGACGCCGGCGGCGGTGAAGCGGCAGAACTTGCGGCGCTTGAACAGCGGGTTCTGCTGCGTGAATTTGCGTTTCTCTTTGCGTTTTCCGAAGAAAGCCATGATGTGCCTCTTAGTCTAGTCGGGCCGCGGTTCGTTCCGCTGGCCCGGAATCTGTGTCTGGTTCCGGTTAGCCTGTCATCCCACCAGGGGGTCGCGCCCTGCGCTGCCGCCGACTTTGCGGGCCAGCTGCATGTGCAGCTTGACCTTCACCGAGTCTTTGCGGGCAGCAGCCAGAAAACCCTGCACCTGCAGTTCGGTACCCAACGGGGTGCCGGCCAGCAATTGCGCCAGGTCGCCCAGCGCCACGGCGGTAATCGTGAGTTCGACGCGGCGCGGATGCCCCGCTTCGACGACTTCCGATTCGTGGGCCAGCAGCATTTCCAGCGCTGGCACGCCGGCGGGAGTATGGCGCAAAGGCTCGCATTCGAGAACGCGGGCGCTGAGTTCCAGGGTGTTCATCCGGCCGGTGCGTGGTGGTGAAACAGTATTGCCGGCTTACTGGGCCTGGGCCTGAGCCTGGGCCGGCGCCGACGCTTCGGTGCTGGCCTTGCGGGCCTCTTCGCGCTCGACCGACTTCATCATGATCGAGGGCGCGGTCTGGGCCTTCTTGGTCTTGATGACCAGGTGGCGCAGCACGGCGTCGTTGTAGCGGAACGAATGCTCGAGTTCGTCGAGCGTGGCCTGGCCGCATTCGATGTTCATGCAGACGTAATGGGCCTTCACCAGCTTCTGGATGGGGTAGGCCAGTTGGCGGCGGCCCCAGTCTTCCAGGCGGTGCACGGTACCGCTTTGGCCGGTGACGAGCGCCTGGTAGCGCTCGACCATGGCGGGCACTTGCTCGCTTTGGTCCGGATGGACAATGAACACTACTTCGTAGTGACGCATGGGTAAAACTCCTTGAGGATGTCTTGCCAGGCCGAAACAACCGGCCCGCAAGGGGCAGCCCGCCACCCCCGAAAAGGGGCGATCGAGCAAAGAAAGCCCTCGATTATCGCCGATCAAGCCCTATTACGCAAGCGCCAACGCCCGCCCCCAGGGGCGGACGCGGCATGGCGGGCGCGCGGGAATCAGCCTTCGACGACGGCGTAGGCGGAATGATTATGGATGGATTCGAAGTTCTCGGCCTCGACGCGGTAGCGCGCCACGCCGGGATGGGCCGTCAGGCGGGCCGCCACGTCGCGCACCAGGTCTTCGACGAACTTGGGGTTGTCGTAGGCGCGCTCGGTGACGAATTTCTCGTCGGGGCGCTTGAGCAGGCCCCACAGTTCGCACGAGCCCTCGTCTTCGACCAGGCGGATGATGCGGTCCATGGCGACATCGCCATTGAATACGGCCGATACCGTGACGTGCGAACGCTGGTTGTGCGCGCCGTATTCGGAAATGGCCTTGGAACACGGGCACAGGCTGGTCACCGGCACCTGCACGACCAGTTCGAATTCGACCTGGTCGCCGGCCGCGCGGGCGATCCATTGCACTTCGTAGTCGAGCAGGCTCTGCACGCCGGACACCGGCGCCGACTTGTTGATGAAATACGGGAAAGCGGCCGTGATGTCGCCGCGCTCGGCATGCAGCAGCGGCAGCATGTCGCGCGCCATGGCCACGAACAGCGCCGGCGTCATGGGCACGCTGCGGTATTTTTCGAGCAGCGCCACGAAACGCGACATATGGGTGCCCTTTTCTTCGGCCGGCAGGGCCACCGTCAGGGTCCAGTTGGCCACGGTGGCCTGGGGTGCGCCGTCGGCGCCCGCCACCAGCATGGGATGCCGCACGCCGCGGATGCCTACGCGCTGAATCGGGATGTGCCGCGTATCAGCCGAGCTTTGCACGTCGGGCATGACCAGGGCGGGATCGATCGGAGAATTCATAGGGTTACCTGTCAGGGCCGGAAGAAATGAGAATCGCTGTTGCCCTGAAATATGTTAGCGGAGCCATTATTACCGAAAAATGGGGCCAGCAGTGTGGATAACCCTCCTACTAGTAGGTTGGTAACCCTTCTGCCGACCTCTTTATTTCGCGTGCGCGCCGGCCCGGCGCACCGGCTGCTCGAACCGCGCCCGGATCGAGCTTTCGATGCCCGCGGCGTCCAGCCCCAGCCCGGCCAGCAGTGCGGATTGGTCGCCGTGGTCGATGTAGCGGTCGGGCAGGCCCAGTTGCAGCACCGGCACGCCCACCCCCTCATGATGCAGGACCTCGGTGACGGCGCTGCCCGCGCCGCCCATGATGGCGGCCTCTTCGACGGTGACCAGGGCGTCATGGCCCGCGGCCAGCTCGAGTATCAGTTCGTGGTCGATGGGCTTGACGAAGCGCATGTCGGCCACGGTGGCATCCAGCGCCTCGGCCGCCTGCAGGGCGGGCTGCAGCAGCGTGCCGAACGCCAGAATGGCAATGCCGCGGCCCTGCCGGCGGATGACGCCCTTGCCCAGCGGCACGGTGTCCAGCCCCGGCGAGACCTCGGCGCCGCAGCCGGCTCCGCGCGGATAGCGCACCGAGGCCGGCCCCGGGTATTCGTAACAGGTCGACAGCAGCAGGCGCGCCTCGTTTTCGTCGGAGGGCGTGGCCACCACCATGTTGGGCACGCAGCGCAGGTAGGCGATGTCGTAGTTGCCCGCATGCGTGGCGCCGTCGGCGCCCACCAGGCCGGCGCGGTCCAGCGCGAACGTGACGTCGAGGTTTTGCAGTGCGACGTCATGGATGAGCTGGTCGTAGCCGCGCTGCAAAAAGGTGGAATAGATGGCCACCACCGGCTTCTGCGCCTCGCAGGCCAGGCCCGCGGCGAAGGTGACGGCATGCTGCTCGGCAATGCCCACGTCGAAGTAGCGGCGCGGAAAGCGCCGTTCGAATTCGACCAGGCCGCTGCCTTCGCGCATGGCGGGCGTAATGCCCACCAGGCGCGCGTCGCGCTCGGCCATGTCGCACAGCCACTGGCCGAAGACTTGCGTGAACGTTTTGCGGGCCGACGGCTTGCCTTGCTGGATGCCCACGGCCGGATCGAATTTGCCCGGCCCGTGATACAGCACCGGATCGGCCTCGGCCAGCTTGTAGCCGTGCCCCTTGCGGGTCACCACGTGCAGGAACTGCAGGCCCTGCAGGGCTTTCAGGTTTTGCAGGGTGGGCAGCAACGCGTCGAGGTCGTGGCCGTCGATCGGGCCGACGTAGTTGAAGCCGAACTCTTCGAACAGCGTGGCCGGCGTGACCATGCCCTTGGCGTGTTCTTCGAGGCGGCGCGCCAGTTCGAGCACCGGCGGCACGTGCTGCAGCATGGCGCGTCCGACATTCTTGGCCGCGGCGTAGAAGCGCCCGGACATCAGGCGGGCCAGGTAGCGGTTCAGCGCCCCCACCGGCGGTGAGATCGACATGTCGTTGTCGTTGAGCACCACCAGCAGGTTGATGTCGGGCGTGACGCCCGCGTTGTTCATGGCCTCGAAGGCCATGCCGGCCGACATGGCGCCGTCGCCGATCACCGCGATGTGGTTGCGCTGCACGCCGGCATTGCGCGACGCCACCGCCATGCCCAGCGCGGCCGAGATCGAGGTAGACGAATGGGCCGTGCCGAAGGCGTCGTATTCGGATTCGCTGCGCTTGGGAAAGCCCGAAATGCCGCCCGCCTGGCGCAGGTGCGCCATGCCCGCGCGGCGCCCGGTCAGGATCTTGTGCGGATACGATTGGTGCCCGACATCCCATACGATGCGGTCGTGCGGCGTGTCGAATACCCGGTGCAAGGCCAGGGTCAGTTCGACCGTGCCCAGGTTGGACGACAAGTGGCCGCCTGTCTTCGAGACCGATTCGAGCACGAAGCCGCGCAGCTCGTCGGCCAGGGCGTCGAGGTCGCGGCGGTCGAGTCGGCGCAGGTCGGCCGGCGTTTGGATGCGGTCCAGCAATTCTGTCGTCATGCTTGGTATCAGCGGTCTCTGAGTACGATGTAGTCTGCCAGGCGGGCCAGCATCGAACCGGCATCGCCCAGCGGCGCCAGGGCCGCGTGCGCCGCGGCGCGCAGTTCTTCGGCCAGCGCGCGGGCGTCGTCCAGCCCCAGCAGCGACACATAAGTGGGTTTGTTGCCAGCTGCGTCTTTGCCGGGCGTCTTGCCCAGGCTGGCGGTATCGGCGGTAACGTCGAGGATATCGTCGACCACCTGGAACGCCAGGCCCATGGCCTGGGCGTAGTTGTCGAGGGCCTGCCGGGTGCTGGAACTGGCGCCCGACACGATGCCGCCCAGCGCGACGCTGCATTCGAGCATGGCGCCGGTTTTCATGCTGTGCATGGTTTGCAGTTCGTCGCGCGACAAGGCGCGGCCGACGCTATGCAGGTCGATTGCCTGCCCGCCCGCCATGCCCAGGCTGCCGGCGGCGCGCGCCAGGGCCTGGGTGGCCTGCACCACCAGCGCGGGCGCGATGGGCATGTCGGCCAGCAGCTCGAAGGCCAGCGGCTGCAGCGCATCGCCGGCCAGCATCGCGGTGGCCTCGTCGAATTGCACGTGCGTCGTGGGACGGCCGCGGCGCAGCGTGTCGTCGTCCATGCATGGCAGGTCGTCGTGGATCAGCGAATAGGCGTGGATCAGTTCGACGGCCGCCGCGGCGCGGTCCATCGAGGCCTGGATGGCCACGGCGCTGCCATTGACGGGGCAGGCCTGGCCGGCGGCATAGACCAGCGCGGCGCGGATGCGCTTGCCCCCGCCCAGCACGGCATAGCGCATGGCTTCGTGCAGCCGCGCGGGCAGCGCGTCGGCGGCCGGCAAGCATTCGTCCAGCACCGTCTCGATGTGTTGCGCGCGGCCCTGCAGCCAGTCCGCGAACGCAAGATGTTGTTGCTTCATCCGGTTATTCGTCGTCGAGCGCGCACGGGTCCAGTGGCCGCAACAGCCCGTCTTCGAGCACCTTGACCTGCTGCTCGGCCTGCGCCAGCCGCTCTTGGCAGACGCGCGTCAGCTCGACGCCGCGACGATAGGCCGCCAGCGATTGTTCAAGGGGCAAAGACCCGTCTTCCATGGCGGCGACCAGCGTTTCGAGTTCGGCCAGCGCCGTTTCGAAATCGTGGGGCAAGGGGCGGTCGTCGTGCGAGGGGTCGAGGGGCGGGGAAGTGGCCAAACAAGGCTCCGTACGCGGGAATAAATGATTTGATCCCTGAATTGTACGATGCTGCGACCGCCCCCCGCGCGCCGCCGCGGACTCAGGAAGGATTGCCCGACAACTGCCTGGCGGCATCCCGCAAGGCCGGCGCCACGCGCTCGCGCAATACCGCCGCGGGCAGCAATGCCGCCGGCCCGCCGCAGCTCATGACGAACATGCCTTCGCCGGTGACCGACTGGAACGGCACCGCCACGGCATTGATGTCGGCGCGCCACGCTCCCAGCGCGAAACAGCAGCCGGTGGCGGCTAGGTCGGCGCGCGCCTGCGCCACCACGTCGGGCGCCGGCCCGGCCTGACCCAGGCGTTGCAGCAGCGCCGCGCGCGGGATATCGGGCAATGCCGCCACATAGGCCCGCCCCATGGCGCTGTCCAGGCTGGCCCGGTAGCCCACGGGCAGGCGCAAATACAGTTCGGCCGAGCCATGGATGGCCTCGATATACACCATCGCGTCGCCGTCGAACGCGCCCAGCGCCACGGCGCCGCCCGTCACCCGCGCCAATTGCGCCATCGACGCCTTGGCCAGCTCGCGCACTTCGAGTCCGGCCAGCACGCCGAATCCCAGCGCCAGTACTCCGTAGCCGGGCGAATACTTGCCGCTGTCGGCGTGGTAGCGCAGGTAGCCCAATTCGGTCAGCGTATAAGTAATGCGGCTGATGGTGGGCTTGGGCAGGCCGGTCAGCCCGGCCAGGTCCTGGTTGCCCAGGGTGGCCGCGCCCGGCCCGAAGCAGCGCAGGACATCGAGCCCGCGCGCCAGGGCCTCGATGAAGTCGGGCGCGGTGCCGCCTGGGCGGCTGCCGCGCCGGCGCCGCGCCGGGCCGCTGCGTTCGACGGACGGCGCGGCGGCCCGGGAAGAATCGAAAGGGGCTTGCATCGCGATGGCTTCGTTTTTATAGTTGATTTCGGTCAACAAAATTAAATTTCATTCTACGAAATTTACAAGAAGTCGACCGCCACGTCCACATTCAGGGGAAACAATGTTCAAACGCCTTTCCACCTTCGCCGCCGCCCTGGCCCTGTCGGCCTGCGCCGGGCTGGCCCACGCCGCCTATCCCGAACGGCCCATCACCATCATTTCGCCCTTCCCCGCCGGCGGCGCCACCGACGTGCTGACCCGCATCCTGGCCGAGCGCATGGGCAAGGCGCTGGGCCAGACCATGATCGTCGAGAACAAGGCGGGCGCCGGCACCACCATCGGCGCGGCCTATGTCGCGCGGGCCGAACCCGACGGCTACACGCTGCTGATGGCCACCAACTCCACGCTGGTCACCAACCGCTTTCTGTATAAGTCGCTGCCATACGACCCCGATGCCTATGCGCCGGTCGGCATGGTGGGCATCGGCCCGCTGATCCTGCTGTCCAACGACAAGCACGGGTTCACGAGTACCGCCGACGTCGTGGCGCACGCCAAACAGCATCCCGGCACCCTGACGTTCGCCACCTTCGGGCCCGGCACGTCTTCGCATCTGGCCGGCGAGCTATTCAAGCAGGAAGCCGGCATCGACCTGCTGCATGTGCCTTTCAAGGGCGCCACGCAAGCCCTGCCGGCCCTGATCAACGGCGACGTCGACCTGTTCTTCGATATGGTGGCCACCGGTATGCCGCAAGTGGCGGCGGGCAAGCTGAAAGTGTTCGGCATTACCAGCAAAACGCGCCTGCCCACCCTGCCCGACCTGCCGACACTGGCGGAACAAGGCTATCCGGCCTTCGACCTGACCGCCTGGTTCAGCTTCGTGGCCCCGCCGGGCACGCCGCCCGAGGTGCTGGCCACCTTGCAGCAGGCCCTGACCGCCACCCTGCAAGATCCGCAGGTGCGCGACAAAATGCTGGCCATGGGCATCGAACCGCGCTCGGGCACCGCGCGCGAGCTCACCGAGCAGATCCGCAACGAGCAGCCGATCATCGAAAAACTGGTCCAGCAGGCCCGCCTGCCGCGCCAATAAACCTGCCTCAGTTGCAACAAAATGCCCCTCTGCCGTGTGCGCAGCGGGGCATTTTTGCGTTTGCAAGCCGGGTTTAACGGTTCGAAACATGGCCCGGGCGCGGCGGGGCTAAGCTAGGGTTGACCCTGATGCCGTACCGGCGTTCAAAGAGACTACCCACCTTTACCGATATCCGCCCATGCCCCATTGCCCCGACCGCCTCGACCGACTGGACGCCGCCCGCTGGATGGCCGCGCTGGCGGTCGTGCTGCTGCACAGCGCCGCCCAAGCCGTATCGGATGCGGGCGCCTATGGCAGCAGCGACTGGCTGGCGGCCAACCTGTACGACTCGGCCGTGCGCTGGTGCGTGCCGGTATTCGTCATGGTCAGCGGCGCCCTGCTGCTCGACGGCGACCGGCCGCAGGATGCGCGGCGCTTCTATTTGCGGCGCGCCACGCGCATCTGCGCGCCGCTGGTGTTCTGGACGCTTTTCTACCTGTGCTGGCGCAGCCTGCTCGACTGGTGGGACGACGGGCGCATCGACTTTTCGTTCTGGCCGCGCAAGGTCGCCGAAGGCGCGCCCTATTACCACCTGTGGTACCTGTACATGATCGTGGGCCTGTATCTGTTCGCGCCGCTGGTCCGGGCCCTGTACCAGCGCAGCCAGCCCGCGGCGCGGCGCCTGTGGGTGGTGGGCATCTTGGGCATCGCCATCCTGGATGCGCTGTACCGCCAGGCGCTGGGAGCGGGCCAGGGCTTCTTCCTGACGTGGTTCCTGCCGTATCTGGGCTACTTCGTGGCCGGCCGCATGATCTACGACGGCGAACTGCGCGTGCCGCGCCCCGCCCTGGTGCTGGCGCTGAGCGTACTGGCCACCGCCTGGGGGGTTTCCACCCTGTCCGAAGCCGGCAGGCTCAATCTGTACTTCTACGATTACTTCAGCATCACGGTGCCGTTCATGTCGCTGGCGGCATTCCAATGGATCATGAATACGCCGCGCGTGCCGCCGCTATCGACACTGGCGCCGCTGACTTTCGGGGTATACCTGATCCATCCGCTCTTTCTCGACCTGGCCGATCGCGCCGGCGCCCCCACCGGCCCGGGCGCGGCCTGGAACGTGCCGCTGCTGGCGGCCGCGGTGTTCGGCCTGTCGGCCGCCGCCAGCTGGCTGCTGCGCCGCCACCCGGTGACGCGGCGCCTGGTATAGAACGCGGCGGTGCTGGCCGCGCGGGGCACGCTTTGCCGGGGTGCCTCGCCGTGGCGGATAGGGTACAATCCACGGTTTGATCGGCCAGCCCGATTTTTCTTCGCGCCAGAACGGAAACTCTGCCGTCCTGGCTTTTTTATCCGAGCGGAGGGAATCATGACCGACATTGGTCGGATGGCGCATGTCGTGCCGGCTCGCACCCAGCTTCCCGTCAGCGCATATTTTGACGAAGCCCGCTTCAAGCGCGAGCAAGAACTCATCTTCAAGCAATCTTCGCTGTACGTCGGCCACCAGAAGCTGGTTCCCGAAATTGGCGACTGGCGCACCTTGCCCCAAGAAGCCGGCGGGCGCGTCCTGGTTCGCAATGCCCAAGGCGTCGAACTGGTCTCGAACGTCTGCCGCCACCGCCAGGCCCTGATGCTGGGCGGCCAGGCGGGCAACGTCACCGGTTCCGCGCCGGGGCACGGCAATCTGAAAGAAACGGGGGGCAACATCGTATGCCCCCTGCATCGCTGGACGTACAACAACCGCGGCGAACTGCTGGGCGCCCCGCAGTTCGAGTCCACCCCCTGCATGAATCTGCAGCGCTTTCGCCTGCGCGATTGCCACGGCCTGCTGTTCGAAGGCCCGCGCGACCCGCGGTCCGACCTGGCGCCGCTGTTCGCGCGCCCCGAGTTCGACTTCGGCGATTACGTGCTCGATCACGTCGAAGTGCACCAGTGCAACTACAACTGGAAGACCTTCATCGAGGTCTACCTCGAGGACTACCACGTCGGCCCCTTCCATCCGGGCCTGGGCCGCTTCGTCACCTGCGACGACCTGAGCTGGGAATTCGCCGACTGGTACAGCCTGCAGCGGGTGGGCGTGCACAAGGCGCTGGCGCAGCCGGGTTCCGAGGTCTACAAGCAATGGCACGACCGCGTGCTCGATTACCGTAGCGGCGACGCGCCCGACTTCGGCGCCGTGTGGGTCACGTACTTCCCCACCCACATGATCGAGCTTTACCCGCACGTGCTGGTGCTGTCCACGCTGTACCCCAAGAGCCCGCAAGAAACGGTCAACGTGGTCGAGTTCTACTACCCCGAAGAAATCGTCGCCTTCGAGCGCGAGTTCGTCGAGGCGCAGCGCGCCGCCTACATGGAAACCGCCATCGAAGACGACGAGATCGCCGAACGCATGGATGCGGGCCGCAAGGCCCTGATGCTGCGCGGCGTGAACGAAGCCGGCCCGTACCAGTCGCCCATGGAAGACGGCATGCAGCACTTCCACGAATGGTATCGCCGCATCATGGAAGAATAGGGCCCGCCCCCGAAGCGCTTGCGCTGACAGGTGTCAGGCTCCGCAGGTGCCTGACACCGTTGAACGAGCCCATCCGAGCCTTCGGTGCCTGACACCCTGCGGGAGTCAGACACCTGTCTTGCCCCCCGACGGCCGCCACCGTCATCAAACCGTCAACTGCCTGCGGTCTACTGGCCATCCTGCCCCGCGGGCAGCGCATCGACGCGGGGCCGCACCGGGATCATCCTAGGGGCCCATCATGGCTTTTACCCTGCAAGACATCGAGCAGGTGTTCCTCGAGCGCGGACACCGCTACTATGACGGCGAACCCGTCACCCAGCTGCAACATGCGTTGCAGACGGCCGCCCTGGCCGAACAGGCGGGCGCATCGCCGCACCTGATCACCGCCAGCCTGCTGCACGATCTGGGCCACCTGATCGTCGACCGCCCCGGCACGCCTTCGCTGGACGGACTGGACGACAAGCACCAGTATTTCGTGCTGCCCTTTCTGCGCGGCCTGTTTGATGCGAGCGTGCTGGAACCGATCCGGCTGCACGTCGAAGCCAAGCGCTACCTGTGCTTCGTCGAGCCGGGATATGGCGCCCGGCTGTCGGCCGACTCACGCCGCAGCCTGGCCCTGCAGGGGGGCAGCTTCGACGCCGGGCAGGCGGTCGATTTCGCCAGCCTGCCCGGCGCGCCGGACGCGATCCGCCTGCGCCGCTGGGACGACCTGGCCAAGGTGCCCCGCCTGGCGACCGAATCGCTGGACCACTACCTGCACATCGCCGAACAGGCCGTGGTCGGCCACCGGCAGCCCGCCACGGTCTGGTAAGACCTCAGGCGCCGCGCGCCACCGGCCGGGCCGGATCGCTGCACCACTCGCTCCATGAGCCCGGGTACAGGCGCGAGCCGGACAGGCCGGCGATTTCCATGGCAAGCAGGTTGTGGCAGGCCGTGATGCCCGAGCCGCATTGATGCACGACCGTATGCGGGTCGCGCTCGCCCAGCAGGCTGGTAAATTCCGCGCGCAGTTGTTCGGGCTGCTTGAAACGCCCATCGGCCTGCAGATTCTCGCCATTGGGCCGGTTCAAGGCGCCGGGAATATGCCCCGCCACCGGGTCCATGGGTTCGACCTCGCCGCGGTAGCGGTTGGCCGCCCGCGCGTCCAGCACGGTGAAAGCCGGCTGCGACAGATTGGCCAGCACCGCCTGGGCATCGACCGTTTCAACCAGCGCCGGGCCGCCCGGGGCGGCCTCGGCGGCTTCGTCCGCCCCCGCCGGGGCGGTATCGACGGGGAGCCCGGCGGCCGTCCAGGCCTGCCAGCCGCCGTCGAGCACGGCCACGCGCTCGTGGCCCAGCCAGCGCAGCATCCACCACAGGTGCGCGGCGTACATGCCGCCGCTGGCGTCGTAGGCGATCACCAGGGTGCCGGGCCGCACGCCGTGCGCCGCCATCAGCGCCGCCAGGTCGGCCCGCGCGGGCAAGGGGTGGCGGCCGTTGCGCCCGGTGCGCGGCGCGGCCAGCTCGGTTTCGTGGTCCAGGTAGCGGGCGCCCGGGATATGGCCCTGCTCGTAGGCGCGCCGGCCGGCCGCATGGTCGGCCAGGTCGTGGCGCACGTCGAAAATGCGCACGTCGGACGATTGCAGGCGGCCGGCCAGGTCGGCGGCGGAAATCAGCGTCATGGTCATGCAAGCTCCTTGGAGGCGGCTCAGGTTTCGGGCGGCATGCGCATGGTGCGCCATACCGACAGCAGGCCCGCCGCGATGATCAAACCCATGCCCATCCAGGCCAGGGTATCGGGCCGGTCGCCCCAGAACCCCATGCCCAGCAAGGCGGCGAAGATGATCGTGGAATATTGCAGCGCGGCCGTCAACAGCGCCGAACCCACGCCGAACGCGCGCGTCATGGCCAATTGCCCGATCAGGCCGGCCACGCCTACGCCCACCAAAGCGGCATAACCCAGCGTATCGGCATAACCCCAGCCGTCGATGGCCAGCCCCGCCGTGCTGCTCAGGCAGACGCCCAGCGAAAAGAACAGCACCGTGCGCCATTCGGGCTCGCCGATGCGGCCCAGCTGGCGGATCTGCATCATGGCCACCGCCGACATGGCGCCGGCGCCCAGCCCCAGCAGCGCGGCCAGCCATTGGTCGTGGTTGATGCTGGGCCGCAATACCGAAATCACCCCCAGAAACCCCAGGGCCACGGCGGCAATGCGCACCGGGTCGCGCTGCGAGCCGCCCCAGCCCAGCATCCAGCAGGCGATGAACAGCGGCGCGGTGTAGTTCAGGCTGGTGGCCGTGGCCAGGGGCAGGCGCGAAATGGCGAAAAAGCCCAGCCACATGGACGTGACCCCGGCGACATTGCGCCACAGATGCAGCCGCCAGCTGGTGGGAACGATAGACTGCCGGCCGGCGCGCGCCCACAACAGCAACAAAATAACGGAGGGAAAGCCGCGAAACAGCACGATCTGGGGTAGCGAAGCGCCGTGCTCGGTGGCAAGCTTCACGAACGACCCCATCATGGCGAACATGGCCGACGCCACCAACATCCAAAGAGCCTGCATGGGGGGCCAGATGACGAAAAAAAGAAGGGAAATAAGGGAAAGCGATACTATACTCCGGGTCCGGAAAGCCTACTGCTCCCCGCGCGGGAACCGTCCTACCCTGCCCTGGTCAAACAGGCGCTTATTGCTCGCAGAGGACCACAACAAGCATGAAACGTATTTTTCTGTTCGTCATCACCAACCTGGCCGTCATGATCGTGCTGTCGGCCACGCTGCGCATCCTGGGCGTCGACCGCATCATTACGGCGCAAGGCATCAATTTCCAAGGGCTGCTGATCCTGTCGGTGGTCATCGGTTTCACGGGCTCTTTCATCTCGCTGCTGATCAGCAAGCCCATGGCCAAATGGAGCACCGGCGCCCAGGTCATCGACCCCGCCGCCCCGCAAGATTCGCGGCAAGCCTGGCTGATCGACACGGTGCACCAGTTGGCCGATCGCGCCGGCATCGGCCACCCCGAAGTGGCCATCTACGAAGGCCCGCCCAACGCCTTCGCCACCGGCGCATTCAAGAACGACTCGCTGGTGGCCGTGTCCACCGGGCTGCTCGACAGCATGACCGAAGAAGAAGTGGCCGCCGTGCTCGGCCACGAAGTGGCCCACGTCGCCAACGGCGACATGGTCACGCTTACGCTCATCCAGGGCGTGGTCAACACCTTCGTGATATTCCTGGCCCGCGTGGTCGGGTATTTCATCGACCGTACCGTATTCCGCAACGAACGCGGCGTCGGAATCGGCTACTTCGTGACCGTCATCGTCTGTGAAATCATCTTCGGCATGCTGGCGTCGATCATCGTGGCCTGGTTCTCGCGCCAGCGCGAATACCGCGCCGACGCGGGCTCGGCCCAGCTGATGGGATCGCGCGAACCCATGATGCGCGCCCTGGCCCGCCTGGGCGGCCTGGAGCCCGGCGAATTGCCCAAGTCGTTCGAAGCCTCCGGCATTGCCGGCAAAGGCGGACTGGGCGCCATCTTCGCTTCGCACCCGCCCATCCAGGCCCGCATCGCCGCCCTGCAGCAGATGCGCGTGGCCTGAGGCGACATCGCCAGGTGTCTGACTCCCGCAGGGTGTCAGACACCGCTGGATCGGAATGGCTGGTGCACACTTCGGTGCCTGACACCCTGCGGGAGTCAGACACCTACCTGAGACACCTGGTGAGCGGCGCCCTGGCAATGCCCGGGCGCCGCTGTCCCGGTCAATCCAGGGTCAGTACCGTCGCCCCGGTCGTCTTGCGGGCGGCCAGCGCCGTCTGAGCCTTGCCGGCGTCGGCCAGGCTGTAGCGCTGGTCGATGCGCACCTTGATCTTCTTTTTCAAGACCAGGTCGAACATTTCGGCCGCGGCGGCGTTCAGCTTTTCGGGCGTGTTCACGTGCAGCCCCAGCGACGGACGCGTCACGTACAGGCAGCCCTTCTGGTTCAGCGTGGCCAGGTTCACGCCCGACACCGGCCCCGAGGCGTTGCCGAAGCTCACCATCAGCCCGCGCGGCTCGATGCAGTCGAGCGAGACTTCCCAGGTATCTTTGCCCACGCCGTCATATACCACCGGCACCTTCTTGCCGCCGGTCAGTTCGCGCACGCGCTCGGCCACGTTTTCTCGCGAGTAGTCGATGGTCTGCCAGGCGCCATTGGCGCGCGCCAGTTCGGCCTTTTCGGGGCTGGACACCGTGCCGATCAACTTCACGCCCAGCGCCTTGGCCCACTGGCAGGCGATCAGGCCCACGCCACCCGCGGCCGCATGGAACAGGATGGTTTCGTGGCCCTGCAAGCGATAGGTCTGGCGAAACAGATACTGCACGGTCAGGCCCTTCAGCATCAGCGCGGCGGCCTCGTCGAACGCCACGCCCTTGGGCAGCTTGACGACCTGCGCGGCCGGCACGTTGCGCGCCTGCGCATAGGCGCCGATGGGGCTTTGCCCATAGGCCACGCGGTCGCCCTTTTTCAGGTGCGTCACGTCGGCCCCCACCGCCTCGACCACCCCCGCCGCCTCGAAGCCCAGGCCGTGCGGCAGCGGATGCGGATACAGGCCGGTGCGGTAGTAAATGTCGATGAAATTGAGGCCCGCCACGTGCTGGCGGATGGTGATCTCATTGGCGGCCGGCGGCGGGACTTCGACGTCGACCAGTTTCAGGACTTCAGGACCACCGTGTTGTTCGATGCGGACTGCCTTGACGAGATTGCTGGCCATGCCGGCCTCCTTTGCGTGTTGAATTCCCAGACTGCCATGCGGCCCCGTGCCGCGACTTGTTCTTGCGCCCGTTTCACCCGCTGGCGCGGCCCCGCCCCATCAGCACGAATACGCCGAACAGGACCAGCGCCGTGCCCGCCAGCTGCCAGGCGGTAATGGGCTCGTCGAGCAGCCACGCCGCCAGGAACAGCACCGATACCGGCCCGACCATGCCCAGCAGCGACGCCGTGGGCGCGCCGATCAGGGCCACGGCCCACATCAGCATGAACACAGGCAGCACGGTATTGAGCGTGGCATGGATCAACGAATAGCCGTAGACGCCGGCGGGCTGCACCAGCATCGACGGCGGATGCACCAGGAAGAACTGGATCAGGCAGGCCAGGCAGGACACCAGCATGGCATACGCCACCAGGCGCGTCGCCCCCACCCGCTTGACCAGTTCGCCCGAATAAATCAGGTACACAGCATAGCTGAGCGCCGAGCCGAAAATGAACAAAGCCCCGAGCGCCACGTGGGAACCCGCGCCGGCCCTGAGATCTTGCGCGAAGACCAGGATCACGCCCAGGTAAGAGGCGGCCATGGCCACCCACTGGCGCGGCGATACCGGGCGCTTCAGCCACCAGGCCGACAGCAGCACCACCAGCGTGGGCGACAGGAACAGGATGAGACGCTCGAGGCTGGCCGTCACGTAGCGCAGGCCGATGAAGTCGAGGAAACTGGAAAAGTAATACCCCAGCAAACCCAGCAGGCACAATTGCACGCGTTCGTGGCGCGTCAGTACCGGCAGCTCGCCGCGCGCGGCGCGGCGCGACTCGCGCCAGGCCACGGCGGCAAAAAACGGCATGGCGAACAGCATGCGGAACGCGATCAGGGTGACGGCATCGATGCCATACCGATAAGTGATTTTCACGACGATGGCCTTGCCCGCGAACAGCACGGCGCCCAGTGTCGCCAGGAAGAAACCGAGGGAACGGGAGGAAACGAGCGGCAATGTCCAAGACCTGGCTGGGCGATTCATGCGATGATTTTATATTTTCCGGCGCCCGCCCGCGCGCCGCCGCCCCCGCCTTTCGCATGACTCGCCAACGCGCCCTCGTCTACATCCACTTTGCCGCCGTGCTGTTCGGCCTGACCGGCGTATTCGGCGAACTGATCCAGGCCGGCGCCGCGGTCATCACGCTGGGGCGGGCGGCCTTCGCGGTATTGTCGCTCGCGGGCTTTGCCCGCATGCAGCGCCGGCCGCTCTTCAGCGCCCTCTCGCCGGCGCAGCTGTTCATCCTGATCGTGGCCGGCTGCCTGCTGGCCGCGCACTGGGTCACGTTCTTCATATCGGTCAAGACCGGCGGCATTGCCATCGCCACGCTGGGCTTCGCCAGTTTCCCCGCCTTCATCACCCTGCTCGAAGGCGTGCTGTTCCGCGAACGGGTGCGGGCGGCCGAATGGTCGCTGCTGGGGCTGGTCACGGCCGGCCTGGTGCTGGTGACGCCATCGTTCGATTTCGCCGACCAGGGCACCATCGGCCTGGCCTGGGGCATTCTGTCGGGCCTGTCATTTGCCCTGCTGGCGCTCACCAACCGGCGCTCGGCGGCCGGGCTGGATCCCATGCAGGTCGCCTGCTGGCAGAACATCGTGGTGGTGCTGGCCATGCTGCCTTTCGCGGCCAGCCAGTTGCCCGCCCTGCCCGCGCTCGACTGGCTGTGGCTGGCATTGCTGGGCGTGTTCTGCACCGGCTTGTCGCATTATCTGTTCGTCTCCAGCCTCACCCGTCTCAATGCCCGCAGCGCCGGGCTGGTCATCGCGCTGGAACCCGTCTATGCCATCGCCTTCGCCTGGCTGCTGTTCGCCCAGCAGCCCACCTTGCGCATGGTGGCGGGCGCCGCCCTGATCGTCACGGCCATCGTGTGGTCCGGCTTGCGCAAGGCCTCGCACTAGCCCCGCCGGGGTACGGCAACATGCCTTGACAATATCTGACTAGGCAATAAAATACGCCCCATGAATCCGCCCCGCTCACCCGCCTCGTCCGACAAGCCGGTCCATTACCGTGGCACCGCGCGCTGTACCGACGACAACATCGGCTTCATGATCAAGCTGGTATACAACTCGCTCAACCGCATGCTCGACCTCGAAATGGCGCCGCTCGGCCTGACCGCCATGCAATGGCGGCCCATCGCCATGGTGGCGCGCGGCAGCGCCGACACGCCGGCCGAACTGGCGCGCCTGCACGGCGTCGATACCGGCGCCATGACCCGCACGCTAGACCGCCTCGAAGCCAAAGGCCTGCTGCGCCGCACGCGCAGCCAGGAAGACCGGCGGGTCGTGAAGATCGAGCTCACCGAATCCGGGCAGGACAAGGCCAAGGCCATTCCCGCCAACATCGCGCGGGTGCTCAATCATCATCTGCGCGGATTCTCCACCGACGAACTTGCCCAGCTCCAGCACCTGCTGGGCCGCATGCTGGCCAATGGCTCGGGCCCGGGCTCGCCCGAACCCTGAACGGCCGTGCCGCCCCCGGGCGGCTCCGAAACGGATTGCCCCGCGATGCCGCTATTTTCCTCCGCTAATTGCCTAGGCAGATACAGTTTGATCAATAATTTTCAGCAAAACGTCAGGATGAAACCCCTCATTTCCATGGCTCTGCTGTTGGCCCTGGGCGGCTGCGCCTGGATGGCGCCGCCTACCGAGCCCGTGGCGCAGCTCGACGCCGCCCGGCTGGGGCTGCAAGGCACCACGGTCACGTGGCCCGACACGCAATGGTGGCGCCGCTATGGCGACCCCCAGCTCGATGCCCTGGTGGCCGAAGCGCTGGCCAACAACCCGTCGATGACGGCGGCGCAGGCGCGGCTGGCGCAAGCCAATGCCGCGGTGCGCGGCGCGCGCGCGCCGCTGTTTCCCAGTGTCGACGCCAATTACAACCTGACCCGCCAGCACCTGTCCGAAAACTACATCTACCAGCCGCCGCTGGCCGGCGGCGTCAGTTCAGACAACCGGCTGGCGCTCGACTTCAGCTACGAGCTGGACTTCTGGGGCAAGAACCGCGCACGCCTCGATGCCGCTGTCTCGCAGCAGGCCGCGGCCGAGGCCGAAGCCCAGGCCGCGCGCAACCTGCTGGCCCGCGCGATGGTGCGCAGCTATCTGAACCTGCAAAACGCCTTTGCCCAGCACGATGTTCTGCAACGCGTCGGCGCGCAGCGCGCCGACGTGCTCAAACTGACGCAAAGCCGCCAGCATGCCGGGCTGGACACGCAGGTCGAAGTCAAGCAGGCGGAGTCGTCGCTGGCGACCGCCAAGGTGGAACTGACCCAGACCGAAACGCGCATCCTGCAACTGCGCAACCAGGTCGCCGCGCTGGCCGGCGCCGGCCCGGCCCGCGGCCAGTCGCTGCAGCCGGTCAAGCTGGCCGCCCCCGCCGGCGTGGTGCCCGACAGCGTGCCGCTGGATCTGCTTGGCCATCGCGCCGACATCACCGCCGCGCGCTGGCGCGCGGAAGCCGCCCGCCACCACATCGACGCGGCGCGCGCCGAGTTCTACCCCAACATCAATCTGGTGGGCTTCGCAGGCTACCAGGCCATCGGCACCGGCAACCTGCTCGACGCCGGCAGCCGCACGCTGGGCATCGGGCCGGCCATCACACTGCCCATCTTCCATGGCGGCGCGCTCAATGCCAATCTGGCCGGACGCCGCGCCGACGCCGACCTGGCGGTATCCGACTACAACCAGAGCGTGCTCGACGCAGTGCGCCAGGTGGCCGACGCGCTGGACGCGCTGCGGCTGCTGGATCGCGAAACCACGCAGCAACACCAGGCCCACGCGGCGATCGACGCCGCCTATGAGCTGGCGGTGCAGCGTTACCGCGCCGGCATGGGCAACTACCTGACCGTGCTGGTGGCCCAGACCGGCGTGCTGGCCCAGGCGCGCCTGGACACCGACCTGCGCTTCCGCGCCTATCAACTCGATGCCGACCTGGCCTATGCGCTGGGCGGCGGCTACACGCCGCCGGCCGATGGCCTCGCCTCGTCTTCCTCACATTGACCGACCCGGATCCCGACGTCATGACCGCAACTCCCGTAAGCCACCCCGCCCGCAAACGCCTGCTGTTGATCGCCGCGGGCGCGTTCATCCTGCTGGCTATCCTGTATGCCATCTGGTGGGCCTTGTTCGGTTCCCGCGTGGAAAGCACCGACGACGCCTACGTGCACGGCAACCTGGTGCAGATCACGCCCCAAGTGCCCGGCACGGTCATCGCCATCGAGGCCGGCGACACCGAACACGTGCGCGCCGGCCAGCCGCTGGTGCGGCTGGATCCGGCCGATGCCGACGTGGCGCTGCAGCAGGCCGAAGCGCAATTGGCGCAGACCGTGCGGCAGGTGCGCACGCTGTACGCGCAGAACGATACGCTGGCCGCCGACGTAGAAGTGCGGCAGGCCGATATCGCGCGCGCCCAGGCCGACCTGAGCCGCGCCCAGACCGACCTGCAGCGCCGCCAGGCGCTGGCCAAGTCCGGCGGCGTCAGCGGCGAAGAATTGCTGCACGCCCAGACCGCGCTGAAATCCGCCCAATCGGGCCTGGCCCAGGCCAAGGCGGCGCTGGCCGCCGCGCAAGCCCGGCTGGTCAGCAACCAGGCCCTGACCGACGGCACCACTGTCGCCGATCACCCCGACGTGCGCCAGGCCGCCGCCAAGCTGCGCGATGCCTGGCTGGCCCGCTCGCGCACCGTGCTGCCCGCCCCGGTCGACGGACTGATCGCGCGCCGCAGCGTGCAGGTCGGCCAGCGCGTCGCGCCCGGCGCCACGCTGATGAACGTGGTGCCGCTGAATCAGGTGTGGGTCGAGGCCAACTTCAAGGAAGGCCAGTTGCGCCGCATGCACCCCGGTCAGTCCGCCACCCTGGTTTCCGACATGTACGGCGATTCGATCACCTACCACGGTACCGTGGTGGGCCTGGACGCCGGCACCGGCAGCGCGTTCGCCCTGCTGCCGGCGCAGAACGCCACCGGCAACTGGATCAAAGTGGTGCAGCGCGTGCCCGTGCGCATCGAACTCGATCCGCAAGAACTCGAGGCGCATCCCCTGCGGGTCGGGCTGTCGATGAATGTCGAGGTCGATGTCAGCAAGGACGGCGACCAGCTCGCCCCCCTGCCGCAGCGCAGCGAACCGGCGTGGTCCACCCAGGCCTTCGCCGATCCCCAGGCCGAGGCCGACGCCCTGATCGCCAAAATCATCCAGGCCAACCTGGCATCATGAGCAACCCGTCCCGTCCCACTTCGGCGGGCGGCGCGCCGCCGCCCCTCGAGGGCGCCACCCGCATCATCGGCTCGATCGCGCTATCGACCGCGGTGTTCATGAACGTGCTGGACACCTCCATCGCCAACGTGTCGCTGCCCACGATCTCGGGCGACCTGGGCGTCAGCACCAGCCAGGGCACCTGGGTCATCACCTCGTTCGCGGTGGCCAATGCCATCACGGTACCCCTGACGGGATGGCTGACGCAGCGCTTCGGCCAGGTGCGCCTGTTCCTGACCTCGACGCTGCTGTTCGTGCTGGCCTCATGGCTGTGCGGATTTTCGCCGTCGCTCGAAGCATTGCTGGCCTTCCGCGTGCTGCAGGGCGCCGTGGCCGGCCCGATGATTCCCTTGTCGCAGGCCCTGATGCTGGCCAGCTTTCCCAAATCGAAAGCGGGCATGGCGCTGGCCGTGTGGTCCATGACGACCCTGGTGGCCCCGGTGGCGGGGCCATTGCTGGGGGGCTGGATCTCCGACAACTACAGCTGGCCGTGGATTTTCTACATCAACGTGCCGGTGGGGCTGCTGGCGGCATGGATCAGCTGGCGCGTTTATCGCGATCGCGAGTCGGCCACCCGCAAGCTGCCTATCGACAAAGTGGGCCTGGCCCTGCTGGTGGTGTGGGTGGGCTCGCTGCAGATCATGCTCGACAAGGGCAAAGAGCTCGACTGGTTCGCCAGCCCGGTCATCCTGGTACTGGCCCTGGTGGCATTCGTGGCGTTCGTGTTCTTCCTGATCTGGGAACTCACCGATGCCCACCCGGTGGTCGACCTGCGCCTGTTCAAAGAACGCAACTTCACGGTGGGCGCGCTGACGCTCGCGGTAGCCTACGGGGTGTTCTTCGGCAACGTCGTGCTGCTGCCGCTCTGGCTGCAAAGCAACATGGGCTACACGGCCACCTACGCCGGCCTGGTGACCGCGCCGGTGGGGCTGCTGGCCATCCTGCTGACGCCCATCGTCGGCAAGGCGCTGGCCACGCAAGACGCGCGTATCCTGGTGACGGGCGCGTTCCTGATCTTCGCGCTGGTGTGTTTCATGCGGGCCGACTTCAACCCGCAGGTCGACATCCGCACGCTGATGATTCCCACCATCATCCAGGGCGCGGCCATGGCGGCGTTCTTCGTGCCGCTGACCTCGATCACGCTGTCGGGGCTGGAATCCTCGCGCATCCCGGCGGCATCCGGCCTGTCGAACTTCGCCCGCCTGACCGCCGGCGCGTTCGGCACCTCGATCGCCACGACCCTATGGGACAACCGGGCCGCCCAGCACCACGCCCGCCTGACCGAAGTCGCCTCGCCCGGCCATGCCCCCTTCGACCAGGCCGTGGCCACGCTGCAAAACAGCCTGGGGCTGTCGCACCAGGAAGCCATCACGCGCCTGAACGGCATGATCAACACGCAGGCCTTCACCATGTCGGCGCTGGACGTGTTCTATGCGTCGGGGGTCATCTTCATCTTGCTGACCGGGCTGGTGTGGTTCGCCCACGGCCGCGACAAAACCGCGGCGGGCGGCGGCGCGGCGGAAGCCGCCGCCGGCGCGCACTGAGCCCGCGGGACGCGCCAGGCCGTGCCAGGTGTCAGGCTCCGCAGGTGCCTGACACCCTACGACTGAGACAGTCTCGGCACACCATGGTGTCAGGCACCTGCGGAGCCTGACACCTGCCCTACCTCGACCTGCCCCTACCGATCGCCGTCGATCAGCCCTTCGCCACCAGTTCGGCGATGGCCTTGCCCACGTCTTGCGTGGACGCCGTGCCCTTCATGTCACGGGTGCGCGGGCCCTCGGCCAGCACCGTCTCGATGGCGCCGACGACGGCCTGCGAAGCCTGCGGGTAGCCCAGGAAATCGAGCATCAGCGCGCCGCTCCAGATTTGCCCGATCGGGTTGGCGATGCCCTTGCCGTAGATGTCGGGCGCCGAACCGTGCACCGGCTCGAACAGCGAAGGGAACTTGCGCTCGGGATTCAGGTTGGCCGACGGCGCGATGCCGATCGTGCCGGTGCATGCCGGCCCCAGGTCCGACAGGATGTCGCCGAACAGGTTCGAAGCCACCACCACGTCGAACCAATCGGGATGCTGCACGAAGTGCGCGCACAGAATGTCGATGTGATATTTGTCCCAGCGCACGTCCGGATACTGGCTGGCCATGTCGGCCACCCGCTCGTCCCACCAGGGCATGGAAATCGAAATGCCGTTGGACTTGGTGGCCGCGGTCAGGTGCTTGCCGCGCTTTTGCGCCAGCTCGAACGCGAACTTCAGCACCCGGTCGGCGCCGATGCGGGTGAACACGCTTTCCTGGATGACCACTTCGCGCTCGGTGCCCGCGAACAGCCGGCCGCCGCTATTGGAATACTCGCCCTCGGTGTTCTCGCGGACGATGAAGAAATCGATATCGCCCGGCTTGCGGTCGGCCAGCGGCGAAGGCACGCCCGGCATCAGCCGCACCGGCCGCAGATTGATGTACTGGTCGAAATCGCGGCGAAAGCGGAACAGCGACCCCCACAGCGCCTCGTGGTCGGGCACCGTGGCGGGCCAGCCGATGGCGCCGAAAAATATCGCCTCATGGCCGCCGATCTGGGCGGCCCAATCGTCGGGCATCATTTTGCCGTGCTTGGCGTAGTAATCGCAGCTCCAGTCGAAATGGTCCCACTGGAAATCGATGCCGAAGCGCGTGGCCGCGGCGTCGAGCACGCGCAGCCCTTCCGGCACGACTTCCTTGCCGATGCCGTCGCCGGGAATGACTGCGATCTTGTGTTGGGTTCCTGCCACCGATGTTCTCCAATTGAGGTTCAACCTTGATCCGGCGCGGCCGGCGCAAGGCAGTGATTTTATTCAAGCGCTACTGCACGCCCCGGCGCTCAGTTTATCGCCGTCCGCCGGCCGGCGCTGCGAGCGCCGCACGTGTTCCAGCGCCGGGGTGATCACCTGCACCAGCCGGTCGAACGAGGGGCGGATCTCGGCCTCGGGCACGCAAGCGTACCCCAACAGCATACCCGGCCGGGCGCTGTGCTCGCTGGCATAGTAGCGGGACAACGGCCGCGCATGCAGGTCCAGGGTGCGCGCCGCGATCGAAATGCCCAGGTCGTCGGTGCCGTCGGGCAGGTGCATCACCAGGTGCAGGCCCGCCTCGTGAGTGGAAATCGGCCAATGGGCCCCGAAGCGCGCGGTAATGGCCTCGCGCAGCAGGGCCTGCCGCGCCGCGTAGCGCTGTTTCATGCGGCGGATATGGCTGGCGTAGTGGCCACCCTCGATGAAATCGGCCAGCACCGCCTGGTCCATCAGCCGCCCCTCGCGGTACAGCTCCGCCAAGCCCGTGGCCATGTGGCTGGCAAGCGGCTTGGGCAGCACCATATAGCCCAGCCGGAAACCGGGGAACAGCGTCTTCGAGAACGTGCCCAGGTACAGGACCCGGTCGTGCTGGTCCAGCCCTTGCAGCGATGCGATCGGCCGGCCGTCGAAGCGGAATTCGCTGTCGTAGTCGTCTTCGATGATCCAGGCCCCGCGACTGTGCGCGTACTCGAGCAGCATGCGGCGCCGCGCCAGGCTCATGACCATGCCCAGGGGATACTGGTGCGAAGGGGTCACGAAAATGAAGCGCGGCGGCTCGCTCAGTTGCTGGGCGCTGGGCGCCATGCCCTCGTCGTCGACCGCGACCGGCACCGGCGTAATGCCGCAGGCCGCCAGGGTCGAACGCGCGCCCCAGTAGCCGGGGTCTTCCATCCAGGCCGTCTGGCCGTGGTCGCCCAGCAACCGCGCCAGCAGGCTGACCGACTGGTGGATACCGCTGGTCAGCACGATCTGGTCGGCCTCGCACTTCACCGAGCGCGACAGGCGCAGGTGCTCGGCCAGCGCGCGCCGCAGCGGCAGGTAGCCGGCGCCATGCGCATACGTCAGCAGTTCGGGCTGCGACTGCCGCCAGCGCCGGCCCTGCAGGCGCGCCCACACCGCGCGCGGAAACAGCGAGACGTCGGGCACGCCGGGGACGAACGCGCCCCACTGCCCGTCCGAGGCCGAGGCCTCGTGCACCAGATGCGTGCCCCGCCCCGACAGGGCGAACTGCGCGGGCAAGGCGGCCCCGGCGGGCAGGCCGGCCGCCGCCGGCTGCGCCACGGCCGGCACGGTATCCGAGACAAACGTGCCGCTGCCGAACACCGACACCAGATACCCCTCGGCCGACAACTGATCGTAGGCATGCAGCACGGTATTGCGGGATAACCCTGTATCGGCGGCCAGCGTCCGGGTGGCCGGCAACTTGGTGCCGGCGGGAACGTCGCCATCCAGGATCAAGCCGCGCAGGATGTCATAGATCTGCCGCGACAGCGGCGTGGCCGTGCGGCGTTCCAATCGCTGCAACAGGCACTCGGACAGAAGCAGTTCTTTCAAAGTGGCACCAGAAACAAAAAACGATTTGGACCTATTGAGAGTACCAAATATCCGATACGCTGCTTCAGCGCAAGCCGATAACGTCCACATAAATGCCAAGGGGAAAACCATGCAACCGGACCTGCCGCAACTTGCCGCCGTGGTGCCCTGGCCCGCCTGACGCGGTGCCTTGTCCTGCCTTTACCTGTTCCACCCGTAGCACCCGAGTCGCGGGATGGCACGGTTGCCCCTGCACAGGAGCCCGGCGCCGCCCTCCCGTCTTCCATTCCATGCCCGGAGGTTCACAGTGAAACTAACCACACGCCTCAAACTGTCCCTAGGCGCGCTTGCCTTGGCGGCCGCCGCGCCGATGGCCACGGCACAGGCCCAGACGCATGGCGGCACGCTGCGCATGATCGTGCAGCCCGAGCCCCCCATCCTGATTCCCGCGCTCAACCAGCAGGCGCCCACCCAATTCGTCGCGGGCAAGATCTACGAAAGCCTGCTGACCTACTCGTTCGATCTCAAGCCCCAGCCGGGCCTGGCCGAATCGTGGGAAGTCGCGCCCGACGGGCTGGCCTATACCTTCCATCTGCGCGACGGCGTCAAGTGGCACGACGGCAAGCCCTTCACCGCCGACGACGTGGTGTTCTCGCTCAGCGAGCTGCTGCCCAAGACTCACGCACGCGCCCGGGTGATCCTGGGCCGCTACCTGGACAAGGTGGAAAAGGTCGACGACCACACGGTCACCGTGCGCCTGAAGACGCCCTTTCCCGCCTTCATCCTGATGTTCGAGCCGGGCTTCGCCCCGATGATGCCCAAGCACATCTACGCCGGCACCGACTACATGAAAAACCCGGCCAACCAGAAGCCGGTGGGCACGGGCCCGTTCATGTTCCAGGAATGGAAGCGCGGCGAATACATCAAGCTGGTGCGCAATCCCAACTACTGGAAGAAGGGCCAACCCTACCTGGACGGCCTGGTCTTCAACGTGATTCCCGATTCGGCCTCGCGCGCCGTGGCCTTCGAGCGCGGCAGTGTAGACGTGCTGCGCGGCGGCGATGTCGACAACGTCGACGTGAAGCGCCTGCGCGCGCTGCCCAACGTCGAATACACCACCCAGGGCTGGGAAATGTTCTCGCCGCAGGCCTACCTGATGTTCAACATGCGCACGCCGCCGCTGGACAACGTGAAGGTGCGGCAGGCCGTCATGGCGGCGCTGAACCGCAAGCTGATCGTCAACAACATCTTCTTCGGCCTGGGCAAGGTCGCCACCAGCCCGTTCGTCACCACCGAGATGTTCTACGACAAGAACATGCCGCCCATCGACTTCGACATGAAGAAGGCGCGCGCCCTCATCAAAGAATCCGGCATCGACCCCGGCGCCTATACGCTGCGCTTCCTGAGCTTTCCGTACGGCTCCACCTGGGACCGCCTGGGCGAGTACGTCAAGCAATCGATGGAGCAGCTCGGCTTCAACATCAACATGGAGGCCACCGACGCCGGCGGCTGGGCCAGCCGCACGGGCAACTGGGATTTCGACCTGACCCTGAACTACACCTACCAGTACGGCGACCCGGCGCTGGGCGTGCAGCGCCTGTACGCCGCCGCGAACATGGTCAAGGGTTCGCCGTTTGCCAACGTGCAGGGCTACAACAACCCGGAAGCCGACAAGCTCTGGACCGAAGCCGCCTCGGAAGTCGATCCCGCCAAGCGGCAGGCGCTCTATACCAAGATCCAGACCATGCTCGTCAATGACGTGGCCAACGGATTCCTGGTCGACATGGAGTTCCCCACGCTGTATCGCGGCAACATCAAGAACCTGGTGCAGACGGCGATCGGCCTGAACGAAACGTTCAGCGACGTCTACATCCAGAAATAAGCGCCGGCGCGCCCCGTCCGCCGCGCGGCTGGCCCGCGGCGGACCGGCGCAACCCGCGGCCCGGCGGGCCGCGGCGTTCCGACGGAGATGCCTTTGAAATTCCTGTCCTTTTTCATTTCGCGCGCGGGCAAGGCCCTGATGGTGGTGCTGGGCGTGGTCATCATCAATTTCTTCATGATCCGCCTGGCGCCCGGCGATCCCGCCGCCGTACTGGCGGGCCAGGCCGGCGCGGGCGATGCCGCCTACGTCGCCGCCTTGCGCGCCGAGTTCGGCCTGGACCAGCCGCTGCTGACGCAACTGGGCCTGTACCTGAAGGGCGTGGCCCAGCTCGACCTGGGCTTCTCGTACCGCAATCACGTGCCCGTGCTCGACCTGATCCTCGAGCGGCTGCCCGCCACCTTTCTGCTGATGTCCTGCGCATTCGTGTTTTCGCTCGTGTTCGGCGTGCTGCTGGGCGTCATCGCCGCGCGGGCGCGCTATCGCAACAAGCGCCGCTGGATCGACAGCAGCGTCATGGCCGGCGCGCTGCTGCTGTATGCCACGCCGCTCTTCTGGCTGTCGCTGATGGGCATCCTGCTGTTCTCGGTGCTGCTGGGCTGGCTGCCCGCGTTCGGCATGGAAACCGTGGGCGCGGGGCTGGCCGGCTGGGCCCGCGCGCGCGACATCGCCACGCACCTGATCCTGCCCACCGTCACGCTCGGCTGCTTCTTCATGGCCGTGTACGTGCGCCTGACGCGCGCCTCGATGCTGGAAGTGATCGGCATGGACTTCGTCAAGACCGCGCGCGCCAAGGGGGTCAGCCCCAATCGCGTGATCCGCGCGCATGTGCTGCGCAATGCCCTGCTGCCGGTGGTGACCTTCGCCGGTATCCAGCTCGGGCAGATGGCCGGCGGCGCCGTGCTGACCGAAACCGTATTCGCGTGGCCCGGCATCGGCAGGCTGATGTTCGACGCGCTGCTGCAGCGCGACTACCAGTTGCTGCTGGGCATCTTCCTGGTGACCTCGATCATGGTAGTGGTGTTCAACCTGCTGACCGACCTGCTGTACCGGTTGATCGATCCGCGCATTGCGGCGGACTCGGAGGCCGCCGCATGAAGCCCTTCCTGAAGCGCTATATGCGCAACTACGGCGCGGTGGCCGGCCTGGCCGTGATGCTGGTGGTGGTGGCCATCGCCCTGGCCGCGCCGCTGCTCTATCCCGAATCGCCCTGGATGATGGTGGCCGAGCCGCTGATCAAGCCCTTCGCCGACCCGGCCTATCCGTTCGGCACCGACATGCTGGGCCGCGACATCACCGCCGGCCTGGTGTGGGGCGCGCGCGTGTCGCTGCTGGTGGGCCTGTTGTCGACCGGCGTCGCCCTGGCCTTCGGCATCGTGGTGGGCGCGGTGGCCGGATATTGCGGCGGCCCCGTCGATGACGCCCTGATGCGTTTCACCGAATTCTTCCAGACCATTCCGCAGCTGGCCATGGCGGTGGTGCTGGTGGCAGTGCTGAGCCCTTCGGTGTATTCCATCATGGGCGCCATCGCCCTGGTATCGTGGCCGCCCGCGGCGCGGCTGGTGCGTTCCGAGTTCATGACGCTCAAGCAGCGCGAATTCGTGCAGGCCGCCATCGTCATCGGACAGACGCCCGCGCGCATCGTCTGCACGCAGATCCTGCCCAATGCCATGTCGCCCATCATCGTATCGGCCTCGTTCATGGTGGCCACCGCCATCCTCACCGAATCGGCGCTGTCGTTCCTGGGGCTCGGCGACCGCAACCTGATGAGCTGGGGCTTCATGATCGGCGCGGCCCGCACCATGATCCGCGAAGCGTGGTGGATGAGTGTCTGGCCCGGGGTGGCCATCTTGCTGACCGTGCTGGCCATCAACCTGATCGGCGAAGGCCTGAACGATGCGCTCAATCCCCAGTTGCGCAAGCGCGGCGAATAGGAGGCCACCATGAATGACACCGCGCCGCTGCTGTCGGTACGCAACCTGACCATCGCCCTGCCCGCCGGCGGCGACCGCCCCTACGCCGTGCGCGATATTTCGTACGACGTGCGCGCCGGAGAAATCCTGTGCATCGTCGGCGAATCGGGCTCGGGCAAATCGATGAGCGCCAACGCCATCATGGGCCTGCTGCCCGATTACCTGGCCCCGCAAGGCGGCCAGATCTTGCTGCGCGGCACCGATCTGCTCAAGCAGGACGAGGCCCGCCTGCAGGCCATGCGCGGCAAGGACATGGCCATGATCTTCCAGGAGCCGCTATCGGCGCTCAATCCGCTGATGACCGTGGGCGAACAGATCGCCGAAGTCATGCGCGTGCACCAGGCCTATCCGGGCGAGGCTCGCACACGGCGCGTGCTCGAGCTGCTCGAGTTCGTCGGCCTGCCCGATCCGGCGCTGCTCTACCATGTCTATCCGTTCCGCCTGTCGGGCGGCCAGCGCCAGCGCGTCATGATCGCCATGGCCCTGGCGCTGGAGCCGGCCCTGCTGATCGCCGACGAACCCACCACCGCGCTCGACGTGACCACCCAGGCGCAAATATTGGGCCTGATCGCCCGCATCCAGAAAGAGAAAGGCATGGGCGTCATGTTCGTCACGCATGACTTCGGCGTGGTCGCCGAAATCGCCCATCGGGTCGCGGTCATGGAACAGGGCGAACTGGTCGAACAGGGCCCGGCCGAACAGGTCCTCAATGCGCCGCGGCACCCGTATACCCAGCGGCTGATCGGCGCGGTGCCGCGCCGGCGCGCCGATGCGGACACCGCCGCCGGCGCGCCGCCCGTGCTCGACGTGCGCAACCTGAGCAAGACCTACGTCACCGGCCGCGGCTGGCTGGGACACAAGCGCGTAGTGCGCGCCGTCGACGACGTCAGCTTCACCGTGCGGCGCGGCCAGACGCTGGGCATCGTCGGCGAATCCGGCTCGGGCAAGTCCACCATCGGCAAATGCCTGCTCAAGCTCATCGGCGTCAACGGCGGCGAATTGATCTTCGACGGCCGCGACATCGCGGGTCTGAGCGAAGGCCAGTTCCGGCCGCTGCGCAAAGACATCCAGATGATCTTCCAGGATCCGTTCGCCTCGCTCAATCCGCGCCATACCGTGGGCCGCATCATCAGCGACGGCCCGGTCGCCGGCGGCCAGCCGCGCGCCCGCGCCGAAGCCCGCGCGCGCGAGCTGCTGGAACTGGTGGGCCTGGACGCTTCGGCCTTCGACCGCTATCCCAACCAGTTCTCGGGCGGCCAGCGCCAGCGCATCGGCATTGCGCGCGCCCTGGCGCTGGAACCCAAGCTGCTGGTGGCCGACGAATCGGTGTCCGCGCTGGACGTGTCGGTGCAGGCCCAAGTGCTGCAGCTGCTGCATCAACTGCAGCAGCGCCTGCAGATCGCGCTGATCTTCATCACCCACGACCTGCGGGTCGCGGCGCAGATCTGCAATGCGGTGCTGGTCATGCACCAGGGCAAGGTGGTCGAGTACGGCAGTCCCACGCAGATCTTCGACCAGCCGCGCCATGCCTATACCCGCAAACTGATAGCGGCGATTCCCGGCCAGCACTGGGATCCCCCCGCTCCACCACAGGAGACCACCCCATGAAGCGCCCCGGCGCAGTACCCACGGTGCAGATCGACAACGAACTGGTGCGAGTAACCGAATGGCGGTTTCCGCCCGGCGGCGAAACCGGCTGGCACCGCCACGGCATGCCTTATGTCGTCGTCCCCCAGACCACCGGGCCGCTGCTGCTCGAGACCGCCGACGGACAGGTCTCCAGCGCCTTGCGTACCGGTGTGTCCTATTACCGGCCCAAGGGCGTCGAGCACAACGTCATCAACCCGAACGACACCGAATTCGTCTTTGTGGAAATCGAGCTCAAGCAAGCCTAAAGGGGGCGGTCATGCAGGCTTTTTTTTGCGAAGAACAGCTGCTGCACCAGCCGCGGCAGTTCATGCGGCTGGGCCGCCTGTGCGAGCCCGCCGACACGCCGGCGCGCGCCCAGGCGCTGCGCGCCGCGCTGGCCAGCCGCGGCGTGTCCGTGCAGTCCCCCCCCGACTACGGACGCGAACCGCTGCACGGCATCCACAGCCCCGACTATCTGGACTTCCTGGAACACGCCCATGCGCGCTGGCAGGCCCTGCGCGCCCAGGGCATGGATCCGGGCGACGAGGTGCTGCCCAATCTCGGCCCCTACCACGGCGGCCGCCCCGAGCAACCCGAGCGCGGCCCCTGCCCATCCGGTTCCGTCGTGGCGCAAGCGGGCTACTATCTGGGCGACCTGTCGTGCCCCATCGGCCCGCACACCTGGCGTGCCGCGCTGCGCTCGACCCACAGCGCCGTCGCGGCGGCCGGCTGGGTGGCACAGCACCAGGGCGTGGCGTATGCCCTGTGCCGGCCTTCGGGCCACCACGCTCACCGCGACCGTGCCGGCGGCTTCTGCTACCTGAACAGCAGCGCCGCCGCGGCCCAGCGCCTGCTGCAGGCCTACGGCAAGATCGCCATCCTGGACGTCGACGCCCACCATGGCGACGGCACCCAGCAAATTTTCTACCAGCGCGCCGAGGTCATGACCCTGTCGCTGCATGCCGACCCTGCCGGGTACTATCCCTTCTATACCGGTCATGCGCACGAGCGCGGCTACGGCAGCGGCCACGGCTACAACCTGAATTTTCCGCTGGCGCACGGATCCGGCACCGAGGCATTCCTGGATACCCTGGACCATGCGCTCGTCGCGCTGCGCGACTACCGTCCGCGCGCGCTCGTCTTGTCCCTGGGTTTCGACACGTATAAAGACGATCCCATCAGCGTGCTCACGCTCGACCTCGACGCCTACCGCCACATAGGCGAACGCGTCAACGGGCTGGGCCTGCCCACCGTCATCGTGCAAGAAGGCGGCTACCTGGCGCCGGCCATCGGCCCCGCGCTCGACGCGTTCCTGCAGGGCATGGCACAGGCCGCGACGCACTGATCCCCTCCATGCCCCGGCCCTCCGTCGATGCTCCCGGCCCGCCGCCCACCCCCGGTTCCGGCATCGCGCTGTACCTGGCGGCGCTGGTGCTGTTCGCCAGTTTCGACGCGGCGGTCAAACACCTGCTGACGGTCTATCCGGCGCCATTCCTGAACGTGATGCGCTATCTGGCGGTAGCCACCATCGGCGTGGGCCTGTTGCTGCGCCACGGGCTGCCGCGCTGGTCCGACACGCCGGACAAGGGCCTGCTGCTGCTGCGCGGGCTGATGCTGGGCACCGTGGGCACCTGCTTCATGACGGCCTTGATCTGGATGCCCCTGTCGGAGGCCACCGCCATCTATTTCACGTCGCCGCTGATCGTCGTGGCCCTGTCGCCCTGGCTGCTGGGCGAGCGCGTCGGCGCCCGGCAATGGGGCGCCGTCGGCCTGGGCTGCGCCGGCATGTTGCTGATCGTGCGCCCGGGCGGCAGCCTGCCCTGGCTGGGCACCGCGCTGATGGCGATATCGGCGGTCAGCTATGCGCTTTTCCAGGTGCTGACCCGCAAGCTGTCGGGCCGCGTGCCCAACCATGTGCAGTACGCATACACGGCCCTGGTCTGCCTGGTGGTAACCGCCGCGCCGGCGCCCTTTTTTCTGCCCGATCCGTGGCCGGATCTGCGCGACGGCGCGGCGATCGTGCTGCTGGGCGTGGCCAACGGCCTGGGACAGATCCTGCTGATCGCCGCCTTCCGGCGCGTGCCCGCCTCGACCCTGGCGCCGTTCAATTATTGCCATCTGCTGATGGCCGTGGCCTACAGCACCTTCGTGTTCGGCCGGCCGCCCGACCTGCTCGCCATGGCGGGCATGGCGCTGATCGCCTCGGCCGGTCTGTCGCTGGCCACGCGCGCGCGCCGGCTGCCGGCTTAGACGATACGCGAGTACTGCGCCTGGGTGCGGCGTTCGCGCAGGTGGCGGTCGAACACCATGGCCACCGCGCGCACGAAATACCAGCCCATGTCGCTGACCCGCAGCGCGCCGGGCTCGCACCGCACCAGCCCCATGCCGACCAGGCTTTGCAGCGCCTGCAACTCGGTGGCGAAATACGATTCGAATGCAATGCCGTGTGCCTGCTCGATGGCGCCGAATTCCACGCCGCCCTGGCACATGATGGCCATGATGACATCGCGGCGCAGCAGGTCGTCGGCGCTCATGGCCAGCCCGCGCTCGACCGCGAATTCGTCCTGGTCGATGCGCGCGTAGTAGTCGTCGAGCGTCTTGGCGTTCTGGCTGTAGGTGGCGCCCACCCGCCCGATGGCCGACACGCCCAGCGCGATCAGGTCGCGATCGGGCTGGGTGGTGTAGCCCTGGAAGTTGCGGTGCAGGCGGCGCGCCCGCTTGGCACAGGCCAGCGCGTCGTCGTGCAGCGCGAAGTGATCCATGCCGATGTAGTCGTAGCCGGCATCCAGGAAGCGCGCAATGGCGGCGCCCAGCAGCGCGATGCGGGTTTCGCCGTCGGGCAGTTCGGCCGGCACGATGCGCCGCTGCGGCTTGAAGCGCTCGGGCAGGTGCGCATAGCCGTACAGCGCGATGCGGTCGGGGCGCAGGCCGCAGACCTGCTCGAGCGTGCGGGTGAACGAATCGGCCGTCTGCAGGGGCAGGCCGTAGATCAGGTCCATGTTCACCGATGCATAGCCCAGTTGGCGCGCGCTGTGCACCAGATCGCGCACGCTTTCGTACGACTGGATGCGGTGCACGGCCCGCTGCACCGCCGGATCGAAGTCTTGTACGCCCAGGCTCAGGCGGTTGAAACCCAGGCCGGCCAGGTGCGCCAGGCGTTCGGCCGTGGCGGTGCGGGGATCGACCTCGATCGAGATTTCGGCGTCGGGCAGCAGACGGAAGTGGCCGCGCAGGGCCGCCATCAGCCCGCTGAGTTCGTCATCGGACAGAAAGGTGGGCGTGCCGCCGCCGAAATGCAGTTGCGACACGGGCTCGTCGTGGCCGATCAGGCGCGCATGCATGGCCATTTCGCGCTGCAAGGCATCCAGGTAGCGGGCCGCGCGCTCGTGGTGGCGCGTGATGACCTTGTTGCAGGCGCAGTAGTAGCACAGCGATTCGCAGAACGGGATGTGCAGGTACAGCGACAACGGGCCGCGGGCCGGGTCTTGCGCGCGCGTCGTCAGGGCCTGGCGATAGTGGGCGGGCCCGAAACCGGTGTCGTAGCGATCGGCAGTGGGATACGAGGTGTAGCGCGGACCGTTCTTGTCGAGGCGGGCAAGGATGTCGCGCGAAAACGAAGGGGGGGATTGCATGAAGTCATTATGCAAAGCCGCCTCGGCCGTCATCTTGATAGAACGCAAAAAAACTGCAGATACACAAAGTAGTTGCGCTGTATCAAGCGGCCCGCCCTTGGTGCGATCTCTGGCTACTTAACCACAGGATGTAGTAGTAGTCTACCCACACCAACACTACATGAAGTATTTCGCCATGACGCCCCAAAAAATCCTCAAGCGCGACGGCCGCGTCGTCGACTTCGACGGCGCCAAGATCGTCCATGCCATCGCCGCCGCGGGCCAGGCCACCGGTGAAGTCGATGCCGCCGCCGCCGAGCTCCTGGGCGCGCGCGTGGCCGCGCGCCTGTCCGGCCACCTTTGCCCCGGCATCGAAACCATCCAGAACCAGGTCGAAGAAGCGCTGGTCGAGGCCGGTTGCTGGCACACGGCGCGCGCCTACATCGTCTACCGCGAACGCCACGCCCGCCTGCGCGAGCTGCGCCGCACGCTGGTCGATGTCGAAAGCTCCATGGAAGAATACCTCGACCAGCGCGACTGGCGCGTCAATGCCAATGCCAACCAGGGCTACAGCCTGGGCGGCCTCATCCTGAACGTGGCGGGCAAGGTCACCGCCAACTACTGGCTGTCGCACGTCTACGCCCCCGCCGCCGGCCAGGCCCACCGCGACGGCGACATCCACATCCACGACCTCGACATGCTCAGCGGCTACTGCGCCGGCTGGTCGCTGCGGCAGCTGCTCACCGAAGGCTTCAACGGCATCCCGGGCAAGGTCGAGGCCACGCCGCCGCGCCACATGTCGGCGGCCATCGGGCAGATCGTCAATTTCCTGGGCACCCTGCAAAACGAATGGGCGGGCGCCCAGGCATTCAGTTCTTTCGATACCTACATGGCGCCGTTCGTGCGTTGCGACCACATGTCGTACGCCGACGTCAAGCAGGCCATGCAAGAGCTCATCTACAACCTCAACGTGCCCAGCCGCTGGGGCACCCAGACGCCGTTCACGAACCTCACGTTCGACCTCACCTGCCCGGCCGATCTGCGCGAGCAGATCCCGTACATCGGCGGCCAGGAAATGCCGTTCAGCTACGGCGAGCTGCAGGCCGAAATGGACATGATCAACCGCGCCTACATCGAAGTCATGATGGCCGGCGACGCCAAGGGCCGCGTATTCACCTTTCCCATTCCCACGTACAACATCACCCACGACTTCGACTGGAACCATCCCAACACCGAACTGCTATTCGACATGACGGCCAAGTACGGCCTGCCGTACTTCCAGAACTTCCTGAATTCCGACCTCGAACCCCATATGGTGCGTTCGATGTGCTGCCGCCTGCAGCTCGACCTGCGCGAACTCCTCAAGCGCGGCAACGGCCTGTTCGGTTCGGCCGAGCAAACGGGGTCGGTGGGCGTGGTCACTATCAACTGCGCGCGGCTGGGCTATCTGCATGCCGGCAACGAAACCGCCCTGTTCCAGCGGCTGGACGCGCTGCTGGAACTGGGCCGCGACGTGCTCGAAGTCAAGCGCAAGGTGGTGCAGCGCTACATCGACCAGGGCTTGTATCCCTATACCCGGCGCTATCTGGGCACCTTGCGCAACCATTTCAGCACGCTGGGCGTCAACGGCATCAACGAAATGGTGCGCAACTTCAGCGCCGGCGCCTATGACCTGACCGCGCCGCAGGGCCACGCGCTGGCCGTGCGCCTGCTCGATCACGTGCGGACCCGCATGACCGAATTCCAGGAAGCCACCGGTCACCTGTACAACCTCGAAGCCACCCCGGCCGAAGGCACTACCTACCGGTTCGCCCGCGAAGACCGCAAACGCTGGCCCGACATCCTGCAGGCCGGCACCGACGCGCAGCCGTACTACACCAACTCCAGCCAGTTGCCGGTGGGCTATACCGACGACCCCTTCGAAGCCCTGGCCATGCAGGAAGCCCTGCAAAGCAAGTACACCGGCGGCACGGTGCTGCATCTGTACATGAACGAGGCGGTCTCTTCGGCGGGCGCCTGCCGCGAACTGGTGCGCCGGGCGCTCGAAAACTTCCGGCTGCCCTACATCACGGTCACGCCCACGTTCTCCATTTGCCCCACGCACGGATACCTGTCCGGCCGCCACGAATTCTGCCCCAAATGCGATGCCGAGTTGCTCTCGCGGCAACAGGCATGCAGCCACAGCTAGGCGCTCGCGCGCCCGGCCTCACAACCCCAGGAGTCCCTATGCAATCCCTAAGCTCTGCCCCCGCCACCCGTCCCGCCCAGCTCGACGACAGCCAGCGCGTGCGCTGCGAAATCTGGACACGCGTCATGGGCTACCACCGCCCGGTTACCTCGTTCAATACCGGCAAACAAGGCGAATTCCATGAGCGCCGCTTCTTCGCCGAACAACGTGCCGCCTGACCCGGCACCCCAGGCCCTGAAACGCATCGCGGCACCGGCTCCAGTGGCGGCGGTGCCGCGCGGCGATCCCTGCATCGGCGGCCTGGTGCCCTATTCCAGCGTCGACTGGCCGGGCACGCTGGCCTGCGTGGTGTTCATTTCCGGCTGCCCGTGGCGTTGCAGTTACTGCCACAATCCGCACCTGCAACTGCGCAACGGCCACTACGACTGGAAAGCCGTCCTGGAATTCCTGGCCGGACGCCAGGGCCTGCTCGACGCCGTCGTGTTCTCGGGCGGCGAGCCGCTCAGCGAGCCGCGCCTGCCGCAAATGGTGCGCTCGATCAGGGCGCTGGGCTTCCGGGTCGCGCTGCATACCGCGGGCATCTACCCTTCGCGCCTGCGCGACCTGCTGCCCCTGCTCGACTGGGTGGGGTTCGACGTCAAAAGCGACGCGGCGGGCCACGATGCCCTGACCGGCCGCCCCAATACCTATGCCGCCGCCCAGGCCTGCCTGCAGGCGCTGCTGGCCAGCGGCGTCGACTTCGAATGCCGCACCACCTGGAGCCCGCGCTGGCTGACCGAACCCGCGCTGCTCGAACTCGCGCGCGACCTCGCCCGGCGCGGAGTGCGGCATTACGCCGTGCAGAACCACCGGGCCGCGCCCGGCTCCGCCCCCTCGGCCATCCTCAGCGCCACCGCGCTGGCCGAACTTGAAACGCTCTTTCCGCACTTCGCCTATCGCTAGGCCAGATTTGATTTCGCGCAATACGCCGCCAGGCGCCTTCGCCTACCGTTGCGCTATTGCCCAAACTAGGGATCTTGTTTCCATGTGGTTCAAAACACTGACTCTCGCCGGCCGTGAGCTGCTTCCCATCGTCCAAGGCGGCATGGGGGTGGGCGTATCGGCCCATCGCCTGGCCGGCGCGGTCGCAAGCGAAAATGCCGTGGGCACCATCGCCAGCGTCGACCTGCGTCACCATCATCCCGACCTGGTCGAAAAAACCATCAAGTGCCGCGACCGCGAAGCCATCGACCACGCCAACCGCGTGGCGCTCGACCGCGAAATCCAGGCGGCACGCCAGCTCTCGGGCGGGCGCGGCCTCATCGCCGTCAACGTCATGAAAGCCGTGCGCGATCACGCCGCCCTGGTGAAGCAGGCTTGCGAAAGCGGCGCCGACGCCATCGTCATGGGCGCCGGCCTGCCGATCGACCTACCCGACATGACCGCCGGCCACGACCGGGTCGCCCTCATTCCCATCCTGTCCGAAGCACGCGGCGTGGGCATCGTGCTCAAGAAGTGGCTTAAAAAGGGCCGCCTCGCCTCCGCCGTGGTCATCGAACACCCCGGCCATGCCGGCGGCCACCTGGGCGCCACCAAGCTGTCCGAACTGCACGACGACCGCTTCAGCTTCAGCCGCGTGCTAGCCGAATGCCGGGCCCTGTTCGACGAGCTCGGCCTGAACCGCGATGCCCCCAAGCTCATCGTGGCGGGCGGCGTCGGCAGCCACGACAAGGTCAAGCATTGGCTGACTCACGGCGCCGATGCCGTGCAAGTGGGCACGGCCTTTGCCGTCACCGAAGAAGGCGATGCCCACCCGAACTTCAAGCAAGTCCTCATCGACGCCGATCCCGCCCAGCTGAAAGAATTCGTCAGCGTGGCCGGCCTGCCCGCCCGCGCGGTGGCCACCCCCTGGCTGGTCCGTTATCTGCGCCAGGAAAAGCGCCTGCAAGACAATTCCCGCGCCGACCCGCGGCGCTGCACGCAACGCATGGATTGCCTGACGCAATGCGGCCTGCGCGACGGCCTGGCCCGCTTCGGGCAGTTCTGCATCGACCTGAAGCTGGCCGCCGCCGTGCGGGGCGAAGTCGACAAGGGCCTGTTCTTCCGCGGTGCCTCGAAGCTGCCGTTCGGCGATGCCATCCGCCCGGTGCGCGACCTGATCGACTACCTGCTGCAAGGTGTGATGCCGGGCACGGCACCCGCGCCGGCAACGCTCGATACCCAGCCGGCGCTGGCCTGAACCCATCACGAAGGGGCCTGGGCCCCTTCTTGCACTACCGATTCTTGCACTACCGATTCTTGCACTGCCCCGTCTTGCTCAGGGGCTGGTGGCCACGCTCAGCTGGTCTGCCTCCGCCGACACCAGTTCCCAGGCGGCGGCCCGCTCGGCATCGGTGCTGTCGCGATGATATCGCTTGGTGGCGCCGTAGTGGCTCAGTATCAAATGCCGGGTTGGCTCGACGCCCGCGTTGGCCAGGCACGCCTTCACGCACGCCAGCACGCAGCCGTCCAGGGCCAGAATGGGCCGTCCGCTGCGGGCACGCTTGACCAGCATCGGCACGCCGCCTCCTACGCCGCTGATGCACGACATTTCTGCCCTGGCTTCATGGTCGAGCCTCACGGCCAGGTAGTTGGCCAGCTGCGCGACGCTGGAGCAGCCCGAGCACGAGTACACCAGGGGCAACATGGTATCGGAAGTATTCATGGCTTCATGCCGCGCGGCCGTAATGGCGCAACCAGGCGGGGCGCTCGGTGGCATCCAGCCAATTCTTGACGATGAGCCCCAGTTCGGTGTCGCCGGTGATGCGCAGACGCCGCTGGAAGAACAGCGTATCGGCGTCTGAGACGCCGCGGATCAAGGCCACGAAGTCGGCCATCGAGGCGCCCAGTTCCAGATCGGCCTCGGGTTCCCATAGCGGCCGGAAACGCCCCTGCCGGCAGGTGAAGCTGCTGCGCAGCCCCAGGTCTTCGATCTTGATGGCAAAGCGCTTGCCCTCGATTTCGGCGGGCGGCTGCAGCCACTTCAGGTGACGAGCGATTTCCAGGCCCAGGGCGAAATGCGCCGACACGAACGGCGCGGGCAGGATGCGGTTCACGCGTGCCAACATGGCAGAGTAGCGATTCATTAAAGGGTTTCCACGTAGTCGATGCCGGCTTTGCCGTGCCAATAGCCGTTGCAGCGGTCGATGCCGTCGGGTGGCGATACCGGCGCGGCGGGCAGGCCCTGCCGCAGGCGATCGAGCGCGGCCACGGCTTGCAGGGTATTCTGCGACTGCGGGCTGACACGCAGAACGTCGACTCCCATGTTCGCCATTTCGGTGGCCTGGTCCAGCAGGTCGAGGCAGGCGGCCGACTGGGTCTGGATGCCGTTGATGGCCAGGAACGGCTGCCCTTCGCGGGTTTGCATTTGCAGGCCGTCGGGGTAGTCGATGCACCGAAATTCGCAGGCGTCTTTTTTCAGGCGGAAATGGCGCGCGGTGAAACACCGGGCCGAGAAGGCCAGCGGCAGGCGGCCCCACACCATGACTTCGGCCTGCATGCCCGGCGGGCGATCTTGCAGCAGGCGGCGCAAGGTGGCGCCGTCCATCTCGACCGGGGCCACGAAGCGCATGGCGCCCTGCGCCGCCAGCCAGGCGAGCGTGTCGCCATGGTAGGCATTGATATGCGGGCCGGCGACGAAATGGCGCCCCTTCAGGTGGCGCAGCGCGCCGACTTCGCCGGCCTCGAGCAGGAAATCGTCGTGTTCGCACAAGCGCCTGAGCGCGTGCGCGTCGGCACTGGTTTCGATGAGCGTCTGGCTGGACAGCACGACCGTCTTGCCCGCGTCGCGCAATGCGCGGGCCAGTTCGAGCCAGTCGGCGGCGCGCAATTCGTGACGGCGGCTACAGACCGTTTCGCCCACGTAGACGATGTCGACGGGGCTGTCGATGGCGCAGGCGTAGAAATCCAGCACGGTGCGCCGGGGCCAGTAGTACAGCAACGGGCCCAGTGAAATCTGATAAGGCATGATCGTCATTTCCAGGGGCGGTCGAAGGCGCCCTGCGTCACTTGTGATCCTTCGGCGTGGCCGGCCAGGGCGGTCAGCCAGTCGGGCTTGACGGAATAGCGCGCCGAATCGGCCCGCACGGCATCCAGGGCCGCGCGCAAGGTGGCGACCACCTGGCCGACGTAAGCGGGGCTGCGCTGGCGCCCTTCGACCTTGATGGCCGACACGCCCATGGCGTAAAGCGCGGGCAGCAAGCCCAGCGCGTTGAGGCTGGCGGGTTCTTCGATGGCGTAGTCGGCCTGGCCCTCGACTTCGAAGCGGCCCTTGCATAACGTGGGATACGCCGCCGGTTCGCCTTGGGCGTAGCGGTCGATCAGGATGCCATTCAGGCGGGCATCCAGGCCGCTTTCGGTTTCGTACCAGCGCACGGCATGCGCCGGCGAGCACACGCCCTTGTTATTGGGGGAATCGCCCGTGGCGTACGAGGACAGCAGGCAGCGCCCTTCGGCCATGACGCACAGGCTGCCAAAGCCGAAGACTTCGATCTCGACCGAGGTCTGGCCGCAGATCTTGCCGATTTCGGTCATGGTTAGCACGCGCGGCAGCACCACGCGGCTGATGCCGAATTGTTCGCGCATCAGTTCGATGGCATCGGCGTGCGTGGCCGAGCCTTGCACCGACATGTGCAGCCGCAGGTCGGGATAGCGGTCGCGGGTGTAGGCCATGAGGCCCGGGTCGGCCATGATGACGGCGTCGGCCTGCAGGGCATGGGCCGCGTCGACGGCGGCGCGCCATTCGTGGGTGCGGCCCGCTTGCGGGAACGTGTTGATGGCGAACAACACCCGCCGGCCCATGGCATGAGCCAGGTCGATGCCGGCCCGGACATCGGTTTCGGTGAAATTCAGGCCAGCGAAGTTGCGCGCATTCGTGGCGTTTTTCAGGCCCAGGTAGACAGCATCGGCGCCGGCATGCAGCGCCGCTTTCAAGGCGGCCAGGCTGCCAGCCGGGGCAACCAGGTCGAGAGCAGAGGTACGCGTTTCCATGCGGCAGTGTAGGAGTCAGTCCTACACTTGTGCCTTGTCACAGATCAAGACGAGCCGGCCGGTGCCCCGGCTGCGGCACGCGTGGAAAACAGCCCGGCCTAGTAGCCCCGTTCGCGCGACACCACGCCGGTCAGGGGCTCGCCGCGCATGAAGCGTCCGATCTTGTCGGCCACCTGCGCGATGGTTTCGCGCCGCAGGCTGAGTGCCGCCACGTGCGGCGTGATGGTAATGCGCGGATGGCGCCAGAAAGGATGATCGTGCGGCAGCGGTTCCTGGCGGAACACGTCGAGCGTCGCCCCGTGCATGTGGCCGGACTCGAGCAGCGCCAGCAGGTCGGCTTCGACCAGGTGCTGTCCGCGGCCCATGTTCACCAGGTAGGATTGCGGCAGCAATTGTTGCAGGGTATCGCGGCGCAGGATGTCGCGGGTTTCATCAGTAAGGGGCAAGGTATTGATCAGCACGCGAGTGCGCGCCAGGAAAGCGGGCAGTTGCCCGGCACCGGCAAACCCCTGCACGCCGGCCGGCACCTTGCCGCTGCGCGACCAGCCCGCCACCGGGTAGTCCAGCGCCGCCAGGGCCTGCGCCACGCGCGTGCCCATCACGCCGCTGCCCAGCACACCGATAGGCCATTGCGTGCGATCGAGTTCCGGCAGCGGCTGCCACACCCCCGCCCGCTGCTGCGCCGCGTAATCGTCCAGCTGGCGGCTGGCGCGCACCACGGCCCAGACGGCATATTCGGCCATCTGCACGGCCATGCCGGCGTCTTCCAGCCGCACAATGGGCAGATCGGCCGGCAGCGTCGGCAACTTGAACAAGGCATCGACACCGGCGCCCAGGTTGAACACGGCGCGCAATTTGCGTTCGCGTTCGAACAGCGCCGCCGGCGGCCCCCATACCACCGCGATATCCGCGTCCTGCACAGGCAAGTCGGGCCGCCACAGCACCACCTGGGCGCCGGGCAGTGCCGCTTCGAGGGGGTCGATCCATTCGCGGGGCGTGATCTCGTGGGTGGAGGCTAGAACGATTTTCATGGCAGATGGCAGGCGTACATAAAGACGGAATCGACGGGCGGAGGTGGCGGCGCGGCATGCGGGCCGCGCCAACCCTGATCCCGATGATGATATAACAAGGCTGACAGGCGGCCGGCGCGGTGCCCCGCCCTCTTTCAGGCCAGACTCATGACTTCATTGAACGATACGCAGCGGCGCGACGTGCAATACCAGCTGCATCCCTACACTAATGCCGTCGCGCACCAGCGCACCGGCCCGATCGTGATCGAGCGCGGCGAAGGCGTCTATGTGTACGACGACCAGGGCCGCCGGTACCTGGAAGCGATGGCCGGCCTGTGGAGCGTCGCGGTCGGATTCGGCGAACAGCGGCTGGTGGACGCCGCCTCGCGCCAGATGCAGAAACTGCCCTACTACCATACCTTCACGCACAAATCGCACGCGCCGGCCATCGAACTGGCCGAGCGCCTGGTGGAATACACCGGCGGACGCATGGCCCGGGTGTTTTTCACCAATTCGGGGTCGGAAGCCAACGACACCGTCGTCAAGCTGGTGTGGTACTACAACAATGCGCTGGGGCGCGCCGACAAGAAGAAAATCATCGCCCGCCAGCGCGGCTATCACGGCGTGACGGTGGCCTCGGCCAGCCTGACCGGCCTGCCCGGCAACCATAAAGATTTCGACCTGCCGCTGGCCCGCATGCTGCACACGGCCTGCCCCCACCACTACCGCAACGGGCTGCCCGGCGAATCGGAAGAAGACTACGCCACCCGCCTGGCCGACGAGCTGGAAGCCCTGATCGTGCGCGAAGGGCCCGACACGGTCGCCGCCTTCATCGGCGAACCCGTCATGGGCGCCGGCGGCGTCATCGTGCCGCCGCGCACCTATTGGCAAAAAATACAGGCCGTCTGCCGCAAGTACGACGTGCTGGTCATCGCCGACGAGGTCATTACCGGCTTCGGCCGCCTCGGGCAGCGCTTCGGCAGCGACGTGCTGGGCATCGAGCCCGATCTCATGGTGCTGTCCAAGCAGATCACCTCGTCGTACCAGCCGCTGGGCGCGGTGCTGCTCAACGCCAAGGTAGCCGATGCCGTGGCCGCCCATAGCGGGAAGCTGGGCACTTTCGGCCATGGCTATACGGCCAGCGGCCACCCCGTGGCCGCCGCCGTGGCGCTGGAAAACCTGAAGATCATCGACGAACGCGGCCTGATCGACCACGCGGCCGAAATGGGCCGCTTGATGCAACAAGAACTGCGCGCCCTGTCCGGCCACCCGCTGGTGGGCGAGGTGCGCGGCCTGGGCCTGATCGCGGGCGTCGAGCTGGTGGCCGACCCGGCCAGCCGCCGCCCGTTCGATCCGCTGGGCAAGGCCGGCACGTACGCCTACGAGCGAGCCCACGCCCACGGCCTGATCGTGCGCGGCATCCAGGATACGGTGGCGTTCTGCCCGCCCTTGATCATCGACGCGGCCCAGGTGCGCGACATGGTGCAGCGCTTCACGGCCACGTTGGACGACGTAAGCGCCTTCGTGGCGGCCTGAGCGAGGCGCCGCAGGCCGCTCCAGGGGCCGCCTCAGGTGTCTGACTCCCGCAGGGTGTCAGACACCGATGAATTGGCAAACCGCCGCGATACTACGGTGTCTGACACCCTGCGGGAGTCAGACACCTGGCTACCGTGCCCCAAGCGCGCCTAGCGGCGGCGCGATCCCAGCAGCGAACCGAGCATGCCCCGCACCAGTTGGCGGGCCAGCGTGCGCATGGTGCTCTTGGCCACCGATTGCACGACGCCGTCGCGCCGGCCGCCGCGCGGGCCGGTCGAGCCGAACAGCACGTCGTTCAGGCCGTCCATCAGGCCGCCCGACTCTTCCTGGCCGGCGGGCGGTTTCGCCGTACCCGCCGTGTTCTTCGGCCGCCCGGCGCTGCCGGCATCGGGTGCCTCGGCGCTGGCCCGCGCGCTCAAGACTTCGTAGGCCGATTGCCGATCGACCGCCTGGGCATACTTGCCGGCCAGTGTGGGATCCTGCCGCAGGGCCTGGCGCTCGGCCTCGGTAGCCGGGCCGATGCGGCTGTCGGGAGGCAGGATCCAGGCCCGCTCGGTAGGCGCGGGCCGGCCCTTGGCATCCAGCAGCGAGACCAGCGCCTCGCCCACCCCCAGCTCGGTGATGGCCGCCTCGATGTCCAGGCCGGGATTGGGCCGCATGGTCTGCGCCGCGGTCTTGACCGCCTTCTGGTCGCGCGGCGTGAAAGCGCGCAAGGCGTGCTGGACCCGGTTGCCGAGCTGCCCCAGCACCGAATCGGGAATATCCAGGGGGTTCTGGGTCACGAAATACACCCCCACCCCCTTGGAGCGCACCAGCCGCACCACCTGCTCGATCTTGTCCAGCAAGGCTTTCGGGGCGTCATCGAATAACAGGTGCGCCTCGTCGAAGAAGAACACCAGCTTGGGCTGTTCGCGGTCGCCGACCTCGGGCAATTTTTCGTACAGATCGGCCAGCAGCCACAGCAGGAACACCCCGTACAGGCGCGGCGACTGCATGAGCTTGTCGGCCGCCAGGATGCTCACCACCCCGCGGCCCTGCGCGTCGGTGCGCATCAGATCGTTGATGTCGAGCATCGGTTCGCCGAAGAAGCGCTCCGCGCCCTGGGACTCGAGCGTCAGCAGGCTGCGCTGGATGGCGCCGACCGACGCCGACGACACATTGCCATAGCGGGTCTTGAGTTCGGCGGCCCGGTCCGCCACATTCTGCAGCATGGCGCGCAGGTCTTTCAGGTCGAGCAGCAACTGGCCTTCGTCGTCGGCCACGCGAAACACCAGGGTCAGCACCCCTTCCTGGGTGTCATTGAGCTCGAGCATGCGCGACAGCAACAGCGGCCCCATGTCGGACACCGTGGCGCGCACGGGCAGCCCCTGCTCGCCGAATACGTCCCACAGCACGGCCGGGCTGGCCCCCCAAGCGGGCTCGGACAGCCCCAGGGCCTGCAGGCGCTCTTGCAGCTTGGGCGTCGGCACGCCCGCCTGCGAAATGCCGGTCAGGTCGCCCTTGACGTCGGCCATGAACACAGGCGTGCCGATGCGCGAAAACGCTTCGGCCAGCACCTGTAACGTCACTGTCTTGCCCGTGCCGGTGGCGCCGGTAATACATCCGTGGCGGTTGGCCAACGCCGGCAACAGGGCCAATCGGGCCTGGGCGTTCTGGGCGACGATAAGGGGATCGGGCATGGCGGCTCTCCGGGCGACGCGAAAATAGTGCCACAAGTGTATTGCGTGCGCCGCCAATTGTGCGCATGCGGCTCACATCCTGCCAACGGCGCCGGCCCAAGCACGGTAAAATGCCAGTTTTGCGTATATCACTTCTGGGACATCATGGCCGGACACAGCAAATGGGCCAATATCCAGCACCGCAAGGGCCGCCAGGACGCCAAGCGGGGCAAGCTCTGGACCAAAATCATTCGTGAAATCACCGTCGCGGCGCGTGCCGGCGGCCCCGACCCGGACAGCAACCCGCGGCTGCGCATGGCCTGGGACAAGGCGACCGACGCCAATATGCCCAAGGACAACATCCAGCGCGCCATCCAGCGCGGCGCGGGCGGCGCCGACGGCGCCAACTATGAAGAAGTCCGCTACGAAGGCTACGGCGTCGGCGGCGCGGCGGTCGTCGTCGACTGCATGACCGACAACCGCACCCGCACCGTAGCAGAAGTCCGGCATGCGTTCGCCAAGAACGGCGGCAACCTGGGGCAGGAAGGCTCGGTGGCCTTCATGTTCAAGCATTGCGGCCAGTTCGTGTTCGCGCCCGGCACCCCCGAAGACACCGTCATGGAAGCCGCCCTGGAAGCGGGCGCCGAAGACGTCGCCACCGACGACGAAGGCGTCATCGAGGTCATCTGCGCCCCGGCCGACTACGCCGCGGTGCGCAAGGCATTCGAAGCCGCCGGGCTCAAGGCCGAGGTCGACGGCATCATCATGAAGCCGCAGAACGAAACCGAACTCACCGGCGAAGATGCCGTGAAGATGCAGAAACTGCTCGACGCCCTGGAAGCCCTGGACGACGTACAAGAAGTCTATACCACCGTCGTTTTCGACGAAGCACAATGACCCCGGCGGCGCGGCATGCCCGCCGCGCCGGCTCCCTCGTGCCATGTTTGCCGCGCTACAACGCCATGGCCTCTTTAAGAAGCAATAGAACATGAAACTCCTGGTAATCGGCTCCGGCGGCCGCGAACACGCCCTGGCCTGGCGCCTGGCCCGCTCTCCCCGTGTCCACAAGGTCTTTGTGGCCCCGGGCAACGGCGGCACCGAACAAGGCGACCTGCTGCAGAACGTGCCGTTCACCAGCCCCGAAGAATTGGCCGATTTCGTCCAGCGCGAAGGCGTCTCGCTGACCGTGGTCGGCCCCGAAGCCCCCCTGGCGGCCGGCGTGGTCGACGTGTTCCGAGCGCGCGGCCTGAAAATCTTCGGCGCGACCCAGGCGGCCGCACAGCTGGAAAGCTCCAAAGACTATGCCAAGGCCTTCATGGTGCGCCACGGCATTCCCACCGCGCGGTATGCAACCTTCACCGACCCGGCCCAGGCCCATGCCTACCTCGACGAGCAGGGCGCGCCCATCGTCATCAAGGCTGACGGGCTGGCCGCCGGCAAGGGCGTCGTGGTCGCCACCAATCTCGAACAGGCCCACGCCGCCGTCGACGCCATGCTGGGCGACGGCAGCCTGGGCCAGGCCGGCGCGCGGGTGGTCATCGAAGAATGCCTGGTGGGCGAAGAAGCCAGCTTCATCGTCATGGTCGACGGCCGCAATGTGCTGGCACTGGCCACCAGCCAGGACCACAAGCGCCTGCTCGATGGCGATGCCGGCCCCAACACCGGCGGCATGGGCGCCTATTCGCCCGCGCCCATTATCACGCCCGAACTGCACCACCGCATCATGCGCGAAATCATCCTGCCCACGGTACAGGGCATGGCGCGCGACGGCATTCCCTACACCGGATTCCTGTACGCGGGGCTCATGATCGCCCCTGGCGACGACCCCGACCGCCCCATCAAGACCCTGGAATTCAACTGCCGCCTGGGCGACCCGGAAACCCAGCCCATCATGATGCGGGTCAAGAGCGACCTGCTCGACGCGCTGGAACACGCGGTCGAGGGCACGCTCGACCAGGCCGACATCATCTGGGACCGCCGCACCGCCCTGGGCGTCGTGCTGGCGGCGCACAACTATCCCGGCACCCCGCGCAACGGCGACCCCATCGCCGCGCTGCCCGCCGACACCGACGACTGCGCCATTTTCCATGCCGGCACGCGGCGCGAAGACGGCCAGCTCAAGACAGCCGGCGGGCGCGTGCTGTGCGTCACCGCGCTGGGCGACTCGGTGCGCATGGCGCGCGAAAGAGCCTACGCCATGGTCGATTCGGTGCAGTTCCCCGGCCGCCAATACCGCACCGACATCGGCTGGCGGGCGCTGCGCCCCTCGCAACAGAAAGCCAAGCCGCAGGCTTGAGCATCACGGCAACCATGAGTGCATTTCCCGTTACCGACGTACAAGCCTATCTCACGGGCCTGCAGACGCGCATCGTCCAGGCGCTGGAGCAGGCCGGCGACGCCGCCTTCCGCACCGATACCTGGCAGCGTCCGGAAGGCGGCGGGGGAATATCGCGCCTGATCGAGGGCGGGCAATTATTCGAGCGCGCCGGGGTATTGTTCAGCCACGTACATGGCACGCGGCTGCCGCCCTCGGCCAGCGCACACCGGCCCGAACTGGCCGGCCGCTCATGGCAAGCCATGGGGGTGTCGCTGGTCTTGCATCCGCGCAACCCCTATGTGCCGACCACGCACATGAACGTGCGCATGTTCGTGGCGGCGGCGCGCCCGGGCCACGCCGAGAACGACGTTTTCTGGTTCGGCGGCGGGCTCGACCTCACCCCCTGCTACGCGTTCGAAGACGATGCCCGGCATTTCCACCAGACATGCCGCGCCGCGCTCGACCTCCACGGGGCCGCGTATTACCCCCAATACAAGCGCTGGTGCGATGAATACTTCTACTTGAAGCACCGGCAAGAAATGCGTGGCATCGGCGGCATATTCTTCGACGACCTCAACGAGCCCGGCTTCGACGCCTCGTTCGCGCTGCTGCGTTCGGTGGGCGACGCCTTCCTGCCCGCCTACCTGCCCATCGTGCAGCGCCGCCGCGATACCCCTTATGCGCAGGCACAGCGCGACTTCCAGGCCTATCGCCGCGGACGCTACGTCGAATTCAACCTGGTCTTCGACCGCGGCACCCTGTTTGGCCTGCAATCGGGCGGGCGCACCGAATCCATCTTGCTGTCCATGCCGCCCCAGGCGCAATGGCGCTACGACTGGCATCCCGACCCCGGCACCCCTGAAGCCGCGCTGGCGAGCTTCCTGCAACCCCGGGATTGGGCGTGAAGCGCATCGGCCTGCTGGGCGGCAGCTTCGATCCCGTGCACCTGGCGCACTTGGCGCTGGCCCGGACAGCGCTGTCGGAATTGCGCCTCGACGAAATCCAGTTCATTCCCGCAGCCCATCCGTGGCAGCGCGCGCCCCTGCGGGCGGCCGCCGAGCACCGCCTGCGCATGATCGAACTGGCCATCGACGGCCAGCCCGGCCTGGCGGTCAATCCCATCGAGCTGCGGCGCGGCGGCGCCACCTACACGATCGACACCTTGCGGGCGCTGCCCGCCCACGACCACTACGCGTGGCTGCTGGGCGCCGATCAGCTGGCCAATTTCTGCACGTGGCACCAATGGCAAGCCATTGCCGAACGCGTCGATCTGGCCGTGGCCGTCCGCCCCGGCACGCCGCTTGCGCCGCCTGCCGAGCTGGCCGCCTGGCTGGCGGGGCGCGGCCGCGCGTTGGTCCAAGTGCCGTTCACCCCCATGGCGATCTCGGCATCCGACATCCGCGGCCGGCTGGCGCGCGGCGACTCCACCGACGGCCTTCTGCCCGCGGCGGTGGCCCGTTATATCGCCGAGCACGGCCTGTACCGGTAACCTTCCCCTCCGGGCCACTCCTAGCCGCCTTCGCGGGCGGGTTATATTTGCGAACATGGATATACAGAAACTACAACGCGCCGTCATTGACGCCCTGGAAGACGTGAAGGCGCAAGACATCAAGGTCTTCAATACCACGCACCTCACCAGCCTGTTCGACCGCGTCGTGATCGCCAGCGCCACCTCGAACCGGCAAACCCGCGCCCTGGCCTCCAGCGTGGCCGACCGCGGGCGGGCGCTCAAGCTCACCGGCATCACCATCGAAGGCGAAGATACCGGCGAATGGGTGGTGGTCGACCTGGGCGACATCGTGGTGCACATCATGCAGCCCGCGATCCGCCAGTACTACAACCTGGAAGAAATCTGGGGCGACAAACCCGTCCGCGTCAAGCTGCTGCCGGGTTCGGGCACCGTGCCCGGCGCCGGCTCGAACAGCGATGCCGACGATACCGATGCCTGACGCCGCGTGAAGCTGATCATCATCGCCGTGGGCCATCGCATGCCGGCCTGGGTCGAGGCGGCCTGGGACGACTACGCCAAGCGCCTGCCCCCGGATTGCGCGCTGGAACTGCGGGAAATCAAGCCCGAGCCGCGCACTACCGGCAAGACCGCGGCGCAGATGATGGCCCTGGAAGCCCGCCGCATCGAGGCCGCCATTCCCCAAGGCGCGTTGCGCCTGGCCCTGGACGAACGCGGACGCGACCTGACCACCATGGCCCTGTCGCAGCGCCTCGAGCAGTGGCGCGCGGGCGGCCGGGACGTCGTCTTTCTGGTCGGCGGCCCCGACGGGCTGGACGACACCCTGAAAAACGCCTGCGACGGCCAGATCCGCCTGTCGTCGCTGACGCTGCCGCATCCCATGGTGCGCGTCGTGCTGGCCGAACAGCTGTACCGCGCCTGGGCCATCCTGGCCAACCACCCTTATCACCGCGCCTGAGGCCGGCCCATGGCACATTCCTCCGACGCCGCCGCAAATGCTCCGCGCCTTTACCTGGCCTCGGCCAGCCCGCGCCGCCGCGAACTGCTGACGCAGATCGGGCTGGCACACGCGGTCTTGCAGGTGCCCGCCCCGCCCGGAGAAGACGAGCCCCAGCATGCCGGCGAAGCCGCAGCCGATTACGTGCGGCGCACGGCACGCGACAAAGCCGAGCGCGGCCATCGGTGGATGTCGTCCCAGCAATTACCCGCCTTGCCTTTGTTGGCGGCCGATACCACTGTCGTGCTGCGCGGCCAGGTGCTGGGCAAGCCTGCCGACCGCGCCGACGCTGCCCGCATGCTGGCGTCTTTGTCCGGCGCGAGCCATCAGGTGCATACCGCGGTCGCGCTCTGGCACGAGGGGCGCCTGTACGAAGACGTGTCGGTATCTGAAGTGCGCCTGCGCGAACTCAGCGCCGACGATATCGCGCGCTACTGCGATAGCGGCGAACCCTATGGCAAGGCCGGCGCCTATGGCATCCAGGGCCTGGCCGGCACATTCATCGCCCACCTGGCGGGCAGTTACAGCGGGGTAATGGGCCTGCCGCTGTACGAAACGGCCAACCTGCTGCGCGGCGTCGGTATTCTGCTGCCCTGAACGCCCGCCGGGGCCTGCAAGACCTTGAAGCAGGCTTGCGCCACGTCGCCGGGCCGCACCGCCTGGATATCGGCGCGCCCGGCCGGCGGGCAAACATGGGCGGAATAAGGCCGGTTCCAGAACCATTCCGGATTGTCCTGATTGAACACGCCCACGTAGGGTACGCAGACACCCTGCCCGATATGCGCAGGCCCGCAGTCATTGGCCACCACCAGGCGGGCATTCAGCATCAACGCCGCCAACTCGGGAATCGAACGACCGGAAGCCAGGCAAAAATCCGGCCTGTCCAGTGCCCGCAAGGCCGCCTCTTCGACAGTTTCGGCCGGGCCCACCACAAAAGAAAAACGGGTGTTGGCGCCCAGCCGGGCTTTCAGCAAATCGGCCAGGGCGACGAAGTTACGCAGCCCCCATCGCTTGAAATCGCCGTCGCCGCCGCCGGGAATCAGAACAATATCGGCGCCTGGCGAATCCGGCGGCGCCAAGGCCGCAATTTGCTCGAAGCAGCGACGCACCGCAGTTTGGGGTTGCAGCGGCCGATAGGTATCGAGCAGATACAAATTAGCCAAGCCGATGTATTCGTTAATGTTTTTTCGCCAGGAATGGGTCCAGGCAAAATCCAGCAGCCGGCCGTTGCTGAACCCCAGCCGCGCCTTGGGGTGCCGCAGCAGACTGACCAGGCCATAGCGCTCGCTGGTGTGATGCAGGCACACGACCATGTCTGCGCGGCGCGGCAGGACACGCAGCATTTCGTACAGATTACGGGCCTGGAGGCATTCGTCTACCCAGGGCAGCACACGATAATAGTCGCTGACTTCATGCTGTGCCACCACGCGCAAAGTGGCCTGCGGCCACCATTGCTTCAGTTGATACAGCGTGGGAAACGCGACGATCTGGTCGCCGAACTTTGCCCGGCTGCGTATATAGACGATGATCTCTTGCATGGGCGCGCAATGCCCTCGGTGACCTATGACGAGGCCGATTCTATTGCGCGGGTTTCCTGAATGTTTTCTGAATTCTCAACAAACGGTGAGAATTCCTGGCTTGCCCAGACCGGGCAAGGCGCCAGCAAGTTGTGCCGTTTGCCGGGCCGCAAAGACAAAACCCCAGCACGGGTGAGTGCTGGGGTTTTGTGGGATAAGAGCCTGACGATGACCTACTTTCACAGACGGGAAGTCCACTATCATCGGCGCGAAGGCGTTTCACTGTCCTGTTCGGGATGGGAAGGAGTGGGTCCACCTTGCTATGGTCGTCAAGCGTA
>WMBV01000016.1 GCA_017745595.1 Bordetella petrii
TTGATGGCGCCGCTGGGCCACATCCCTCCGGCTGAGGCAGAACAGGCCTACTATACGAAAATCCAGAGTCTCGCCCTTGCGGCCTGACTCACAACAAGGAGACTCCGGCAAACCCGGGGCGGTTCAGATTTGCCGGGGTTTGCAGGTGTCTGACTCCCGCCAGGGTGTCAGACACCGATGGCCCGCGCCAGCTGCTTGCTTCGGTGTCAGGCACCTGCGGAGCCTGACACCTGGCTGATGCGGAGCCTGACGCCTGGCTGAGCCCGCTACCAGCGGTAACTGGTGGTCAGCGTCACCAGCCGGCCCAGGCCGTAGGCGCACGAGCCCCATTCCCAGCATTGGGTGAAGTACACCTTGTCGGTCAGGTTGCTGGCATTGAGCGCGACGCGCCAGTTGCGGTTCTCCCAGGCCAGCATGGCATCGAGCAGGGTGACCGATGGGGTTTTGGGCACGTCGGTGCCGTCGGTGGATTCGTCCACGAATCCGCTGGCATAGTGCACGCCGGCGCCCACGGTGAAACCGTCCAGGTTGCCCAGCGAGAACCGGTAGGTGCTCCACAGGGCGGCCTGGCGCTTGGGCACGCCGGTCAATTCCCGGTCGACATTCAAATAGGTGAAGCTGGCATTGATATCCATTTGCGGCGTAACGGAACCCACCCATTCCAGTTCCAGCCCGGTATTGCGCGTGGAGCCGCGTTGCGCGACTTGTGTTTCGGAAATCTCTACCGTGCGATTGACTTCGCGCAGCTCGAACACGGCGGCCGACGCGCGCCAGTCTTGCGCGGGCGGCTCGTACTTGACGCCGGCTTCCCATTGCTTGCCGCGCAAGGGCTGCAGCCGCTGCCCATAGCTGGTGTTGGCCTGGGGCATGAACGACTCCGCGTAGCTGATATACGGCAGCAGCCCCGGCGCAATCTCGTACATCAGGCCCACCCGCAGCGAATTCTCGCGGTCGTTGCGGTCGTCGGTGCCGTCTTCCCAGTTCTTGGATTCGTCGTGGCGCCAGCCGGCCAGCAGAATCCAGTTCCGCCAGCGCATTTCGTCCTGGATGTAGACGCCCAGCTGCTTCACGCCGCTGGTGGCGATCGGCTCGCGGGGCGGCGGCTGATATCCGACCTGGTATACCGGGTTGAAGACGTCGATGGGGGCTAGCCCGGTGTAGTCATCGATGCCCGAGCCCGAATCTCGATATTGCATGTAATCCAGGCCGATCAGCAGTTGGTGCGCCACCGAGCCGGTGGAGAATTTGCCCAGGAAATTCTGGTCGGTCGCCAGGATTTCCGTGTGGTGTTTCCAGAAATAGCCGGCCCGGTCCAGCATGCGCTGTTCTTCGTCCAGGTACGGCGCAAACACGTCGAACGCGGCGTAATCGGTTTTGTTGTCGGTCCAGCGCGTGTTTTGCCGGAACGTCCATTGGTCGTTCAGCGCCTGGCGGAACGACCAGCCCGCCTGCAGGCTGTCGGCATCGAAATGGTCCAGGCCGGGCTGGCCTACAAAGGTGTGCCGCGATATGCGTCCGTTCGGGTTCGGCAATATCGTGCCATTCCAGGGCAGGGTGCTGCCGGAATCGCCGCTGGCCCGGTCTTTCTGCCACTTGAACCGCAGGGTCAGTTCGGTATCGGGGCTGGGGGCCCAGGTCAGCGACGGGGCAATCAATTGGCGGTCATCCTGGCCATAATCGACCTGCGTGCCGCTTTCGCGGCCCACGGCGACCAGCCGGTAGCGCCAGGTGCCGTCTTCCGTCAGCGGGCCGGTCAGGTCCGCCTGCAATTGGCGGGCGTCGTGGTTGCCGACCTGCACGCCTATTTCGTGCTGGGCCTCGGCCAGGGGCTGCTTGCTGACGTTGTTGATCAGGCCGCCCGTGCCGCCCTGGCCGTACAGCATGGAAGACGGCCCGCGCAGCACTTCCATGCGTTCCATCAGGTAGGGCTCTACGCGCGGGGTGCTGGTCCAGAAGTTCACGCGGTCTTTCAGGCCATCCAGGAAAATGTCCTCGATTTCCACGCCGCGCGCCTGGGCGGTATCCATGCGCGAGCTGGCGCCGTAGATCGACGTGCGCACGCCCGCGCTGTACACCAGGGCCTGGTCCAGCGTGTTGGACGCCGTGTCGCGTATCTGATTGGCGGTGACTACCGAAATCGACTGCGGCGTTTCCACAATCGGGGTGTCGGTCTTGGTGGCGGTGGCGCTGCGCTGCGCCATGTAGCCCACCACCGGGCCGGTGGCGAATTCGGTCTGGGCGGTGACGGTGACCGCCGGCAGTTCACTGACGCCGGTGCTGGCCGGCGGCAGGGGTTGCAGCACATAACGCCGGTTGGCATCCGGCACGGCTTGCAGGCCGCTGCCGGCCAGCACGCGCGCCAGGCCCTGCGCCACGGTGTAGCTGCCCTGCAGGCCGGGGCTGTGCTTGCCGTTCGCCAGGTCGATAGAACCCGCCAGGTAAATACCCGCCTCGCTCGCAAAGCGTGTCAGCACCGTGCGCAGCGGGCCGGCGGGAATGTCGTAGCGCTGCGCCGCGGGGGCGGCGGGCCCGGCCGGCGTTGCGGGTTGCGCCGCGGCATGAACCTGCCCAGGCAGCATGCCGCCGGCCACCATGGCCGCGACTGCCGCCGCCGTCGCCGTGCGACGCCACGCCGTTCCCGTGCGCGGTGCCGGCTGGCGGGGCGCCCGACTATCGCGGCGCGCGGCCGGGGCGGGCGGCGCGGTTCGGGCATGCGGCGGGGCGGGCGGAGAGCACCGGGACATAGCGGGTTCCTTTCAATGATGAGGGCAATGGCCGGCCCCAGCGTCCGCGCGCATGGCCGCGCCGGTCGACGTTGGGGCCGCCTCTATCCCTGAATCAATCGAGAGGGCAAAAAGCGGAACTCTTTTTTCAAAAAAATCATCCGGCGGGGGGTTGCGCGGAGCGGGCTTCGATGGATATCCACCAGGACAGGGGGCGGTGCACGCGCAGCGACGCGGCCTGCGCCAGCATGGCCAGGGCCCCGTCCACGTCGCGCAGCGGGAAGGTTCCGAATACGCGCCGTTGCGCCACGTCGGGCGCCAGGCTGATATGGCCCGTGCAATAGCGGCCCAGTTCGTCCACCACCTGGGCCAGGGACAGGTCCCAGGCGATCAGGTCTCCGCGGCTCCAGGCCTCGCGCGCGATATCGGCGGGGGCCTTGGCCGCGATGCGATCGGCATCGAACCGGGTCTGCCACCCGGCCGCGATGACGCGGGCCGTGCCGTTGCCCACCGTGCGGATCTCGACCGAACCCTCGTACACCGCCAGGAAAGTGTGGCCGCGTTCGCGGCGCACCGTGAAGCGCGTGCCCAGGGCGCGCATCCGGCCCTGCGGCGTGTCGACGACAAACGGGCGGGGGTCGCCGTGGGCGGTGGACACCAGCATCTCGCCCGCCGCCAGGGTCAGCCTGCGCAGGCCGGCCCGCATGTCGGCATCGAGCGCGCTGGCGGTATTCAGCCAGGCCCGCGACCCGTCCGCCAGCGTGAACTGGCGTATGTCGCCCGTGCCGGTGCGGTAATCCGCCGTCCAGGCGGCGATGGCCCTGGCCACGGGCGATTCCGGGCGGGCGGCCCAGCCGACGATGCCGGCGCCCGCCAATGCGCCGATACCGGCCAGCACCCGGCGGCGCGACCGCGCGCGCGCCTGCGCGGCGCACACCTTGGCGGCCATCTGCCGCGGGTCGGGCGTGCCCTGCAGCGGCGCCAGCACGCGCTGGCTGACCGATTCCACGTATTGCCAGGCTTGCCGGTGATGCGGATGCGAGGCCAGCCAGGCCCGCCAGCGCGCCTGGTCGGCCGCGCCGGCCTCGCCCGATATCAGCAGCGCATACCACTGCGCCGCGTGTTCCATGACGGCATGCGGCGGCTGGGCATCGTCGCCCGGCAAGGCCGGGAAGCCGGGGTCAGCGGACATGGACCATGGCTCCGTCAGTCACAGCGGCGGCGCATGCCGCAGCGCGGCGGCGGTGTGCACGGCCTGGGCCTGCATGCAGCGCAACATGGCCTGGGCCACATATTTGCGCACCATGCGCGACGACACGCCGAGTTCGCCGGCTACGTCCGCCGCGGTCATGCCGCACACGGCCGACATCAGGAATGCCTGCGCCGCCTTGGCGGACAGGCTTTGCAGCAGCTCGGCGACTTCCTGCAGGGCTTCCAGCACGATGGCCTGGCGTTCCGCCGACGGCGCATACCCCCGGGGCTGGGCGGCCAGCGTATCCAGCCAGGCTTGTTCGATTTCGCGGCGGCGCCACAGGTTGACGCACATGCCCTGGGCCATGGCGCGTAAATACGCCCGCGCTTCGAGCGGACTGCCGAAACCGCGCGACGCCGGCTTCAGGATCAGGCGCAGGAACGCTTCATGCGCCAGGTCGGCCGCGTCCGCGGCGTTGCCCAGGCGCCGTTGCAGCCAGGCCCGCAGCCAGACATGATGATCCGCGTACAGCGTATCGATCGACGGCGGCGAAGGCGAAAGGGAAGGCGCGGCGTTCACGGTGGAACTCTCTTGGGGAGTCCTCGGCAGAGGAGGCGCCTAGATGGTAATGGAAATAGTTCTTGTTATAAAGTGCCGGATGATCATGGCGGCAAATGGGGGCTGGGTGTCTGACTCCCGGAGGGTGTCAGATACCGGAATGAGGCACCATCCGCTCGCTACGGTGTCAGGCACCTGCGGAGCCTGACACCTGCCTCTGCTCCGTCCGGGTTGATTCGCCATATAAGGATTTACCCCACCTTGCCCCATTGTGGTGCGCTGCCTGAACACGCGATGTCCCTTGGCAGAGATATGGCGTCTTGTTGATAAGCCCTTGTCACAAAACAAGAAACTTCCCCAGCTCGCCTGTGGCAAGCGGAAGCTGTAAGGCATTATTCCTTCAAGGAATAAAAACTTAAGCATTTAATTCCCTTTTGGAGGGCCGGGCTTTTTTGCATGATCACTGCTCCAGGAGCACGAACCCCATGCAGAACTCTACGCCATTCACGCTTAATTCCGCCCCGCCGGTCCTCGCCGCCGAACTGGCTGCCGCCTTGCAGCCCATTGTTACCCCGCATCTCAGCGACAACCTGCACCGCCAGCGCGGCGTGGTGGGACTGTCGCGCTACAACCGGCGCGGCAAGCTGGTGGGCAGCGCGCTCACTGTCAAGACGCGGCCGGGCGACAATCTGTTCATCTACAAGGCCATGACCCTGATCCAGCCCGGCCATGTGCTGGTGGTGGACGCGGGCGGCGACCTGACCAATGCCTGCGTGGGCGAGATCATGAAACGCTACCTGCAGCAGCGCGGCTGCGCGGGCCTGATCGTCGATGGCGCCATCCGCGATGTGGTGGCGTTCGAGAACGACGATTTTCCCTGTTACGCGCGCGGCCACGTGCACCGCGGCCCCTACAAAGACGGCCCGGGCGAAGTGAACGTGCCGGTCACCATCGGCGGGCAGGTCATCCAGCCCGGCGACGTGATCGTGGCCGACGAAGACGGCATCGTGTCGTTCCCGGTCAGCCAGGCCGACGTCCTGGTGCAGAAGGCGCGCGAGCACGCGGCCAAAGAAGAACGGATCATGGCCGAGATCGCCACGGGCGTCGAACGCCAGAGCTGGCTGCATTCGGTATTGGAAGCAAAGAACCTGCTGTAGACCCATTATGACTGCCACGACCCCCCAACAAGATTCGGCCCAGTTCCTGGCGCGGCGCATGGGCGCCATCAAGCCTTCGCCCAGCATGGCGGCCAAGCGCAAGGTCGATACCCTGCGCGCCGAAGGCAAGACCATCATCGATTTCACCATCGGCGAACCCGATGTCGGCACGCCGGCGCACATTGCGCGGGCGGGCATCGCCGCCATCGAAAGCGGCGCCGTGAAGTACACCTCGTCGTCCGGCATACGCGAACTGCTGGTGGCCGTGCAGCAGAAGTTCAGCCGCGAAAACAATTTGTCGTTCACGCTGGACCAGCTGGTCGTGGGCACGGGCGCCAAGCAGCTGATTTTCTCGGCCCTGCAGGCCACGCTGAATGACGGCGACGAAGTCATTATTCCCACGCCGTACTGGGTGTCGTATCCCGACATGGTGCTGCTCAACGACGGCAAGCCCGTCGTGGTGTCCACCACCGAGGCGCAGGATTTCAAGCTGACGCCCGCCGCGCTGGAAGCGGCCATTACGCCTCGCACCAAATGGCTGCTGCTGAACGCGCCCAATAATCCGTCCGGCGCCATTTATACCGAGGCCGAACTGGCCGCGCTGCTGGCGGTGCTGGAACGCCATCCGCACGTATTGCTGATGGTCGACGAAATCTACGAACATTTCTGCTACGACGGCCGCTATGTGTCGCCGCTGGCCGTCAAGCCCGGCCTGGCGCCGCGCGTGCTGCTGGTGAACGGGGTGTCGAAGGCCTATGCCATGACGGGCTGGCGCGTCGGCTACGCCGCCGGGCCCGCCTGGCTGGCCAAGGCGATCTCGACGCTGATTTCCCAGTCGACCTCGTGCGCCAGCCAGATCTGCCAGGTGGCGGCGGCCACCGCGCTGTCGGCCGACCAGCAATGCGTGGCCGACATCATTGCCTTGTACAAAGAACGCCGCGACATTATCGTCGGACTGCTCAATGGCATTGAATCGATGTCGTGCCCGAAGCCGGCCGGCGCGTTCTATGTGTTTCCCAATATCCAGGGCTTCATCGGCAAGCGCACGCCTGCCGGCAAGGTCATCGCCAACGACCTGGATTTCGTGCATTACCTGCTGGACACCGCCGGCGTCGCCGTATTGGACGGCACCGCCTATGGCAACCCCGGCTACATGCGCATGAGTTTCGCCACCGACCTCGACACGATACGGACCGGGTGCGAAAAGCTGGCTTGGGCATGCGGCCAACTTCAATAACATTTCACGGGAGATAACCATGAGCTTCAAGTCTATTCTGAAGGCGGTGCCGCTGCTGGCGTGCCTGGGCCTGGCCGGCGTGGCGCACGCGGATGCACTGGCCGACATCAAGGCGCGCGGCACGCTGGTGTGCGGCACGCTGGGAACATCCGAGCCTTTCAGCTTCCAGGATCCGAAGACCCGCCAGGTGGTCGGCTATGAAGTCGATCTGTGCAAGGAAATCGCCGACGATCTGGGCGTCAAGCTCGAAGTCAAGATGATCGCCGTGGCCGCGCGCATTCCCGAACTGGCCGGCGGCCGGGTCGACGTGGTGGCCGCCAACCTGGGCTGGAGCCCCGACCGCGCGAAGCAGATCGACTACAGCTACCAGCACTATGTCAGCCCGCAGAAGATCCTGATCCGCCGCGACGACGCCGGTACCCTGAAGACCCCCGCCGACCTGGCCGGCAAGCGCGTCAGCGCGGTGTCGGGCTCGTCGTCGGAAGCCGGCGCCAAGCGCTTGATTCCGGACGTGACCACCGTTACTTTCAAAGATCCGCCCACCGCGTTCATGGCGCTGCAGCAGAAGAAAGTGTCGGGTTTCGTGGGTTCGGAACTGATGCTGCTGAAGTTCAAGCAAGACGCCGAGTCGTCGCCCGTCAAGCTCGACATCATCGAAAAGCCGCTGTTCGTCGAGCCCTGGGGCATCGGCATGGCCAAGGGTGAAGAAGGCCTGCGCAACGAGGTCAACAAGGTGCTGGCCAAGCTGGAAGAATCGGGCAAGATGCAGACTATTTTCGACCGCTGGTTCGGCCCGGACACCAAGTTCCCGACCAAACGCGTCTTCAAGGTCGAAGAAATCAAGGGTTGAGCCCGGCGGGGCGGGTAGCTGCTTATGAACTACACATTGGATTTCGGTGCGTTACTCGGTAACGGCTACCCGACGCTGATTCTGGGGGGATTGGTCACCACCCTGCAGATGACCATACTGGCCTGGCTGCTGGCGTTTGCGCTGGGCAGCCTGCTGGCGGTGCTGCGCATGCTGAACATACGGCCGCTGAACTACCTGATCATGCTGTATGTGGCGTTTCACCGCAACGTGCCCATGCTGGTGCACATTCTGTTGTGGTATTTCGGCGTGGCGGCCATCGTGCCGGCCCCGATCAACGATGCCATCAACGTCATCGGCGGCGAATTTTTCTACGCCACCGTCGCCATCGGCCTGGTGACCTCGGCCTACGTCAGCGAAGACCTGCGCAGCGCGATCCGGGCGATTCCGCGCGGGCAGATGGAAGCGGCGCGCAGCCTGGGCCTGAGCTACCTGCAGGCCATGCGCAAGGTGATATTGCCGCAGGCCTTCAAGATTTCGATTCCGCCGCTTACCAACCAGACGCTGCTGCTGTTCAAGAACACCAGCCTGGCCATGGCCATCGGCCTGATCGAACTCACCGGCGCGGGCCGCGAGATCGAGTCCGCCACCTTCAAGACGTTCGAGATTTATTTCGTGGTCACCGTGCTGTACCTGGCGATTTCGCTGCTGTTGATGCTGGCCGGTGCCCGCCTTTCCAAACGGGTCGCTTACGTGACCAGGACCCGGTAAGCCGCCATGCTGGAAATTCTGTCTGATAACTGGCTGCTGTTGCTGGTGGGCCAATGGCCCAACGGCCCCATGGGCGGCCTGGTGGCCACGGTGGGGCTGGCGCTGGTCAGCCTGGCCCTGGCGTTTCCCATTGGCGTGCTGCTGGCGCTGGGGCGCATCAGTTCGCACAAGATCTTTTATTGGCCGGCCACGGCCGTGGTGTACCTGGTGCGCGGGCTGCCGCTCATCATGTTCATCTTCTGGGCCTATTTCTTCCTGCCCCTGCTGATCGGCAATTCGGTCAGCGGCGTGGTCACCATGGCCGCCGCGCTCATCATCTACGAAGGCGCCTACCTGTCGGAAATCATCCGCAGCGGCATCCAGGCGCTGCCCGCCGGGCAAATGGAAGCGGGGCGCTCGCTGGGCTTGTCCCACATGCAGACCATGCGCAAGATCGTGTTGCCGCAGGCGCTGTACAACACCATTCCCAGCATGCTCAGCCAGTTCATCTCGACGGTGAAAGAAACCTCGCTGGGTTTCGTCATCAGCGTGCACGAACTGACTTTCGCCGCGGCGCAGGTCAACAACATGCTGCTGACCAAGCCGTTCGAAGTGTTCACGCTGCTGGCGCTGACCTACTTCGTGCTGAACCTGATTCTTACCGGCATCGTCAAGCTCGTTGAGGCCCGCATGGGCGGAACGCGCACCGTGACGGCCTAGGGCTTGTTAAACCATGATCGAATTCAAGAACGTCAGTAAGTGGTACGGCGACTACCTCGCGCTGGACGACATCAACGCCACGGTGCGACAGGGCGAAGTCCTGGTCGTGTGCGGGCCGTCCGGATCGGGCAAGTCCACCCTGATTCGCACCATCAATCGCCTGGAGCCCATCCAGAAGGGCAATATCCTGGTCGACGGCGCCGATGTCTACGGCAACGGCTCGCTCGACGAAATGCGCAGCCACATCGGCTTCGTGTTCCAGTCGTTCAACCTGTTTCCGCACATGAATGTGCGCGAAAACCTGATGATGGCGCCCGTGCTGCTCAAGCGCATGGGAAAAAGCGAGGCGCGCGACCACGCCCATGCCCTGCTCGAGCGGGTCGGCCTGGGCCACAAGGCCGACGCGTATCCGGGCGAGCTGTCCGGCGGCCAGCAACAGCGCGTGGCCATTGCCCGGGCGCTGGCCATGAAGCCGCGCATCATGCTGTTCGACGAGCCCACCAGCGCGCTGGACCCCGAAATGGTCAACGAAGTGCTGCTGGTGATGAAGTCGCTGGCGGCCGAGGGCATGACCATGGTGTGCGTTACGCACGAAATGAACTTCGCGCGCGACGTGGCCGACACCGTGTGGTTCATGGACGCCGGCCGCATCGTCGAACAGGCGCCGCCCGAGCAGTTCTTCGCGCAGGCGCAAACCGACCGGGCGCGCAAGTTCCTGGCCGATATCCGGCACTGAGCCCGGCGCCGGCACGCCGGGGCGCCTACAGCAGTTCTTTCGCGTGCCTCTCGATGCACTGGTACAGCGCCTGTACCGATTCCAGTTCCAGCGCGTCTTTGCGCGCAAAGAACATCAACGGCCCCAGGCCGGCCGGCCACCGTATGGCGACTTCCGAAACGATGCCGTAGCGGCAGTATTTTTCGACGGCGGTGGCCGTCGAAATCGTCAGTAACCGGGTGGCCGCGGCCAAATGGAAGTTGGACGCGAAAGACATCGATTCCACGACGGGAAACGGCGGTATCAAGCCCTTTTGCGTAAAGGCCTGCTCAAACGCCCAACGCGATCCGGTTCCGGGCGGAAGCAGGATCCACGCTTCTTGCTGAAGGGCTTCCAGCGTGACATGGGCCCGCTTTCTGATGGGGTGATTGCGGGCGCAGGCGATTTTCATCGGAACGTTGAATATGGCCTTGAACTCGATGTCGCTTTCTTGCAGGGCATGCAGTTCAGAGCCCAGCCGCCCCAAGGCGCAGTCGAAGTCGCCCGTCGCGACACCGGCGACCATTTCCTCGACCGTGCCTTCCACGAATTCGAAGGTCATGTCGGGCCGCGTCTGCCTTAGGGTGGCCAGGGCCTTGGGCATCAGCTCGAGCATGGCAAACGATAGCGCCCCGACCCGCAAATGGGGGCGCGGAGGCGCGGTCAGCAAGGTGGCTTCCACGCCGCGCAGCGCGTTCAGAACCAGCCGCAGCCTTTCGCGGACGGCGTCGCCCGCGGGTGTCAGGCGGGCGCCTTGCTGGTCGCGGTCTACCAGCTTTACGTCCAGCAGCGATTCCAGTTCTTGCAGCATCGCGGTCACGGCGGGCTGCGTTACCGAAAGAACGTTCGCCGCCTGGCGTAAAGAGCCGCCTTCGGCAACGATCTCGAGCAATGCCAGGTGGCGCACTCGCAGCTTGGACAAGCGGGGCAGCGTGGTACGGTAGGTCATAGATTTTGGTTATCACGAGATCATATCTTCTGAATTTACTCTTATCGCGCCCGTTCATAAACTCGGTATCAGTCTCGAGCACCGACTATCCCTGGCATAAAGGACGAACGCGATGAATCTGGAATTGAAGCCTCTTGCTGCCTCGATTGGAGCCGAGGTCCTGAATATCGATCTTGCCCAGCCCCTGAGCGCGGAAACGGCGAAAGAGCTTGACGATGCCTTCAATAAATACAGCGTGCTGCTGTTCCGCGGGCAAAACATGAAGGAAGACCAGCACATTGAATTCAGCCGGCATTTCGGCGACCTGGAAATCCACGTGCTGCGGCAGTATTTGCTGGCCGACCACCCCGAGATCCTGGTGATTTCGAATATCGAAGAGAACGGCCGGGGCATCGGCATCAGCGACGCGGGCCAGTACTGGCACACCGATTTGTCCTACAAGCAGAACCCCAGCCGCTGCTCGGTACTGTATGCGCTGGAAATTCCCGCTCCCGCCGACGGCAAGACATACGGAGACACGTGTTTCGTCAGCACCATCGCGGCCTTCGAAGACCTGGACGACGAAACGCGGTCGTACCTGCAGGGCCTGCAGGCGCGCCATCATTACCAGGCCCGCTATCACAAGATGAAGGCGAACAACCAGGCCCGCCAAGACCTGACCGAAGCGCAGAAAAACGAAGTTCCGCCCGTGGTGCATCCGGTGGTGCGCACGCATCCCTATACGGGCCGGAAATCGCTATACGTCAATGAAGGCTTCACCACCGAAATTGTGGGGTTGCCCCAGGAAGACAGCGACAAGCTCTTGAACCGGCTATATGCGCACTGTGCGCAAGAGAAGTTCATGTATCGCCACCAATGGCGCAAGGGCGACGTGCTGATGTGGGACAACAGCGCGACCCAGCACCTGGCGATCGCCGATTACGCGCTGCCGCAGCGCAGGCGCATGCATCGGACGACCGTGGCGGGTTCCGCCGTCTTCTAGCGTGCCGAGGCAGGGTCTTACCGCGTGGATTCTTGAATAAAAAAGTGCCGCCCCGCCCCGCCACGGCGGAAGGCGGCACATTGCTACACCGCATTCCGATACCAAGATGGGAGAGAGACATGAGCAAAGCCTTATTGCGCCGGTTGCTGGCGGCGACCGGATTTTTCCTGGCCTGTACGGCAAGCGCCGCCTACCCCGACAGGCCGATCACCCTGGTCGTGCCGTTCGCCGCGGGCAGCGCCACCGACAGCGTCGGGCGGATCGTGGCCGACGGCCTGACCAAGCGCCTGGGGCAGACGGTGATCGTCGAGTCCAAGCCGGGGGCTACCGGGCGGATCGGAACGGATTACGCGGCCAAGGCCGAGCCCGACGGCTACACCCTGCTCATGGCCACCAGCGGCATTCTGGCGGTCAATCCCGCGCTGTATAAGGACGTCAACTACGATTCGGCCCGCGATTTTGCGCCGATTTTATTGGTCGGCGAGGTACCCTTTGCGCTGGTCGTCAATAACGACCTGCCAGTCAAGTCGGCTCGGCAACTGATCGATTACGCCAAGTCGGCAAAGAAGGACCTGTTTTTTGCCTATGCATCGCCGACGGCCCAGGTCGCCAGCGAGATTTTCGTGCGCGACGCGCATTTCGATGCCATTGCCGTGTCTTATAAGTCCAGCCCCAACGCCGCGCTGGGGCTGATCAGCAACGAAACCCAGTTCTACTTTATCGATTTCGGAACGGGCCTGGGTCATATCAAGAACAACAAGGTCCGGGCACTGGCCGTGGCGGGCGAACCCTCGAACCTGTTGCCGGGCGTGCCCCCGATCAGCGAAACCGTGCCCGGTTTTTCCATCACATCATGGAACGGGATACTGGCCCCGGCGGGAACGCCGCCCGCCATTGTGACCAGGCTGAACGATGAACTGAAGGCCGTGCTCGACGATCCCGAAGTCAGGGGCAAACTGGGAAACATCGGCTTCGAGGTCGCGGGGCAAGGCAGCCCGGATGATTTTTCAGAACTGATCAAGAACGACGTCAAGAAATGGCGCGACTGGGTCACGGAACTCAACATCAAGATGCCGTGACGGCATGCTGTGTCGTCGGTTCGATATGCAACGGATGGGGAACAACTTGAAAACAGCCATATGCTTGCTGGCAGCCGCGCTGGGCTGCGCCGGCGCGTTTTCCGCGCAGGGCGCGGACGCCTTTCCGACGCAGCCCGTGCGGCTGATCGTGGGGTATTCGGCGGGCGGCACCGCCGACGTGGTGGCGCGGGCCCTGGCGCAGGAGATGGGGAAATCCCTGGGGCAGCCGGTGGTGGTGGAAAACAAGGCGGGCGCCAATGCCCTGATCGCCACCAACGAAATCCTGCGGGCCAAGCCAGACGGCTATACGCTGCTGATGGCATCTTTATCGCACGTCGTGAACCCCATCCTGAGTCCGGACCGGGCCGATTATGACCCCGTCGCGGATTTCTCGCCCATCTCGCGCGCGGGTGTCTTGCCGCTGGTATTGACCACCAGCCATGGATCGCGCTTTTCTTCTGTGGCCGATCTGGTCCAAGAGGCGCGCGCGCATCCGGGAACCGTCAGTTATGGCTCGGCCGGCGTGGGCGGCTCGGGCCACCTGGCGGGCGCGATGCTGGAACAGGAAACCGGCACGACAATGCTGCATGCCCCATTCAAGGGGAATGCCCCCGCGCTGCTCGAGGTCATCGCCGGAAGAATCTCGTTCATGTTTTACCCCACGATAGGAATCGCGCAGCAAATCGACGAAAAAAGAATCAGGGTTCTGGGCGTTGCCAGCCAGCAAAGACTGGCGCAGTTTCCCGATGTGCCCACCCTGGAAGAAGCCGGTTTCCCGGGCTTCGAAAACACGGCGATCTGGCTGGGCATCCTGGCCCCCAAGGCCACGCCGGGCCCGGTCGTGGATCGTTTGGCCCAGGCGGTTTCGAAGGCACTGTCCGATCCGGCCTTGAAAGCCAGAATCCACGACATGGGTTTGCAGCCCATCGACAACGATACGCCGCAAGCGTTCGCTAAATTCTTGCACGAAGACCACGACCGATGGTCTCGCGTCATCCAGAAGGCGGGGCTGCTTCCTCAGTAGGCGAACGCCAGGCGCGAATTCCAGGCCGGCATCAGGCACTGAGCCCGCCGCCGTAGGGGCGGGTAAAGTCGCACACGTCGCGCGCGATGCGCGCGATTTCCTGGTAGAACATAGGATTCGACTGCTTGGCGTACATGGCGCAGTACATCGAACTAGGCAGCGGCTTGGTGGTGCGCGCCTGCACCAGCTTGCGGCTTTTGAACAGGTCGGAAAAATAGCCGATGGGAATGCAGGCTACGCCGAAGCCCGCTACCGTCAAGCCCACCATGGCCTGCAGGCTGTTGATGGTGAACAGGTTCGACTGCGATGTGTAGGGCGCCAGCCATTCGTCGTAGATGGCGTTCAGCGCCGAATCGGGGTCTTGCCGGATGATGTGCATGCGCGAAATTTCTTCTGGCGTGTAGACCTGGGCGGGGGATATCACCGCCGGGCTGCCCGCCCAGCCGAAGTCGACCTGCGCGATGGGTTCGGCTTCCAGATGAGGGTTGCGGATTTCCCAATGCAGAATGGCCATGTCCAGCTGCCCGTTCAACAGGCTTTGCTGCAGGTGCCAGGCCATGCCGATCTTCAGTTGCACGCTCAGCTCGGGAAACGCGGTGCGCAGCGCGTGCATCAATTGAGGAAGCCAGGTCATCGCCGTGATCTCGGTGATGCCCAGCCGCAGCGTGCCCGAAAAGGGCTTGAAGCCCTTCATCTTCAGCAGCATCTGGTCGCGCCGGCCGAGCAGGTCGGCCGCCATTTCAAGCAAGTCTTCGCCGGTGCGGGTCAGAGTGGCTTTCTGGCCGCTGCGGTCGAAGATCTGGATGTTGAAGCTGGTTTCCAGTTCCTGGATGCGCTTGGTAATGGCCGACTGGGTGGTATTGAGCCGTTCCGCCGCATTGGCGAAACCGCCCAATTGCACCACCCAGTAAAGCGCTTCGATCTGTTTGAAGGTCAGCATGGTGGCCCGTGCTTGCGTTGGCGGCCCGCTGCGCGGTGGCCGGTCAGTCGACCGACGCGCCCGAGCGCTTCACGGCCTTGCCCCATTTTTCGACTTCGGCATCCACGAAGCGCCCGCCCTCGTCGGGCGCGTAGACCAGCGGCTGGCCGCCCCGTTCGGCCAGGGCCTTGGCCATTTCGGGCGACTTCAGAATCGCATTGACCTTCTGGTTAAGGTAGGCCACCACGTCGGCGGGCGTTTTCGCGGGCGCGAAAATCATCGCCCAACCCACCGCTTCGAAGCCGGGCAGGCCCGATTCGGCCACGGTGGGCACGTCGGGCAACTGCGGCACGCGGTCGCGCGTCGTCACGGCCAGCGGCACCGCCGCCTTCGACTTCACGTGGGGCAGGGCGGCGGTTACCGAATCCACCATCAGCGGCACGTGATTGCCCAGGAAATCCGCCTGCGCGGGGCCGCTGCCCTTGTACGGAATATGGCGCAGCTCGACGTTGGCATCGGCCTTGAACATCTCGGCCGACAAATGCTGCGTGCCGCCGATGCCCGCGCTGGCGTAGGCCAGCTCGTTCGGATTGGCCTTGGCTTTTTCGATGAGCTGCGACAGCGAGGTGATGCCGCTTTGCGGCGTGGCCAGGAAGATCAGGGGCACGGTAAAGATGCCGCCCACCGGCACGAAGTCGCTTTTCAGCGAGTAGCCGGGGTTGCTGTACAGCGTCTGGTTGACCGCCGCGGCGCTGCCGCCCACGACCAGCGTGTAGCCGTCGGGCGTCGCGCGCGCCACGTGCTGCATGCCGATATTGCTGCCCGCGCCGGCCTTGTTTTCCACCACCACCGGCTGGCCGATTTCTTTGGCCAGCTGCTCGGCCACCATGCGGGCAAAGATGTCGGTGGCCTGTCCGGGCGGGAAGGGCACCACCAGATTGACGGGGCGCTCGGGGTACGCGGCGTGGGCCACGCCAGCGATGCCGATGAACAGGCTGGCCATAAGGCCGCTCAGGCAATTGAATCGGGGCAACATGAAACTGGGTCCAAGAAAGCTGGGGGGAACGCGGCCAGGGCGCGGCGGCCAGGCCCGGATGCGCCGGGGGCCGTGGGCACCCTGGCGATGGCCTGGATTGTAATGGCTAAGCCGTGGTTCACCGCCCGGCCGCAAGGGAAAACGCAGCCCGATATTCGTGTTCCCCCGAAAGAATGGTGCCCTCAGATCATCGACTTGCCGCTGCGCTTGGCATGGCGCAGGTCGCGCCACAAGGCCGCGACGAGAACCGCCAGGATCACTGTCGAGATGACGGGCCAGATAAGAATGTAAAGAGTCATCAGCATTTCGGTCTCCTTGGAATCAGGCTTGTGCCGGGGCGGCGGACGGTTGCCGCGCGGAAGGCGCCAGCATCGCGTCGTGGTCGCGCTGGAACGACGTGACGCGGTCGGCCAGGACCGTGAAGTCGAACCGTTCGCGGCTGAGCATGCTCAGGGCCACGCACACGGTGGCGCTGACGCCGTATGCGGTAAGCGAACCGGTCAATACGATGTAGTCGCGCAAATAGCCGACGAACAGCGGCAGCATGACCAGAGCCGCCACCGTGCCCACCACCAGCGCGGCGCGGCGGCCGAAGAAGCCGAACGCCATCAGGCCCAGCACCACGCCGCCGCCCACCGCGGCGCATATTTCGAAGAACACGGCCACGGCGCCTTCGATAGGCACCAGTTCGAAGCGCACCACCGTGAACAGCGCCACGGCCGACAGCACCGACCACACGAAAGCGCGGTTATCGACCCGGTTCCAGTAGAAACTGGCGATGACCGGGAATACGATGGCGCCCCACAGCGCGCCCACGAATACCAGCATGACCAGGATGTCCAGCCGCAGGCTGGCGAAGATCACGCCCGCCATCGTGGCGACGATCATCGTGGCGCGGCCCCACCACAGCATGCGGCGCGGGTCCGGCCGGCCCTTGGCCACGTTCTTGGCGTAGACGTCGGTCATGACGATGGCCGAAAGCGCGGCCAGGTCGGAGTCGGCCGTCGACGACAGCGAGCCCACCACCAGGATGAAGAACAGCGCGATGCCGACCGGCGGCAGATAGCTGGATGCCATTTGCGGAATGATGTTGTTCATGTTGCCATTGGCGGGCTGCAGCCCCACGAACAAGGCCAGCAGGCCCAGCATGCCCAGGCCGATGACCACCGCCCCGTAGCCGATGGTGGCGGTCAGGAAGGTCGACTTGATCAAGTCTTCGCGCACGGCGAACAGGCGCTGCGCGATGGTCTGGTTGCCGATGGCGTAGGCCAGCACCGCGACGAAATAGGGCGCGCCCTGCTCCAGGATGGCGGTGGTGGAATAGAAGTCCGCCTGCTCGGCCGACAGCCGCCACAGGTTGGCGTCCAGCAGATCCGGGCCGCCGGCATTGAAGAAAATCAGCGGAATGATGATCACGGCCGACAGCAGCATCGCTATCAACTGGGCGAAGTCGGTCATGACCGATGCGCGAAAGCCCGACCAGAACGAATAAGACAGCACGCCCAGGCCGGCGATCAGCACGCCCTGGATGAATGTCAGGGGGCTTAGCACGGAAACCAGCGCGCCCGCCGCGGTGAAGTTCACCATCAGGCTGATACAGCTGCCCACGATGTTCGACACCGCCATGATCATCTGGCTGGATGTGCCATGCCGGGCATGTAGGATTTCGGCCAGGGTGTGCGCCTTGGGGGCGAGCTGCCGAAAGCGCCTGCCGAAGGGGTAGATGAACAGGATCATCAGCGCGCCCCACAGGCCGTAATGAATCGGCCCCGACAGGCCGTACTTGAAGCCCGAGGTGGCGCTTGCATAGAAAGAAGCCGCCCAGATCCAGGTGGCGATCATGCTGGCGGCGGAAAGCCCGAATCCGACAGCGTTGTTCGAAGTCATGTAGCCGTCCACGTTTTCGTTGCGCTTGCCTATCAGCAGCGACATCAGAAACGTGGCGCCATAAAACCCGACCAACAAAATGATGGCCGTCGTGCCTGATAACTGAAAGAACTCCGTTTCCTGCATTGGGTGGTCCTTGCTCCTTTGCAGCGCCACGCCGCGAGGCGTGCGCGCGCGCCCTGCCATTTCCGCACCACGCGATGGGTGGCAACACCCCATTGGCGCGCTGAAACACGGCTCGGGCGCGAAAGACGCGCGAGCGCTATCCTGCGCGGCCATGCCGGGGTGGCCGGCTGGACGAGCAGCATAAAGACGCACACAAAGGTGCCGCGCTACCCCACGGGTTGGAGTCCTGGAAGGTGCCCCGGTGTCGGTAAGCGATGAACCAGCCTGGTGGGCCGGTTATGTTGTCACGCGGCCAAAATGGCCGGCTTCATGTGTTTCAGCAAAAATGCCGGGCCGCTGTGCGCGGCCTTGTGAGAGGCGGCTCGATTGGCTAGATAGCCCAAGCCGCCCTGTAAAGACCTTGGAGTATAAAGAGATGAGGCGGGTCTGTCTATATGTGGGGGGCGGCGCAGGTGGTTGCAGCAGGTGTCTGGCTCCCGCAGGGTGCCTGACACCGCTGTGTGCGGGCTGCCTGGGTTGCTTCGGTGTCTGACACCCTGCGGGAGTCAGACACCTGGTGTGCTCGTCGGAGTCAGACACCTGGTGCGCTCGTCGGCGTCAGGCACCTGATGCGCCGGCTCAGAACTCTTCCAGGAACCGCATGCGGAACCGGCGCCCCTTGATGTTGCTGTTGGAAAGGCGCGCGTACGCCTGCTTGGCAATGTTGCGGTCCAGCGCTACGTACGCGCTGAATTCGGCGATGTTGATCTTGCCCACTTGCTCGAAGGCCAGGCCGCCATCGCCAGTCAGAGCCCCCAGCAGGTCGCCGGGGCGCAGCTTGTCTTTCTTGCCGCCCTGGATGCACAAGGTGATCATCGGCGCGCGCAGGGGGCGATCAGACTTGGGGCGCAGCGATCCGATGTCTGCCCATTTCAGGGGGGCGCCCTGGTATTGCTCGATGAGATTGGCCCAGCGCATTTCGGCGGGCGAACACAGGCTCAGCGCCAATCCTTTCTGGTCGCCGCGGCCGCTGCGGCCGATGCGGTGCACGTGGACTTCGGTGTCCTTGGTGACGTCCACATTGATCACGGCGCCCAGGTTCTGGATGTCCAGGCCGCGGGCGGCGACGTCGGTGGCCACCAGTACGGCGCAGCTCTGGTTGGCGAACTGGATCAGGATCTCGTCGCGCTCGCGCTGTTCCAGGTCGCCATTGAGCGCCTGCGCGCTGATGCCCCGGGAACGCAGGTGTTCGACCAGGTCATGGCTGCGGATCTTGGTATTGCAGAACGCCAGCGTGGACACGGGGCGATAGTGGGCCAGCAGGGCGGCAACGGCGTCCAGCCGCTTTGCGTCGTCGATTTCGTAGAAGATCTGTTCGATGCGGCTGGCGTCGTGCAGGGCCTCTACCTTGACTTCGGCCGGGTTGCGCAGGAAGCGGGCGCTGAGCTTGCGGATGTTGTCGGGATAGGTGGCCGAGAACAGCAGCGTCTGGCGCTTGGCGGGGCAGTGCGAGGCGATGGCGACGATGTCGTCATAGAAGCCCATGTCCACCATCCGGTCGGCTTCGTCCAGCACCAGCGTGTTCAGGCCGGACAGGTCCAGGCTGCCGCGCTCGAGGTGGTCCTGGATGCGGCCGGGCGTGCCCACCACCAGGTGCGCGCCGCGCGCCAGCGACTCGGCCTGGGGGCGGGCCGCGGCGCCGCCGCACAGCGTCAGTATCTTTACGTTGGGGATCAGGCGGGCCAGCCGGCGCAGTTCCTGGGCGACCTGGTCGGCCAGTTCGCGGGTCGGGCAAAGCAGCAGCGCTTGCGGAGCCAGCCGGCCGACATCCAGATTCTGCAGTACGCCCAGGCCGAACGCGGCGGTCTTGCCGCTACCGGTCTTGGCTTGCGCGATCAGGTCGCGGCCTTCCAGAATAAGCGGCAAGCTTTGCGCCTGGATGGGCGTCATCCGTTCGAAACCCAGCCCTTGCAGGTTGTCCTGCAAGGCGGGCAAAAGGGGCAGCGATGAAAAGGCCGTATCGGTCACGAATCAACGGGCCTTGCGCAACGCCAGGCCCGCGAACAACAGCGACCATCCTTGGAACAGCAAGTCGAAGCCCAGCAGCAGGCCCAGGATCTTCAGGCTGTTGGCGGGCCAGCCTATGGCGATCAGGATGCCGACGGCCAGGGTGACCAGGCCCGAGAACGCCAGCCAGCCGGAACCTTGCTGGCTACGGTTCTGGAACCATACCCATAGCCGGAAAGCGCCGGCACCGATAAGCGTCGCGCCCAGGAACAGCGTCAGCATGACGGCGCCCGCCAAGGGGTTCACGATGGCCAGCACGCCTGCCGCGCCGTACAGCAATCCGCTCAGGGACCAGACAAAAAAACCGCTCCAGTTCTTGACCCGCCACGCCTGGATCAGCAGGCCCACGGCGGCGGCCAGCATCATGGCGCCAATGAAAATCACCTTGACCAGCGTGGCTGCCAGTACGTGGACCAGGGCGATGGCGCCCAGTATCACCATTGCGATACCGATCGCCACGAACCAGCCCCAGTGCGCCCGCAGGGCATTGAGCGACTGGGAAATTTGCTCAGTCGGGCGAGGGAAGCTATTGATGGGGTCTGCCATGTTCTTCCGTCCTGAGAAATAGGTTGAAGGGGATTGGAACTTTACTGTAGCACCGTGTACAGGCCAGGGGGGCTTTTATCTCATGCCGTCGGGCTGCACAGAAGGAAAGCGCGCCCGGGCCTTGGCCTCGGCCGCCCCGTTGGCGCGCACGAAGCGCCGTGCATCGTCGCGGCCGGCTTGGAAGTTCCAGTCGGGAAAATGGCCCGATGCGGCCGCGACCTGCTTCAGGAACAGGCGGCGTTTCTGGCTGGCCAGAATGTCCTGATGCAGCGTTTCGGGGTTCCAGCGATCCAGCACCAGCGCCAGCAGGCGCTGCACATCCCCCTGGCGGGCGGGGTCTTGCGCCAGGTTGCGCAGTTCCCGCGGGTCTGTCGCAAGGTGGTAAAGCTGCAACGGATAGCCGTGGGTGTAGATCAGTTTGTAGTCGCCGTCGCGCACCATCCGCGCCGGCGCGATCACTCCCATATCGGTGTATTCGGACAACACGGGTCGGGGAGGCACCCGCGCTTCGTTGCCCGCCAGCAACGGAACCAGCGAGCGGCCGTCGATGGGGTCGACGTAATCGGGTTCGCCCCCGGCAAGCTCGAGCAAGGTGGGCAGCAGGTCGAGCAAAGTCACGGGCTGCCGTACGCGCTTGCCGCCCGCCAGGCTCTCGCCCGGCGCGTGGATCAGCAACGGTACGCGTACCGAGGGCTCGAAGAAGTTCTGCTTGTACCACATGCCCCGTTCGCCCAGCATTTCGCCGTGATCCGACGTAAAGACCACCACCGTGTCGTCGGCCAGCTGGCATTGCCGCAGCGTGTCTAGCAAGCGCCCCACCTGGTCGTCAATGTAGGAAATCATGCCGTAATAGGCGTGGCGGGCGTTGCGCAACTGGGCTTCGGTAATGGGCGTAGTGTCGCCCCCATGCGACAGGTGCAGCCATTGGCTGAGCGCGTCGCGCTCATGTTCCGGAATGGGGCCGACGGCGGGCATATCGATGGCGCCGTGATCGTAGCGGTTCCAGTATTCTGCGCTGATGGTAAAGGGCGGATGGGGATGGCTGAACGACACCGTCAGGAAAAACGGACGGTCATCGGTGTCGCGCGCCAGGTCGTACAGTTTTTGTCGGGCGAAGTACGCCACTTCGTCGTCGTAGTCGAGCTGCAGGCTGCGCGCGCATTGGCCGGCCTGCGTCACGTTGCGCAGGCTGATGCCCGACGGCTTGTCCGTGGGCCCCGCGCGCCAATTCGGCGTCCAGGAAAAGTCGGCCGGATAGATGTCGGTGACCAGCCGTTCTTCGTACCCATGCAGCTGGTCGGGGCCGATGAAGTGCATCTTGCCGGCCAGTATGCCGCGATAACCCGCCAGGCAAAGATAGTGCGCCAGGGTGGGCGTGGACGCCGCGAATTCGCTGGCGTTGTCGTAGGCGCCTATGGTGGTGGGCAGCCGCGAACTCAGCATCGAAAAGCGGGACGGCGCGCAGATGGGCGAACCGCAGTAGGCGTTTTCGAACACCACGCCGGTGTCGGCCAAGGCCTGCAGATGGGGCGCGCGCACCACGTTGCCGCCATACATGGGCAAGGGCATGGCCGCCATCTGGTCGGCCATGATGAAGAGAATATTGGGTTGCTTGGCTCGGTCCATGGGTTGCTCCCTGGTCAGGATGCGGGCTCCTCCGGCGGCAGCCGGACGGCGGGCTTTAGTTAGCCTAAGGTGTCTGACACCCTTGCGGATGTCAGACACCTGCGCAGAGAATTTGTCAGGTGTCTGGCTCCCGCAAGGGTGCCGGACACCGCCGGTTAGAAGAACCCGTCTCGTCAGTCTATGCGGGCGCCGGCTTTTGCCACGATCTGCGCCCAGCGCTGCTGTTCTTTCAATATGGTCTGGGCAAACTGCTTGGGCGGCATCGTGACCACGTCGGCGCCATTCTGCTTGAAAAAGGCGGCCATATCCGGCTCGGCCAGGCTGGCGACCGTGGCGTCGTACAGGGTTTGAATCACCGCGTCGGGCGTGCCCGCCGGCGCCATCAGGCCGTACCACGATTCGACCACGAATCCGGGCAGCCCGGCTTCCTGCATCGACGGATATTGCGGCGTGGCTTCAGAGCGTTTGCCCGTGGTCACGGCCAATGCCCGCAGGGCGCCGGATTGCACATGGGGCAACGCCAGCGGCGTATTCACGAACGCGAAATCCACATGCCCCGCGATCAGGTCGGTGACCGCCTGCGTGGCGCTTTTATAGGGAACGTGCAATACGTTGATGCCGGCCAGCTGTTTCAGCAGTTCCCCCGACAAATGGTTGGACGTGCCGTTGCCGAACGACGCGAAACTGTACTTGCCCGGGTTGGCCTTGGCCGATTTGATGAACTCGTCCAACGACTTGAACGGCAGCTTGCCATTCAGCACGAACAGGTTGGGCACGGAAGCCACCATGGTGATGGGGGCGAAATCTTTGTTGGCATCGAACGGCATCTGGGCATAGACCGCGGGATTGATCGTATGCGTGCCGGTGGTGGCCATGACCAGGGTATAGCCATCGGGCGCGGCGTGGGCGACTTCCGCCGTGCCCACGTTGCCCCCGGCGCCGGTCACGTTCTTCACGACGATCTGCTGGCCCAGCCGCCGGCTCATCGAATCCGCCAGTTTGCGCGTCAGGATATCGACGCCGCCGCCGCTGGCGAACGGCACGACGATGGTCACGGGTTTGGCCGGAAAATCGGCCTGGGCCATTGCCGGGGCGGTACACCCCAGTGCGACGGCGATACTCAGCATGCGGGCAATCTTCTTCATTGTGCTCTCCTGGTTGAGCGGATCCGGCTCGCTCGGTTGCCTGTATTGTCAGGCGAATGAAATCGATTTCATTCTTTATTCTGACTGGCCAAGGTGACGGCGTTGTGTCAGAGGAGTTCTTGAACGAAGGCCCGGCGCTCAAGAGCCCGGGGGCGCGGTGCTGCCCCGGTAGACGATGTCGACCGGAAGCTGCTGGAAGGCTTCGTAGGGCTGGCCGTTCAGGCGCGCGATGATCTGCGAGGCCGCGGCGTGGCCGATTTCGATGATGGGGGTGCTGATGCTGGTCAGGCCGGGCGTCTGGGTGGCGCCCAGGTCGGTGTTGTCGACCCCGGTAATGGACAGGTCTTCGGGAATGCGCACCCCCGCCTTGCGGCACGCGATCATGCCGCCCACGGCGAAGACGTCGTTGGTGGCCACGACGGCCGTGGGGCGCCGGGGCAGGGCCAGCAGCCTGGCCATGGCCTCTTCGGCGCTTTTCAATGAAATGGGCGCGTACTGCACGCAGGTTGCATCCAGCGCCAGCCCGGCTTCGGCCAGGGCCTGCCGCACGCCCGCGCCGCGCGACAGCGCGCGGTCGTTGCCGGGCAGCGGCGCGCTGAGCAGGCCGAAGTGCCGATGCCCCAGTTCGAGCAGGTGCCGGGTGATCTGGTAGGTGGCCGCCTGGTTGTCGAAACCGATGCTGGGATGGCGCCGCATGGGGTCGACGCCCCAGGTCAATACATAAGGCCGGCCGTAGTCTTCCAGCAAGGAAAACAGGCCTGGGTCGTGATCCAGGCCCACGAAGACGAAGGCGTCCACGCCGTGCTGCAGCAGCTGGCCGGCAATGCGCAGTTCCGAATTCAGGTCGTAGTGCTGTTCGGCCAGCACCAGCGAATAGCCGCGCGCGTCCAGCTCTTGCTGCAAGGCGCTGGTGGTGCGGGCGTACAGGGCATATTCGAACGAAGGCACCACCGCGCCGATCATTTTGCTGCGCTGGCTGCGCAGCGACCGCGCCGCGCCATGCGGCACATAGCGCAGCTTGGCCGCGGCATCCAGCACGCGCTGCCGGGTTTCGGGCTCGACCTGTTCGGGGTTGTTCAGGGCGCGCGAGACGGTGGCGGTGGAAACGCCGGCCAGTTGCGCGACGTCTTTCGCGCCCGTGCGGGGCTTGCTGTCGTCGCGCCTGGAGCGGGTGGAGTGTCTCATATAGAAATTATAGATAGATATTTCCTTCTTTGTAATCGATTGCATAGTATGCAGAGGCCCGCAAAACATATGCGGGTTAACGCCAATCAATATTTCTTGAAGCCATAAGGCAGTGCTGCTACATTGGCGGCTGTAATCGATTACATGAGAGGACGCGCACGGTTCCGCCGCAGCTCGCCCGCGTAACGGTTGCGCCCCCGACGCGGTCTGGCCGCGCCTGTCGGCATCAGCATTCCAGGAGACCCATCTTGCAGAAGCGATCCGCAGTTCCGTTCCTTCCCCGGCGTAGCGTACTGAAGCAGGCCGCCGCCCTTGGAGCCCTGGCCGTGGCGGGGCCCGGCGCGATGTCCCGCGCCATTGCACAAGCGGCCCCCGATCTGGAACCCTACCGCCGCGCCAAGATCGATTGGCGCCAGGCCGACGGCGAGTCGATCACCATCGCGGTGATTCCCGCCAGCTACTTCGACAACCTGGGATCGCTGGTGCCGCAGTTCGAGGCGCTGACCGGCATCAAGGTGCGGGTCGAGAAGGTGCCGCCGGGGCAGATCAGGCAAAAGGCCATGCTGGATCTGTCGTCGCGCACCGCTACCTATGCCACCCACGCCGCGGATCCGATGTATTACCCGCTGTACGTGGCGAACAAGTGGGTAGACCCGCTGGATACGTACCTGAACGACGCCAAGCTGACCGATCCGGACTGGTTCGCCTATGACGACATCTTGAAGGCCTGGCGGGAAGCGGCGTCTATCGACGGCAAGCCCTACGGCATTCCGTACGACGGCGAAGTCACCGTGCAGGTTTACCGCAAAGACCTGTACGACGCCAAGGGCCTGAAGCCCGCCCAGACGTACGACGAGCTGCTGGCCAACGCCAAGGCCTTGAACGACCCCGCCGGCCGCTTGTACGGCCTGGCCTTGCGAGGCTTCGCGGGCGCCGGCCAGAACATGTATATCTATCCGTCCATTTTTCGCGGATTCGGCGGCGAGTGGTTCGACGGCAAGGCCCTGAAGGTGAATTCGCCCCAGGCGGTCAGCGCGCTCGAGTGGTATGTGAACGCGCTCAGCCAGTATGCCCCGCCCGCGGTGCGCAACTGGAACTGGCCCGACATCGCCGATGCGTTTTCGCAGGGCACGGTGGCCTGCTATATCGATGCGCACTCGTCCGCGGCGGTCATTTCCAATCCCGAAAAATCCAAGGTGGTGGGCAAGATCGCCTACGCGCGCTGGCCCGCGGGGCCGGCGGGCAAGCGGGTAACGTCGATCTGGAATTGGGGTTTCCCCATCAATGCCGCGTTGAAGCCGCGCGCGAAGGTCGCCACCTGGCTGTTCATCGCGTGGGCCGCGTCCGCGGAAACGCAGGCCCGTACTTCGTGGAAATTCGCGGGTCCCGCCAAGCGCTCCGGCATCAACCGAACTTCGCTGTGGAAATCGCCCGAGTTCGCCGCCGCCATGCAAAGCGCGGGCTACAACTTCATTCCGGCCGCCCTCGAGTCGCTGGAGCTGGACACCGATGTGGACTGGCGGCCGCGCGTGCCGCAATGGCCGGCCATCGGCGACACCATGGCCACGGGCATCCAGGCCGCGCTGGTGGGCCAGAAGACGTCGCAAGACGCCCTGAATGAAGCGCAAAGCCGCATCGACCAGTTCATGAAAAGCTGATGGGCGCGGCAACTTCCGAGCCGGTGGCGGCCATGAGCCCCGCGAGCCCCCCCGTGGCCGGCCGCGGCGCCCCGCAAGGGCGCTCGCGCCGTGCCTCGCTGGTCGTCCACGAGCGGCGCTTCGCCCTGGCGCTGCTGGCGCCGGCCCTGCTGGTATTGCTGCTGATCACCACCGCGCCGCTGGTCTACCTGCTATGGAACAGCGTGCAGCGCATCGACCTGAGCATGCCGTGGCTGTCCGGCTTCGCGGGCCTGGAAAACTATGCCCGCATGGGCAGCGATCCGCGCTTCTGGAATTCGCTGTGGCTGACCTTTATTTATACGGGCAGCACCGTGGTGCTGCAGGTACTGGTCGGGCTGGGGCTGGCCTTGCTGGTGCTGCAGATTCCCAAGGGGCAGGGCATCTTGCGGGTCGCGGCCATTTTGCCGATCGTGCTGGCGCCGGTGGTGGTGGGGCTGTTCTGGCGCACGCTGGTGCTGGCGCCCGACGTGGGGCTGGTCGACCTGGTGACGCGCGCGCTGGGGCTGGGCAGCTATAACTGGCTGGGCGACCCGCAGCTGGCGCTGATCTCGGTCATTGCCATCCATACCTGGCAATGGACGCCGTTCGCCTTCCTGGTGCTGTTGGCCACGCTGTCTACCTTGCCGCCCGACATCTACGAGGCCGCGCGCCTGGACCGCGCCAATGCGTGGCAGCGTTTCATGCACATTACGCTGCCCCTGATACGGCCCGCCATCGTGGTGGTGATGATCATGCGCATGATGACCGCGCTGTCGGCTTTCGCGGCCATTTTTGCCGCGACCGGGGGCGGGCCGGGCTCGGCCACCGAAATTCTCAATCTCTACGCCTACCGCACCGCGTTTTCGGAATTGAACATCGGCTATGGCTCGTCGCTGGCGGTCGTGCTGATGGCGATCACGCTGGGTATTTCGTATTTTCTGTTCCGTCTGCGGAGGGCGCGATGACCCCGTCCGCCGTCGCCCGGGCCCGGGCACGCCGCACTGCGCTGTGGCTGGTCGCCGGGCTGTTGCTGGCCGTGTGGGCCTTTCCCGTGCTGTGGGGGCTGCTGACGTCGTTCAAGACCGAACGCGACGTGCTGGCGTATCCGCCGGTATGGCTGTTCGAGCCCACGCTGAACAACTATCGCGATGTCTTGTTCGGCAGCGCGTCCATCGTGCCCAACCTGTGGTCCAGCCTGGTGGTGTCCACCCTGACCACGGCGCTGACGATGTTGTTCGCGGTGCCCGCCGCGTATGCGCTGGCGCGGCTGAATTACCCCGGCAAGCGGGGCTCGGGCTTTTACGTGCTGGCCACCCAGATGCTGCCGCCGGTGGGGCTGATCATTCCGTTTTACCTGGTGCTGCAAAAGGTGGGGCTGCTGGATTCGTACAGCGGCCTGACCACGATATACCTGACGTTCTCGCTGCCTTTCGCGATCTGGCTGCTGGTGTCGTACTTCGAGGATATTCCGTACGAGATGGAAGAGGCCGCCTTGCTGGACCGGGCGGGCCGCCTGCGCACGCTGTGGTACGTGATCTTGCCGCAGGTGCGCGGCGGCATCGCCGTGACCACGATTTTCGTGTTCCTGAATGCCTGGAACGAATTCCTGTTCGCGGTGGTGCTGGGCGGCAACAACGTCAGGCCGGTCACCGTGGCGATGTTCAATTTCATATCGGTCGAGCAGACGCAATGGGCGCGGCTGGCCGCGGGCGCCATGCTGGCCATGGCGCCGGTCATCGTGATCGGGTTGGTCGCGCAGCGGCATATCGTCAAGGGGTTGACAGTGGGAGCAGTCAAAGGAGGGGGGCGCCGATGAATCCGCCTGGAAACGTGCGCCTGGAAGGGGTGGTGAAGCAGCATGGCGCCTTCACGGCGCTGCATGGCATCGATCTGGAAATACAGCCGGGCGAGTTCTTCGCGCTGCTGGGGCCGTCGGGGTCGGGCAAGACCACCACGCTGCGCATCCTGGCCGGCCTGGAGCCCGTCAATGGCGGGCGCGTGCTGCTCGACGGGGTAGACGTCACCGACGCGCAACCCGGCGAGCGCGACGTGGCCATGGTGTTCCAGAGCTACGCGCTGTATCCCCACATGACGGTGGCCGAGAACATCGCGTTTCCCCTGAAGATGGTGCGCACCCCCGCGGCCGAGATCGAGCGGGCCGTCAACGAGGCCGCGGCCAAGGTGGACATCGCGCATTTGCTGGCGCGCCGCCCGGGCCAATTGTCGGGCGGGCAGCAGCAGCGCTGCGCGCTGGCGCGCGCCATTGTGCGCAAGCCGCGGCTGTTCTTGCTGGACGAACCGCTGTCGAACCTGGATGCCAAGCTGCGGGTCGAGACCCGCGCGGAATTGCGCCGCCTGCAGCGCTCGCTGGGCGTGACGGCGGTGTATGTCACGCACGACCAGGAAGAAGCCATGACGATGGCGGACCGCATGGCGGTGTTCATGGAAGGCCGCATCATCCAGGTGGGCACCCCCAAGAGCATTTACCTGCAACCCGCCAATGTGGCGGTGGCGGCCTTCATCGGCACGCCGCCCATGAACCTGCTGCCGGCGCAGCTGCGGGACGGCACGGCGATGGTGGCCGGCGCCAGCGTGCCGCTGCGGCACGAGGGCGCCGAGGCGCGCGACGTGATCCTGGGCGTGCGGCCGGGCGATCTGTGCATCGGCCAGACGGGCATTCCGGCAGTCGTGGAATTCGTGGAAGACCTGGGCGACAGCGTCATCGTGAATCTGCAAGTCGGCGAGCAGCGGCTGAAGGCGCGCCGCGATCCGCAGGGGCCGCCGCTGGCCGAGGGCCAGCCGGTGGGCCTGTCTTTCGCGCCGGCGGCGGCGCACGTGTTCGACCGCGAAACAGGGCTGCGGCTGTAGCCTTTCTTATCCTGAGAGCAAACGAATCATGCAAAGCGACGCGGCACGCAAGAAGCCCAATATTGTCCTGATCCTGAACGACGACATGGGGTATTCGGACATCGGCTGCTATGGCGGCGAGATCGATACGCCCAACCTGGACCGCCTGGCGGCCGGGGGCCTGCGGTTCTCGCAGTTCTACAACACGGCGCGCTGCAGCCCATCGCGGGCGTCGCTGCTGACCGGGCTGCATCCGCACCAGACGGGCATAGGCATCCTGACCTACGATTTCGGGCCCGAGGGGTATGCCGGCAACCTGAACAAGCAGTGCGTCACCATTCCGCAGGCCCTGAAGGCAGGCGGGTACCGCGCCTACATGAGCGGCAAGTGGCATGTGGCCGGCAACCTGGTGCGGCCCACCGACGCCTGGCCCCTGCAGCGGGGCTTCGACGAGTTCTTCGGCACCATCATCGGGGCCGGCAGTTTTTACGATCCGAATACCCTGACGCGCGGCAACGAGAACATCGAACACGAGGCGGCCCGGGACCAGGAGTTCTTCTATACCGATGCCATCAGCGACCAGGCGGTGGACTATATCCGCGAACACCAGCGGCTGTACCCCGGCCAGCCGTTCTTCGAGTATGTGGCCTATACCGCGCCGCACTGGCCCCTGCATGCCCACGATGAAGACATTGCCAAATATCGCGGCCGTTTCGACCAGGGCTGGGATACCTTGCGCGCCGAACGCCTGCGGCGCCTGGTCCAGAGCGGCATTCTGAAAGATTCGTGGCCGCTCAGCGGGCGCGATCCCAGCCAGCCCGAATGGAGCGAGGCGGAAGAAAAAGCCTGGCTGCTGCGCTGCATGGAAGTCTATGCCGCGCAGATCGACCGCATGGACCAGGGCATCGGGCGCATCCTGGCGGCCCTGGAAGAAACCGGGCAACTGGACAACACGCTGGTCATTTTCTTGTCCGACAACGGCGCATGCGCCGAAGATATCCCCGAAGGGGTGACGGTGGACGAGCTGGTGAACAACCTGATGATCGCCAAGTCGCACACGCGCGCGGGCGAGCCGGTGCGGTTCGGCAACAATCCGTCCATCATGCCCGGCCCCGAAGACACCTACCAAAGCTACGGCACGGCCTGGGCCAATCTGTCGAACACCCCGTTCCGCCTGTACAAGCACTGGATCCATGAAGGCGGCATCGCCACGCCGCTGATCATGCACTGGCCCGCGGGTATCGCGGACCGGGGCGGCATCCGCCACAGCCCGGGCTACCTGCCCGACATCATGGCGACTTTGCTGGATGTCACCGGCGTACCGTATCCGGCGCAATGGGAAGGCAACGACATCGCGCCGCTCGAAGGCCACACGCTGCGTCCGGTGTTCCAGGCCGAAACCGATAGCCGGCCGCCGATGTTCTGGGAGCACGAGGGCAATGCGGCGGTGCGCATCGGCAAATGGAAGCTGGTGAAGAAGTATCCCGAGCCTTGGGAGCTGTACGACATGGACGCCGACCGTACCGAACTGCAGAACCTGGCCCAGGCTCATCCCGACCGGGTGCGCGAGATGGCGGCGCTGTACGACGAGTGGGCCGCGCGCTGCGGTGTCATTCCCCGCGAGAAAATCCTGGACCTGATGCAACAGCAGAATACCCCGCCGGCGTTCTGGGAAGAGCAAGAACAGAACTGAGCCCGCGCGCGACATGGACCACGACGGCGCGCGCAAATCGTGCTGCATGCCAGCCGCCGGCCCCTCGGCGGACGCGGGGGCGCCGGCCGTTGCCGCGTTGGCCGCGACGGCAGCGGCCGGCCGGCCCGATCGGCTGGTGTGCATCGCGGGCGGCGAATTCCGCATGGGCAGCGACTATGCCGGCGGTTTCGCGGCCGACGGCGAGGGCCCGGTGCGCAGCGTGATCGTGGGCAGTTATCGCATATCCGCCACGGCGGTCACCAACCGCGAGTTCGGCGATTTCGTGCGGGCCACGGGATACGTGACCACCGCCGAACGGCTGGGCGCCTCGTTCGTCTTTTATCTGCAGGTGCCGCTGGCGGCGCGCCAGGCCATCCGGCAGGTGCCGCGCGGACTGCCATGGTGGCTGAACATCGAGCAGGCCTGCTGGCAGCGGCCCGAAGGGCCGGGTTCGCATATCCACGCGCGGCTGGACCATCCGGTGGTGCATGTGTCGTGGGACGACGCCCAGGCCTATTGCGCCTGGGCCGGGCTGCGCCTGCCCACCGAAGCGGAATGGGAACACGCCGCGCGTGGCGGCCTGGACCAGAAACTGTACCCGTGGGGCGATGCCCTGGAGCCCGGCGGGCAGCCGTGCTGCAACATCTGGCGCGGGAATTTCCCAAACGAGCCGCGGGCCGGCTGGCAGCCCGGTACGGTGCCGGCCCGGTGGTTCGAACCCAATGGCCATGGCCTGTATAACGTATCGGGCAATGTCTGGGAATGGTGCGCGGATTGGTTCTCGCCCACTTACCACACCGCTACCGACAGCCGCGATCCGTTCCAGGGCACGCCCACCGGGCGGCGGTCGATGCGCGGCGGCTCGTTTCTGTGCCATGACTCGTACTGCAACCGCTACCGGGTGGGGGCGCGCAATGCCAACACGCCGGCCAGTACGTCCAGCAACGCGGGCTTCCGGGTGGCGGGCGCCGCACCCGTGCCGCCGCCCCGCTAAGGCAGCTACTGGTGTTACAAACATAGCGACCTGTATACGCCTGGAATCAGGCTGGCGGCCAGCGATCGGAAATAATGAATGTTTGTTTTGCCCAGGGGTGTGCCCATGCTTTTTACGCCCATCCGATCCATGCCTATTCCGTTTTCCCGTCTTGCCGGCCTGCTGGCTTGCTGCGCGCTGCTGGCCGCCTGCACCACCCCGCCACCGACCATCGACGAACGCGATTCCTTTACGCACGGCGACACCTATTCCCGCAGTTTCCCCGGGCCCAGCGAGGTGGCCTGCGAAGCCGGACGGCGTTCGCTGCTGGGGCAGGGATACATCATCGACAAGGCCGAGCCCAACCAGATCAGCGGACACAAGAATTACCAGGACCAGGAAAACGACAACCAGCACGCGCAGATCCTGTTCAACATCGATTGCACGCCCGGCGGCGATGGCAACACGCTGATGTACGTCAGCGCGCTGCGCGACCTTTACACGATGAAGAAGTCCAGTAATTCGGCCAGTGTCGGACTGAGCGTGCTGGGCGCGGTGTCGATGCCGGTGGGAGCCAGCGACGATTCGCTGGTCAAGACCTCCAGCGAAACGATATCGCGCGGCGCGTTTTACGACGGATTCTTCGCACAAGTGAAGCAGAACCTCGGCTCGGCCAAGGCCGCGATCGACGCCGGCACGACACCGGCGCAACAGCCATCGGCCACGCGACCGGCGCAGCCGGATAAGCCTGCGCCTACACCTACGCCCGCGCCAGCGCCAGCGTCTACGCCCGCACCCACGCCAGCGCCCACGCCTAAGCAGGAGGCCACGCCTACGCCTACGCCCGCGCCCGCGCCCACGGCCAAGCCGGAGGCCACGCCAACGCCTACGCCGGCGCCATAAAGTTGCCAGGTGTCTGACTCCCGCCAGGGTGTCAGACACCGCGGTGTTCATATGCCCTTCGGTGTCTGACACCCTGGCGGGAGTCAGACACCTAGGCACAAGACACCCGGGCACAGTCGGACACCTGGTCAATTGCGCGTAGACTCGCGCAATGACTACGGCACACAGGGAACAAGCAACAATGACCTACGTCCTGGCGGTGGACCTGGGCGGTACGCGGTTTCGCGCGGCGCTGGTGGACATGGCGGGCGATGCCGCGCAGTCTTGCGCCATCGATAGCCCGCCGGGCGTGGCGGCGCACCCGGGCTGGGACGAAATCGATGCCGACGCCTGGTGGCGCGGCCTGCAGACCCTGGCCGACACCCTGGCGGACCGGGCGGGCGCCGCCTTCGATGCGATCGAGGCCATTGCCATTTGCGGCGTCACGCGCACGCAAGTGTTTATCGATGCGCAGGGCGCGGCCATCCGGCCCGCCATCACCTGGCGCGATGCGCGCGCGGCGGCGGACGTGGCCGCGTGGCGGGCCGCCATGCCGGCGTCCCATCACGAAGCCGCGCAGATCAACGCCTTTCATCCCTGGGCCCGCATCGCCTGGCTGCTGCGGGCCGAACCCCAACAGGCGGCGCGCGTGCGCACGGTGCTGGAGCCCAAGGACTATCTCAACTTCCGCCTGACGGGCAGGGCGGCCAGCGATACGGTGTCGATGGCGCGGCTGGCGGCGGCCGCCGCGCCCGACGCGTCGCAGGCAGACCTGCTGACGGCGGTAGGCGCGCCGGCCGCGTGGGTGCCGCCCTTGCTCGGCCCCCTGGATGTCGTCGGGCCGGTGCGCGCCGGCCTGCCGGGGGCGCTGGCCCGCCTGGCCGGGCGTCCCGTCGTCGCCTGTTCCAACGACACCTGGGCCGCCGTGGCGGGGCTGGGGGCGCTGCGGCCGGGCTATGCCTACAACATCTCGGGTACTACCGAAGTCTTCGGGGCCGTCGGCGCCGAGCCGGTGCAGGCGCAAGGCCTGATGACGGTAGATTGGGGCCATGGCCACCACCAGATCGGCGGCCCCGGTCAGAACGGCGCCGACACCATCGCCTGGCTGCTGCCCTTGCTGGGCCGGCTGCATGGCCCGGACTCGGCCGCCGTGGCCGACGCACTGGACGCCCTGCTCGGCGCGCCGCGCGACCCGCAGCCGGCGCTCTTCCTGCCGTACCTGCAGGGCGAGCGCGTGCCTTACTGGGATCCGCATCTGCGCGGCGCGTTCGTGGGCCTGAACCGCCGCCACGGCCCGGGCGACCTGGCCTGGGCGGTGCTGGAGGGCGTGGCGTTCCTGAACCGGGTCGTGCTGGAACGCGCCGAGGCCGCGCTGGGCGGCGCGGTGCAAGAAATCCGCTTTGGCGGCGGCGCGGCATCCAATGCGCGCTGGTGCCAGGCCAAGGCCGATATCTGCGAGCGCGCCATCGTCGTGGGCCGGGCCGAGCAGCCCGGCGTGGTGGGCGCGGCGGCGGCGGCCTGGACCGCGCTGGGACGCCACGCCAGTTTCGCGGCCGCGCAAGACGCGCTGGCGCGGGTGGCGCGGCGCTACGAACCGCGGCCGCGGCAGGCGCGGGCCTATCGCCCGCTGTATGCGCAGTTCCGCGCCGCCGAGGCCGCGCTGGCGCCTGTGTCGCGCGCATTGGCGGGCCTCCAGCTGCCCGTGTCCGGCGCCACCGGGGTATAAACTACGACGCCATCAACGCCGGGCCGCGGTCCGGCAGGCGGCCCGCGGCGGCCGCATCATCATCAAATGCAGCAGGGGTTGAGTCGATGCGCGGCATCCTGGAAAAATACGGCACGGCAATCGCGGGATTGGCCCTGGTGGGCTTCTTCGCGTTGGCGGCCCCGAATTTCGCGGCGCCCAACAATCTTTTGAACATCGCCAAGGAAACCAGCTTCCTGGCCATCATCGCCATCGGCTTTACGCTGGCGCTGGTCACCGCCGAACTGGATCTGTCGGTGGCCGACGTCGCCAGCCTGGCCGCCGTGGTCACCGGGGCGCTGGTGCATACTGGCCAGCCCGCGCTCTTGGCCATTGCCGCGGGCCTGAGCATCGGGCTGCTGTGCGGCCTGGTCAACGGCATCGCCGTCACGCGCCTGCGCGTTCCTTCGCTGATCGCCACGCTGGGCATGGCCGCCATGGCGCGCGGCTTCGCCTTCATGCTGACCGACGGTGTGTCGTACGTGGGCCGCTGGCCCGCCGCCTTCACGGGCCTGGCGCGCGGCAAGCCCCTGGGCATCCCCGCGCCCGTGCTATGGATGCTGGCGGCCGTGCTGCTTGCCATCTTCCTGGTCAAATGGACCCGCACCGGCGCCCGCATGACCGCCACGGGCGAGGCCGGCGAATCCGCGCGCCTGGCAGGCATCGACATCCGCGCCATGAAAAGCATCGGCCTGATGCTGTCCGGCCTGTGCGCGGGCCTGGCCGCGGTGCTGCTTACCGCCAGCCTGTCTTCCGCCGCCCCCAACATGGCGGGCGACTATTTCCTGTACGCGATCGCCGCCGTGCTGCTGGGCATGACCATGTTCAACCCCGGCCACGCCAACATTCCCGGCACGCTGGTCGCCGCGCTGATACTGAAAGTGCTGGGCAACGGCCTGGTCTTGATGGGGGCACCGTACTACGTGCAGGATATCGTCCTGGGTTTCATCATCATCGCCTCTGTCGCGGTGTCGTCGGCCGTGCTGAAGAAAGCGGCTTTCAAATTCTGAGCTATAGGGGAAGACCACCATGATCCGCTCCGTGAAACGCACCTTGTTGCTGGGCGCCTTCGCCGTCCAGGCGCTGGCGGCCGGCACGGCCCATGCCTTCGATGTGGGCGTCGTCGCGTTCCAGATGTCGTCGGAAACCCACGCGCGCGTGGCCAACGCCGCCGCCGAGGCGGCCCGCGCCAAAGGCTGGACCGTCACCCAGCTCAATGCCGAGGGCTCTTTGCCCAAGCTGGCCGAGCAGCTGGATACGCTGGTCAACAAGAAGGTCGACGCCATCGTCATCGCCATGGGCAAGCCCGTTGAAACCGACGCGCAACTGCAAGCCGCCAAGGAAAACGGCATTCCGGTCATCGGCGTGATGTCCGGCGCCAGCCCGCACATGCTGTTCGACATCGAAGTCAACGAATACGCCACCGGCGCGCAGTCGGTGCTGTACCTGCTGGGCAAGCTGGGTTACCAGGGCAACATCCTGTCCGCGCGTTTCGACGGCAATTCGGGTACCCGCATCCGCGGCAAAATGCTGGATGCCGTGCTGTCCGAAAACACCGCCGTCAAAGACCTGGCCAAGTTCAGCATGGCCCGCACCCAAAGCTGGCGCGACGACGTGCGCAACGGCATGCAGGCGCTGTTCCTGCGCCACCAGGGCCAGTTCCAGGGCGTCTGGGCCTCGTTCGACGGCCAGGCCTACGTCATCGACGACCTGCTGCAGGCCCAGGGCATGAAAAAGGGCGACATTACCCTGGTGTCGGTGGATGGCGCCGCCGAAACCTATCGCCGCATTGCCGACCCCAACAGCCTCGTGACCGCCACGATGATGATTCCCTTCGAGCAAATGGGCACGCGCGCCATCGAGGCGATCGATCGTATCGTGGTGAAGAAAGAGCCCAAGGAAACGATCACCGAAGGCCCTTATCTGTTCATGGATTCGGTGCTGGTCGATGCCAGCAACGTCCAGAAATTCCTGCAATCCAAGTAAGGGCCGCTTCCATGTCCGTCGCGTTGTCGCTACGCCAGATCAAGAAATCCTACGGCGCCGTCGAAGCCCTGAAAGGCATCGACCTGGACGTGCCCGAAGGCAAGGTCATGGCCATTTGCGGCGACAACGGCGCGGGCAAGTCCACCTTGATCCGCATTATCTCGGGCGCCCAGGAGCCCAGCGGCGGGCAGCTCGGCCTGAACGGCAGCAAGGTGGTGTTCGCTTCTCCGCACGATGCGCTCGTCCAGGGCATCGCGACCATTTACCAAGACCTAGCCCTGGCGCCGCGCCTGTCCATCTGGGAAAACATCTTCATGGGCGCCGAACTGGTGCGCCGCATGGGGCCATTGCGCATCCTGGACAAGCGCCGCATGGCGCGCGAGGCGCGGGGGTATTTGCAGCGGCTGTCGGTGCCGATCGAAGACATGTCCCGGCCGGTAGAGCGCATGTCGGGCGGCCAGCGCCAGGCCGTGGCGATTGCGCGCGCGCTGCGCTGGAACGCGCGCGTCGTCATCATGGACGAGCCCACCGCGGCGCTGGGCGTGAAAGAAACCGCCCTGGTGCTGAACCTGGTCCGCAAACTGCGCGAAGAAGGGCGCACGGTGATCCTGATCAGCCACAACATGGCCGATGTCGTGGCTCTGGCCGACCGGGTGGCCATTCTGAAGAACGGCGCCAAGGTCATCGAGCGCGATGTGGCGGGGCTGGATGCCGATGCCCTGGCGCATATGGTAATGACGGGCAAGCAGTAGCCTGGGCGCCAGGCGCCGCCAGCAGAGTGCTGTCCGTCGGCCTGGGCCCAGATGCGGGCATCCCGCGCTCAGGCGCCAAGGGAAGGCCCGGCAGCGGCCAGCCGTGCAATCATTCCCGCATCATCGAGCTTCGGCAGATTCCAGCAAGCCTGGATCAGGCTGCCTGCCTGTCCGTCGGGCAATATCGACTGAACCAGCCCGCGGAATTTCTCTTCCAGATCCGCATCGCTCATGGGATGCGCCAGCGTTCCCAGGGCCTCGGGAACGTGGCGCTCCAGGACTTCCCCGTCGCGCAGCACGATACGTACCCGCCCTTCCAGCTTGCGCATCGCGGGGTCGACCACGGCATGGACGCGCTCGCGCAGCGCCACTACTGCGGGGTCGCGTACGGCTTCCGTGCTGAACTGCGCCTCGCCGGCCGCGCCGCGCACGTCATCGGCATCCACGAGGCGGACGATCTGGAAAAGCGGTTCCTGACCGAGGCGCAGTACCGCGCCAAATATGGCGCTGGCACGGTCCACGGGGCCATCCGATGACGCGTCGGCCTGTCACGGGCATCGACGCGCATGCCCACGTGATGAGCGTGTCGGCGCAACTGGCCAGCGAGCGCCATTCCGCGCCCCGGCGCGACGTGACCGTCCAGGAATATATCGGCCTGCTGGATACCAACGGCTTGTCGCATGGGGTCTTGACCGCGCCGAGCTTCCTGGGCACCGACAATTCGCTGCTGCTGCAGGCGCTGGATGCGTTTCCCGGCCGGCTGGCCGGCACCGCCATTGTCGATCCCGCCACCGACGAAGCGGCCCTGGCCGACCTGCGCGGCCGCGGCGTGGCGGGAATACGCCTGAACTGGACGCGCCGCACCCATCTGCCCGACATGGACAGCGCCGAGTATGCCCGCCTGTTCAAGACGCTGAACAAGCTGCGCATGCACGTGGAACTGTTCGTTGAAGACATTCACGCGGCGCGCATCATTCCGCGCCTGCTGGACCACGGCGTGGCCGTGGTGATCGACCATTTCGGGGCGCCCGACCCGGTCCTGGGCATCCGCGGACCGGGCTTTCAGCAGGTGCTGCGCGCGGCGGCCTCGCGGCAGGCCTGGGTGAAGCTGTCGGCGCCGTATCGGCTGGGAGGCGTGGATCCGCGCCGCTACGTAGATGCCCTGCTGCAGTCGGGCGGGCCGGAACAGCTGATGTGGGGCAGCGATTTTCCCTGGGTCAGCCACGAAGATTACCTGGGCGGGCCGACCTTCCAGGGCTGCCTGCAATGGCTGGCGCAGTGGGTGCCCGACGCGGCCGCGCGCAGCGTCATTCTTTGCGATACGCCGGCAAGGGTGTTTGGATTTCGCGCCGCCGGCTGAGGCCGCGCGCGGGCCGCGATCCGGCCGCGTGGCAGCCCGCCCGCCTCAGCGCGTGTCCGGCTCGTTGGCGCCGTCCGCCGCCAGGGCCTCGATCAGCGCCGTTGCCGCCGGGGTCAGCGCGGCCATGTCGCGCACCCCGATGCACAGTTCCCGGCTGGCCCAGGCATTGGCCAGCGGCACGATGGCGATGTGCATGGTGCGCGCCTGCCGGAGCGCGGCCGAATGCGGGACAGCCGCGATGCCCACGCCCGACTCGACCAGGCCGCATACCGCCGCAAAACTGTTGGCCTGGATGCGCAGCCGCATCGGGATGCCCTCGGCGGCCGCCTTGCGCAGCATGAACACCTGCAGCGGCGCGTGTTCGGGCATGCCCACGTAGTCGTATTGCAGCGTCGCGGCGAATTCGACGCTGTCGAGGCCGGCCAGCGGATGTTCGCCGGGCGTTACCAGGACCAGCCGCTCGGTGCGGTAGGCACGGCAGATCAGTGATTCGTCGGGGACGTCGGTGGCCAGGATGCCGATATCGGCGGCGCCCTGTTTCAGGGCCCGGGCGATTTCACCCGATGGCCGTTCGTGCAGATCGATATTCATGCGGGGGTGGGCCAGCAGGAATTTCTCGATCACCGACGGAATGGTGTCGCCCATCGACAAGGTATTGACGAACAAACGGATACAGCCGTCCAGGCTACCGGCCTGCGAGCGCAGCGTTTCGTTCAGATGGTGCAGCTCTTCCAGTACCGTGCGGGCGTGGCGTACGAAATTGCGGCCCGCGGTGGTGGGCACCAGCCCCTGGGTGGTGCGATAGAACAACTGGGTTGCCAGCGATTCCTGCACCTTCTTCAAGCGCGCGCTGGCGGCCGGGGCCGACATGTGCGAACGCTCGGCGCCGCGCGTCAGGCTGGCCGTGTCGACAACGTTGACGATCAGTCGCAGATCGGTAAGGTCGTAGTCGAAACGCATGGTGCTTGGGCGGGTCCGTGAAAAAAGGATGGAACAAAGGCCCGGGGGCGGGCAGCCGGTCGGGCCATGTTACTTGCATGGCCGCCCGGCGGACAACGGCTGGCGGGCATCTTAAGCATTGGTGAACTGCCTGGCCACAGAAAACAAATTGCCCCGGCCGCCGATCGCGGCGAAGCTTGCCGCGTGCTGTATTCAGACCGGAGACTCAATATGAAAAAAACTACACGCCTGTTTGCCACGCTTCTTTCCGCCGGCGCCCTGCTTGCGACGGACGCCGCGCTGGCTCAGGGTTATCCCGAAAAAGCCGTGACCATTGTCGTGCCGTATGCGGCGGGCGGCGGGGCCGATATTCTGGCCCGCCTGCTGAGCCAGAAGCTGGGGCCGATCTGGGGCCAGCCCGTGGTGGTGGAAAACCGCCCCGGCGCCGGCGGATCGGTAGGGTCTGCGCATGCCTCCCGGGCCGCGCCGGATGGGTACACGCTGCTGATGGCTTCGCCCAGCCACACCATCAACGCGTCGCTGTACAAGAGTCTGCCGTTTGATGCCGTGAAGGATTTCGATCCGGCGGTGCTGGTGGCATCCGGCCCGCTGGCGCTGGTGGTGCCAGCGCAGGGCAGCATCCAGACGCTGGACGATTTCGTAAAGCAGGTGAAAGAGCCCGGAGCCATCAATTTTGCGTCGGCCGGCGTGGGCAGCTCGCCGCATCTGGCGGGGGAACTGTTCAATCAGATGGCGCACGCGAAGATGACCCATATCCCCTACAAGGGCACGGCGCCGGCCTTGACCGACTTGCTGGCCGACCGGGTGCAGGTGATGTTCGCGCCGGTGCCCACGGTGATGCCGCACCTCAAGAGCGGCGCCTTGAAGGTCCTGGCGGTAACGTCGCTGGAACCTTTTGCCGCGTTGCCTGGCGTGCCGGCATTGGCCCAGCGGTTTCCGGGCTACGAAGTGCTGCAGTGGTGGGGCCTGGTGGCACCGGCAGGCACACCTCCCGCAGTGCTCGGAAAATTGAATACCGACGTGGCCACCGTGCTGCGCAGTCCCGACGTGCAGGAACGGCTGGCAGCGCTTGGCGCTGTGGCGGGCGGCCAGCCGGCCAGCCAGTTTGGCGACCTGATCAAGGGCGAGATTCCCAAATGGGCCGAAGTCATCAAAGCGGCCAACGTACAGCCGGAGTAAACACAGCATGCGTATCACCCGCGAGCTTGCAGAATTCGTGGTAACAACGCCATCGGCATCGATCCCTGCCGAGGTGCGGCAGCACACGGTCCGGACCATGGTTAACTGGGTCGCCTGCGCCCTGGGCGGGGCGCACGACCCTACCGTGCTGGCGGCGCGCAATGCCCTGCAGCCTTTCATGGGCCCCCCGCGGGCCACCCTGATCGGCCATGCGGGCAAGGTCGATGCCTTGCATGGGGCATTGCTCAATGGCATCAGCTCGCATGTGCTGGACTTCGACGACACGCACCTGGAAACGCTGGTGCATCCCAGCGGCCCGGTGCTGGCCGCGTTGCTGGCGCTGGCGCAGCAACGTCCGATTGCTGGCCGGGATTTCATCGATGCCGCCGTGCTGGGCATCGAGGCCGAATGCCGCATTGCACTGGGGCTGGGCAAGGCGCACTACGATGCCGGCTGGCACGTGACGGGCACCGCCGGCGTCTGCGGCGCAGCCGTCGCGGCCGGCCGTGCGCTGGGACTGGATGCGCGCGGCATGGCATGGGCGCTGGGCACCGCTGCAACCCAGGCGGCCGGGTTGCGCGAGATGTTCGGTTCGATGTGCAAGAGCCTGCATGCCGGCCGGGCCGCGCAGAATGGCCTGTCGGCGGCGCTGATGGCGCAGGCCGGCTTTAGCAGTTCGGAACAAGCCCTCGAGGCGCCGCGCGGCATGGCCCGCGTTATGTCCAGCCAGCCCGACCTGCCACGCATCCTGCAGGACCTGGGAACCGTGTGGGAAACCCTGGCCAATACTTTCAAGCCCTACGCGTGCGGGCTGGTCATCCATCCGGTGATCGACGCGTGCCGCGACGTCGCCGGCCAGGGGGTGGCTGCGCAGGCCATTGCCGAGGTGGTGCTGCATGTGCACCCGCTGGTGGTCGAGCTGACGGGGAAGCCTTCGCCCACCACCGGGCTGGAAGCGAAGTTCAGCGTCTTCCACTGCGCCGCTGCCACGCTGATCGACGGCGCCAGCCGGCATTCGCATTTCTCCGAAGCATGTGTGGCCGACCCGCGCATGGCGGCCTTGCGCGACCGGGTGCGAGTACAAGTGCAAGAGGGTATGCGTCCGGACGAGGCGCGCGTGGTGGTGATACTGCGCGACGGCACTCGCCGCGAAGCGTATGTGGCCCATGCCCTGGGCAGTATCCAGCGGCCGATGTCGGAAGATGATTTGTCCGAGAAGTTCCGGGCCCTGGCCGCCGAGTCGTTGCCTGCAGACCGCATCGATACGGTGCTGCGGCAATGCTGGGCCGTCGATGCCTGCCCCGACGTCGCCGCCTTGGCCGATGCCTTGGCGGGCACGGACCGCCGGCACAGCAGCCGAGATGCCGCATGACCGGCAAAGCCCCGGGCCTGGACGAACTGGTCGCGGCCGCGTGGCCGCAGGCCAGCCTGGTCGATGCGCGCCGCATGGCCGAACTGGTCGGCGAAGTGCGCATCATCGCGCAGGCGGCGCGGCGCGCGGCGCACGGCAATGCGTTCAACGACGAACCCAGCCGCTACGCTGCCGTGCTGCACAGCCTGGCCGAACCGGATGGGGCTGGCGATGCCTGACCTGCCGCCATTGCTGGGCATGGATCTGTGCGAGGCGGCCCGGCGCATCCGCGACCGCGAAGTGTCGTCTGAAGCGTTGACGCGGCTGGCCCTTCAGCGTGCGCGCGCGGTGCAGCCAACAGTGAACTGCTTTATCGCCATCGACGAGCAACAGGCGCTGCAAGACGCCTGCGCGGCCGACCAGGCCGTGGCGCGGGGCGATACGCTGGGCGCGCTGCATGGCGTGCCGCTGGCGCACAAAGACATGTTCTATCGCGCCGGGCACATCACCACCGGCGGCAGCAAGCTGCTGGCCGGGTATCGGCCAGCCATTACCGCCACGGTTGCACGGCGGCTGCAAGAGGCCGGCGCCATCTGGCTGGGTGCGTTGCACATGGCCGAATTCGCGGCCAACCCGATCGGGCAGAACGCGTCGTACGGCGATTGCCGCAACGCCTGGGATCCAGCGCGGATCAGCGGAGGGTCTTCCAGCGGCTCGGCGGTCGCCGTGGCGCTGCGGGCCTGCTACGGTTCGCTGGGGTCCGACACCGGCGGGTCGATACGCATGCCGGCTGCCCTGAATGGCGTCGTCGGGCTGCGCCCCACCTACGGCCGCGTCAGCCGCTATGGAATCCTGCCGCGCACCTGGAGCATGGATGCCGTCGGCCCCCTGGCACGGACTGCCAGAGACTGCGCGCGGCTGCTCGGCGTCATCGCCGGGGCGGATCCGCAGGACGCGACCGCGAGTTCACTGCCGGTTCCCGACTACGAAAAGCAACTGACCGGCAATATCGAAGGGCTGCGCATCGCGGTGCCGGCCAACTATTTCCAAGACGAAACGACCTTCGAAGTACAGCAGGGCCTGGCGCGCAGCCGGCGTGTGCTGGCCGGGCTGGGCGCGCGGATTGTCGAGGTGTCGGTGCCGGACCCCGCCCAGCTGTACCAGTTGGGCAACCTGATCAGCCAGGTCGAGGCGGCCGCCATCCATGCCGACCTTGTGCAGCGTACCGGCGAGGAGTATCCGCTGGTGTTGAAGACCCGCATGCAATCCGGGGCATACGTGTCGGCGGTCGACTATCTGGGGGCCTTGTCGGCACGGGCGCGCCTGGCGCAGGAATTCTGCGGCGCGGTGTTTGCGTGCGCGGACGTGCTGCACGTACCGGTCATCGGCATGGCCGCGCCCACGCTGGAAGAAGTGTCTCCAGCGGTGCCGTCCGACGTGTTTCCGTTGCTGGCGCGCACGGCGCGCTGCACACGTCCGTTCAGCACATTGGGCATGCCGGCGCTTGCGGTGCCCGCGGGTTTTACCCCGCAAGGACTGCCCATCGCCTTCCAGCTGGTGGGCCGGCCGTTTTCCGAAGGCCTGTTGTTGCGGGTGGCCGACGCCTATCAGCAGGCCACCGACTGGCACACTCGGGCACCGCATTAATGCGCCTGGCCGCCATGGCCCTGCCTTGAGACGCACAGCCGGGTCTTGTCCGGATTGCCAGGAGTCTGACACCTTCGGAGTCAGACTCCTGCAACATCATCACGTAGCTGGCCTGGATGCCGACAGCCTGGCCCATATGGCGATGACCGGCCGGGAATAATCCCGCGCATCTTGGGGTAAACCCCCGTAAGAGTTGGCTTGACCATCGCCTCCATTGCGAGGATATTTTCGTTTTCGAGAATTCTCATATTCGAAAATATCGGCCGTTGGGCAAAAGGATGGCGTTTCATGGCAGTCGCGAAGGTGTATGACTATCTGATTATCGGCGCGGGCATGGCGGGGGCTTCGCTCGCCTATCGATTGAAAGATCGTGGCGCGACGCTGGTCGTCGAGCGCGAAACGCAGGCGGGCTACCATTCTTCGGGCCGCTCGGCCGCCATGTTCATGGAAACCTATGGCACGCCCACCATCCGCGCGCTGACCCGGGCCAGCCGGCCCTTCTTCGAGGCGCCGCCGCCGGGGTTCAGCGAACACAGCCTGCTGCATGACCGGGGCGTCCTGTACATTGCCCGCGAGGGCCAGGAAGCCCTGCTGGCCGATACGCTGCGGGAACTGCAGGCCACGGGCGCCACGGTGCGCGCCGCGACGGCCGACGAGGTCGTGGCCCGGGTGCCGTGCGTGCGGCGGCAGGGGCTGATCGGCGCGATCGAAGAGGTCGACGCCAAAGACATCGACGTGCATGCCCTGCTTCAAGGGTTCCTGAAAGGGGCCAGGCAGGCCGGCGTGGAATTCGCCTACGGCGCCGAAGTCCGTGGCGCGCAACGCGACGGCGAAACCTGGAACGTGCAGTTGTCGAATGGCGGCAGCGTGGCCGCGAAGCATGTGATCAATGCGGCGGGCGCCTGGGGGCAGCAAGTCGCCGACTGCTTCGGCGCCGCTCGCATCGGCCTGCAGCCCAAGCGCCGCAGCGCGTTCACCTTCAAGGCCGAAGGCGCCGCGGGCAGCGCCTGGACCGGCGTCGAACGCTGGCCCGCGGTCGTGGGGGTGGACGAGTCGTTCTACTTCAAGCCCGATGCGGGGCAGTTGCTGGGGTCGCCCGCCAACGCCGATCCGGTCGAGCCGCACGATGTCGTGGCGGAAGAGCTGGATGTCGCGATCGGCATCGACCGCATTACCACCGCGACCACCCTGGATATCCGTCGGCCCAGCCACACGTGGGCCGGCCTGCGCTCGTTCTTGCCCGACGGCGACTTCGCCATCGGCTGGGACCCGAATGCCGCCGGCTTCTTCTGGCTGGTCGGCCAGGGGGGCTACGGCATCCAGACCTCGCCGGGCGCCTCGCTGCTGGCCGCGCATCTGCTGCTGGGCACCGCGCTGGACCCGGTCCTGCAGGCCGAAAACCTGGATTTGTCCATTGTTTCACCGGCGCGCTGCGTCGCCTGATCCGATCCACCCGAAACCTACCGAGCCACTGACATGAGCATCGAACGCTACGAATCGCCTTTGGGCCTGCCTTTTTCCCGCATGGTGCGCGCCGGCGGATTTGTTTTCTTTTCCGGACAGATCCCCATGGACAGCAAGGGGCAGGTCGTGCGCGGCGACATCAAGACGCAGACCCTGGCCGTGATGGACCGGCTGGCCGACAGCCTGGCCGAGGCCGGGCTGGGCTTCGAAGACGTGGTGAAGGCCACGGTGTGGCTGTCGGACCTGTCTCTGTTCGCCGATTTCAACGAGACGTATCGCCCCTACTTCAAGGCCGGCCTGCCGGTCCGTTCGACGGTCGAGGCCAAGCTGGCCATGGGCGTCGACCTGGAAATCGAGATCCAGGCACTGGATCGCTGACCCCTGGCCGAAGGAAGAACAATGCGCATATTCACGGCCTCGCTGTCGACCGAAACCAATACGTTTTCCCCCATCCCGACGGGCATTGATTCTTTCAAGGCCCGTGGCTATTACCCCGCGGGCGAGCATCCCGACGCCATGCTGCAGTTTTCCGGGCCGCTGTGGGCGGCGCGGCAGCGCGCCAAAGCGCACGGCTGGACCGTCATCGAGGGCACCGTGGCGGGCGCCGTGCCCGCGGGCCTGACGACCCGCCATGCCTTCGAGACGCTGCGCGACGAAATCCTGCAAGACCTGAAGAACGCCGGCCAGGTGGATGTGGTGGTGCTGGGCCTGCATGGCGCCATGGTGGCCGATGGCTATGACGACTGCGAGGGCGAGCTGATTTCCCGCGTGCGCGAGATCGTCGGGCCCGGCGTGGTGATCGGCGCCGAGCTCGATCCGCATTGCCACATGACCGCCTTGATGCACGAGAACGCCGACTTCCTGGTGTGCTTCAAGGAGTATCCGCATACCGATATTCTCGAACGGGCCTACGACCTGGTCGACCTCTGCGCGGCCAAGCAGCAGGGCAAGATCCGGCCCGCGCTGGGCGTGTACGACTGCGAGATGATTTCCATCATGCATACCAGCCGCGAACCGATGCGCAGCTTCGTCGACCGGCTGCTGCAGATGGAGCAAGAGCCGGGCATTTTGTCGATTTCGATCGCGCACGGCTTTCCGTGGGGCGACGTGCCGGGCATGGGGTCCAAGGTACTGGTCTACACCGACGGCGATGCCGAGCGGGCGCGGCAGCTGGCCGAAAGCCTGGGCCAAGAGATCATCGGCTTTCGCGACGCCCTGCAAACCCCCAACCCGACCACCGTCGAGGCGCTGCGGATCGTTGCGGAAAACCGGCGCTATCCCGCCGTGCTGGCCGATTCCGCCGACAATGCCGGCGGCGGCGCCGGCAGCGACTCTACGTTCGTGCTGGCGGACTTCATTGCCAACCAGGTGCGCGATGCCGTCATCGGGCCCGTGTGGGACCCGGGCGCCGTGGGGCTGTGCATGAATGCCGGCGAGGGCGCCGTTATTCAATTGCGCATCGGCGGCAAGGTGTCGCAGGCGTCCGGCCAGCCGGTAGACGCGCTGTGCACGGTGAAGGCATTGCGGCGCGACGCCTATATGACCGGCCTTTCGAACACCCCGTCGCTGCTGGGCGATACGGCCGTGGTGGAAACGGACGGCATCACCCTGGTGCTGACCTCGGTGCGCAACCAAGCCGTCGGGCGCGACCTGTTCACCCAGTTCGGCATCGACCTGGCCCAATGCAAATTCATCGTCGTGAAATCATCGCAGCACTTCTACGCCGACTTTTCGAAAGTGGCCGCCCAGGTGATCTATTTGAATACGCCCGGATCGGTTTCGTCGGACATCAACACACTGCCGTACAAAAAACTGGTTTATCCCAAGTGGCCGCTGGCCACGCCGGCCCGTTAACACAACACAGCATATACGCATGCACACGGAGAACATAATGAAGATCAAATCCACCTGCGTGAAAGCGCTCGTTGCCGGCATGACCGCCGCCGGCCTGTTGCTGGGCGGCGGCGCGGCCTGGGCGACGACCACCGTGCGCCTTGCGCCCACGGCCGACCTGAAGACGCTGGACCCGCTGTTCAACACCGCCTACATCACGCGCAACCATGGCTACATGGTGTTCGACACGTTGTTCGCGCAGGACAGCAAGGGCAAGGTCCAGCCCCAGATGGTGGACAAGTGGACCCGTTCGGAAGACGGCAAGCAGTGGTCGTTTACCCTGCGCGACAAGCTGCAGTTCAATGACGGAACGCCGGTGACCGCGGCCGATTGCGTCGCGTCCATCGGGCGCTGGGCCAAGAAAGACACCCTGGGCCGCCTGTTGATGAAAGCGGGCGCCACGTTCAAGGTCGTCGACGACAAAACCTTCGAGATCGCGCTTGAAAAGCCGTTCGGACTGGTGCTGGCGGCGCTGTCCAAGCCTTCGGGCATGCCGTTGTTCATCATGCCCAAGCGCCTGGCCGATACGGACCCCAGCGTGCCCGTCACCGAAATGGTGGGCTCGGGCCCCTTCTTGTTCAAGAAAGACGAATGGGTGCCCGGCAACAAGGTGGTGTACGTAAAGAACCCGAACTACACGCCGCGCGCCGAGCCCGCCGACGGCCTGGCCGGCGGCAAGGTCGTCAAGGTCGACCGCGTCGAGTGGGTTTATATTCCCGACGCCAACACGTCGGCCGCGGCGCTGCAGAACGGCGAGATCGACATGATCGAGAGCGTCACGCCCGACTTCCTGCCCGTGCTCGAGTCCAATTCCGAGATCAATCTGATCCCGTCGCTGGCGTCGCAGGGCATGATCGTGCCCAATCATCTGTTCCCGCCGTTCAATAACGTCAAGGCGCGGCAGGCGATGTACCATGTCATCGACCAGGCGGCGTTCGTGTCGGCGGTGGGCTACGGCGACAAGTACCGCACCGAGTATTGCCCGTCGATGTATACCTGCAGCTCGCCGTTTGCCACCGACGTCGGCGCCGCGCAGTACAAGAAGCCCGATTTCGAAAAAGCGAAGCAGCTGCTCAAAGAGTCGGGCTACAAGGGTGAGAAGGTCGTCATTCTTTATCCGACCGACAACGTCAACTCGCCCGCCAACCTGGTATTGGCCCAGGCGCTGCAGAAAGCCGGGTTCAATGTCGACCTGCAGGCGATGGACTGGGCCTCGGTGGCCGCGCGCCGCCTGAAGAAAGATCCCCCTGAAGACGGCGGCTGGAACATCTTCCTGACGCACGGCGGGTATTTCGACGCGAGCACGCCGGTGACCAACCCGTGGCTGTCGGCGCCTTGCGGCAACGGCCTGCCGGGCTGGCCCTGCGACGAGGAACTGGACCGGCTGCGCAGCCAATGGATCGCCGAGGACGACGAAGCGAAAAGCAAAGAGCTGGCCGCCCAGATCCAGGCCCGTGCCTACGAGACGGTTCCGTATGTCATCTGGGGCGAATTCAAGCCCGTCATCGCCACGCGCGGCCTGACGCATACCGAGTTGATGAAGATCGGCATTCCCGTCATGTGGAACGTCGAGAAGAAATAATGAAGCGGCCCGGCGGGACAGCGCGCAAGGAGTGTTGAATTGCTATACATATTGCGAAGGCTGATCGCAACCTTGCCAGTCATGGTTGTCGTCGCGGTATTTGTCTTCCTGCTGGCCCACATGTCGCCGGGCGATCCGGCGGCGGTGCTGGCTGGAGACAACGCCACGGTCGAAGACGTGGAGAAAATCCGCGCCAGCATGGGGCTGGACAAGCCGCTGATCGAGCAGTTCCTGATCTGGGGCGGCAATGTCCTGCAGGGCGACCTGGGCATGTCCACGTCCACCAACGTGCCGGTGCTGAAGCTCATCCACCAGCGCATGGGGCCGACGCTTTCCATTGCGCTGTTCACCATTTTGCTGGCGGTGCTGCTGGCGGTGCCGCTGGGCATCGTGGCCGCCTGGAAGGCGGGTTCGCTGACCGACCGGCTGATCATGCTGGGCTCGGTGCTGGCGTTTTCCATTCCCGTGTTTCTTATCGGGTACGGCCTGGCCTATGTTTTTTCGGTGAAGATGAGCCTGCTGCCGGTACAGGGGTACAAGCCGATGTCCGCCGGCCTCGGCCTGTACTTCAAGCACTTGCTGCTGCCCTGTATTTCGCTGGGCCTGGTGTACATGGCGCTGCTGACCCGCATGACCCGCGCCACCATGCTCGAGGCCCTGGGCGAAGACTACATCCGCACCGCCCGCGCCAAGGGCCTGGATTCGCGCCTGGTGATCTGGCACGCGCTGAAGAACGCCGCGAACCCCATCGTGACCACCGTCGGCGTGGGCATCGCGATGCTGATCGGCGGCGTGGTGGTGACTGAAACCGTATTCGCCATTCCCGGCCTGGGCCGGCTGACCGTGGACGCGGTATTGCGCCACGACTACCCGGTCATACAGGGAGTCCTGCTGATCGCCTCGGCGATATACGTGCTGATCAATCTTTTAGTGGATCTCAGCTACCGGATTTTCGACCCAAGAATGGATCGCTGATTGCCATGCAGACGCTCGCAACTGGCTCGATGAGCCGCGGTAAAAAAATAGGGATCACGCTGCGCCGGCAACCCACCATGTATTTCGGGATAGCGGTGCTGGCGATACTGGCCCTGGTCGCCATTTTCGCGCCCTTGCTGGCCGGCATGAACCCGCTTGAAATCAACCCCCTGGCCCGCATGAAGCCGCCCTCGGCGGAGCATTTCTTCGGCACGGACGCGCTGGGCCGCGACGTGTTCGCGCGCGTGGTGTGGGGCGCGCGGGTCTCGCTGGTGGTGGGCGTGGCGGTGGCCGTGGCCAGCGTGGTGCTGGGCGTGCTGATCGGCATGCTGGCGGGCTATTTCTCGAAGCTCGACATGCTGATCATGCGCATCATGGACGGCCTGATGGCCATTCCCAACATCTTGCTGGCCATCGCGCTGATGGCGGTGCTGAAAGGCGGCCTGAGCACTGTGATCATCGCCATCATCATTCCCGAAGTGCCGCGCGTGGTGCGCCTGGTGCGGGCGCTGGTGCTGTCGATACGCAACCAGCCCTACGTCGAGGCGGCCCATGCCGTGGGCACGCGCACGCACAAGATCCTGGCCATGCATATCCTGCCGAACCTGTTCGCGCCCCTGATGGTGCAGGCCACTTTCATCGCGGCGTCGGCCATCATCACCGAGGCGGTGCTCAGCTTCCTGGGCGTGGGCATTCCGCCGCAGACGCCCAGCTGGGGCAACATCATGGCCGACGGCCGGAATTTCCTGTCGATCGCGTTCCACATCATTCTGTTTCCCGGGCTGTTCCTGGCCATGACGGTGCTGGCCGTGAACATGCTGGGAGACGGCCTGCGCGACATGCTGGATCCCAAGCTGGCGAATAAGATCTGAGGCGGGGAAACCATGAGCGAAAAGGACATACTGCGCGTCGATAACCTGTGCGTTCAATTCGAGGGGCGGGACCGCACGGTCGTCGCGGTGAACGATCTTTCTTTTCACGTCCGCGCCGGCGAAACGCTGGGCATCGTCGGCGAGTCCGGCTGCGGCAAAAGCGTGACTTCGCTGGCCATCATGCGGCTGCTGGCGAAGTCCGCCCGCGTGGTGCGGGGAACGATCGACTTCGAAGGGCAGAATCTGCTTGCGTTGACCGAAAAGCAGATGCGGGCCGTGCGCGGCAACAAGCTGTCGATGATCTTCCAAGAGCCGATGACGTCGCTGAACCCGGTGTTCACGGTGGGCCGGCAGATTGCCGAGTCCATCGTGCGGCACCAGGGCAAGACGTACAAGCAGGCGCTGGTCGATGCCCAGGGGCTGCTCGAGCTCGTCCAGGTGTCCGATCCGCTCAAGCGCCTGTCGAACTATCCGTACGAGCTGTCGGGCGGCATGCGCCAGCGCGTCATGATCGCCATCGCGCTGGCCTGCAAGCCGCGCCTGCTGATCGCCGACGAACCCACCACGGCGCTGGATGTCACCATCCAGGCGCAGATCCTGCAGATACTTAAAGATATCCAGCAGCAGCTGGGGACGGCGATCGTGCTGATCACGCACGACCTGGGCGTGGTGGCGGAATCGTGTGATCGCGTGATGGTCATGTATGCGGGATCGAAAGTCGAAGAAGGCCAGGTGTCGGACGTGCTTTACCGCGCCCGGCATCCGTATACCCAGGCGCTGATCCGTTCGCTGCCCGCCTTTGCCGACGACGGCGCCGGCCGGCAGCGGCTGGAGGAATTGCCCGGCATTGTTCCCACCATTACGCCCCAGGCGCGCGGCTGCGCATTCGCCTCGCGCTGCGCGCGCGCCATTGCCGCATGCGAATCGGTGGCGCCCGTGCTGGTGCCGGCCGGAGAGGCGCACCGGTACTGGTGCCGGGTGGCGTCGTAGCGGCCCGGACGAAATAAACAGCGAGTAGCGAATATGGCCTACGAAAACATGCCCGCCGCGCACGCCGGCGACATACAGATGGAAGTCGTCGGACTCGGCAAGCGCTTTACCGTAAAAAGCCAGGGCAAGAATGCCGTGCTGAATGCGGTCAGCGATGTCTCGTTCACGGTAAGAAAAGGCGAAACCTTCAGCATCGTCGGCGAGTCGGGCTGCGGGAAATCCACGCTGGGCCGCTGCCTGGCGCGTTTGCTGGAGCCTTCCGAGGGCCAGGTGCTGTTCGAGGGCCGCGACATCGGCCAGCTCGAGCACGGCGCGCTGCGGCAACTGCGGAAACGGATCCAGTTCATTTTCCAGGATCCGTATTCGTCGATGAATCCGCGCATGCGCGTGCGTTCCATCCTGGCCGAGCCGCTGCGCAATTTTTCCGTGCCGGCGGCGCGGGTGGCCGCCCGCCTGGACGAGCTGCTGCGCCTGGTAAGCCTGAAGCCCGAGTCGCTGGACAAGTACCCGCACCAGTTTTCGGGCGGGCAGCGGCAGCGGCTGGTGATCGCTCGCGCCCTGGCGCTCGAGCCGGACTTCATCGTCTGCGACGAGCCGGTGTCCGCGCTGGACGTCTCGGTGCAGGCCCAGGTCATCAATCTGCTGGTCGACCTGCAGAAAACCCTGCGGCTGACCTACCTGTTCATTTCGCATGACCTGAGCGTGGTGCGGCACCTGAGCCATTCGGTGGCGGTGATGTACCTGGGGCGCATCGTCGAGGTCGGCACGTGCGGCGAAATCTTCAACACGCCGCGCCACCCCTATACCAAGGCGCTCATGGCCGCGGTGCCGCGCTTTTCGGAAGCCAGCCGCGGGCAGGCCAAGCCGCTGCGCCTGTCGGGCGAAATTCCCAGCCCCTTGTCGCCGCCTTCCGGCTGCGCTTTCCGTACCCGCTGCCCGAATGCCCAGGCGGTATGCGCCCAGTCGCTGCCCGAGGCCCGGCGTTTCAGCGATAGCCACGTCGTGGCCTGCCATTTCGCGTAATTGCACCCTACCGGAGCCCGAGCATGAATCATCCGACAACCGAACCCTTCGATTTCATCTTGTCAGGCGGCCGGGTGATCGACGGCACGAATACCCCGCCTTACGTGGCCGATATCGGCGTGCGCGGCGACCGCGTCGCGGCCATCGGCGACCTGGGCGGCGCGGCGGCGGGCCGGCGGGTGGACGTGTCGAACCTTGCCGTGTCGCCGGGGTTCATCGATTCGCACACCCATGACGACAATCTGCTGCTGCGCAAGCGGTCGATGGAGCCCAAGATATCCCAGGGCGTCACGACCGTCGTTACGGGGAACTGCGGCATCAGCCTGGCCCCCTTGCTGCACGACAGCCCGCCGCCGCCGCTCGACCTGCTGGACCTGGGCGGAAGCTACGCGTTTTCGACGTTCGCCGGCTACCTGGACGCCTTGCGCGCGGCGCCCCCCGCGCTGAACTGCGCCTGCATGCTGGGCCATTCGACGCTGCGGGCCGCGATCATGCCCAATCTGGACCGCAACGCCACGCCGGACGAGATCGCCCGGATGCAAAGCCTGGCGCTCGAAGGCATGCGGGCGGGGGCCATCGGCATTTCCACGGGCACCTTTTACCCGCCCGCCGCGCACGCCACCACGGAAGAGATCATCGAGGTCTGCCAGCCGCTGACGGATCATCGCGGCATATACGCCACCCACATGCGGGACGAAGGCGACAACATTGTCGAGGCGCTGAACGAGACGTTCCGCATCGGCAAGGAACTGAGCGTGCCGGTGGTCATTTCCCACCACAAGCTGATGGGCCGGCAGAACTTCGGCCGGTCTACCGAAACGCTGGCGATCATTTCCGAGGCGATGAAGAAGCAGGAAATTTCCCTGGACGCCTATCCCTATGTGGCGGGCTCGACCATACTGAAGAAAGACCGCGCCTTGCTGTCGGCCAAAACCATCATTACCTGGTGCAGGCCGCATCCCGAATACACCGGCCGCGACCTGGACGACATCGCCAGGGAACGAGGCAAGGATCGCTGGGACGTGGTCGATGAGCTGATGCCGGCCGGCGCCATTTATTTCATGATGGACGAAGACGACGTCCAGCGCATCATGTCTTTTCCCGACACCATGATCGGTTCCGACGGCTTGCCCCACGATACGCACCCCCATCCGCGCCTTTGGGGCACGTTTCCGCGCGTACTGGGCCATTACAGCCGCGACCTGGGGCTGTTTCCCATCGAGACCGCGGTGTGGAAAATGACCGGCCTGACGGCCAGCCGGTTCGGGCTGAAAGACCGCGGCGTGATCCAGGAAGGCGCGTTCGCCGACCTGGTGGTGTTCGATCCCGCCACGATCGCCGACGTCGCCACGTTCGATTCGCCCATGGAGCGCTCGAGCGGCATCCAGCACGTTTATGTGAACGGCGCCCAGGTCTGGGACGCCGACGATCATTTCACCGGAAACTACGCCGGCCGCGTGTTGCAACGCGCCTGACCAACTCACACCAGGAGTGCGACTTGAAATTGCATATCGCCGTGGCCCAGATGGGGCCCATTGCGCGCAGCGACGCGCGCAGCCACACTGTCGCGCGCTTGTGCGACCTGCTGAAAGACGCCGCGGGCCGGGGCGCCAAATGGGTGACCTTTCCCGAGCTTGCGCTTACCACCTTCTTTCCGCGCTGGGACATCGCGGATCCGCAAGAGGCGCAAAGCTTTTTCGAAAAGGAAATGCCGGGTAAAGACACCCAGCCGCTGTTCGACCTGGCCCGCAAGCTGGGGGTGGGGTTCTACCTGGGGTACGCCGAACTGGATGGCGGGCGGCAGTTCAATACCAGCATCCTGGTCGACGGCCAGGGCGACATCATCGGGAAGTACCGCAAGATCCATATTCCGGGCGACGCGCAGTCCCAGGACGGCTATCCCATCCAGCACCTGGAAAAGAAGTACTTCGAGGTGGGCGACCTGGGCTTTCCGGTGTTCGATGCCGGCGAAACCCGTATCGGCATGTGCATCTGCAATGACCGGCGCTGGCCCGAAACCTATCGGGTCATGGGCCTGCAGGCCGTCGACCTGGTCATGCTGGGCTACAACACGCCCACTGGCTACGGCCGGCTGGGCGAACCCAGGCATTTGCCGCTGCACCATCATCATCTGTCGCTGCAGGCGTCGGCCTACCAGAACACCTGCTGGATCGCGGCCGCGGCCAAGGCCGGCGTGGAAGAGGGCATCCACATGATAGGCGGTTCGTGCATCGTCGCGCCCACCGGCGAAATCGCCGTCCAGGCTCTTTCCGAGGACGACGAGGTCATCAACTATGTATGCGACATGAACCTGGCCGAGGGCTACCGGGGTAATATTTTCCATTTTGAACGGCACCGACGGCCCGAGCACTACCGGGCCATTGTGGAGCGGGTCGGGTCCAGCCGGCAGCCTTTATAAAAACGAGACGGAGGGCATTCATGGCCTCGAGAGTGGATGCGGGCAAACAGCAAGGCTTTTCCAAGCAGGCCATGGGCGCCCGCCTTCGGGGCATACGCAAAGACAAGGGGTTCACCCTCAAGCAGTTATCGGCGGTTTCGGGGGTGGCCCTGTCTACCCTGTCGAAGGCCGAGCTGGGGCAGACGGCCCTGAGCTACGAAAAATTCGTGGCCATCGCTCTGGCGCTCGACGTGGATATGTCGCTGTTGTTGCAGGGCGGCGGCGACCAGCTGCCGCACCGCCTGAACGGCGAAGTGCTGACCGCCAGCACCCTGGAGCAGCACGACTACCAGACCGCGACCTATCGCCATCAGTTCCTGTTCAGCGAGGCCTCGGGCAAGGTCATGACGCCCATCCTGGCCACCATTTTTTCTCGCGACCTGAAAGAGTTCGCCGAATACATCAAGCACCCGGGCCAGGAATTCACCTACGTGCTGTCGGGCGCGGTACGCATCGTGTTCGAAAATGGAGAGGTGATCCGGCTCAAGCGCCACGAAGCGGCTTACTTCGACAGTTCGATCGGCCACGTGTATTTGTCGACCAGCAAGGCGCCCGCCCGCGTGCTGGCGGTTTGCACGGATATGCCGGAACAGGCGTACGCTAGAACGGCCAGAAAACCGGGATGAAGATCACCCCCAGCACCCAGAAAATCAGGTTCAGCGGCAACCCGACCTTCAAGAAATCGCTGAAGCGATAGCCCCCTGCGCCATAGACCATGGTGTTGGTCTGGTAGCCCACCGGCGTGGCAAAGCTGGTCGAGGCCGCGAAGGTGACGGCGATCAGGAAGGGCGTGGCGTCCACGTCCATCATCTTGGCCGTGGACATGCCGATGGGCGTAAGCAGTACGGCGGCCGCGGCGTTGCTCATGAATTCGGTCAGCACTAGCGACATCAGGTACAAGACGGCCAGTACCGTCAAGGGCCCGTACGCGCTTACCAGCCCGACGGTGTTCTGCACCAGGAACTGGGCCGCGCCGGTCTGGCTCATGGCGACGCCCAGCGGCAGCAGGCCGCCCATCAGGATGATGATGCGCCAGTCGATGGCGTCGTAGACGTCTTCGGCGTCGAGGCAGCCGGCCAGCGTCATGGCCACCGCGCCCACCAGCGAGGTAATGGCGATGGGCGCCCACCCGATGGCCGAAACGCCGATGACCAGCGCCATGGTGACCAGCGCGAAAGGCGCGCGCCAGCTTCCGGATTTGTCGGGCTGCCGTTCCGACAGCACGATGACGTTGGTGTCTTTGCGCAGGCCGGCCATGCCCGCTTCGGGAAGCAGGATCAGCAGAATATCGCCGACCTGCAGGCGCACGTTGCGCAGTTCGTCTCGCAGCACCTGGCCGCGGCGGTGGATGCCCAGCGTGGTCGTGTCGTGGTGCCAGCCCGGGTCCAGCATGCCGAGCGTGCTGCCGATAAGGCGCGAGCGCGGGGCGATCATGACTTCGGCCAGGACCTGCTCTACTTCTTCGAACGAGCGCTGCTTCAGTTTGAATTCGGCGTTGACTTCCAGCCCGGCGTCGTTGCGCAGTTCGTCCAGCTTCGACCAGTCGCCGCGCGCCAGCAGAATATCGCCTTCTTGCAGCGTTTGCGACCGGGGCGACCATACCTTTCTGTTGCCGCGCAGCAGTTCCAGGACGAAGACGCCGAATTCTTCGCTGAGCTTGGCTTCGCCCACCGAGGTGCCGATGAGGGATGATTCGGGCATGACCCGCAATTCGGTAATGTATTTGCCCAGCTCGTAGTGTTCGACCAGTTCGGCACTGCGGGTTTCCGGCAGCAGCCAGCGCCCCAGCGTCAGCAGATACAGGCAGCCCGCCACGAAGCAGATTACGCCCAGCCGGGTGAATTCGAACATGGTGAAGCCGGGGTGGCCCAGGTCTTTGGCCATGCCGTTGACCAGCAGGTTGGTCGAGGTGCCCACCAGCGTGCACACCCCGGCCATTTGCGACACGTACGACAAGGGAATCAGCGCCTTGGACGCGGGCATGCCGACGCTGGCCGTGGCCGCCATCACGATCGGCATGAACACCGCCACGACGGCGGTATTGTTCACGAACGGCGCGATGGCCGCGAGCGCGACGAACAGGATGATCAGGAACTGCGCGGGCGACTTGGCGCGCCCGAGCAAATTGCCGATGCCGGTAAGCGCGCCGCTGTTCTGCAGGCCCGCGGCCAGCACGAACATGGCCGCCACCGTGACCGTGGCGCTGTTGCTGAAGCCGCTGAGGGCCTGGCCGGTATCCACCAGGCCGGTGAGCGCCAGGCCGGCAAGCACCAGCAAGGCCACGGCGTCGATGCGCAGTTTTTCGGTGGCGAACAGCACCACCGCGCCGAGAGCAATAGCAAGGACTACGGCGATTTCGATCGTCATGCACGGGTTCCCGGGGAATCGTTCGGGAACACTCTACATGATAAGTTGCCGCCGTTGCCACTTATCGGCGTGGCGGATTTTCTACATGAAGCGCGGGGGCCTAGCGGTGATGGCGCTTGCGCCAATGCTTGTCGCCGCGATATTTGTCGTGGCCGCGATAGCCCGCCTGCTTGTAATGGCGGCGGTCGCCGCGGTCCCAGTGGCGGCGGTGCTTGCGGTGGTCGTCGTCGTCGGTGATGACATGGCCCAGCACGCCGCCGGCGGCGGCGCCGCCCAGGGTCATCCACGGATCGCCATCGGACAGCAGCGCCCCGGCCACGCCGCCCAGCCCGGCGCCGATGACCGCATTGCGGGCCTGCTCGTCGGCCAGCGCGGTGGCGCCGGCGCCCAGTGCCAGCACGCCCGCGAGAACCGCTTGAATCACTCGTTGGTTGAAAGCCATCGTTATTCTCCTGTTGCCGGCGGGCCTCGCGATGCGCATGTAGCGAGCCGTACGCATCGTGCCCCAGCCGGAATGACCAGCCTGGCAAGCAAGTTATCACTGCCGGGGCGTATCAGTCAGGCAGACAGGGATACCGGGTGTATAAGCTGTTTCAGCCGCTTTCTGGCACCCAGGCGCCCTGAGGCGGCTGAAACCCGTCCGCGCGGGGCTCCGCCGCGTCGGCCGACAGGCGCGGCGGCAGCGTCAGCGTCACCCGCGTGCCGTCGGCCAGCGCCTCGATGCGGACCGAGCCGCCCAGGAAGGCGGCGCGCCGGCCCATGTTTCGCACGCCCGTTCCGCCATTGACCGCGCCGGCATAGGAAACGCCGTCATTGTCGATGGTGATCAGGCCTTCGCCTTGCGGGCCGACGCCGCCGCGCACCGCGATGCGCGTGGCCGGCCCGTGGCGCAAGGCATTGGTGACGGCTTCTTGCACGATGCGTAGCACGTTCAGCGCGTGTGCCGGCGTCACGCCGGATATCTCGGGCAGCCGCAGCATCGACCATTCCAGCCCCACGCCCAGGCGCTTCAGCTGGGGTTCGAGCCGCTCGCGCAGGCTGGACAGCGCGGCCACGAGCTCGCGGTCGCCGATGTCCAGGGAATGGATCACGAGGCGCAGGTCGTCGAGCGCCTCGCGCGCGGTGTGCTCGATGCCGGCCGAGTTTTCACGTTCGGCCAGCGCGATGATCGATGCCAGGTGGCCGCTCAGGCCGTCGTGCAGGTCTACCGTCAGCCGGTGGCGCTCTTCGCTGCGCACGCGGCCGGCCGCTACGATGCGCTCTTCTTCGTGCAGGCGCCGCAGTTCCGCCTCGCGCGCGGCCAGCCGCTGCTTGAGATGGGCGTTGGCGCCGTCCACGCGCATCAGGCTCAGGCCCAGCCGGCGCATCAGGATTACCGCGATCGCCACGATCAGCAATTGGCGATAGTAAAGCGACAGGAAAACCGGGCCGTCGACCTTGCCGGCGACCAACGCGCCGTCGTGCAGCGTGGCCAGGGCAAAGAAGCACAGCGGCAGCAGCAGCAGCCAGGCTTCCTGTACCTTTTTCGCCAGCGCCCCCCAGGCCGAGATGAGCATCGTGATCAGCGGCGAGACCACCATGATGGGCATTACCACGGCGAACAGCACGACGCGGGGCGGCGCCACGCCCAGCGCCATCGCCAGCAGGCAGGCGCCGGGCACGGCCACCACGCAGGCGCGCAGCCAGCGCGGCGGCGTGGCGCCGTTGATCTTCAGCGCGATGATGTGCAGGATGAAGACGCTCGACATGCTGACCGTGAAGGCATAAGGCAGCCAGCCGAACACGCCGGGAAAGATGTCTGCCAGCATGCCCGCATACGAGGCGGTGGACACCACGTGCAGCAGGAACAGCCAGCCGTACAGCGATTCCTGGGGCCGGTAGAGCCAGGCCATCAGCGTCGCGATGGCCAGCAGCAGCTGGCAGGCCAGCACCATCATGCGCGTGTGCTCCAGCACCAGGATACGCAGCCGGTGATACGGGGCGATCTGCTGCGCAGTGCCCACGTACACGGGCGACAGGTAGCCGCGCGTGACGCCTGGCGCCTCGAGCAGGATGTCGACCACATGGCGGCCCGCGGCCAGCTGGCGGCCCGACAACGGCACCAGGGCCGACACGCCCAGCGTGATGCCCGGGATCAGCGAGTTCGCGCCGGTATCCAGCGCCACGTCGCCGTCCACCGCGATGACGGCGCGGTAGCTCAGCATGGGAATGAACAGGTATAGCTGCTGCGCGGGCGCCTGGGCCAGCTCGAAGACCATGCGGTAGTAGCCCTGGGCGCGGCCGCGGCCCTGTACGTGCGGCAGGCCGACCAACGCGGAGGCGTTGTCGGCCGCCGTGAACTGCGCCTGGTCGATGACCTGGGTGTGCCGCGGTACCGGCAGCGTCAGCCACAGCGGGGTGCTGGCCACCGCCGTTGCCAGCACGGCGAGCACGGCCCAGAACCAGCGCCGGCCTACAGCCATATCAGGCCCAGGCGCGAGGCCTCGAACACTGCCTCGGAACGGTTGCCCACCTGCAGCTTGCGGTAGATGTTCTTGATGTGTACGGGCACGGTCTGGCGCGACAGGCCAAGCTGCTCGGCCACTTCGGCGTAGGTCAGGCCTTTGGCGATGCCCCACAAGATCTCTGTCTCGCGCGGCGTCAGGGCGGCGGTTTCCCGGCAGGGCGCCGAGGCCTGGGCCGGCTGTCCGCGTTCGCCCAGCCGCCGCACGATGACGCGCGCGATCGACGACGAAATCGGCGAGCGCCCGGCGCGCAATTCTTCAATGGCTTCGATCAGGTCGGCCGGGCCGACATCTTTCAACAGGTAACCGGTCGCGCCCGCCTCAATGGCGGCGATCACGATCTCGTTGTCGGCCAGGGCCGAGACCACCATGGCTTCGGCCCGCGGATTGATCGCGCGCAGGCGGCGGATACCCTGGATGCCGTGGCCGTCGGGCAGGCGCAGGTCGGTGATGAGCAGGTCGACGGGCTCGCTTTGCAGCACGGCCATGGCCTGGTCCAGCGTGCCGCAGGCCGCGACCAGGCGGCCGCCCCGCCAGCCCGACAGGATCGACGCGAAACGCAGGCGCAGGGGCTCGTCGTCTTCGACCAGCAGCGTGCGGCAGAGCGTCGCGTTGCTGTCCCGCCCGGGGTCGGCGCCCGGGCGTTCACTGCCAGATTCCATCGACCTTACCCTTTTCATGGTATAGGCCAGCGGCGGGCCGACCTTTAATCTAATGTCACTAGTTTTATCTATTGTCACCAGTTTTCTTAGTTTGTCACGAGACTGGTCGACTTGTCACGCTACTTGTCAGCCGATTTTGCCCAGAAAAGGAGCCGCACGCCCATGCTCGCAAGAACTTCCCTGCCGGCGGCCGCCCTGGTGGCCCTGGCCGCGCTGCTGGCGGCGTGTTCCGACGGCGGGTCGGACGACCCGCCCACGCCTGTCGCTTCGGACAAGCCCAACATCCTGTTCATCGTGCTGGACGACCTGGGCGTGGACCAGATGGTGTCCTACGGCTACGGCGGCGCCGCCCCGCCCAGGACGCCCAACCTGACGGCCATTGCCCAGGCCGGCGTGCAGTTCCGCAATGCGTGGGCGATGCCCGACTGCACCCCCACGCGCGCCACTTTCTTTACCGGCCGCTATCCGTCGCAGAACAACGTGCTGAACGCCCTGGTGGCGACCGACCTGGCCAATTCCGCGCCATCGCCGTACGAGATGACGCTGCCCAAGCTGCTGAAGGCCCAGGGCTACACCAGCGCGCTGATCGGCAAGATGCACCTGACCGGCTCGGACCTGAACGGCGGGTTCAACCTGCCCTACGGCTACGACAGCATGTGGAAGCTGGGCTGGGATTATTTCGACGGCTTCCTGGACGGCGCGCCCTATAACATCGATACCCGGGCCGGCCTGGCGACCAAGGGCGCCGACGTCGACAGCGGCCCGTACAAGTGCGGCTTCGTTCCCACCACGAGAATCGACGCCGCCAACGGCGCCGATGCCGGCGCGTGCTATTTCGCCAACGGCAGCTGCTCGCAGCTCGCGATAGGCGGCGAAGTCGCCACGCCGGGCCGCACCTGCATGGAACGCGGCGGCATCCTGGACCCGGGCCAGTCCTGCCAGGCCACGACGCCCAGCTACATCGACTTCACGGCGCAGAATGGCTATTACACCGGCCGGTGGGTAAAGAGCACCGCCCACGGCAACGGCCAGGTCATCCCGGCGTCCGACCCGTCTTCGCGCGGCTACCGCAGCATCCTGGAAACCGAGCGCGCCCTGGAATGGGCCGGGCAGCAGCCCGACGACAGGCCCTGGATGCTGACGGTGGGCTATTCGGCCATCCATACGCCCCTGCAGGTGCCGCCCGTCGAGCTGATCGCCGACGACACGCCGGGCCGCAACGACAATCTGGTGTGCTCGCCATTGGCCGACTCGGAAAGCACGCCGGTGCTGACGCAGCTTACCGACCTGGTCGACGCCCATCTCATCACCAACCTGATGATCGAGGCCGTGGACAGGAAGATCGGCGACCTGCTGGTGGGTCTGGACCTGGCCAAGTACAACACCGACGGCACGCTGGACTACCACCCCGAGCAAACCAATACGGTGGTCGTCGTGGTGGGCGACAACGGCACCTATGTGAACAGCGTCAAGTTCACGTCGCCGGGCAAGTTCGACCCCATGCGCGCCAAGGCGTCGCCTTACCAGACGGGGGTGTGGGTGCCGCTGCTGGTGGCCGGCCCGATGGTCGCCTCGCCCGGGCGCGAGGTGCCGCACATGGTGGGCTCGGTGGACCTGTACCGGCTGTTCGCCGATATCGCGGGCGCCGACGTGGACGGGGCCACCCCGGCCAATCGCCCGCTCGATGCGCAACCCATGCTGGCCTACCTGACCGATGCGGGGCAGGCCGGCATCCGCGGCACCAACTTCACCGAAATGGGTACCAACCTGCGGGCGGTGGGCTCGGCCGATGACCAGTATGCCTGCGTGGTGCCCGCCGCCAACAATGTGTGCACCACGCTGTTCCCGCAAAAGGGAGTGTGCCTGGCCCAGGGCGGCATCTGGTACGGCGACAACCAGTCCAGCGAAACCAGCGGCGTGCCCGCGACGGGCTATCACAATTGCTGCCAGGTGCAGGCGTACCGGTTGGCCCGCGGCGAAGCCACCAACTTCCTGCCCACCGCCACCAAGGCGGTCACCGACGGCACCTACAAGCTGGTGCGCCAGACACGCAACCAGTGCGATCCAGTTATGGGCAATGCCCCCGACCCCAGCGCCTACGCCTATAGCGCCACCGGCTACGACGTGACCGACGAGCTTTACCAGATCGACACGGCTACCCCCGATCCCAAGCTGGACAAGGACGGCAGCCAGCTGGCCGCCGTGGCCCCGCCGCCGCTGGACACCGCGTCGCTGAACGCCGCGCAGCAGCAGGCCTACGCCAATCTGAAGTCCGAGATGGAACGGCACGATGCCGTGGCCAGCTACAACCAGGACTACGACACGGTGAATTGCCCGGGCGATGGCAACCGCGACCTGGTGGTGGACCAGCAAGACCTGGATAACTGGCGGGAACTGAGCCAGCTGAACAACGGCCAGTCGAGTTGGTACGACTTCAACCACGATGGCAAGACCGACGCGGCCGACCAGGCCATTATCCAGAATCACATGGGCCAGACGTGCTCCGCCGTATGAACGACCGTTCCAGCAAGAAAAACCGCCTGGGCCTGGCCGCGGCCGCCTGCGCCGCCATCGTGGCGGCGGGCGGGCTGGCCGCGTGGGCGCTGACCGCGCCGGCCCAAAGCGTGGGGGTTGCCGGGGTGGCCAGGCCCATCCTGGGCAATGGCGTCGATACGCCCAGGGACATGGCCTGGGTGCCGGGCGGCACTTTCCTGATGGGCAGCGACAGCAAGCAGGCCAGCGCCAATGAACGCCCGGCCCACCCGGTGCGGGTGCGCGGCTTCTGGATGGACGTGACGGACGTCACCAACGACCAGTTCGCCGAATTCGTGCGGCAGACCGGCTATGTGACCACCGCGCAGCGCAAGCCCGATTGGGACACCGTGCGCGTGCAATTGCCGCCCGGCACGCCGAAACCGCCCGACAGCGTGCTGGTGCCCGGCGGCATGGTGTTCACGGGCACGGCCGCGCCGGTGCGGCTGGACCAGTACTGGCAATGGTGGCGCTTCGTGCCCGGCGCGGACTGGCGCCACCCGCAGGGTCCGGGCAGCAGTATCGAGGGCAAGGGCGACCATCCCGTGGTGCAGGTCAGCTACGAAGACGCGCAGGCCTATGCCAGGTGGGCGGGCAAGCGCCTGCCCACCGAAGCCGAATGGGAATTCGCCGCGCGCGGCGGCCTGGAGCAGGCCGACTACGCCTGGGGCAACGAGCTGGCGCCCGGCGGCACGAAGCGCGCCAATTACTGGGACGCGGACCAGGGCGCCTTTCCCGTGCTGCCGCCGGGCAGCACGGTCGCCGCGCCGGGCACGCAGCCCGTCAAGACGTATCCCGAGAATGCCTACGGCCTGTACGACATGACCGGCAATGCCTGGCAATGGGTGGCCGACTGGTATCGGGCCGATTATTTCGCGCGGCAGGCCGGCAAGGCGGGCAAGGGCACGGCCATCAGCAACCCGGTGGGTCCGGCCGACAGCTACGACCCCTCTGACCCGGGCGTGCCGGCCAACGCGCCGCGCCGGGTCATCCGAGGCGGCTCGTTTCTGTGCAACGAGGATTTCTGTACGTCGTACCGCCCCAGCGCGCGGCGCGGCGCCGACCCCTACAACCCGATGTCGCACCTGGGCTTCCGGCTGGTCAAGGATGCCCCGCCCGCGGTCGCCCGCGCGGGAGACTGAACCATGGAGATGGTCTTGAAGAAACCTCTTTCCACGCTGCTGGCGGCAGGGTTTGCCGCGGCGTTGCTGAGTGCGTGCGATAGCGGCGGCTCGCACGATGACGGCGGCCAGCCCCCGGACGAGGCGCAGGCGTCCAACATTCTGTTCGTCATCATGGACGACGTGGGCATCGATCAGATGGCGTCTTTCGGCTACGGCGGCGCCAGCGCGCCCAGCATGCCGAACATGGACGCCATCGCGCGCGCGGGCGTGCGTTTCCACAATGCCTGGTCCATGCCCGAATGCTCGCCGGGGCGCGCCTCGTTCTTCGTGGGGCGCTATCCGTTCCGCACCGGCATCAACCAGGCCATCGGGCCCAACGACCTGGCCAACTCGCAGATATCCCCGTACGACATGACCGTGCCCAAGGTGCTGAAAGAGGCCGGTTATGAAAGCGCGATGTTCGGCAAATTCCACCTGGCCGGGCCCGAGAACAACTCGGCGGAGAACGCCACCCCCCGCCAGCTGGGCTGGGATTATTTCTATGGCTGGATCGGCGGGCTGCCGGGCTCGATCGACACCACCGCCGGGGGCGTCGCTCCGGCGGGCACGTATTCTTGCGGCTTCGTGCCCGGGCGCGCCGCCGGCGGCGCCGAGACGGGGGCGTGCTACCAGGCGGACAACAGTTGCAGCGTCATCACGCGCACGTCGGCGCACCAGGACGCCGCCGGCCTGCAATGCCTGTCGTCGGGCGGCATTTTCGTTCCCGACGAAACCTGCGGCACGCCGTCGTCCCCGCTGGCGTTCGACCGGGAAAACGGCTATTACGTGTCGCCCCTGGTCATCATCAACGGCCCCAGCCTGGAAAAGGTGCCGCTGACCGACCCGCGGGCACGGCAGTACCGCACCAAGACCGAAGCCGACGCGGCCATCGAATGGATCAAGTCGCGTCCCGGCGACAAGCCCTGGATGGCGACGGTAAGCTTCAGCGCCGCCCATACGCCGTGGCAGCAGCCGCCCGGCGATCTGCTCGGCTCGACCCACGAGCCCGCCTCGGATAGCTGGAGCTGCCAGGCCACCCTTACGGGGCGCAAGATCCAGAACAACATGACGGAAGCCATGGACACCGAGTTCGGCCGGTTGATGGTGGAAACCGGGCTGGCCAGCCGGGGTGCGGATGGCAGCCTGGTGTACGACCCCAAGGCGTCGAATACGGTCGTGGTCATCATGGGCGACAACGGGTCGCTGGGTTCCGCCGTCAAGCTGCCGTTCTCGGGCTCGCAGGCCAAGGGCACGGCTTACCAGACGGGCGTCTGGGATCCGCTGATCATCGCCGGGCCGCAGGTGGTGGACCCGGACCGCGAAGTGAACCACATGGTCAATGCCGTGGACCTGTTCCAGTTCTTCGGCGAAATCGCCGGCCTGGACGTGCACAAGGAAGTGCCGCGCACGGTCGATTCGGTAGGGGTGCTGCCTTACCTGACCAACCCCGGCCAGGCCAGCCTGCGCACCGTCAATTTCACGATGGGCGGGGTCAACCTGCAAGCCAACGGCGCCCGCAATCCGCCCTGCGTCATCAATACGAGTTGCACGCAGATTCCGGTCAGCAAGGGCGTGTGCGAAGACAACCAGGGTATTTTCTGGGGGCCCGGCTATAGCGATCCGTCTGTCGTCGAGAACGGCGGCGCGGGGTACAAGATGTGCGCCGATGTGAACCGCGCGCTGTTCGACGCGGGCCGCCCTCTGGTGGATATCCTGCCCGAAACCTCCATTGCCGTGCGCAACGACCGCTACAAGCTGGTGCGCAATTCCACCCAGAACTTCAACACCGCCACCCGGGATGTCGAGACCAACGTGGTCGATGAGCTGTACGAAATCGACCAGGCCGTGCCCGTGCCACTGCTGGATACGCCGGACCGCAATCTGCTGGCCACCGCGCCCACGCCGGAAAACCTGGCCACGTATGACGATCTGAAAGCCACGATGGAAAAGATCCTGGCGTCCGAGCCCGATTGCCCGGGCGACGGCAACAAGGACGGGGTCGTGAACGCGCAAGACCTGGAAAACTGGCGCAAGTTCGCCAACGGCTGGGGGCTGTCCAGCGTCTACGACTTTTTCGTGGGCGGCGTGCTGGATGGAAAGACCGACAACACCGACGAAACCATCATCCAGAACAACCTGAACACCAACTGCCCCGCCTCGTACGGCGTGTATTGAGCAGACGGGCCGCCGGCGGCGGCCCGTCGCCATTACTGGATCATCTGGTTGATTTCGATGATGGGCAACATGATGGCCAGCACGATGACCAGCACGATGCCGCCCATGGCCAATATCATCAGGGGTTCGAGCAGGGCGGTCATCGTCATGGCGCGGCGTTCCAGCTCGCTGGACAGGGTGCGCGCCGCCCGTTCCAGCATGGCGGGCAGCGCGCCGGTGCGCTCGCCGCTGCCCGTCAGGTAGATCAGCAGCGGCGGAAAGGTTTTCTGCGCCTGCAGGGCGCTGGCCAGTGAACTGCCCTCGCGCACCTGCCGGGCCGCTTCATCGGCGGCAAGGCGCAATCTGTCGTTGCCCAGCGTGCGGCAGGCGGCGTCCAGCGCCGCCAGCAGCGGCACGCCACCGCTGGTCAGGATGGACAGCGTGGCGGCGTAGCGGGCGGTATTCACGCCCAGCACGTAGCGGCCCAGCAGGGGCAGGCGCAATACCCGGGCATGCCAGGCCAGCCTGGCGGGCGGGTGGCGCAGGCGCCAGCGCCACAGCGCGAACAAGGCAATCAGCCCCAGCGCCGCCACGGCTCCCCAGTCGCGGACCAGGCCGCTGGCCGACAGCATGAGTCGGGTCAGCAGCGGCAAAGTCTGGTGCGCCTGGTTGAAGGCGCCCACTACCTGCGGCACGACGTAGCTCAGCAGGAAAATCACGATCACGATCGACACCAGCGTCACGATGGCCGGGTAGATGAAGGCGGTCAGGATCTTGTTGCGCAGCGAGCTGCGCGATTCGATGTAGTCGGCCAGTTTTTCCATGACCTGCGACAGGTCGCCCGATTCTTCTCCGGCATCTATCAAGGCCCGGTAGATGGGCGGGAAGTCGCGCGGGTGCGCGGCCAGCGCCTGGCCCAGCCGGTGTCCGGCGCGCACGTCGGCCCGCACCGATGCCAGCGTATCGATCAGGTGCCGGCGCTCGGCTTGTTCCAGCGTGGCGCTCAGCGCGGTATCCAGGGGCAGGCGGGCCGCCAGCAGGCTGGCCAGCTGGCGCGTCAGCCAGCATAGATCCGCATCGTTGATGCGCGGGCCTTTCAGCAGCCGGCCCGCGCCGGCGCCGCCGCCATGGGCCGGGCGGATCGACAGGGGCAGCAGCCCGCGCGAGCGCAGCGCCTGGCGCGCGTTGCGGCCGCTGTCGGCATCGATGAGCCCGCGCTCGACTTGCCCGCGCGCATCGGCGGCTTCGTAACGATAGGCAGGCATGTCGTCTCCTTATTCGAGGCCGTCAGGATTCGCGCGTGACCCGGGCGATTTCTTCGTCAGTAGTAATGCCTTGCTCCACCCAGCGCATGCCGTCCTGCCGCAGGCTGCGCATGCCGGTGCGCGCGGCGGCATGCCGCAAGGCCTGCTCGTCGGCGCCGTTGTGGATCAGGCCGCGGGCCGCGTCGTCCACGGCAAACAATTCGTGTACGCCGGTGCGGCCGCTGTAGCCGGTGTGGCTGCACGCGGGGCATCCGGCGGGGTTCCAGGCCGCCGTGCCGGCGCGATCGAGTTTGCAGTGCGGGCAGAGCTTGCGCACCAGGCGCTGCGCCAGCACGCCCTGCAGGGTCGATGCCAGCAGAAAGGGCTCCACGCCCATGTCGATCAGGCGGGTCACCGCGGACACCGCGTCGTTGGTGTGCAGCGTGGCCAGCACCAGATGCCCGGTCAGCGAGGCCTGCACCGCGATCTGCGCAGTTTCCAGGTCGCGGATTTCGCCGATCATGATCACGTCCGGGTCCTGGCGCAGGATGGCCCGCAGCGCCGTCCCGAAAGTGAGGTTGATGCGGGAGTTGACCTGGGTCTGGCCGATGCCCGGCAGGTCGTATTCAATGGGATCTTCCACCGTCAGGATATTGGTGGTACCGGTATCCAGGCGGCCCAGCGCGGCGTACAGGGTGGTGCTCTTGCCGCTGCCGGTGGGGCCGGTGACCAGCACGATGCCGTTCGGCCGGTGGATCAACTGGTCGAGTTCGGCCAGCACGTCGGGCGCCATGCCCAGGCGCCCGAGCTCCAGGCGCCCCGCCTCTTTGTCCAGCAGGCGCAGCACGGCGCGCTCGCCGTGCCCGGTGGGCAGGGTCGATACCCGCACGTCGATGGGGCGGCCGCCCACGCGTAGGGCAATGCGCCCGTCCTGCGGCAGGCGCTTTTCCGCGATGTCCAGGTTGGCCATGATCTTGATGCGCGACACCAGGGCGTTGTGCAGGGCGCGCCGCGGGCTGACGATGTCGCGCAGGATGCCGTCCACCCGGTAGCGCACCATCGAGTGCACCTCGAATGCCTCCAGGTGTATGTCGCTGGCGCCGTCCCGCGTGGCCTGGGTGAACAGCGCGTTGATCATGCGGATGACCGGCGCATCGTCCTGGGCCTCGAGCAGGTCTTCCACCGGGCGGATGTCCTGCATCAGGCGGTCCAGGTCGATTTCGCTGGCGGCCTCGTCCACCACCGTCGCGGCGTCGTCCGTCTGCGCATAGGCCGCCGCCAGCAGCGTATCGAGTTCGGCGTCGGGCACGACGCGGTGGGGCAGTTCGCCGTGGCAGCGGCGAATCTCGACCAGCGCCCAGTCCGGCGTGCGCTCGGACGTCGTCAGCAGGGCGCCGGCGGCGCCGCTGGCCTGGATCAGCGCCCGGTGCTCGCGCGCCCAGGCGTAGGGCAGCCGTGTCTTCATAGGCGCTGGCCCGGCGTGGCAGGGGCGGCCGCGCCGGGCTGGCCCGCCGGGGGCGCCGGCGCAGGCGCGGCCGGCACGGCATCCGGCGTGCGCAGGTCCAGCAAGCCGGTATTGGCGTCGCGGTCGATCTCGGGCAGCGCGACGCTGCTGGCGTCGGGCGCGAACCACGTCGAGCGCGGGGGCAGGTTGTGCTGCACCGCGCGGATATAGTTGTACCGGTCCAGCGTCATGCTGGCGCTGTCCTGCGGGGTGCGCAGGATGTGCGGGCGCAGGAAGATCATCAGGTTGGTCTTGGAATGGCTGCGGCTGTCGTAGCGGAAGAAATTGCCGATGAAGGGAATGCTGCTCAGCACCGGGACCGCCTTGGTGGTGTCGTTCACCACGTTCTCGATCAGCCCGCCCAGCACGATGATCTGGCTGTCGTCGACCAGCACATTGGTTTCCAGGGCGCGCTTGCGCGTCACCAGCCCGTTGGCGGCGACCGACACGCTGGCGTCGATGCTGCTCACCTCTTGGTACAGGGCCAGTTTCACCGTGCCGCCTTCGGATATCTGCGGGCGGATGCGCAGGGTCAGGCCCACGTCTTCCCGCGAGATGGTCTGGAACGGGTTGCTGGCGCCATCGCCGGAGGTCGTGTATTGGCCGGTGACGAACGGCACCGTCCTGCCCACCATGATGCTGGCCTCTTCGTTGTCCAGGGTCAGCAGGTTGGGGGTAGACAGGATGTTGGCGCCGCCCGTCGATTCCAGGGCGCGGGCCAGCACGCTCAGGTTGACGATCTCTTTGCCCAGCACGTTCACCGTGCCCTTGACCACGCCCAGGCTCAGGCCCTGGCCCAGCGCGTCGATGGTGGTGACGCCGCTGGTGTTCAGGCCGCTGCCGCCGAAATTCGCGCCGCCGATGAATGAGGGATTGCCGGACTCGATGCCGCTGCCGCCCGTCATCCACTGGATGCCGAACTCGGCTGCCTTGTCGCTGCTGACTTCGACGATCAGGCTTTCCACCAAGACTTGCGCGCGCCGCTGGTCGAGCTGGTCGATGATCTCGCGCAGGCTGCGGTACAAGGGCGGCGGCGCCGAGATGATCAGCGTATTGGTGGCGGGGTCGGCCTGCACCGTGGCGCCGCCGGCCGTGAAAGCCACGCTGCGAGTGTCGTTGCCGCCGGCGCCGGCCATGACATCGGCCGGATCGCCCAGCGCGGTGCCGGCCAGCGCCGCGCCGCTGCCGCCGCCGCGGAACCCGGCGTTGGCCAGGGCGGCGCTCGCGCCCATGCCGGACGTGGCGCCGGCCATGGTGGAATTGGCGCCCAGGCCGGATTCCGACAGGCCGCCGTTGGCCGGGTCGCCCTGGCCCGTAGACTGGCCGCTCAGGGCGCCCCGCAAGACTTCGGCCAGGCGGGTGGCCTGCGCGTTGCGCAGGTATACGACATGCAGATTGCCGGCGCGCGTTTGCGGGTTGTCGATACGCTGGATCAAGGCGCGTGCTTGCTGCAGTTTTTCCGGGCTGCTGGCGCGCAGCAGCACCGAGTTGCTGCGCGGGTCGGCCACGACGGTAACCCGCTGGGTGGCATTGCTCGCGGCGCCCTGGTTCAGTACTTGCGAGGCCAGCGCCGCCACGTCGACCGCCACGCCGTGCTCGACGGTGACGAGGTCGGTACTGAAGGAATCGGGCGTGTCGATGCTGGCAATGACGTCGGCAATGCGCTTGATATTGTCCGCGTAGTCGGTAATGACCAGCGTGTTGTTGCCCGGATAGACGTTTATGGAGTTGTTGGGCGCGATCATGGGCCGCAGCACGGGCATGAGGTTGGCGGCGTTCTCGTAGCGCAGCTGGAATACCCGGGTGACGAGCTCGCCGCTGTGGGCGGTGCCCGGCGCCGTGCCGTCGGTCACCGCCATGCCCTGCAGCTTGGCATCGGCTTCGGGCACCACGCGGCTGACGCCGCCGGTATCCACGACGGCGAAGCCCTGCATGCGCAGGGCGCCCAGCAGCATCGAGTAGGCGGTGGCGCGATCGACCGGCGTTTCCGAAACCAGTGTCAGCTTGCCCTTGACGCGCGGGTCCACCAGGAAATTCCGGCCCGTGAAGCGGGCCAGGGCGCGTATTACGCCCGGCAGGTCGGCGTCCACAAAGTTCAGCGTAATGCCGCCGCCGGCGGCGTCGCCCGCCGCTGGCGCGTCAGGCGTCGTGGCGGCCTGCCTGGCGGAGCGGTCCGGCGCCGGCGGGGCGGGCCGCGGCCGGGAAACCGGGGTGCTCTTGGGGGGCGGGGCTTCCTGGCGCCAGCCCTGGCCGGTCGAGGTGCTGACGATCAGCGGCGAAGGGCCAGGCACATCGGCGCCCGGTCCGATGGGCGCGGCGCAGCCGGCCAGTGCCAAAGACAGTGTCAGAGTCGGCCAGGCTGGGTGGAAACGGCGGCGGTGACATGTAATGGCGCGGAAATCTTTCATGACGGTATCGATGGCCTGGTTCTTCAGGATGCGCTAGCGAAAGCTCAAGAGCGCCTGGTTGTTTTTCCGGGGGCCGAGCGCGGCCAGCAGGTCGTGCAGCGCGGCATGGATGTGTGCTTCGGCAGTGGGGGCGGCTTGCGCGCTGCCGTCGAAGCGCAAGCCGCGGCGGCTCAGGGTGCCGGCGCCGTCCAGCAGCAGCGAGCCTTGCCGCGTGCTCAGCAGCAAGTCGGCCTGGCCGTGCTGGCCTTGTTTCACGGCCAGTACGTAATCGCCCAGCGGGCGCACGGGTGTCAGCGACGACGCGGCATTGCGCCATTCGACGTCCAGCAGTCGGGTGCCCGTCGGCGGGCCCGCGGGCCCGATGGATATCGCCGGCCATTTGGCCGACAGTTCGCCGGCCGGGCCGATGGCCGCGATGCGCGCGTCCAGGGTGCCCAGCACGGCGGCGGGCAACCGCAGTGTCTGCGCCGATATCCTGATGCCCTTCCAACTGGGCGCCACATTGACGGGGCCGCCCAGCCAGGGATGGGAAACCAGCAGGCGAGGGCCGGGCGCCAACGACAGCCGCCATTGCACGGGGTCGGGCAGTGTGCGGCGGCGCGCCGGGGTACCCACGGCCAGGGTCGCGCTGCCGGCCCACAGGGTTCCGCGGGCATCCACCACCGTCAGCGGCCAATGGGCCGGCAACATGGCCATGACCCAGCGCGCGGGCAGCACCAGCGCGGCCGCGCAGCCGGCCAGCAGGGCCAGCCCGGCGACGCAGAGCGCGATACGCCGGCTCATTGCGCGCGCTCCGTCGGCAGCGACACGCGAATGCGCCCGGTCACGCTGCCGGGCCGGTCGCGGCCGTCGATCCTGGCGCGCGCGAGTTCCACGGACCGCGTCTGCACATGCAGCAGATAGGGCAGTTCGGCCAGCCACTTCATGACGCGCGCGACATCGGCGTTGACCAGGGCGATATCCCACTGCCGCGATGAACTGTCGCCCGCCGCATCGCCTTCACTGACCGCCGCCGATGCCTCCAGGCCGGCGCGCCGCAGGCTGGCGCGCAAGGCATCGGGCAGGCCCGCCGCATCCATGCGGCCCGAGTCCGTCCGCTGCAGGGCTTGCGCCTCGGCAATCAAGGCGTCTACCCGGGCCGCGTCGGCGTGCAGGCGCGGCAATTGTTCATGCGACTGCGCAATGGTGCGCAGCGCGGGCTGTATTGCCAGCGTCCATGCCAGCATCGCGATGATGGCGGCCAGGGCCACGCTCAACAGCGTCCGTTCCCGCGGCGTGCGCGTGTTCCACCACGCATGCGCCTGCTGCCTGACAATGGCCAGGCGCTGGCGCACGGGGGCGGTGGCCGGCTGGCGCGCGTTCATGGGTGCCTCGCGCCCGCGTCGGAGTTCGGGATGCCGGCCTGCCGGACGTGCCACGTGTCCGCGGCATCATCGTCTTTTTGCAGCACCAGCGACCGCGCCGCGGCGGCCTGGTGCAGCGCCGCTTCATTGCCCGGGGGCTCGTAGCCCTGTGCCAGCACCAGTGTCAGCACGCCTTTTTCGTAGCGCAGCGAGGCAACGTGCCCCGCGGCGAAGCCCAGCACCTGCGCCGCGCCCAGCACCAGCGGCATGAAGCCGTCCGCGCTGGCGCCGCCGCCGGCCACGCGCAATTGATTGCGCAGATTCTGCACCTGGCGGACCGGGTCGATGATGATGCCCATGGACGGAAACGCCGTGCGCACGGCCTGCTCGGTGGCGGCCTGGACGGACCGGGCCTCGCCGCGCAACTGCGCGGCATAGATGTTCAGGCCCGCCAGCCACAGCAGAGCGGCGGCGCCGGCCCACAGCGCCGCGCCGCGCCAGCGGTGCGTGGACGACACCGGGCGCCATTCCGGCCGCGCCAGCGACCAGCGGGGCAAGGCGGCCCGCCAGCGCGCATCCACCGGCAGCGCCAGCGCCTGGTCGGGATGGGGGGCGCCATCGGGCAGCGCCAGGGCATGGGGCACGATCGCGGCCAGCCTGAGCCCGGCATCGGCCAGGCGGCGCCAGGCGTCCAGCAACGCCTGGCGGCTGGCCCAGGCAATGCAGACGCTGCCGTCGGCGGCGCGCGGCCCGTGGGCGATGCAAAGCTCGGCGGTATCGCTCAGCGCCAGCGACTCGACGCTGCCCCGCACCGCGGATTCCAGCAGCCGGGCCGGCACGGGCGGCAACTGCGCCGTCACGACAACGGCGTCATGGGGATGCAGGACGGCTTCCACGTGGTCGACGGGAACCGCGCGGGCAAGCGCTTCCAGCGGCAGTTCGCCGCTGCGCAGCAGGTTGCCGCCGCGGCCGAACAGGGCAAAGGCCATCACCGATTGCGGCGTGATGTCCGCCAGGGGAGGCAAGGCCAGGCGTAGCGTCGGTTTGATGTCAGCCTCCTTGCCACTGTATGACGGGCGGCTCGTCGCCCTGGCGATACAGCAGCGCCTGCATCGTGACGGGGGTGTCGTGGATGCTGACCTGGCCGGTCACCTTGAACCATTCGCTGCGCACGCTGATCGGAATGCCGTGGGCGGTGCCGGGTTCGCCCAGCCGCTGGTAAAAATCGGCGCCGTCGTTGAACCATTGCCCGCGGTCGCGCTGGCCGACAAGATCGCGGGCGCGCGCCAGGTCCAGCCCGGGGATGCCGGCGCTCAGCACCTCGGCGCTGGCGGTGTTGACGTTGATCGGGGTTTTTTGGGGCAGCACCGTCAGGTAGCCGGACAGCGTGGCCGCGATGTCGGGCGATATGCCCTCCAGGCCGGCCAGGTCGCCCGGGCTGCGCAGGCCCGGCATGGTTTGCCGGTGGCCGGGCCCGCCTTGCGAATCGGCGACCCGGATGGCGACAGTGCGGGCCAATGATTCCTGCAGGCCCAGCGCCGCCAGCAGGTTGCGCAGCACCGCCAGTTCCCGGGGCCGCACCACCCCTTGGTCCGCCAGGCGCCAGATGTTGTACTTGCCTTGCTCGTCTTCGATCTGCCCCGAAAAATAGGCCTTGCGCTGGCCATCGGCAGTGCTCACTTCCAGCCCCACGATGGGCTGGGCCCATACCGCGCTGTTGCGGGTGACCGCATTGCGGCGGGCGTCGTTCAGCAGAATGATGCGCGACCAGTCCAGGCCGCCGCGCAGTATCCATTGCGCATCCGTGCGGTCGCGCTCGATGGTCAGCGTGTCCACCAGCAAAGCCTGCCGTTCCAGGATCGCGGCGGCGGCGATGGCGGCCGCCGCGACCACCACCAGCGCGGCAATCACGGCCATGCCCCGTTGCGCGCCAGGAGCGCGTCCCGGCCGGCGGGATGGGCTGTGCAGGGCGGGCAGGGGCGCGGTCATGGCAGTTGCACCACCTTGCGGTAGATCTCGTCCCGGCCGTTGTGCCGCCGCCCGATGGTGATTTCCAGTCCGGTCGCCGACTTCTGGGTATTGGCGGCGCCGGGCAGTATCCAGCCCACGCCCGGAATCCAGGCCCGCACTGCAAAAACATCGATGTCCTCGAGCATCACCTCGCTGGCCCGGGCTTCGGGCAAGGGCAGTGTCCGCGCGGCCGGCCCCGCCGCGCGCCGCAATGTGCCGTTTTCCTGGCCCCAGGCCACTTGCTGCCAGGCGCCGCCCCGGGCCGAGCGAACCAGCGACAGCACCGGGTCGCGCCATTGGATGCCGGGCGGCAGCAGGGCGCCGGTGCGGGCCGACGGATTCCATTGCATGCCCCCGGGCAGGATGTCGTCGCCCGCGTGCCGGGCGATATCGCTTTCGATCTGGCCCAGCGCCCGCACCAGCGCCAGCGTGTCGTCGCTGCGGGTCTGCAGGCGTTCACTGGAACGTTCGACGCTATCGAGGGCGCGCCACGAAATCAGGCTCAGCAGCGCCATCAGCGCCAGGGCCACCAGTACTTCGATCAGGGTGAAACCCTGCTGTGCCGGGCGCGCGCGCCTCATGGCAAGCGCGACAGCAGGCCGTTGACCTCTGCCAACACGGGCCCGCCGGGCAGGCGCGCCCGTACCGTGGCCAGCCTGAAACTGCCGTTGACCGTCTGCTGGAATTGCTGCTCGCATACCAAGGCCAGCGGCCCCTGCGGGCAGGGCTCGGCGTCGCGCCCGGGCGCGGGAAAGACGCGCGTCAGGCGTAGCTCGACCAGGCGATTTTCGGCGGCCTGCAAGGCCAGGCTGCGTTGCTGCGCGGCCAGGACGTTGCCCGCGCCCACCCCCAGCGCCCGCATGACCGCCGCCAGGGCAATGCCGACGATGGCCAGCGCGATCAGCACTTCCAGCAGGGTGAATCCGCTTTGAGGGCACGGCGCCTTCATTGCTGCACCAGATACCGGCCCGCGCCCGAACGCACGATGCGCACCGTGTGCGAGCCGTCGTGCAGTTCCACGGCCGCGGGGCCCGACGCCCATTCCGCGTTGAACAGGTTCGCCGACGGGGGCTCGATGCGCACTTCGATGGCGTTGTCGGATATCCAGGCACGCGGGCGCAGCGGGCTGGCATCGGCAAAGCGTTCGGCGCGCGCCGGCCCGGTTTGCCGCGCCAGGCCGGTGGGCAGAAAGAGGTTGCGCGGTTCGTGCACAAACGCATAGCCCTGGCCGTCGTATTGCCAGGCAATGGCTGACCCGTCCCGGCGGGCTTCGGCTTGGGCCGCGGCGAACAGTTGCGCAAGACGCCGGGCGTCCTGGCGCAGCGCGCGCGCATCGCTGTCCGGAAAGGCCTGCACGCCGATCGTTGCCGTCGCGATACCGATAATGGCCAGCACGACCAGCATTTCCAGCAAGGAAAAGCCTTGTTGCCACGCGCGCGGCCTATAGAGACCAGGAGCCGATGTCGGCATCGTTGTCGTCGCCTCCCGCTTTGCCGTCGGCGCCCAGGGAAAAGACGTCGATTTCCCCGTGTACGCCGGGGTTCAGGTACTGGTAGGGAGTGCCCCAGGGGTCTTTGGGCAGGCGGTCCATGTACGAGCGCCGGTTGTTCGCCTGGCCGGGTTGCGGCGGGCCGGCGAGAATGTCCAGGCCCTGCTCGGCGGTGGGATAGCGCCCGTTGTCCAGCCGGTAGAGTTTCAGCGCCTGCATCAGCGCAGCCACATCCTGGCGCGCCGCCACGATGCGTGCCTGGTCGGGGCGGTCCATCAGATTGGGCACGATCAGCGTGGCCATGATGCCCATGATGACCACCACCACCATGATCTCGATCAGCGAGAAACCCTGCTGGCGGCGGTTGCCGCGGCGCGGCGCGGAATGCTCCCTTTGATGCCCCACCTTGTCTCCCCTTGGGATGGGTTTTGATTTTTTGGCACAAGAGTTGAATATTGTGACCGTTATGTTAAAAATTAGTACAAGTATATATAAAACAAGTTATTTTGAGTCATTTCTAAATTATTGTTGCCGCTTCCGGTGACGCCCCGGAGAGAGAAATTGAAGGCTGCTGGCAGCGTCGAAGGTGCCGTCCGATGGTAGGGCGATCGGAATTCTTCATGGCCGATGGGCCGGTGTGGGTACGGCGCCTGTCGGTGCTGGCGTTCACGGCGGGTGTGGGGGTATGGGGCGCGCTGATTTTCGCGCCGGCGCCCCGCGCGCTGCCTCCCATGCTGGAAGCCACGCCCGACGCGGGCCTGGATACGGCGCCCGCCGCCCGCTGGTTCGGCGGCGCGGCGCTGCGCGTGCATGTCACGGTGAACGGCTTGATCGCGACCGACGACGGCTCTGGCGGCGCCGCGCTGCTTTCCGTCGATGGCGGCCCGGCGCAGGCTTACCGGGTCGGGCAGGAACTGGCGCCCGGCGTCACGCTGGCCGGGGTATCCGCGGCGGCCGTGTCCATCGACCAGGATGGCATCGTCGAGCGTGTCGCGCCGCCGGCCGGCCCGCTGAGCGCGGACCAGGGCTTCATCCCCGTTGCCGGGGCACGGCCCTAGAACTTGTACTGCAGGCCCGCGACGAACAGGTTGTAGGGCTGGCGTCCCATGTCGACCTGCCAGCGGGTGGTGGGCAGGTGCAGCCCCGGATAATCGGTCGAGCCGAAATCGTAGCGGGTGGCGTCGACGGACAGGTAGCGATACTCGGTAAACAGCGAGAGATTCTTGCTTATCCTGCCTTTCAGGCCCACTTTCACCTGCATCGCGAATGCCGTGTCCGACGCGTTCGGGTCAGAGTTGAAATGATTGATGCCGGGTTCGGACGGGTTGGCGGAATCCGAACCCCGGATCGACACCACCGCGACGCCCGCGCCGATGCCCGCATAGGGCACGATCTTGCTCGAGTAGGGGGTTTGCAGTGTGAACACCGCATTGGCCAGGAACACGCCGGCGGTGGTGGGAACGGTTACGTATTGCGTGCCCAGAAAACTGGGCCTGACCGGCATCTCGCCCATGGGGGAATGCTTGCTTACATATAGGCCCTCGAACTCCAGCGCCGGTTGCAGCCCCCAGTCCGACCCAAGCTGCCAGCGGCTCCATTCGTAGCCCACCTGGATTCCGCCCAGGGCGACGTCGGTACTGCCTTGTGTCGCGCCGTCGGCATTGATGGGAAGCACGGGCAGCTTGCGCGGCGGGCGCAGAAACACCGCGCCCCGCTGCTGCAGGCTGGTCGAATTGACGGCCCCCAGGCCACCGAACGCGCCGATATATAAGCCCGGTTCGTCGCCAGGCGGCTCGGCGGCTTGGCAGGCGCCGGTTCCACACAACCCGAACAACAGCGCGGCGACGTACTTGGACTGCTCCTGGCCGATTTTCATGATTGCCTGTCTGGAAATGGCGGCAGCAGGAATGTTAATTAGTTTATCTTGATGATTCCAGTCTTATCCTGTTGATGTATCCGGCCCGGTGACGCCGGCCGCGGCATCCCGGACGACGCCTTCCGAGGCGAACGCGTCGATCTGCGCCCGGCTGTAGCCGTATTCGCCCAGCAGCTCGCGCGTATGCTCGCCCAGCATCGGCGCCGGGCGCCGGATCTGCGTGGGCGTTTCGGAAAAATGTATCGGGCAGCCCAGCGCCCGCGTGGGCCCCGCCTGCGGGTGCTCCAGCTCCACGACCATGTCGCGCGCGAGTACCTGCGGATGCGTCAAGGCCTGGCCGATATCGTGCACAGGCCCCGCCGGCACGCCGGCCGCGTCGAATGCCGCCAGCCAGTGGGCGCGGCCATGCCGGCGCAAGACGGCGCTCATGGCGGCCGTCAGGCCGTCCAGGTTCCGCATGCGCGCCGTATTGTCGGCATAGCGCGGGTCCTGGCACCATTCCGGGTGGCCCAGCACATTGGCGATGCGCTCCCAGTTCGCCTGATTCGCGCCCCCGATGTTGATCCAGCCGTCGCGGGTCTCGAACGCCTGGTAGGGGGCCGTGAGCAAATGCGCCGACCCGGTCGGCCCGGGCGACTCGCCCGTGGCGAAGTAGGTCGCGGCGTGCCAATATGTTTGCTGCAGCGCCGCTTCCATCAGCGAGGTGTCCACGACCTGGCCGCGCCCCGTCTTCTGCTTGTGCGCGTACGCCGCCAGGATGCCCACCGTGGCAAGAATGCCGGCGTTGATGTCCGCGATCGAGTTGCCCGTCTTGACCGGAGCCCGCCCGGGCTCGCCCGTGATCGACATCAGCCCCGAAAAGCCCTGCGCGATCAGGTCGAAGCCGGCCTTGTCGCCGTACGGCCCGTCGCGGCCGTAGCCCGACACCGCGCAATAGATCAGGCCGGGGTTTATTGCGGACAACACCTCGTAGCCCAGGCCCAGTTTTTCCAGCGTTCCGCGCCGGTAGTTTTCGGTGAGCACGTCCGCGTCGCGCACCATGCGCAGCAGAATAGCGCGTCCTTGCTCCCTCTTCAGGTTCAGGGCAATGCCGCGCTTGTTGCGGTTCAGAATCATGAAGGGCGCCGACACGCCATTGACCAGCGGCTCTTTATAGCCGCGCGAATCATCGCCGCCGGGCAGCTTCTCGACCTTGACCACGTCGGCGCCCATATCGGCCAGCATCATGCCGCAGGTCGGCCCCGCCATGATCTGCGCCAGCTCGAGTACGCGCATGCCCGCCAGCGGGCCGGTGTGCGTCGATTCTGTTTTCATGCGATCTCCATGGGCACGAATGGCCGCCGCGCTTGGCGCCGCCACGGCCTACTTGCCGGTGAAATCCGGCGCGCGCTTGTCCAGAAAGGCCGCATAGCCGGCGCGAAAGTCTTCGGTGTCGAAGCAATCGAAGCATTCGTCGTATTCCGCGGCCGAAATGGGGCGCTGCTGGGCCAGGCGGCGAACAAACTGTTTATGCCAGCGGGCGACCAGCGGCGCGCCCTCGGCGATGCGCCGCGCGGCGGCCAGCGCTTCGGCCTGGACTTCGCCGTCGGGCACCACCCGTGTCACCAGGCGCTTTTCCCTGGCCTCGGCGGCGCCGAAAATGCGGCCTTCAAGCAGGATTTCAAGCGCCGCGTCGGGGCCAGCCAGGCGTATCAGCGGTTCCATTTCCGGATAGGCCATGACCAGGCCCAGGTTCTTGATGGGCGCGCCGAACCGGCTGGACTCGCCGCATATCCGGATATCGCACAAGGCCGCGATTTCAAGGCCGCCGCCCACACAGATGCCGTGGATCTGCGCCACCAGCGGATGCCGGCATTCGGACAGGGCGCGGGCCGTCTCGTGCATGACGTGGCCGTACTCGATGGCCTGGCGCTTGTTCGACCGCTCGGTCTGGAACTCGGCGATGTCGTTGCCGGGAGAGAACGCCTTTTCTCCGGCGCCGCGCAGCACGATGCAGCGCACGGAGTCGTCCGCCGACAAGCCGCGGACGATATCGCCCAGGGCTTGCCACATCGGCTTGGTCAGCGCATTGAGCTTTGCCGGCCGGTTCAGTATCACCGTGGCAATGGCTCCCGCGCGCTCTTGCAGCACGAGTTCGTTCATTTCAGCGCCTCCGGGTCCGCCTTGCCGACGCCGCCGCCGTTCTTGCCGCCGCCGGCGGCTTTGCGCGCCAGCCGCCAGAGCACCGGCACCAATGGCCAGAACAGCATGACCAGCGCCAGCGTCGTGATGGTTCCGACGAGGCCGTTGGACCAGAACACGTGCAGGCCGGTGCCGGGGCCGAGCATGGACTGCCGGAAGGCGTCTTCCATGCGGTCGCCCAGGACCAGCGCCAGGATCATGGGGGCCAGCGGGTACGACAGCTTCTTCAGCACATAGCCGATCACGCCGAACAGCAGCATGAACCAGACATCGAGCATGGCGTTATTGACCGAATACGCGCCGATCGCGCATACCACGATGATGATGGGCGCCACGATGGCGAAGGGGATGCGCAGTATCGCGGCGAACAGCGGCACGGTGCTCAGCACGATGATCAGCCCCACGAAATTGCCCAGGTACATGCTGGCGATCAGGCCCCAGACGAATTCTTTCTGTTCGACGAACAGCAGGGGGCCGGGCTGCAGGCCCCATATCATCAGGCCGCCCAGCAGCACCGCCGCCGTCGCCGAGCCCGGTATGCCCAGCGCCAGCATGGGGAGCAGGGCGGACGTGCCCGAGGCGTGGGCCGCCGTCTCGGGCGCGATGACGCCTTCGATTTCGCCGGTGCCGAACTTGCGGCCGTTGCGCGAAAAGCGCTGTGCCAGGCCATAGCCCATGAACGACGCCGCCGTGGCCCCGCCCGGGGTAACACCCATCCAGCAGCCCACGACGGTGCTGCGTATGAGCGTCATCCAGTATTTGGGCATTTCCTTCCAGGTCTGCAGCACCACCTTCAGGTTGATGCGGCCGTTCTTGCCTTCGAACTTCAGGCCCTCTTCCATGCTGACCAGGATCTCGCCTATGCCGAACAGCCCGATGACGACCACCAGGAAATCGATGCCGCGCAAGAGTTCCGACCAGCCGAAGGTCATGCGCAGGCCGCCGCTGACGGTGTCCATGCCGATGGCCGCCAGCCCGAAACCCAGCATCATGGAAATGATGGTCTTGAACGGCGTTTTCTTGTCGGTGCCCACGAAGCTGCAGAAAGTCAGCAGGAACACCGCGAAGAACTCGGGCGGGCCGAAGCGCAGGGCGAATTTCGAAACCAGCGGCGCCAGGAATGTAATCAGCAGCACGCCCGACAGGGCGCCGAAGAACGAGCCGGTGAACGAGGCCGTCAGTGCGTTGCCGGCGCGGCCTTGCTGTGCCAGCGGATACCCGTCGAACGTAGTGGCCACCGACGAGGTTTCGCCCGGAATATTGAAAAGTATCGACGTGATCGCGCCGGCGAACAAAGACCCCCAGTAAATGCACGACAGCATGATGATGGCCGAGGTGGGGGGCATGGTGAAGGTCAGCGGCAGCAGTATCGCCACCCCGTTGGGCCCGCCCAGCCCGGGCAGCACGCCGATGATCACGCCCAGCACCAGGCCGATGAACATCATGCCCAGGTTGTACCAGCTCAAGACCGTGGCAAAGCCATGGAATAAAGAGTTCAGCTCATCCAATTGCGTCTCCCGTCCTCGGTTTCAGTAGCCGAACAAGGCTTCCAGCGGCCCTTTCGGCAGGGGTACCAAGAACTGGATCTCGAACATCCAGAACAGCAGTACGTTCACGCCCACGCTGACCAGCACCGTCTTCAGCCAGCCGATCCTGCCCAGCAGCCGCATGAAGGCGGCAATGAACAGCGTCGACGCCACATAGATGCCCAGCAGTTGGATCAGCAGGATGTACAGGGCGGTGGGCAGCAGCACCAGCAGCACCAGCCGGAAGCGGCTCCAGCTGACGAACACTTCCCGGTTGCGATGCTTGCCGAACACCGCCTTCAGGAACACCGCCGCGCTGGCGATGCAGATGATCATCCCGATGTGATACGGAAAATATCCCGACTCGGGCCCATCCGTCGCCCAGGCAACGCCGATGCGGTAGTTGTCCACCATCATGACCACGCCCACGGCGAAGAACACCACGGCGGTAATGGCGTCGACGGCACTATGGGACAACCCGTCTTTCGACGGGCCGCCCTGTGTTTGCTGATGATCCATCCTGGTTTCCCGGGTTTATTGCTTCGCGGCCAGGCCGGCTTCTTCCATCAGGGTCTTGTGCTTCGCTTCGTCCTGTTCCAGGAACTTCACGAAATCCTGGCCGGTGCGGTAGTCGCCCTTGAGCGCCTGCTTGGCCAGGTAGTCCTTCCATTCCTGCGTTTCGCTGACTTTCTTGATCAGGTCCGCGTAAAACGCCGCCTGCTCGGCGGAGGTGCCGGGCGGCAGGAAGAATGCCCGCAGCATCTGGTATTGAACGTCGTAGCCCGCTTCCTTGCAGGTCGGGATGTCGGCCCACGACTGGTCTTTAGTGATCTTGTCCTTGTAGGTCATGCGCTCATCCGAGAACACGCACAAGGCGTTGACCTGGCCGGCGCGCCACTGCGCGATGTTCTCGCTGGGGTTGTTCACGTTGGATTGGGTGTGCTTGCCCACCAGTTGCGTGGCGGCTTCGCCGCCGCTCTTGTAGGGCACGTAGGTGAACTTCACGCCGGCCGCCTTTTCGAGCGCCACGGTAATGATCTGGTCTTCGCGCTTGGCGCCCGTGCCGCCCATCTTGAACTGGCCGGCCGGCGCGGCCTTGACCGCCTTCAGGTAGTCGCCGGCGGTCTTGTAAGGATCTTCGGCGTTGGTCCACAGCAGAAATTCGTCTTGCGCGATCATGGCCACCGGATTCAGGTCGCGCCAGTTGAAGGGCAGCTTGACGGCGATGGGCAGCGTGTAAATTGCCGAAAAGGCCACCATCAGCTTGTGCGGATTGTTGGCCGAAGCCTTGGTATCCATGATGCCTTCGGCGCCGCTGGCTCCTCCTTTGTTCAGCACCAGCGTCGACTGCTTCATCAGCTTGTGCTTGAGGATGATGCTTTGTATGGTGCGCGCCATCTGGTCGGATGCCCCGCCCGCGCCGGCGGGCACGATGATCTCTACCGGGCGGGTGGGTTCCCATGCCTGGGCGGGCAGGGCGGTCAGGCTGGCCAGCGCGGCCAGCGACGCGATCAGATAGGGTTTCTTCGACAGTCTGTGGGTCAGGTGCTTCATGTGTGTCTCCTCCGGTGGTGCCACGGGAACGTCCGGTATCGGTACGCCTTGATTGCGAGCCTTTCCTGCCTGTCCTGCGGGTCCTGTTTTTATTCGTTCTGCGGCCGGCTGGTCTGCGCCAGGTAATCCAGGGCCGCTTGAACGCCGCCGCGCTGGTGCGGCACGCCGGCCTTTTCCAGGCCCATTTCCACGCCAGAAAGCGTGCCGCACAGCGTCAGGTCGTTGAAGTCGCCCAGGTGGCCGATGCGGAACACCTTGTCCGACAGCTTGCTTAGCCCCTGCCCCAGCGACATGTTGAAATGCGTCAGCACTGTCTTGCGGAATGCATCCGCGCTATGGCCTTCGGGCATCACCACCGCCGTCAGCGCCGGGCTGTATTCTTCGGGCTTGGCGCACAGAATCTCCAGGCCCCATGCGCGCACCGCGCGCCGGGTGGCTTCGCCATGCCGCTTGTGCCGCGCATACACGTTGTCCAGCCCTTCGGCCATCAGCATTTCCAGGGCTTCGTGCAGGCCGTACAGCAGATTGGTCGCGGGCGTGTAGGGAAAGTAGCCGCGCGGGTTGATGGCCAGCATTTCTTTCCAGTCCCAGTACGAGCGCCGCAGCGCGGCGGTTTCGGACGCCTTCAGGGCCTTGGCGCTGACGGCGTTGAATGACAGCCCGGGCGGCAGCATCAGCCCCTTTTGCGAGCCCGCCACGGTGACATCGACGCCCCATTCGTCGTGCCGGTAGTCCACCGAGCCCAGCGACGAAATCGTATCCACCATCAGCAAGGCCGGATGGCCGGCGGCGTCGATGGCCTTGCGCACGGCCGCCACATCGCTGACCACACCGGTCGCGGTTTCGTTGTGCACCACGCATACCGCCTTGATCGCGTGTCCGCTGTCGGCGGCCAGGCGCTTGCCGATGTGATCGGGGTCCGCGCCATGGCGCCAGTCCCCCTCTTGAAACTCCACCCGCAGCCCCAGCCTTTCCGCCATTTTTTTCCACAGCGTGGCGAAGTGGCCGGTTTCCGCCATCAGGACCTGATCGCCGGGCGACAGCGTGTTGACCAGCGCCGCTTCCCATGCGCCGGTGCCCGAGGCCGGGTAGATGATCACATCGGCTTCGGTCTTGAATATCTTCTTCATGCCGGCCAGCACGGCCTTGCCCAGCTCGCCGAACTCGGGGCCGCGATGGTCGATGGTGACATTGTCGATGGCGCGCAGCACGCGATCGGGCACGTTGGTGGGCCCCGGAATCTGCAGGAAGTGACGGCCGGACGGGTGCGAATGCAGCGGCATCATAAGGGGTTCCTGATAAGTTGGTATACAAAATACAAATTCTGAGGAAGAATACGCAGCAAGCGCGCCATCCTGCAAGCACAATCTATGCGGCGCCACAGCAATTTTCGGGGAATAGGGGCGGTAAAATAGGCCGGTTGTTTCCGTCGGCCCGCAATGGTGCGCGGCACAGACACTGATGTGCGCACCATCTCTGTTTTGTATACAAATGAAAAACAATGCTCTCAGCCTACCCCATGCATCCGCCACGCCCGAGGCCGAGCCCGTCTCGCCGTCCCAGGCGCTCGACCGGCGCACGCTGCCCGCGACCATCGCCGACCGCTTGCGCGAAATGATCATCGAAGGCGAGCTGGCCGCGGGCGCGCGCCTGAACGAACGCGAACTGTGCGACCGCCTGCAGGTGTCGCGCACGCCCTTGCGCGAAGCCTTCCGCCTGCTGTCCGCCGACGGGCTGGTTCGCATCCAGCCCAATCGCGGCGCGCATGTGGTGGCCCTGTCCGAAAAAGACATACGCGAAAGTTTCGAAGTCATGGGCGCCCTGGAAGCGCTTTCGGGCGAGCTTGCCTGCCAGCGCATCACCGACCACGAAATCGCCGAGATCCAGGCCCTGACCTTCGAGATGCAGGCCTGCCATGCCAGGCGCAACCTTTCGTCCTACTACCAGGTCAACCGCGCGATCCACGACCGCATCAATGCCGCGGGCCACAATCACTTGCTGTCGGACGTTTACAAGAACATCAACCTGCGCTTGCAGAACCTGCGGTTCCGTTCCAATCTCAATCAAGAAAAATGGGACAAGGCCATGCGCGAGCACCTGGAAATGGCCGAGGCCCTGGCCTCGCGCGACGGCCCCCGGCTGGCGCAGATCATGCGCCAGCATCTGCGGCGCAAGGGCGAGGCCGTGCTCGAAGACTTGAAACTGAAACTCGCCGCCGCCGACCGCGCCGATGCCCAAGCGCTTTCCCGGGCCGGGGACGAACCCTGACCCTCTCACCCGATCTGTTTCAGGAGCCCCATGAACTCGCCCGCGTTCCCTCCGCACACCGAATCGAATCCGCTGCATCTTGAGCTGGCGGCCCGCCTGCGCCGTGAAACGCAAGGCGAGGTTCTGTTCGACCGGGGCGCGCGCGGGCGGTATTCCACCGACGCATCCATCTACCAGATCGAGCCGGTAGGCGTGCTGGTCCCGCGGTCCGGCGACGATGCCGCGGCGGCGCTCAATTTATGCCGCGAGCTGTCGGTGCCCGTGCTGGCGCGCGGCGGCGGCACTTCGCAATGCGGCCAGACGGTGGGCGCGGCACTGGTCATCGACAATAGCAAATACCTTAACCGCGTCCTCGACTTCGATCCGGACGTCATGACGGTCACGGTGGAACCGGGCATCGTGCTGGATCATCTCAATGCCTGGCTCAAGCCGCATGGGGTCTGGTTTCCGGTGGACGTCAGCACGGCGGCGCAGTGCACGCTGGGCGGCATGGCGGGCAATAATTCCTGCGGCTCGCGCTCGATTGCCTACGGCAATATGGTCCATAACGTGCTCAGCATCGACGCCCTGCTGCTGGACGGCACCGCCGCCACCTTTGCCGAGCAAAGCCGCATGGGCAATGCGCCGCCCCGCGTGCGCGACATCATGAGCCGCCTGAACGAAATCGCCGCGCGCGAACGCGACGAAATCGAACGCCGGGTGCCGGCCGTGATGCGGCGCGTGGGCGGCTATAACCTGGACATCTTTCATCCGCAGAGCACGCGCCCCTATACGGCCGACGGCCAGGTCAATCTGGCGCACATGCTGGTGGGCAGCGAAGGCACGCTGGCCTATACGCGCAGCATCACGCTCAAGCTGTCGCCCCTGCCGGCCGCCAAGGCGCTGGGCGTGGTCAATTTCCCCACCTTCTATCAGGCCATGGACACGGCCCGCCATATCGTGGGGCTGGGCCCTTGCGCGGTCGAACTGGTCGACCGCACCATGATCGACCTGGCGCGCGGCAACCCCGCTTTCCGTCCCGTCATCGACAGCGCCCTGATCGCGGAGCCCGAAGCCATTCTGCTGGTCGAATTCGCCGGCGAGTCCAAGGCCGAGCAACTGTCCAGCCTGGCGAAGCTGGTCGAACTGATGAGCGACCTGGGCCTGCCGGGCTCCGTGGTCGAAATGCCGGATGCGGCGGCCCAGAAGGCACTGTGGGACGTGCGCAAATCGGGGCTGAACATCATGATGAGTATGCGCGGCGACGGCAAGCCGGTGTCTTTCATCGAAGACTGCGCCGTGCCGCTGGAGCATCTGGCCGAATACACCAGCCAGCTGACCGATGTGTTCGCCAAGCACGGCACCAAAGGCACCTGGTACGCGCACGCTTCGGTGGGCACCCTGCATGTCAGGCCCATTCTGGACATGCGCCGCGACGGCGCGGCGAAGATGCGCGCCATCGCCGAAGAGGCCGGCGCGCTGGTGCGGCGCTACAAGGGGGCTTTTTCGGGCGAACATGGCGACGGCCTGGTGCGCAGCGAATGGGTGGCGTGGCAGTTCGGGCCCAGGCTGACGCGCGCGTTCGAAGAAATCAAAGACGCCTTCGATCCCGACCGGCTGATGAATCCGGGCAAGATCGTCAACAGCAGCAAGATGGACGACCGGGCCCTGTTTCGCTTCAAGCCGGAATACCGCGTCGTCCCGCTGGCGCCCGCGCTGGATTGGTCCACCTGGAACGTGGACAACGACCCGGCCACGGAGTCGGTCGGCGCGCCGGGCACCGGCGGCGACCCGGCCCTGGGCTTGGCCAAGGCGGTGGAAATGTGCAACAACAACGGGCACTGCCGCAAGTTCGACGCCGGCACCATGTGCCCCAGCTATCGCGTCACCCGCGACGAACAGCACCTGACACGCGGCCGCGCCAACACGCTGCGCCTGGCGTTGTCGGGGCAGCTGGGGCCGGACGCCCTTGCTTCCGACGAGATGCGCGCCACCATGGACCTGTGCGTCAGCTGCAAAGGCTGCAAGCGCGACTGTCCCACCGGCGTCGACATGGCGCGCATGAAAATCGAATTCCTGAACCAGTGGCGGCAAAAGCGTGGCCTGGCGCTAAAAGACAAGATCATCGCCGGCCTGCCGCGCTGGGCGCCGTGGGCGGGCCGCCTGCCGTTCCTGTTCAATTTGCGCGACACCGTGCCGGGGGGCGCATGGCTGTCCGAACGCCTGCTGGGATTTTCCGCGAAGCGCAGCCTGCCCAAATGGCGCGGCGACGTCTTTACCCGCCAGGCCGCGCCGGCCGATGCCCAGGCGGCGGACGTCGTCCTGTTCGCCGACACCTTCAATAACTATTTCGAAACCGAAAACGCCCGCGCCGCCCTGCACGTGTTGCAAGCGGCCGGCTACCGGGTCCATGTCGCCGCCCCGGCCGCGAACGACGCCGAGCCCGGGCGCCCCTTGTGCTGCGGCCGCACTTATCTGTCGGCCGGCATGGTCGATGAGGCCAGGGCCGAGGCCCGCCGCGTCGTGGATGCCCTGCGGCCGCTCGTGGCGCGGGGTATCCCCATTGTCGGGCTCGAGCCGTCCTGCCTGCTATCGCTGCGGGACGAATTCCTGGTCATGGGCCTGGGCGAGGACGCCCAGGCGCTGTCCCGGCAGGCTTTTCTGTTTGAAGAGTTCCTGGCCAACGAACTGAAGGCCGGAAGGCTCGACCTGAAACTCGGTCCGTTGCCCGAAAAGCGCGCCCTGCTGCACGGGCACTGCCACCAGAAGGCCTTCGACGCCGTCAAGCCCGTTCAGCAGATACTGGCGCTGATCCCCGATATGAAAGTGGAACTGATCGAATCGAGCTGCTGCGGCATGGCCGGCAGTTTCGGCTACGAGGCATCGCATTACGAAACCTCGATGAAAATGGCCGAGCTTTCTTTGTTGCCGGCCGTGCGCAAGGCCGGCGCCGACACTTTGGTGGTGGCCGACGGCACCAGTTGCCGGCACCAGATTGCCGACGGCCTGCGGGCCGAAGGCGGGCCGCGGGCCGAACATGTGGCCTGTGTGCTGAGCAGGGCGGTGCATGCGGCCTGACGCGGCCGCAATGACCCCGCTGTGCCTACATATACCGTGCTATTTCCGCCAGAGCGGTCGCCGTTCCGTTTTCCCGCGACATGGCTTCCGCCACTGCCAAGGCGCGGGATCTGGCTTGCGTGGATTTGGCAAACTGCACGGCTTGCCGGATCGCGTCGGCGTCGAGCTGCTTGGTCGCAATCGGGGTTTTGGCCACGCCCAGGCGCGCCAGCTGATGCGCCCAGAAATACTGGTCGCCGGCGAATGGCAGCACGACAGAGGGAATGCCGGCACGGCATGCCGAATGGGTGGTGCCGCTGCCGCCGTGGTGAATCGCCATCGACACGCGCGGAAACAGCCGGCCATGAGGCGTGTTGCCGATAGCCAGCCAATTTTCCGGCAACGGAAAATCCGGCAAGCCGGACCAGCCCGGATAAAACAGAACGCGCTCCCCTTGCAGGCCCTCAAGCAGCGTCTGCAGCAAGGCATCCCGGTCGAATCCCATCATGCTGCCGAACCCCAGGTATACAGGCGGCTCGCCGGCGTTCAGAAAATGCTCCAGCTCGGCGGCGGGCGACCAGGCAGCCGCGGGTTCGAGCCATTGCCCGCACAGTGTCGCGTTGTCTGGCCAATCCGTCGGCGCAGGCAGCAATGCCGCAGACACGCCATACAGCATGGGATGCCTGGTCCAGAGGCTGTGGCGCGGCCCCAGCCCCAGTACCTGCTTGCGGGCGCGGTTGACCGACTTTCTAAAAGAAAGCCACAGCATCCAGTTGACCAGGTGATGGCTGGCTTTATTCAGGCCGGGCGGCAGTTTACCGGCAGGGAGAAAGGGCGATGGAAACGCGCGGGTGGGCGAAATAGGGATCATGCCGGCGCCGATCACGGGAATGCGCAGGTGTTCGGCGATAGACAGGCCCACGAATGCCGTCAGCCCAGAGACGATGATTCCATCGCAGTCCGCCGCGGCGCCGGCGGCTTGCCGCATCCAGCTTTCGGCCTGGGCATTGGCGATGCCAGACAAGGCCGCGACCGTGGCGTTGACCCCTTTCCCCTGCGCAACCAAATCTGCGAGGTTTGCTTGAATGTCTCCGCTCAATGCCGCGTGCGGCACCGCCAGGCTTCGGGCGCTTGCAAGCGTATTCTTATCGGCGAGCAGCAAGGCTTCATGCCCGGCGTCCATCAAGGCGCGGCAGAGCGCCGCGATGGGCCGCGTGTCGCCTTCGGTGCCGTAGGTCAGGGCCAGCAGCTTCACGATGCATTTCCTTTTTTGGCATTGCGTGGCGAACACCCTTGCAGAAAGATGTCCAGCGCGGATGAGAATTCCGTGCTTAAAGACAGGGAGGGGTCGTTAAGCCACCGCATCAGCGCGCCCAAATACAGATGATGAAACATCGTGGCCAGATGCAATGCCTGAAGATCGGCGCGGATTTTGCCCGATGCCTGGCTGTTGCCGATCATCTGCGCGTAGAGCGTCAACAGGCCATTGCCGCCATCGCCATTGGCCGCTTCGGGCGGCTGCAGGTTGATGAAACAGAACCGCAAATATGCGGGAAGCAAATCCCGTTGCGGCGTACACCAGCGGGCGGACAGTTCCAGTAGCTGGGCCGCGCCCGCGGCAAACTCTAGGCTGGCCGCGGCGGCCAGTGGAAGACTTCCCAAGTCGCGTTCCAGTTCTTGGTGTATCCACGCGGCCAATATATGGTCTTTGGTGGGGAAGTGGTTATAGAGCGTGCCCCGCGCCACGTCCGCCGCCTGCGCGATGTGATCCATCGTGACGGCTTCGTAGCCATCTCGTTGGAAGAGTTGCCCGGCAAGGGTCGTGATGGTTACGCGCGCGCTTTGCCGCTTGCGTGCTCGCCGGCTGGTGGGGGCAGTCATTGGGTTGAAATAAATTAGACAAAGTACAAAATTATACTCTGTCTAATTTCATGCCGATCCGTGCCGCCCCAGGGCCTAACGGCCGAGGGCCGCGGTCACTCTCAAAGCTTGCGCGCCAGCGCCTCTGCTTCGTAGATCGCGTCGCTGATCCGCCGCGGCGCCACGGCATCGCCGATCAGGTGCGCTTCCAGGGCCGGATAGCGTTCGCGCAGTGCGTGATAGAGCCCGTCTTCTGCCCGTGCGCCATTGATCAGGACCAGCGCGCCCAGATCGCCCAGCGCCGTTTGTTCTTTCGTGTAGATGTCTTCATACACGATGCCGTGGTCGTCCACGCGGCGCAATTCGGCATTGGGGATGAAGGTCACGCCGGCCCGCCGCAGCATGCCATAGACTTTGCTCCAGTCGCGGCTGGCCGACAGATTGGCCAGCGGCTGGCCGAGCTGGGTCAGGAACGACACCGCCCAACCCTGCTGCGCCAGATATTCGCTGACCAGGGCGGCATGCCGGGCGCCCATCGTATCGACGACTACCGCGTTCCTGCCCTGGCCGGCTTGCAGCGGCTCGCGCTCGCCCAGCACGTCTTCGTGGCTGTATATCCAGTCCGCGTCGGCGCCGTCCAGCGCCGGGCCGCCCCATTTGGCCGGCTGCAGCGGCGACCAGCCGTGCCGCAGCGGCCGCGAGCCTGTCGCCACCACCACGCAGTCGTAGCCCGCTTCGACCAAAAGTTCTGGCGTTGCCTCGCTTTCCAGGTAGATGTCGGCCGGGGTGTCGCGCAACTGCGCGATCATCCAGGTGACGATGTCGGTGAGTTCGCGCGCGCTGCGCGCGCGCCCCATCTGCGCCACCTGGCCGCCCAGTTGCGCCGTCCGCTCGATGAGCGTGACCCGGTGGCCGCGCTGCGAGGCGGTCAGCGCGGCGCGCAGCCCGGCGGGCCCCGACCCGACGACGGCCACGTTCTTGACGGTTTGCGCCGGAGGCAACTGCGCTTCGGACAGCTCGCGTTCGCGGCCCACCGAAGGGTTGTGCACGCAGGCCAGCGGCGCGTGGGCGAAGATGGATGCCATGCACCAGTTGGCGCCCACGCAGGGCCGGATGGTTTCCGGCTGGCCGATCTGCGCCTTGCGCGCCCAGAACGCGTCGGCGATCAGGGCGCGCGTCATGCCGACGAAATCGCAATCGCCGGCCCGCAGGATGCCTTCGGCTTCGTCGGGGGTGGTGATGCGCCCGACGCCCACGACGGGCACGTTCAGGCGTGCCTTGACCACTCGCGTGGCCGGCATTTCGAAGCCGTGTTCGTGCGGCGACGACGGGTAGATCAGCATCCGGTTCAGATAGGTGCCATGGGCACAGGACACATAGTCCAGCCGGCCGCTGGCGGTCAGGTGCCGGGCGATGTCGGCCCAGTCTCCGGGGCCCAGGCCGCCTTCCATGCTGTCGTCGCTGTTGAGCCGTATGCCGACGATGGGCTCGCTGCCGAGTTCCTGCCGGATGGCCTCGATGATGCGCATGACAATGCGCATGCGGTTTTCCAGCGAGCCCCCATATTCGTCCTGGCGATGGTTGGTGGCTGGCGACAGAAACTGGTTCAGCAGGTATCCATGATGGGCGGCCGCGATCTCGACGCCGTCCAGGTTGCCTTCGATCGCGTACCGGGCCACGATGCGGTAGCCGTCGATGATCTCCTCGATGTCCTCGCGGGTCATCACCTTGGGCATTTCCCGGTAGACAGAGCAGGGGATCGACGACGGCGCCAGCACGGGCAGCCGGCTGGTGACGCTGTCGGTCTGCCGTCCCCGGTGCCACGGCTGGGCCAGCACCAGCGTGCCGTGCTGGTGGACGGCCGCCGCGATCTTCTTGTATTCAGAGATGATGCGCGGATCGAACCCGAAAGGCTTGCCGGGATAGGGCAGCGTGGTCGGGTGGACGGCCGTGGCTTCCATGGTGATGATGCCCACGCCGCCCCGGGCCCGCTCGGCGTAGTAATCCAGATGTTCCTGCGTGAACAGATGGTCTTTCACCAACTGTGTCACATGGGCGGTCATCCAGATACGGTTCTTGGTCGTTTTCCGGCCCAACTGGGCCGGGCCGAGCAACCTGGGGTAACGGGTCGTGGTCATGGTTCCTGCGACGATGCTTTAGTTGATCCGGATATCGAGCTTCTTCACGATCGGCGACAGGCGTTCGTTTTCGGCCTTGAGCGTCGCGGCGGCTTCGGCCGGCGAACTGGCCACCACCATCAGGCCCTGCTCATCGGCCTTTTTCAACACCTCGGGCGACTTCAGCGTGTCGCGCACCGCCTGGCTCAGCTTCTCGACGACATCGCCCGGGGTGCCGGCCGGCGCCACGATGATCTGCATCGTGGCCGTTTCGAAGCCCGGATAACCCGACTCGGCAATGGTGGGAACGTCCGGCAGCAGGCTCAGGCGCTTCGGCGTCGATACCGCCAGCGCCTTGGTCCGGCCATCGGCGGTCATCGCGGGCACGTTGCTGGCCGCCGCGTACATCGCGTCGATCTGGCCGCCCAGCAGGTCCTGCACGGCGGGCGCGTCGCCGCGGTACGGAATATGGCGCACGTTGATGCCGGCCGCCTGGTTGAACAGCTCGCCGGTCAGGTGGCTGGGCGTGCCCACGCCGGGCGAGCCGAACGTCAGCTTGCCGTCGCCGCCCTTGGCCTGCTTGACGTAATCCTGCAAGGTGTTGGCCTTGAGGTTCGACTGGACCACCACCACGAACGGCTGGCTGGCGACGTGGCTTACCGGCGTCAGCTGGGTGTCCGGCTTGTAGGTCAGGTTCGGGTTGAGCATCGGCAGGATGACCAGCGAGCCGGTCAGGCAATAGCACAGCGTGTAGCCGTCCGGCTCGGCATTGGCCACGTAGTTGGTGGCGATGGTGCCGGACGCGCCCGCGCGGTTCTCGACCACGACGGGCTGGCCCAGGCGTTCGGCCATGCCCTGCGCCACCACGCGACCCATGGCATCCGACGATCCGCCCGCCGGAAACGGAATCACCAGCCTGATCGGCTTTTCCGGGAAGGCCGCGGTCGCGGCGCCCGCCATGCCCAGGGAAACCAGGGTGCCGGCCAGCGTCCTGGCCAGCAGGGATTTGAGCGTCGTGTTGAACATGTTGATTGTGCTCCTCATTGTGGAATTAAAGATTCGCGCGGCTTCTACGGCGTGCCGCTACAGTGCGGGAATGATTCGATGCCGAGGCAGGCGCAGAGTCGCCGCCATCGTGTTGTCTCCTCTTTTTTCTTCGAATTACCGGGGCTGCGTGGCGTCGCGTCCGGCGATGCGGCCGAACACCAGGCCCTTGAGCACCGAGGTGGCGCCGGTATAGGTGCCGTAGTAAAGGCCCTGCACTTCGCCGACTGCGTACAGGCCGGGAATGGCCGAGCCTTCTTTGTTCAGTACCCGGGCCTTGGGGTCGGTTTTCAGGCCGCCGAACGTGAAGACAATGGACGAAATGATCGGGTATGCCTCGAACGGCCCCGTGTTGACCGGCCGCGCCCAGTTGGACTTGCGCGGGTGGACGCCCGAGGTCGCCATGCCGTCGAGCCGGGTCGAATCGAATTCCCCGCTGGCCGGGCAGGCGGCGTTGTACTGCTCGACGGTCTGCTCCAGGATTTCTTCCGGGATGTTCAGCTTGCGCGCGAGTTCGCGGATCGTGGGCGCTTCGATGGGCGCTTGTTCGGTGCGGATGGCGACCGAGCGGTGCGGCACGTCTTTGGCCTTGGCGTCCAGGATCACGTAGGCCAGGCCGGCGGGCTGCGCGAAGATGTTGCGCGTCACCGTTTCATAGGTTTCGTCGGTGGGCCCGGGCCCTTCGTCGACGAAGCGGTGGCCGTCTTTGTTGACCAGGATGCCGTACGGATAGATGTACATGGACGGGCCGGCGCGCTTGGAGCGCGGGTCCATGGGCGAGGCGTGGTAGCTGCCGAAATCGCCGCAAGGCGCGGCACCGATGTCCAGCGCCATCTGGATTCCTTCGCCCTTGTTGTAGCTGCCGCCGCGCGACATCGGGCGCAAGTACAGCGAACGCGGTCCGATGTAGCGGGTCAGCATTTCGGCGTTGCCCTGGAAGCCGCCGCACGCCAGAATGACCGCGCCGGCCTTCATGCAGACGGGCTGCGTGCCGTTGGCCACGCCGCGCAAGCCTTCGACGCGGCCGTCCTCGGACACGCACAGGGACGTGGCGGACGTGTTGTACAGCACGGTCCCCCCGTTGTCGGCGAAGCTCTTCGACAACGATTCGAGCAGCGCCAGCCCGCCGCCGTTGGGGCTGATGCGCGGCTGTACCGAAGTGGGGAAGGGCCGGTCCAGCGTCACGAACTGCACGCCATGCTTGCCCAGCCACTCCAGGGTGTCGGGGGCGTGCTCGGACAGTTCGGCGACAACGTTGGGGTCGACGAAGCTCAAGGTCTTGGCCGCGCCGCTCCAGTCGGCGGGGTCGCGGGTCAGTTCGGCGACGATGGTCGGGTCCATGTAGCCGCCGGCGTTTTCGGCGAAATGCTCTTCGAAGTCATCGGAAACGACCTCGGGCGACTTCATGCGGAACCAGGCACCCGTATAGCGCGTGTTGCCCCCGGACTCGTCCGGCGTGGCCCGTTCCCAGATGGCCACGCGCGCGCCGGCTTCCTGCGCCGCCACGGCCGCGGACAGCCCGGCGCCGCCCGCGCCTACGACGATCACGTCGTATTGATCTTGATGCTTTTCCATGCTTACTCCGGTCCAGTTATCGCACTCGATTTTTCAGTTCTTGCGGGTGCCCGCCGCGCGCGTCCAGGGCGCGCGGCCGGGCAGGCAGGTCGCGAAGGACGAACCCCGTCCGGGGTGTCGCCGCTTGTGTTTGTCTCCGGCGCCATTTGCTTTTTGGCATCTGGCGGCCTTATTTCAGCTTCAATCAAAGCCCGCAATCTGTCAACTCTTTTGTGTTTTCCGCTGTGCCTCGCATACCGGTCTAAATCGCGGAAAGCGTGATTTTACGGGGTAGCCAGGTGGAATTTGCCAAATGCCAGGGGGGTGACGTGGTTCTGTAACCCTGTACAATGTTGACACTCGGAAGCCCGGAGCCCGGATTTTTCGAACCCATCCGCCGCGGCGGCCCGCAGGGGCACGCCCGACCGCTTAACCATTCATCCACGGGAATTTCACTGATGAGCACCACGCCCGCCTTGACCCTAGACCCCAAAACGACCGCCCTGGTCCTGATTGACCTGCAGCACGGCATCGTTTCGATGAACGTGAAGCCCAACCCCAGCGCCGAGGTCGTCGCGCGCGGCGCACGCCTGGCCGCGGCTTTCCGCGAGCAGCAAGCCACGGTCGTGCTGGTGACCGTGGGCAACCTGGCCGACGGCCGCGACGCGCTGGCTCCGCTGACGGACCTGCCGCCCGCCGCCGCGGGCGCGAAGCCCGCCAATTGGTCCGAGCTGGTACCTGAACTGAACCGGCAGGCGAGCGACATCCTGATCGCGAAGCGCCAGTGGGGCGCGTTCTACGGCACTGAGCTCGATCTGCAATTGCGCCGCCGCGGCATCAAGACCATCGTGCTGGCCGGGCTGTCGACCAACGTCGGCGTAGAGTCCACCGCGCGCGACGCGTTCGAGCGCGGCTACGACCAGGTATTCGTGGCCGACGCCATGGCCAGCCCCTCGGACGAGGCGCACGCCAACACACTCAAGTACACCTTCCCCCGCATGGGCCGCATCCGCGGCACGGAAGACGTACTGGCCGCGCTAAAGTAAAAACCGCGAACCGCGGGACGGAGGAGACGCACATGAAAATCTGGCACCAGAGCTTTACCGACCTGGACAAGTTTCCGTTCTATCGGAACACGCTGAAGTCGCACGCGCGAGAGGTCGGCGGGGGCCAGTTTTCGGTCTCCGTCCACGGCCTGCGCCCCGGCACGTACCCGGAAGGCATCGCGCCGATGGAGTTCAACCGGCGCGGCGGGCTGCGCATGTTGAACATCCCGCAGGTGTGCGAGGCCGCGGTGGCGGCGCAGAAAGCCGGGTACGACGCCTTTGCGCTGGGCTGCTTCTTCGACCCCGGCCTGCGCGAAGCGCGATCGATGGTCGACATTCCCGTGGTCAGCCTGACCGAAAGCTGCATGCTGACCGCCTGTTCGCTGGGCCGGAAGTTCGCGCTGGTATCGCTGACCGAATTCCAGCAGATGCTGACGCAAGACCTGGCCGCCCAGTACGGGCTGCAAGACCGCCTGGCGGGCGTGGTCGCCATGACGCCCGGCGTGGCATTGTTCGATCTCGAAAAAGAAGGCGAAGCCGCCGAATCCATCAAGCAGCGTTTCCGCGCGGCCGTCCACGAGGCCCTGAAGCTGGGCGCCGAGGTCATCATCCCGGGCGACGGTATCCTGAACGAGTTCCTGGTGCGCCACAAAATGCTTTCGGTCGATGGGGCGGTGGTGCTGGATGCCCTGGGCCTGCTCTTCCATCACGCCGCTTTCTTTGCGCGCGCCCGGGCGGCCGGCTGCCTGGACGTCAGCCGCCGGTTGCTCTATGCCAAGCCCACCCAGGAAATGCTCGATCACGCCGGCGGGTTCAATGGCGCTTACCGCGCCGGCGAGTCGATGTTTTCCGGGGTGGGGCCCTGAGCCCCCACGGCCGGGCGTTAGGCGGGCTGGGCGGCGGCCGGCTTGCCGAGCAGGTCGTGCAGCACCGCCGCGGGGATGCCGCCCTGGGCCATCAGTGCCCGCTCGGCCGCGGTCAGCACCTGCGGCACGGCCTGGAAGCGGATCTCGCGGTTGCCGCTTCTGGCGGTCACATTCACCGGCGTGCCGTGGCGCACCCCTTCTTCGATGTTCTCGAAGTGCAGGCTTTCATCGCCGGCCAGGCCCAACGTGCGCCAGCTTTCTCCCGGCTTGAATGCCAGCGGCAGCACGCCCATGCCGACCAGGTTGGCGCGGTGGATGCGTTCGAACGATTCGGCCAGCACCGCCTTCACGCCCAGCAGCGCCGAGCCCTTGGCGGCCCAGTCCCGGCTGCTGCCGGTGCCGTATTCCTTGCCTGCCAGGATCACACAGGCCTGTCCTTCGGCGCGGTACTTTTCGGCCGCGTCGAAGATAGTCATGGTTTCGCCGCTAGGGAAGTGCCGCGTAACGCCGCCTTCCGATCCGGGTAGCAGTTCGTTGTGCAGACGGATATTGGCGAACGTGGCGCGCGTCATGACGTGGTGATTGCAGCGCCGCGCGACATAACTATTGAAATCGCGCTGGGCGATGCCGTGCCGCAGCAGGTATTGGCCGGCGGGCGTTTCCACTGGAATCTCGCCGCCCGGGGATACGTGGTCGGTGGTCAGCGAGTCGCCGAAGGCGGCCAGCACGCGGCACGACTTCAGGCTTGCAGCCAGCTGCTTGATGGCTTCGCCCTGCGGGGCGTCGCGGAAGAACGGCGGTTCTACCAGGTATTGCGATGCCCGGTTCCATTCGAAGTGCAGGCCGCCGGGCGCGGGCAGGTCGCGCCAGATCTCGCTGTCGACATTGTCCGGCGAGTACACGCCTTCGAACAGCTTGCGATCGTTCGCCAGCGGCAGCAGCGCATCGATCTCGGCCTGTGCGGGCCAGATGTCGCGCAGGTACACGGGCTGCCCGTCGCTGCCGGTTCCCAGCGGCTCGGCGTCGAAATCGATGTCGATGCGCGCCGCCAGCGCATAGGCCACCACCAGCGGTGGCGAACCGATGTAGTTGGCGCGCGCCAGCTTGTGGATCCGGCCTTCGAAATTGCGGTTGCCGGACAGCACGGTCGACACGACCAGGTCGCGTTCGGTAATGGCGCGCGCGGCCGTTTCGTCCAGCGGGCCCGATTTGCCGCCGCAGGTGGTGCAGCCGTAGCCGATCAGATAGAAGCCCAGGGCCTCGAGCGGCTCGAGCAGCCCGGCCGCGCGCAGATAGCCGGTAACCGCGCGCGAGCCGGGGGCCAGCGAGCGCTTCATCCAGGCCGGCGGCGCCAGGCCGCGCCGAACCGCATTGCGGGCCAGCAGGCCGGCGGCCAGCATTACCGACGGATTCGACGTGTTGGTGCACGACGTGATCGCCGCCAGCACCACCGAGCCATGTCCGATCTCTTCGCCGCCGGGGCCCGGCTGCGGCACGGCCTGGGGCTGCAGACCGAAGCCGCCATCCGTGGTGGCGCGGGCCAGGCGCGCGCGGAAGTCCGGCCCCAGCTCTTCGACGGGCAGGCGGTCTTGCGGGCGCCGCGGGCCCGCCATGCTGGGCCGCGCTTCGCTCAGGTCGATTTCCAGCACGCGGCTGTAGTCCGGGGTAGGCGCCCCCGCGGCATAAAGGTGGTTGGCGCGCGCATAGGCTTCTATCAGCTCGACCTGTTCGTCGGCCCGTCCGCTGGTGCGCAGGTAGCGCAAGGTCTGTTCGTCGATCGGGAAGAAGCCGCAGGTGGCGCCGTATTCGGGCGCCATGTTGGCCAGCGTCGCCCGTTCGGGCACGGACAGCCGCGGCACCGCGGGGCCGAAAAATTCAACCATGCATCCTGCCACGCCGGCGGCGCGCAGCCTTTGGTTGACCAGCAGGGCCAGGTCGGTGGTCAGCGCCGGCGGGCGCGCGCAGCCGGTCAGCTTCACGCCGACCACCTCGGGAATGGGAAAAGTGTAGGCATGCCCGAGCAGGGTGGCTTCCGCGTCGATGCCGCCCACGCCCCAGCCCAGCACGCCCAGGGAATTGACCATCGGCGTGTGGGAATCGCCTCCGATCACGAAATCGGGGTAGGCCCAGCGGCCGTCGTCGCGTTGTTGCGAGCTGACCACCGGCGCAATAAATTCGAGATTGACCTGGTGGATGATGCCGGTGCCCGGGGGAAACACGCGCAAGCCCTTGAACGCCTGCTGCGCCCATTTCAAGAAACGGTAGCGCTCGTTGTTGCGCTCGAATTCGCGTTTCATGTTCAGCACTACCGATTGGCCGTTGCCCCAGTGGTCGACTTGCAGCGAGTGATCGACGATCAGGTCTACGGGCACCCGGGCATCGACGCGGGCCGCGTCGCCGCCCGCCTCGGCCACCGCGTCGCGCAGCGCCGCCAGGTCCAGCAGCACCGGCAGGCCGCTCGAATCGGGCAGGATCACCCGGGGCACGTACAACGGCAGATCGGCGCCCTTGTTGGAAGGCCAGTTCCACAGGGCCTCGATTTCCTGCCCGGAAACCGGCAGGCCCCAGGCCTGGTTGCGCAGCAGGTTTTCCAGCAGCACGCGCACGACATACGGATAAGCAGCGATATCGCGTCCGGCGGCCTGGGCGGCACGGCCCAGGTCAAGATAATGGATCGGCCCGGAGGAATTTCGGATTTGGCGGATCATGGCGGTTCGATGGAGCAGATGAAAGCGTCATCTTATGTGCTTCCGCCCTAATCTGTAAACATTTTGTCGGCACCGGCCAGGAACTGATTTCTGGTTAGACATATGAAAAACAAAGCATTTTGCTGGAAAAGTGCTTGATTTCATGCGAAATATTGTGGGTCGGCATTTCGTAAAAGCATTGACATTTATCTCCTGTGATCATTAATCTGTAAACACTATGAGCTCTTCGCCTAATTTGACCCTAACGAAGGACGACGTTTCCAGCTCGCTGGCCGAAGTCGTCTTCCAGCGCATGCTGGATGCGATCCACCAGGGGCGGCTGCTTCCTGGCAGTGTGATCAACGAAGTGGCGCTCGCGCAAGAGTTCGGCGTCAGCCGCGGGCCGGTCCGTGAAGCGGTGCGGCGCCTGCAGGGCATTCAGCTGGTTACCCGCGAACCCTACATGAGGGCGCGCGTGATCTCGCTCTCGGCCGAATCGTCGCTCGAGTTGTTCCAGATGCGCATGGCGCTGGAGGGGCTGGCCTGCAACTTCGCCGCACGCCGCATGCCCGACGAGGAAATCGACCGGCTGGCCGAAGACCTGGAGCAGGACCGGGTTCGCGCCCAGGCCCGCGCCCAGGGCGAGCGGGCCGCGCCGGCCGACGGCGCCGAGGCCGGCCAGGCCGCCGCGCGGGTGTTCGACTTTCACGAGCGCGTCGTGCGCGCGAGCGGCAACAACCGGATCATCAACGCGCTGTGCGGCGACCTGTATCACCTGTTGCGCCTGTACCGGCGCCATTCCGGAACCGTGCTGGAACGCAAGGACGATGCCTACAAAGAGCACTGGCAGATCCTGCGCGCGATCCGCGCACGCGACGGCGAGCTCGCCGAATCGCTGATGCGCTCGCATATCGAGCGCGCGGCGCACCATCTTTTCGACCATCTGGCCGACGCGCCGCAGCTTACCGAACGCGGCGGTCGAATCGAGGCACCCCCTGGAGCAGTCAATGACTAGTGCAGCAGCAAAGTATCGCGAGCTTCTCAAAAGCGGCGAGTTCATCGTTTCCCCCGGCGTGTACGACGGTTACAGCATCCGGCTGGTCGAGGCGGCGGGCTTCAAGACCGCGGCGACCAGCGGGGCCGCGGTGTCGAACGCCATTCTCGGCGTGCCCGATATCGGCGTGATGGGGCTGAGCGAAAACGTCAACCACTGCCGCTACCTTGCGCGCTCGGTGTCGATTCCCCTGACGGCCGACGTCGATACCGGCTACGGCAATCCGGTCAATGTGTTCCACACGGTGCAGATGTTCGAAGAGGCGGGCGTCGCCGGCGTCAACATCGAAGACCAGGTCAGCCCCAAGCGCTGCGGCCACATGCCCGGCAAAGAAGTGATCAGCCAGGCCGAGATGGTGAAGAAGATCGAGGCGGCCTGCCTGGCGCGCCGGGACGACGACTTCGTGATCGTGGCCCGCACCGACGCCATCGCGCTGGAAGGCGTAGAGGGAGCCGTCAAGCGCGCCAAGGCATATGCGCAGGCCGGCGCCGACATGATCTTCCCTGACGCCGTGCGCAACGAAGACGACATCAAGCGCATCGTCGACGGCGCCGGCATCCCGGTTTCCATCAACATGGGTTTCGGCATCCGTTCGAGGCCGACCACGCCGCTGATCCCGTTGCCCAGGCTCAAGGCCATCGGGGTCCGGCGCATCAGCCTGCCGCGCATGCTGTCGGCCGCGGCGATCCACGGCATGCAGCAGGCGCTGCAGGTCATGATGGGCGTGGTCAAGACGGGCGAGCCGGCAGACCGCCCGGACCTGCTGGTCGGCATCGAAGACATCATGAAGGTGATGGGATACGAAGAAATGCGGGCGCTGGAAAAGCGCCTGATCGTAATGCAGGAACAGGAGTAGGCGAAGAATGGCCATCAGACTCGCGGGCCGGTCGGCGATCATTACGGGTGCCGGCGGCGGCCTGGGCAAGGCGATCGCGGCGCGCTTTATCGAAGAGGGCGCCAACGTGTGCCTGGTCGACCGCATCGAAATACAGGCGCAGGTGGATGCGCTCAACCATGACGGCGTGCGCGCCGTCGGGGTCCAGGCCGACCTGACCGACAGCCGGGCGGTCGAGCGCATGATGCAGGCCGCGGTGGCGGCGTTCGGGCGGGTCGATGTGCTGGTGAACCTGGCCGGCGTCGGTTCGCAGGGCGGCTGCCTGGACATCACCGAAGAAGAATGGCATCGGGTCATCAACTGCAACCTGACCAGCGTCTTCCTGTGCTGCAAGGCGGTGCTGCCGATCATGCGCCAGCAGGGCTATGGCCGCATCGTCAATATCGGTTCCATCATCGGCAAGAACGGCGGCAACTCGCGCCCGTGGCTCGACAAAGAAGAGCTCCAGCGGTCCAGCAATATGGCTTACGGCGCGTCCAAGGCGGGCATCCATGCGCTCACTTACTTCCTGGCCAAGGAAACCGCCGCCGAAGGCATCACGGTCAACGCCGTCGCGCCCGGGCCGGTCGCCTCGAATCCGCGCATCACGAAGCTATTGCCGCAAAGCCTGAAGAATCAGATTCCGGTGGGGCACGTCGGCCAGCCGGAAGACGTGGCCGACGCGGTCGCCTTCCTGGCGGGCGACCAGGCCAGCTTCATCACCGGCGAGGTGCTCGACGTCAATGGCGGCAGCTGGATGGATTGACTTGCGGTAGTCCCGGGATGGTGCGGTCTGCGTACTTGCTACAATCCCGGCCAGACAGGCCCTGGATGCCACCCGACCCCGACCGGTCCCGGTTGGGGTTTTTTTGTTCGCCCGAAATGAAGACCTTCCCTCGATGATCAGCCTCAAGAACGTGACCGTGCGTCGCGGCAGCAAAGTATTGCTCGACAAGACTTCCGTTACGCTCAATCCCGGGGAAAAGGTGGGTTTGGTCGGCCGCAACGGCGCCGGCAAGTCTTCGTTATTTGCCGTGCTCAACGGCACCCTGCACGAAGACAGCGGCGAATTGTCCGTTCCGGCGCAGTGGCGCATGTCGCAGGTGGCGCAGGACATGCCGGAAACCGGCCAGAGCGCGACGGATTTCGTGGTCGAGGGCGATACGCTCTTGTTGGCGGCGCAAACCGAAGTGGCCGCGGCCGAGGTCAGCGAAGACGGCATGCGCATGGCGCACGCCTATATGGCATTGCACGACGCGGGCGCGCACGATGCGTCCGCCCGCGCGCAGGCGCTTATCCTGGGGCTGGGCTTCAGCGTGGCCGAACTCGACCGGCCGGTGAACAGTTTCTCGGGCGGATGGCGCATGCGCCTGCAATTGGCGCGGGCGCTGATGTGCCCGTCCGATTTGCTGCTGCTCGACGAGCCGACCAACCACCTGGATCTGGACGCTCTGGTGTGGCTGGAGGCCTGGCTGAAGAATTACGCCGGCACGATGGTCGTGATAAGCCACGACCGCGAGTTCCTGGATGCCGTCACCAATGTCACCCTGCATATCGACCATGGCAAGCTGGTGCGCTACGGCGGCAATTACAGCAAGTTCGAAGACATGCGGGCGGAACAAATGTTGCTGCAACAGGCTGCCCACGCCAAGCAACAGGAAAAAATCGCGCACCTGCAAAAATTCATTGACCGCTTCAAGGCAAAAGCCAGCAAGGCGAAGCAGGCCCAAAGCCGTGTCAAGGCGCTCGAGCGCATGGAGCAGATCGCGCCCGTGCTGGCCGATGCCGATTTCCAGTTCGAATTCAAGGCGCCGGCCAGCCTGCCCAACCCCATGCTGGCGATGTCCGCGGCCAGCTTCGGCTATCCGCCGCCCGAAAACGCGCCGGCCGGCGCACAGCCTGCCGTCATTGTGCGGAACATCGACCGGTCCGTCCTGGCGGGGCAGCGCATCGGCATTCTTGGTGCCAATGGCCAGGGCAAGTCGACGCTGGTAAAGACGATCGCCGGCGCGCTGCAACCCATCGCGGGTGAAATCATCACCGGAAAAGGCCTGAATATCGGCTATTTCTCGCAGCAGGAACTGGATGTCCTGCGGCCCGCCGACAACCCGCTGGAGCACATGATCCGCCTGGTGCGCGACACGCCAGCCAACATGCGTCCCAGCGCCATGGACTGCCGCGAACAGGGGCTGCGCAATTTCCTGGGCACTTTCAATTTCAGCGGCGATATGGTCAAGCAGCCTGTCGGCAGCATGAGCGGCGGCGAAAAAGCGCGCCTGGTTCTGTGCATGATCGTCTGGCAGCGCCCCAACTTGCTGCTGCTCGACGAACCGACCAACCATCTGGATCTGGCTACCCGCGAGGCGCTGAGCGTCGCCTTGAACGAGTTCGAAGGCTCGGTAATGCTGGTCAGCCACGACCGGGCGCTGTTGCGTTCGGTCTGCGACGAATTCTGGCTGGTATCGCGCGGCACCGTGAAAGACTTCGACGGCGACCTGGACGACTACCAGGTCTACCTATTGGAAGAAGCCAAGCGCCGGCGATTGGTCAACGATTGATCGATGATGGCCGGGCAGCCTGCCGCTGCTAGTAGCTGACACCTGGCAAGACCCCGGCAAAGCACGGTCGTGCGTCTCAAGCTGCTTCGTCGCCTTGCGCCTGCAGGATGTCCTCCAGGCGATGGGCTTCGCGCTGCAGCAGACTCACCACCTGCGCCAGGCGCTGGTCCCGCAGCCGCGTCCTGGCCGCGGAGACACTCAGACAGGCCTGCGGCTGCCCGCGGCGGTCGCGGATGGGAACGGCCACAGACCTGACGTCGACATTGGGCACGTCGCGCGCCACGTAGCCTTGTTGGCGCGCCTGGCGCCAGTGGTGTTCGGCTTCCTGTCGTCCTTGCGCGTCGGCCTGGCACAAAAAATTCGCGTTGTGGCGCAAGATCTCGAGCACCTCGGATTCAGGCAGGTGCAGCAGCAGGGCGATGCCGCTTGCGCCCATGCCCAGGGGGCGCCGCACGCCCACATCGAGCGTGAAGATCTTGTACAAGTGGGCGCCCGACCGCCGGTCGAGGCATAGCAGGTCCATGCCGCTGCGCTTGGACACAAAGGCCGTGTCTCCTGTGTCGGCGGCGATGCGGGCCACGGATGGGCGGCACAGTGTCGCGAAATCGTAGTCGCCGCCGGCAGTCGCGGTCAGTCCCAGTTCCGCCACCATCGAACCCAGCACATAGCGGCGGCTGTGGGCGTGCTGGCGCACCATGCCCTGGGCCTGAAGCTCGCCTAGCAACCGGAACACCGTGCCCTGGGACAGGCCCGTCAACACCGTCAAGTCTTTCAGGCGCGCGCCTGTGCCTTGCGCATGCGCGACCGCGCGAAGAATCCCGAAAGCACGCCCGAGACTTTGAACTGTATGCATAAATTACTCCGCTATGCGAACTATTTGTGAGCCGGCTAATCGATCGATTGACAGGGAATAAGCGTATTACGTACGCTGCACGCCAGCAATATACACGGATATTTAATCCGTATTGTGGACTTTTATTTGGAGCAATGTAATGTCCCACGCTGAAATATCCGCCGGCGCCCGTTTCCGCCAGGCCCTGCAGGAGGAACATCCCCTGCAGATCGTCGGCACGCTGAATCCCTACACCGCCATGATGGCGAAGACCCTGGGCTTTCGCGCCATCTACCTGGCCGGGGCCGGGGTGGCCAACTATTCTTATGGCCTGCCTGACCTGGGCATTACCAACCTGACCGACGTACTGACCGACCTGCGCCGCATCACGGACGCCGTCGATGTGCCCGTGGTGGTGGACGTGGATACCGGCTTCGGCGGCATGTTCACCATCGCCCGCATGATGAAGGGCCTGATCAAGGACGGTGCCGCCGCGATGCACATGGAAGACCAGGTACAGCTCAAGCGCTGCGGCCATCGTCCCGGCAAAGAGATCGTCGGTAAAGAAGAAATGCTGGACCGCATCAAGGCCGCGGTGGATGCACGCACCGACCCGGATTTCTTCATCATCGCGCGCACCGATGCGCTGGCCATCGAAGGCCTGGACAAGGCCCTGGATCGCGCCGAAGCGTACCTGGACGCGGGCGCGGACATGATCTTTGCTGAAGCCTGCACCAAGCTGGACGAGTACGCGGCGTTCGCCAAGCGCTTGAACCGGTCTCATTCGGTTCTGGCGAACATCACCGAATTTTCCAAGACCCCCAACTTCACGACCCAGGAACTGGCCGACGCGGGCGTGTCCGCGGCACTGTATCCGCTCTCGGCGGCCCGTGCGATGAATGCCGCCGCGTTGCGCGTGTATGAAGAGATTCGCCACAAGCGCACGCAGAAAGACGTGCTGGACATCATGCAGCCGCGCGAGGAACTCTACAAGTTCCTGGACTACCACGCATACGAAGCGCGCATCGACGCCCTGTTTTCGCAACAGAAATAATCCAGGTTCCGCACATGGAGGAGACAACCATGCACAAGACTGTCAGGTATCTGTTGGCGGGCGGTCTGCTGGCGATCGGGGCGGCCCATGCCGCCACTTACCCCAACGGCCCCATCCGCCTCATCGTGCCGTTCGCGCCGGGGGGCGGCACAGACGTGGTGGCTCGCATCCTGGCCAAGGAAATGAGCAAAGAGATGAGCGCCACCATCGTGGTGGAGAACAAGCCCGGCGCCAACGGCATCATCGGCACCAAGGCCGCGCTGCAGGCCGAGCCCGATGGCCAGACCATCGTCATGACCATCGAGGCCACCATCGCCATGAGCCCGTGGCTATACAAGAGCACGGGCTACACGTACCGCGATTTCGCCGGCATTTCCCAGGTTTCGTCGCAACCCTATTTGCTGGTGGCGAATCCCTCGGTCAAGGCAGACTCACTGCGGTCCCTCAGCGAAGCCTCGACGCAACATCCGGATGCATTGAACTACGCCACCGGTGCTTCCGCGGCCTTCCTGGCCGGCGAAGCGCTGAAAAACGCGACCTCGCTGAATATGATGAATATCCCTTACAAGGGGTCCGGCGAAGCGATCGCGGACGTGGTCAGCGGGCGAGTCCAGCTCATGATTTCCAGCCCGGTATCGGTACTGCCGCATATCAGGCAAGGCCAGCTCAAGCCCATCGCCGTTACCAGTGCCAATCGCTACCACCTGCTGCCCGACGTACCGACCGTCGCCGAACAGGGTTACCCCGGTTTCAATGTCGTGGGCTGGTACGGCCTGGCCGCCCGTGCCGGCACCCCGCAGGAAATTATCGACAAGCTGCAGGCCGCCACCCAGAAGGCGCTGCAGTCACCCGAGCTCAAGAAGCAGTTCCAGACAGCCGGTGTGGATCCGCAGGGATCGACCAGCAAGGCGTTCGACGCGCTGATGAAAAGCGAAACCGAACGCTGGGAACAGCCCATCAAGGCCGCCGGCCTTTATCACCAATGATCCAAGGAGATCTCCATGCCCCATGCCTGGATCGAATTCAGCAATAACATCGCGCGGGACCCCGAGATCCAGTCGTTGGGCCCGGCCATGCACAAGGCCATGATGGACAGCGGAATTTTTCCGCTTGCCGGTATACGCATACGCCTGTTGCCTATCGAGCACGCCCTGATTGCCGACGGCAACGCGGCGAACGCCTTTGTGCATATCGTGCTGCGCATCGGGCACGGCCGAGACGAAGACACCAAGAAGGCGGTAGCCGACGAGATCTTTGCCACGCTCACCCGGCACCTGGCCGCACTGAGCGAGCGCCGGCCCACCGCCATTGCCTTTGAAGTCCAGGAAATGAGCGCCACGCTGAACTACAAGGCCAACTCCATCCGAAAGTTCATGAACCAGGCAGGAACCTGACGTCCTATGTCCATTATTTGCTACCACCATCAAGGCAAGGCCGGTATCGGCCATCTACATGAACAACGCGTCTATCCGCTGGGTATCGATGCCACCGCGTTGAAGCAGCAGTACCTGGCCCGGCCTGGACAACTGGACCAGTTATGCGCTCAGGCGTCGGCGCAAGCCGGCTTGCCGCTGGCCGACGTCGCCGTGCTGCCAACGCTGTTCGAACCGGAAAAAATCTTTTGCGTGGGGGTGAACTACGCCGAACGCAATGAAGAATACAAAGACAACAGCGCGGCGCCCAAGTATCCCAGCCTGTTCATGCGCACCGCCACCACATTCGTCGGGCACGGGCAGCCGCTGCTCAAGCCCACCGTCAGCGATCAGTTCGACTACGAAGGCGAAATCGTCCTGATCGTCGGCCGGGAAGGGCGGAACGTTCCGCGCGGGCAGGCTTTGGAGCACATCGCCGGCCTTTGCATTGCCAACGAAGGCAGCGTGCGCGACTGGCTGCGCCATGGAAAATTCAATGTCACGCAAGGCAAGAACTTCGAGGCCAGCGGCAGCATCGGGCCCTGGATGACACGCCTGCACGATCCGTCGCAACTGCGGGACATGCGCTTGCAGACGTGGGTGAACGACGAGCTGCGCCAGGACGACGTCACCGGCAACATGATCTTCGGGTTCGACCACCTGATCGAATACATCTCGACGTTCAGCCGCCTGATGCCGGGGGACGTCATTCTGACGGGTACGCCCACCGGAGCGGGAGCCAGGTTTGATCCTCCGCGCTACCTGAAGCGTGGCGACCGGGTGCGCATCGGGGTAAGCGGGTTGGGGGTGCTGGAAAATACGGTGGGCGGGGGATAAGGGGAAGCTGTTAACGGGGGCCGCAGAATCGTGTTTCCGGCCCGGTTCAGTCGTTCGGCGGCTCGCTGAACCAACGTATGCCTATGATCGTGCCCACAGGCGCGATCCAGGACACGAGTTGCAGCCAACCGCTGCGGTTGGTGTCATGCAGGCGACGCGCCGAGACAGACAGGAACGGTACCAATGTGGCCAGCAACCAGATAGAACTCAGGATGTCCGGCGGATTGATCACGCCGATCACGAAGCATGCGGCCACATAAAAAAGCATGGCATACCAGAATTCAGAGCGGCTGGCCCGGCCCCTGAAATCGAAGTAATTCGAGAAGAAGCGTATGGACGCAACGGCGAAGCTGACGGGAGATGCCGCGGCGCCGAAGCGGTTCGGCCCCGCCGGCGGCTTATACCGAAAGAAAAGAAAAAATGTGGCCAGCAGAACAAAAAAACATATCAGGGCTATCAATATCTGCATCAGTCGCCGTTCCCGGTCGCAAAGGGTTCAGATTCTAAGCCGTTGAGGCGGGCCGCGAAAGGGGCGAGGGCAGAGCCAACCGCCAGTGGACGAGGCCGGGCAGGCCCGACAGCCGTGGACAGGCGGCGCCTCGGATAATAAATCGTCAAACTTACACCAAACCGGATGATGCCGTATCCGGTTTGCCGGATTTTTACGCGATCTTAATGCGTTCGCGCGAAAAATGAGCGGCGTCTTAATGCCGCCATTTATACACTGCCTTCAGGGAGTATTTCCCGCAAACTGGAGATAGCAGTGATCATCCCAACCAGGCTTCAACATCCGCTGGGTATGCGGCATTCCGCGGCGCCCGCGCCTGTCCAGGCCGAACCTGAGGAGCGGCGGCAATGAGCGCGGCAATACTGTGGCTGGCCGGCATTTTCTCGGCCGCTCTCTTCATATATCTGTTTTATGCCCTGATCAAACCCGAGCGGTTTTGAATTCCGGCGTAGAACAATAACCAATAATGCTGGTGATTATTATGGGCGATATCGCTTTCGTACTGCTGGCGCTTGTTTTTTTCATATTGACCGCCGGCTTCATTGTCGGCCTGGCCAAGATCTGACAGAGCGCCGACATGTCCAATAATCTTATTCAATTCGCGATCGTCCTGGCCATCATGGCCGGCCTGGTCGTTCTCGTTGGCAAATGGCTGGCACGGACGTTCACCAGTCCGCATCATGCGCTGCCCGAACGCTGGACTTACCGCCTGTTGGGGGTGAACCCCGACGAGGCGATGCCATGGAAGCGCTATGGCATGGCGCTGCTGCTGAGCAACGCGGTGATGATGCTGCTGGGCTACCTGATCCTGAGGCTGCAGAGCGTGTTGCCGTTCGATTCCCTGCAGCGCGCCGCGCAAAGTCCGGACCAGGCCTTCAACACGGCCGCCTCGTTCATCACGAATACGAACTGGCAGTCCTATTCCGGCGAGAGCAGCCTGTCCAATTTCTCGCAGATGGCCGTGATCACGTTCCTGATGACGGTCAGCGCGGCGACCGGCATCGCGGCCGCCGGCGGCTTCATCCGGGGTCTGAGCCGCAAGAACAGCAACGATATCGGCAACTACTGGGCGGACTTCACGCGGATCGTCTATCGGATACTGCTGCCGCTTTGTTTTGTCATGGCGCTGGTTTATGTCTGGCAGGGCATGCCGCAGACGCTGGCGGCCGACGTATGGGCCAACACGCTGGAAGGCGCCCGGCAGCAACTGATCGTGGGTCCGGTGGCAAGCCTGGAATCGATCAAGCATATCGGCACCAATGGGGGCGGCTTCTTTGGCATGAACGCGGCGCATCCATTCGAGAACCCCACGCCGTTGACCAATACGCTGCACCTGCTCAGCATGCTGCTGATCCCGTCGGCACTGACCTACGCCTTGGGCAGCATGATTGCCCGCCGGCGCCAGGGCTGGGCATTTTTTGCCGCGTTCCTGGTCATGTTCGTCGGTTTTCTGGCCGTCGTGTACAACGCCGAGCAGCAAGGCAACCCGCTGCTGGCCGGTGCCGGTGCCGACCAGCAGCTGACTGCCGAGCAGCCGGGGGGCAACCTGGAAGGCAAGGAAATGCGCTTCGGCATCGCCCAGACCAGCCTGTTCGTGACAGTGACCACGGCGGCTACCACGGGCTCGGTCAATTCCATGCACGATTCGCTGACCCCCCTGGGCGGCCTGGTTCCGTTGGCGCAGATGATGCTGAACAACGTGTTCGGCGGCGATGGCGTCGGGCTGATCAACCTGATTACCTATGCCATCCTGACGGTCTTCCTGGTCGGCATGATGATCGGGCGCACGCCGGAATTCCTGGGCAAGAAGATCGAGGCACGCGAGCTCAAGTTCGTGATGATTGCCGTACTGGCCCATCCGCTCAGCATCCTGGGGTTCACCGCGCTGGCGGCCGTGATGCCTTCCACCATGGCCAGCCTTGCCAATATGGGCCCGCACGGTTTCAGCGAAGTGCTCTACGCCTATACCTCGGGTACGGCCAACAACGGCTCGGCCTTTGCCGGTTTTAACGCCAATACGCCGTTCTTCAATACCACCATCGGCCTGGCCATGTTGATTGGCCGCTTTATCACGCTGCTGCCCATGCTGGCGGTTGCCGGATGCCTGGCGGCCAAGAAGAGCGTTCCCGAGAGTACGGGAACCTTGTCGACATCGACCCCGCTGTTTACCGGACTGCTGGTTTTCGTGGTCCTGGTGGTGGGAGGGTTGACGTTCTTGCCGGCGCTGGCGCTGGGCCCGATCGTCGAACACCTGCTGATGCTGGACGGCCAACTGTTCTAAGGAAACCGTCATGCAGCAAGAAGTCAATCACGCCAGTTGCCATGTATCCGCCGCGCGCGGGCTGGGCCGGCCCGTGGTGGTGTCCGCGGTTCTGTTCATGCTGGTAACGGGTATTGCCTATCCCATGCTTACCACCGGGGTGGCGCGGGTACTGTTTCCCTCTCAGTCGCAAGGCAGCCTGGTCCAGCGCGGCGACACGGTGATCGGCTCGGCGGTAATCGGCCAGAACTTCGTGCGGCGGGAATACTTCCACCCGCGCCCCAGCGCGACGGTGGGCACCGATCCGGCCGACTCGAGCCAGACCATAGACCAGCCGTACAACGCCGCTTCCAGCGGAGCCAGCAACCAGGGGGCGACCAGCAAGAAACTGATCGGCCAGGTACAGGCGCGCGTGCAGGCCTATCGCCAAGAGAACGGGCTTGCCGCGGACGCACCGGTGCCGGTCGATGCCGTGACGGCGTCCGGCTCGGGCCTGGACCCGGATATCTCGATCGCCAACGCCCGCTTGCAGGCCAAGCGGGTTGCCAATGCACGCGGTATCGATGTGCAAAGGGTGATGGCGCTAATCGACCAACAGCTCACGCCGCGCCAATTCGGCGTGCTGGGCGAGCCGCGCCTGAATGTGCTTCGGCTCAATCTGGCACTGGATGCCTCGTTCTCGCAAACGTCTAGGTAGGCGAGGCCATCGGAGTCTCAATATGTCTCAAATACAATATTCATCAATCGCCCAGGGCGCCTCTCCAATGGCGGCTTCCACGCCGGTGCGCTGGACATCCGTGCTGGCCGACGCATTCAAGAAACTCGCGCCGCAGACGCAGTGGAAGAACCCGGTCATGTTCGTCGTGTATCTCGGCAGCATCGTGACCACGCTGCTGTGGCTGCAGGCGCTGGGCGGGTCGGGCGACGCGCCCGCCGGATTCATTCTCGCGGTTGCCTGCTGGCTGTGGTTTACCGTGCTGTTCGCCAATGCGGCCGAAGCGTTGGCGGAAGGCCGGGGCAAGGCCCAGGCCGAAGCACTGCGCGCGACCCGCAAACGCGTCTATGCGAAGGTGCTCGATGCGCCTCATTATGGCGCCACGACGCACCGCGTGCCCAGCGACGAACTGTTGACGGGCACGGTAGTGCTGGTTACCGCCGGCGACACCATTCCCGCCGATGGCGAAGTCATCGACGGCGTGGCTTCGGTCGACGAATCGGCCATTACCGGCGAATCGGCGCCGGTCATTCGCGAATCGGGCGGCGACTTTTCATCGGTAACGGGCGGCACCCGCGTGCTGTCGGACTGGATCGTCGTACGCGTCACGGCCAACCCGGGCGAAGCCTTCCTGGACCGGATGATCGCCATGGTAGAAGGCGCCAAGCGGGGCAAGACGCCGAACGAGGTCGCCCTGACCATCCTGCTGGTTGCGTTGACGATCATCTTCCTGTTGGTTTGCGTGACACTGCTGCCGTTTTCGAGCTTCAGCGTATTGCTGAACAACGCGGGGTCGAAGGTCGGCCTGACCGTGCTCATCGCGCTGCTGGTGTGTCTTATCCCCACCACCATCGGCGCCTTGCTGTCGGCCATCGGGATCGCGGGCATGAGCCGCATGATGCGGGCCAATGTCCTGGCAACCTCGGGCCGCGCCATCGAGGCGGCCGGCGACGTAGATGTGCTGCTGCTGGACAAGACCGGCACCATCACCCTGGGCAATCGCGAAGCATCCAGCTTCAATCCCGCGCCGGGCGTCGACGAGCGCGCGCTTGCCGAAGTCGCCCAGCTTTCTTCGCTGGCCGACGAGACGCCCGAAGGCCGATCTATTGTCGTGCTGGCAAAGAACCGCTTTGATCTGCGCGCCCGGGAACTGGAAGGCAGCACCGCCGTTGCATTCACCGCCCGTACCCGAATGAGCGGCCTGGATATCGGCGAGCGGAAAATCCGCAAGGGCGCGGCATCGGCCATCCGCGCGCACGTCGAATCGCAGGGCGGCGTGTTTCCGGCCGAGCTGGAAACCATGGTCGACGATGTCTCGCGCCGTGGCAGCACGCCGCTGGTGGTTTGCGACGGCACCAAGGTCATGGGCGTGGTCGAACTGAAAGACATTATCAAGGGCGGCATCAAGGCGCGCTTCGCCGAACTGCGCAAAATGGGCATCAAGACGGTGATGATCACCGGCGACAACAAGCTGACCGCCGCCACGATCGCGGCCGAGGCGGGGGTCGACGACTACCTCGCCGAAGCCACGCCCGAAGACAAGCTGCGTCTTATCCGCGACTACCAGGCCAATGGCCATCTGGTCGCCATGACCGGCGACGGCACCAACGACGCTCCCGCGCTTGCGCAGGCCGACGTGGCCGTGGCCATGAACAGCGGCACGCAGGCGGCCAAGGAAGCCGGCAACATGGTCGACCTGGACAGCAACCCGACCAAGCTGATGCAGGTGGTCGAGGTCGGCAAGCAGATGATCATGACCCGCGGCGCCCTGACCACCTTCAGCGTGGCCAACGACCTGGCCAAGTACTTCGCCATCATCCCGGCCGCCTTCGTCGCCACGTATCCGGCGCTGGGCACGCTGAATGTGATGGGGCTGAACAGCCCGGCCTCGGCAATCTTGTCGGCCGTGATCTTCAACGCGCTGATTATCGTCGTGCTGATTCCGCTGGCCCTGAAAGGCGTGCGGTATCGCGCGGAGCCCGCCCAGAAGCTGCTATGGCGCAACCTGCTGATCTACGGCGTGGGGGGGGTCATTACGCCGTTCATCGGTATCAAGTTGATCGATATCCTGTTGACCTCGCTCTTGTGAACAAGGCCGCGGCGGGCTCCGGTAAGATAACGGCAGAAAACGGAGTCCGCCATGGCAGACCGTGAACCCAGGCCCGAATTGGCACTCAAAGACATGCGGCCCGATCCAGACGAGCTTCTCAAGGTTGTCACCGAAGAAGCCGTGCGCAACAGCCGCGGGAAACTGAAAATATTCTTCGGCGCCTGCGCGGGGGTCGGAAAAACCTACGCCATGCTGCAGGCGGCGGCGCAACGCCAGGCCGAAGGCATTTCGGTCGGCGTCGGCATTGTCGAGACCCACGAACGGGTCGAGACACGGCGCCTGTTGAAAGGGCTGCCGGCCTTGCCCCTGAAACGGGTCAGCTACCGGGGGCGCGAACTCGATGAGTTCGATCTGGACGGCGCGCTGAAGGCGGGTTTTGAACTGGTGCTGGTCGATGAACTGGCGCATTCCAATGTGCCCGGCAGCCGCCACGCCAAACGCTGGCAAGACGTGGAAGAATTGCTGGACGAAGGCATCGATGTCTACACCACGCTCAACGTCCAGCATCTGGACAGCCTGAACGACATCGTGGGCGGCATTACCGGTGTGCGGGTACGCGAGACGGTTCCAGACCGCATCTTCGACGCCGCCAGCGAGGTCCTGCTGATCGACTTGCCGCCCGACGACCTGCTGGTGCGCCTGGAGTCTGGCAAGGTCTACCTGGATGCGGCGGCAAAGCATGCCCGGCAGAATTTTTTCCGCAAAGGCAACCTGATCGCCTTGCGCGAGCTGGCGCTGCGCCGTGTGGCGGACCGCGTCAACTCCGATGTGCGCAGTTATCGAATTTCCAACGCGATCCATAATGTGTGGCCCACCCACGAGCGCCTGATGGTCTGCGTGCGTACCGGCCCTACGCAGGATGCGTTGTTGCGCGAAGGGGCCCGGCTGGCACAGCGGCTGCAGGCGGACTGGATCGTGGTCCATGTCGACGAGTTGCGCCGGGGCCGCACCCATGAAGAGCGCGAAGATCTGCGTGATCTTTCGGAGGCCGCGCGCGCGCTCGGCGCCGAGTTCAGCAACGTGCCGGGCGAAAACATCGCCGACACGCTGCTTGAATACGCTCGCACGCGCAACGTCACAAAGATGATCATAGGCCGGTCTTTTCCGCGGCACCGCTGGCCCTGGCGCACCGACATCGCCGATCGGATCGGGCGTGCCAACCCCGAAATCGGCTTGATCCTGGTCGGCAGCGAGACGCCCGCGCGCCCGCGGGCTCGGGCGAAAGAGTCCGTCGATTCATCGACCCATGCGCGCGCGCTAGGGCTGGCCACGGTTTTTTGCGGCTTGACCACCCTGGCCGCCAGCTGGCTGCTGCGCGTCTTCGACCTGTCCAACGTGGTAATGCTGTTCTTGTTGGTGGTCGTGTTCATCGCCCTGCGGCTGGGGCGCCTGGCCGGCGGCTGGGCAGCCTTGCTAAGCGTGGGCTTGCTGAATTTCTTCTTCGTCGAGCCCCGGCTTTCGTTCTCGGTTTCCGATACGCAATACCTCTTCACGTTCGCCCTGATGCTGGCGGTGGCGTTGATCATCAGCCAGCTGGCGGCGCGGCTGCGGCTTGAAGCCAGAGTGGCAACCGAAGGCGAAAGACGCGCCGCGGCGGTGGCGCGCGTGGCCCGCGACCTGTCGGCGGCGATCAAGACCGAGCAAATCGTGTCGATCTGCACCGACACTATCGCGCCTTTGCTTTCGGTTCGCGTGGCGCTGATCCTGCCCGATCTGTCCGACAAGCTGATTCCCGTGCAGCAGGCCGGTTTCGTCGACCTGTCGGTGGCGCAATGGACCTACGACCACATGCAGCCGGCCGGGCTGAATACGCAATCGCTCAGCGGGGCCAAGGCGCACTACATTCCCTTGAAAGCGCCGATGCGCGTGCGAGGAGTGCTGGCGCTTTGCCCCGCCGACAGCGCGCTGCCCGCCGATCCCGACGACAGGCGTTTGCTCGATGCATTCTGTTCATCGATTGCGATGGCACTGGAACGGATTCATTTCGTCGAGATCGCCCAGGATACGCTGGTGAAAATGGAAGGAGAGCGCTTGCGCAATGCGCTCTTGGCGGCGGTGTCGCACGACCTGAAAACGCCGCTGACCGCGATCCGTGGATTGGCCGAGACGCTGCAGCAACCCGAGCGCCTGACCCGGGATCAGCATGCCGAGCTGGCCGGCGCTATTCGAGGCCAGGCCGAAGAACTGCAGCGCCTGGTCGTTAATCTGCTCGACCTGGCCAGGATGCAAAGCGAGGGGGTGCGCTTGAATAAAGAATGGCACACGCTCGATGAAATCGTCGGCAGTGCGCTGGCGCGTTCCGAGCGCATTCTGAGCCACCATCGCGTAACAACCGACCTGCCTGTCGATCTGCCGCTCGTCGACGTCGATGCTTTGCTCATCGAGCGCGTGCTGGTCAACCTGCTGGACAACGCGGCCAAGTACGCGGGCGACGGCGCGGCAATCAAGGTGCGGGCACGGGCTTCCGGCGATACGGTATATGTATTCCTGGAAGACGATGGCCCGGGCTTTCCGGTGCAAAATACCGAAGTGCTTTTTGAACCGTTCGAACGCGGGCTGAAAGAGTCCTCGAAGGCGGGGGTAGGCCTGGGGCTGGCTTTGTGCCGCAGCATTATCGCCGCCCACGGTGGCACGATCCGGGCCGAACAGCGCAAACCCCATGGCGCGCGATTCGAGATCCGCCTGCCGCGTGGAACGCCGCCCGAGATTGAACAGGATGAGGCGAATTTATGAGCAAGCCGCGAGTACTGATCGTGGAAGACGAGTTCGATATCCGGCGCTTTGTCAAAATGGCGCTCGAGCAGGAAGGCCTGGAAGTTTGCGAGGCGTCTACCGCCAAGCAGGCCCGGATCGAGTCCGTCAGCCGAAAGCCCGACCTCGTCATCGTCGATCTGGGCCTGCCCGACGCCGATGGCAAGACGTTCATCCGGGAGCTGCGAGGCTGGTCGTCCGCTCCGGTCGTGGTGCTGTCTGCACGCGACCAAGAAACAGAGAAGGTGGCGGCCCTGGACGTGGGGGCCGACGATTACCTGGTCAAGCCGTTTGGCGTGCCCGAACTGCTGGCTCGCGTGCGGGCCCAGCTGCGCCGTGCCACGCTGGTGCCCACCGAAGGCTCCCCGACATCCATCGTCAGATTCGGCCAGGTTCAGGTCGACCTGACCAATCACGAGGTCACGCGCAACAATCAGCCCGTCCACCTGACGAGAATCGAATTCCGCCTGCTGGGCGCCCTGATCCGGGGGCACGGCAAAGTGCTGACATCGAGCCAGTTGCTGCGGGAAGTCTGGGGCGTGCATCACACAGAGCGCGCCCACTATGTTCGCATCTACATGATGAACCTGCGGCAGAAGCTCGAGGAAGTCCCGACCACGCCTCGGTACTTGCTGACCGAACTTCAGGTGGGATACCGGCTGGTGGGGGTAGAAGCCGTTACGGCGCCGTCCCCTCATGACGCGCACTGACTATCCGCTTGTGCTGGCCGCCACCGACACCAGTCCGGCCACTTCGCGCTCGGCGGGCAGCTTGGCTACCGCCTGGGCCAGGCGGCCGCCCAAGGCCTCGCTGGCGACCGTCATGGGTAGCCGCAGCTCGTCGGCGATCAAGCCGCGGGCAGCCAGGAATTTCTTGATCGGGGCGGGATTCGGCTCTTGGTACAACAGCCGGATCACGGGCTTGATCGTAGCGAACAGCGTCTGCGCCACGTCGCGGTGGCCAGCTTGTGCCAGGGCCATGACGGCAACAAAAATGTCCGGCCGGATATGCGCCGCGGCGGTAATGGCGCCGGTGCCGCCCTGCAGGAAGTGATCCAGGAACACGGTATCTTCACCGCACAGTGCAGGCAGCTTCTGGCGGGCGTTCAGCGCGGCCAGGGCCAGCGGGTCGCATTCCTTGACGGCCACGCAGCTGGTATGGGCCGCCAGGTGTTCGATCAGCGCGATGCTCAACTGGGCGCCGGTGCGCTTGGGCACATCGTAGATGATGATGGGCAGGCGTGTGGCCCAGGCGATTTGCCGGTAGTGCCACACAATGCCCTCCGGTGCCGGGCGCAGATAGTAGGGCGGGGGGATCAGCCAGCCCGCGGGCTGCAGTCGTTCCAGTTTCCGGATCGATTGGTAGATGCTCATGGGGTCGACGCCGCCCACGCCCAGCACGATGGGCAGGTGCGGCGCGGCCGACTGCACGGTCTCGTACGCCAGGAATTTCTCTTTCATCGAAAGCAGGTTGCCTTCGCCCGTGGAACCGAACAGCACGAACCCAGAGACGCCCGCGCGCGCATAGCGGCGGGCCAGGGCTTGCATGGCTGTCACGTCGATGTAGCTGTCGCGCAGCGGGGTAACCAGGGGCAGCCATAATCCGGCCCAGGCCGGGGGCAGTTCATCGCGTTGGGCGTTCATCGTGCGGCCCCCATGACACGGCTATTGCTGACAGCGCCGAATTCCGCGGCGGGCAGCCGTACCATCAGATGATGCATCAGCGCAGCGATATCGTCCTGCGCCAGCTTGATGACGAAAGTCGTCAGGTCGCGGTGCCGCGGGTCGGCCACGATCCGGATTTCCAGGGGCTGCGTCGGGCACGCGCGTAGTTGCCGGCGGGCCTGGAAGGCATTGCGCGCATCGACGCGCACAGTCAGGAAGACATTTTTCGACGCTGCTTCGCGTCGCGGCAAAGATTGTCGGTGGCCGATTTCAGAGAACGCTGCAGGGGACGGCATGTGCGGAAAAGGGAAGACCTAGGCGCCGCCAGATGAGCCGACGATGCGGATCGATCCCGGTTGATTGAACACCGGCTCAGTATAGGTTTTGGCGTGTATAGGCCCCGCAAAAAAGTAGGGCCCCCGCGTTAATATCGCGTTAAATTTCGGGGCGAGAGCAATGGTGAATCGCCCCGGGCTTTTAGGAGGCTCTAACTCTTGAGAAGATAGAGCCATGAGCAAGAGCAATAACAGGCGCCGCATCGCCCGCAATGGGCGCATGCTCCGACTAATGTCCTTCAAGGATGATCGGAATGAACAGAATACGTTGGGTACTGGTGTGCGGATTGGCTATCCTGGCTGCCCTGTGGTTGGCGCCGCACGCGCAGATTTTGTTTCTGCGTGAACTCTTCGCAATGCGTCACGAGTGGGTCCTGCTTACGGGGCTGGTGGCGTTTGCCGCAATGGCGGGCGCGGTGATGCTGTCGATGCGCCCCGTGGCCGTCGAGCCACCGATGGGCGGCCTGGACAAGATGTACCGCTTGCATAAGTGGCTCGGGGTGACCGCCTTGGTGGTCGCCGTGCTGCATTGGTTGTGGATAAAGGCGCCCAAGTGGGCGGCCGGTTGGGGCTGGATTGTGCGCCCTCCGAAGGGTGCGCGTCCGCAGTTGGAAGGCATGGAAGCCTTTTTTCGCCAGCAGCGCGGGCTGGCGGAAACCATGGGTGAGTGGGGTTTCTATGCCTTGATCGTCCTGGTGCTCATTGCTTTGGTTCAACGCGTACCCTACGGTTATTTCCGCAATACGCACCGGCTTATGGCCGTGATCGCCCTAGTGTTTTGCTGGCACGCCGTCGTGCTGACCGAATATTCCGATTGGTCCAAACCTGTCGGCTGGTTGACGGCAGCGCTGGTCGTCGGTTGCGTGGTGGGATCGATCGTTGGTCTGACGGGCCGCATCGGACGGCGCAGGCGGGTGCCCGCGCGTATCACGCAGCTGGAGCCTTTCCGCCAGAATCGCGTGTTGAAAGTCGTGCTCAAGCTCGACAAGCCATGGCCCGGCCATCAGACCGGTCAGTTCGCCTTCGTCACCTTCGATCCTCGCGAAGGCGCGCATCCCTTCACGATTTCTTCGGCATGGAAGGGCGATGGCAGTATCTATTTCCTCATCAAGGGAGTCGGAGACTATACGAGCCGACTCGCCCAAACCCTCCAGGTTGGAGGCATGGCCACGGTTGAAGGGCCCTATGGGGATTTTCGGTTCGCCGGACCAGAAAAGTGGCAGATCTGGATCGGGGCCGGCATCGGCATCACGCCTTTCATCGCGCGCATGCAAGCGTTGGCCGTCGAACCCGACGGTCGACAGATCGACCTTTTCTACGTGACCCAGTTGCCCGACCCGACCTTTGTGGAACGGGTCCAAAAACATGCCAAGGCGGCTGGAGTCACCATGCATCTGCATGTCAAGGGGCGGGATCCACGCCTGACCGCCGACGTCATCCGAGAGATGCTGCCGGACTGGCACGAGGCCAGTATCTGGTTCTGTGGTCCGGCCGGCATGGGTGATGAGCTTCAGGCCGCCATGCAGAAGACGGGCCTGGATCCGGCGGCCTTCCACCGGGAATTTTTCCAGATGCGTTGACAACCTGGTCACGGGTGATTTCTTTCCCTATTCATTCAGAATTTTTCCCTGCGCGTCCCGCTGCCTGCCGGCCGGCGATGCGGCCGAAGATTGCCGCCTTTCCGAGCGAGCTGCCGGTGACGTAAGCCTGCCCGTGAAAGCCACCCATTACTTCGCCGGCGGCATACAGGCCATCGATGGGGTCTTCATACACATCTATTACTTGGCTTGTTGCATCTACCGCCAATCCACAATATGTTGCTAGTACGGCCGCGGTGGACGGATAGGCATAGAACGGTGCCGTAACAAGGGGCGCGAGCGCGCCGACGTGATGGCACAGCCCATCGCGTCCGAACTCCGTATCCAGCCCCATCTCGGCATCGGTGTTGTATCGGGCAACAGTATTTCTGAGCGACTCGGTATCGATGCCGCACGCGGCGCATAGTTCATCCAGGGTATCGGCCTTGACGATGAGGCCGCGATTCAAAGCGGGCACGGGATCGAACAGGCGCGCTGATCCGCTTGCCTCTCGGTAGATCGCGTCGTCGAAAATCTGCCAGCTCACGGGCTCCGCCTGGATCATTGCCGCTTCGCCCACCAGCTTGTACGAAATGGATTCGTCCACGAAGCGTTTGCCGGCGCGGTTCACGATGATCGCGCCGCGATAGAACATTAGCAGTATTTCCTGCCCGTTGTTGCACTCCGTAGCGTGCGCACCGTACGTGCCCTTGATCTGTCCCATGTCCTTGACGTCCGCGCCCAGGCGCCAAGCCATACGCAAGCCATCGCCGAAATTTCCCGGGCCGCCCACGCGCAGCGCGCGAGCCTGGTTCGGCGCGAACTTGTTCAAGAAATCCTCGGACCGCGAGAAGCCGCCGCTGGCGATGACCACACCGCCACGGGCGCTCACATCCGACAGCCGACCGCCTTCGTCGATCGTCACGCCCGTCACCGCGCCGTCTTGACCCTCCCGGACCAGACAAACCGCGGTTGTGCGCGTTCTGATCTGGACGTTTTCCAGAGCGCTGGCGGCCTCGTTCAGAGTCGCGATCATCAAGCCCGGATCGATCGCATGGCTGCGCGCTGCCGATTGGCCCGACCCGAGCTCGACTTCGGTGAAAGACAACCCTTTTCCCGTGAGCCAGCCGTATAGATCCTGCTGCTCTGACACGTAGGTTTGTAGCAGTGCATCCTGCGTGTATGGGCCGCCGACGGTGCGCAGGTCCGTGAGAAGCAGATCAGCGTCGTCCTTCACGCCTTGCGCCCGCTGTATCGGCGTATCCGCGAAGGCGATGAAGCCTCCGCTCAGCACTGTGCTTCCGCCGACCTCATCGCATTTTTCGATCAACAATACTGAAGCGCCTGTTTCCGCGGCGGCAAGCGTGGCGCAGTGCCCCGCCAGCCCTGCACCGATCACGATCACATCGAACTCAGACATTATTTTCATTCTTCCCATAAAGTGCGTGTATCAGGAGCGCCTGAACTTACGACCACCCCAGCTACACCTGGATGCCGGTCCGACTGACGATCTGGTTGAAACGCGTCAATTCCGCCTCGTTATCCTGACTTTATGTTTATTCCTATATGGAAATGTCATTCCTTTGTTGGAAAAAGGATACTCGCGCGCATCCGCGAGCGTATCGGTAATTTCCCCTAATTCCAGGATCCTGATGTAGCGGCCCAGGCCAGGGTCACGCCCAACATGCTGGCAGTGTGAAAAGACTTTTCCACCAATCCGCTAAAGGGATTTTCTACGAGAGCAAAGGCCGCCCGCCATCCTTTGGCACGCCCGTCTGTGCGCGGAAAAAAAGATTGACTCGCTTTTCATTGACTCTATAATTTCCTATAAAGAAACGAAGTTTCAATATCGGAATGATCAAAAATACGGAGACAGGCCGATGCAGAACAGGTCATACGATGTCGTAGTTGTAGGTTGTGGTGTTGCCGGATTGTCAGCTGCGGTGTCCGCGGCCGAAAACGGCGCACGGGTGGCCGTCCTGGAACGCGCCTCGTTCGAAGAACGAGGCGGGCAAAGCCGGTACACCGAGGCGTACCTGCGCATGAAAACGGAATCCGACGTCACCGACGACTTCGAAGCCCATCTTGCTGAAAACGGGTCGGGGGCCATCAGTCCGTCATTGATCGAAGAGTCCGGACAGCCCGTTGCCTCGCGTTCGGCATTGATAAATTCGCTAAGCATTGCCGATCCGGATGTGGTGGAAACGCTGGCTGCGCAGGCCGGGCCCACCGTGGCCTGGATGAAAAGCCTGGGCGTGCGGTTCGATTTTCTTCCTACCCAGTTCTTGACCCGTACGCAGCCGCGCTTGTTGCCCGTCGGCGGTGGCCAAGCGCTGGTCGACGCATTGGCCGCCCGCGCCGAGGCCCTGTCTGTGGTGTTCCATTACCAGACCGCCGCGCTGGACCTGGTGCGTGATGATCAAGGCGCCATTGCTGGCGTCAGGGCCAAGCAGCAGGGCCAGCGTCCCGTCACGCTGCAAGGACAGGTGATATTGGCTTGTGGTGGCTTTGAGGGAAACACCGAAATGCAGACTCGGTATATCGGGCCTCGTTCGGTCTATTTGCGTCCCATCTGCCGCGGCGGCTACTACAACCGGGGCGACGGCATACGCATGGGCCTGGAAGTGGGCGCCGCGCCCAGTGGCGATTTCGGCAGTTACCATGCCGAGCCCATCGATCCCCGTTCTGGCATTGCCGAGCCCGCACTGTTCATTTTTCCGTACGGCATCCTGGTCAACAACCAGGGCCGGCGCTTCACCGACGAAGCCCCGGGTACCGTCGATGCGCATTACGAAAGTGTCACGCGCCGCATCTATGAACAACAGGACGGCATGGCGTATGTCGTGCTCGATGCCAAGCATCGCGATATCCCCAATTATCGATTGGGCATACGTACCGATCAGCCTGCGATCGAGGCGGACTCGATCGAAGCCCTGGCAACCAAATTGAACTTGCCCGTCCAGTCGTTCGTCGACACGGTAGCCCGTTTCAACCAGGCGTGCGTCGCCGGTAATTACAGGCCGCTGGAACTGGACGGCGTGGCTACACAAGGCCTAGAACCCGCCAAGTCGAACTGGGCGCTGCCCATCGATCGCGCGCCGTACGCCGCCTACCCCGTCATGTCCGCCAATGTGTTCACGTTCGGTGGCCTGAAGGCCGATAGCCTGGGGCGCGTAGTGGACCACGATGGCGAAGCCATTCCGAACTTGTATGCCGCGGGCGAAATGACGGGGCTGTATTACGGCACCTATACCGGTTCCACGTCGGTGCTGCGTGGCATGGTGTTTGGCCGCATTGCCGGAGCCCATGCCGCGGGCCGTTGCCGCACTGCCGTTCGCGCCTAAGCACCTGACCTGCTCAATCCGCTTGACGGTTAAGCGGCCACCATGCACCGCAATGGGGCATCCGGCCCCAGGTGCACTGTCGAGTACCTACAGAAAACGCAAGGAGACACGCATGACGCACATCACCAAAAAGTTCTGGATGGGCCTGGCCGCGGGCGTATGCCTGGTCACCGGCTCGGCAGCGGTTGCCCAGGATACGACGGGTATCACCAAAGACTCCATCAAGCTGGGTATTTTCGGGCCGATGACCGGTTCGGCCGCGCTGTTTGGCAAGGCCGTGTTCGGCGTCGAGGCCGTCTTCAAGGAAGTAAACGACAAGGGCGGCATACATGGCCGCAAAATAGAACTGGTGCGCGAGGACACGGCATGTGATCCTTCGCGCGGCTTGGCAGCCTATAAAAAACTGGTCTCCCAGGAACGGGTATTTGCCATGAATGGTGGCCTATGCAGCAATGTGATGATGGCGATCAAAGGGGAAATCGAGAAATCCAAGGTTCCTGTGGTCGTGATCGGCGCCGCATCGCCGCGGATTTCCGATCCCTTGGTGGCCAACCTGTTCCAGCCCGTTGCCACGACCGACGAAATCGGCAAGACCGTCATCGACTACGCGATGTCGCGGCCCGACACCACCAAGATTGCGTTTGTCAGCCACAGCGACGACTGGGGCAAGTCCAACCGCGATCCGGCGGTGGCGTATCTAAAGGAAAAGTTCAAGCTTGATCCGGTGGCAGACCTGACCATGGAACGAGGTTCGTCCGACGCCACGCCGCAGATCCTGCGCTTGCGCAACTCGGGAGCGCAGTTCGTGGTACTGATGATGTACCCGGCCGAAGTCGCCATCTTCATGCGTGACGCCTATAAATACGGGCTGAAGATTCCGGTGCTGGGGCCGCAGTCGATTTCGCTGGAAGACACGCGCGACCGCGTGGGCGGCTTGGCCGCAGTCCGGGACATGGCGGTCTATTACCCCTACGCCAAACCATTGCATTCGCCCGAGATGCAGAAGTGGGGGGATCTGATCAAGAAGTACTACCCCTCGGAGCGCGTGGAAAGCTTCAGTTTCCTGGGCATGAGCGGCGCGTATGCACTAGTCCAGGCGCTGCAGGACGCCGGTCCGGACCTGACGCGTGAAAAACTGATTACGGCTCTGGACAACATTAAGAACTTCGATTCCGGCATTTCTTCCGCGCCCGTCACGTTCTCGCCCGAGAACCACGCAGGGATCCACGGCGGCGCCATGGCCAAGTTTCGCGGCAATGACATCGTCGTGGTTAAGACCTGGGAGAAATGACGCCATGTTTGCACAACTGCTTCTAAGCGGAATTTCGCAAGGCAGCGTTTACGCCCTGGTGGCGTTGGGCATGACGGTGGTGTTCCGCGCAACCGGGGTGGTGAACTTTGCGCATGCGGAGTTCTTCATGATGGGTGCATTCACTGTCTATGTGCTTGTGCAACTGGCGGGCTTGCCGTTCGCCGCGGCGGCGCCGCTGGCGATCGCTATTTTGTTCCTGGTGGGCCGGCTGATGGAGCGCGTATTGATCCGCCCCATCGCGCTGTCGCCGCACATCATTCTTGCCATGATGACGGTTGCCGTGTCGTATCTGTTGCGCGGAATAGCCCGGGTGTTCTGGGGGCGCGAGGTCTTGCCCATGCCGCCGGTATTCGCGTTTCCGCCCATCGAAATGGGAGAAACCATCATTACCGCGCAGGACATGATCATCGTGGGCCTGACCGTGGTGCTGGTTGCCGCGTTCTTCTTGTTCTTCCACGGCACTCGGTTCGGCCGCACGGCACAGGCGGCATCGGCGAATCCGCGCGGCGCCGCACTGGTGGGAATCAACGTGGACGCCCTAAGCGGAAATATGTGGGGCGTGGCGGCGGCGCTAGGCGCCGTGGCCGGGATCCTGGTGGCGCCCATCACGTTGTTGTATCCCGACATGGGCGGTCAGACGCTGATCAGGGCTTTTGCCGCCATGACACTGGGCGGTTTCGGGAACTTGGGCGGCGCCATTGCCGGCGGTTTGATCATGGGCGTGCTGGAGCAACTGGCGGGCGGCTACGTGTCGACTGCATTGATCGATATCTTCGCGTTCATTGTCATCATTGCCGTGCTGATCGTGCGGCCTCACGGCCTGTTCGGTAGACAGGAGGTGATTCGTGTCTGACGCTATTTTGCCGACCGGGCAGCGGGACAGTCTTATGACTACTAAAAGCAGTGGAAAATCCGCCGTGCTGGGCGCGGTCGCTACGTTGGCCCTGATCGCGCTGCCGTTCCTCACCAACGACTATGTGCAGTACGTGATCAACATGATCATTATCTACGGCCTGGTCGCGGTGGGGTTCAACATCGTGCTGGGCTACCTGGGGCAGCTGGCCTTTGCCAACACGGCTTTCTTTGGCATAGGCGCGTACGCGCTGGGCGTGGTGATGGAACGCTACGGCCTGCCGTTCTGGGCCGCGCTGCCGCTGTCGGGCGCCGCGGGCGCGCTGGTGGGGTTACTGGTGGGCCTGCCTGCGCTGCGGCTTAAGGGCTATTACCTGGCCATCGTGACGCTGGCGTTGGGGGAACTGCTGCGCTGGGGCTATATCCATGGCGATACCTGGACGCACGGTTCCAGCGGCCTGGCAGTGCCGCCACTAGGGCTGCCATTCGACGCACTGGGACACAGCACGCAGACGTATTTCGTGATCTTGATGGTAACGGCCCTTATGTTATGGGCAACCTTGAACCTGCTGCGTTCCAGGATCGGGCGGGCCTGGGTCGCCATTCGAGAAAACGAGTTCGCGGCCGCGTCGCTGGGGTTCTGGCCGGCGGCCTTCAAGGTGGCTGCGTTCGCCTGGAGCGGCTTGCTGGTTGGCGTGGCAGGGGGGCTATTCGCGGCGCTGATCGGCCGCATTGCGCCCGAGAGCTTCAACTTGCACCAGTTGCTGCTGCAATTCGCCATTGTGATGATAGGTGGCTTGGGCAGCATTATGGGATCGCTGATGGGCGCGGTCCTGCTCACAGCGGCGCCCGAGGTACTGCGCAACTTCCCGGGTGCCGAAGAAATTGTGTTCAGCCTGTTGTTGATAGCCGTGTTGATCTTCATGCCCAACGGCCTGGCGGGTTGGCTGGAAAAGGTGTCCCCGGCGCGGCGCGGACGCTTATATCGGAGCGAGCCATGACCTTGCTGGAGCTTGACGGGGTGTCGGTCGCGTTCGCGGGGCTGAAGGCACTAAAGAATGTGTCGTTTACCCTGGAAAAGGGGAAGATAGGCGCTGTCATTGGCCCCAACGGAGCGGGCAAGTCCACGCTGTTCAATGCCATTACCGGGTACGTCAAGCCCACCGCGGGCCGGGTGCGCTTTGGTGGCCAGGACTTGGCCGGCATGGCGCCGCACCGGATCTCGGCGCTAGGCATGCGGCGCACGTTCCAGAACGGCGGCGCGTTCGGGGCGATGACCGTACTGGAAAACGTGCTGACGGGCTTTCATGAGCATACCGATAGTTCCGCGCTGGGAATCATCATGGGCCTGCCCAGTGCGCGCCGGGCGGAACGCCAAGCGCTGGACAACGCGCGCGAGCTGATCGCGCTGATGGGATTGGAAACGCTGGCCGACCGAACTACCCGCGATCTGTCGTCGGGCCAGCAGCGCATTGTCGAAATCGCCCGCGCGCTGGCCGCCCGCACCCAGCTGCTGTTGCTGGACGAACCCGCCGTGGGCCTGTCCGGAACGGAGCGCGAGCACCTGGTGGCCGTGCTGCGCGGCCTGGCTCGCGACGGCATTTCGGTGCTGCTGGTCGAGCACACCATCGACATGGTGATGTCGATCTCGGATTCCATCGTGGTGCTGAACTACGGCGAAGTCATTGCCGAAGGCGCGCCCGCGCATATTCGTTCGCATCCTGCCGTGCTGGAGGCATACCTTGGACACTAGCTCGCAGAACACCCATGCAGCTTCGTTGCTGTCGTTGTCCGGTGTGACGGCGCACTACGGCCGCAGCCAAGCCCTGCGCGACGTAACCCTCGACGTTTCCGACAGCGAGGTCGTCGCGCTGCTGGGCGCTAACGGCGCGGGCAAGACCACACTGCTGAACGTAATCAGCGGCTTCATGGCGCCCACTGCCGGCACGATACGCCTGCGGGGCCAGTCGATTGCCGGACGCAAGCCATACCAGGTGTTTCGCGACGGCGTGGTGCAGGTATCGCAGTCACGAGACCTATTTCCCGCCATGACGGTGCACGAAAATCTGGCGCTGGGGGCGGTGACCCGGTCGGATGACACTAGTGCCGACATGCAGCGCGTGCTGCAATACTTCCCGCGGTTGCAGGAGCGCACTAAGCAGCGCGTCGGCACGCTGTCCGGTGGTGAACAGCAAATGGTGGCCATAGGCCGCGCGTTGATGGGGCGGCCCAAGATCCTGTTGCTGGACGAGCCGTCGGGTGGCCTGGCGCCGCTATTCGTGCAGGAAATCGGCCGCATCATGCGCGCCCTGAAAGAGGGCGGCACCACGATGTTCATTGTCGAGCAGAACATTGCGCTGGCGCTTAGCGTGGCTGATCGCTACTACATGTTGCGCGGCGGGGAGCTGGTGCGCAGTGGGGTGCCCGCCGAGCTGGGCACCGATTATGCCGACGTGGCGCGCAGCTACTATTTGTAGGAGGCCGCATGGCTTTTTGCATGCAATGACGCTCTACCTGGCGCGCGAACTGGCGGCGTCGAACATCACCGTGAACGCGGTGGCGCCGGGTCCCGTGGCGTCGGCCATGACCGCCACGTTTCCCAAGGTGCTGCAGCAGGCCATTCCCTTGAGCCGCCTGGGCACCGCCGACGAGGTGGCCGCGGCCGTCGCGTTCCTGGCAGGCGATTCAGCTGGGTTCATTACCGGCGAGATCCTGGATGTGAACGGTGGCATGTGGGTCGACTAACCGCGCATAAGCCCCTACGCCGTCAACCCCCATCTCAATCTGGAGACGTATTCATGAATGCAAGTACCGAAAAATCCGCCTTGCTGCTGTTGGATCTGCAAAACGAAATGGTGGACCTCAAGGGCAAGATAGGCGGTGGCGGGCTGGCCGCCGTCGTGAAAGAGCGGCATGTTATCGAAAACGCCGCGCCCAATGCCGCGTGGCATGCGTTTTCGGTGGACAACATCTTGCCCATGTTCGGTACGGTGACCCAGACCCGTTCCGTATTTCCTTGACCGGGGGCCAGCCATGACAGCGTTCGATACGGAAGTGGACGTGTTGGTGATCGGGGCGGGCGGCGCGGGCCTGGCCGCTGCGGTGGCCGCGCATGAAGGCGGCGCCAGCGTCGCCGTGGTAGAGAAGCTGGATCGTCCGGGCGGCAACACGATGTTAAGCACCGGGTCGGTGCCAGGGGCGGGGTCGCGCTTCCAGCGGGCAGTCGGCATAGTGGACGACCCCCAGACCATGGTCGATGATCTGATGAGCCTGAGCGGTCCGCACGACGCGGATGCCTTGACGCGGCAATTAGCCGAGTGCTCGGCGGAACTGGTCGAGTGGATGGCGGATGTCATGCAGGTCAAGCTGGACATTATCCAGGACTACAAGCACGTGGCGCACTCGGTGCCGCGGCTGCATGCGCCCGCATCCCGCAAAGGGCAGGACCTTGTGGACGACATGGTGGCCGCTGTCGATCGCCGCGGCATTCCATTGGTATTGTCCAATCCCACCGTCAACCTGGAACTGGACGCAGACGGCGCCGTCATCGGCGCCCAAACGTTAAGCGCCAGCGGCGAACGCGCCACCATAGGCGCACGCAAGACCATCCTGTGCGTGAACGGATTCGGTGCGAACGCCGAGCTGGTAGCGAAATACTGCCCGCAGATCTCGGGCGCCACCTATGTGGGCGCCCGCGGAAGCCAAGGGGAAGCCGTGGGCTGGGGCGAGCGGCTGGGCGCGCTGCTGGGCAACATGGAAAGTTACCAGGGCTACGCCACCATCATCGAACCGCATGGTGAACTGCTGTCGTGGACGACAATAGAAAAAGGCGGCATCCTGGTCAACGAACGTGGCGAACGGTTCGGCGACGAGGCACTGGGGTATTCCGGGTATACCGAAGCCGTCTTGCGGCAGGCCGGACCGGTCTACGCGATTTTCGACCAACGCATCCGCGACATCGCCAATCGCGAACCCTGGTTCAAGGAAGTGCTGGATTACGGCGGCGCCAAGATGGCCACAGACGTAGCCACCCTGGCTAGCAGCATCGGCGTGGATGCCGGTGTGCTTGCCCGCACCCTGGATAGCTATGCGGATGCCGCGGTGGGGAAACACGCCGATTCGCACAGCCGCAACGACTTTGGCATTGCGCCGCTGCAGCCGCCGTACTGGTATACGCGTGTGGGACCCGCGCTGCTCAGCACGCAAGGCGGGCTGCAGATAGACGAGCAGGCGCGGGTACTGGACCAAAATCGCCGTCCCATTCCGAATCTGTATGCCGCCGGCGGCGCGGTGGCCGGCATCTCGGGAAAACAGGGGGGTAAAGGCTACGCGTCCGGCAGCGGCCTGCTGCATGCCATCGGGCTGGGCTGGATCGCCGGGCGCGCCAGCGCTCGGGCCCTGCAGCACGGAGGCTGACATGGGCGCTACCGCAATGTTGGGCGATTATGTGGCGAGTGCTGGCCGCACGCCGTTGCCGGCGGCCACCCTGCGCAAGGCCGCGTACTGCATGCTGGATGCGATCGGCGTCGGGCTGATGGCCAGCCAGGAAGCCACGGTCCAGGCCGTGTCGGACATTGTGGGCAAGGCACCGCCGGCCAGCTTGTCGTCGGTTCGCCACGCCCGTATCTGGGCCGACGGCCGCCAGGCGTCGCTGGCCGATGCGGCATTGGTCAATGCGGTGGCCGTGCATGCCCAGTTCCATGACGATACCGACTATGCATCCTGGACTCATCCCGGGTCATTGATCGTGCCGATGGCCGTGACGCTAGCTGACGCCCGCGGCGCCACGCTGGCCCAGACGCTGCGCGCCGTGGTCGCCGGCTACAACAGCCTGGTATGGCTGGGCGCCGCCGGCCAGGTCGGGCGCGCCATCATCGACCGCGGCTTGCGTGCCAGCCCGGTGCTGGGCGCGGTAGCCGCCACAGCCACCGCAGCCGTATTGCTCGAGCTGGACCGCGACCAGGCAATAAACGCCATCGGTATTGCGGCCAGCACCTGCGGCGGCACACTGGAACCCGTGCGTTGCGGGTCCGACGAATGGCGTATCCAGAATGCCCGAGCCGCCACCGGCGGCTTGTTGGCCGCCCAACTGGCACAACGTGGCGTGAAGGGCGCACCGGCCGGGCTGGAGGGGCCCCGGGGCTTGCTGGCAGCGCTGGCCGGACTGGATCGCGAACCCTTGGCGTGGCAAACTCCGCCGGCCGCCGATGGCATCCTGGGCGTGGTCGCCAAGCCCTGGGCCACGCTGGGCGACAACATGTCGGCGGTGATCGCCGCCAAGCGCATACATGACCAGGGCTTGGACGTGGGCAGCGTGGCGCGGATCGACATCACGATATGGCGGCATTTCACCGAATACCCCGGCACGGCGTACCGCGGGCCGTACGACCGCGTGACCCAGGCGGTAGCGAGCATGGCGTTTGGTGTCGCGGCCATGCTGGTCCATGGCGAACTGGACTACGACATACCCTTTGCGCGCCGAAATGACCCCGCGATTTTGCGGCTGGTGCCCTTGGTACACATCCAGCCCGATGACCAGGGAAACACTACCGACGCCACGGTGGTCGTTACCTTAAGCAATGGCCGGGAAATTGCCAGCGACGCGCGCGATGCGGGCACGTCGATGCTGCACCATGACGACGCGACCAGCATCGCGCTGTTCGAGCGCCGTCTAGCCCATGGCGGGCAGGCCGCCGGTGCGGGGCGCGCCATGGCCGAGGCTATGTTAGCCGCATCGACCCACGATGCCGGCACCACCTTGCACGACTGGCTGGCCGCGCTGTACCCATAAATGGAGCCTGCATGACCGCGCTACGTTTCTGGCACTAATCGATGCGAACTGAAGACGGCGACCCCTTGCCGCGACTTCCTGGCCAGCCACGCAACAGCCGTATTGGGATCGTCCACAATGCTACGATCTTCGACTTAACTCACAACATTTGGCTTTCATGCATATTGCCGACATCGATTCCGACAAGTCTGCCCAAGAGGTGGACGCGGGTCCTCGTTCGCCGCTGCGGACCGTGCAAGTATTACGTGAGTTAGCCAGTATTCCCGGCGGGCTGACTCTGGTGCAATTGGCGACTCGACTGCAATTGCCCAAGACCAGTGTATTTCGATTGTTGCGGTCGCTAGAGGCGGGCGGCTACGTCACATCCATCGGGGGCGCGCACCACCTAGGCTCAGAAGCGCTAAAACTGGGCAGTGCAATCGTCCAGAACCTGGTATTTCCCAACTGTGCGCGGCCCGCCATGGAATGGCTGTTCGAGCAGTGCCAGGAAACCATCATCATCGGTGTGCAAAGCGACGATGGCTACGATGTGGTCTACCGTGAAGTCATTGAAGCAACCAACCCGTTGCGCTTTAGCGTGGCGGCGGGCACAACGAAGCCACTGTATACCTCGGCCAGCGGGCAAGCGGTGATTGCCCATATGCCGGATGATGTGCTGAAGCATTACCTAAGCACCGTTCAGTTCCAGCAGTTCGCACCAAAAACGATAGGCAGCGTGGCCGACCTGAAGCGTCGTATACGGGAAGTCCGGGCGAACGGCGTGGCCGTCAGCATAGACGGCATGTTCGAAGGTGTTTATTCGGTCGCGGCGCCGATCGTAGACTCGGGCATGTCCGTGCGCGCGGGGATATCGATTACGGCACCCAGTACCCGCGGAATCCGGCAGTCGAAGAAGTTCGCGGAGCTGGTGCACAAAGCCGGGGAGGAGATCTCGCGGGTGCTGGGATACGCGGGGGAGTATCCGCCGGTTTTGTAGGGCTGGGTAGTCTTGATTATGCGGCGATTTCGATAGCCGCATTCAAGTTCCCAAAGCAATGCGAACGATCCAGTTGACCATCGGGTTCGAGTACGAATCTACGGCGGCGAACAGACATTTATTTTCCGCTGGCGTGAGCCCACGATTTCGCCTCACCCTGCCGGAGCTGGTCTGCGAATATTTGTCACCGGAAAATCGCGCTAGATGCTTGTAAATACTAGGGATTTTTGAGTGGTGCCCAGGGCCGGAATGTAAGCGGTCATTCAACACCGCTCGATCAGTATTTTCAGCGTATCAGCGCGGCGCGGTAGCCGACGCAATCTTCCAGGGCAGCAGCGCTTCGTAATCATCAACGGTTCGCGCATGCGGCAGCGCCTT
>WMBV01000017.1 GCA_017745595.1 Bordetella petrii
TTACCAACAAACGCTGACTGTGCACGCCCCTATGCTGCGGGACGAGTTGTTAACTCTGTGGGAGGACGGGCTGTACACAGCAGCTTTATGTCCAACTTCGGACATAATCGAAGCATACAAGGGTGTCAGACACCGCCATAGGGAGATGGCCGCGCACACTTCGGTGTCTGACACCCTGCGGGTGTCAGACACCTGGCGCGAGGCCTCGGCGCACACCCGCCGCGGCGCTGTTTGACACGGGCCGGCCTCATGCCCGAACATCGCTTCCTTTCATCGCCACGCGTCCCAGCATGCCAGATTCCGCCCTTTCCCCGCCCGTACGCGTCTGCGACAGCGGCGCGCTGGTCGACGGCGGCCTCGGCGTCAAGCTGGCGGCCACCGACGGCGCCGGCCGCGTCACCGTGTTTTTCATCCGATACCAGGGGCGCGTGTACGGCTATGTGAACCGCTGCGCGCACATCGGCGTCGAGCTCGACTGGGAAAACAGTTTTTTCACGCGCGCGGGCGACCTGCTGATGTGCGCCCGCCACGGCGCCACGTACCGGCCCGATACCGGCCTGTGCGTGGGCGGGCCGTGCAAGAATGGCCGGCTGACGCCTTTGCAGGTGCACGAACGCGACGGCGCGGTGTACTGGCAGCCCGGCCCGCGGCTGCAACCGCTGCCCGCGGGCGGCATCGGCGCGGCGCCTACGGCGCCAGCTTGAAGCCCTGGTCGATGCCCCATTTGTCGGTTTCGCGCAGCCATTTGGCGCCGCACTCGAGGCAGCGAAAATGGTCTTCGCGGCAGCCCTCGCGGCCTCTTTGACTGGAATGGACGAACCCCTGGTGCCCCAATCCGGGATGGGGCTCGGTCCCTGGCACGCCCGGCGCAATGGCCTGGCACCCCGTACACATGATGCTCATAGCGACCTCTAAACAACAATTACCAAATTGTAAAGGAATTGGTCAATTGTTGTTTGCGCGGGCGCACTCAAGAAGCTGGCAGGGCGGCATAGCAGGTCGCCAGGTGGTAAGGCGTGCTCGAGGGCATGTCGGCGCGCGCCAACGCGCCGTCGGCAGCCAGGCATTCGCGCCAGCCGATAGCGCTTAAAAAGCGTTGCCGCAACGCGGCCAGTTGCTCGGCCAGGGCCGCCCTGGCGCCGCTGACGGCCAGGTAGCGCGCGTATTCGGTCTGCGCCCAGATGCGTTGCGTGGCATCGCGCACCTGCCCGGTTTCGTGCAGGGCGGCGGCCACGCCATGCGTCGCGCCGTCGACGCCGTGCCGGCGCGCCCAATCGCAGCCGCGCGGCGCGGCCAGCGCCAGTTCCAGCCCCGCGAACACCGCCGGCGCGCTATCGAGCAGCGCATACCACTCGAACTGGTGGCCGGGCTCGATGCGATTGTCGGGCGTGCCGAGCGGCGCTTCGGCAATGCATTGGCTGGGCGCGTGCAAAAAGGTATCGGCCACCGCCTGCGCGATGCCGCGCAGGTTCTGGGCGAACCACGCGGGCTCGGCCACCCGGGCGGCGGCCAGATAGGCTTCGGTCAGGTGCATCATGGGGTTTTGCGCCGGCCCCTGGCCAATCTGCCGCCAATCGGCCGACAGCGCGGCGTGGTACAGACCATCGGGGCGGCGCAGGCGCGCCTCGGCCTGTTCCGCGGTGTGCAACAACGCATGGCGCGCCTCGGCATTGCGCGAGCGCTCGAAATACGCCGCACACGCGTAGATGATGAAAGCATGCGTGTACAGGTCTTGCGTGTCGTCGAGCGGCCGGCCCTCGGCATCGACGCTGTAGTGCCAGCCGCCATGCCGCGCATCGCGAAAATGCCGCAGCAGCGATTCGAACAGCCGGTCGGCATGGCGCGCATGGGCGGGCCCGGGCGCCGTGGCATAGATATACAGCTGGCGCGCGCACGCCATGGCGCGATAGCGGCGCGGCGTCATCGGCAAGCCGCTGTCGCCCGCCAACGACTCATACGGCAGGCCCAGTTGTTCGTTGAAGCCCGCGCCCATCCAGAGCGGCAGGATCACGTCGTCGAAATGCCGGCGCAAGCCCTGGATGACAAGAGAAAGTTCAGGTGAGGCAGGTGCGGCCATCGGTGCGTGGCGCGCGGGAGGCGCGCGCCTGAAATAACGAAGCAGCGACGATAACCCGGATTCGTCCCACAGCCGGGCCAGGCGTCGGTTCAGCGTCATGGGCGCGCGCGACCTGCAAGGTTTTCCGCCTGGAACGCTATTAGCGGAAGATGTTTTCTTCTACCCAGTTCTGGGCGAAGATTTCCGCGCGATCGCGTGCCTCGTGCAACGACGCGCAATCGCCCAGGTACGAAAAGGCGGCATCGACTTCGGTGCCCCCTTCGGCCGTTACCGTCAGCAGTACGCCGTATCCGCCGGTATCCATGGCCGCTGTGGATACGTCGATCAGTACTTCCTGGTCATGATGCTGCATGGCTTCCTCCCAGTCGGTTACCTAAACGCGTGAATCCACGCGTGGCGCTGGCGGGGTCCAGTAGTGAGGTCCGCATGTTGGTTGGACTCGCGAGCGGCACGCAAGTTCATCTTACCGGGGCCGCGCGGGCGACGATACCCCTCGCAACCCCTAGGCGCCGCAATGGAACGACCCGTGGTGCTAACCCAGGTGAATGGCGCCGGGCGATTCCATGCGCAGGGCCAGGCGGCCCTTGTCGGTGAGCGCCAAGCGCCCCTGCCCGGCCTCGCGCACGCAGCGCAGGATCAACAAGCCGTCGGCCACGTGGGCGGGGATTTGTTCAGCCGGCACGCCGGATTCGTCGCCGTCGGCGACAACCTGCAGCCAGTGGGCGAGTTCGCCCTGTTGAATCTTCATGCCCGCCATGGTCGTGTTCAGGATTTGAAAAAAGCTGCCTCTACGATAGCATGCGCCATGCCCGTGATCGGCCGGCTCAGCGCAGCAGCGCGGGCAGCGACGAGGCCAGCAAGGCCAGCCCCGATATCGTCAACATACCTAGCACAATCTTGCGAAACATTGCGTCGCTGATGCCCAGGTAAGCCCGCGCGCCCAGCCATCCGGGCAGCAACATGGCCGGAATGGCCACCGCCAGCGACGGCGCCATCGCTCGCGTGATAACGCCACCCAGCACATACGACACCAGCGTCGCCGCCAGCATGGCCAGGTTGAAGTTCTGGATGATCGAACGTTGCACGTCTTTTTCGAATCCGCGCAACGTGCACCACAGCGTAGGCAGCACGCCGGTAAAACCGCCCACGCCGCCCATGACGCCGCCCAGCATGCCGACGCCGGCATCCGCCAGGCGCCCTCCCCGGGTCAGGCGCGGCAGGCGCGCGGCCGCCAGCATGAATGGACACCAGGTCGCCAGAAAGCCGCCTATCAAGGCCTTGAACAGGGCCGGATCCAGCAACGGCAGCACCGCGACCCCCACGGGTATGCCCGCCAGCCCGCCGGCCACGAAGGGCAGCAGGCGCCGGGCGTCGAAACCGCGCCGCACCGTAACGGCCGCCAGTATCTGGCCCGCCAACGCGCAGGTCACCGCCAGCACCGCGGCCAGGCGCGGGTCCAGCGTCCAGGCCCAGAACGACATGGCCACCATCCCGAAGCCGAAGCCGGCCAGGCCTTGCACGAACCCCGCCGCGGCGGCGCCCGCGACGATCAGGACCAGCGCGCTATCGAAGGACAAATCGGTTCCCCGCCAAAAACGGCTACAGGCGCGGATCGTAACGCCTGAAACGATTTTCTGCTTGCATCGAAAAAAAAGCCGCACTACATTGAAAGCGCCGGGCATTCTGACACCCATGCGTGCGAAGCTTGGCAAGAGCGCCCCACACTCGTCCCGAGCTGGGGCGCTCTTCATTTGGGCGCCGGACGCCTTCCAACCGACACAATCAGGACAATCAGGTGTCTCAATCAGGTGTCTGACTCCCGCAGGGTGTCAGACACCGGGGTGGGCGGGCGGTCTTCGACTCTGCGGTGTCTGACACCCTGCGGGAGTCAGACACCTGCCCCGCCCTGCGCCGGACGGCATCCACCCCGCCCGCGACCGGCCGCCGGGGTCAGTCTTGGTAACATGCCGCGCATGAGCCAGTTCCAACATCGCAACCTGCCCCACCTGTTGCTGCATGCGCGCGAAACGCTGATGGCGTATTTCCGGCCCATCCTGAACCGCGCCGGCGTCACCGAGCAGCAATGGCGCGTCCTGCGCACGCTCAGCGAACGGGAACCCCTGGAACCCAACCAGATCGCCGCGCAGTGCCAGATTCTGCGCCCCAGCCTGACGCGCATGCTGCTGGGCATGGAACAGGCCGGCCTGATCGAACGGGCGCGCTCCAGCGCCGACCAGCGGCGCCAGGACATCCGGCTGACCCCGAAAGCACGCACACTGATCGAGCAACTGCGTCCGAAGGTCGACCAGTGCTACGAGCAACTGGAAGCGTCCGTCGGCAAAGACCGCCTGGAACAGCTATACCGGGACATCGACGCCGCCATCGCACAGATCAAGCGCAGCCCGCCGGCCTAGTTTTTCTGTCGCATGAACCGCCCCGCCCGGCGGCCCGCGGCTTGCCAGCGCGGGACGCTTTCCGCATAATAGTTAATGTATTAACTACATAGCCCAAAACCCCTCTCATGCTCGACGCCGCCACCATTGAGGCCCTGGCCGCCCGCCTGCATCAGGCCGAACGCAGCCGTACCCAGATCCGCCAGATTTCGCTCGACCACCCCGGCATCACCATCGACGACGCCTATGCCGTGCAGCGCCATTGGCTGGACCTGAAAATCGCCGAAGGCCGCAGCATCAAGGGCCATAAAATCGGCCTGACTTCGCGTGCCATGCAACAGGCCTCGCAAATCGACGAGCCCGATTACGGCACCCTGCTCGACGACATGTTTTTCGGCGAAGGCGATATCCCCGCCGACCGTTTCATCGTGCCGCGCCTGGAAGTCGAACTGGCCTTCATCCTGGCGCGGCCGCTGCGCGGCCCCGGCGTCACCCTTACCGATGTGTACAACGCGGTCGACTACGTAGTGCCCGCGCTCGAAATCATCGATGCCCGCTCGCACCAGATCGACCCCGACACCAAGCGGCCGCGCAAAGTCTTCGACACCATCGCCGACAACGCCGCCAACGCGGGCGTGGTGCTGGGCGGACGTCCGGTACGCATTCATGAACTCGACCTGCGCTGGGTGGGCGCCATCCTGTCGCGCAACGCGGTGGTCGAAGAAACCGGCCTGGCCGCCGGCGTGCTCAACCACCCCGCCAACGGCGTCGTGTGGCTGGCCAACAAGCTGGGGCCGCGCGGCGTCACGCTCGAGCCCGGCCAAGTGATTTTGTCGGGCTCGTTCACGCGCCCCGTATTTGCCCAGCCGGGCGACACCTTCGCGGTGGACTACGGCACGCTGGGTACCGTCAACTGCCGATTCGTATAAGCCTCGCCACCATGGATATCCTGACCAATCAATTCAAGCGCGCGCTGCGCGCCGGGCAACCGCAGATCGGCCTGTGGGCCGGCCTGGCCAGCCCCTACACCGCCGAAATCTGCGCGGGCGCCGGCTTCGACTGGCTGCTCATCGATGGCGAACACGCCCCCAACACCCTGCAAACGGTGCTGGGGCAATTGCAGGCGGTAGCCGCCTATCCGGTCGCGCCGGTGGTGCGCCCGCCCTGGAACGATTTCGTTCAGATCAAGCAGCTGCTCGATGCCGGCGCGCAGACTTTGCTGGTGCCCATGATCCAGTCCGCCGCCGAAGCCGCGGCCGCCGTATCGGCCATGCGCTATCCCCCCGCCGGCATACGCGGCCTGGGCAGCGCCCTGGCCCGCTCGTCGCGCTGGAACCGCATCCCCGATTACGTGCAACGCGCCAACGACGAAATGTGCCTGCTGGTGCAAATCGAAACGCCGCAAGGCGTGCAGGCGCTCGACGAAATCCTGGCGGTGGAAGGCGTGGATGGCGTGTTCATCGGCCCGGCCGACCTGTCGGCCAGCATGGGGCATCTGGGCAATGCGGGCCATCCCGAAGTACGCGCCGCCATCGACGACGCCATCGTGCGCATCGTGCGCGCCGGCAAGGCCGCCGGCATTCTGCATGCCGATCCCGCGCAGGCGCGCCACTACCTGGCGCTGGGCGCCACCTTCGTGGCGGTGGGGGTCGACGCCTCGCTGCTGGCCCGCGCCACCGAAAAACTCGCCAGCGATTTCAAGAACGCATCCCCTGCCGCGCCGGCAAAGAACGGCGGGCCGTACTGACCGCGGGCGGCCTCCCTGCAAGGTGTCTGACACCCTTCGGGAGTCAGACACCTGCTGACGACTCAGGCAGCTGCCGCCTGCCGCCGACCGATCAAGAGGCGCCCGCGGTGCGCGGCATGGCCGAGGTCGTCTTGGCCGACGACTCCATCAGCTTGGTGGCGCACAGATCCGCCGCGCCGTCGACGGGTGCCTTGGCATCGGCGAAGGTCACCCAGCCGCCTTTTTCGATCATGCCGTCGCGCTTCCACGAATCGGCGCTTTGCAGCGCCGCCAGCGCCGCTTGTGCATCCGGCGCGGCCATGAAGCGGTGCGCGCAGATGCCGGCGGCCAATTGCGCCACCGCCGCGTTGGTCGAGGCCTCGGCCTGCTTCGCCGCCGTGCTGCCGGTGACCCAGCCGCCCGCCGTGAAGCCGACGATCATGGTCACGACGGCCGCGCCCACGCATGACCATAGCCAGATGGTTTTGCTCGGTTTGTAATCGCTCCAGGCCTTCATAGGGCTATTGGACATATCGTTATCTCCTTGGTGGTTACACCGCGAAAAACATCGCGACGCGACACACTGTAGTGCAGTTGCCGCCGCGCGTTAGGACGGAATTACCCTTACCTGATGTAACAGCGCGAGGCACGTGGCTTGCTGCCCGTCGGGGCCAATCGACCCCGAGGAGCCTGCCATGAGCGACAACCTGAATGAACGCGGCCCGCGCGACCGCACGCGCGTCAACATCAATGAAGACTGGGAATGCCGCTACTGGAGCGAGAAATTCGGCGTGACGGTCGAACAACTGCAAGAAGCCGTGCACCAGGTCGGCCCATCGGTTGAAGCGGTGCAATCGTACCTGGCCACTCCCGCCACCGGACGCACCACTTAACAAGAATATTTCGCCTCGATCAGGCTTGCGCATTAAGATGGACGGCACATTCCGCGGTTTTTTTTAGCCGGGATCAAACGGGCGTCGCGCCTCTTTTCGCCATGGGCTTGTCGATACGCTCGCCACGGAGTCTGATGTTTTTTTGACCCCAGGAGACCGATCATGACAGCCATGATGAAAGCCGCGATATTCGTCCAGCCCGGCCGTATCGAACTGGCCGACAAGCCTATCCCGGACGTGGGCCCGAACGATGCCCTGCTGCGCATCACCACCACCACGATCTGCGGCACCGACATCCACATCCTGAAGGGCGAATATCCGGTCGAGGCCGGCCTCACGGTCGGCCACGAGCCGGTCGGCATCATCGAAAAACTGGGCAGCGCGGTAGTGGGTTACCAAGAGGGGCAGCGGGTCATCGCCGGCGCCATCTGCCCCAACTTCAATTCGTATGCGGCCCAAGACGGCCTGGCGTCGCAAGACGGCAGCTATCTGATTCCACGCGGGCTTTGCGGTTGCCACGGCTACAAGGCCACGGCCGGCTGGCGCTTCGGCAATATCATCGATGGCACGCAGGCGGAATACGTGCTGGTGCCCGACGCACAGGCCAACCTTGCGCCGGTTCCCGACGGGCTCACCGACGAACAAGTCCTGATGTGCCCCGACATCATGTCCACGGGTTTCAAGGGCGCCGAAAACGCCGGCATCCGCATCGGCGACACCGTGGCGGTCTTTGCCCAAGGGCCCATCGGCTTGTGCGCGACGGCCGGCGCGCGCCTTTCCGGCGCCACCACCATCATTGCCATCGACGGCAACGATCACCGGCTGGATATCGCCCGGCAAATGGGCGCCGACGTGACCTTGAATTTCAAGAACTGCGACGTGGTGCAAGAAATCATGTCGCTGACGCGCGGACGCGGCGTCGATGCCGCCATCGAAGCGCTGGGCACCCAATCGACATTCGAATCGGCCCTGCGCATCCTGAAGCCGGGCGGCACGTTGTCCAGCCTGGGGGTGTACTCGGAAGACCTGCGCATCCCGATCGAGGCGTTCGCGGCGGGCCTGGGCGACCACAAAATCGTCACGGCCTTGTGCCCCGGCGGCAAAGAACGCATGCGGCGCCTGCTGAACGTGGTCGAATCGGGCCGGGTCGACCTGGGCCTGCTCGTCACCCACCATTACCCGCTCGACGACATCGTGGCCGCCTACGAGCTTTTTGCGAACCAGCGCGACAACGTGCTGAAAGTCGCCGTCAAGCCTTAGGGCGCCGCGGCCCTTGCGGCAATGCCGCGCAACGGTTCCAGCCGGCAAGCCGGAAAAAAGATCACCGGTTGATCCAGTTCTGGGCGTCCCTGATGAACCACGGCAAGTTCAATCTTTCGCCCTCGCCGGACTGAATCGTCAGGCGGGGGTTCGACGCCGGGGCGGGGACCGGAACGGTATCGGATTGCGGCGCGGTATAGTCGGGCGGAGGCGGCGCCTGAATTGGCGGCTCGGAAGGCCGGGGCGGCCCCTCATTGGCGCATGCGGCAACCAGCGCGCACAGGACCGCGGGCAAGAGTCGCGACGCCAAACGATGGATTTGCATGATGCTGGGGCTCCGGGTGCTTGATGCTTATGCCTTCAAGCATAACAAAGGCTCGGGGCCCAATGTTTCCAGCTGGCCGCTTGCTTGCACGCTTTGCTTTCACCCTTCAATTTTCGATGACTTGGCAGGCTCCCGCTGCCCCGCCCCGGCGGCGGCCCGCCAGGGGCGGCGAGCCCCACCCTTTCAGCCCGCATGACCGACCTGCGCCTGTTCGATGCCTACCTCCGGAGCTGGAATGCGCGGCCCGATGGCGAACCGTTCGCCACCCGTGCCAGCCACCTGCTGCCGGTCCGCCTCGACGGCCGCCCGGACGGCCGCCCCGCGATGATCAAGATCGCGCGGCACATCGACGAGCGCCTCGGCGGGCACGTGATGCGCTGGTGGGATGGCGATGGCGCGGCGCGCATCTATGCGTTCGACGAAGGCGCCGGGGTACTGCTGATGGAGCGTGCCACCGGCCCGGGCCGCCTGCTGGACATGGCCCTGGAGGGCCAGGACGACGCGGCCACGCGCATAGTCTGCCGCGTCATTGCCCGGCTGCATGCCCGGCGGCCCGTGCCGCCGCCCCGGCAATTGCTGCCGCTGGCCCGCTTCTTCGAATCGCTGGCGGCCCTGGCGCGGCGCGAAGGCGGCCTGATGGCCGAATGCGCCGCGGTGGCGGATGCGCTGCTGTCCTCGCAACGCGAGCATGTGGTGCTGCACGGCGATGCGCACCACGGCAACATCCTGGATTTCGGCGCGCGCGGCTGGCTGGCGATCGACCCCAAGCGCGTAACCGGTGAACGTTGCTACGACTACGTCAACGTACTGTGCAACCCCGACCTGGCAACCCGCAGCGACCCGGCACGCTTTGCGCGGCAACTCGACCTGGTCGTCGGCGCCGCCGGCCTGGAACGCCGCCGCCTGCTGCAATGGGTAATGGCCCATGCCGGGCTGTCGGCCGCCTGGTTTCTTGAGGACGGCGAGCGCGCAGAGGCCGACAAAGCGCTGGCCATGGCGCGGCTCGCCCGGCAGGCCCTGGGTTGAACCCGGCAGGGCAAACGGTTCGCGAATCGCCGCGCCGGCACCTGCCCGGGCTTCAGCCCGGGCCGCGCGCCATCAGCCTGTCGATCTCTTCGTCTTTGGCTTGCCACTGCTGCCCCAGCCAGTGGTGGAATTCCGTGCGGAAGGCCTTGTCCCGGGTGTAGTCCGCGTCGCAGAATTCGGGCGGCACCGGCAACTGCCGAATGCGCACCGCTACCGGGCCGACCCGGCCGCATGCCATGTCCCAGAAGCGGGGGATGCCTTCCGGATAGGCAATGGTGGCGTCTATCATCGAGCGAAAGCGCTTGCCCATCGCGTTCAATGCCACCGCCAGGCCGCCCGCCTTGGGCTTGAGCAGATGGCGGTACGGCGAAGACTGCGCGGCGCGCTTGGCCTCGGAAAAACGCGTGCCTTCCACGAAAATCATCACGCTGGTGGGCACCAGCGAGAACTTCGCGCACGCGCGCCGCGCCGCCTCTTGGTCTTCGCGCCCCAAGGCCGGGTTGCGGCGCAGTTCGGCCTTGCCGTGGCGCTTCATGAAGGGAAAATCGAGCGCCCACCAGGCCAGGCCGATCACCGGCACGTAGATCAGTTGGCGCTTCAGGAAGAACTTCAGCAAGGGAATACGCCGGTTCAGCGCCTGCTGCAGCACGAAAATATCGACCCACGACTGGTGATTGCAGTTGACCAGATACCAGTCCGCATAGCGCAGCCCGGCATGGCCCTGGATATCCCACGGGGCGCGCTGAATCCGTTCGAACCAGCCGGCGTTGCCGCAGACCCAGGCGGTGGCAATGGCGTTGAGCACCGGATCGACCCGCCGCCTGACCGCCGGGAACGGCAGCATCAGCTTGAGCAGCGCCACAGGAAACAGCAGCAGGCACCAGAACAGCGTGCTGGCGCCAAGAAGAACGATGCTGATCACGCCGGTTATCCAGGCAAACCGGCCGCGCGGCACGGGAAACGGGCGGCGTTGCCGCGGCGTTTCGCCCAGCCCGGGCGTGCCTTCTTTCGCGGCGACGCCGGCACGGGGGGGTTCTGAGGACGGATATGGAAAAGTCATGGGCGCCAGTGTGCGGCGCCTGGGCGTGAAACGACCTGCGCGGAATCAAAGCTTGCCGGTTTTCCTAGAGGATTACGGCGACGCGCACAAACCTTCAGAAGGTCGCGCGGCTTGCGCGGCTATTCGTCCCCGGGGCTATATTCATCCCATACCTCGCTGGCCGGCAGCACGCCGATCACGGTATGACACCCTGCCGATGCGCAAGCAATGATGGCAATCGCCTTGTCCGCGTTCACCACGGCGTCGTAGTGCAGCGCAATGAATCCCTGATAGCCGCATTTTGGGCAGGCGGGCTGTATCCCTGCCGGAAAATACTTATCGAGCGACCCGCGTATCAGTCCCTTGTTCATCGGCCAGCGCCTCCTTGCAATCGATCTTACTGCACCGCGGCGGCTCGCAAAAAGAAAAGGCAAAACGAAAAGGCCGTTAGTGATTACTATCACTAACGGCCTTAATACTACTGGTCGGGACGGCGGGATTCGAACTCGCGACCCCTTGCACCCCATGCAAGTGCGCTACCAGGCTGCGCTACGCCCCGAAAGAAAAAGAGTATATCAGAACAAAAAAAAACCTGCACCGGAGGGGGCAGGTTTTTTTGCTGAGACAGCAGATTTTTATGGCTCGCCGTTGGCCGCCGGCGGGGTGCCCAGGGCTTCGCCCAGCATGGCCGATACGTTGTTCAATTCGGCCCGCAAGGCTTGCAGTTCGGCGCCGGTCAGGCGCACGGCGGCGTCCTGGTCGTGGGGCGTGTCGCGCGCGTCGCCCAGCCGGTTGCGCGCGCCGCTGATGGTAAAGCCCTGCTCGTACAGCAGCGAGCGGATGCGGCGGATGAGCAGGACTTCATGATGCTGGTAATAGCGGCGGTTGCCGCGCCGCTTCACCGGCTTGAGCTGCGTGAATTCTTGTTCCCAGTAGCGCAGCACATGCGGTTTGACGCCGCACAGGTCGCTGACTTCGCCAATGGTGAAATAGCGTTTGGCGGGAATGGGCGGAAGCGCAACAGTGGATTCGGAACGTGTCATGTCAGGATTTTATGCCGTGGTGCACCAAGCGACGATAACAATTGCCGACAAAGCGTATCACTCCCCGGCGTTGTCCGCATCCTCGGCCGGTTCGGCTTGCTCGACCACGCTTTTCAGCTTTTGGCTGGCGTGAAAGGTGACCACGCGCCGCGCCGCGATGGGAATGGTCTCGCCCGTTTTGGGATTGCGCCCGGGACGCGGCGGCTTGTTGCGCACCTGGAAATTGCCGAAGCCCGACAGCTTCACCGCGTCGCCACGCGCCAGCGCGTCGCGGATTTCCTCGAAAAAGGTGTCGACGATGTCTTTGGCTTCGCGCTTGTTCAGGCCGACTCGCTCAAACAGCAACTCGGCGAGTTCGGCCTTGGTCAGGGTACGCGGCTCTGCAAGCATAGGGGTCCCCATGGTTCAAGTACGCTGGCGCGCGCCGTGGGCACTGACCAGCGCCTGGTTGATGCGGGCCAGGCAGTCGGCGACGCGGGCTTCGTCCAGCGTGACCTCAGTGTCCTGTAGCCAGAAACGGAAGGCAAGGCTTTTTTCGGTAACCGGCCGGCCCTCGTGCGGACGGTCGCGCCACACGTCGAACAGGCGGGTTTCTTGCACGACCGACAGCTCGGGATCGGCCGCGACGGTGGCGGCCACCGTGTCCAGCATAGCCTGCGCGCTGACGGACAGATCGACCCACAGGGCCAGGTCGCGCACCACGACCGGCTGGCGCGACAGTTCGCGCACCTGCGGCAGGCGCCCCTGCGACAGCACCTGGGCATCGAGTTCGAACACCACCGGGGCGTGCTGCAGGTCGGCCTGCTGCGCCCAGCGCGGATGCAATTCGCCGATCCAGCCGACCGGCTGTCCGTCGAGTTCGATGCGGGCGCTGCGGCCCGGATGCAGCGCGGGGTGCGCGGCGGCCTGGAAGCGCAGTTGCGCCGCGCGCGCGCCGAACAGCGCCTGCACGTCCATCTTGACGTCGTAGAAATCCACGCCGCGGGCCGGCACGCCCCACTGCTCTTCCAGCGCGGGGCCCCATGCCGCGCCCGCCAGGCGCAGCGGCTGGCGCACGCCCGCCACTTCGAGCGGCCCGTCTTGCTGGGCCGCGTCGCGCAGGAACACGCGACCGAGTTCGAACACGCGCACGCGCGCCTGCTTGCGGTTGGCGTTGTAGCGGATATTGGCCACCAGGCCGGCGATCAGACTGGAACGCATGACCGAAAGGTGGCTGGCGATGGGGTTGAGCAAGCGCACCGGCTGTTCGTTGCCGGCGTAGTCGCGTTCCCAGTCGGCTTCGACGAAGCTGTAGTTGACGACCTCTTGGTAGTCTTGCGCAGCGGCCAGGCGGCGCAGCGCGTGCGGGCCGCGCCGCTGTTCGGGCTGCGAGAACATCTGCGCGCGCGCCACCGGCGGCACGTCGGGCAGGCGCTCGAAACCGTAGATGCGCGCGACCTCTTCGATGAGGTCTTCCTCGATCGACAGGTCGAAGCGATACGAAGGCGGCTCGACGATGAAGTCGTCGCCCTGGACTTGATACGCCAGGCCCAGGCGGCTGAAGATCTGCGCCACTTCGGCCTGCGGCACCGGCACGCCCAGCACGCGGTGGCAGCGCGCCAGGCGCATGCGTACCGGCTCGCGGCGCGGCAGGCCGGCGACCTGGTCGTCGATGGGGCCGGCCTGGCCGCCACAGATATCGATGATCAGGCGCGAGATGAATTCCAGGTGCTCGGGGATGCTGGCGTAGTCGACCCCGCGCTCGAAGCGGTGGCTGGCCTCGGAGCTGAACTTGTAGCGCCGCGCGCGGCCGGCGATGGCCTCGGGCCACCAGAAAGCCGCCTCGACGTAAATGTTGGCGGTATCCAGCGTGACCGCGGTGGCTTCGCCGCCCATGATGCCGGCCAGGCTTTCGACCTGGTCGCCCGCCACCACGACGCCGACCTTGCTGTTGAGCTCGACGGTCTGGCCGTTGAGCAGTTCCAGGCTTTCGCCATCGCGCGCCCAGCGCACCTCGATGCCGCCGCGGATCTTGTCGAGGTCGAACACGTGCGACGGGCGCCCCAGCTCGAGCATGACGTAGTTGGAAATATCGACCAGGGCCGACACCGAGCGCTGGCCGGCGCGTTCCAGCCGCGCCTTCATCCAGGCCGGCGTGGCGGCACGGGCGTTCACGCCGCGGATGACGCGGCCGGCGAAGCGGCCGCACAGGTCGGGTGCCTGGATCGTGACGGGCACGCGGTCGTCGAGGCCGACAGGCACCGCCTGCGCGGTGGGCACCGACAGCGGCGCGCCCGTCAGCGCGGCGACTTCGCGCGCCACGCCCAGGATCGACAGGCAGTCGGCGCGGTTGGGCGTGAGCTTCAGGGTGAACAGGGTGTCGTCCAGGTCGAGCGCCTCGCGCAGCGACTGGCCCGGCTGCAGGCTGCCGGGCAGTTCGAGCAGGCCGGCGTGGTCTTGCGACAGGCCGAGTTCGCGCGCCGAGCACAGCATGCCGGCCGATTGCACGCCGCGCATCTTGGCCAGGCCGATCTTGATGCCGCCGGGCAGTTCGGCCCCCACGCGCGCCAGCGGCACCGTCAGGCCCTGCGCCGCGTTCGGCGCGCCGCACACGATCTGCAGCGCCTGGCCGGAACCGTCGTCGACCTGGCAGACGCGCAGTTTGTCGGCATCGGGATGCGGGGCGATGGCGGTAATGCGCGCCACCACCACGCCCGTGAACGGCGGCGCGGCGGGCGCGGTTTCTTCGACTTCGAGGCCGGCCATGGTAAGCCGGTGCGCCAGTTCGTCGGTCGGGATGTCGGGATTGACCAGGGCGCGCAGCCAGGATTCGGGAAATTGCATGATCAGCCGTCGGTTATTCGTTGAACTGGCGCAGAAAGCGCAGGTCGCCTTCGTAGAACTGGCGCAGGTCGTCGACGCCATAGCGCAGCATGGTCAGGCGCTCGAGGCCGGAGCCGAACGCGAAGCCGATGTAGCGTTCGGGGTCGAGGCCGAAGTTGCGCACCACCTGCGGATGCACCTGGCCCGATCCCGAGATTTCCAGCCAGCGCCCGCGATTGGGGCCGGACGTGAACATCATGTCGATTTCGGCCGAGGGCTCGGTGAATGGGAAGAACGACGGACGGAACCGCACGACCAGGTCGTCGCTTTCGAAGAAGCGGCGCAGGAAATCGGTGTACACGCCTTTCAGGTCGGCGAACGAAATGTCTTCGGCGATCCAGAGCCCTTCGACCTGGTGGAACATGGGCGAATGGGTGGCGTCGCTGTCGACGCGATACGTGCGCCCCGGCGCGATGACCTTGATGGGCGGCTGGTGCATGCGGGCATAGCGCACCTGCATGGGGCTGGTGTGCGTGCGCAGCAGCAGCGGCAGGCCGTCGCCGTCTTGCAGGTCGACGTAGAAGGTGTCTTGCATGGACCGCGCCGGGTGATCCAGCGGGTTGTTCAGCGCGGTGAAGTTGGTCCAGTCGTTTTCGATTTCGGGGCCGTCGGCCACGTCGAAACCGATAGAGCGGAAAATTTCTTCGACGCGTTCCCAGCTGCGGGCGACGGGATGGATGCCCGCCGGCGCGCGGCCGCGGCCGGGCAAGGTGACGTCGATGGTTTCGGCCGCCAGGCGGGCATCGAGCTCGGCCTGGGCCAGTTGGGCGCGCCGCTGGTTCAGCAGCGCTTCGATTTGCTGCTTGGCCTGGTTGATGCGCGCGCCCATTTCGCGCTTCTGTTCGGGGCCGAGCTTGGCCAGCCCCTTGAGCAGCATGGTCAGCGCGCCCTCTTTGCCCAGGAAGCGCGCCTTGGCGTTTTCCAGGGCGACGGCGTCACGCGCCGCGGCGAAGCGTTCTTGGGCCTGGGAAACCAGGTCGTCAGCCAATAGAGTCATGGAATCACAGCCTAAAAACAATGCCCCGACGCCGCACCTTCAGCTTGCGCTTCCCGGGCAAAGGGGCTGTTTTCCCCGGGGCGCCTCGGCAAAATGCAAACGGGGCCGACCAGCCCCGTTTGCAGCGATGCGCGATGCGATCGGCGCGGTCAGGCGGACAACGCTGCCTTGGCCTGCTGCACGATGGCGGCGAAGCCGGCCTTGTCGCGCACGGCCAGGTCGGCCAGCACCTTGCGGTCGAGGTCGATCGAGGCCTTCTTCAGGCCGGCGATGAACACGCTGTAGCTCATGCCCTGTTCACGCACGGCGGCGTTGATGCGGGTGATCCACAGGGCGCGGAAGGTGCGCTTCTTGTTGCGGCGGTCGCGGTAGGCGTATTGCCCGGCGCGCATGACCGCCTGCTTGGCGATGCGGAATACATTGCCGCGGCGGCCACGGTAACCCTTGGCGGCAGCGATGACTTTCTTATGACGAGCACGGGCGGTAACGCCGCGTTTGACGCGAGGCATAGTGGATCTCCTTTATCAAGCGAAAGGCATCATGGCCTTGACAGAGGCCACGTTGGTTTCATGAACCGCCGCCGAACCGCGCAGCTGGCGCTTGTTCTTGGTGGTTTTCTTGGTCAGGATGTGGCGCTTGAAAGCCTGGCCACGCTTGATGGATCCGCTGCCGCGAACCTGAAAGCGCTTCGACGCGCTTTTCTTGGTTTTCATCTTGGGCATGATGATTCCTACGTTTGATTAATTACATGAACCACAGGTGCTCGCCCCATGCGTTGGCAGCACATCAGTTTGCTGCTTGCCCGCGGGACAAGGCTTGCCGTACCTGGATCCACTTCTGGTTTTTTTCCTGGCGAACCGGGAAAAGCCCTTGATTATATGGCGATTTCGGGCCTGCTGTCCACTGCGTCGCAGGCCGCCCTTCAACGCAACGTGCAGCGGTACTGCAGGGCCTCGGCCACGTGGCGGGCCTGGATGCGGGCCTGCCGGTCCAGGTCGGCCACCGTGCGCGCCACCCGCAGCGCCCGATGGGTGGCGCGGGCCGACCCGTGCAGGCGCCGCATGGCCTGTTGCAGCAGGCTGCGCCCGTCGGCATCCAGGGCGCAGCAGGCATCCAGGGCCGGGCCGTTCAGGGCGGCATTGGGTTCGCCCTGGCGGCGCAACTGCACCTCGCGGCAATCCCCCACGCGGGCGCGCACCGCCTCGGAAGGCTCGCCGGGCGGGCCGTCCAGCGCTTCCGGCGCGACGGCGGGCAGTTCGATCGCCAGGTCCAGGCGGTCGAGCAAGGGGCCCGAGACCTTGCCCGTGTAGCGCGCCACCTGGTCGGGGGTGCAGGTGCAGGGTCGCGCCGGATGCCCGCGCCAGCCGCAGGGGCACGGGTTCATGGCGGCCACCAGCTGGAATCGCGCGGGGTACTGAACCGTGTGGCGGGCCCGCGCGATGGTCACCGCGCCCGTTTCCAGGGGCTCGCGCAATGATTCCAGGGCGCGGCGGTCGAACTCGGGCAGTTCGTCCAGGAACAGCACGCCGTGATGCGCCAGGCTGGCCTCGCCCGGCCGCGGCCGCGCTCCGCCGCCGATCAGGGCCGCCGCCGAGGCCCCATGATGGGGCGCGCGAAACGGCGGCTGGCCCTGCAGGGCTGCCGCCGCGCCCTGCGGGCCGCCCAGGCCGGCCAAGGCGGCCGCCTCGAGCGCCTGGGTCCGCGACAACGGCGGCAACAGCCCCGGCAGGCGCTGCGCCAGCATGCTCTTGCCCGCGCCCGGCGGCCCCACCATCAACAGGCTGTGCGCCCCGGCGGCGGCGATTTCCAGGGCGCGCCGCGCCATGGGCTGGCCGCGCACGTCGGACAGGCACGGTGGCGGGGCCGCCGGCGGCCAGGCGCCGGGCTCGGCCCGCGCCAGCGGCGCGCCGCCCGCCAGATGCTCCGCCACCTGGGCCAGCGTGGCGGCGGCCAGCACGCGCAGGCCGGGCACCCAGGCGGCCACCGCCGCGCTGCCGGCCGGCAGCACCAGCGCGGCCTCGGGCTGCTCGCGCGCCACGGCCAGCGCCAATGTCAGCGGCGCGCCCACCGGCACCAGCGCGCCGGTCAAGGACAATTCGCCCGCCAGCACCAGGTTTTGCAGGCCCGCCGGCGCGCTGCCGCCGCCCGGGCCGGGCACGGCGATCTGGCCCGAGGCCAGCAACACCCCCAGCGCAATCGGCAAGTCGAAGCGCGCCGACGCCTTGGGCAGGTCGGCCGGCGACAGGTTGACGGTAATGCGGCCGTTCGGAAACTCGAAGCCGCTGTTGAAAATGGCCGCCCTCACCCGCTCGCGGCTTTCGCGCACCTCGGTGTCGGGCAGGCCCACCACCGTGAACGCCGGCAGCCCTGCCCCCAGGTGCGTTTCAACCCGCACGGCCAGCGCATCCGCGCCGCACAAGGCGCGGCTGGCAAGTATGGCGAGAGTCATGGCGGCCCCAGGAATGGACAAGCCGCCAGTATGCGAGAAGCCGGCGGGCGCCGGGCCGTGCCGGTGCGACCGGAATATCGCGCGCCCCGGGCGCGCGGTGTTTCAGGGCTTGCTTTCCAGCGCGGCCACGCGCGTTTCCAGCTGGCGCACCTGGGCATCGAGCTGGTCGACCCGTTCGCGCGCCCGCGCCAGCAGTTCGGCCTGCACGTCGAATTCTTCGCGGGTAATCAGATCCATTTTGGTGAAGGCCTGGCCCATCATGGCCTTCACATTGCGTTCCAGGTCGGCCGCCGGGCTGCGCGCGATCAGGTCGGACAGGTTTTTCTGGAAATCTTCAAGCCATTGCGTGCGGTTCATGACATCCTCGCATTCATTTTTTCGATGCCCACAGTGTAGACCTGAAAGCGCACCCGCCGCGTGGCAAAAAAAATGGGCGGGCCGCACGCGACACCGCCTCAAAGCACAGGAGAAAACCGAATCGCCATCTGGCGACTCCCAGAAGCAATCGCACCCTTGGGGATGCTGGCCGCACGCAAATACGGCATGACTGGATTCTTCCCCACCCGGGGATTCCCTACAAGCGGCCGCATGTAATGCCGCGTTTCAGGCCAGCCGATACATTTATATCGAAAATGCGGCGAATTTTGACGTATGTGCAGCCGGCTGAATCGCTTTTCAGCCTTCAGGGCCAGCCTGGCAGGAGACCGGCGTCCCTGCCGGCGCCCCTTGCCCAAGGCACGTTCCAGGCAGCCGACCCGGCCCCCCGGCGCTGCAATTCGATACAACAACCTTGCATGGCAAATATTCTGTTGCACTCATCCCCGTAACGGTGCCGCGCACCATTCGGGGGCCTGCGTGCACGCCGGCTGGCACCGTGTTGGGGCATGCCGGGCCGCGGCGAACCGCCGCGAGGCCGCCAGCGGCCCTGCGCCGCGCGCCCCGCAAATATGGCATGGATGTTGCTTGAGTGGGCTTGCCTGAGTGCAACCACGAGAGGAATTGCCATGAAACTCATCATCGCCATCATCAAGCCATTCAAGCTCGACGAGGTGCGGGTGGCCCTGTCCGGTATCGGGGTCCAGGGACTGACCGTTACCGAAGTCAAGGGCTTCGGCCGCCAGAAGGGCCATACCGAGCTGTACCGCGGCGCCGAATATGCCGTCGATTTCCTGCCCAAGCTGCGGGTCGAGGCCGCCGTGCCCGACCATCTGGTCGACCAAGTCATCGATGTCATCGAACAAGCCGCTCGCACCGGCAAGATCGGCGACGGCAAGATATTCACCGCTCCCCTGGAGCAAGTCATCCGCATCCGGACCGGCGAGTCTGGCGAAGCCGCGCTGTAAGCGCAACGAAAAAGAAAGACGCATTGGAGCCTGATAATGGATAAAGCGGATATCTCCTGGTTGCTCGTTTCCACCCTGCTGGTCTTGATGATGGCCGTGCCGGGCCTGGCGCTGTTCTACGGCGGCCTGGTGCGCAGCAAGAATGTGCTGTCGGTCTTGCTGCAAGTGCTATGCACCTTCGCCCTGGGCCTGGTGCTGTGGTTCATCTACGGCTACTCGCTGGCCTTCACCGAGGGCAACGCCTTCTTCGGCGGCCTGTCGCGCGCTTTCTTCGCAGGCATGTTCACGCCCGCGGACGGCACATACAGCATGTCGGGCTCCCTGACCGAACTGCTGTTCGCCTCGTTCCAGGCCACGTTCGCCGGCATCACCTGCGCGCTGATCGTCGGCAGCTTCGCCGAGCGCGCGCGCTTCGCGGCGGTACTGGTATTTACAGTGATCTGGTTCACCTTTGCCTACGTGCCCATCGCGCACATGGTGTGGTTCGCGTCGGAAACCGCGCCGGGCCTGCTCAACGCCCGCGGCGCCCTGGATTTCGCCGGCGGCACCGTGGTGCACATCAATGCCGGCGTGGCCGGGCTGGTGGGCGCCTATGTGGTGGGCAAACGCGTGGGCTACGGCCGCGAGGCCATGCAGCCGCACAACCTGCCCATGACTTTCATCGGCGCGGCGCTGCTGTGGGTGGGCTGGTTCGGCTTCAACGCGGGCTCGGCGCTGGCCGCCAATGAAGGCGCGACACTGGCCTTCTTCAACACCATGATCGCCACGGCCGGCGCGGTGCTGGCCTGGCTGTTCACCGAATGGGGCGTGAAGGGCAAGCCGTCGATGCTGGGCGCGGCTTCGGGCGCCATCGCCGGCCTGGTGGGCATCACGCCCGCCGCCGGCCTGGTGGGCCCCGGCGGCGCGCTGATCATCGGCGTAGTGGCCGGCATCGTGTGCGTCTGGGGCGTGAACGGCCTGAAGCGCCTGCTGCGTGCGGACGATGCGCTGGACGTGTTCGGCGTGCACGGCGTGGGCGGCATCATCGGCGCCCTGCTGACCGGCGTGTTCAATGCCCAGGTCCTGGGCGGGCCGGGCCTGGCCAGCAGCGGAGAAATCCTGGGCCAGGTGTGGGTGCAACTGGAAGGCGTCCTGCTGACCATCGTCTGGTCGGGCGTCGTGGCATGGATCGCCTACAAGATCGCCGACGCCCTGTGCGGATTGCGCGTGCCGGAAGACCAGGAGCGCGAAGGCCTGGACGTGACCAGCCACGGCGAATCGGCCTACCACAGTTGATGGAACGCGCGGCCCGGGGCCAGAGCTTTCTGGGGCCCGCGTGGTATCCAGGTGTCTGACTCCCGCAGGGTGTCAGACACCGAAGTGGGCCACGACATCTCTACGCAGCGGTGTCAGGCACTACGGAGCCTGACACCTTCCTGCCTTTCTTATTTATGAAGCGCGCAGGCTGGCGTCGATCAGTCGGCCGGCGGCCTCGGGCAGGTGGCGCGCGGGGCCGCCGCGGCCGAACAACTGGCTGGAGACAAACGCGCCTTCCAGCAGCAACAGCAGGCCGTCGGCCAGCAAGTCGGGATCGTCGGCGCCCAGGGCGCGCGCCAGTTCGCCCATCCGCGCGCGTAGGCGGGCCTTGTGCGCCACCGCCACCTGGCGGGCCGGATGATCGGGCTCGGGATATTCGACCGCGGCGTTCGTCAGCCCGCAGCCGCGATACGTGCCGCTGCTGGCGGCGCGCTGGGCCAGGCCCTCGAAGTACACCATCAGCGCGGCGCGGGGGTCGCCGGGGTGCTGCTGCGCGCCCGCCTCGAACTTGCTCCAGAACTCGGCTTCGTAGTCGCGCAGGTACGAGGCCGCCAGTTCGTCCTTCGACGAAAAGTTGCGATACAGGCTGGGCTTGGTGACGCCGGCCTCGGCCACCAGGGCATCGACGCCCACGGCCCGGATGCCGTCCTGGTAGAACATGCGGCGCGCGGTCTCGCGGATGCGGTCGGCGGCCAGCTTGGGCGGCGGGGATACGGGCGTGGAAGCGGCAGAAGGCGCGACTTTGCGGGCCATGACGGGACTCCTGACAACGGTCGAAAATTTCGCTTGACGTGTTACTGACCGGTACGTAGCATACGAGTTCCATTTACGTACCGGTCAGTAACATGAGTATATCCCAGCTTCCGCGTCCGTTCCGCCGTTACGGCCAGTCATATGCCTTTGTCGTGGTGGCCGTGATCTTCCTGTCACTGCTGATGTCCGCCGCCCTGCGTTCCACGCCCGGCGTGCTGCTGGTTCCGCTGGAAGAATCGTTCGGCTGGAGCCGCGCCACGATTTCCCTGTCGGCGGCGGTCGGCATTTTCCTGTACGGGCTGGTGGGGCCGTTCGCCGCGGCCGCCATGGAACACTTCGGCCTGCGCCGCGTACTGATTGGCGCGCTGGCGCTGATGGCGGCCTCGACGGCGGCCAGTACCTTCATGACCCAATCGTGGCACCTGCTGCTCAGCTGGGGCGTGTTCTCGGGCATCGGCTCCGGCGCGGTCGCGGTGGTGCTGGGCGCCACGGTGGTCAATCGCTGGTTCAGTACGCGCCGCGGCCTGATGATGGGCCTGCTGACCGCCAGCACCGCCACGGGCACCCTGCTCTTCCTGCCCGGCCTGGCCGCCCTGGCCTCGTCGGGCGACTGGCGGCGCGCGGCCTGGGCGGTGGCGGCGGGCGCGGCGGCAATGGTGCCGCTGGCCTGGTGGCTGGTACCCGACCGGCCCGCCAGCGTGGGCCTGGTGCCGTACGGCACGCCGCCCGGCACGCCGGTGGCCAGCCCGGCCCCGCGCACCGGCTTGCTGGCGGCAACGTTCGGCACCCTGAACCGGGCCATCCGCACGCGCACGTTCTGGTTTCTGTTCGCCACCTTCTTCGTGTGCGGCTTTACCACCAACGGCCTGGTCGGCACGCACCTGATCGCGCTCTGCGGCGACCACGGCATTCCCGAAGTCCGCGCCGCCGGCCTGCTGGCCGTGATGGGCATATTCGACCTGGTGGGCACCACCGCCTCGGGCTGGCTGACCGACCGCTACGACCCGCGCAAGCTGCTGTTCATGTATTACGGCTTGCGCGGCCTGGCGCTGATGTACCTGCCCTATTCCGATTTCTCGTTCTACAGCCTGTCGATCTTCGCGATTTTCTTCGGCCTGGACTGGATCGCGACCGTGCCGCCCACCTTGCGCCTGACCACCGAGGCCTTCGGCGACCGCGATGCGCCCATTGTGTTCGGCTGGATCGTCGCCGGACACCAGGTGGGTGCCGCCACGGCGGCGTGGATGGCCGGCTATGTGCGCGAAACGCAAGGCAGTTACCTGATGGCGTTCGTACTGGCCGGCGCGACGGGCTTGCTGGCGGCGGTGATCGCCTTGCTGATCCGGCGCAAGCCGGCGCCGCGCGCGGCGGCGTCGGCGGCGGCCTGAGACGCCGGGGAGCGGCGGGTCTGACAAACCTATCGCGGCGCCCGCCGCGCGCCTATTGGACCGCGTCTTCGCTTTCGCCCAGGTAGGCGGCGCGCACCTTGGGGTCGGTCAGCAGATCGCGGGCCGGCCCCGACAGCGTCAATCGGCCGGATTCCATCACGTAGCCGCGATGGCTGTGTTCCAGCGCCAGCTTGGCGTTCTGCTCGATCAGCAGAATGGTGACGCCTTCGGCGGCAATGGCGCGCACCACTTCGAACACCTTTTCCACCATCAAGGGCGCCAGCCCCATCGACGGTTCGTCCAGCAGCAGCAGCCTGGGCCGCGCGATCATGGCGCGGCCCATGGCCACCATCTGCTGCTCGCCGCCCGACAAGGTGCCGGCCGCCTGCTTGCGCCGCTCTGCCAGGCGCGGAAACAGGGTGAACACGTGCTCGGTGTCCTGCCGCACCTGGGCGGCGTCGCGCCGCACGTAGGCGCCCATGGCCAGGTTTTCTTCGATGGTCAGCTGGCCGAAAATGCCGCGGCCTTCGGGCACCATCACCAGGCCGCGCCGCACCAGTTCGAACGATTTGCGGCCGTTGATCGACTGCCCGTCGTAGAAGATGTCGCCGCCGGCCAGCGGCACCAGGCCGCAGATGGCCCGCAACGTGGTGCTCTTGCCCGCGCCGTTGGCGCCGATCAGGCAGACCTGTTCGCCGGGCTCGACGCGCAGGTCGATGCTGCGCACCGCGCGAATGCCGCCATAGGCCACTTCCAGCCCGCGCAGTTCCAGTAAGGGTCGGGACGCGCTCATGATGCTGTCTGCTCCGGTTGCGCGGGCGTATCGTGGGCCGCGCCCGCGCCCAGATAGGCCTCGATGACTTTGGGATCGCGCTGCACCTGGGCCGGCTTGCCCATGGCCAGCACCTTGCCGTATTCCAGCACCAGCACGCGGTCGCACAGCCCCATCACCAGCTTCATGTCGTGTTCGATCAGCAGCACGGTGACGCCGTCGGCGCGGATCTTTTCGATAAGCTGGCGCAACACCACGGTTTCCGAAGCATTCATGCCGGCGGCCGGTTCGTCCAGCGCCAGCAGCTTGGGCTCGGTGGCCAGCGCGCGCGCGATTTCCAGGCGGCGCTGGTCGCCATACGACAGCGAATGCGCCACGTCGTTGGCGCGCGCGCCTATGCCCACGTAATCGAGCAATTCGTGCGCGCGGCGTTCGATGGCGGCCTCTTCGGCGCGCGTGGCCGGCGTGCGCAGTACCGCGCCCAGCACGCCGGCGCGGGTGCGCGCATGGCGGCCGATCATGACGTTTTCGATAGCGCTCAGGTTGCCGAACAGGCGGATGTTCTGGAAGGTGCGCGCCAGCCCGGCCTGCGCGACTTCGTGCGGCTTCAGGCCGGTCAGCGGCGCACCGTCGAACGTGCAGCGCCCTTCTTCCGGAATGTACAGGCCGGTAAGAACGTTGAACAGCGTGGTCTTGCCGGCGCCGTTCGGGCCGATCAGGCCGTAGATCTCGCCGGCGCGGATGTCGAAGCCCACGTCGGACAGCGCGCGCAGGCCGCCGAAACGCTTGCCCAGCCCTTCTGCTTGCAGAATGATGCTCATGCGCGGCCTCCGGTGGAGCCGGCCAGCTCGCGCTTGCGCACCGCCGACGGCCAGAGTCCGGCCGGGCGGAACAGCATCACGCAGACCATGGCCAGGCCGAACAGCAGCATGCGGATGCCTTCGGGGTCCAGCACCACTTCGCCGAATGCCAGCCGCTGCAGGGGCTCGACCACCGCGCGCAGGAACTCGGGCAAGGCGGCCAGCAAAATGGCGCCCAGGATCACGCCGGGAATATTGCCCATGCCGCCCAGCACCACCATGCACAGTACTGAAATGGACTCGGTCAGGCTGAAGCTTTCGGGGCTGACGAAGCCCTGCATGGACGCGAACAGGGCGCCCGCCACGCCGCCGAACGACGCGCCCATCGCGAAGGCCAGCAGCTTCACATTGCGGGTATTGATGCCCATGGCCTTGGCGGCGATCTCGTCTTCGCGGACGGCCTCCCAGGCGCGCCCGATGCGCGAATTCTGCAGGCGCACGCACACCAGCACGATCAGCAGGGTGATGCCCAGCAGCAGGTAATAGTATTTTTCGGGCCCCGTGACACGCATGCCCAGCAGCGATTCAGAGCGCCCGAACATGAATTCGCCCACCTTGAAGCCATCGATGCGGTTGATACCCTGCGGGCCGTTGGTGATATTCACCGGCGCGTTGAGGTTGTTGAGGAAGATGCGGATGATCTCGCCGAAACCCAGGGTGACGATGGCCAGGTAGTCGCCGCGCAGCTTCAGCGTGGGCGCGCCCAGCAAGACGCCGAACACGCAGGCCAGCCCCAGGCTGATGGGCAGGATGGCCCAGAACGGCAAGTGCAGGCCGAAATGCGGCGACGCCAGCAGCGCCCAGGCATACGCGCCCACCGCATAGAACGCGATGTAGCCAAGATCGAGCAGGCCGGCGAAACCCACCACGATGTTCAGGCCCAGCGCCAGCATCACGTAGAGCAGCGCGAAATTCATGATGCGCACCCAGCTCTGCCCCGCCATGCCCAGCACGAACGGCAGCACCGCCAGCGCCACGCCGATCAGGACGATGCCCAGCAGATGGCGGCGCGGCAGCCCCGGCTTCTTGATGGCGGCGTTCATGCGCGGTCTCCTACGCGCTCGCCCAGCAGGCCGGACGGACGGAAGATCAGCACCAGCACCAGCACGATGAAGGCGAACACGTCCTGGTAGTGGCTGCCCAGGAATCCGCCGGTGAGGTCGCCGATGTAGCCGGCCCCCAGCGATTCGATGATGCCCAGCAGCAGGCCGCCGGCCATGGCCCCGACCAGGTTGCCGATACCGCCCAGCACGGCGGCGGTGAAGGCCTTCAGCCCCAGCATGAAGCCCATGGTGTATTGCGCCACGCCGTAGTAGGTGGTGACCATCATGCCGGCCACGGCCGCCAGCGCCGAACCGATCAGGAAGGCCGCCGAGATCACGGTGTTGATGTTCACGCCCATCAGGCCGGCCACTTCGCGGTTCTGCGCGGTGGCCCGCATGGCGGTGCCCAGGCGGGTCTTGTGCACCACCGCCAGCAGCGCGCCCATGATCAGCGCGGCGATCAGCACGATGGCCATCTGCAGCGAGCTCATGCGCGCGCCCGCCAGCTCGTACACCTGCGGCTGCAGCACCTGCGGAAAATTCAGGTAATTGCGTCCCCACACCATCATGGCGAGGTTCTGCAAAATGATGGACACGCCGATGGCGGTGATCAGCGCCGCCAGGCGCGGCGCGCGGCGCAGGGGCCGGTAGGCCAGGCGTTCGGCCGTCCAGCCCACCGCCATGCACAGCGGCACCGACACCAGCAGGCCAACCCCCAACACCGCATAGGCCGATACGGTGGGATCGCCGCCCACCATGGCCGAAGCCAGCATGGTGGCCGCCATGGCGCCGATCATCACGACGTCGCCGTGCGCGAAATTGATCAAGCCGATGATGCCGTACACCATCGTGTAGCCCAGCGCGACCAGCGCATAGACGCTGCCCAGCGTCAGGCCATTGATGAGTTGTTGTATGAAAATGTCCATAGACGCCGAGCCTGCCAGGTGCTCATAAAGGAAAAAGCCGTGCCGCGCGGTCGCGCGACCGCGCGGCGGTCATGCGGCGGCACGGGCGCCGGGCCCCGCCGCCGCGCCAGCCGGCCGCTCAGTTGGCCTGGCTGACCATGGTTTCGACCATTTCCCACTTGCCATTCTTGACTTCGTAGATGGTGACCGAGATTTCTTTCAGGTCGCCCTTGGCATCGTAGGCGATGTGCTCGCTGGTGGCGCCCTTGCGCTCGAGCTTGGCGAGCTTGGGCAGGTAGTCGGACGGATCGGCCGAATCCGCCTGCTGGATGGCGGTGATCATGTTCCAGGCGCCGTCGTAGGCATACGGCGCATAAACACCAGGAGCCTTCTTGAAACGGGCCTCGTAGCGCTGGGCGAAATCTTTGCCCGCGGCCATTTTTTCCAGCGGCACGCCGGCCAGCGAGGCATAGGTGCCGTCGGCGGCGTCGCCGGCCACCTTGATGAAGGTGTCGCTGCGGGTCATTTCGCCGGACACCAGCGGCGCCTGCAGGCCCAGGCGCACCAGCTGGCGCTTCATGGGGCCGGACTGCGCGTCGAGGCCGCCGTAGAAGATGGCGTCGGGTTCGGCGGCCTTGATGTTGGTCAGGATGGACGTGAAGTCGTTGGCCTTGTCGGTGGTGTATTCCCGGCGCACGATCTCGCCGCCGGCCTTCTTGACCGCCTTCTCGACCTCGTCGGCCAGGCCTTGCCCGTAAGCGGTGCGGTCGTCGATGATGGCGACCTTCTTGGCCTTCAGGTTCTCGACAATGAACTTGCCCACCGCGGCGCCCTGCTGGGTGTCGCTGGTCATCATGCGGAAGGTGGTGTCGTAGCCCTGGTTGGTGTATTCGGGCGAGGTCGCCATGGCGATCTGCGGCAGGCCCGCTTCGTTGTACACGCGCGAGGCGGGAATGGTGGTGCCCGAATTGAAGTGCCCCAGGATGCCGTCGACCTCTTCGTCGACCAGCTGCTGCGCGACCTGCACGGCGGTGCGCGGGTCGGCCTGGTCGTCGCGCGACACCAGCACGAACTTGGCGGTCTCGCCGTCGATCTTGATGCCTTTCTTGTTGGCCTCTTCGAGCGCCAGCGTCAGGCCGTTCTGCATGTCTTCGCCGTAGTGCGATTGCGGGCCCGTCAGCGGGGCGGCGAAGCCGAACTTGATTTCTTCGGCGTGGACGGCGCCGGCCACGCAGGCGGCGGCCAGGGCGGCCAGCAAGGCCGGGCGGGAAAATGCGGATTTCATGAGAACCCTCCTGTGTGAATGGGGTGATACGTAGGCCCGGCGCTGCTCGTGGCGCGACGGTCTGTTATTGGCTCGGCAGCGTGGGCCGTGGCGCGGGTTGCGCCCAGTTCCATGCGTGCCGCCCTGAAAGTTGCACCGGATTTTGAATCAGGTGCAACCCTGTCTGCTATTGGAGATAACCCGTGCCCGGGCGAACTGCCGGTTGCCTGCATGCCGCCGTCTCCTTAGCCTATGGACATCAGGCTGGCGTTGCCGCCCGCCGCCGCCGTATTGACACTGATGGAGCGCTCGGCCACCAGCGGTTCCTGGGCGTAGGCCGCGCCGCCCGCCAGGGCGTCGGGCGTCAGGCCCTGCACGGTCAGGATCGGGCCGCCGCGCGCCGCAATGCGCTGGTTCCAGGCGCGCAGCGCGTCGCCGTCGCCTTCGAACAGCACGCTGTGAAATGGCGTGTCATCGACCTGCGCGTCGTCCAGCAGCGCCACCCCCGCCCCCTTGCCGGCCTGCCAGCTCCGCGCCGCGGGCGTGTCCAGGAACAAGGCGGTGTTGCCGGTGGCCCGCGCGGCCGCATGCTGCGCCTGCGCGCCGGCCTCGGTGGCCGCCACGCACAGCACCGCGCCGCGCGGCTGCAGGCTATACGTGTTTTGTTCGCCCGTGGGGCCGGGCAGCACCCGCACGCGCGGCAGCGGACCGGCCCCGTCCGCGCCGGGCGGCAGGCCCGCTGGCCGCGTGGCCAGCAGCCGGTACAGGTACAAGGGCCCGCCAGCCTTGGGGCCGGTGCCCGACAACCCTTCGCCGCCGAAGGGCTGCACGCCGACCACCGCACCGACGATGTTGCGGTTGACGTACATGTTGCCGGCATGCACGCGCTGCGTGACGTGGCCGATGGTTTCGTCGATGCGGCTGTGCACGCCGAAAGTCAGCCCATAACCGGTGCCGTTGATCTGGTCCAGCACCTGGTCCAGCGCTTCGCGCGAATAGCGCAGCACGTGCAGCACCGGGCCGAATACTTCGCGCGTCAGCTCGCTGACGCTTTCAATTTCGATCAGGGTGGGCGGCACGAAGGTGCCGTACCGGCATGCGGCATCGAGTTCCACCTGATCCACGCGGTGGCCGGCGCCGCGCATGGCGTCGATATGGCGCACGATGCTGTCGCGCGCCTCGGCATCGATGACCGGCCCGACATCGGTGGCAAGCTGGTCGGGATTGCCCACCCGCAATTCGCGCATGGCGCCGCGCAGCATGTGCAAGACGTGGTCGGCGCTGTCTTCTTGCAGGCACAGCACGCGCAACGCCGAACACCGCTGCCCGGCAGAATCGTACGCGGAATTCAGCACATCGAAGACCACCTGCTCGGCCAGCGCCGATGAATCGACCACCATCGCGTTCTGCCCGCCGGTTTCGGCGATCAGCGGAATGGTATGGCCGCGGTCGTCGAGCCGGCCGGCCAGTGTGCGCGCGATCAAGCGCGCCACGTCGGTGGAACCGGTGAACATCACGCCGTCGATGGCCGGACTGCCGACCAATTGCGCGCCGATCGTTTCGCCGCGCCCCGGCAACAGTTGCACGGCGCCGGCCGGCACGCCGGCCGCGCGCAGCACCTGCACCGCCTGCGCGGCGATCAGGCTGGTCTGCTCGGCCGGCTTGGCGATCACGGTGTTGCCCGCCACCAGCGCGGCGGCCACCTGGCCCGTGAAGATCGCCAGCGGAAAATTCCAGGGGCTGATGCACAGTATGGTGCCCAGCGGCCGGTGTGTGTCGTTGTCGAACTCGCGCTCGGCCTGGTCGGCGTAATAGCGCAGGAAATCGACCGCTTCCCGCACCTCGGAAATGGCGTTGGACAGCGACTTGCCCGCTTCGCGCACGATCAGCCCCAGCAAGGGCTGCATGCCTTCTTCGAGCAATTGCGCCGCGCGGCGCAGGCACTGGGCCCGCTCGGCCACCGGGGTCGATTGCCAGATGGGCGCGGCGTTGTCGGCCGCCCGCAGCGCGGCATCGGCCTCGTCGGCGCGGGCTTCGATGACGTGGCCCACCACGTCGCGATGGTCGGCGGGATTGCGCACTTCGGCCGCGCGCCCGGCGTCCCAGGCGGGCGCGCCCTCGCCCAGCATCGGCATGGCCTGCCACGGCGCCGCCGCGCCGGCCAGCAAGGCGGCCGCCAGCGAGCCGAGCCGGTGCTCGTTGGTCAGGTCCAGCCCGGCCGAATTGAGCCGCGCGCCGCTGCCGGGCGGCCCGTACAGGTCGCGCGGCAGCGGAATCTTTTCGTGCGGCGCGCCCAGCGGCGAAATGCGCGCGGCGACCTCGACCGGATCGGCCACCAGTTCGTCCACGGGTATGGTTTCGTCGCCGATCAGGTTCACGAACGAGGTATTGGCGCCGTTTTCGAGCAGGCGGCGCACCAGGTAGGCCAGCAGGGTTTCGTGCGTGCCCACCGGCGCATAGATGCGGCAGGGGCGGTTCAGCTTGTTTTGCGCCAACGGCCCGACCACCTCGTCGTACAGGGGTTCGCCCATGCCGTGCAGGCACTGGAATTCGTACTGGCCCGGATAATAATTCTGGCCCGCCAGGTGGTACACGGCCGCCAGGGTATAGGCATTGTGGGTGGCGAACTGCGGATACACGGCCTCGGGCGCCCCCAGCAGCTTGCGCGCGCAGGCCAGGTAGGCCACGTCGGTATAGACCTTGCGGGTATAGACCGGATAGCCCTCGAGGCCGTCGACCTGGGCCTGCTTGATTTCGCTGTCCCAGTAAGCTCCCTTGACCAGGCGCACCATGATGCGGTGCCCCGTGCGGCGCGCCAGGTCGATGACGTAATCGATCACGAACGGCGCGCGCTTCTGGTAGGCCTGCACCACGAAGCCGATGCCGTTCCAGCCCTCGAGCTCGGGCACCAGGCACAGCGCCTCGAGCAGGTCGAGCGACAGCTCCAGCCGCTCGGCTTCTTCGGCATCGATGTTCAGGCCGATGTCGTAGCTGCGCGCCAGCACCGCCAGCGCCTTGACGCGCGGCAGCAGTTCTTCCATGACGCGTTCGCGCTGCGCGCGCGCATAGGTGGGATGCAGCGCCGACAGCTTGATGGAAATGCCGGGGCCTTCATAGATGCCGCGGCCGGCCGCCGATTTGCCGATGGCATGGATGGCCTGCTCATACGACGCGTAATAGCGGTCGGCGTCTTCGCTGGTGGTGGCGGCCTCGCCCAGCATGTCGTACGAATAGCGAAAGCCCCTGGCCTCGAGCTTGCGGTTGTTGGCCAGGGCCTCGGAGATGCTCTGGCCCGACACGAATTGTTCGCCCATCATGCGCATGGCCAGGTTCACGCCCCTGCGCACCAGCGGTTCGCCGCCCTTGCCTATCAGGCGCGTCAGCGCCTTGGACAGCGATTGTTCGCTGTTGACGGCCACCAGCTTGCCCGTCAGCATCAGGCCCCAGGTGGCGGCATTGACGAACAGCGACTGCGAGCCGCCCATGTGCGAACGCCAGTCGCCGCGTGCGATCTTGTCGCGGATCAGCGCATCGCGCGTGGCACGGTCGGGAATGCGCAGCAAGGCCTCGGCCAGGCACATCAGCGCCACGCCTTCCTGGCTGGACAACGAAAATTCCTGGATCAGGCCTTCTACCCCGCCGCCGCCGCGCTTGTCGCGCAGGGCCTGCACCAGGCGCGTGGCCATGGCGTGGATTTTTTCGGGCTGCGGCATGCGCGCCTGGCCCAACAGCAGCGGCACGCATTCCGGCTCGGGCCGGCGGTAGGCGGCCGTGATGGCGGCGCGCAGCACCGATTGCGGCTGCACGTCCTGGCCGAACTCGAAGAACGGCGGCGTGGGCAACTGCGCGCCGGTGTCCGGTTCTTCGGCGTCGGCCTCGTCTTGCGACAGGTGCGAGATTTCGGCGGGCAGCTGGCCGCGCTCGATCTTGTCCAGGTACGCCAGCAACGCCTGCTTGTGCAGCCAGTGCGGGGTGCAACTCAGCTTGCGCGCGGCGGCTTTCAGGCGATCGCGCAAGGTGTCATCCACCTTCACGCCCAGGGTCGTGCTGGCCATGATGAATTCGCTTCCTCAGTTTCTTACGGTACGCCGTGGCGCCGCGCCACGCGCCCGCCACTTCCAGTCGAACCGGAATACTAAGGAAGATACAACCCGCTTTGTATCCTGGTTAACCTTTAAGGGTTTACCCGGAAATTCAAGTACAACCCCATAGTTGCACTTGCTGCCCGGCCGGCGTGGCCCGCGCCCCGCCGGCGTTGACGGCCGAGGCGATAGTTTTCGCCAGCAGGCTTACCGCCTGCTGCTGGGCCTGGACCAGCGCCGGAATACCCGGCCCGTCGGACGGCACCTGCACCGCCGTGCGGCAGATCAGCGCCCTGCCGCCCTTCTGGTTGATGGGCCGCACGCGCCAGGTGGCGTCCAGGCGCGCGGGGCCGTCGGCCACCATGTCGAAGCGCTGCACGTCAACCTGCACGCGCCACACCGGGGTATCGGGGCCCGGCTGCAGCGACTGCACGTTCAGGGCTCCGAGGGTGCGCGTCAGGACGTCGGACAACGCCACGCCGATCTCATCGGCCAGGGGGGCGCTCCAGCGATGCGAATACAGCGGGGTCAGGGCTCCGTCGCCCTCGTGTTTGCGCAGCATGATCTGCGGCTGGTCGGCCTGCAGCGGCACCGCCACGGGGCTGACCTCGATCTGGAAACTGGCCCGCTGGGACTGCGCCGGCATCGATTGCGGCGCCGGCTGCAGCGTATAGAACCTGGCGGGCGGCGACGAGGCGCAGGCGGCCAGAAGCGCCGACAAGGCCGCGGCGGACAACGAGAACGGAATCCATCGGAAGGTAGGCATGAATCAGTTCCTGGGTGCGCCGGGCAGCGGGTCTGGGCCGCGGCCGCGGATCAAGGCTTGCGGATTGGCCTGCAGGTAGTCGGCCAGGGCGCGCAGCGAGCGCGCCGCGCGGCCCAGTTCCTGCATGGCGCGCTCGGCATTGGCCGGCAGCGCCGCGTCATTGGCCAGCAGGTCGTTGATGCTTTCGAGCGACTTGCGGGCCGCCCGCAAGGTATTGCGTGCCTCGGGAGCCAGCGTCTTGTCCAGGTCGGCCATCAGCCTGGACGCGCTCGACAGCGTGGTGCGCAGGTCGCGGCCGATCTGGTCGAACGGAATCTTGTCGATCTTGTCGACGATATTGGTAATTTGCTGCTGCAGCTGCTCGAGATTGCCCGGAACGGTGGGAATGACCACCGGGTCGGACATGTGGAACTCGACCGGCTCGGCCTTGGGGAAGTGTTCGAGCACGATGTACAACTGCCCGGTCAGCAGGTTGGAGGTGCGCAACTGGCCGCGCAGCCCGTGCTTGATCATGCCGCTGAGCAGGCGCGCCTCGACGTCGCCCCCGGCCTTCTCGGCACGCTCGCGCACCCGGTGGTAAACCGAGCCCAGGCGCTCGGGGTACATCGTGGCATCGACCACCGCATAGAAGCGGTTCTTGTCGTTGTCGTAATCGATCGCGATGCGCGACACCTCGCCCAGCGCGATGCCTTCGAAATCGACCGTGGCGCCCACGCTCAGGCCGCGCACCGATTGATCGAAACGCATGCGGATCAGCACCGGCTCGCCATCGGGATTGGCCCGGGCCTCGTTTTCGTTGGGATACAGCTGGAATTCACTGCCTTGCTTGGCTGGCCCGGGGTCGTTGTGGTTGATGGGCGCGAAGGCCACCCCGCCCAGCGCCAGCGACACCAGCGACTGCGTGTGCAGCTTCAGGCCACTGCCGTCGACCGACAGGTCTACCCCGCTGGCGTTCCAGAAGCGGCTGCCTTCGGTGACGAACCTGTCGTTCGGGGCGTCGATGAAAACTTCGACGTTGACGGCGTTGCCGCTGTCGTCGAGCTTGTAGCCGATGACCCGCCCGACATTGATGCGGCGGAAATACACGGGCGAGCCGATGTCGAGCGACCCCAGGTCGTGCGCCTTCAGGACGAAGCGCTTGCCGTCGCGGTCGTGCGTGACCGGCGGCGGCGTCTCGAGCCCGATGAACTCGAATTTGGTGGCGGTGGTCGCGGCCCCCGCGCCGTCGACCGCGTCCACGCCTATGTAGGCCCCCGACAGCAGCGTGCCCAGGCCCGATACGCCGCTGATGCCCAGCCGCGGCCGCACCACCCAGAAGTTGGTGCCTTCGGTGGCCAGGCCGGCCGCATCCTTGGCCAGCTGCGCCTTGACGATGACCTTGGAGCGGTCCTCGTTGAAGCGGATGTTGTGCACCGTGCCCACCACCACGTCTTTGTAGCGCACCTGGGTCTTGCCGACCTCGATGCCCTCGGCGGTATTGAACTGGATGGAGATCTCGGGGCCCACTTCCATCCAGGTCCGCACCACCAGCGACAGGCCGGCCAGCAACGCCACGAAAGGCACCAGCCATATCCATGAGATCCGCCGCTGCTTCTTGCGCGTGACTTCCGGTGCGTTGATCCCGTCGGCGGAAGGGGATGAGTTCTCGTCGGCCATATTGGATAGTGGTGTGGTAAGTAGCTAGGCCGCGCCTTGACCGCGCGAGGCGACGCGGCCGCCTTCCGCCGGCCCGCCGGAACGGATGTCTTGGGCCGCCTGGTCCCAGGCCATGCGGGGGTCGAAGCTCATGGCCGCGAGCATGGTCAGGATGACCACCAGGCCAAAAGCACCGGCCGCCGGGCCGGCGGAAATTTCCATGATGCCGCGGAAATGCGCCAGGGCGGATAACAATATCACGACGAAGACATCGAGCATCGACCACTGCCCGATGAATTCGAGCATTTCGTACAGCCGGGTGCGCTGGCGCGGGTTGATCCGGCTGCCGGACTGCACCGCGCCAGCCAGCACCACCAGGGCCAGGATCTTGGTCAGCGGCACGACGATGCTGGCCACGAACACGATCAGGGCGATGTCCCATGAGCCGGTGTGCCACAGCTCGACCACCCCGCCCAGGATGGTGTGGCCGCTATCGCCCAGCAGGATCGAGTTGATGTTCATGATGGGCAGCACATTGGCCGGCACGTACAGCACCGCCGCGGCCGCCAGCAGCGCCCAGGTGCGCGCCAGGCTGTTGGGCTTGCGGTAATGCATGATGGCGCTGCAACGCACGCAGCGCGCGGCGCCGCCCTGGTGTTTGTGTCCGTATTCGTGTTCATGCTCGTGCCCGGCCAGGGCCTGCACCTGCCCGCACACGTGGCAGCCCGCCAGTACCTGGCCCGCTTCGAGCCGGGGCACGCGTACCGGCACCACGCCGTTTTGCTCGGCATAGCGCCATACGGCGTGGGGCGACAGGCGGTCGAGCATGGTCAGCAACACCGTCAGGGCGCCGAAGGCATACAGGCCGGGCGCGGGGCCCACCGCGGCCATGCCGGCCAGTTTCACCACCGAAACCAGTACGCCCAGCAGGAATACAGGCACCATGCACCATGGCCGCAGCATGCCCAGCAGCCGCATCGCCGGCCGCAGCCCCGGCGGCTCGCGCCCCTGCGCCAGCGGCCACAACACCCATGCCAGCAGGCACAATTGCAGCAGCGGCAAGGCGAAACCGGCCAGGCCGGTCATGGTGGCAGTGGCCACATAGCCCTGCTGCCAGGTCATGGATACGGCGTCGAGCAGCGAGGCCTCGCGCACCATGCCCTGCACCGACATCGTGATCACCGGATACGCATTGGCGATCACGAAGACGATCAACGCGGCCACCGTCAGCGCCAGCCAGCCCGACAGGCTGATCCGGCTATACCGCCATAAGATCGTGCCGCAGCGCGAGCAAGTGGCGGTCTCGCCCGGCTGCAGTACGTGGCGCCTGAAGACGCTGGCGCAGTGTTCGCACGAGATCAGGGGCTCGCGGCTCAAGGCGTCAGTCGACCAGTTCGACTTCCTGCTTGTCGGGCGCGCCGGACCCCGGCGATTTGCCTGCGCCGTCGAAGCTGAGCCGCACCTTGCCGGCCTCGTCGAGGTCTACGGTAACCGTGCCGCCGTCGGCCAGCTTGCCGAACAGCAGTTCGTCGGCCAGCGCGCGGCGGATGGTGTCCTGGATGAGACGCTGCATGGGCCGCGCGCCCATCAGGGGATCGAAGCCCTCTTTGGCGAGATGTTCGCGCAGCTCTTCGGTGAACACGACCTCGACGCGGCGCTCGTGCAACTGGTCTTCGAGCTGCATCAGGAACTTGTCGACCACACGCAGGATGACCTCGCGCGACAGCGGCGCGAACGGAATGATGGCATCGAGGCGGTTGCGGAACTCGGGCGTGAACATGCGCCGGATTTCGGCCATTTCGTCGCCCACCACCCGGCTGTTCGAGAAGCCGATGGCCGGCCGGTTCAGGGTTTCGGCCCCCGCGTTGGTCGTCATGATGACGATGACGTTGCGGAAGTCGGCCTTGCGCCCGTTGTTGTCGGTCAGGGTGCCGTGGTCCATGACCTGCAGCAGGATGTTGAAGACATCCGGATGGGCCTTTTCGATTTCATCGAGCAGCAGCACGCAGTGCGGCTGCTTGGTGATGGCTTCGGTAAGCAGCCCGCCCTGGTCGAAGCCGACGTATCCCGGCGGCGCGCCGATCAGGCGCGACACCGCGTGGCGCTCCATGTATTCGGACATGTCGAAGCGCAGCAGTTCGACGCCCATGGTGAAGGCCAGCTGGCGCGCCACTTCGGTCTTGCCCACGCCGGTGGGGCCCGAGAACAGGAACGAGCCGATGGGACGGTCGGGCTTGCCCAGGCCCGAGCGGGCCATCTTGATGGCGGCCGCCAGGGCCTCGATGGCGCTGTCCTGGCCGAACACCACGGTCTTGAGATCGCGCTCGAGCGTGGCCAGCTTGCTGCGGTCGTCGTTGGACACCGACTGCGGCGGAATGCGGGCGATCTTGGAGACGATGTTCTCGATGTCGATCTTGCCGATGACTTTTTTCTGGCGCGAGCGCGGCAGCAAGCGCTGCGCGGCGCCGGCCTCGTCGATGACGTCGATGGCCTTGTCGGGCAGGTGGCGGTCGTTGATGTAGCGCGCCGACAGCTCGGCCGCGGCGCTGAGGGCGGCGGCCGAATAGCGCACGTTGTGGTGTTCTTCGAAGCGGCTTTTCAGGCCGCGCAGGATCTGCACCGTTTGTTCGACGCTGGGCTCGGACACGTCGATTTTCTGGAAGCGGCGCGACAGGGCATGGTCTTTTTCGAAGACGCCCCGGAATTCGGTGTACGTGGTGGCGCCGATGCACTTGAGCTGCCCGGACGACAGTGCCGGCTTGAGCAGGTTGGACGCATCGAGCGTGCCGCCCGACGCCGAGCCGGCGCCGATCAGGGTGTGGATTTCGTCGATGAACAGGATGGCGTCGGGGTTGCCGCGGATCTGCTTGAGCACGCCCTTCAGGCGCTGTTCGAAATCGCCGCGGTACTTGGTGCCCGCCAGCAGCGCGCCCATGTCGAGCGCGTACACATTGGCGCCCTGCAGGATTTCGGGGACTTCGCCGCGCGTGATGCGCCAGGCCAGGCCCTCGGCGATGGCGGTCTTGCCCACGCCGGCCTCGCCCACCAGCAGCGGGTTGTTCTTGCGGCGCCGGCACAGCACCTGGATGACGCGCTCGACCTCGTGTTCGCGGCCGATCAGGGGGTCGATGCGGCCCGCCAGGGCCGCGGCGTTCAGGTCGTTGGCGTACTGGTCGAGCGGCGACTGCCGCGATTCGGCGGGCTCTTCCAGGCCGGGCTGCTCTTTCGGGGCGGCCGCGGATTCTTCCTGGGGCTGCTTGGTGATGCCGTGCGACAGGAAATTGACGACATCCAGGCGCGTGACGCCCTGCTGTTGCAGGTAATACACCGCGTGGGAGTCTTTTTCGCCGAAAATGGCCACCAGCACGTTGGCGCCCGTGACCGGCTTCTTGCCGGTGCCGCCCGCCGACACGTGCATGATGGCGCGCTGGATCACCCGCTGGAACCCCAGGGTGGGCTGGGTGTCGACTTCGGCGCCGGTGGGAATGACCGGCGTGTTCTCGGACACGAACTGACGCAGATTACGGCGCAAGTCATCCAGATTGGCGGCGCAGGCGCGCAGGACTTCCACGGCCGACGCGTTGTCGAGCAGCGACAGGAGCAGATGCTCGACGGTAATAAATTCGTGCCGGGCCGAACGGGCCTCGACAAAAGCCATATGCAGGCTGACTTCAAGCTCTTGGGAAATCACGCTTCCTCCGTAACGCATCGAAGCGGTCGAAATACACGATTCATATTCTAAGCTGATCAGGGCGTAACACCAGCGATTTCAAAAACCACACGGTCGTATCGGCCTTGCTCGTCCATGGCGGTCAGGGTATAGCGGCCATTGTGCACCATCGACAGTGTCAGCGGTGCCGCCGCCGCGCCGCGCTCGCGCACGCGTCCGTCCAGCATCCACCACACCTGGCCGCGCGCCCCCTGCACGCTTACATCCAGTACTACATCCTGCCGGCCCGGAACGGGCCTCAGCACCGATCCGTTGGCCACGCCCTGCAAGCGCAACGGACCGCTGGCCACGTCGGCATAGCCGGCGAAAGCGGGCGGCACCGTGTCGTCCAGTGCCCAGGCCGCACGCGGCTGGGCACAGGCGCCGGCCTGCGCGCTGCCCTGCCGCCAGCCTGTAGGCCAGCACGTGACCACCGCCTGCACGCTGGACGGCCGCGGGCCGCGCACCGCGGCGCCGCCCGGCAAGGCGGCGGCGATGTCGCGCAGCAGCGGCGCGGCCACGTTGGCGCCGAAAAAACCCGGATTGGGCGTGCCGTCGGGCCGTCCCACCCATACACCGATGGTCCAGGCGTCGGTGACGCCCAGCGCCCAGGCATCGCGAAAGCCGAAGCTGGTGCCGGTTTTCCAGGCCAGCGGCCTGCCGCCCTGCGCCAGCGGCCGGTCGGGATGGCCGCCGCCTTCGAGAATGTCGCGCACGATCCAGGCGGCGCCAGCGCTCATCATACGGGACTCGACCCGGGGTTGTCGCGGCGCCAGGCGGGGCCGGCCCGCCAGTCCGCCGCGCGCCAGCGCCCGGTAAGCGCCGACCAGTTCTTCCAATGTGGTGCCGGCACCGCCCAAAATCAAGCTCAGGTTGGGCTTGGCCCCGTCCGGCATGCGCAGCCGCACGCCGCCGGCCAGCAATGCCGCGGCGAATCGCGCAGGGCCGACGCGGTCCAGCAGGTCGACGGCGGGCACGTTCAGCGAGCGCTGCAAGGCCTGCGCCACACTGACCGGCCCCGAAAAGGCCGCCTGGAAGTTGCCCGGCGCATAGCCGCCGAACGATAGCGGCGCATCCAGCAGCAGGCTTTCCGAATGCACCAGCCCTTCGTCCAGGGCCTGCGCGTAAAGAAACGGCTTGAGCGTCGAACCCGGCGAGCGCACGCCGCGCACCATGTCCACGTGCGCATAGCGGCTGGCGTCGGAAAAATCGGCCGAACCGGCGTAGGCCTTGACCTCGAGCGTATCGTTGTCCATGACCAACACCGCCATCGATACTTTCGGCGGCAGCGCGTCGACCCGGTCGAGCAGCATGCGTTCGGCGGTGGCCTGGATCTCGGCATCCAGCGTCGATGCCACGATGGACGGCTGCCGGCCGGCCCGCCGCTGGCCCGCCAGCAAGCGTTGGGCGGCCAACGGCGCCAGCCAGCGCGCCCGCAGGGGCGGCGCCGCCACGGTCTCGATGCGCGCGTCGGCCACCTCTGCCGCGCTCCAGCCGCGCGCCCGCATCCGGTCCAGCACTTTGTCGCGCGCGGCCTGCGCGGCCCGCGGATGCCGGTCGGGGCGCAGGCGCGACGGCGCCTGCGGCAGCGCCGTCAACAGCGCCGCTTCGGCCGGGCTGAGATCGCGGGCGGACTTGCCCAGCCACAGGCGCGCAGCCATTTCCACCCCTTCGACGATGCCCCCCATCGGGGCGTGCGTCAGGTACATGGCCAGGATTTCGTCTTTGCTGTAGTGCCATTCGAGCTGCAGCGCCCGCGCGATCTGGCGCAGCTTGGCGGCCGGCGAGCGCGACGGCAGCGCCGCCAATTGCGGATCCAGCAGGCGCGCCACCTGCATCGTCAGGGTCGAGCCGCCCGACACGATGCGGCCGTGCGCCAGCCATTGCCAGGCGGCGCGTCCCAGCGCCACCGGGTTCACGCCCGGGTGCCAATAGAACCAGCGATCTTCGTAGCCCAGCAGCGTTTCAAGATAAACCGGCGCCACCTGGCCGGGCCCGACCGGATAGCGCCACATGCCGTCGCGGCTGGGGTACGTGCGCAGCGGCGTACCGTCGGCCGCCACCACCACGGCCGCGCCGCCGCTGTCCACCGGCGGCAGCGGAAAGCGGCGATCGAGCCCCCACAGCACCGCCAGGGCCGCCAGCAGCAGGCCCGCCAGCAGCGCCGCGCGCCGCCGGCCGCGCGCGCGCCCTACCGCGCCGGCGCGCCGCGGTCGCGGATCTCGATGGGGCTCCATCGTTCTCCTACGCCTCGCAATTCGGGCCGGTACATGTCTTCGGCCACGCTGGACGGCACCGCGTAGCGCCCCGGCGTCACCACGCGCGCCATGTAGAACACCTCGACCGCGCTGCGGTCCAGGGCCACGGCGGCGACGTAGCGGTCATCGCGGAACTCGCGGTGCTTGATGGCCGGGTTGGCCAGCGCGTCGGCGACGCGGGTGCCCCCGATCTGCCAGTCTTGCATGTCGGGGCTCTGCGACAGATTCAGGTTTTCGACTTCGAAGCCGGCCGGCACGCGGTCGACCACCAGCGCGTCGGGCAAGATCTGGTCGGCCGAGACGCGCAGCTTCACCACCAGCAGGTCGCCCGTGCGCAGCACGCCGCCGTCCCAGGGCTTGCCATCGGGCGTGTACCAGCTGCGCTGCAGGCGGATGACGTCGCTGCGCGGCGCCGGCGGTTCGCGGCGCGTACCTTGCATATCGAACTCGACGAACAAGGGCTGCGTGCCGGTGTTGGTAAGCTGCAAAGCCGCCAGATCGGCGCCGTCCAGGGCCACGCTGCGATCGGCCGCGCCGCCCAGGTCTTGCCGCCCTTGCGCCGTGACCAGCGCCGCCGCCCAGGGCTGCCCGGCATCGCCGCCGGCGGCGGCCGCGGCCAGCACCAGGGCCATCTGCTCTTGTGTCGACAAGTACGAACGCCCCTGCAGGCGGTGGTCGAGCTGGGACAGCCAGGCTTCGCGGTCCGGGTCCGCCAGTTGGTACTGCACCGCCAGGGCATAGGCCAGCGCGTAATCGCGTACCGCGCTGCCGTAGTCGCCCAGCCATTCGTAGGCGTCGCCGCCGCCATGGAACCGGTAGCCGTAGGGGCGCGCCAGCGCCAGCTTGACGGCCTGCTCCATGCGTCCCGCATCGCCCATCAGCTGGAAAGCGGCCGCCAGCTGGATCAGCGGCAACGGCGACAAGGCCCGTTCCTGGTAACGGTCGAACAGTTGGCGCACCGTCGAGAGCGGCGCCTGGCGGTCGCGCGCCAGCACCAGCGCGGCCGCGGCAAAGCCGGCGAAGCGGCGGTGGTCGTTGCGCAGCGTGTCGGCGTTGTCGCGATCGACCCGGCCGCTCTGCAGATCGCGGCGCAACTGGTCCGGCCAGGTGCCGAACCGGCCCGCGCTTTGCTGCAGCTGTTCCAGCAGCCAGGTGCGCGGACGCGCCAGCGCCTCGTCGGGCACGGGGAACTCCCGGTCGCGCGCATCCTGCATGAACCCGGTGGCATAGGCGGTCAGCCAGATATCGCGCGCAGACGCGTCGCCCCACAGCGAATAGGCGCCGGCCGCGTTGCGCATGCCGGCCAGGCGGCCCAGCGCGCCGGCGATCTTTTCGGCGCGTTCCTCGTGCGTGTGCGCAGGCAGGCCGAAGCGCCGGGCCTCGGCATCGTCGATCAACACCCAGGGCACGGCGGCGCTGATGGTCTGTTCGGCGCAGCCATAGGGATACGTGAGCAGGCGCTGCACCAGGCGCGCCACGTTGATGGGCGGCCGGTTCGACATGCTGAGGCTGGCCGTGATCGAATCCGGGTAATAGCCCGCGGCCAGCGCGCCCCCCGGCGCATAGCTTTCGCCCGGTGCCAGCCGCAGCCGGCGCGAGCGGTTTTCGGGCGCGTGGGCCGGCTGCACCTGCAGCACCGATTCGCGCACGATGTGCACGGGCTTGGCGCCGCCCGTGCCGTCGATCCGCAGCCGCAGCTGCCCCAGCCCATACGAACCGGTGGCCGTGGCCTCGAAGCGCAGCGTGGTGCGTTGCCGGTCTTGCAGCGTAACGCTGCGCGACCCGTCCGCAATGGCCAGCGGATCGAGCGCGCGCAGATCCACCGCCACCTGCTGCGTGGCGCCGCTGAGATTGGTGAGGTCCAGCGCCACCGCCGCCCGGTCGCCCGGCGTGATGAACCGCGGCATGCTGAGTTCGGCCACGATGGGCGCCGCCACCACCATTTCGGCATCGGTGCTGCCGTATAGATCGTCGGTGAAAGCAACGGCCATCAGGCGCAGCGTACCGTTGAAATCGGGCAGGTCCAGCGCGATATCGGCCTCGCCGCGCTCGTTGAGCGCCACCGGCCCCGAGTACAGGTCCACCAGCTTGACCTTGCGCGGCAGGCTGCGGCTGTCGCCGCGCAGGGCCGCGTCGCCGCCCCACTTCAAACGGCCCGTGGTGCCGTCCATTTTCTCGATCAGCTTGCCGTACATATCGCGCAGTTCCGCGGCATAGCGATGCTTGCCGAAGAAGAAATCGAGCGGGTCCGGCGTGGCATATTGATTGATGTTCAAGATGCCCACATCGACCGCCGACAACGTGACGGTGGCCTGCTTGCCCTGGGCGCCGTCGACCTTGACGCGCACGGTGGTGCGCTGCTCGGGCTCGACCTTGCCCGCGGCGTCGAGCCTGACGTCCAGCTTGCGCTCGGCGCTGGCGATGGGCAGGAACGTCAGGCCCACCGCGCGGGCCGGCGTGACGCGATCGCCCGCGCTGCCGGGACGGAACACCACGGCCGACACGTACAGATCGTGGCGCTTCCACGACGGATCGAGCGGGATGTCTACCTGCGTGCCGGCCGCCTGTACCGGCACCCAGCGCGACCACAGCATGCGGTCGCCCTCGACCGTGACCAGCGCCTGGCCGTCGTGCGGCGGCGTAATGGTCAGCCTGGCGGCGTCGCCCGGCCGGGCCGGCACGCCTTCGAGCTTCATCTGCACCCGGTCGGGCCGGTTGCCCACCGCCTCGGCATCCTGCGCGCCCCATCCGGCATAGAACCTATAGCGCATCACCTGGCCGGTCTGCGGATCGGCGATCTCCAGCCGATAGCGTCCCCAGCCCACCGGCAGGGTCAAGGTCGTGCGATCGGGCAGCGCAATGACGCGCGACTCGACCAGCTCTTCGGTGTCGGTGTAGCCGCTGTTCCAGCCGCGCTGGTCGTCGTAGCGCCAGTAATAGCGGCGGTCTTCGCGGAACAGGCGCAATTGCGCCTCGGGCAATGGCACGACCTTGCCCGTGGCATCCACGCGCACCGCCTCGAAGCCGGCGGGCGCGCCTTCGCGCGTGACGTCATCGTCGAACAGCGGGCGCACGGCGATGAGCTTGTCGGCCGGCCAGACGCTGCGCTCGATGGAGCGCACCACCGGCCGCCCGCCCGATTCCAGCAGGCTGGCCGACAGCCGCACGCGCAGCGGCGAATGCGCGGCGCCGGCGCCTTGCGGGTCTACCGTGAGTTGCGCCGCGCCCTGGTCATCGAGTTTGCCCTCGGGCAATTCTTCGTAATGCCGCAACGTGTCGTCGGCGACATCGCCGAAGATGAATCCCGGCCATTGCTGCGCCAGCGCATGGCGGTCGCGCCGCACCTGGAACCTGGCCAGCAGCCGGTTGCCGGCCGCCGGGGCGCCATACAGGTAATCGCCCTGCACGCCGACCTGCCAGGGTTCGCCCGGCGCCAGAACAGGCTGGGCGGAATCCAGCCGCAGTTTCATGCGTTCGGGCAGGAATTCCTCGACCTGGAACCACCACGACGCGTCGGGGATCTTGGCGGCGGGGTCGACCCGCAGTTCGAGCAGCCATTTGCCGGTCTGGGCGTCCACCGGCAGGCCGATGCCATGCTGCACATAGCCCGGGACTTGCGCCGCCGGCTGCCACAGTTCGCTGCGCACCACGCGCCCGTCGGGACGCTTAAGCGTGGCGGTCAGGGGCGCCCTTGGCAGCGCGCGGCCGTCGGGGTCGCGCGGCAGCACCGACACCTGGAACGTCTCGCCCGGCCGATACAGGTTGCGGCCGGCGTAGACGAACAGGTTGTTGTTGCGCGAGGGATGGCCGCCTATGTCGTATTCGGACAGGTCGAGCGCGGGTTCGCCCAGAGCCAGCACGGTCAGTTCGGCGCCGCGCACGGCGCGCACCAGGCGCGCGCGCGCCGGATCGCCGTCGAAGCGCACGTGTCCCGCCTGGTCGGCGCGGGCGCGCGCCAGCACCTTGCCGGCGCCATCCACCAGCTCGACGTCGGTGTCGGCCAGCGGCTCGGCGCTCTTGAGCGATACCGCATAGGCCTCGATGCCGTCGGCATAGCGCCGCGCATGCAGGCCGATATCGCTGACATAGAAATAGGTGACCTGGTATTCATAGCGAAAGCGCCCGGGTTCGCTCATGACCGCCACGTAGATACCGGGCTGGCGCAATTCGGCCAGCGTCTCGACCGGCAGGAAAGTGACATGGCGGCGGTTGGGCCGGTCATCGGTCAGGAAGCGGCCCTGGTAGACGCTGGTGGTCAGGCTGTGCAGCCGGTCCAGGTCCCAGTTGCTGACCGATCCTTTCAGGCTGCGGTTGTCGGCATAGCGCCAGTCGTCGGCATCGTCGTCGTCGCTATTGGACGCGTGGCCCAGGCCCAGCACATCGTCGAAGAATTCGGCCATGTGTTCGGGCGCCACACGCAAAAACTGCACATCGACCTCGGGCACATTCACCGTGGTCACGGGCAGGCCGCCATTCTGGCCGGCCGGCAACACCACGCCGCGGCTGGCGAAATAGAACGAAGGCGGCATGGCCGGCGTCTGCACGCTGCATTGGTGATCGGCCCCCAGCGTGGCGCCGGACTGCGCGCCCGGCAAGGCGGCGCGCAGCCGCACCGCATAGCGGTGCCGCGGCTGCACATACGGGAAATACGCCATGCGCGGGTTGTCGCCCACCACCCAGGCGCCCTGCACCGGCTTGCCCTGCGGCGCGGACTCGCCCGCGGCCACGGCCGAGGCAGCCGCCGGCGCCGTGTCCGCGTCGGTATCCGAGGCGTCGTCGGCTGGCTTGGCCGCGCCGCCATCGATGACATCGAGAAAGGAATCGAGCCGGGCCTTGCGGTCCAGCGGCTGGGTGAACGTGACCGCCAGCGCCAGCGTGTCGTTGTATTCGCGCGCCTGGCAGTCGAGCACCGCGAACGGATCGGCCTGGCCGACGGTAGCGGCGGGCTGCGCCGGGGCAGAGGGCGCCCGGGGCGATGGCGCCGTGACCGGGGCTGCCGCGGCCGGCGCCTCGGCGGCGGGCCGGGCCGTGCCCGGCAGGCCTCCATGGCCGGCCCACCAGCCCAGTCCGACGGCCATGGCCACCACCACCGCCAATATTGCGACAGCGCCCGCTTTCTGACTCATCACATGCCCCTGTACAGCGTATGCGAGCGCGGCGCGCCCTGGGCCATCGGGCTGGCGAGCGCCAGCCGGCGGCGGAGATATATATAGATAGTGCCGTTATACCGGTTCCATGACGCACTGCAGCGGATGCTGGCGCGCGCGCGCGTATTGCGCGACCTGCGCGATCCGCGTGGCCGCCACATCGCGCGGATAAACGCCACAGGTACCGCGCCCCTCGTGATGGACCTGCAACATGATGCGGGTGGCGTCTTCCTGGTTCTTGCCGAAGAACTTCTGCAGGATCGTCACCACGAATTCCATCGGCGTGTAGTCGTCGTTAAGCAGCACCACCTGGTACATGGGGGGCGGCGCGGTACGGGCCGGCGCCTTTTCCACAGCCACGTCGCGCTGGGTATCCAAGGTCGAACTCATAGGGCGGGATTCTATTGAAACAGGGATAGGCAATGCCGGGACTTACGTAAATTTACAGACAGAAATGCGTAGTTTCCGCACTTGACGCCGGAAAGAAAAGCAGAGCATTATCCACGCATTCGGGGGCGCGAGCTGCGGCGAGGGCCACCCGGAAGCCGGAAGGCCACCGGCCCAGGCCTTATGCCTTCTGTCAAACATACGATTCAATGAGGCAGTCCGCATGTCTGATACGACCGCAACCGCCGTCCAAGGGGACAATCCCAAATCGACGGGTACCGTCAAATGGTTCAACGATGCGAAGGGTTTCGGCTTCATTACGCCCGATGACGGCGGTGAAGATTTGTTCGCGCATTTTTCGTCCATCCAGATGAACGGTTTCAAGACCCTGAAAGAAGGCCAGAAAGTGGCATTCGAAATCATCCAGGGCCCTAAAGGCAAACAGGCATTGAATATCACGTCGGCCTGACGCCCAGTATCTGTACAGCGCCGCCCGTGCGCCGGCCTGCCGGCAACGGGCGGCGTTATTGCCCGGGCGGGGCGCAATGCCCCGCCCTGTTATTGTCCGCCGTTTCCCCGCTTCATGTCGACCCATTACTCGCTGCCCCTCCCCCGTCTCTTCGTCCAGGCGGCCCTGGCCGTCGTCTTGCTGTGCTGCCTGCTGGCCGGCGCGCAGGCGCAATCGGGGCCGGCCGGCCCGCAGGGCACGCTGCCGGTGGCGCGCCTGAGCGCCGGCATCCACGTCATCCAGGCCGAAGTCGCCAACACCGAAGACACCCGCCGCATCGGCCTGATGCACCGGCAAAGCCTGCCCGACAACAACGGCATGCTGTTCGTGTTCGAGATGCCCGACCTGCAATGCTTCTGGATGCGCAATACCCTGGTGCCCTTGTCGATCGCCTTCATCGCCGATGACGGCGCCATCGTGAACATTGCCGACATGGCGCCGCAGACCGACGACGCGCATTGTTCCGCGCGGCCGGTACGCTACGCGCTGGAAATGGCGCAAGGCTGGTTCGCCCAGCACGGCATCCAGGCAGGCGCCCGCATCGGCGGACTGCCGTGAAAATGCGGCGGTGGCGGGTCGGATCGATCCAGGTGTCTGACTCCCGCAGGGTGTCGGACACCGAAGAGCCACGACACTGCCCGTACACCCCGGTGTCTGACACCCTGCGGGAGTCAGACACCTGATAACCTCTGACAACTCGATACGCAAAAAAAGAGCCGGCAAGCCGGCTCTTTTTCATGGCGCGCGACGCCCGTGGCGTCAGACGCGCTCGAGCACGACCGCAATGCCCTGGCCCACGCCGATGCACATGGTGCACAGCGCGTAGCGACCGCCGGTGCGGTGCAACTGGTTGATGGCCGTGGTGGCCAGGCGGGCGCCGCTGGCGCCCAGCGGGTGCCCCAGCGCGATGGCGCCGCCGTTGGGGTTGACCCGCGCGTCGTCGTCGGCGATGCCCAGGTCGCGCAATACCGCCAGGCCCTGCGCGGCAAAGGCTTCGTTCAGTTCGATGACGTCGATCTGGTCGAGCTTCAGGCCGGTGAGTTCCAGCACCTTGCGGGTGGCCGGGGCCGGACCCATGCCCATGATGCGCGGCGCCACGCCGGCCGTGGCCATGCCCACCACGCGGGCGCGCGGCGTCAGGCCATGGCGGGCGGCGGCGCGCTCGTCGGCCAGCAGCAGCGCGGCGGCGCCGTCATTGACCCCCGAGGCATTGCCGGCCGTGACCGAACCGCCTTCGCGCACCACGCCCTTCAGGCGCGCGAGCGATTCCAGGCTGGTCTGGCGCGGATGTTCGTCTTTGTTCACCACGACCGGATCGCCCTTTTTCTGCGCGATCGACACCGGCGTGATTTCGGCGTCGAAAAACCCTTCCTGCTGCGCGCGGGCGGTTTTTTCCTGGCTGGCCAGGGCGAACTTGTCCTGGTCGGCGCGGCTGATCTTGAAATCGTCGGCCACGTTTTCGGCGGTTTCGGGCATCGAATCGACACCGTACTGGGCCTTCATGAGCTTGTTGACGAAACGCCAGCCGATGGTGGTGTCGTAAATGGCGGCATTGCGCGAGAACGCGGTATCGGCCTTGCCCATGACGAATGGCGCGCGGCTCATGCTTTCGACGCCGCCCGCCAGCATCAGGCTGGCCTCGCCGGCGCGGATGGCGCGCGCGGCGGTGCCCACGGCGTCCAGCCCCGAACCGCACAGGCGGTTGAGCGTGGCGCCCGGCACCTCGATAGGCAGCCCGGCCAGCAGCGTAGCCATGTGCGCCACGTTGCGGTTGTCTTCGCCCGCCTGGTTGGCGCAGCCCAGGATGACATCGGTCAGTTCTTCCCAATGCACGCCCGGGTTGCGCGCCATCAGCGCCTTGATCGGCACGGCGGCCAGGTCGTCGGCACGCACCGGCGCCAGGGCGCCGCCGTAGCGGCCGAAAGGGGTGCGGATGGCATCGCAGATATAAGCATGCACGGTCATGGATCGAAGCTCGAAGAGAGAGTGAAGAAAAAAGCGTGAATTTTCGATGTTACGCCAGCGGCGCGCGTCCCGGGACCGCGCCACCTCCGTGTGTCCATATGACGGACGATGCCCACCCTCTGGACACTACGGGCCGTCCCGCCCCGCGCGACCGGCCTCGACCTGGGCCTGGCGGCGATAACGTCCCGCCGCAAAGTGGTAGAACGGCTGCGGCGAAAACTGGCGTGCCACCAAAGAGGCCGACAAGGCCCCCACCAGCAGCCAGAACAGCATGGGCTGGCTGCCAGTCATTTCCATCACGATCACGCTCGCGGTCAAGGGCGACTGGGTGGCCGCCGCCAAAAACGCCGCCATGGAAATCAGCACCAGCACGCGGCGGTCGACTTCGCCGCCGCTCCATTCCCACAAATGCTGGCCGATGCCCGCGCCGGTGGTCAGGGCGGGCGTGAAAATGCCCCCCGGAATGCCGGCCCAGTAAGACACCACCGTCGCCGCCAGCTTGGCCAGCCCGAACGCCGCCGGGCCCTCGGATTCGCCCGCCAGCAGGCCGCCGGCCACCGCGTAGCCCGTGCCGTAGACCGTGTTGTGGCTCAGCGCGCCCAGCACCGCCAGCGCCAGGCCCATGGCCGCCGCGGTATAGATGGGGTGCCGGCGGATCCAGCCCCGCCAGGCCGCCGGCGCCACGCCCGACGCGCCCTTGCTCAGCAGGCGGCTGAACAGGCCGCCCATGACGCCGTTGACCAGGCCGCACAGCAGCACCCACAGGGCCATGTACTCGGGCAGGGCCTGGCCGCCGAAGGTGCCGAAATAAGGGTTGTTGCCCGCCAGGGCGACCACCAGGAAGCCCGCCGCCAGCACGCCGATCAGTACCAGGCGCTGCCAGCGCAGCACCGTGCCGCGCCCCAGTTCTTCGATGGCGAAAATCACGCCGGCCAGCGGCGCATTGAACGCCGCGGCCAGGCCGCCGGCCGCGCCGGCGGCAATCAGTTCGTTCGCGTGAAAGCCGCGCAGCGGCACGCCGCGGCGCCGCCAGAAGCGGCCCCAGGCCAGCATCACCGCGGCGCCCACCTGCACCGAAGGGCCTTCGCGGCCGGCCGACGCTCCGGCGGCCAGTCCCAGGAAGGTCAGCGGGATTTTCCAGACGGTCTGCCGCGGCGAGACCAGGCTGGTCTGCGCCGGCCCGGGCGGCAGCGAGAGCGCGCCGATCACTTGCGGAATACCGCTGCCGGCGGCGTTGGGCGCCAGCCGCAGCGTCGCCCAGCGCAGCGCGGCGAACGCCAGCGGAATCAGCACGAATGCCAGCCAGCCATAAGCGGAGGTCCAGGCGTGGTTCCATTCCAGCGCCAGATCGGCCAGGCGCGCAAAGCCCAGCGATACCAGCGCCACCAGCGCGGCGCCGCCCAGCAACAGCCCCAATTGCAGGCTCTTGCGCGACAAGCGCCCCATCTGGCGCACTTTGCGGCGGATCAGGACACGCAGGCGGAACGTCAGGTGGCGTAACGGGGGCATGATGGCTAGGTGGAAGTTGAAAGACCCGCGGCCGGCGCGGCCAGCCCGCTACCTTACCATCGCCCGGCCCCCGCCCTGCCCGGCGCGCCAACGAAAACGCCCGGCCGAGGCCGGGCGCGGGCATGAGCGACGCGCGCTCAGGCGAAGTTCTTGGCGGCGAAGTCCCAGTTGACCAGTGCCCAGAAGTTTTCCAGGTACTTGGGACGCGCATTGCGGTAATCGATGTAGTAGGCGTGTTCCCAGACATCACAGGTCAGCAGCGGCTTGTCGGCCGTGGTCAGCGGCGTGGCGGCGTTGCTGGTATTGACGATGTCGAGCGAGCCATCGGCTTTCTTGACCAGCCAGGTCCAGCCCGAACCGAAGTTGCCGGCGGCCGACTTGTTGAAGGCTTCTTTGAAAGCGTCGAAGCTGCCCCACTTGGCGTTGATGGCGTCGGCCAGCTTGCCCGAAGGTGCGCCGCCCGCGTTGGGGGCCAGGCTGTTCCAGTAGAACGTGTGGTTCCAGACCTGGGCAGCGTTGTTGAACACGCCGCCGGACGACTTCTTGATGATGTCTTCGAGCGAGGCGTTTTCGAACTCGGTGCCGGGAACCAGGTTGTTCAGGTTGGTGACGTAGGCCTGGTGGTGCTTGCCGTAGTGAAACTCGAGCGTCTCTTTCGAGATGTGCGGGGCCAGTGCGTCCAGCGCATAAGGCAGGGGGGGAAGAGTATGTGCCATGTGGGTTCCTTCTTTGTTGAGTGCACGATCAAGCGCAACCATTGTATCGGCAGTTTGCAGGCGCATGCCTCCTTAACCCTGCTTCGGCGCGGGATTAACGCCGCGCGGCGCTTCGGTGCCGGCCGCGCCCGCATGCGTGTCCAGCACCTGCACCTGCGCGCCGCCCTGCGCGAAGGTCAGGTCCAGTTCCTGGCCGCGCGCCAGCAGGGCCGCGTCGCGCAGGATGCGCCCTTGCGCATCGCGCACGATGGCATAGCCGCGCGCCAGGGTGTGCCGCGGGTCGAGCGCGCGCAGGTGCGCGGCCACCGCGGCCGCCCGCGCCTGCCGCGCGGCCAGCTGGCGCGCATGCGCCTGGCCCAGGCGGCGCGCCAGCGCGGCCAGCCGTTCGTGGGCGCGCTCGACATCCGGCGCCGCATGCCGCAGGCGCTGCGCCTGCATGCCCACGCGCGCGGCGCGGCGGCCCTGCGGCCCTTGCCACGCCGCCGCCAGCCGGTGGCGCAGCGTGTTCAGCCGCTCGGCCTGGTGGGCCAGCCGCCGGGCCGGCGACACCAATTGCGCCGCCGCCCGGTCGAGCCGCTGCGCGGCCAGTTCCAGCCGGCGCTGCTGCCCGCGCGCCAGCCGCCGGGCCGCCTGCTCTACCTGTCCCAGCAAGTCGGCGCGCGGCACGCAGGCCAGCTCGGCGGCCGCGGTGGGCGTGGGCGCGCGCACGTCGGCCACGAAGTCGACGATGGTGAAATCGGTTTCGTGCCCCACGCCGCTGATGACCGGAATGGCGCTGGCCGCCACCAGCCGGGCCAGCGCCTCGTCGTTGAAGCTCCACAAGTCTTCGATGCTGCCGCCGCCGCGCACCAGCAGCAAGGTGTCGACTTCCTGGCGGGCGTTCGCCAGCTGCAGCTGGGCCGCCAGCCGGGCCGCCGCGTCGGCGCCCTGCACCGGCGCCGGATACACCACCACCGGCACCTGCGGCGCGCGGCGCGCCAACGCCGACAGCACGTCGCGCAGCGCCGCCGCGTGCAGCGAGGTAATCACGCCGATGGCGCGCGGCAATGCCGCCGGGGTGCGCTTGGCGGCCGGCTCGAACAAGCCTTCGGCGGCCAATTGCGCCTTCAGGCGCAGGAAGGTCTCGTACAGATTGCCCAGGCCGGCGCGCCGCATGGCATCGGCCTGCAGTTGGTAGTCGCCGCGCGGCTCGTACAGCGACACGCGGGCCCGCACTTCGACCTGGTCGCCGGCGCGCGGCACGAAGCCCACGGCCGCGGCCCGGCTGCGGAACATGACGGTGCGCACGGCCGCGCGGTTGTCTTTCAGGGTGAAGTACCAGTGGCCCGACGCGGCCTGGGTAAAGTTGGAAATCTCGCCGCGAACCCACAACTGCGGGACATTGCGCTCCAACAATTGGCCCACTGCTTGATTCAGCTGGGCAACTGTCATGATATCCCGCGTAAATACGTCGTTTCTTACGGGAAATTCAACTGTCATAAGGCTTTCCGAAGAGATAGCTGTCCACAGGGCTTGCGGGGCGGGCCCAGATGATATCGCAGCCCCGCCGCTGCTTGCCCGGCAGCCCGCAGCGCCAGCAAATTGGTAGCAACCATTTGATTTTTATATATAAATTTGCCGCCGCCAGCTGGGCGTGGCATGCCCGATCCAGCGCAAAACCAGCATTCATCCGCCTTTGCGGGAAGTTCTACACAGAATTATCCACAAAATCTGTGGATAGTTGCAGAGACGAGCGGCCTTGCCACGCGGGCCCTCCGCCCGTTACAGTTCGCCCTTGAATCGGGTCGTGCCGCCGGGCGCGGCCGCTGCTGGAGTTCACGTCTTGCTGTCCATCTTTCACCAAGCCGGCTGGCCGATCTGGCCGCTGCTTGCCACGTCCGTGCTGGGCCTGGCCCTGATCGTCGAACGACTGCTTTCGCTGCGGCGCGGCCTGATTCTGCCGCGCGGCCTGGCCGACCAGGTGCTCGACATGCAGCGCAACGGCCAAGACAACCCCGAAGCCCTGGCGCGGCTCGAACGCAACTCGCCGCTGGGCCGCATCCTGGCCGAAGTACTGCGCCAGCGGCACCAGCCCCGCGACGTCCAGCGCAGCGCGGTCGAAGACGTGGGCCGCGCCGTCGCCCACGACCTGAACCGTTATATCCCCGCCCTGGGCACGGTGGCCGTCATCGCGCCGCTGATGGGCCTGTTCGGCACGGTGGTGGGCATGATCGAGATCTTCGGCTCGTACACGCCCTCCGGAGGCGATCCGGCCCAGTTGGCGCGCGGCATCTCCATCGCGCTGTACAACACCGCCTTCGGCATCCTGATCGCCATTCCGGCCATGATCGCCCACCGCTATCTGCGCGGCCGCGTCGACAACCTGCTCAACGCCATGGAGCAGATCGCCGCCCGCGTGGCGCGCGCCAGCGGCCGTACCCCCCCACCCGGGAACCGGCCATGAACTTCCGCGGTGCCCGTGGCGAACGCGACGACCTCGAGATCAATCTGATCCCGCTGATCGACGTGCTGCTGGTCATCCTGATCTTCCTGGCCGCCACCACTTCGTTCGCGCGCTACACCCAATTGAAGGTCAGCCTGCCCGAAGCGGCCGTCGAACAAGAAACCCCGCCCGCCATCGAAGTCGCCATCAGCCGCGACGGCCGCTATGCGGTCAACGGCACCCTGGTCGACGCCGCCGGGCCGGCCGACATGGCGCGGGCGCTGGCCCAGGCCGCGGCCGGCAAGACCCAGCCTCTGCTGCTCATCAATGCCGACGCCCAGGCCACCCATCAGGCGGTGGTCAATGTCATGGAAGCGGCCCGCCTGGCCGGCATCGGGCGCGTCAACTTCGCCGCCCAGAACGCCCGGTGAAGCCCGCGACTTCCCGTGCCGCCTTCGCGCAGCACCATTGGCAGCGCGACGGCTGGCTGGCCACGCTGCTGCGGCCGCTGGCGGCCCTGACGGGCTGGCACGTGGCGCGGCGGCGCGCCCGCTACCAGGCCGGCCGCCTGCCGGTATACCGGGCGCCGGTCCCCGTAGTGGTGATCGGCAATATTTATGTGGGCGGCACCGGCAAGACCCCGGTCGCCATCGCCACCGTGCAGGCGCTGCGCGCGCGCGGCTGGACGCCCGGCGTGGTCAGCCGCGGCTACGGCGCGCGCGTGGGCCCGCGGCCGCGCGTGGGCCAGGGCGACCTGGCGCCCGCCGATTATGGCGACGAGCCCGCCCTGATCGCCCGCGCCACGGACGCCCCGGTCGCGGTGCATCCGCGCCGGGCGCTGGCCGTCCAGGCCCTGCTGCGGCAATACCCCGGCGTAGACGTGATCGTGTCCGACGATGGCCTGCAACACCTGGCCCTGGCGCGCGATGTCGAAATCGCCGTCCAGGACGAGCGCGGCGTCGGCAACGGCCGGCTGCTGCCGGCCGGCCCGCTGCGCGAGCCCGCCAGCCGGCTGGACACGGTCGATGCCGTGATCACCAATTGCGCCCCGGGCACGCCCCCTTCCGCCGGCGGCGACGGGCCCCGGCGCGCCGACATGCGGCTGGAGCCCGGCGCCGCCCGCCACCTGGCCAGCGACGCCCGCCGCCCGCTGGCCGACTTCGCCGACGCCGTGGCCTTCCCCGTCGTCGCGGCGGCGGCGGGCATCGGCAACCCCGAACGCTATTTCGCCACGCTGCGCGCGGCGGGGTTGCGGCCCGACCCGTGCCTGGCCCTGCCCGACCACTACGATTACCGGCATTCGCCGTTCGAGGCCGTGGCCGCCGACGCCATCCTGATCACCGCCAAAGACGCCATCAAATGCCGCGGGCTGAATGATGCGCGCCTCTGGGAAGTCCCCGTGCAGGCACGGTTCTCCGATCCCGGGCTGTTCGACTGGCTGGCGGCGCGCCTGCGCCGGGCAGCGGCCGACATCGCGCGCTAGTTCCGCCCAAAACTGCTTTAGAATCGCGGCATGGAATCCCGCCTTCTCGATACCCTCGTGTGCCCGGTCTGCAAGGGCCGCCTCGATTACGACCGCGCCCAGGCCGAACTGGTCTGCCGCGCCGACCGCCTGGCTTACCCCGTGCGCGACGGCATCCCGGTCATGCTCGAATCGGAAGCCCGCCCGCTCGATGCCGCGCCCCCCGAATCCGCCTGAGCCGTGAGCTTCATCGCCCTGATCCCGGCCCGCATGGCGTCGACGCGCCTGCCCGGCAAGCCGCTGGCCGACATCGGCGGCAAGCCCATGGTGCTGCGGGTGGCCGAACGCGCCGCCCGCTCGGGGGCCGCGCGCGTCTATATCGCCACCGACGATGCCCGCGTGGCCCAGGCCGCCGCGGCGCATGGCCAGGCCGCCCTGCTCACCCGCGCCGACCATCCCACCGGCACCGACCGGCTGGCCGAAGCCATCGAGCAACTGGGCCTGGACGACGACGCCATCGTGGTCAACGTACAGGGCGACGAACCCCTGATCGAACCCGCGCTCATCGATGCCGTGGCCGCCAAGCTGCAAGACCATGCCGGCGCCGCCATCGCCACCTGCGCCTGCCCGCTGGCCGACGCCGAAGCGCTGTTCAATCCCAATGTGGTCAAGGTGGTCTGCGGGGCCGACGGACGCGCCCTGTATTTCTCGCGCGCGCCCATTCCGTGGGCCCGCGACGCGCTGGCCGACGGCCGGCGCGTGCTGGCGCCGGGCCTGCCGGCGCTGCACCATATCGGCCTGTATGCCTATCGCGCCGGCTTCCTGCGGCGCTTTCCGGCGCTGCCCCAGGGCGCGCTGGAACGCTACGAAGCCCTGGAACAGCTGCGGGCCCTGGAACACGGCCACGCCATCGTCGTCCATCGCACGCCGCAGCCGCCCATGGCGGGGGTCGACACGCCCGCCGACCTCGAACGCGTGCGGCAAATTTACGCCGGTTTATAAGGGGTTTCCCTTGATACCCGCGGCCACAAGGGGTGCTGCATTGCGGCATAATCGTTCCCGGTCATAAAAACTCACCACCATTCAGGAGCACCCATGCGTCTCATCCTGCTCGGACCGCCCGGCGCCGGCAAAGGCACCCAGGCCGCCTTCGTCACCCAGCACTTCGCCATTCCGCAAATTTCCACGGGCGACATGCTGCGCGCGGCCGTCAAGCAAGGCACGCCGCTGGGCCTGGAAGCCAAGAAAGTCATGGATGCGGGCGGCCTGGTCTCCGACGACATCATCATCGGCCTGGTCCAAGACCGCCTGAAGCAGCCCGACTGCGCCAACGGCTATCTGTTCGACGGCTTCCCCCGCACTATTCCGCAGGCCGACGCGCTCAAGAACGCCGGCGTGGCGCTCGATTACGTGGTCGAGATCGAAGTGCCCGAAGAAGACATCATCGAACGCATGAGCGGCCGCCGCGTGCACCCGGCCAGCGGGCGCAGCTACCACCTGCGCTTCAATCCGCCCAAGCAGGAAGGCCAGGACGACATCACCGGCGAACCCCTGGTCCAGCGCGACGACGACCGCGAAGACACCGTGCGCAACCGCCTGTCCGTCTACCAGAAGCAGACCCGCCCGCTGGTCGACTATTACGCGTCGTGGGCCCAGTCGGGCGACGGCAAGGCTCCCAGGTACCGCAAGATCTCGGGCGTGGGCGCGGTCGACGACATCAAGGCGCGCCTGTTCCAGGCACTGGCCAGCTGAGCCGGCCACGCCTGCTTCGTGCGCCGCGGTCCGCCGCGGCGCTTCATTGAATCCATCTGTTTTCAAAGACCCCACATGGAAATCGCGAACAAGGTATTCATCGTCACGGGCGGCGCGTCCGGCCTGGGCGCCGGCACGGTGCGCATGCTGGTGGAACACGGCGCCAAAGTCGTCATCGCCGACCTGCAAGACGAACCCGGCCAGGCACTGGCCAACGAACTGGGGCAGCGCTACGTGCACTGCGACGTCACCCAGGAGGCCGACGGCAAGCAGGCCGTGGCCGCGGCCCTCGAACTGGGCGCGCTGTTCGGGCTGGTCAATTGCGCCGGGGTCGCCCCCGCCGCCAAAATCGTCGGCAAGAACGGCGCCCATCCGCTCGACCTGTTCCAGAAAGTCGTTTCCATCAACCTCATCGGCAGCTTCAACATGATGCGCCTGGCCGCCGAGGCCATGAGCGCCAACGCGCCCGAACCCACCGGCGAACGCGGCGTGCTCATCAACACCGCCTCGGTGGCCGCCTTCGACGGCCAGATCGGCCAGGCCGCCTACGCGGCCTCGAAGGCCGGCGTGGCGGGCATGACGCTGCCCATCGCGCGCGACCTGTCCAAGGCCGGCATCCGCTGCATGACCATCGCCCCGGGCATCTTCGGCACGCCCATGATCTTCGGCATGCCCCAGGAAGTGCAAGACTCGCTGGCCGCCAGCATTCCGTTCCCGGCGCGCCTGGGCCGTCCCGAAGACTACGCCAAGCTGGTGCACAGCATCGTTACCAACGACATGCTCAACGGCGAAACGATCCGCCTCGACGGCGCGATCCGCATGCCGCCCAAGTAACCTGGCCAGCCTGCGCCGGCCGCCGGCCGGCGCGCGCCTCTTTTCTCTTCTTCATGGGTCTGTTCCGCTCGGCCGCCACCGTCAGCAGCTTCACGCTGCTTTCACGCATTACCGGCCTGGTCCGCGATATCCTGATCGCGCGTGCCTTCGGCGCCGGCCCGCTGACTGACGCCTTCTGGGTCGCGTTCCGCATTCCCAACCTGTTGCGCCGGCTGTTCGCGGAAGGCGCCTTCGCCCAGGCCTTCGTGCCCATTCTGGGCGCGGCCCGCACCGAACGCAGCGACGCCGACGTACGCACCCTGCTCGACCGCGTGGCCGTGCTGCTGACCCTGGCGCTGATGGCGGTTACGCTGCTGGGCATCCTGGCCGCGCCCTGGGTCGTCACCGCCATGGCCAGCGGCCTGCGCGGCGCGGCCCGCGGCACCGAATTCGGCGCCGCCGTCTGGATGACGCGGGTCATGTTCCCGTACATCCTGTGCATGTCGCTGGTGGCCTTCGCCTCGGGCGTCCTGAACACCTGGCGGCGTTTCGCCGTGCCCGCCTTCACGCCCATGCTGCTGAACCTGGCCATGATCGCGGCCTGCCTGTGGCTGGCCCCGCGCATGGACGTCCCCATCTACGCGCTGGCGTTGGGCGTCATGGCCGGCGGCGTGGCGCAACTGGCCATCCAATGGGCCGCCCTGGCCCGCCTGGGCCTGGTGCCGCGCCCATTCACCGACGTGCGGCAAGCCTGGCGCGACCCGACCGTGCAGCGCATTCTGAAGCAGATGGCGCCCGCCACGCTGGGGGTATCGGTGGCGCAGATTTCCCTGCTGATCAATACCAATATCGCCACCTGGCTGGCGCCCGGCAGCGTGACCTGGCTGTCGTTCGCCGACCGGCTCATGGAATTTCCCACCGCCCTGCTCGGCGTGGCCCTGGGCACCGTGTTGCTGCCCAGCCTGTCGGCGGCGCATGCCAGGCAAGACGGCGCGACCTATTCGGCCCTGCTCGACTGGGGCCTGCGCCTGGTGCTGCTGCTGGGTCTACCGGCCGCGGTGGGCCTGGCCCTGCTGTCCGATGGGCTGGTGGCCACCCTGTTCCATTACGGCGCATTCCAGGCCCAGGACGTCGGCCAGACGCGCGTGGCGGTCATTGCCTACTCGGTCGGCCTGATCGGCATCCTGGCGGTAAAAATCCTGGCCCCCGGCTTCTATGCCAAGCAAGACATCCGCACCCCGGTGAAGATCGCCATCATGGTGTTGGTCGCCACCCAATTGATGAACCTGGTGCTGGTGCCGGCCCTGGCCCATGCCGGGCTGGCCCTGGCCATCGGGCTGGGCGCCACCCTGAATGCCCTGGCGCTGCTGGTGGGCCTACGGCGGCGCGGCGTCTACCAGCCGGCAACGGGCTGGCCGCGGTTCCTCGCGCGCATGCTGCCCGCGCTGGCGGCGCTGGCGCTGGTGCTGCTCTATGCCGACCGGCACCTCGACTGGCTGGCCCTGCAGGCCGTGCCGGCCCGCCGCGCCCTGTGGCTGGCGGCGGTGCTGGCCGCCAGCGGCGTGGCCTATTTCGGCGCCCTGTTCGCCTGCGGCTTCCGCCCGCGCGACTTCGGCCGGCGCCGCGCCTGAAGTGCGGCCAGTACTATATTTCAGCCAAATCCTCTAGGGATGTAAAAAAAAGACAATTTTTGGGCGTGCGATGTAAATTAAAGTAAAAAAAGCATTATTATTTAAGCATGCAACTGCTCGGTAGTCGTTCGGGTTCGTTTATGACACCGAATACCCCCTCCAGTCAGGCGTCGCCTTTGTCAGACCAGGTTATAGACTGGCTGCTCTTGTTGCGCTCGGGCCGCGCCACCCAGCACGACTACGCGAAATTCCTGGCGTGGCGCGACGCCGACCCCCTGCACCAGAACGCCTGGCACCAGCTCACCGGCACCCTGGGCAGCAGCACCTTCGGCCGCCTGGGCGATGCGTATCCCGCCGGCTACGAATCCGACCTGCCCCCATTTCCGTCCCTGTCCGCCCAGCCGGAATCGCGCACCCGGCGCCGCTTCCTGGCGGGCGCCGCCCTCATGGCCGCCGGCGGGGCCTCGGCCGCCTATGTGGGCAACCTGTTCTACCCCCTGGGCAGCCTGACCTCCGATGCCGCCACCGGCACCGCCGAACGGCGCCGTTACATGCTGTCGGATGGCAGCGAACTGCTGCTGGACGCGCGCAGCCGCATCGATCTCACCTATACGGCCCAGCGGCGCAGCCTGAAACTGCTGGCGGGAGCCGTCATGATCACCGCCAGCGCCTCGGATACCCGCCCGTTTACGGTAGAAACCACCGAAGGCAAGATCCGTTCGGCCGGCAATCGTTACATGGTGCGGCAGCAGCCGCACCGCACCCTGGTGGTGACGCACGACGACCCCGTTACCCTCGAAACCCGGGCCGGCACCCGCGACACGCTGCATCCCGGCATGGGGGTGCGCTTCGATGCCGTGCGCGTCGGCGTGCCGCGCGCCGACCTGGCCGCGCTGGCGGCCTGGGAAAACGGGCGTATCGATGCGCGCGGCCAGCCCTTGGCCGAAATCATCGAAACCTTGCGTCCCTATTATGCCGGCGCGCTGCGCGTGTCCATGGCCGCCGGCGGCCTGCCCGTGTCGGGCGAATTTCCGCTCGACAATGTCGACGCCACGCTGCGCAGCCTGGAAGACACCATGCCGATCCGCGTGCGGCGCGTCACCCCCTGGTTCGTTTCCATCGGCGTCGCCTCGGCTTGACGCCCCGCCTGTTTGCCCTCATAGGGGCAAATACCTTGCAATCCTCGGCAGAGTTGCTACAATATTGGACTTTGCCGAATTCACTATATATCGCAACATGGCCAATACCGCCCAAGCCCGCAAGCGCGCCCGCCAATCGGTCGAGCGCAACAAGCATAATTCCAGCCTGCGCTCGATGCTGCGCACCGCTATCAAGCGCGTACGCCAATCCATCGCTACCGGCGACAAGGCGGCGGCCAGCGAAGTGTTCCAGAAGGCCACCAGCGTGATCGATCGCGTGGCTGACAAGAACATCATCCACAAGAACAAGGCCGCTCGCCACAAGAGCCGCCTGGCTGCCGCCATCAAGGCGCTGGCCTAAGCCATTCTGCCGCGCCCCCGTGGGGCGGCACGAATACGGCAAGACAAGGGGACGCCCGCTGGCGTCCCCTTTGTTTTGCCCGGCCCGTGGCCGGGCGGCTTGCGCGGTTCAGGTCGGAAACGCCTCGCGCAACGCGAAAGTGGCGTGCTTGAACACGCCCAGGTCGGTGCCCACGGCCACGAAATGCATGCCCATGTCCAGGTAGCGCCGCGCGTCCGCGTGCGCCGGCGCCAGGATGCCCACCGCCTTGCCCTGCGCGCTGACGCGCTGGTACAGGTGGCGAATGGTGTCCTGCACTTCGGGGTGCCCGGGATTGCCCAGGTGCCCCAGCGCGGCCGCCAGGTCCGACGGACCGATGAAGACGCCATCCACGCCCTCGACGGCGGCGATCTCGTCCACGGCCTCGATGCCGGGCCGGCTTTCGATTTGCAGCAGCACGCAGATATTGTCGTTGATGGTGTGCAGGTAATCGGGCACGGTGCCGTAGCGGTTGCTGCGTTGCAGGCCGGCCACGCCGCGCATGCCTTGCGGCGGATAGCGTGTGGCCGCCACCGCGCGGCGGGCGTCGTCTTCCGATTCGATGAACGGAATCAGCAAGTTGTAGAAGCCGATGTCGAGCAGGCGCTTGATCTCGACCGGATCGTTCCACGACGGCCGCCCTACCGGGGCGCTGTCGCTGCCCTGCAGGGCCTGCAGCTGCTGCAGGAACTTCGGCACCTCGTTGGGCGAATGCTCGCCGTCGAGCAGCAGCCAGTCGAAATTGGCCAGCCCCGCGAGTTCGGCCGTGATGTGGCTGGACATGCACATCCAGAAGCCGATCAGCCTTTCCCGCGCCAGGATGCGCTGGCGGAAACGATTGGGTAGCGGTGAAGTCATGAATCCGTTCCTTTGGTAAGGGGGATGCCGCGCGCGGCGCGGCATCCGTCGTTCAGTGGATCTCGGGCTCGCCGGCGGCGCCCGCGCTCCGTTCCGTCTGCAGAAAATCGAAATCGCAGCCGGTGTCGGCCTGCCCCACGTGCTTCAAGTACAGCACGCCGTAGCCGCGCTCGAAACGCGGCGCGGGCGCCTGCCAGGCGGCCTTGCGCTCGGCAAGCTCGGCGTCCGACAACCGCACGTCCAGGCGCCGGTTCGGCACGTCCAGCGTGATCAGGTCGCCGTCGCGCACCAATGCCAGGGGGCCGCCCACATACGATTCGGGCGCCACGTGCAGCACGCAGGCGCCATAGCTGGTGCCGCTCATGCGTGCGTCGGAAATGCGCAGCATGTCGCGCACCCCTTGCTTGAGCAGTTTCTGCGGAATGGGCAACTGGCCCCATTCGGGCATGCCCGGCGCGCCCTGCGGCCCGGCGTGCTGCAGCACGATGACGCTGTCGGCATCGACATCGAGGTCCGGATCGTCGATGCGTGCGGCCATGTCGTTGTAGTCTTTGAACACCACCGCCCGGCCCGTATGTGTTTGCAGCCGCGCCTCCATGGCGGGGGGCTTGATCACCGCGCCGTCGGGCGCCAGGTTGCCGCGCAGCACGGCCAGGCCGTCACGCGGCACCAGCGCCTGTTCGCGCGTGCGGATCACGTCGTCATGGAACACGCGCGCGCCGGCGATGTTTTCGCCCAGCGTGCGGCCGTCGACCGTCTGCTGGGTGGTGTCGAGCAGGTCGCCCAGCTGCACCATCAGGGCCCGCAGGCCGCCCGCGTAGTAGAAATCTTCCATCAGGTACTTGCCCGACGGGCGCACATTGGCCAGCACCGGCGTGCTGCGCGCCAGGCTGTCGAAGCGGTCGAGATCCAGCGCAAAGCCGCAGCGCCGCGCCATGGCGATCAGGTGCACCACCGCGTTGGTCGAGCCGGACAAGGCCAGCACCGTGCGCACCGCGTTGTCGAACGAGGCGGCCGTCAGCAGGCTGGACGGCGCGATGTCTTGCCACACCATCTCGACGATGCGCTTGCCCGACAGGGTGGCCATCTGGGCATGGCGCGAATCGGGCGCCGGAATCGACGAATAGCCCGACAGGCACATGCCCAGCGCCTCGACCGCCGCGGTCATGGTCGACGCCGTGCCCATGGTCATGCAATGGCCCGGCGAACGCGCGATGCCGTCTTCGATGCCCTGCCAATCGTCTTCGGTGATATTGCCGGCGCGCAGCTCGGCCCAGTATTTCCAGGTGTCGGAGCCCGAGCCCAGGGTCTGGCCGTTCCAGTTGCCGCGCAGCATGGGCCCGGCCGGCACGAAGATGGTGGGCAGGTCCATCGAGGCCGCCCCCATCAGCAGCGCCGGCGTGGTCTTGTCGCAGCCGCCCATCAGCACACAGCCGTCGGCCGGGTACGAACGCAGCAGCTCTTCGGTTTCCATCGCCAGCAGATTGCGATAGAGCATGGTGGTGGGTTTCTGGAACGGCTCGGACAGGCTCATGGCGGGCATTTCCACCGGAAAGCCGCCCGCCTGCCAGATGCCGCGCTTGACCTCTTCCACCCGCTGCTTGAAGTGGCTGTGGCAGGGATTGATGTCGCTCCAGGTGTTGATGATGGCGATCACCGGCTTGCCCGCGTAGTCGGAGCGGTGATAGCCCATTTGCGCCGTGCGCGAGCGGTGGCCGAAAGAACGCAGGTCTTTCACGCCATACCAGCGATGGCTGCGCAGCTCTTCGGGGCGCTTGCGCTTGGGATTGTCAGTCATGGGCAGAGTCCTTCGATGAGTCGTCGTGGTGCGGCCGCAGCCGTATCGTTTCGGGGCAGCGCCCCGGCGGCAAAAGAACATCAGGCGCCCAGTACATAGGGCACGCCGCCGCGTTCGCAGAGCGCGCGCAGGCGCTGCGCCAGCGCGGCGGGAATGGGAATGCCGTCGCGCTGGCGGCGCTCGCGCTCGGCAGCCTCGGGATCGCCGGCCACCAGCACGGGCCGGGCCGGATCGGCGGCGGGCGTATCGCGCAGCGTGTCGATCACGTCGTCGACGTCTTCCTCGAACGAGCCCGATTCGCGGAACGCATCCGGATTCAGGGCCAGGAAGAAATGGCCGATGTCGTCGGGATCGCCCGCCCGCCGCACCGCCGCGTGGCGCGCCGCCATGGCGCTGCCGCCCAGGGTGCCGCCCAATATCTGCGCCATGACGGCCAGCCCGTAGCCCTTGTGGCTGCTCATGGCGGCCGTGCCGCCCAGCGGGGTCAGGCCCCCCTCGGGACGGTCGAAAATGTATTGCATCGCCTGCGCGGCATCGGTCACGTCACGGCCCTGGCCATCGACGGCCCAGCCCGCGGGCAGTGTCTTGCCGTGGAAGTCGTAGACCTTCACTTTGTTGGCGGCCACCGTCGTCGTGGCCATGTCGAGCACGAACGGTTCATTCTGCGCCGCCGGAGCGGCGAAAGCGATCGGGTTGGTGCCCAGCACCGGCGCCGCGCCATGGGTGGGCACCATGATCAGCGTGGTGGCGCTGCTGGTGACCAGGCCCACCACGCCACGCCGCACCGCCATGCGGGCATAGACACCCGCGGCGCCGAAATGATGCGAATTGCGTACCGCCACGGCGCCCACGCCGTGTTCCAGTGCCTTGTCCACCGCCAGCTGCATGCCCTGCGCGGCCGCCGGGTAGCCCAGGCCGCCCATGCCGTCGAGCAATGCGGTCGAGGCCGCATCGCGCACGACGCGCGGGCGCGCGCCGATGCGCAGCGTGCCGGCGCGCAGCTTGGACTCGTACGAAGGCAGCATGGAAATGCCGTGCGAATCGATGCCCAGCAGATCGGTTTCGGTCATCAGGTCGGCCGTCGTGGCGGCCAGGTCGGGGGCCATGCCCCAGGTCGCCAGGACGCGCAGAATCTGTTCGCGCACCTGCTCGGCCGGCACGCCGGCCACTGGTTCCACCCTGCTGTCCTGCACTGCTTGTCTCCTTCGGGCCGGGCCCGTGCTGTGTGTGTGCCTGGCCGGCTCAGTCGCGCTCGCGATCGACCAGGCGATGGCGCGCCTGCCCCAGGTGAAACTGCATGGCCACCCGCGCCCGTTCGCCGTCTTGTTCGCGGATCGCGCCCAGAATGGCCGCATGTTCGTCGGCCACGCGCTGGGCGCGCTGGCGCGAGCCGGTGCGCGTCAGGCTGAGCGTCAGGCGCATGAAGCCGCTGATGGATTCATGGATGGATTCCAGCACGCCCAGGTAATAGTCATTGCCGGTGGCCTGCGCAATGCTGGCATGGAATGCCAGGTCGGCCTCGGGAGACACGTGCCCGCGCTCGAGCGCATCGATGAAGGCGGCATGCGCATCGGCAATGGCGCCCAGCTCTTCGTCGGTGCGGCGCAGCGCCGCCAGGCGGGCCGCGTCGCCCTCCAGCGCCATGCGGATTTCCTGGGCGCGCAGATACGCACCCACGTTCTGGACATCGCTAAAGGTTTTCAGGCGCGGCGCGGGCTGCTGGCTGACGAAGGTGCCCAGGCCCTGGTGGGCCGTGACCAGGCCGTCGGCGCGCAGGCGCAGCAGCGCCTCGCGCACCACCGGCCGCGACACGCCGAAGCGTTCGCAGATCTCGTGCTCGGAAGGCAGTTTGTCGCCCACATTCAGGCTGCCGCCGGCGATCTGCTCGAAGATCTGCCCATACAGCTGGTCGGCCAGCCGCACGCGCTGGCCGCGCTCCAGCACCAGTGTGCCGGCGCCGGCCTCTGCCGCCGCCGCGGCCGGCGCCGGCGCGCCAGCCGATTTCTTGCGTATCACCTTGCCTCCTCTTCTACATCGCGTCGGCACGCATCGCGTGCGCTACCCGCGGGTGTGTGGCGCCCCGGGCGCCCCACACCTTATATACCACTGTCGCGCGCCGTGCGCTCATGCGCCCGGCACCCCCTGCGTGTTGACATACAGGGCATAGATGGAATGCGACGACGCCATGAACAGGCGGTTGCGCTGCGCGGCGCCAAAGCACAGATTCGCGCAGCGCTCGGGCAAGTGGATATGGCCCAGGCGACGGCCCTGCGGCGACACCACCATCACGCCGTCCTTGCCTTCCCCCATGCCCCATCCGCACCACAGGTTGCCGTCGACATCGCAGCGCATGCCGTCGATCGTGCCCCCTTGCGCGTCCAGGAATACCCGGCGATTGGCCAGCCGCGCGCCGCCGTCCGCCACGTCATACACGTGGATCAGGCGGTTCGGCGTGGCGCGTCCTTCCACCACATACAGCAGCGATCCGTCCGGCGAAAAGCACAGCCCGTTGGCGCCCTTCAGATCGGTGATCATGGCCGCGCCCTGGCCCGAATCGGGGTCGATCCGGTAAACCGTATGCGGCAGCTCGGGCTGTGCCTTGCGGCCCTCGTAATTGCCGCCAATGCCAAACGGCGGGTCCGAAAACCATATCGATCCGTCGCTGTGGCAGACGACATCATTGGGCGAATTCAGCGGCTTGCCCTGATAGCGGTCCATCAGTACCGTGACCGAGCCGTCATACTCGGTGCGGGTGACCCGCCGCGTCAGGTGTTCACAGGTCACCAGCCGGCCCTGGCGGTCGCGTGTATTGCCGTTGGCATAGTTCGATGGCTTGCGGAACTCACTGACGGCGCCGGTTTCCTCGTCCCACTTCATGATGCGGTTGTTGGGGATGTCGCTCCACAACAGAAAGCGGCCGTCGCCGAACCACACCGGCCCCTCGGCCCAGCGCATGCCGGTGGCGATGCGTTCGACGCCCGCGTTGAACAGGCGATACGGCTCGAAAGCCGGATCCAGCACCTGCACGGCCGGATCGGGATAAGACGGCGCGGGCTGCCAGGCCAGCGCCGGCCCTGGCAGCGCGGCCACCGCCGCCGCGCCCGCGCCGGCCAGCAGGCGGCGGCGCGCCGGATCGGCCGGCTGGCCGCCGGCCGAAGGCATTCCCTGCAAGACGGCCCGGGGCGGCCGCGTATCGGCATTGTGCATGCGTGTCTCCGGTAAGTGGTCTGCGGGCCAACCTCGCGCGGCGCCCCATGGCGCCGCGCAATCAGGCGGCGGCGAGCTGCCGGTCCCAGTCGAGCAGGCTGCGCGCCACCGGACCCACGCGTTCGCGCTCGGCGCCGGACAAGCCGGTCAGCAGCGGCAGCATCGGCCCCATGTCAGCCACGCCCGACAACGTCACGGCGTCGTGCAAGACGCGGATGGGACTGATCCCGTCGCGGCAGTCTTCCAGGCCCAGATATTGCATGCGCACCTGCTCGGCCTCGTCGAAACGGCCTTCGTGCAACAGGCGCAGCAGGCGCATCGACCCGCGCGGCGCCAGGCATACCGAGCCCGACGTAAAGCTCTTGAGGCCGAACTGGCGGAAATGCGTGATGGCCGGACGTTCGCCGATGCCGCTGACCAACCAGCGCGAATCCACGGCCTGCAGCAGCGCCTGCAGATAGGGATCGTCGGACGGATCATCGCGGACCACCGCATACTTCAGGGCCACGATGCGCCCTTCGTCGACCAGGCTGGCCACGGTGGCGGGCGCCAGGTAGCCGGACGACTTCAAATACACCACCACCGGCTTGCCCAGCGCATCGCTGAAGCGGCGGATGCCGTCGCCCAGCCCGGCGTCGGTGTACGGGAACGACATCGGCAGCAGCATGGCGGTGGGAAACGCGCGCGTGCGCAAGATGGCCGCCTGGTCGATCAGCTTGCCGTAGTCGGGGCCCGCGGACGGCAGCACCCAGGTGTCGTCGCCGGCGGCTTCGGCCAGGAAATCCACGATGCGCGCGTATTCGCTGACGGCCACGTTATAGAAATTGGCATTGCCGCCATACATCACGCTGCGCACGCCGCCTTGCTCCAGGTGGCGCAAAAGCGCCTGGTTGGCGTCCGTATCCAGCGACAGGTCGGCCTTGCGCGCCAGCGGCGGCACGGCAATGACGGAACGCTGCAAATCGGCGGCGGTGACCGGGGTGGTTTTCATGGCGATAACTCCTGGAAGCCCTGTTGTCGAAATGGAAGTCAAAAAAAGTATACTTGGTTGACAAGTAAAAGCTCAATACCTATATTTGTCTTACAAGAATTTTGCCGTAGCAGAGCCCGTTGCCGGGACACCGCATTAACGCAGGGCATCGCGCACGGAGCTTCGCTGTGCGGCCGCCCAGCCCGCACGAATGCGCCGCCGGCGCACCTCGAGGAGACACCGCGATGCTTGTCAATTCTTTGTTTCGTTCCGCCCTGGCTGCCCTGGGCGCCGCCGCGGCCCTGGCGGCCGCTTCCCCGGCTCTTGCGGCCGAGGCCTACCCGGCGCGCCAGGTCACCATCCTGGTGCCATTCCCGGCGGGCGGCACCACCGATATCGCCGCCCGCGTGGTGGCCGCCGAACTGGGCAAGGCCTGGAACCAGCCGGTGGTCGTCGAAAACCGCGCCGGCGCGGGCGGCAACGTGGGCACCGCCGAAGCGGCCCGCGCCGCCCCCGACGGCTACACCCTGCTCATGGGCACGGTCAGCACCCACGCCATCAATCAATCGGTATACGCCAAGTTGCCCTATGACCCGGTGGCCGACTTCACGCCGGTGACGCTGGTGATCCCGGTACCCAACATCCTGGAACTGAATCCGGCCTTTGCCGACCGGCACCAGATCCGTTCCGTGGCCGACCTGATCGGCTACCTGAAGGCCAACCCCGGCAAGGTCAACATGGCCTCGACCGGCAACGGCACGTCTACCCATTTGTCCGGCGAATTGTTCCAGGCCATGACCGGCACCAAGATGACCCACGTGCCCTACAAGGGCAGCAGCCCGGCGCTGACCGATGTCATGAGCGGCTCGGCGGACCTCATCTTCGACAACCTGCCCTCGTCGATGGGGTTCCTGAAAGCCGGCAAACTGCGTCCGCTGGCCGTCACCAGCGCCGAGCGCTCGCCCGCCCTGCCCGACGTGCCCACCATGGCCCAGGCCGGCGTGGCCGGCTATGACGCATCCAGCTGGTTCGGCCTGCTGGCCCCGGCTGGCACGCCCGCGGCCATCGTCGACCAGGTGCAGCGCGACGTCGCGAAAATCCTGCAAGACCCGGCCGTGCGCGAACGCTTCGCCGCGCTGGGCGCGCAGCCGTCGGGCCTGACCCCGGCGCAGTTCAAGCAATTCATGGCCGCCGAAGCCGCCAAATGGGCCAAGGTGGTCGAGCAATCGGGCGCGCGGGTCGACTGAACGCGCTCTTTCCCAGGCCGCCGGGGCGCGTGGCCGGCGGTTCAGCCAACAACACGCGCACCAGGAGACATCGTGAACAAACTGATCAGCGCTATTGCGACCGCCAGCCTGGCCCTGCTGGGCGGCCCCGCCGCCCACGCGGCCGGGTTTCCCGAAAAACCCGTCACCATCATCGTGCCCTTCGTGCCCGGCGGCTCGTCGGACATCACGGCGCGCTCGGTCATGCCGGGCATGCAGAAACTGCTGGGCCAGAGCTTCGTGGCCGAGAACAAGCCGGGCGCCAACAGCGCCATCGGCGCCCAGGCGCTGGCCCGCTCGCCCGCCGACGGCTACACCATGATGGTGGGTTCGATCGGCACCTTCGCCATCAACCAGGCACTGTACAAAGAACTGGCCTACAACCCCAGCAAAGACTTCCAGTACCTGACCCAGGCCGTGCGCAACCCGAACATCCTGGTGGCGCCGCCCTCGTTCCCGCCCAACACCGTGGCGGAACTGGTCGAATATGCCAAGAAGCACCCGGGCGAAGTGTCGTATGCCTCGTCGGGCACGGGCTCGTCCGACCACCTGTCGGCCATCCTGTTCCGCCAGCGCACCAACACCACCGGCGTCGACGTGCCCTACCGCGGCGGCGCGGCGGCCATCGCCGACCTGCTCGGTTCCCAGGTCAACGTGTCGTTCCAGAACCTGGGCGCGGTGCAGAAGCACGTGCTAGCCGGCAAGCTGAAGGCCCTGGCCATCACCGGCGACGCGCGCGCGGCCGAGCTGCCCAACGTGCCCACCCTGGCCGAAGCCGGCATCAAGGACATGGTGGTGTACTCGTGGCAGGGCTTCGCGGTGCCCAAGAACACCCCGGCGCCGGTGGTCAAGACCCTGTCCGACGCCTTGCGCAAGACCCTGCGCGAGCCCGAAGTAACCAAGACCCTGCAGGGGCTGGGATTCGAAGTGGTCGCCAATTCGCCGGAAGAGTTCGCCCAATTCCAGCAGGCCGAAGTCAAGCGCTGGAAGCAGGTAATCAAAGACGGCGGCATCCAGCTGCAATAAGCCGCGGGCGGGCATGGACGGGCCGCTGCCGCCCGTGTCCGCCTCGAATCAAGTAGCATTTGCATTTCCCCTTCTCACCGCGCGAACGACATGACCACCAAGCAACGCATTCTCCAGGTCGGCTCTCTGGCCGGCTCTCCGTCGGCCAACCAGCGGCTGGCCGACGGCTACGACGTTTTCGAACTGTGGAAGCAAGGCGACCGCAAGGCCGCGCTGGCCGAATACGGCAAAGGCATCACCGCCGTGGTGACATCGGCCACCATGGGCGCCAACGCCGAACTCATCGCCGCCCTGCCCGACCTGAAAGCCATCTGCAGCTGGGGTGTGGGCTACGAAACCATCGACGTGCAGGCCGCCCGCGCACGCGGCGTGCTGGTCAGCAATACGCCCGACGTGCTGACCGACTGCGTCGCCGACCTGGCGTGGGGCCTGATGATCGCCGGCGCCCGCCGCATGAGCCTGGGCGACCGCTACGTGCGCGCCGGCCGCTGGGGCCAGGTGCACGGCAGCATCCCGCTGGGCACGCGCGTCAGCGGCAAGAAGCTGGGCATCATCGGGCTGGGCCGCATCGGCCAGGCCATCGCGCGGCGCGGCGACGGTTTCGAGATGGAAGTCCGCTACCACAATCGCCGCGCGCGCGACGACGTGCCGTACGGCTACGAGGCCTCGCTGGTCGAACTGGCCCGCTGGGCCGATTTCCTGGTGGTGGCCACGGTGGGCGGCCCGTCCACCCGCCACCTGGTCAACCGCGAAGTCCTCGAGGCGCTGGGGCCCAAGGGCCTCATCGTCAATATCGCGCGCGGCCCCGTCATCGACGAACAGGCCCTGGCCACGGCGCTGGAAAGCGGCAAGCTGGGGTGCGCCGCGCTGGACGTGTTCGAGCACGAGCCCAACGTGCCCGACGCCCTGAAAACCAGCGACAACACGGTGCTGCTGCCGCACATCGGCAGCGCCACCTACGAGACCCGCCTGGCCATGGAAAACCTGATGCTCGAAAACCTGCAGTCGTTTTTCCAGACCGGCAAGCTGGTCACGCCGGTAGACTGACGCGGGGTGCCCAATGCAAACCGCCCCTTGCAGGGGCGGTCGGGTTCAGATTTCGCGCTCTTCGGTCTTGAGCTTGTTATCGTGGGCGAAATCGACCACGAACTTGTAGGCCAGCGGCTCGAGTTCGCGCAGCCGCTGGTCGACCACGATGCCGCGCACCCCGTCGATCATGACAGGCAGCACATACGGGGAATAGGTCAGGTGGCTGCCGGTCGAGCCGGGAGGGCGAAACTGGGCCATCACGCCGGCCAGGCGTTCGGCCCAATCGCTGGGCCGAAACCGGGCGCCGCTCTCGGTGACGCCGTGGATAACGAATTGTTTGACGCGAGTTGCCATGTATTTTCACCACGGGCTGCGTGTGCAGGGTCCAGATTGGCCATGCACCAAAGATGCGGCCCGCGCCGCGAATTGTATATGATTGGTCTTTTGGCTTCGCGTTTCGACCATGACTCCTCCCACGCACCAGACTGGCCCCTTGCGGCACTTCCTGCAGTTCCGGGATTTCTCTCCCGCTGAAATCGCCTATGTGCTCGACCGCGCGCGCCTGATCAAAGACAAATTCAAGCGCTACGAGCCCCATATGCCGCTGCACGACCGCACCCTGGCCATGGTGTTCGAGAAAGCCAGCACCCGTACCCGCGTCTCGTTCGAGGCCGGCATGTACCAGATGGGCGGCTCGGTCATCAACCTGACGTCGAACGACTCGCAGCTGGGCCGGTCCGAACCCATCGAAGACACGGCGCGCGTCATTTCGCGCATGGTCGACATCGTGATGATCCGCACCTTCGAGCAAACCCGCATCGAGCGCTTCGCCTCGCATTCGCGCGTGCCGGTCATCAACGGCCTGACTAACGAATATCACCCCTGCCAGATCCTGGCCGATATTTTCACGTATATCGAACATCGCGGCCCCATCGCCGGCAAGACGGTGGCCTGGATCGGCGATGCCAACAACATGTCGTACACCTGGCTGCAGGCTGCCGAAATGCTGGGCTTCACGCTGCACGTGTCCACCCCGCCCGGCTACGAACTCGAGCCGGCCCGCGTGGGCACGCCGCCGGCTGGCGTGCTGCGCCAGTTCGACGACCCCATCGAGGCCTGCCGCGGCGCCCATCTGGTCACCACCGATGTCTGGACCAGCATGGGCTACGAAGCCGAAAACGACGCCCGCCGCGCCGCGTTCGCCGACTGGTGCGTCGATGCCGAAATGATGGCCGCCGCCGACCCGCAGGCGGTTTTCATGCACTGCCTGCCCGCCCACCGGGGCGAAGAAGTCACGGGCGAAGTCATCGACGGCCCGCAAAGCGTGGTCTGGGACGAAGCCGAAAACCGCCTGCACGTCCAGAAGGCCCTGATGGAATTCCTGCTGCTCGGGCGCATAGACTGATGGGCTGATCCCCCCGAGGCGCTGCGCGCGTTCCCCCGGGGGCGGCGCTGGCGGGCCGGCAAAGCCGGCTCCGCCGCGTCCCCGATTCGGCCACAGCCGTTTTTCACCGGATATACCAGGTGTCTGACTCCCGCAGGGTGTCAGACACCGGAGCCTGACACCTGGCCATCTCCCCGCCGCAAACGCGTTAAAATCCCCGGTTTACGCGCGGCACCCCGCCGCCCCGTAGGCGCCTAGATCAGACAATGACCACTATTCTTCCCAACCTTCCCGTCGGCCAGAAGGTCGGCATCGCCTTTTCGGGCGGCCTGGACACCAGCGCCGCGCTTTTGTGGATGCGCAACAAGGGCGCCATTCCGTACGCCTACACGGCCAACCTGGGCCAGCCCGACGAAGCCGATTACGATGCCATCCCGCGCCGCGCCATGGAATACGGCGCCGAAAACGCCCGCCTGATCGACTGCCGCGCGCAACTGGTGGCCGAGGGCATCGCGGCCCTGCAGGCCGGCGCCTTCCACATCTCCACCGGCGGCATCACCTACTTCAACACCACCCCCATCGGCCGCGCCGTCACCGGCACCATGCTGGTGGCCGCCATGAAAGAAGACGGCGTCAACATCTGGGGCGACGGCAGCACCTACAAGGGCAACGACATCGAGCGCTTCTACCGCTACGGTCTGCTCACCAACCCCGACCTCAAAATCTACAAGCCGTGGCTCGACCAGTTGTTCATCGACGAACTGGGCGGCCGCGCCGAAATGTCGGAATACATGCGGCAAGCCGGCTTCGACTACAAAATGTCGGCCGAGAAAGCCTATTCCACCGACTCCAACATGCTGGGCGCCACCCACGAAGCCAAAGACCTCGAACACCTGAATTCGGGCATCAAGATCGTCAAGCCCATCATGGGCGTGGCGTTCTGGCGCGACGACGTCGCGGTCAAGGCCGAAGAAGTCAGCGTGCGCTTCGAAGAAGGCCAGCCGGTGGCCCTGAACGGCGTCGAATACGCTGACCCGGTGGAACTCATGCTGGAAGCCAACCGCATCGGCGGCCGCCATGGCCTGGGCATGAGCGACCAGATCGAGAACCGCATCATCGAGGCCAAGAGCCGCGGCATCTACGAAGCCCCGGGGCTGGCGCTGCTGTTCATCGCCTACGAACGCCTGGTCACCGGCATCCACAACGAAGACACCATCGAACAGTACCGCGAAAGCGGCCGCAAGCTGGGCCGCCTGCTGTACCAGGGCCGCTGGTTCGATCCGCAGGCCATCATGCTGCGCGAGACCGCGCAGCGCTGGGTGGCGCGCGCCATCACCGGCGAAGTCACGCTGGAACTGCGCCGCGGCAACGACTATTCCCTGCTGAACACCGAATCGCCCAACCTCACGTACGCGCCCGAGCGCCTGTCCATGGAAAAGGTGGAAAACGCCCCCTTCACCCCGGCGGACCGCATCGGCCAACTGACCATGCGCAACCTCGACATCACCGACACGCGCGACAAGCTGTTCACCTACGTGCAGACGGGGTTGCTGGCGTCCTCCGCGGGGGCGGCACTGCCGCAATTGAAGGATGCCAAGAAGTAGGGTTTGTCGTCGTTGTTGCTAGTGTTGTTGAGCTATTGAGGCGTCGGTCCGGGCGGCGGGGCATGGCCCGGGCTTCACGGGACCAGCCTGGCGCCTTCGCGCCAGGCACCGCTTCGTCAACCTCGTCGGCCCTGCGGCCTCCTTCGGTTTCCCTCGCTTGGCCCCGAGGCGCCCGGGCCATGCCCCGCCACCCGGACCAACTCGCGATGGTCTCACCCCCCACATCGCCGGGACGGCCGGGGCTCTTCGGCTTCGTGGCATTTCCTGTGTAAAGAAAAAGAGTGTGCAGGGCCGCCTTTGGAAGCCGCCCTGCGCGGCTTCCAAAGGCATTCGGCTGAGCGCATGTGCAGCAATCGCCAGGCGTCGAGGTCTTGGCGCGCCTGATGCCGTTGCAGGATATTGCCAGGTGTCTGGCTCCCGCCAGGGTGCCAGACACCGCACTATTGAGATAGCGACTGCACACATTGCGTCGGTGCCCGGCACCTTGCCGAGTTTCGCGCCTGCGCAACCCGAATGCCCTTGGAAGCCGCACAGGGCGGCTTCCAAGGGCAGCCCTGTACGATATTTTCTTCACACAGGAAATGCCACGAAGCCGAAGAACCCCCGGCCGTGCCGGCGACGGATGAAGTGAACTCAGTGCGAGTCGGGGCGTGGCCGTGAGGTGGCGGGGGCGCCTCGGGGCCAAGCGAGGGAAACCGAAGGAGGCCGCAGGCCGACGAGGTTGACGAAGCGGTGCCTGGCGCGAAGGCGCCAGGCTGGCCCCGTGAAGCCCCCGCCACCTCACGGCCACGCCCCGACGGCCAGAAGAACACCCACACCCACCGCCAGCAAGGTAGCGTTTACAACTCCACCTGCATCCCCATTTCCACCACCCGGTTGGGCGGGATCTTGAAGAACTTGGTGCTGCGGGTGCCGTTGCGGGCCATGAAGGCGAAGATGCCGCGCCGCCAGCGCTGCATGGCCGGCCGCCTGGCCGCCACCACGGTCTGGCGCGACAGGTAATACGACGTGCGCATCGGTTCCAGGTCGATCTCGGGATACGCCTCGGCTATCAGCCGCAGTACCGTGGGCACGTCCGGGTCTTCCTTGAAGCCATAATGCACCACCACCTGCCAGCAGGACGCGCTGATCTTCTCGACCTCGAAGCGCTCGTCCGCCGAAATATACGGCACATCCGCCACGCGTATGGTCAGGAACAGCACGTGCTCGTGCAGCACTTTGTTGTGCTTCAGGTTGTGCAGCAAGGCCGCGGGCACCACGCCGGGATTCATCGTCATGAAGATGGCCGTGCCGGGCACCCGCGCCGGCGGATATTCCTCGAGCTGGACCATGAACTCTTTCAGGGGCTGGTGATCGCGGCGCTGCATCTCGGCCAGCAGGTGGCGGCCGCGGCGCCATGTCATCATCAGCATGAACACCACGGTGCCCACCAGCAGCGGCAGCCAGCCGCCCTCGTGGATCTTGAAAACGTTGGCGCTGAACAGCAACAGGTCGACCACCAGCAACACGCCCAGCACCGCCAGCCAGAGCGCGCGGCGCGCGCCCGTGGCGCCGCGCGGCAGCACCGAAAACGCCAGGATCGTGGTGACCAGCATGGTGCCCGTCACCGCGAAGCCGTAGGCGGCCGCCAGGTTCTCGGAATTCTGGAACAGCAGCACCAGGATAAGCACCGCCACCAGCAGCAAGGCATTGACCTGCGGCAGATAGATCTGCCCCTTCTCGGCGGCGGACGTATGCAGGATCTGCATGCGCGGCCAGAAACCCAGCTGCACGGCCTGGCGCGTGACCGAGTAGGCGCCCGAGATGACCGCCTGCGACGCCACCACCGTGGCGATCGTGGCCAGCACCACCAGCGGCACCAGCCCCCACTCGGGGGCCATCAGGAAAAACGGATTGCGAATCGCCTGCGGATCGCGCAGCAACAGCGCCCCCTGGCCGAAATAACACAGCACCAGGGCCGGCAGCACCATCGAAAACCAGGCGCGCCGGATCGCCGGCCGGCCGAAGTGGCCCATGTCGGCGTAGAGCGCCTCGGCCCCGGTCAGGGCCAGCACCACCGCGCCCAGCAGCAGGAAGCTGCCCAACGGAAAATCATCGATGAACCGCAAGCCCCATATCGGGTTAAGCGCCTGCAGCACATGCGGCGCCTGCCAGATCTGCCACCCGCCCAGCACCGCCAGGCTGGCGAACCACAGTGCCATGACGGGCCCGAACAGCTTGCCCATGGCGCCCGTGCCTCGCGACTGAATGGCGAACAGCAGCAGCAGCACGGCCAGCGACAGCGGCACGATCCAGGCGTCCAGCGTGTGGGACACCACCCCCACCCCCTCGATGGCCGACAGCACCGAAATGGCCGGCGTGATCATGCTGTCGCCGTAGAACAGCGACGCGCCGAAAATGCCCAGCACCACCAGCAGCCAGCGGGTCCGGTCTTGCCGGCCCCGCACCGCCAGCTCGAGCAGCGCCAGCGTGCCGCCCTCGCCGCGGTTGTCGGCCCGCAGCACCAGGGTGACATACTTGAACGACACCACCAACATCAGCAACCAGAACAAGATCGACAGCACGCCCAGGACATGGGCCGGCTCGAGGTCGGCGAAGCCGACCAGACAGGCGCGCAGCGTATACAGCGGGCTGGTGCCGATGTCGCCGTACACCACGCCCAGCGCGCCCATGATCAGCGCCGCCTGGGGCGTGGAAGCCTGTCCATGGGTGGCCGCCGCGGCGGCAGAGTGTTGGGAATTCATGATGCGCGATCGTGACGGGTCAGTTGCGCCCCCTTGCGGGGGCCGGGAAACACCACCGACAGGCGAGTGCCGGGATACTCGGGCCGGCTGGTCAGTTTCCACCAGGCGCCATGGGCATGGGCGATCTCGCGTACGATCGCCAGGCCCAGCCCCGAGCCGCCCGCCGTGCTGCCCGGCGACCGGTAGAAGGCTTCGAATACGCGTTCGCGTTCGTCGGCCGGGATACCGGGGCCGTCGTCCTCGATCGTCAGCGCGGGCGGATTCACGCCCACGGTCAGCGTAATGCGCCCGGCGCCCTTGCCATAGCGCACGGCGTTGTCGATCAGATTACCCAGCAGCTCGTCGAGCAGCAGCGGATCGCCGTCGATCCAGACCGGTTCGTCCGGCGCCACCAGGTCGATCTCGAAATGCGCGGCGCGCGCGTGCGGAATCCATTCGGCGCCGCTGGCCCGCACCCATTCGCACAGGTCGATGCGCACGAAGCTGTCTTGCGGCCGCGCATTCGGATCGGAACGGGCCAGCACCAGCAATTGCTGCCCCAGGCGGATCATGCGGTCGCTGACCGCCTTGATGCGCTCGGCGCGCACGCGCACGTCGTCGGGCAAGGGGCGCGCCAGCATCAGTTCGGATTCCATGCGCAGGCCGCTGAGCGGCGTGCGCAGCTGGTGCGCGGCGTGGCCGATGAAGCGCCGCTGGGCCGCCAGCGAGGCGTCCAGGCGCAGCAGCAGGTCATTGGTATGGGTGACCAGGGGCTCGATCTCGACCGGCACGCCCGCCACTTCCAGGGGCTGCATATCGTCGATCGAGCGCTGCCGGATCTCGTCCGACAGGTGGTTGACCGACCGCAGCCCCGAACGCACGCCCTGCACGATGACGCCGGCGAACACCACCACCAGAATGGCCTGCCCCAGCACCATCAGCCAGAAGAAGTCTTCCAGCATCCAGCCGGCCATGTCGAATTTATGGCTGATGACCCAGGTGGCCAGCAGGTCCAGCGTCACCAGCACCAGGATAGGCGGCAGCAGCCGCTTGACCAGGTAGCGCGCCAGCGAACCGCGCGGCAGGCGCCAGCGCGCGGAGGAAGCAGTGGACGGGGATTCCGGCATGGTGGCGGGCGCCGGCCGGGCGATGGTGCGCGCGGGCCGGCCGGGCGTGTTCACGCCGGTTCGGTATCCAGCATGTACCCGAAGCCGCGCACCGTCTGGATGCTGGCCCCGGTGCCTTCCAGGCGCTTGCGCAGCCGATAGACATAGACTTCGACGGCGTTCTCGCTGAAGTCGGCATCCCAGGCGGACAGGGAATTGACGATCTGGCGCTTGGTGACCACACGGCCGGCGCGCGCCATCAGCATTTCGAGCACCGACAGTTCGCGCACCGACAGCGACAGGCGCTGGCCATTGGCGCGGACTTCGCGGCCGATCGTGTCGAAAGTCAGGGTGCCGGCCTCGATCAGGGGCTGGGCCTGGCCGGCCCGGCGGCGCCCGAAGGCGCGCACGCGCGCGGCCAGCTCGGGCAGGTCGAAGGGCTTGGTGACGTAGTCGTCGGCGCCGGCGTCCAGGCCCGCCACGCGGTCGTCCAGCCCGTCGCGGGCCGTGACGATCAGTATCGGTACCTGGTTGCCGTCCTGGCGCAGCTGGCGCAGCACGTCGAGGCCGCTGCGGCCCGGCAGGTTGAGGTCGAGCAGCAGCAGGTCGTAAGACTGCCCGGCCAGGGCGCCCAGGACCTTGTCGCCGTCGGTCAGCCAGTCGACCGCGTAGCCTTGATCGGCCAGGAATTCCTGGAGCGCGTGGCCCAGGGTCGTGTCATCTTCGATTACGAGAACTCGCATCCGGCGATTCTAGCGCGAAGATGGCACGATCGGGTAACCGGGCTGGGGCCCAGGTGTCAATTCGCCGGCGCGGGAGCCGCCGGCGCCGGCGCCGCGGCCGGTCCGTCCGGGTTGGCGGCCGCGCCGCCCGGCGCCGCCGGGTCGGGCGCCGCCGCGCCATTGGGCTGGGGCGTGGTGATGAAGCCGATGCGCGACAGCCCGGAACGGCGCGCCGCCGCCATGACCTTGGCCAGCGTCTCGTAACGCGTATTCATGTCGGCGCGGATGCGCAGCTCCGGCTGCGGCTTGGTCTGCGCCACGGTCAGAAAGCGGTTGGGCAGGTCTTCCATGGCCACCGGCTTCTCGTCCCAGAACAGCGCGCCGGCCGGATCGATGGCCAGGTCCACCGTCTTGGGCTCTTCCTGCACCTGCTCGGCGCTGACCTGCGGCATGTTAATGCGGATCGAGTGCGCCATCAGCGGTGCGGTGATGATGAAGATCACCAGCAGCACCAGCATCACGTCGATCAGCGGCACCATGTTGATTTCCGACACGGTGTGGCTGCCCGAGCCTTTGCTGTCGAAGCTGCCGAAAGCCATTATTCGGCTCCCCGGCCGGCCGCGGTGTGGTGCTGGCGGCGCAGCGCGCGCACCTTGCCGTCGGACAGCATGACTTGCTGGCCCGTGCTCAGGAAGGCGAACAGGTCGTGGGCGAACGCGTCCAGGCGCGACAGGAACACGCGGTTGCCGCGCACGAAGGCGTTATAGGCCAGCACCGCCGGAATGGCCACCGCCAGGCCCAGGCCGGTCATGATCAGGGCCTCGCCCACCGGGCCGGCGATGCGGTTGATGGTGACGCCGTCGGCCAGGCCGATGCCGACCAGGGCGTGATACACGCCCCACACCGTGCCGAACAGCCCCACGAACGGCGCCGTGGAGCCCACCGAGGCCAGCACCGTCAGGCCGTTTTCCAGCTTGGCCGTTTCCTCGTCGATGACCTTGCGCATGGTGCGTGTAACAAACTCGCCATTGGCGCCCGACTCTTCCAGCTTGGTGGCGCCGAACTTGGCGTGGTGCGTTTGCGCGTGCATGGCGTGGCTGGTCAGGTGCGAGAACGGGTCGCGCGCGCCGTGCGTGACGATCTCGTTCTCGACCTGCTCCAGCGAGCTGGAATTCCAGAACTTGTTCAGGAAATCGGCCGACCGGCGGCGCATGCGCACATTGCTGATGAACTTCACCAGGATCAGGTACCAGGTGACCAGGGACATGATGATCAAGATGGCGAACAGCGTCTTGCCGACGAAGTCGCTCTGGGCCACGAAGTGCAGAAAGCCCATGTCGGCCGGCACGGGCAGCGGCGGCGGCGCCACGGCCGCGGCGGCCTGTTGCGCCGTATCGGCCATCTGCGACAGCGCCGGCGCGGCCTGGCTCAGGGTGTCGGCGGCCTGCTGCGCCGCCGGCAGCGCTGCGGACGCCGCCGGCGCGGCGGCGGCGCCGGCCGCCGGGGCAGCCGACGCGCCGGACGCGGCGGGCGCGGTGCTTGCCTGCGCCACCAGGATGGCGTTATGCATAGCGTTGGACATCTCAGTTCCTCATCACGAAATCGAACGGTAATTTGGCTTTGGCCGGATACGCCACGCCATTGCGGGTCAGGGGCTTGAAGCGCGCCTTGCGCGCCGCCGTCAGGGCCGACTCGTCCAGCCGGTTATGGCCCGACGACTGGGCAATGGATGCGCGCTCGACCAGCCCCTGGGTATTGATTTCCACCAGCACCACCACCCGCCCCTCTTCGCGCAGCCGCTTGGACGTCATGGGGTAGACCGGCATCGGACGGCGGCCCAGGTACTCGACGGTAGAGACCATGATGGGCTCGTCCGGCGGCGGCCCCTGTACCGGGGCCTGCGTCACCTGCCCGCCTTCCGGCGCGCCGGAAGGCGGCGCCTGGACCTTGGGCGGCTCGACCGTTTTCTCGATCTTGGGCTTGGGTTTCGGCTTGGGCTTGGGTTTGGGCTTCGGTTTGGGCTTGGGCTTGGGCGCCGGTTCGGGCGCTTTCTCGATCACTGGCTCCGGCTCGGGTTCGGGCACGGGCTCGATGACGGGTTCCGGTTCGGGTTCGACGACGGGCTCGGGTTCGGGCTCGGGCTCTATCACCGGTTCGGGTTCGGGTTCGGGCTCGGGTTCAGGCTCGGGCTGCGGCTCGACCGTGGGTTCGGCCTTGGCGATCTGCGGCACCGGCGCTTCGATCACGCTGACCATCACCGCCTCGGGCTCCAGCAGCTGCGGCGGACTTTCTTCGGGCATCCAGTAGATCGCCGCGACCACCGCCATGTGCGCGGCCAGTACCGTAAGGCCGGCACCGGCCCGTAAGGCCAGGGAAGACTGCGGACGAGCGGACCAACCGTGTTGAAAAGGCATGAATCAGCCGAAAAACATCAATGTCGGCCGGCCGCGCAACCGGCACCACGCCGGGAAACGCCGGGGCCGGCTAATTCCAAGTCCGACATATTATATTAAATGCGAATGATTCGCACATACTTTCTGGATATTCCCGCACCGCTCAACCCGCGCCCCGCCCCGCGCGGTCGATGTGGCCCAGGTCGCGTCCCGGATCCAGCCGGTCGCGCACGCGCTGCTTCAGAACCTTGGCATCGGGGAACCCTGCGTCGATGGCACGGTCCCACAGCACGCTGTCGTTGTAGTGGATGCGGAACACGCCTCCGGTGCCCGGCGCCAGCACGACGGCGCCCAGGTCGGTGCCGAAGGTCGACAACAGCTCCTGGGCCATCCAGGCGGCGCGCAACAGCCACTGGCATTGGGTGCAATAAGTAATGGTGATGCGGGGCAGATTCGATTCGATCATGAAAAAACACTCCGAGCCGGCCCCGCGGACACCGCGACCGGGCCTGCCAGGCGTCAGTATGCGGTGGCCCGCCGCCGGCGTGCAAGCGGGTTTCGCTGCAGCGCAGCACGGCGCGACGATTCGCAATACAATGCGGATATCGCGCCCTGTTTGCGGGCGCCCGCCTGGCCCCTTGCGCGGCAGGCAACATCCGGCCGCGGGCGCCGCCAGGCGCCTGGCTTACCGGCCGCCCACCGGCCGCGCGCCGGCCTCTGGTTTTCTTTATGTCCGGTAGCTCCGCCAACTCTTTCCTGCGCACCCTGTGCAGCCTGCGCTGGCTGGCCATTGCAGGCCAGGCGGCCACGGTGCTGGTGGCGAGCGGCCTGCTGGGGCTCGAATTGCCGCTGCGCCCCCTCTGGAGCGGCGTGGCCGTGCTGGTGGCCTTCAATATCTACGCGAGCCTGCGGGTGCGGCGCAGCCGCGGCGAAATCGGACCGGGCGTCGCCTTCGCGCACTTGCTGGTCGATATCGCGGTGCTGGCCTGGATGGTCGGCTGGAGCGGCGGCATCCACAACCCGTTCGGGCTGATGTTCCTGATCCTGATCGCGCTGGCGGCGCTGGCCTTGCCGCGCGGCTGGGCGTTGGCCGCCGCGCTGGCCTGCCTGCTGGGATATGCCGCCTCGGCCTTGCTGGGGCAGCCGCTGCAGGGCCACCACAATCCCTATGCCTTGATCCTGTGGGGCATCGCCACCAGCTTCCTGATCTCGGCGATGGTCGTGCTGACCTTCACGACCCGCCTGGCCGCCGATCTGCGCAGCCGAGAGCGCGAATTGGCGCTGCTGCGCGAACGCTTCACGCGCAACGAGGGCATCGTGGCGCTGGCCACCCACGCCGCGGCCATGGCGCACGAACTGAATACGCCGCTGGCCACCATGGCCCTGCTGGCCGACGAAATCGCCGCCGAGGTCCGCACCGACGATCTGCGTGCCGACGTCGCGCTGCTGGGCCAATTGCTGGCCCTGTGCCGTGAACGCATTCGCAACCTGGCGGTACCCACCGAGGTCGACCTGGTGCGCGTCGTGGGCCAATGGCGCCTGGTGCGCCCCACCATCGACCTGCAGCGCACCGGCGAACTGCCGGCCAGCCTGCGGGTCGAACCCGCCATCGCGCACTTGCTGCAGGCGCTGCTCAACAATGCCGCCGATGCCGGCGAAGCCGCCGGCCATGCGCGTGTCGACCTGCATCTCGAATACCGCGACGGCGCGCTGCGGGGCGAAGTGCGCGACCACGGCCGCGGCTTCGACCCCGACCATTCCCTGCTGCCCGCCACCAGCCTGTTCCATAGCGGCAAGCCCGGCGGGCTGGGCGTGGGGCTCGCTTTATCGCACGCCACCGTAGAACAATTGGGCGGCGAAATGACCATGACCGCGGCCGACGGAGGAGGCGCCCGCATCCGCTTTTACTTGCCGCTGGAGCCCCGCGCTCCGCGTGCCTCCGGAACTCAAGCATGAACCCATCCGATGTCGGCCTGCTGATCGACGACGACGAACTCTACGTACGCACCCTGCAACGCAGCCTGGCCCGCCACGGCCTGGAAACGCGCGTGGCCACCAGCATCGCCGAAGCCCTGCGCGTGGCGGAAGAAATCCTGCCCGCCTTTTCCCTGGTCGACCTGCGCCTGGGCGAAGACTCGGGGCTGACCCTGATCCGGCCGCTGCGCGCCCTGCGGGCCGACATGCGCATCCTGCTGGTCACCGGCTACGCCAGCGTGGCCACCGCCGTCGAAGCCATCAAGCGCGGCGCCGACGACTACCTGCCCAAGCCCGCCACCGCGCCCATGATCCTGCGCACGCTGGGCCTGGCCAAGGCCGAGTCCGTCAACATAGAATCCACCATGACCCCGCTGCACCGGCTGGAATGGGAACACATCCAGCAGGCCCTGCACGAATGCGGCGGCAATGTGTCCGCCGCGGCCCGCCTGCTGGGCATGCATCGGCGCTCGCTGCAGCGCAAGCTGGCCAAGAAGCCCGGTCCCGAACGCGACCTGGTCTTCGACTGAGCCAAACAGGTGCGACACGTTGTCGCACCCTTTTCCCTGCGTCAAACACCTCCGCCCCGTCGGCCATCGACATTTCCGCGCGCTCTGGCCGCCCCGGCGCCGCAATGATGCGACTTTTCGTCGCATGTTTGCGTTGCAGCAAATCGCTAGCATGGCGCCTTCGCCGCATTTTTGCGCTTACGCAAGGCGCGTGATGCGAATTTTTGCCGGCCACGGCAACTCATCCTCAAGGCTGTACGTGAAACACCCCCTCTTTGCCACCTGCGGGCGGTCGCTCGGCATCGGTGCGCTCATGCTGCTCGGCGGCTGCACGATGGAAGTGCTCTCTCCCAAGGGAGACATCGGCGCCCAGGAAAAAACCCTGATTCTCACCGCCATGGGGCTGATGCTCCTGGTGGTCGTGCCCGTCATCATCATGACGCTGTATTTCGCCTGGAAATACCGTGCCTCGAATACGCAGGCGGTGTACATGCCGCGCTGGGCGCATTCGACGCGCATCGAAGTGGTGGTGTGGACCATTCCCTGCATCATCGTGGGCATCCTGGCCGTGCTGACCTGGCGCTCTTCGCACGCGCTGGACCCCTACCGCCCCATCGAATCGACGGTCAAGCCCGTCAATATCGACGTCGTGTCGATGGACTGGAAGTGGCTGTTCATTTACCCCGACTACGACATCGCCACGGTCAATGAAATCGCCTTTCCGGTCGATGCGCCGGTGCAATTCCGTATCACCTCGGCCTCGGTGATGAATTCGTTCTTCATCCCGCAGCTGGGCAGCCAGATCTACTCGATGGCCGGCATGGAGACCAAGCTGCACCTGATCGCGCGCGAGGCCGGCACCTACGCCGGCATTTCCGCCAACTACAGCGGCGGCGGCTTCTCGGGCATGCGCTTCAAGGCCATCGCCACCTCGCAGCAAGGCTTCGAAGACTGGATCCGGCAGGCCAAGGCCTCGAACAACCCGCTCACGCCGGACGCCTACCAGGCGCTGGCCAAGCCCAGCACGCACACGGCCGCCACCCTGTATTCGAGCACGCCCACCGGCATGTTCGACTACATCATGCACAACCAGATGAGCAAGATCGCCGGCGTGGACCCGGCGAACTGCACGCCCACGTCGCAGAATTTGATCGCAGGAAACAACTGATGTTCGGCAAACTCACCCTAGAGTCCGTCCCGTACCAAGAGCCCATCGTCATGGTCACGCTGGCCATGGTGGCCATTCTTGGCCTCGCGCTGGTGGGCGCCGTTACCTACTTCCGCAAATGGAAGTACCTGTGGACCGAATGGCTGACCACCGTCGACCACAAGCGCATCGGCATCATGTACATCATCGTGGCCATCGTGATGCTGCTGCGCGGCTTCGCCGACGCCATCATGATGCGCGCCCAGCTGGCCGTGGCCTCGGCCGACTCGGCCGGCTACCTGCCGCCGCACCACTACGACCAGATCTTCACCGCCCACGGCGTCATCATGATTTTCTTCATGGCGATGCCCTTCATCACGGGCCTGATGAACATCGTCGTGCCGCTGCAGATCGGCGCGCGCGACGTCGCCTACCCGTTCCTGAACTCGCTGAGCTTCTGGCTGTTCGGTGCGGGCGTGGTGCTGATGATGATGTCGCTGTTCGTCGGCGAATTCGCCGCCACCGGCTGGCTGGCCTACCCGCCGCTGTCGGGGCTGGACTACAGCCCGGGCGTGGGGGTCGACTACTACCTGTGGGCGCTGCAGATATCGGGACTGGGCACCACACTGAGCGGCATCAACTTCATCGTGACTATCCTGCGCATGCGCGCGCCGGGCATGAACCTGATGAAAATGCCGGTGTTCACCTGGACCGCACTGGTCACCAACGTGCTTATCGTGGCCGCCTTCCCGGTGCTGGCCGCCACACTGGCGCTGTTGACCGCCGACCGCTACCTGGGCATGCACTTCTTCACGAACGATCTGGGCGGCAACGTCATGATGTACGTGAACCTGATCTGGATCTGGGGCCACCCCGAGGTCTACATCCTGATCCTGCCCTGCTTCGGCGCGTTCTCCGAAATCGTCGCCACGTACTCGAAGAAGCCGCTCTTCGGCTACAAGTCGATGGTCTATGCCACCGCCGCGATCGGCGTCCTGTCGTTCCTGGTGTGGCTGCACCACTTTTTCACCATGGGCTCGGGAGCCAACGTCAATGCCTTCTTCGGCATCATGACGATGATCATCTCGGTGCCGACCGGCGTGAAGATCTTCAACTGGCTGTTCACCATGTATCGCGGCCGGGTCGAAATCACCACGCCCATGCTGTGGACCATCGGCTTCATGGTCACCTTCGTCATCGGCGGCATGACCGGCGTGCTGATGGCGATTCCCGCCGTGTCGTTCGTGCTGCACAACAGTCTGTTCCTGATCGCGCACTTCCACAACGTGATCATCGGCGGCGTGGTGTTCGGCTGCATCGCCGCCATGACCTACTGGTTCCCCAAGGCCTTCGGTTTCAAGCTGAATGAGCGCCTGGGCAAGTATTCGTTCTGGTGCTGGCTGGTGGGCTTCTATCTGGCCTTCATGCCCCTGTACATCCTGGGCTTCAAGGGCATGACCCGCCGCCTGAACCACTACGACAACCCCGAGTGGCAGCCTTACCTGATCGTGGCCTTCGTGGGCGCCTGCTTCGTGGCCCTGGGCATCTGGTTCATGCTGCAGCAGGTGTTTGTCAGCATCCGCGACCGCAAGCAGAACCTGGATCTCACCGGCGACCCCTGGGGCGGCCGCACGCTGGAATGGGCGATTCCGTCGCCCGCGCCGTTCTACAACTTCGCCCACGTGCCGCGCGTCGAGCACCTGGACCAGCACTGGGAGAACAAGGAAAACGGCGTGGCCTACGCGCCGCCCGCCAGCTACGAAGACATCCACATGCCGCGCAACACCGGTGCCGGCGTCTACATCGGCGCCTTCGGCCTGGTCATGTGCTTCGCGCTGATCTGGCACATCTGGTGGCTGGCCATCGTCGGATTCGTGGGCATGATCGGCTCGTTCCTGGTGCGCGCCTATGACCGCGACATCGACTACTACGTCCCCGCCGCGGAAGTCGAACGCATCGAATCCGCCCATCTCGCCAATATGCAAAAAGCCGCCTGAGCCATGACCCTAGCTGTAACTACCCTGCCCCACGGGTCCGGCCACGCCGGACACCACGACGACGGATCCAAGACCGTATTCGGATTCTGGATCTACCTGATGAGCGACCTGCTGATCTTTTCGGTCCTGTTCGCCACCTTTGCCGTCCTGTCGCAAGCCACCGCGGGCGGCCCCTCCGGCAAGGAACTGTTCGACCTGTCGTTCGTGCTGGTCGAAACGATGCTGCTGCTGTTCAGCAGCTTCACCTTCGGCATGGCCATGCTGAACATGCATGCGGGCAACAAGTCGCGCGTCATGGGCTGGCTATGGATCACATTCCTGTTCGGGGCCGGCTTCATCGGCATGGAAATCTATGAATTCCACCACCTGATCAGCATCGGCGCCGGGCCGCAGCGCAGCGCCTACCTGTCGGCGTTCTTCACGCTGATCGGCACGCACGGCCTGCACGTCACGTTCGGCCTGGTCTGGATCGTGGTCATGATCGACATGCTGCGCCGCCACGGCCTGGATGCCGTCAACACGCGCCGCCTGTCGTGCCTGAGCCTGTTCTGGCACTTCCTGGACATCGTCTGGATCTGCGTGTTTACCTTCGTCTACCTTATGGGAGCGCTCTGATGTCGCATCACCCGACTGCCGCGGCGGGCCACGACCACGGCCACGACAGCGCCGCCCACGGCACCCTGAAATCGTACCTGGTGGGCTTCGGCCTTTCGATCGTCCTGACGCTGATGTCGTTCGGGCTGGTCATGTCCGGCGCCGTGCCGCGCTCGCTGGCCCTGCCCGGCATCGTCGTGCTGTGCGTGGCGCAGCTGCTGGTGCAGCTGGTGTTCTTCCTGCACATGGGCGCGTCGCGGTCGCAGCGCGACAACCTGTCGGCCTTCGTGTTCGCGGTGTTCGTCATCGCCATCATCGTGGGCGGCTCGGCCTGGGTGCTGCACAACATGAATGCCAACATGATGCACCCCATGCCGGCCGGCATGTAGGTTTCCCGCGCATTTGCCGGAGCCGGCCGGCTCCGGTATACTGCCGTCCGCGTTGCTGCATGCGGCAATGCAGCCGCCGCGCCAGCGGCGCGCCACGGCACCGGGGGTGCTTAGCTCAGTTGGTAGAGCGGCGCCCTTACAAGGCGTAGGTCACAGGTTCGACCCCTGTAGCACCCACCACCCCCCGCACAGCAAGGCACCCGCCCCGGGTGCCTTTTTGTTTGCCTTGCAGATCGTTGCAGGTGTGTTGCAGGTGTCAGGCTCCGCAGGTGCCTGACACCGAGGTGTGGTGAGGCCATCCGCACGCAGCGGTGTCTGACACCTGCGGAGTCAGACACCTGGATCTGAGACAGCCTCTGCGCACCTCGGTGTCTGACACCTGCCTATGCTGTCCGCCATCGCCGGCGCCAAAAATACAAAAGCCCTTGAACACCCGGCGCGGTACGCCGATCAAGGGCTTTTCAGGCCGCGGCACCACGTGCCGCGCATGCCGTCGCTTAGTTGACGGCGTCTTTCAGGGCCTTGCCGGGGCGGAACTTCGGCACCTTGGCCTTTTTGATCTTGATCGTTTCGCCGGTGCGCGGGTTGCGGCCCGTACGAGCGGCGCGCGCCGAAACGGCGAACGTGCCGAAGCCCACCAGCGTGACCGTACCGCCCTTCTTGAGCGTGGTCTTGACAGCACCGATCAGGGCGTCAAGCGAGCGGCCAGCAGCAGCCTTGGAAATATCAGCCTTGCTGGCGATATGATCGATGAGTTCGGTTTTGTTCATTCAGGTTTACCCCTCACGGTATTGGTTCTGTCGGACGCGCCGTGGCATCAGAGAGAAATCTCGACGCCGGCAGACGGAAGAACGGACGAGTGGAAATGCTTCTGGGCACTACCAAGCGCAACTGCAAAATTGCTGCGTCGCGGAGACTTCACCGCGTAGGGCAAGGGTGAAGTGTCAGCGACGCAGAGACGTATTAGGCCTTGCGCCGAAGCGGCTGTCAAGAGGAAAACTTGCCAGAAGCCGCGCCAATACTGGCTGACAGCCATGCGCAATAAACATATTTGCGTTCGCGCATGGCTGCCCGCCCGGCGCGGGCGCCGGGCCTTACACGTCGGCCCAGCGGCGCAGCAGGTTGTGATAGATGCCCGTCAGCTGCACGATGGATGGGTGGCCCGCGGCATCCTGGTTCAGGCGCTGGATGGCCACGTCCATGTCCAGCAGCAGCTGGCGCTGGCCGTCTTCGCGCACCAGGCTCTGCATCCAGAAAAAGGCGCTGATGCGAGCCCCGCGCGTCACGGGGTTGACCTTGTGCAGGCTGGTGCCCGGGTACAGCACCATATGCCCCGCCGGCAGCTTCACCGCGCGCGGCCCGTAAGTGTCGTCGACCACCAGCTCACCGCCGTCGTAAGAATCGGGGTCGGAAAAAAACAGCGTCGCCGACAGGTCGGTGCGCACACGCTCGGGCGTGCCCGGCACTACCCGCACCGCGTTGTCAACGTGGTAGCCGAAGGCCTCGCCGCCTTCGTAGCGGTTGAACAACGGCGGAAAGATCTTGCGCGGCAGCGCCGCCGACATGAACAGGTTGTTGGCCGACAGCCGCTGCAGGATCAGCCCGCCGAGCTCCTGCGCCAGCGGATGCTGCTCGGACAACTGGCGGTTACGCTTGACCTGTGCCGACTGGTGGCCGGCCGTCACCCGGCCGTCGATCCAATCGGCCTGTTCGAGGCGCTGGCGTATCTGCGCCGCCTCGTCGGTGCTGAAAACATCGGCAATTTGTATAAGCATGGCAAACCTGCGGGACGATCGGCGCGGAATTACGCCAGACAGGCCTGCAAGGCCTGGTCGAAATCGAACAACAGGTCGGCCTGGTCTTCGATGCCCACCGATACCCGGATGAAGCTGTCGGAGATCCCCATTTCGGCGCGGCGCGCGGCGCCCATCTCGTAATAGATGGTGTGCGCCGCCGGCAGCGCCAGGCTGCGCGTATCGCCCAGGTGGGTCGCCATCAGCACGATCTTCAGATGGTTCAGGAAATCGAAACAATCGACGCCGTCCGCCAGTTCCACGCCCAGCAGGCCGCCAAAACGCTGGCCGAACAGCTCGGCCGCGCGCTGGTGTTGCGGGTGGCTGGGCAGCCCGGGGTAATGCACCTTGGCCACGCCGGGATGCGCCTCGAGCATGCGCGCCAGCGCCAGCGCATTGCTGCAGTGCGCCGCCATGCGCAGGGCCAGCGTCTCGGCGCCGATGGCGATGCGATGCGCCGCGTCGGCCGACAGCGTGCCCCCCATGTCGCGCAGGCCCTTCTTCTTGATCTGCAACAGGCCCCAGCCGGTGGGCGGCCCCTTGCGATAGCTGTCATAAATATTGGCGTAGCCCGACCAGTCATACAGCCCGGTGTCGGTAATGGCGCCGCCCAGGGCATGCCCGTGGCCGCCGATGTATTTGGACAGCGAATTCATGACCAGCGAGGCGCCCACCGCGCGCCCCTGCAGCAGCCAGGGCGAGGTCAGCGTATTGTCGACCACGTACACCAGGCCGTGTTCGCGGCACAGTGCCCCGATGCCGGCCAGATCGGCCAGCTGGGTACCGGGATTGGCGATGGTTTCGGTGAACACCATGCGCGTATTGGGCCGCAGCGCGGCCCGCACCTGGTCGACATCGGTGGGATCGACATAGCTGACTTCGACGCCCAGTTCGGCCAGCGTGCCCAGCAGGCTGTTGGTATTGCCGAACACATAGTGGCTGGACAACAGGTGGTCGCCCTTGCGCAGCAAGGTGGAGAACACCGCCGCCAGCGACGCCATGCCGGTGGCGAATGACACCGTGGCGACGCCGCCTTCCATGCGGGTGATCTTGGCTTCGAGCGCGCTGGTGGTGGGCGTGCCCTGGCGGCCGTAGGTGAACCCGGCCTTGCCCTGGAATACCGCCGCCAGTTCGCGCGCATCCGCATAGGCGAACTCGGATGAGGTATGGATGGGCTTGTGCACGGCGCCATGCTCGACGGACTGCTGGCGGTCGGAATGAAGAATCGTGGTGGTAAAGCCGTTCTGGTGCATGATCGAGGCCGAGATGAAAGCGGAAAGTTTACTCCTGGCGCTGGCGCACGGCCTCGTACAGGCAGACGGCGCTGGCCACGCTGACGTTCAGGCTTTCGACCGACCCCAGCATCGGAATATTGACCAGTTGATCGCAGGTTTCGCGCGTCAGGCGGCGCATGCCCTCGCCCTCGGCGCCCATGACCCAGGCCAGCGGCTGGCGCGCGTCGACGGCATGCAGGCTGTCGGCGGCCTGGTCATCGGTGCCCACCACGCAGACGCCCCGCTCTTTCAATGCGCGCAGCGTGCGGGCCAGGTTGGTGACAGTAATGTAGGGCACCGTGTCGGCCGCGCCGCAGGCCACGCGCTGCACCGTGGCGTTGAGCCCCACGGCGCGGTCGCGCGGGGCCACCACCGCATGCACGCCGGCCGCGTCGGCGGTGCGCAGGCAAGCGCCCAGGTTGTGCGGATCGGTCACCCCGTCCAGCACCAGCAGCAAGGCCGGCCCTTCGACGGTATCGAGCACTTCGTCGACATCGACGGCCAGCAGGCGCTCTTCGGCCAATGCGACCACGCCCTGGTGGCGGGTGCCGCGCGCCAGCCCCTCGAGCCGCTCGACCGAAACCGGATGCACCGGCCGCCCGGCCCGCTGGGCCTGCTCGAGAAACGCCTGCATGCGCTTGTCGCGGCGCGACGCTTCGACGTAGATGTCCTTGATCGACTCGGGCGCATGCCGCAGCCGCGCCACCACCGCGTGAAACCCCGCCAATACTTGGGCCGACGCCATGAATATTCACCTTATTTCGCAATAACAAAAGGCCGGCCACCCCGGGCCGGCCGCCGGCGCGCGAACGCGCGTTCGGCCATAGCCGCCATGTTACCGCCTGCGGCGCGCGGCGTCCGCGGCAGGGGTGCCGGCAGGTCGGCAGGTGTCTGACTCCGAAGGTGTCAGACGCCGTCTTGTCACAGCCGCGCAGATTTCGGTGTCTGACACCTTCGGAGTCAGACACCTGCCCCCCTCTTTACCGGCGCGCCGCCTTCTTCGCCGGCGCGCGCTTCTTGGCCGGGGCCGCCGGCTTGGCCGCCTTCTTGGCCTCGGCGCGGCGCTGCTTGGCGGTCTGCCCTTTCAGGGCCTCGGGCTTGGGCGCCGCGGCTTTCTTCACCTTGCGCGGCTCGTCGGGGTTGCGCGAGGCGGCCTTGCGCAGCGCATCGAAGCTGGTGCCCTTGACCAGGCGGAACTCGATGCGGCGCGCCTCGAGATCGACGCGCGACACCTGCACCTGCACCTTGTCGGTCAGCCGGTAGCGCATGCCGGTACGTTCGCCCCGCAATTCGTGCAGCGCCTCGTTGAACTGGAAATACTCGCCGCCCAGCTCCGAGACATGCACCAGGCCCTCCACGTGCAGCGTGTCCAGCGTGACGAACACCCCGAAACTGGCCACGCCCGTGACCGTGCCGCTGAAATCTTCGCCCACCCGCTCTTTGACGAACCAGCACTTCAGCCAGGCCTCGACATCGCGCGAGGCCTCGTCGGCGCGCCGCTCGCTGGCCGACAGCAGCAGGCCCAGTTTTTCCCAGGTGGCATGCTCGTGCTCGCGCTGGGTGCGGCCGATGACCATGGGCTGGTCTTCCAGGCCGGGCACATAGCGCTGTCCCGCCAGCAAGGCCTTGATGACGCGGTGCGTCAGCAGGTCGGGATAGCGGCGGATCGGCGAAGTGAAGTGGCTGTAGGCCGGATAGGCCAGCCCGAAATGGCCGACGTTGTCCGGACTGTAAATGGCCTGCTGCATCGAGCGCAGGCACATGGTTTGCAGCAGCTGGAAATCGGGCCGGCTGCGCACGCTGTCGAGAAATTCGCCGTAGTCTTTGGCGGTGGGCTCGTCGCCGCCGCCCAGCGACAGACCCATGGTGCGCAGGAATTCGCGCAGCGAGGTCAGGCGCTCGGGCGTGGGCCCCTCGTGAATGCGGTACAGGCCGGGATGCTTGCTGCGGCTCATGAAGTCGGCCGCGCAGGTATTGGCCGCCAGCATGCATTCTTCGATCAGTTTATGCGCATCGTTGCGCACCACGCCGACGATCTGCTCGATGCGGCCCAATTCGTTGCACACGATCTTGGTCTCGACCGTGTCGAAATCGATGGCGCCGCGCTTCTTGCGCTGCTGCACCAGCAATTGGTAGAGCTCGTGCAGATGGCGCACGTGCGGCATGACGTCGCCCAGCGCGTGCGCCACCGGCCCGCCCGGCTGCTGCAGGGCTTCCCAGATCTGGGTATAGGTGGTGCGCGCATGCGAATGCATGACCGCGTTGTAGAACTGATAGGCCGTAATGGTGCCCGCCTTGGCGCCCGTGGCCGGGATCACCATGTCGCACACCAGCACCAGCCGGTCGACCTGCGGGTTCAGCGAACACAGGCCGTTGGACAGCGATTCGGGCAGCATCGGAATGACCCGCCGCGGGAAATATACGCTGGTGCCGCGCTCCAGGGCGTCTTCGTCCAGCGCGTCGTCGGGCCGCACATAATGGCTGACGTCGGCGATCGCCACCAGCAGGCGCCAGGCCGGCCGCTTGCGCTGGCCGCTGCCCAGTTCCACCGGCTCGCAATACACGGCGTCGTCGAAATCGCGCGCGTCTTCGCCGTCGATGGTGATCAGCGGCACGTCGCGCAAGTCGATGCGTTCTTTCAGGTCGCCCTTGCGCACCACATCGGGCAGGCGCGCGGCCTGCTTGGCGGCAAGCTCGGAAAACTCGACCGGCACGTCGAACTTGCGCACCGCGATCTCGATTTCCATGCCGGGATCGTCGATCTCGCCCAGCACCTCGGATACCCGGCCCAGCGGCTGCGTGTGGCGGGTGGGCTGTTCCAGAATCTGCACCGCCACCACCTGGCCGTGCTGCGCGCCATTGGTGTCGCTGGGCGGAATCAGAATGTCGTGCTTGATGCGCTGGTCTTCCGGCACCACGATGGACAGGCCGTGCTCGTGCAGGAAGCGGCCCACCAGCTTATTGGTGCGCCGCTCTATGACCTCGACGATGGTGCCGTCGGGCTTGCCGCGGTATTCGCCCGACGGCTTGACCAGCACGCGGTCGCCATGCAGCACCTTGAGCATCTCGCGCGGCGACAAGAACAGGTCGGGACCGCCGTCGTCGCGCAGCAGAAAACCGAATCCGTCGCGATGCCCCTGCACTTTGCCGGCGACGAAATCGAGCTTGGTGGCCAGCAGCAGCACGCCTTTGCGGTTGGGCATCAGCTGGCCGTCGCGCTCCATGGCGCCCAGCCGGCGTTCGAAGCCCACCAGGGTAGCCGGGCGCTCGACGCCCATGCGCTCGGCCAGCTCGGCCGGCGACAAGGGCCCCCCGGCGGCCCTCAGGGCCTTGAGTATGGCCTCGCGCGAGGGCACGTCGGGGTCGAAATCGGGGGGCGTTTCGGGCAACACGAATCCTGATTTGCCGTTGTTATTGTTATTGGAATCTTTATTCGATCGTTTTGCCAAAGTTTGAAATCCTGTATATAATCTTTTGCTTCTGTGGTCTGCCCAAGGCTGATCACTGCGGCAAGATCTGATGGTAACTCATGTAGCACGTTGCTAGTTGTTTTGCAGCGTAGCATACAAAGATTTTGCTCAGTGCCCAGGTGGCGGAATTGGTAGACGCGCATGGTTCAGGTCCATGTGCCGCAAGGTGTGGAGGTTCGAGTCCTCTCCTGGGCACCACGGAATTTCAGGCAGTTCGGCCCGCCGAACCGCCTACCGACCCCCGGCAGCCGTTCAGGCTTTCCGGGGGTTTGTTTTTGCCCGGCTGCCGGCGCGGCGCACGTGGTCGCGCTCGTAGCGCTCCTGCCCCATGGCGGCGATCTGCCCGGCCACCAGCATATCGAAAGGCTTCAGCAGCGCCGCGTACGACCGGGGCGCCTCGAGCGCGTCCAACGCCGCCGCCACGGCCTCGATCGTCGACAGGGCTTGCGGCAGGCCCGCGTGGCGCACCCGGTAGCGCGACTCCAGGCCGGCCGGCAGGGTTGCGCGCGGCAGGTCCGCCAGGCCTGGGTGCGCCGCCACCAGTTGGCGCGCATGCCGCCAGGTGCCGTCGGGCACGACCAGCAGGCGGGGCAGCCGCGCGCCGGCCCCCTCGCCGCCATCGGCCGCCTCGGCCACCCCCGCCGGGCCCAGAACCTGGGCGCCCTCGCCGGGAAATAGCAGCCAGGGCCGGTAGCCCGGCACTTCCCAGAGCCGCGCCTCGAAATGCCGCCCCACGTGCAGGCTGGCGTTGCGCAATCCCAGCACCGCCAGCCGGGCGGTATTCAGCGCATGACGCGCCTCGTCGGGATGCTGCAGCACCACGACACGGGTGCGGCTGTCGAGCGACGGCACCCACCGGCACAGGCAATGCGCGGCCGGCCGCAGGCAGCGCGCGCAGGCCGGCCGCGCGGTTGCCGCCCCCGAGTTGCGCTCGGTCTGAAAAGTGTGCATAATGCGCGTCCTCTGATGTTCAAACGCGATTAAACAACAACGCGCCTGAACAACAGCGCCCAGGTGGCGGAATTGGTAGACGCGCATGGTTCAGGTCCATGTGCCGCAAGGTGTGGAGGTTCGAGTCCTCTCCTGGGCACCAATTACTACATCGCGACTTACCTGCGCGATGCGCCGAAAACCCCGAACGCCCGCAAGGCGCTCGGGGTTTTTTATTTGGCCCGGCGGGCACGCCCAAGACATCCAGTCAGGTCAGTCAGGTGCCTGACTCCCGCAGGGTGTCAGGCACCGAGGCATGCCGAGAGCGCTTCAACCCAGTACGGTGTCTGACACCCTTGCGGGAGTCAGACACCTGGCGAGTCAAGCACCTGTCGACAACTGGCCGGCCTCAGCCCGCCAGCGCGCGCGACATGGCCACGTGCGGAATGCCGGCCTCGACGAATTCTTCGCCCTGCGCGGTGAAGCCGTGGGCCTCGTAGAAATGGCGGGCGTGGGTCTGGGCATGCAGCAGCAGCAGCCGATGGCCGTCGCCGTGCCCCTGCGTGATCAGGGCCTCGAGCACCTGCCCGCCCACGCCGCCGCCGCGCGCCGCCTTGCGCACGGCCATGCGGCCGATGTGGCCGTCGGGCAGCAGCCGGCCCGTGCCGACGGGCGCGCCGTCGCCGTCATACGCCACGGCATGCACGGCCACCGGGTCGTCGTCGTCGAGCTCGATGTCGGCCGGCACGCCCTGCTCTGTCACGAATACCTCGTGCCGCACGGCATAGGCATCGTCGCGCAGGCGCTCCCAGGTTCCCAGGACAATACGGATGGCGGACGGGGTGGGCATGGCGGGTCTCCTGCGTGAGTCGATGAAAGGCATGGCCCATGATGACACGGGCTCGTGCGGCACAACCGGATTTTCGCAGGCAAAGCGTCCGCCTGGAAGCCGTCGCGCACAGTAGAATGTGCGTCTTTCCATCCGCCCCGCGCCATGCAAGCCGTCGTCACCGCAGCCCTGCCGGTCTTCGCCCTGATTCTCACCGGCTGGCTGGCGGCCCGCTGGCAGGTGCTGGGTCCCACCGCCACCGATGCGCTGAACCGCTACGTGGTTTATCTGTCGCTGCCCGCGCTGCTGTTTCGCGCCATGGCGCATGCCGACCCGGGCCAGATGCACTGGGGCTTCGTGGCGGCATTCGCCGGCGGCATCGCCATTACCTTCCTGGCGGCCTGCCTGCACCCCGGGCGCCGCGTCCAGGCCCTGACCGATCTCGGCATCGAAGGCCTGGCGGCCTCGTACACCAACGCGGGGTACATGGGCATCCCGCTGTGCCTGGCCCTGTTCGGCCCGGCCAGCCTGGCGCCCGCGGTGCTCACCACGTTGCTGACCGCCTGCGTGCTGTTCGGCGCCGCCATCGCCCTGATCGAATTCGACCAGCACCGCGACCGCAACCCGGGCGCCACGCTGGCCAAGGTCGCGCGGGCGCTGCTGCGCAACCCGCTGCTGATCGCGCCGCTGCTGGGCCTGGCCTTTACCGTGTCGGGCGTGGGGCTGCCCAGCGGCCTGGACCGCTACATCGAATTGCTGGGCGCGTCGGCCAGCCCGTGCGCCCTGGTCACCATCGGCCTGTTCCTGGCGCAGGCGCAGCCCGGCGGCAATAACGCCACGGTGGCCCGGCTGGTGGCTGGCAAGCTGCTGCTGCAGCCGCTCGCCACCGCGGTGCTGGCCTTCCTGGTCTTTCCCATGCCTCCCCTGTGGGCGTGGTGCGCCGTGCTGATGAGCGCCCTGCCCATCGGCACGGGGCCGTTCATGCTGGCGCAGATGTACGGCCGCGATGCGCGCGCCACCTCGCGCGCCATCCTGCTGTCGACCGTGCTGTCCGTGCCCACCGTAACGCTGCTGGTCGCCTGGATCAGCACCCGGACGCTTTCCTGACGCCGCGCCATGCTGCTGCCCGCCGCCATTTTCATCGCCACCCTCACCCTGGTCATCTGGCAGCCGCGCGGCCTGGGCATAGGCTGGAGCGCGACGGCGGGCGCGGCGGTGGCGCTGGCCACCGGCGTCGTCCAGCCGGCCGACGTGGCCTCGGTGTGGCAGATCGTCTGGAACGCCACCGCCACCTTCATCGCCATCATCGTCACCAGCATCATCCTGGACGCCGCGGGCTTCTTCGAGTGGGCCGCGTTGCACGTGGCCCGCTGGGGCCGCGGCCGCGGCCACTGGCTGTTCGCGCTGATCGTGCTGCTGGGCGCCGCCGTGTCGGCCCTGTTCGCCAACGACGGCGCCGCCCTCATCCTGACCCCCATCGTCATGGAAATGCTGCTGGCGCTCGGTTTCGGCCCCGGCACCACGCTGGCGTTCGTGATGGCCGCCGGCTTCGTCGCCGATACCGCCAGCACCCCGCTGGTGGTGTCCAACCTGGTCAACATCGTGTCGGCCGACTTCTTCGGCATCGGCTTCGGCCGCTACGCCGCGGTCATGGTGCCCGTCAACATCGCCGCAGTGGCCGCGACGCTGGCGGTCCTGTTCCTGTACTTTCGCAAGCACATTCCGGCCCGGTACGACGTAACGCAGCTGCCCGCGCCGCGCTCGGCGGTGCGGGATCCGGTCACGTTCCGGGCCGGCGTGGCGGTACTGGGGCTGCTGCTGGCGGGCTTCTTCGTGCTGGAACCCCTGGGCATCCCGGTCAGCGCCATTGCCGCGGCGGGCGCCCTGGCGCTGCTGCTGGTGGCCGGGCGCCAGCACATCGTGGGCACGCGCCGCGTCATGCGCGACGCCCCCTGGCATATCGTGGTGTTCTCGCTGGGCATGTACCTGGTGGTCTACGGATTGCGCAACGCCGGCCTGACCGTGTACCTGACCCGCCTGCTCGAAGTCTTCGCCGGCCATGGCGTCTGGGGCGCGGCGATGGGCACGGGGCTGGTCACCGCCTTTCTGGCATCGGTCATGAACAACCTGCCGGCCGTGCTGGTCGGCGCGCTGGCCATTGCCGATACCAGCGCCACCGGCGTGGTGCGCGATGCCATGATCTACGCCAACGTCATCGGTACCGACCTGGGGCCCAAGATCACGCCCATCGGCAGCCTGGCCACCCTGCTGTGGCTGCACGTACTGGCGCGCAAGGGCCTGCGCATCACCTGGGGCTATTACTTCCGGGTCGGCATCGTCCTGACGCTGCCGGTGCTGCTCATCACGCTGGCCGCGCTGGCGCTGCGCCTGGGCCACTACTGACCGGCGCCCATCTAGTGGTATGGTTGCCGTCATCCGCAATCAGGAGACGCGCATGACCTGGATGGTTGGCCGCTACACGACCTTTATTCTGGTACTGCTGGGCACGGCCGTCACCGCGGCCCTGGCGGCCACGGTCACGCCCCACTGGCTCTGGGGCGCCATCCCGCTGGCCCTGCTGGCGCTGCTGGGCATCTACGACCTGGTCCAGGAACGCCATGCCATACGCCGCAATTACCCGGTGCTGGGCAACCTGCGCTTCCTGTTCGAATTCATCCGCCCGGAAATCCGCCAGTACTTCCTGGAAGACGACACGCACGCCGCGCCCTTTTCGCGCGCCCAGCGTTCTATCGTGTACCAGCGCGCCAAGCAAGAAGTCGACAAGCGGCCGTTCGGCACCCAGGAAGACGTCTACGGCGACCGCTACGAATGGATCAACCATTCGCTGGTGCCCGCCCGCGTCGCCGACCCCGACTTCCGCGTCACGGTCGGCGGCCCGGACTGCACCCAGCCCTATTCCATGTCGGCCTTCAACATCTCGGCCATGAGCTTCGGCGCCTTGTCGGCCAACGCCATCATGGCCTTGAACGAAGGCGCGCGCCAGGGCAATTTCGCGCACGATACCGGCGAAGGCGGCGTCAGCCGCTATCACCGCCAGGCGGGCGGCGGGCTGGTATGGAACATCGGCTCGGGTTACTTCGGGTGCCGCGACGAAAGCGGCGCGTTTTCCGAAGAAGCCTTTGTGCGCAATGCCTGTACCCCCCAGGTCAAGATGATAGAAATCAAGCTGTCGCAGGGCGCCAAGCCCGGCCACGGCGGCATCCTGCCGGGCGCCAAGGTCACGCCCGAAATCGCCGAAGCCCGCGGCGTGGCGCCGTGGCAAGACTGCAACTCGCCGTCCAGCCACAGCGCGTTCGACACCCCGATCGGCCTGCTGCATTTCGTGGCGCGCCTGCGCAAGCTGTCCGAAGGCAAGCCGGTGGGCTTCAAGCTGTGCGTAGGCCACCCGTGGGAATGGTTCGCCATCGTGAAAGCCATGCTCGAAACCGGCATCACGCCCGATTTCATCGTGGTCGACGGCGCCGAGGGCGGCACCGGCGCCGCCCCGGTCGAATTCGTCGACCACGTGGGCACGCCCTTGCGCGAAGCGCTGCGCCTGGTGCACAACACCCTGATCGGCGTGAACCTGCGCGACCGCATCCGGCTGGGGGCATCCGGAAAAATCATCACGGCCTTCGACATGGCGCGCGTCATGGCCATGGGCGCCGATTGGTGCAACGCGGCGCGCGGCTTCATGTTCGCCATCGGCTGCATCCAGGCGCAGGCTTGCCACACCGGCAAGTGCCCCACCGGCGTCACCACGCAAGACCCGCTGCGCCAGCGCGCCCTGGTCGTCCCCGACAAAGCCAAGCGCGTGGCGCATTTCCACGACAACACGCTGCATGCCCTGGCCGAACTGCTGCAGGCCGCGGGCCTGACGCATCCCAGCCAGTTGCGGCCCCACCACATTGCGCGCCGCATTTCGTCCAGCGAAGTGCGGCTGCTGTCGGCGCTGTTCCCCGAACTCGAGCCGGGCGAACTGCTGCGCGGCGAATTCCGCCACACCGTATTCAAGGTGGGCTGGTCGATGGCGCGCGCCGATTCGTTCCAGCCCGCGCACGACGTCACCGTCGCCCTGGCCGCCATTCATCGCGCCCAGACCCAGGCCGCGCACTGAGCCGCGCCGCGCGCCGGTGCGCGCGGGCGCTGTCCTTGCTATAGCCAGCGCTCGAACAGGCGCGAGAAGAACTCCATGAACCGGTCGTCGGGGCCGCGGTCATGCCAATCCTGCAAGGTGACCTGCTGGGCCGCGGCCACGTCGCGATCGAACAGCGCCTCCATCTCGGCCCCGAAGCGGGGCCCCAGGATCACGGCATTGATCTCGTAGTTCAAAGCGAAGCTGCGCCAGTCCATGTTGCTGGATCCCACCGTCGACCAGACCCCATCGACCACCGCCGTCTTGGCGTGCAGCAGCGCGTCGCGGCGTTCGTAGATTTTCACGCCGGCCTCGAGCAAGGCCTCGTAGTGCGAACGTCCCGCATGGAACACCAGCGAAGAATCGCTGAACCCGGGCAACACCAGCACGACATCGACGCCGCGCTGCGCGGCGTCTTCCAGCACTTCCACGAAGGCCGGGTCGGGCACGAAATACGCCATGGTGATATGGATGGACTTCTGCGCGCTTTCGAATGCCGACATCAGCGTCAGGTACACCGTATAGCCATCGCTGCGGTCCGGCTGGTTGGCCAGGATGCGCACGGTCAGGTCGCCGTGCTGCGCAAGCTTGGGAAAAAACTCCGCGGGCGCCAGCGGCGGCCCCTTTTGCGCCTCCCAGCCGGCCAGGATCACGCGCTCGAGCTCGGCCACCGCCGGCCCCTCGATGCGTATGTGCGTATCGCGCCAGGGCTGCCCGTCGCGGCCGTCGCTGGCCGGCCGCGAACCCGACGAATACACGCTGCTGACGTTGATGCCGCCCAGATATCCGACCTTGCCGTCTACCACCAGCAGCTTGCGGTGATTGCGCTGGTTGGGCGACCAGCCCGCGCGCGCCGCGGCGGGATTGACCGGATTGAAGACGGCGATCTGCACGCCGGCCTCGCGCATCCGGTCGAACAAGGTGTCGGCGGTGCCCAGCGTGCCCACGGCGTCGATCATGACCGCCACGGCGGCGCCGCGCCGGTGCGCGGCGATCAGCGCGTCGGCAAAGCGCCGGCCCTCTTCGTCGTCCTCGAAAATATAGGTTTCCATGTGCACGTAATGCCGCGCCTGGCCGATGGATTCCAGCATCGCGCGGTACGTGGCCGCCCCGTCGGTCAACAGCCGCACATCGTTGCCGTGCACCAGCGGGGCGCCGCTGATCGCCGCCTCGATGGCCTGGTGGCGTGTCCGCGCATCCCGCGTGTCCGACGCAGAGGCGCGCGCCACGATGTCTCTGCCGCGTTCATAGCTGGACCAGCCCGTGTCGGCCGACTGGCCCGCCTGTTGTTTACGCGCCTGCCGTTCCTGGGCGTCGGGCACCGTCGCGCAAGCCGCCACGGCCATCGCCAGCGCCAGCGCCGCCAGGCCTCTTGCCGCACGCACGAGATCGCGGGCTGCCATGATCGTGTTCCGGGATCAAGGTTGCCATTGCGTGCGATGCGACACGGTAGTGCGGCGCGGCGCCCCACGCCGTGCCGGCTCGCGGTCCGTCCAGCGTCCGCCGCGCCAGCGGCCATGCTCGCGATCGACCTGGAAACCTCCGGCATCGCGCAGCAGGGCCATGACGGCCTCTTCTTCGTCGGGCTCGACCAGCACCGCCAGCAATACCGACTGCTCGGCATCCGGCAGGCTGTGCAGCCGGGCATTGCGCAGCGCCACCAGGCGCCGGCCCGCCCACAGGGCACCCACGGCGGAACCCACGCAAGCTCCCAGTACCGCGCCGCCCACCACCGCGATGTCGCCGCGCGCCATGAATATTGCCGCCACGGTGCCCAGCAATGCGCCCGCCGCGGCCAGCGCCGCGGCGCGCCAGGCCAGGCCGTAACGGGCATGGCCGGCCTGGGCCTCGGGATCTTCATCCCACGACTGGACCCGCCCGGTCCGCCGTCCGCCGCGGAACAGGCTCACGGCCTCTTCCCGGAAACCGTCGGCAAACAGGGCATGTGCCGCGCTCTTGGCCGACGGAACACTATCGAAACGCGCAACGATCATCGACGACATACGCAGTCCCTTGGCATAGAGAGTCTGGACTTTATTCTGCGCGTCCCGCCCGCGGCTGTCCTGTGGTTTCGCAACCAGCAGTAATGCGGTATTTCGGCAAGCCGGCCGCGGATACACTTGCTCGCCATCGGCCCGGCCGTGCTTGCGTTTCGTTAAAAAGCATTGCAATCCGCGTTCTGCGCTTGACAGCCCGGGAGGGTGCCCGGTCAAAATAAGTATCGCGCAAAGCGCTACTGCAAGGAAGCAACCGCATGGTCCAGCCCCGCAGCATGTTTGCCGCCGCGCCACCCGCTTTCATGGAACGTTCGTCCGGCGCCACGGCGCGGGCGGCCCAGGAACTGCAGGCCGGCCTGCTCGCCCGCCCGGCGCGCATCGATCCCAAATACCTGTACGACAGCCTCGGCTCCAGCCTGTTCACGGCCATCACCCAGCTGCCCGAGTACTACCCCACACGTTGCGAGGCCGAGATCCTGGGTGGCCAGGCCGCCAAGATCGCGGCCCACGTGGGCACGGTGGATTCGCTGATCGACCTGGGCGCGGGCGACTGCGTCAAGGCCGAGCGCCTGTTCGCCAGCCTGCGGCCCCGCCGCTACGTGCCCGTCGACATTTCGGCCGATTACCTGCGCACGGCGGTGCAGCGCCTGCAGCATGCCCATCCTGGCCTGCAGATCCTCGCCCTGGGCCAGGATTTCCATCACGCCCTGGACCTGCCCGACAGCATCCCACCCGCCGGCCGCCTGTTCTTCTACCCCGGCTCCAGTATCGGCAATCTCGATCCCGACCGGGCCGCGGCCATGCTGGCGCGCATCCGCGCGGCCTGTGGCGATGGCGGCGGCCTGCTGGTCGGCGTCGACCGCGTCAAGCCGCGCAGCATTCTCGAACCCGCCTACGACGACGCCCTGCACCTGACCGCCGCGTTCAACCTGAACCTGCTGCGCCACGTCAACCGCCTGCTGGGCAGCGATTTCGACGTGCACGACTGGACCCATGTCGCCCATTACGACGAACCGAATTCGCGCATCCAGATGTACCTGCAAGCGCAAACCGAGCTGCGGGTCGGCTGGCCGGGCGCGCAACGCCGCTTCGATGGCGGCGAACGCATCCATACCGAGAACTCGTACAAGTACACCATAGAAGGTTTTCGCGACCTGCTCGCGCGGGCCGGCTATACCCGCATCCAGCATTGGTCGGACGCACGCGACTGGTTTTCCGTTTTCAGCGCGCGGGCCTGAAGCCCCCGCCCGCGCCCCACGCAACAAGATACCGCCATGGACCCCGCCTGCCTGCTTACCTGCCCCACCCCGCCGCACCAGGACGATGCTCCGTGCCTGGCGCGGCGCTATGCCCGCGTGCGGGCCCAGACCCGCGCGCTGGCCGCGCCGCTGAGCCCCGAAGACTGCCAGATCCAGTCGATGCCCGATTGCAGCCCCGTGAAATGGCACCTGGCCCATACCACCTGGTTCTTCGAGACCTTTATCCTGGCGCGTTTCCTGCCGGCATATCCGCCCTTCCACCCGCAGTACCGGATGCTGTTCAATTCGTACTACAACGCCATCGGCGACCGCCATCCGCGCCCGCAGCGCGGCATGCTGTCGCGGCCTGCGCTGGCCGACATCCTGCGCTACCGCGCCCACGTCGACGCCGCCATGGCCGAACTGCTGGCCGAGCGGGGCGAGACCGACCCGGCCCTTGGCTCATTGGTAGAGCTGGGCCTGAATCACGAACAGCAGCACCAGGAACTCATCCTGACCGACATCAAGCATGCGCTGTCGCTCAACCCCTTGCGGCCCGCCTACGCGCCGGCCCGGCCGGGCCCGGCGGCGGCGGCCATGCCGGCGGGCTGGACCCGCTACGACGGCGGCCGCGTGCGCATCGGCCACCAGCCGCCGGGCTTCGCCTTCGACAACGAAAGCCCGGCGCACGAAGTACTGCTGCAGCCGTTCCAACTGGCCGACCGCCTGGTCACACAGGACGAATACCTGGCATTCATGCGCGATGGCGGCTACCGCCGCCCGGAACTGTGGCTGTCGCTGGGCTGGGACCGCGTGTGTGCCGAACAGTGGCAGGCCCCGCTGTACTGGGAAGGCCGGCAAGACGACTGGCAGGTCTACACCCTGCATGGCATGCAGCCGCCGGATCCCCATGCCCCCGTCACGCACATCAGCTATTACGAGGCGGATGCCTACGCCCGCTGGGCCCAAGCCCGGCTGCCGCGCGAAGCCGAATGGGAACACGCGGCCGGCGCCCGCCCCGTCCACCCCGCCGATAATCTGCTCGAGCAGGGCCATTTCCACCCGCGCGCCGTGGCGCAACGCCCTCAGGCGGGCCGCCCGGCCCAACTGTATGGCGATACCTGGGAATGGACCTGCAGCGCCTACGATGCCTACCCGGGCTACGCCCCGCCCGCGGGCGCCGTGGGCGAATACAACGGCAAATTCATGTGCAACCAGTACGTGCTGCGCGGCGGCTCGTGCGCCACGCCGGCCGACCACATCCGCGCCACTTACCGCAACTTCTTCCCCCCCGAAGCGCGCTGGCAGTTCTCGGGCATCCGGCTGGCCCGGGACGCCTGATTTTGCGGTTTGCACGGCACGATCAGGTCATGCTAGAATTTTGTTCTTGCCCGGGCACGTATAAACGTGTGTATACGTTCATACATTCATATTTGCCTCGAGCTTGGCGCATTAGCTCAGCCGGTTAGAGCGACGGAATCATAATCCGCAGGTCCCCTGTTCGAATCAGGGATGCGCCACCAAAGATATCAAGGACTTAGCGAGCGATCGCTAAGTCCTTTTCTACTTCTGGCGCCTTCGTGTCCGAACTGTGTCCGAAATTTCCGGCGCGAAAAGCGAGATAGTTTGAGACGGTCGGTGTTGCGGCGACGCCGCAACGGTGCGGCCACAACCGCTGTCGGCGATGCCGCCCGGTACTCCTGGGGATTATCAATCCATGCCTGCAAGGCGGCCGGGGTCCAGCCACATGCGCGGCCGCCCAAATGGACAGGCCGAGGGAAACGGCCCTCTGCGATGCGTCGATAGATCGTGGCGCGGCTAAGTGCCGTGATGCGTACTACGTCTGCCAGGCGATAAAAAGCAGGCGCAGGCTTGGCAACATCGTGCTCGTTGGGCATGGCCATCTCCTATAAGCGGACATGGCATCAGGATGCGTCAGACCGTCTCAACGCCAAACCAGCAAGGGCGTAGTCTGGCGTACCCTGGACGACTCGCTGGCCAGCGGCCGGTCAGTGTTGAAGGCTCTGCACCTCGAAGTAGACTTCCGAGGCATCAGGTTCCAAGAGAGCTGTTCGGCGCGCCTGCTCCGCAGCGATCAGCCACTGCCGGGCGACCTTCCACGTGTCTTCCGACAGGCTGCCTAGCTTGTGCTCGGCTTCCTGCCAAGCTCGCCATGCCCGCAGCACGGCGTCGGCTCCGCCCAGTGTTTGCTCTAGCGCCTGGCGGTACTGCGCCTCCACCACTTGACGCTGCACGGGCGACAGATTGGGATGGTGCAAGGTGACGGTATAGGCGTGGGACATGAGCGTACAGACAAACAAATGAAATGCTGTATATTTATACAGTTAGTTAGACCATCACGCAATTTGTCCGGCTCGCCTCTTGTTCACCTCTGGCAGCGCTACGATCGCCGGAAGCCCCTATCATTGCGAAGGAACCACGCCAGCATATGCGGCACCAACGCGGCCGCATCGACCTGCTCGCCGTAAAGCTGACTATGCATGGCCGCATACCGCTCCAGATCGGCCTTCAGTTCCATCGACAGGCTGATCGTCAATTTCGTGACATCTTGGCGCGGTAGCGGGCCTAAGCGCAGTTTCGTTGCCATTGCTTCACCTGTTGATGAACAGCGGCCGGTACGGCCGCAGCGTGATGTCGCGGTTCACGACGATGCGCACCGGCATGCCGGGCCGGATGGTGATCGTTGGCTGGATGTTCAGGTTGCGCCGCGTGATCTCCTGGCCTATCTGGTTCACGGTGTCCTGCACGCCATCGCGCGCGGCAATGACCACGCGGCCGTCGCCGCCGCCCTGGTTCTGCGGCGCGGCCAGTTCGGCGCCCACGCCCAGCAAGGTCGTGAGCGCAGCACCCGCCAGGACCCGGTCCCAATGCCAGTCCACGTCATCTTCCAGGCCCGCGTAGCCGGCGGGGTCGGCGGCGGCCAGGTTGTCGAGCACGATGGATGAGGTATCCGGCATGACAATGCGGTCCCAGACGGCTTGCGCCCGGCTTTGTCCGTAGGCCACCTGGCTATTGTGGCGGCCCATCAGACGCGCGCCCTGGGGAATCAGGACATTGGTACGGGTAGCGCCGTCGTAAACGGGCTCGGTCACGGTTGCAATGATGTCGCCCGGCATATCCGATTTGATACCCGTGACCAACGCGGCCGAAATGACGGTGCCGGCCATGATCGTGTCGGGGCCGCGTGGCGCTTGCAGGCGATGGGTGCTTTGCGTGGCGGTACGGCCCTGGCTCGCGAAGGCTGTCTTGTTGTCTTGCATGTTCTGCGTCTGCACGGCATCGACGGGCGGACTGCCTTCGGCCGGGGGCAAGCCGGCGGGTCCGGCGTCGGCCATAGACGACGCGCCGCCCACCGCGCTACCGCCGCGGTTGCCGGATTTGTAGAACAGCGGCGCGCGGGCCGCGTCCTGCGCTTCCTTCAGGCGCGCCTGGCGCTCGGCATCGGCCGGATCCACGTTCGCGGGCGCATACACGCCCGCTTCGCGTTCGGCACGCAGGATCGGCTCGCCCAGGTCGCCCGGCAGCGGCCGGCCCAGCTCGGGTGGCGCCGGCGGCGCTGGCGGCGGCAACTGGCTGTAGTCCTTCGGCAGAGTCTCCAGCCCTTCGGCGCGGGATATCCGATCAACGTTGTACAGTTCCGGCCCCGTCTCGGCCTGGCGCGAGCGCGGTTGCAACGACCATAGCGTGACGCCCAGCACGGCGAACGACACCGCGCCGATACCGACGGCCAGCGTGCGGCGATTGAGCCGGGTAACAGGCTGCGGCGCGGCGCGCAGCTCGACCGATTCGGGCGGCTGCTTGGCAGACACCTCCGGTGGCAAGTCCGCTGGGGCGCTGGGCGGCGGACGGGACGCGGCATCCGCCGGCGGCGATACGCCAGTCTGGCTGTCCGGTTCGCTCATGACCCACCTCGCGCGCTGGCCACGTCGTTGCGCTCAATGCGCACGATCTTGGCATCGTCGCCCCCCAGGCGTAGCTCCACCGCCCCGAAGAGGCGATCCACCACGTAATACGGCGGCCGATACTGGTAGTTCACCAGTTGCAGGTCGCCATCCGGCCCGACCAGGAACAGCGGCGGCAATTCGCCCTGGGCGATGCCGGCCGGGAACTGGATGTAGACCTTCTGGCCATCATCAAAGGCACGCAGCGGGCGCCAGGGCGGCGTGTCGCCCGTGATGGCGTACCGGAAGCGCAATTGGTCCACGGCAACACCCGCCGCCAGCGGCGTGGCTTGGGCGGCGGCTTCGTTGCGCTGTTTCAGCTCGGCGAGCCGGTCTTGCGGATAGTCCCACGAGACGGAGGCCATCCAGGCCGATTCAGTGGACGCCAGCTCCAGCAGGTAGATGCGCCGGTCGGTCGTCACGACAAGATTGGTTTTCAGGCCCGCGCGCACCGGCTTGATTTGCAGATTGGGGCGCAAGGAGGCGCCGCTGCCGCTGGTGGAGTCCCCCACAATCCAGCGCACCGTGTCGCCGGCGGACACATCGATCAGCTTTTCGCCGGCCTGCAGCTGCACCAGCGTCACGCGCCCCGGACTGGCATAGACCTGGTACAGGGCGCCTTCCGTGTACGGCCAGACCTGAATGGCATTGATGAAGCCGTCGCGCGTGGGTGCCATGCGCGCCTCGCGGTTGGCGCGATTGACCCGAGCTTCCGGCGCGGCCGGCTCGGGCGTAGGCTTGTCCTCGATGGACTTCAATTGCCCCGGCAGCGGCAAGGGCTGCGGCATCGGCACGATTTCGACCGGCTTGGGCGGCTCGGGCATCTCGATAGGCTGGCTCACTGCCACGGGCGGGTCATCCAGACTGATCTCCGGCGGCGGCGTGCCGCGCGTGGCGCAGCCTGCCAAGGCGACCATGAGCCCGGCCAGGGCCAGGCCGCAAGGTCGCGGCCGATAGGCGCCGCCCCGTGCTGGCCGGGAACACCCAGGCAAACGCCGGCGCGCGGGACGCCCACGGCACTGCCGGCCATCCAGCGCGCTACGGCGTCGCCAAGGCGCTCGGACGCGCTGGCCAAGCCCCTCGGCCAGCGGCGTTGCATGGGCCCCAAGCATGGGAATAGACAAGGAATGCGTCATCGCGATGTACCTCCAGGCGTAGCGTTTGAGGAGAACTGGCGGCTCCAACTGATGCCATCGACATAGATGCCCCAGGGATTGACCCGCAGCTTTTCGGCATCGCGCGAGCGTTGCAGCACAATGGTCAGGATGGCCGTCCACCGCTCGGTGCCGGCGGATGTGCCGTTGACATAGGCATGTTCATCCCACTGGATCTGGAACGATTTATCACTGGCGCGCACGACGCTGACGATATCGACCATGACCGATCGCTTACCGATGTTTTTCAGCGGTTCATGCTCGCGCGCGTACTCGTTGAGGAAAGCCGCGCCCCGGTCGGTCGTGTAGTCATAGACGCTCAGCCAGTTCTTGCGCACCACCACCGGGTCGATGGATAGCGAGCGCACGTTGTCAATGAAGCGAGCAAGCTGATTGGCGATATCCTGGTCGGCGGGCGTACCCAGCGGCGTCGCCTTGCGCACGGACTGCACTTCGCCCTCGGCGACCTCAACGAGATACGGAACGGCCGCCTCACCCTCGGCACGGCGCCAGATGCTGTCGCCCGTGGAAATGCCCGCCAGCAACAGACATCCAAAAGCCATCAGTCGCCAATTGCGCGCCTGCACGCGGGCGCTGCCCAGCCGATCGTCCCAGGCCTGCGCCGCGCGTTGATACGGCGTCACAGGCTCGGGCGTGGCCGCGTACTTCACCGAAGGTCGCCGAAAGCGCATGAGGGTCTCCGTTCTTTGCAATCAATCAGTCAGAAGGGTCGCGCAGGCTGGGACTGGGGCCGCTGCCGCCGCCGTCGCCAGAGCGCACGGCGTGCGCGGCCAGGGTGGCCCCTTGCACGGCGCGCTGACGGGCCTGCGCGCGCTTGGCCCATGCGGGCGGCTCGGACGGCGTCCCGGCCGATGCACCGGACGATGCGGCCGGCCCTGTCCCGCTGCCCTGGAATTGCGCCTTGACGCGATTGCCCACGGCCGAGGCGCCGGCGCGGGCCACGTCCTTCATGCCCGCGGCGGCCGCTTTCCAGCCGGTCTCGCCAGAAAAGCTCGCGCCTTCGACATAGGCTTTGCGCGCGCCGGCGGCCATCGAGACGGCGGCTCGCGTGCCACCGCCCGCCAGGCGCGCCGCGCCGCCCGCCACGGCCACCCCGGCAGCGGCCACGCCCGCCGCGCCCAGCGCGGTGCCCGCCGCGCCCAGCGCGGTGCCCGCCACCGCGCCGGCGCCCAGTTGCGGCGCGCCGGACACCAACCCCGTCGCAATTCCGGGACCAAAGATGCCCAGGCCGAGCATCGCCAACGAAGCCAGCATCACGGCCGCCGCCTCGTCCAGCGTCGGCTCGGCGCTGATGGCGGTACGAAAATCGTTGAACACCAGCGTGCTGATGCCCACGATGACGGCCAGCACCAGCACCTTGACGCCCGAGGAAATGACGCCGCCCAGCACCTTCTCGGCCATGAAGGCGGTCTTGCCCCAGAGCGCAAACGGCACCAGCACGAACCCGGCCAGCGTCATCAGCTTGAACTCGATCAAGGTCACGAATAGCTGGATGGACACCACGAAGAAACTCAGGACGACCACCGCCCAGGCAAGCAGCAGCACGACGATCGTCTCAAGGTTGGCAAACACCCGGGGAAATCCGGCCAGCTCGCCCACGCGGGCCAAGAGCGGCGCGGCGGTATCGACGCCGACCTGCGCAAGCCGCCCCGGCTGCAGGAACTCGGCGGCGCTCACGGTCGAGCCCGAGGCAAGCAGCCCCAGGCCGGCGAACGAGCGAAACAGGATGCCGGCCAGCATGTTGAAGTTGCCGAGGAGGTAGGCGAACGCGCCCACGTACAGGACTTTCTTGATGAGGCGGGCGATGACCTCGTTCTGGCCGCTGCCCATCGCCCACCACAGGCCCGCCAGCGTCATGTCGATGACGACAAGCGTGGCGGTCAGAAACGCGATCTCGCCGCCCAGCAGGCCAAAGCCGCTGTCGATGTAGCGGGAGAACACATCCGTGAAGCGGTCGATGACGGCCAGATCGTTCATGGCTTGCCTTCCGGTCAGAAGCCGCGCACCGGCTGCGGCGTGTATTGGCCCTTGCCGTCGCCAAGAAAGCGGCGGCGGTTCTCGTCGGCGTCGCGCTGCACTTGCGCAGCGTCCGAATCTGGCGCGTCGGCGGGCGCGGCCGTGGACGGCTCGCGCCGTCCCGCGTCCTCGCCCGCATCGCCGCAGGCGGCCAGCGACCCCAGCATCAGCAGCGCAAATAAGGGTTTGGGCATGGCAGCCTCGGCTTAGCGGTAGAAGTTGACGGACTGCGGCGTATAGCGGCTCGTGCCGCTGCCGGCAAAGCGTCGGCGCACCTCGCGCGCCTGGGCTTCTTCGGCCACGGCCTGGGCCTGGTCCAGCGCCACGGCGCGGTCCTGGGCGATCTGCAACTGCTGTTGCTGGATCGCCTGCTTGGCGTGCAGGGCCAGCAACTGGTTCGTCGCCTGCTGCGCCTGCAAGGCGCCGACCGCCGACTGGCTATGCGCCACGATGTCGGCCAGCACGCCTTCGTCGTCGCGCAGGTTCTGCACGGCCTGAGCCTGCACGCGCACGGTCGTGCGCAGCGATTCGAGCGATTGCGTCCAGCGCTCGCGGGCATCGCGCAGCATGTCGTCGCGGCTCATCGCCGCACCGAACTGCTCGGGATAGAGCCGCGCAAAATCCGCGTCCAGGCGCGAGACGTCGAAGGCCAGGCCGCGCGCCTCATCGACCAGGCGCGTCGTGGTGGCCAGCGCCGAGCGCAGCCGGTTGACGCTGTCGAAGTTCAGGCTCGCCAGGTTGCGCCCCTGATTGATCAGCATCTGCGCTTCGTTCTGCAATTGCTGGATCTGGTTGTTGATCTGCTCCAGCGTGCGCGCGGCCGTCATCACGTTCTGCGTGTAGTTCGACGGGTCGAACACCGTGCGCCAGGCGTGCGCAGGCGCGGCGGTCGCGGCCAGCGCGGCGGCCAGGATGAGAGACAGGGACGTTTTCATCGTAAAGCCTCCTTGGTGGATGCGCCGCCCGTGGCGGCCGGCGCGTGAAAGGCGCCGATCAGCTCGGCGGCCCAGTCCAGTGCGCGGTGGCGCAGCCAGCCGGCCGCGAAGCCCGCGCGTCCATGCTCGGCCAGCACCGCGTCGATGGCGCGTTGGTCCTCGGGCGTGGACGCCCCGGCAAAGGCCAGCGCGGCCGGCCCCAGGCCCAGGTCGAACACGCGATTGCCCAGGCGGGACTGGTAGTAGTAGTCGCGCTTGGGTTGCGCATGCGCGACAAGCTGAATCTGCCGCGCGTTGAGCCCAAAGCCCTCGTAGATGCCGCGTATCTGCGGCTCCGTCGCCTGCGGGTTGGCCAGGAAGATGCGGCTCGCGCAGCTTTCGATGATGGCCGGTGCGATGCTGGAATCGCGGATGTCGGCCAGCGACTGTGTGGCGAACACGACCGACACCTGCTTCTTGCGCAAGGTCTTGAGCCATTCGCGCAGCCGGGCCGCAAAGACCGGGTCATCCAGAAACAGCCAGGCCTCGTCGAGCACCAGCAAGGTCGGCGCGCCGTCGAAACGTTCTTCCAGCCGCGCAAAGAGATAGCGGATGACAGCATTGGCCGCGGCCTTGGCCGGCATCAGGTCTTCCATCTCGAAGCCCTGCACGTCGGCGCTGCCGAGCCGGTCATGGTCGGCATCGAGCAGCCGGCCGTGCGCGCCGCCCAGCACATAGGGCGCGAGCGCCTGGCGCAGCCGGTTCGATTGCAAGAGCGCCGACAGGCCCGTCATCGTGCGCTGCGCGATAGGGGCGCTGGCCAGGCTGCCCAGCGCCGACCAGACCGCCGCTTTTTCGTCCGGGCCGACCGCCACGCCCTCCATCGCCAGCCGTCCTTCAATCCATTCCGTGGCCCAGCTCCGGTAGGCCGGCTCGTCCACGCGCGCCAGCGGCTGGAAGGCCGCCTCGCCATCCAGGCCCAGGTCGTGGTACTCGCCGCCCACGCCCAGCAGCGTTGCGCGCAGCGAGCGGCCCATCTCGAACACAAAGACCCGGCTGCCGGCATAGCGCCGAAATTGCAGCGCCAGCATCGCCAGCAGCACCGACTTGCCGGCGCCGGTCGGGCCAACCACCAGCGTATGGCCGACGTCGCCAATATGCGTGACCAGCCTGAATGGTGTGGCGCCATCGGTGCGCGTGACGATGAGCGGCGGGCCGTCCAGGTGGGCGTTGCGCTCCTGCCCGGCCCAGACCGCCGAGGCCGGCATCAGGTGCGCCAGGTTCAGCGTGGACACCAGCCACTGGCGCACGTTGGCGTAAACGTGGCCGGGCAGCGAGGACAGCCATGCTTCGACGGCATTCAAGGTCTCGGGCACAGCCACAAAGCCGCGTGCCTCGATGGCGCGGGCGGCCAGGCGCAGCTTCTCGTCGGCCAGCGCCGCCTCCCTGTCGCGCACCACCACCGTGGCGGTGAGATACCCGTAGGCCACGTCGTCCGCGCCCAGCTCCTGCAGCGCCGCATCCGCGTCGGCGGATTTGTTGTCGGCATCGCTATCGACCAGCGGGCTTTCTTGTTGCGAGAGGGTTTCGCGCAGCAGCACCAGCACGCTTTTCCGCTTGGCGAACCACTGGCGGCGCAGCCGCACCAGTTCGCTTTCCGCTTCGCGCTTGTCCAGGCAGACAAAGCGCGTCACCCAGCGGTACGCAAAACCCAGCCGGTTCAGCTCGTCGAGCATCGCGGGCCAGGTCGTGGTCGGAAAGCCGCGCACCGACAACACCCGCAGGTGTTCGCCGCCCAGCCTGGGCGCCACGCCGCCGGCCAGGGGACTGTCGGCCAGCAGCGCATCCAGATGGCACGGCACGTCGGGCACCCGCACCGGATGACGGCGCGTGGAGATCGTGCCGTGCAGATAGGTCAGCGTCTGGGCGCTGTCGAGCCAGCGCACCTCGGGCATCACCCCTTCGAGCAGGCCGGAAAACCGCAGCGTCTCGGCCTGAAAGCCAGCCAGGCGTTCCCGCCAATCCACGCCCTGGCGCGCGGCGTTCTCGTACAACAGCCGTCCCGCCCGCGCACGGCTGTCCGCGGGCGGCAGCCACAACAGCGTCAGGTAATAGACGCTCTCGAAGTGGGAACCGGCTTCCTCGAAGGCGGCGCGACGCTCCTCGTCGATGAGCCAGGACAAGCCCTCGGGAAAGGCGGACGCGGGGTAGGCGCCCGCTTCGCACCGTTCGGCCTCCACGAAGAGCGCCCAGCCCGAGCCGAAGCGTTTGAGCGCATTGTTCAGCCGCGCGGTGACGGCCACCAGTTCCGATTCGGTGGCGCTGTCCAGGTCCGGCCCGCGAAACCGCAGCGTGCGCTGAAACGCACCGTCCTTGTTCAGGACGATGCCGTCGCCCACCAGCGCGGCCCACGGCAGCCAGTCGGCCAGTTGCGCCGGCCGCTTGCGGTATTCGGCCAGGTTCAGCATCGCCGCCTCACACGTCCAAGAGCGCCGGGTGCTTCACATGGCGCGCAAAGACCGGCATGAACTGCACATCGGCTTTCGCGCCCCAGACGGCCAGCATGTGGCCGACGAACCAGCAGGCCACACCGGGCAGCCACAGTTGCAGCCCCAGGCCGATGGCGGCGGCCAGCGTGCCGTTGGCAATGGCCACGGTGCGCGGCGCGCCGCCCAGCAGGATCGGCTCGGTCAGCGCCCGATGCAGCGGCACCTCGAACCCCTGCGGCAGGGAGATGCCCGCACTCATACCAGCGCTCCGCCCGAGAACGCAAAGAAGCTAAGGAAAAACGACGAGGCGGCAAACGCAATCGACAACCCGAACACGATCTGAATCAGCCGCCGAAAGCCCCCACTCGTATCGCCAAAGGCCAGCGTCAGGCCCGTGACGACGATGATGATGACCGCGACAATCCGGGCGACCGGCCCTTGCACCGAATCGAGCACGGCCTGCAGCGGCGCTTCCCAGGGCATGCTGGAGCCGGCCGCATCGGCGCGCATCAGCATCATGATGGCCAGCAGCACCAGCCAGCCGTGCCGGTTCATGAAGGCCAGGGCCTGTTCCTGAAAGGTCGGCGGCGGCAGCGGATGCGGCAAGGGATGCCGCACAGGGGCGTGAGAAACCGAGAGCGTGGTCATGGTGTGCCTCCGGTGGCAGGGGAAGTGGAGATAGGCGTCAGCCGATAGGTCTCGCCGTCCAGTCCCGTCACGCCGACGATCTCCTTGACCCGGCGGCTTTGGCCGCGGCCGGACAGGAACACGATGACGTTGATGGCTTCGGCGATCAGCGCGCGCGGCGGCACGCTGGCCGCTTCGAGCGTGAGTTGTTCCAGGCGCAGCAAGGCGCCCACGGCGGAGTTCGCATGCAGCGTGGCGATGCCGCCTGGGTGGCCCGTGCCCCAGGCCTTGAGCAGGTCCAGGGCTTCGGCGCCGCGTACCTCGCCCACGATGATGCGGTCGGGCCGCTGGCGCAGCGTCGAGCGCACGAGATCGGGCATCGAGGCCACGCCGGGCAGCGTGCAAAGCTGCACGCGGTCCTCATTGCGGCATTGCAGCTCGGGCGTGTCCTCCAGAATCAGGATGCGGTCGCCGCTGTCGGCAATGAGATCGAGCAGCGCATTGGCAAACGTCGTCTTGCCCGAACTGGTGCCGCCGGCCACGACCACGTTCATGCGTTCGCGCACGGCCGCGCGCAGAAAGACGGCGTGGGCCGGCGCCAGGATGCCGTCGCGCACGTAGTCGTCCAGCGTGAAGATGCCCACCGCATGCTTGCGGATACTGAAGGCCGGCGCATACGTGACGGGCGGCAGCACGCCTTCGAAGCGTTCGCCGCGCAGCGGCAGCCGGGCCGAGAGCAAGGGACGTTCGCGGTGGACCTCGGCGCGCACGCAGGCGGCGACCAGCCGGATGATGCGCTCGGCATCGGCCGCCGACACCGACACGCCGGTGGGCGCGCGGCCGCCGTCGAGCCGGTCCAGCCACAGGCGGCCATCGGGGTTGAGCATCACTTCGGCCACGCCCGGGTCGTCCAGCGCCTCGGTGATCGCCGGCCCCAGCGCCGTGCGCAGCATCTGCACGCTGCGCGTGTGCGCGGCGTCGCGGGTGGGATCGGACTCAGTCATCGGCGGCCTCCAGCTCGGTGCCCGGCGGCGCCGCGCCGGCTGCGGCCCGGCCCAGGCCTTCGGGCGGCAGCCCATACGGGTCGGGATAGATTTCCTCATGCACCTCGCGCACCAGGCTGCGGCCGCGCTGCAGGTGGCGCGCCAGTTGATCGACGAACTGGCCGTAGCGCAGCTTGCCCTGGGCGCGCAGGGCGTCCTGCTGGCCGTCGGGCACGGGCGGCGAAACCGTCAGGAACACCCGAAGGTAGAGCGCCACCGTCTCGATCAGGATGTGCTGGTCGCGGTCGAGCTTGTCCAGTTGCCGCGACAGCCGGTCCAGGCGCCGCGCCAGCGCCGCTTCGCGCTGGTCGGCGGCATCGGGCGACAGAAAGGCCGCCAGGGCCGCCGCCACGATGGAGGACTTGGAGACGCCGCGATACGCGGCCAGGTCGTCCAGGCGGCGGGCATGATCGGGTTCGATGAACAGGTTCAGTCGCGCGCGGCTCATAGCGGTATCCCGTCGTCAGGGTCCAGCGCCGCCAGGCGCGCGGCGCGCTGCAGGCGCCGGTCGGGTTCGATCGGCAGCGCCAGGTCGTCGTCCTCGTCGGGCATGACCAGATCGGCCTGCGCATCGTGCGCCACCGCCACGTCGTCCATCGCCAGTTCCGGCCGGATCTCCAGCCCGCCCTCCTCGGCCCATCCCGCGGGCGTCGCACCGACCGGCGCTGTGGCGGCCGCCGGCAGGGCCAGCCCGGTCCAGTCGTCGGGCCGCGCGGCAGGCCGGTCGGCATACCGCCCTGGGTGCAGCAGCGGCGCGGGCAGCACGCGCCGCCGGAAGTTGCCATCCTCGTAGTAGCGCAGCTTCTTGGCCTGAATGGGCGGCAGGCCCGAGACCATCACGATCTCGTCGTCGGCCGGCAACTGCATGATTTCGCCGGGCGTGCGCAGCGGCCGCGCCGTCTCCTGGCGCGAGACCATCAAGTGGCCCAGCCACGGGGAGAGACGATGGCCGGCGTAGTTGCGCTGCGCGCGCTGTTCTGTGGCCGTGCCCAGGGCATCCGAGATACGCTTGGCGGTGCGCTCGTCGTTGGACGAGAACACGACGCGCACATGGCAGTTGTCCAGTATCGAATTGCTCGGCCCGTAGGCTTTTTCGATCTGATTCAGCGATTGAGCGATCAGGTAGGCGCGCAGGCCATAGCCGGCGATGAAGGCCAGGGCGGACTCGAAAAAATCCAGGCGGCCCAGCGCGGCGAATTCGTCGAGCATCAAGAGCAGCTTGTGCCGGCGCGCGATGCCGTCCGCGCCATCCAGGGATTCGGTCAGCCGCCGGCCGATCTGGTTAAGCAACAGGCGAATCAAGGGCTTGGTGCGATTGATGTCCGAGGGCGGCACCACCAGGTAGAGCGACACCGGGTGTTCGGCATCGATCAGGTCGGCAATGCGCCAGTCGCAGCGCTGCGTCACCGCCGCCACGGTCGGATCGCGGTACAGGCCCAGGAACGACATGGCGGTGCTCAAGACCCCGGAGCGCTCGTTCTCGGACTTGTTCAGTACCTCGCGCGCGGCCGATGCCACCACCGGGTGCGGCCCATCGTCCAGATGGCGCATCGTCATCATCGCGCGCAGCGTGGCGTCGAACGTGCGCGCCGGGTCCGACAGAAAGGCCGCCACGCCGCGCAAGGTCTTGTCCGCTTCGGCGTACAGCACGTGCAGGATGGCGCCCACCAGCAGCGCGTGCGAAGTCTTTTCCCAATGGTTGCGCCGCTCCAAGGCCCCGTCCGGGTCCACCAGGATGTCGGCGATGTTCTGGGCATCGCGCACTTCATGCGTGCCCCGGCGCACTTCCAGCAGCGGGTTATTGGCGGCCGAGCGCGGGTCGGTCGGATTGAACAGCAGGCAATGCGAGAAGCGCGAGCGCCAGCCAGCGGTGAGCTGCCAGTTTTCGCCCTTGATGTCATGCACCACGCACGAGCCCGGCCAGGACAGCAGCGTGGGTACGACCAGCCCCACGCCCTTGCCCGAACGGGTCGGGGCGATTGCCATGACGTGTTCGGGGCCATCATGGCGCAGATAGGCGGGGGCCTTGCCCGGCATCTGGCCGAGAAACACGCCGGCCGGGCGCAGCAGGCCCGCGCGGTCGATGTCCTCGGCTTGGGCCCAGCGCGCCGACCCGAAGGTCGTGACCCGCCGCGCCTGGCGCGCGCGCGCCACGGACAGCGCGATCGCCACGCCAAGGGGCAGCACACCGGCGCTGGCGGCGATCATGCCGCCGCGCGCGAATACCTCGGGCGCGTAGGCGTCAAACGCATACCACCAGACAAAGAGCGCCCACGGCGGATAGCACGGCACGCCCGCCACCACGAACCACGGCGTGCCGAGCGCGGGCTGATAGCCCAAGGCCGCCGCCGTCCATTGCGTGGCGGCCCACAGGCATGCGAGTGCGGTGCCCAGCACCATCGCGATCTGACTGAACGACACGCCCGTGGACATTGGCGCCTGCATACGCTCTCCTTCCAGAGTTCGTTCCGGCGGCGCCTTCTCGGCACATCAGGGTGTCAAGCGCGGCACGCGAGAACGTGCCGCCAGTCTGCAAGCGAAGGCGCATCCTGCAAACCAGGCTGGGCGCACTCGGGCGTAGTACGCCAGCGGCCGGGCCTAGGTGTCTCCGAAGGCGCGGCGCAACGGCTAACGTCAGGCCGGCATCCGCCGGCCATAGCCTGTCTTACGGGAGCGTGATGCAGTGCAGTCCCGCGTGCCGCGTCATAGTTTTGTCATCAGCATCGGCAGGCACAGCAGGCAGGTCAAATCAAAATCGGCAAGGCGATCATGCCGAATTTGGCACAAACGCACTCAGGCGATGCGGCGAGCGAGCGCCAGGAACTGCGCCATCGCCTCGGTCAGGTCATCCTGACGGCCGGCCTTGCGCAGCGCGTAGGTCGTGACCTGCGCCGCCGCATCCGCCAGCGGCACCATCGCCACATCCGGCCGCGACAGGGTTTGGGCATGGGCCGCGTCGAGAAAGCCCAGCCCGCAACCCGCGCCCACCTTGACGATCATGCCGGCCAGCGACTCCACCAGATCGACCGAGGCGGGCGCGATGCCCACGGCTTGCAGCAGCGCATCGACCTGCGCGTACCAGCCGGGTTTGTAGCGCGGATGGCACAGGATCAGCGGATGGGGTGCGATCGCATCGAGCGCGAGAGTGGGCGCCTGCGCCAAGGCATGATCGCGCGGCACGGCGGCGACCAGCGGATCACGCCATACCGGCTCGGCCAACACATGTTCCGATGGCGGCACACCAAAGGACAAGCCGATGTCCAGTTGCTCGGTGCGCAGCGCCGCTTCCTGCTCGCTTGACGGCAGTTCGCGGATATCCAACTGCACCGCCGAATGCGCCTCCCAGCGACGAAACAGCACCGACAGGCGTGGCTGCACCAGTCCGTCGGACAGGCCGATGCGCAGCACGGGCGGCAGGCCGCCCACCGCCGCCACCTTGCGGCGGGCCTGCTCGATGGCGGTCAGTATCTCGCGCGCGGGTTCCCGCAAGGCTTGGCCCGCGGGTGTCAGGGTCGTACCCTGGCGAGAACGGATAAAAAGCGGCACGCCCAGTTCGTCCTCCAGTTGCGAGATCGTGCGCGACAGCGGCGACTGCTCGATATGGGCGCGTTCGGCCGCCCGGCCAAAGTGCAATTCCTCGGCCAGCGCCAGGAAATAGCGTAAATGGCGGATATCCATGCCGGCCCCCCATTCAGGCCGCCAGCGCGCGATGTCGGCGCGCCCGCGGCTTAGGGGTGGCCATCACATCGATGTAGCGCTCCCGCGCCTGGCGCACGAGCGTATCCAACGTGCGAAGGGACAGCCCATAGGTCTGTGCCACCCGAGCGCGCGATTCGCCAGCCGCATACAGGTCGAACAACACACAGCGGTGACGAAACGGCAGGGTGTCCATCGCCTGCTCCAATAAGGCCAGCATCGACCGCCCATCGATAATTCGATCTGGGCCTGGCTGCGGGTCAGGCAACTCCAGTTCATCGCCCAGGTCGGCGAGCGAGACCGTGTGGCGCTCGCCGCGCAGCCGATCCAGCGCCGCGTTGCACGCCACCCGATACACGAATGCGCCGGGGTCTTGGATGACCCTAGGCAGTACCCGCTCGCCCAGCCGCAGCCAGGCATCATGCAGGCACTCGCTGGCCAGGTCGGCACAGCCCAGGCGCTTGGCCAGCCGGCGTTGCAGGGTGCCGTAGTGCTGTTCCAGATGACAGCGCAGCATGGCCACGGCGTTATCGCCGTCAGCCGCGCCCACGGCGTAGCCTGCCTCGACGGCAAACTCGACATAGAACGGAACGTTCATATCCATGTGGACACCTCGTCTGTGCTGGCGCCGCCGATCACTCGGCGTAAACCCTCCCTGCCTGCTCCCCGAAGGGAGCGGGCAGGGTGAACTGATAGAAAGGGGTGGCTACTGCGTGGACTGCACGCTACGCCGCTGGCGGTCGGTCACGTAGTTGGCCTGCTGGGCGTAGAGTTGCCCCCGTTCGCCCACCACCTGTACCGCGCTAGTCGGGTCATAGCGCTGGCTGCTTTGTTGCATTCCCGGTGAGATGGACGAGCTGGGATCGGACTTGAAGCTGCCGTCCTCCTGCCAAGCTTCGTTGCCGAAGCCCAGGACGCGCACGGTAATGATCGACGGCAGCGCCTTCTGCGCCGCCGCCCGGGCGCGGGCCACCGTGTCCTGTGCGGCCGTGGCCGCCGAACTGGCCGCCGCGCTGGCGCTGGTCAGCGCCCCCACGTTCACCGCCGCCATCACCGGGATGCCCGTCACCTCCCCCTGCCCCACGATGTTCTCGGCGTTGACCACCTGCAGCGCCGCGAAGTTGGCGTCACCCGAAAAACGGATGCCCGCCTCGCCCGCGTCGATAATGCCCAGCGGCGCGATCAGGTCGAGATTGCCCGGCGGCACCTCAGGGATCGACGCCAGCGTGGCAATCCCTGCGCCTGTGGCAGGCGTGGCCGGCGAGAGCGTCACGTTGCCCAGATCGTCATAAGTGCGGCGCGGCGGCGTGTACACCAGGGTGGTCTTGGCCCCGCGCCCGGCGTTGATGTCGCCGGCGTTGGACCAGGCGAAGATGTCGCCGCCGTAGGTGGTCATGATGCGGGACAGCCCCAAGGCGATGTCGCCCTGGCTGAACAACTGGATGTCGCCACTGCCCTGGGTCATGATGCCGTTGTCGCCGCTTTCCGGGCGCACCGCTTCCAGACCGATAATCAAATCACCGCCGGGCACCAGCATCTGGATGTTGCCGCCGCCTTCGGTGCGCAGGAGACTAGAGCGCTGTTCCTGGCTGGTGAACATGGTGAAGTCACCGTCATAGCCTGAGGAGCCTGCCTCGCTGTCCATCTCCGGCAGCAGCGTCTCTATCATGCGGCGGCCACGCAGATAACTGCCGTAGCGGGGGCCATCCGCATCGTTGAATTCCCGACCGCCTTCGCGTAGCTCGGCGTAGTACACCTCCCTTAGGAAGATGCGCTGTTGCTCCGGCGCCAGAGCCTGGAAGTAAGTCAACGCATCGGTGTCATCGAGCACCGCTTCGCCGTATCGGGACAACAGCCAGCTTTCCAGCTCTTCCTCGTAGGTTTTGGCCACCTTGTCCGGCTGGTCCGCCAGGGGCAGGTCCGGGTCGGCCAGGTTGACCGGGTTCAGGTAGGCATCGATCAGGGCCTGGTAATCCGGCCCGGACGCGCCCATGCCCACGTGCACCGCGATATCGGCGCCGCCGCTGTTAGCATCACTTGCTCCGCTGCTGAAGGGCCCCACGCTACGCACCCAGCCCCGGTCGGCCTGATAGAGGTTACGGCCGGCAGTGAATTCCAGGGTGCCCGGCCCCACCACCTGGGTGTTGATGTGAATCAGGTCGCGGCCGGCTTCGATGATGGAGACATCCGTCGGGCTGTAATGGCCGAGAGCAGAGGTATTCTCTCCTGGCCTGCCTCCGCCGTACTCAACAATATCGCGCCCGGCACGCACATAGGCGGGGCGGCCAGCCCGATTTTGTAGAATGCCAGAGGTACCAACCACACCATAATAGCCGTAATACAGCTGATAAATATCGCCTTCCCGCGCGTAAAAGCGGGCCGGTGTCACCTTCGAGCCGGACAGAGACGCATCGTAGGCCGTCGACAAGCCTAGCGTGTAAATGGAGTCCTGAGCCAAAAACTCCAGCCAGCCGTCAGACGACACATCTGTGGTCAAGTTCCCCACATTGTTGGGCGAATTACCGTTGCCGTATACGGAACCGCCTCCGGCCACCGCGCTGAAACGGGCGGGCAAGTTACTATAGCCCGATCCATCACCGACACCGATATCACCGCCAGCACTGAGCAGCAGTGCTTCAGTATGGTCAGTACGCAACACTACTCCGTTGCTGGAGGGGTCCTGGATATTCACCAGGACATCATCGTAGCTGTGGACATCGGCCCTGGCATCGCCCAACACCAGACGTAACCCGCCATACACGTCCTTATCCACCAACAGCAATTCATCGTCCGGACGTGGATCAGTATTGTTGACTACGTTATAAGTATGCCAAAGGTCACCAACCGCCTGCGCCTGAATATTGACATCGCCGCGCAAACTAGCCACGCCACCTTCCGATAGGGGGCGAGAGGACGAAACCGGATTGATCCTACCCGCGACGTCCAGATTCAGATCACCGCCCCCATAAACGTGACGTCCGCCCTCGTCATCCACCCAACCGCCGGCGCCGACCATCAGGAAGACGCCGCCCAATACTTGACCGTCGGTGGTACGAGTGTGGGCACCGACATCACCGCCAGCGATCACCGTGAGATTGCCGCCACCCAGGGTGCCGATGCCGTCGAAACCCAGCAGGTCCAGATATTGATTGCTGCCAGAACCGGCCAAGCCATAGTTACCGGGGTTGATGCCCCATACTTGCTGGTTTCCGGTTTCAGTGTTCGAGGCAGCCCATAGCCAGTGATCGGTCTCACCATTGGATTCATACCCCTGGATATCACCGCCCACTTGCAGCAGGACATTACCGCCGCCGGTATTGATCAGCGCGGTGGCCGCCGCCGCGGCATCCTCATACAAGGCATAATCGGTGTTGAGGACGGTACCGTCCTCGGTACGCTCAGCACCAAGTGCCGGCGCCCCTTCCACCGCCGTACCCGCCGTGTAAATGCTGAACCGGGAATTCTGGAGGTAGTCGCGACTGGCGATCAGTTCCAGATCGCCCGTGCCGGTGCGGATCACACTCAGCCCCTCCCGCACTACATTCGCATCCGGCCCTTTATAGGTAACGACCTTATAGTCATTGTCGAGGATCAGGTCCCCTCCGGCTGTCAAAACCTGGGTTGAGCGACTGCTGGCCGACGCCAGATCGGCGCCGGAGACAAAGCGCAGATCCCAGCTTTCCGAGCCTTCATCCATGGCGGATGCCATGGGCCACATTTGCTGCGGGATGCGCTCGTCACCTTCAAAACTGGAAACACCAAAGCCTTCGGGTAATACTGTCCCCGCAGCCAAATCGAGCGGCTGCTTGAATTCTTCGGCTCCCATACTATTAAGCTCGATGTTCCCTAGATTCGTACCGGCAGGGATGGTCCGTACTAAGACACCAACTCTCTGCTGCCCAACACCTAAAACGTTAAACCTACTCCCTCCAGAAATAACGGTTCCATCGGGTATGCTCGTACGTCCTTGGAAATGCGTGCCTGCTTCCACCAATCCAGGACCGTGCGTCACCCCCGCACCATCCTGAACCGCGAAGGGGAGTTCGATAGGAGCTACAAGCACCGTGTCCCCTATCCAGCCGCCAGCTGCGATGGTCTCGAAGGGTATTTCGACGACACCATCCTCGCCCGCATGGAAGTACATCAGTCCTGTCCCTACCGGGTTCAGATCAAAGGGCAGCGAATATTCCCCAACGGCGTTCCCCAAACTCCACCCCGGTCTCATTGTTCGGTCTTCCTCAAGCGTGAGGTCCTGGGTCAACCGGCCATTTCCGTCCAGTAGTCCGGGGGTCAACTCCAGGTCCAGCGCATAACTGCTGTCGGGGGTATTGGGTGGCAGTTTGAAGCCATCGGTGACACTGCCATTCACCTCCAGATCGCCCCCGGCGCGCATCACGAACACGCCTGCGGTGCCGCTGCCGTACACGGCGGCATCCACACCCGGGCCGTAGCGGTATTCCGCGAAGTTCAGGTCACCGTCAATGCGCAGATTGCCGTTCTCGGTCTTGGAGGCAATTTCCACACCCGGGCGCAAGGAGAAGGCGCCCCCGGCGGCATCTTTCAGGCTCGCCAAGCGCTGTTGCAGCGCAGCGTTGGCAAGCGCGGCGTTGATAAAGTCAGTACTCTCTCCATGGATGCGATCCAGGTAGTCCTGGTCGATCACCTGGGTGTTGTCGTGCTCCGGACCGGTGTCCTCCGGGGCGTCGTCGTAGCTCCAGAAGCCGTTCACCGACACCCGCTTGGCGCCGGAGACCGTCAGGTTATTGCCAGCATCCACAGCGACATCGTTACCCGTGGCGCCGCCCAAGCGGCGGGCATTCAGGTCGATAGTACCGCGGGCCTCACCACTGGCGCCCACGTCCAGCGTCACGTTATCGCCCACTCTCAAACGGCCGTCCCGGCTGGTCAGATTGATGATGGCGCGGTTACTGCCTTCGATGGGGTCACCGTAGCTGTCCAGCTTCAGGCGATCACCGCTGGCATTCAGCGTGGCGCCGTTCACCACCCGCAGGTCATTGGCGGCGGCCAGATAAATACTGCCGGCGTAGTCGCCACCGGCGCGCAGATCGCCGTCGACAATCAGGTCACCGCCGTTGGCGGTGGCTTCGATATGGCGGGCACGGACTTCTTCGCCCAAGGTGAGGTCGCCTTCATTGGTCTCGAAGCCGCGCAGGTAGTCGAAGCCGCCGTCGGAGAGGCGTTGATTAAGGCTCACAAAGCCGGGCAGGGTATTGGCCTTGATGCGAATGCTGCCGCCTTCGCCTTCCGGGTCCTCCTCGGAATTGCGAGCGACCAGTTCCCCGGCCAGGTCCACGGTGCCGTTGACGGCGGTGGCTTCCAGTTTGCCTGCATCGCTGTATGGCGCGGACACGTCGATGCGAGAACCGGCAGCCTGCCGGATACTACCCTTGTCGCTGTCCAGGCTGACCGCGCCACCGACGCTGTACTTAGTAACATCGAAGAAGTCCACCGCCTGCCCGACCACGTTGATCAGGCTGCCGTCGGCGAGCAGCAGATCCTCGGTGGACTCGATGGCCACCTTGCCGCTGGGGGCGATGATGCTGCCCTCCACACTGATGCGATTGCCCTCCAGGCTCAGTTGCGCGCCCAGATCCAGATCCGCCGGGTCCACGGCGGCGGCGTTCTCGGGCCGGGTTACCAGCAGGCTACCACCGGTGCGGTAAGCCATTTCGGAGCCAGCCTGGGCGGTGAGGACCGGGGCGCTCAGGGTCAGTTTGCCGCCGCTGAAGGTATCGTCACCGTTTTTTCGCTGGTAAACGGACAGGCCGCCGTACAGTTCACTGGTGATGCGCTCATTGGCCTGGAAGATGACGTCACCGAAGCCCAGCATCAGGCGTTCCAGGGTGGCGTTGGCGGTTTGATCCCCAGCCAAGCCGTTGAAGCCGAATACCACCTCGTTGGCGTCCACTGTAAAACCGCCACTGCCGGTGCCGGCGCCACCGTGGATCACGTCACCAGGGGCCACCGATCCGATTTCCTCATTGACGCCACTGCCGGACACATACCCCAAACCACTCCAGATAAACTGATCAGTGCGGATGGTGGCGGTGTCGCCATCCCCGCCCAGTCCGTAGATGGCCGGGGAGATAAAGCGCAGGCTGGCACGGGATTCTCCGGTGTCCGGATCGTAGGTATCCAGAGTGACGGGGCCAAAGAAGTTGATCGAGCTTGCGGTTTGCAGACTGAAGCTTTCCAGCTCGCCCAGGCCCAGCAGACCATCCAGGATGCTTTGCGTGAGCTGCCAGCCCTCGGAAAGCACACCCTGGGCCTCGGCCTGCGCCAGGGCCGCGTCGGTGCCAATGTTGATGTCCTCCATGGAGATCAGGAAATCCCGGGCACTCAGATCGATATCACCGATATCGATGCCACCCGGCGCCAGCAGGGCCACAGTGCCTTCACTGTGCAAGGCGGCACCGTCCTCGATGCGCACGCTGCCCTGGCTTTCCGCGGCACCGAACTGCATCAGATCGTTGCTCACCACCAGGAAGGCCGCGTTGCCGCCGCTTTGCGGTTGAATCAAAAAACCGTTCTCGCCGGTCCAGCCCGGCGCCTCCTGGCCCCGGGTATCCAGGGCGGCGCCGGATTCCACCACCACTTCATCACCGCTGGCATTCTGGCCACCGAGAATCACGGCGCCTGCCTTCAATGTTGCCCCGGAACGCACCACCGTGGTGCCATTCGCATTCAGCGAGCCAAAGCGGTCCACCCGGCCGGTACCAAGGCTCAGCAGAGTGGCGCCCAGGGCGTTGAGATCCGTATCGACCAGGGTCACCCGGTCATCGGCGCGGCTTCCTCCTTCCGCGATCACTTCATAGTCGGCGCCATTGAACAGCACCATGCCGCCGCGGCCGCCCTCCACCTGGGTATTACGCAGTTCACCATCGAACAGGAATACCTGATCGGCGGCCAGGTCGGCGTCACCGAAGTTGAATTCCACCGGGCGGACATCCTCTGGGACCAAGGGCACCATCAGGCCGGGATCGCCGAACTCTGCTTTCCGTTCCGCCACCCATTGGGACAGGGTGGTCTCGTTGTAGTCGGCATAGCGGCGCACGGTATCGCCGGCCATGAGCGTCGCGGTTACCGGCAACGACTGGTCGATATCCGTCAAGGCATTGCCCACGGTCACCGCCGTGGTGTGAACCCCCGAGGCGTTTTGCGCAACGCCTCCGGTGCCGTACAGAGTATCGGCACCCAGCTCCACCCGGTAACCGCCGGGCATCAGGGCGTATTCCGCCGGCAGCAGGGTATAGGTGCCCGCCGGAACACCGGGCACGCCTTCACCGATGGTGATCTGCTGCCCCACTTGGGAAGGCCCATCCAAGGCCGGATCGAGCGGGGCCTGGCTGTCGCTCAAACCAGGCACGATGGCGTAGACCCCGGCGTCCCGCTCACCGGTGTGCCAGGGGGCGGCGTTGGCCAGGGCGGTGTTGAGGATATCCACCGAGCCGCCACGGCCACTGCTGAAACCCACGCCACGCAGTTCGCCACCGGCGCTGACATCCAGCACCGCCCCCTCTTCCACTGCCACTGTCCTCGCATCAAAACGGACCCCGCCCCCGAGGCGAGCGTCCTGATATTCAACATTGCTGGTGGAAACGTTGTAGCCGACCTTTTCGCCGTTGTAGTAGTAATCCTGACCGTCCTCGGTGTAGCCATAGGGCAACACCAGCCCCGCCGCGCTGATTGAGGTCACGCTGCCTTCTTGCAAGACAATCTCGGTGAGCACGTTATTGAAATAGGGGACCGGCCCGGGGGACGGTGCATAGGGGAACTCCTGGTTAAGAAAGTTCCCCGACCCCATGGTGATCGCGCCCAAGGGTGCGAATAACGCCCCTCCCTGCTCGATGCGCGGTGACTGCAGCGAGATGGAACCGAACACGGACAGAGGAGTATCCGGACGGCCGGTTCCTCGGCGCAGGAAACGTAGTACCGCTCCGTCCAGCGGATCGCCATTCCTGCCATCGGGCCCCAGCCCCACCTGGATGGCGTTGTCGGAATGGGTGGTGGCATAGATCCGCTGCGCGATGAAGTTGAATTCCTGGCCGGTGGCGATGCTGGCGTTGTTCAGGCGAATATCGCCTTGGCTATCGAAGTCCACTCGGGCAAAACCGGGCAGATCCAAGGGGCGGGTTTCCGCGCCAAAGATGCCGGCGGCGACATCGTAGCTTCCGTTGGCACCGAAGGTCAGATCTCCCTTGCCCAGATCGATCAGATCCGCGCTGACCGTCAGGCGGCTTTCATCACTGGTCAGTGTGGATAAGGGCGTCGTATTGTCATGCTCGAAGTAGGAAATCACCTGGCTATATTCATCGCTGGGAATCGGAATTTGCGTGCGCCCGCCCAACTGGACATAGGGCGCACTCAGATTCACCTCGATGTCAGGCGTCTGCGGCGCGGCCGCCAGAACGGCGGCGGTCAGGGACAGGCTGCCCCCCAGATCGATGCGGGTATCGCCTTCAAAAAGAATGGCGTCACGGGACCACAAGGACAGGTGATCCAGGCCCGATTCGACCAGATCCTCAATGACAAAACGGGCAGTACCAAAGGACGGGGATTCGTCACCTTGCTCTGAATTCAGGTCCGAAGAAGGCTGATCAGCACCCTCGTTCTCGTTACCCTGAGTCAGCGTGATGATGCGGGGAACGGCATGCAACTCGTTGGGAGTGGCGGTCGAGAGAAGCTGGGTTTCCAGCATCACGTCAAGCGCGCCTCCCAGGGCGCCGTCGCCACCAGCCTGCGCGCGCAACTCCCCATCGAAAGCGATACCGGCTTTGGAGCGCATCTCCAGGGCGCCACCGTCGCTGGCCACCATGGTCGGTTGCGCCAGGCTCAGGTCCAGCTCCGCGCCGGTGCCGGAAATGTCGATAACCGCGCCGTCACGCACGATCACAAACAGATTGTTGATCGGGTAGAGGTTGGCGTTAGCCACGTCATCCGGCGGCAGGCTGCCCAGCACCACCCGGCCACCGGAAAGCACCTCGCCATAGCGCTGACCGTTTACGCCGTTGGCCACATAGGCGCGGCCCGCGGCATCCAGGACGGCGTTTTCACCAATCCAAATCGAGCCGCCTTCTTCAACACCCGTGGTGATCGGATTGAGAATGTGGATATTGCCCCCTGGCGCCCGCAGGGTGCCGTCCACGGTAATTTTCTGGCCACCGACCAGCGCCAGGGTCTGGCCCGGGTCCACGGTCAACTCCGCGCCCGTGCCAATCACCACGGGGCGCGCCTCGCTGAACGAAGCCGAATCACGGCGGGAGGCTTTCAGTGTGAGGCTGGCTCCAGCACGACGCGTCAGGGTACGCGCCTGGGGATCATTCAGGTGCAGCGGCGGTGTCCACAGTTCCAGCCCGTCTTCGAGACTAGACGCCAGGCGCGCCGCCGGCCCCTGGCGATAGACGGGCATCAGCACCTTTATTTGTGTGTCATCCTGGACCGTCAGACCCGCGTGCCCGTTGATCTCATAATGCGAGAAGCCGCGCTGGAAGAGCGCCGGAGACACCGTCATGAACTCCTCAACCCGCACATCGGTATCGAGTCGCATGCCCTCGGAAAGCACCTCCCCCGCTTTCAGCACCACCAGGTCGGTGGGTGCTATCGATCCCGCTAAATAGGTCGCGGTCTTGGCGGGGATCGGCAGCCCTTGCGGGAAGGCATCCGCTGGCACGATGTAGTTCGCCGGCAAGCTGGTATCAGAGGACATACCGGTCAGCGATGTCCCAGCGGGTACCGTATCCCCCGGGCCGTACTGAGGGGCCGGGAGCCACGGAAGCGCCGGAGTCCCCTGGACGAAGAATCCCGCCGGTGCGTCGGCCGGAATGGTCCAATCCACAGCCGGCACGAGGGGATTATCCGAGGACACGATGATCTGCTCGTTCCCCACTGCCTCCCCGGGAAGGATGGCATTTTTCTCATAGGTATAGTCAAAGGGCAGGGTTCCCCCTTCCGGGATCACCAGGTCTTCCACCAGCGTCAGGTCCGTGGGTGCGGTTTCACCGGCCTGCAGCAAACCATTCTCTTGCAGCCCCTGGTCGCCCACCAGGACGGCCTGCCCGGTTTCCACTGTCAACGTCCCGCCGCCTTCCACGCCATAGCCGAACACCTCGGCGCCCAGCAGCAGTCGGCTGCCGGAATCAGGCAGGCCATCGCGGTAAATGTTGGCGCGCAAGGTAACGTCACCGCCGCGTCCGCCCAACAACGAACGATCTGAACGAACCGCCGCGCCGGAGGACACATCAATCAGGCTGCCTTCAGCGAGGGTGACATCCTGAGTGCCTTCGATGGTGACATCGCCGCCATCCACATAGGCCTGCTTCCAGTTCCCGCCTTCCTCAAGCAACGCGTTGCTCCATAGGCCACGCACGTCCAAGGTGGCGTTCTCGCCCAGGCGCAGGTCGCTGGCTCCTTCCGCATCGGTGAAAACGACCGAGCTGTTCCCCACCCCTTGCACTTCACTCACGTTGCTCAAGGTAACGTCCCCGCCCCGGGCGGTAACACCGACATCCACGGCCACCTGCCCGGACACCAAACGAAGCTGCCCGCCCTCGGCCAGGGTCAGATCGTCCTCCACTGAGATGCTGCCGCCGGACACCAGATCCAGGCCACCGAGGCGCTGTTCATTCAAGCGGCCGGCGTCCAGCCAGACGGTGTTGAGCCGTTCGTTGAGGTCGGATTCCAGGGTGAGCTGTTCGCTGATGTCGCCGAAAACGCCAATACGGATGTCGCTGTCGTAGGCGTTTTCCAGGCCGTACTGGCCGTACTGCCCCACCGCCAGCCGGCCACGGCGGGCCACCTTGTCCTGCGCCTGCAGATACCCGTCCAGCCCCGCGTCCGGCGCCTCGAACTGGCGCGCGCCCTGATACACACCGGCCTCGATCTCGCCTTCGAGCACCGCCGTCGGCGCGCTCACGATCAAGGTGCCCGCGTCGCGGCCTACCGTGTAGCCCGGCTCCCGGCGCGACGGGGGTGCCACCAGCGGGTTGTACCAGGTGTCCGTCTGCCCCCAGCGCTCGCTCTTGCGCTCGTAGCCCTGGTACAGGCCCGTGTACAACCGGCTGCCCGGCGCGGTCGAGACTTCGTACAGCCGCCCGTCGGCGCCCCGGAACCAGCTCTGCCGGATATTGCCGGCCTGCACGTCCAGCGTCCCGCCCGAGACATTCACGCTCGAACCACGCTGAGTCAACACCTCATTGCCACCCAGCAGCACCGTCCCGCCCACGGCCGCCCACTCGCCTATCGTGTGGCCCTGCGTGTCCAGGTAGCCGCTGACCTCCAGCAGCCCCCCGGCCGTGTACCAGCGTTCCTCCTTGTGCCCCCCCGTGCCGGCCGGCAGCCGCACGAGGTGGCGCCGGTCCACCCACACGTTGCTGTTGTTCAGCGCCCCGCTGTCGCGGTTGTCCGGCGAGTCGCGCTGCTCGTTGCCCTGGATGTTGACCGCGATGCTGTTGGACTCCATCGCCACCTGCACGCCCACCGCGCCGGCCACGTCCAGCGCCGCGCCTGCGCCCACGTGCGTGCGGCCCGTGCCGGCCACCGCGATCTGTCCGCCCGTGGCCAGGGTCAGCGAGCCGTCCTCGAAGGCCACCTGGTTGCCCGAGACGATCTCCACCCGCGACTGGTCGCGCCGGTCCGGCAGCCGCGCAAGGTGGTCGAAGACCCCGCCGATCATGTCGTCGCGCAGGCCGTTCATCTCCTCGGACTCGTCGATCAGGCGCTGGCGCTGGCCGTCGGTGGCCGTGCGCCCGTCGTCCTCGATCAGCACCGCCGTGACGGCGTCCCGGCCCAGCACCACGCTGCCCGTGTCGTCAGCGGCCGAGTTGAGCAGGTGGATGGTGCCGCGCGTGTCCACCGTGGTGGTGGCCAGCGCCACGCCCTGCTGGCGCACCGCATGGCCGGTGAGTGTGACGTCGCCCTCGCGCGCCTGGATCAGGCCGGTGTTGGCCACCCTGCCTGCGTCGCTGCCCTCGACGCGCACCGCCGCCACCTCGTTGCCCCGCGTGGTCGAGGCCCGGTTGGCCTCGGTGCCCATGCCGCGGCGGATATAAAAGGTGTCGCCGGCGGCCAGCGCGGCCTGCCCGCGCGGGGTGGCGATCTG
>WMBV01000018.1 GCA_017745595.1 Bordetella petrii
TTCAACTACATCGAAATCTTCTATAACCGCCAGCGAATACACCAAGGCCTGCGGTATAGAACCCCAGCCCAGGCCGAGGCGGCTGTCCCTTAACCAAACTGTCCGAAAAAACCGGGGCAGCTCAGTCAGACACCGAAATATGTGTCAACCTTGCCGGTACCACGGTGTCTGACACCCCTGCGGGGAGTCAGACACCTGGCATCGCAGCATTGGCGAAACCGTCAAGAGTGCAGGGATGCCCGCCCGTAGAAACCAAAAAGGACTTACAGCCAAAAGCCTGTAAGTCCTTGTTTTTTTGGTCGGGGCGGCGGGATTCGAACTCGCGACCCTCTGCTCCCAAAGCAGATGCGCTACCAGGCTGCGCTACGCCCCGACGTGCCGCTATGACTAGCAGCGGGAAGGGATTGTACCTTAGCCGGCGGCCGGCCCCGGTCGGCGGCGGGGCACGTGTAGATTCGGATACATACCGGCGCGGTCCGAGCCGATATGATGGGCGGTGCGCAAGCGCGCGTTCACGAACGCTTGCGGCGGCCATCGCGCATCTCAGGGAGACACCGGCATGACGATCTGGCAAGAGATCTGGGCAGCCATCCAAAGTGAATTCAGCGATATTCCCGATGCCACCGAGGCCACCCGTATTGTGCTGCGCCTGGGCATGGCTTTCCTGCTGGGCGGGCTGCTGGGCTACGAGCGCGAACGCAGCGGCAAGGCCGCGGGCCTGCGTACGCATATGCTGGTGGCCCTGGGCGCGGCGCTGTTCGTGCTGGTGCCGCTGCAGGCCGGCATGCAGGTGGGCGACCTGAGCCGGGTGCTGCAGGGAGTGATCGCCGGCATCGGCTTCCTGGGCGCGGGCGCCATCATCAAGCTCAGCGGCGAAAAGGTGATCCACGGCCTGACCACGTCGGCCAGCATCTGGATGACCGCCGCCATCGGCGTGGCGGCGGGCATGGGGCGCGAGGCCACGGCGGTGGTCAGTACCTTGCTGGCGTTCTTCGTGCTGGCCGTGCTGCGCCGGGTGGAAAAGAACATCGACGACAAAGGCGAGGGCTGAACCATTGCCGCGACCGGCGGCGATCGTGCCCGATGCCGGTTACTTGCCGCGTATCAGTCCGATCAGGCGGCGGTCGCGTTTGGTGGGCCTGCCGGCGGTGATGGCCTGCGCGGGCTCGGGCGCCAGGCGGCGCATTTCGGCGGCGCGCTCGCGCGCGGCGATGCTGTCCGGTGTTTCTTCGTAAAGCTGGCGCGCCGCCGGCGCCGGGCCGCGCACGGCGGAAAGCGCCCGCACGCACACCTGCATGGCCGGGTCTTCCTTGCGCACGGTAATGCGGTCGTCGACCGCGATATCGCGCGCCGGCTTGGCGGGCTGGTCGTTGACCAGCACCCGCCCCTTGCCGACCTCTTGCGCGGCCAGGCTGCGGGTCTTGTAGAAGCGCGCCGCCCACAGCCATTTGTCGAGTCGCATTTTGTCTGCCATAGCGTCTCATTTTAGTGGCAAGCGCCTCAGTCGCGGTCCGGCGCGCCCAGTGGGAAGAACTGCCGGTAGGGCCGGGCCTCGTCCACCGCGCGCGCGAACGACGGGCGCTGCAGCAGGCGGCGGCGATAGGCGATGACGTTGGCGTGGGCGGGGCCGATGGGCTGGGTCCAGTCGGCGTAGAACAGGAAGGGCGCGGCGGCACAGTCGGCCAGGGTGAAATCGGCGCCCGCGGCCCACTGGCGGCCCTGCAGCCGCTGGTCCAGCCAGGCGTATGCCGTGTCCAGCATCTGGCGCGCCTGCTGCACGCCATGCGGGTCGCGCGATTCGGCCGGCCGCAGCGCGTCGAACACGACTTTCTGCTGGGGCGTGGAGACATAATTATCGAAAAAACGGTCCAGCATGCGCACTTCCAGCGCGGCGCGGGGGTCTTCCGGAATCAGCCGCACCGGCCCGGGGTAGTGCAGGCCCAGGTATTCGATGATGCAGGTGGCTTCCAGGATGGTCTGGTCGCCGTCCACCAGCACCGGAAAACGCTTCATTGGCCACAGCTGCGCCAGCCGCTGCATGGCGGGGCTGTCGGGGCCTTCCAGCAATTGCGGCTCGAAGGCGATGCCGTTTTCGTAGAAGGCGGTCAAGGCCTTCTGGCAGTACGACGAGAAGGGGTGGAAATACAGTTGCAATGCCATGGCACGGGCTCCTGAAACAGACGGCGGGGGATTCCGCCTGGCTACGACGAGCGGGCGGGGCCGGAATCGACAGGCGGGCGCCCGCCTGCCGGCAGTTTCACCATGCGCAACTCGCCCCGGGCCCGGGCCGCCTTGCCGGCGGAACAGGGCAGGCGCTTATGCTAATCTGTTCTCAGCCAGACGCGTTGCATTTACCCCGCGCGCGATCCGGTGGCGGCCGACTGCGCGGTTACCTCCAGCACCAGGCCTTTGCATAGCAAGAACGCATGACACGATCAAGCGTGGAGACATAACATGAGCCAATACGGCCCACTGAAATTGCACGTCCCCGAGCCCACCGGGCGTCCGGGTTGCAAGACCGATTTCTCTTATCTGCATCTTTCGCCGGCCGGCGAAATTCCCAAGCCCCCTATTGATGTATCCGCCGTCGATACCGGCCAGATGGCCTATCAGCTGGTGCGCGTCATCGACGACGACGGCCGGGCGATGGGGCCCTGGGCGCCCCGGCTCGATGCCGACACCCTGCGGGCCGGCATGCGCGCCATGCTGAAGACGCGCATCTTCGATGCCCGCATGCTGACCGCGCAACGGCAGAAGAAAATCTCGTTCTACATGCAGAGCCTGGGCGAAGAAGCCATCGGCTCTGCCCATGCGCTGGCGCTGGAACCGGGCGACATGTGTTTTCCCACGTACCGGCAGCAAAGCATCTTGCTGACCCGCGACGTATCGCTGGTCGAGATGATGTGCCAGCTGATGTCGAACGAGCGCGATCCCCTGAAGGGGCGCCAATTGCCGGTGATGTATTCCAAGCGCGAGGCGGGGTTTTTTACCATCTCGGGCAACCTGGCCACCCAGTTCATCCAGGCGGTGGGCTGGGCCATGGCCTCGGCCATCAAGGGCGATACGCGCATTGCGTCGGCCTGGATCGGCGACGGCGCCACGGCCGAGGCCGACTTCCATACCGCGCTGACCTTCGCGCATGTGTATCGCGCGCCGGTCATTCTGAACGTGGTCAACAACCAGTGGGCGATCTCGACGTTCCAGGCCATCGCCGGCGGCGAAGGCGCCACCTTCGCGGGCCGCGGCGTGGGCTGCGGCATTGCGTCGCTGCGCGTGGACGGCAATGATTTCCTGGCGGTGTATGCCGCGACCCAATGGGCCGCCGAGCGCGCGCGCCGCAACCTGGGGCCTACCCTGATCGAATGGGTCACGTACCGCGCCGGCCCGCATTCGACGTCGGACGATCCTTCCAAGTACCGCCCCGGCGACGACTGGAGCCACTTCCCGCTGGGCGATCCGATCGCGCGCTTCAAGCGCCACCTGATCGGCCTGGGCATCTGGTCCGACCGCCAGCACGACGACCTGAAGGCCGAACTGGAAGCCGAGATCCTGGCCGCCCAGAAAGAGGCCGAAAGCCATGGCACGCTGGTGGACGGGCACGTGCCCAGCGCCGCGAGCATTTTCGAAGACGTATACAAAGACATGCCGGAACACTTGCGCCGGCAGCGCCAAGAGCTGGGGGTCTGATCATGGCTGACCATAAGAATACCGGTCCGGCGACCACGTCGATGACCATGATCCAGGCATTGCGTTCGGCCATGGATGTCATGCTGGAACGCGACAGCAACGTCGTGGTGTTCGGCCAGGACGTCGGCTATTTCGGCGGCGTGTTCCGCTGCACCGAAGGCCTGCAGGCCAAGTACGGCACCTCGCGCGTTTTCGATTCGCCCATTTCCGAAGGCGGTATCGTGGGCGTGGCGGTGGGCATGGGCGCGTACGGGCTGCGCCCGGTGTGCGAGATCCAGTTCGCCGACTATTTCTATCCCGCGTCCGACCAGATCGTGTCGGAAGCCGCGCGGCTGCGCTACCGGTCGGCGGGCGAGTTCATCGCGCCCATGACCATCCGCATGCCCTGCGGCGGCGGCATCTATGGCGGGCAGACCCACAGCCAGAGCCCCGAGGCCATGTTCACGCAAGTGTGCGGCCTGCGCACGGTGCTGCCGTCGAACCCGTACGACGCCAAGGGCCTGCTGATCGCCGCCATCGAAAGCGACGACCCCGTCATCTTCCTGGAGCCCAAGCGCCTGTACAACGGCCCGTTCGACGGCCACCACGACCGGCCCGTCACGCCCTGGAACAAGCATCCCGGCAGCCAGGTGCCCACGGGCTACTACACGGTGCCGCTGGAGTCCGCGGCCATTGTGCGGCCGGGCGAGGCCCTGACGGTGCTGACCTACGGCACCACGGTGCACGTGTCGCTGGCGGCCGCCCAGGAAACCGGCCTGGACGCCGAGATCATCGACCTGCGCAGCCTGTGGCCGCTGGACTTCGACACCATTGTCAATTCGGTGCGCAAGACCGGGCGCTGCGTCGTGGTGCACGAGGCCACCCGCACCTGCGGCTTTGGCGCCGAACTGGTGTCGCTGGTGCAGGAACATTGCTTTCACCACCTGGAAGCGCCCGTCGAACGCGTTACCGGCTGGGACACTCCCTATCCGCATGCGCAGGAATGGGCGTATTTCCCGGGGCCGGTGCGCGTGGGCGCGGCCTTCCAACGCGTGATGGAGGCATGACATGGGAATCCACATCATCAAGATGCCCGACATCGGCGAAGGGATCGCCGAGGTCGAACTCGTGGGCTGGCACGTGAACGTGGGCGACACGGTGGCCGAAGACCAGCCGCTGGCCGACGTCATGACCGACAAGGCCACCGTCGAGATTCCGTCGCCCGTGGTGGGCAAGGTCGTCGCGCTGGGCGGCAGCGTGGGCGACACCCTGGCCGTGGGCAGCGAGCTGATCCGGCTGGAAGTCGAAGGCGCGGGCAATGCCAAGGCCGATGTGGCGCCGGCCCGCGCCCAAGCGGAGCCGGCGGCGGCCGACCCGGGCGCGGCTTCGGGCCAGGCGGCCCGGGCCGAGGGCCTGTCCGATTCCGCGCCCGATGCGCGGGGTTCGTCCCGTCCCACCCCGGGCGGCATCGCGGGCCAGATCGCCGGCGACATGGCCAAGGGCGCGGCGGCCGCGGCCGGGGCGGCGATCCCCGCCCGCAGCGGCGCGGCAAGCCATTCCACGATGCCGGCCCGGCCGGCGCAAAACGGCCCCGCGCGCCAGCCCGGCGAACGGCCATTGGCCTCGCCGGCCGTGCGCAAGCGCGCCTGGGACATGGGCATCGAACTGCGTTTCGTGCAGGGCAGCGGCCCGGCCGGCCGCATCGTGCACGAAGACCTGGACGCCTATCTGCAAGGGCAGGGCGCGGCCGCGCCCGCGGCTTCGGCGGGATACCGCGAACGCCACGATGAGCAGGAAGTGCCCGTGGTGGGCTTGCGCCGCAAGATCGCGCAGAAGATGCAGGAATCCAAGCGCCGCATTCCGCATTTCAGCTATGTCGAAGAAATCGACGTCACCGACATCGAAGCGCTGCGCGCGCAGCTCAACCGCAAGTATGGCGAGTCGCGCGGCAAGCTGACGCTGCTGCCGCTGCTGGCGCGCGCCATGGTGATCGCCTTGCGCGATTTTCCGCAGATCAATGCGCGCTACGACGACGAGGCCGGGGTGGTGACCCGCCACGGGGCGGTGCACCTGGGCGTTGCCACGCAGACCGACCAGGGCCTGATCGTGCCGGTGCTGCGCCATGCCGAGGCGCGCGACGTCTGGCAACTGGCCGCCGAAATCACCCGGCTGGCGCAGGCGGTGCGCAGCGGCAAGGCCGAGCGCGATGCGCTGTCCGGATCCACCATCACCCTGACCAGCCTGGGGGCGCTGGGCGGCATCGTCAGCACGCCGGTCATCAATCATCCCGAAGTCGGCATCGTGGGCGTGAACCGCATCGTCGAACGTCCCGTGATCCGCCAGGGCGCGGTCGTGGCCCGCAAGCTGATGAACCTGTCGTCGTCGTTCGATCACCGCGTGGTCGACGGCATGGACGCGGCGCAATTCATCCAGGCGGTGCGCGCGCTGCTGGAACAGCCCGCGCTGCTTTTCGTGGAGGCGCCATGAGCGAAACCCGCAATACCACTTTGCTGATCATCGGCGGCGGTCCCGGCGGCTATGTGGCGGCCATCCGCGCCGGGCAGCTGGGCGTGCCCACTATCGTGGTCGAAGGCCGGCAGCCCGGCGGCACTTGCCTGAACATCGGCTGCATTCCCTCGAAGGCGCTGATCCACGCCGCGCAGGAATTCGAACGGGCGCGCGACTATGCCCAGGCGTCGCCGCTGGGCATTTCGGTACAGGCGCCCGCCATCGATATCGGCAAGACAGTGGCCTGGAAAGACGGCATCGTCGGCCGGCTGACGGGCGGCGTCGAAGCCCTGCTGAAAAAGAACGGCGTGCAACTGGTGCGGGGCTGGGCCCGCGTGCTCGACGGCAAGACGGTCGAGGTCGACACCGCGCAGGGCACGCAGCGCATCCAGTGCGAACACCTGCTGCTGGCGGCGGGCTCCGAGCCCATGCCGCTGGCCTCCATGCCGTTCGGCGGCAAGGTGATCTCGTCCACCGAGGCCCTGTCGCCCGCGGCCGTCCCGAGCCGCCTGGTGGTGGTGGGCGGCGGCTATATCGGCCTGGAGCTGGGCACGGTGTATCGCAAGCTGGGCGCCCAGGTCACAGTGGTCGAGGCACAGGACCGCATCCTGCCCACCTACGATGCCGAACTGACCAAGCCGGTGGCGGCCGCGCTGGCGCGCATGGGAGTGGAGCTGTGCCTGGGACGCAAGGTGCTGGGGCTGAACGCGGCCGGCGATGCGGTACGCGTGCAGGATGCCTCCGGCGCCGAAACCGCGCTGCCGGCCGACCAGGTCTTGCTGGCCATCGGGCGGCGGCCCCGCACCCAGGGCTGGGGCCTGGAAAGCCTGCAGCTCGACCGGGCCGGCAATGCCTTGCGCATCGACGACCAGTGCCGCACCTCGATGCGCAATGTGTGGGCCATCGGCGACATCGCGGGCGAGCCCATGCTGGCGCATCGGGCCATGGCGCAGGGCGAGATGGTGGCGGAACTCGTGGCCGGCCGGCGCCGCCGCTTTGCGCCCGCGGCGATACCGGCGGTGTGTTTCACCGATCCGGAAGTCGTCACGGCCGGGCTGGCGCCGCCGCAGGCGCAGGCCGCCGGGCTGGACTGCCTGGCCGCGGCGTTTCCGTTCGCCGCCAACGGGCGGGCCATGACGCTGGAATCCACCGACGGCTTCGTGCGCGTGGTGGCGCGCCGCGACAACCATTTGATCGTGGGCTGGCAGGCGGTCGGCCGGAACGTGTCGGAACTGGCGGCGGCGTTTTCGCAATCGCTGGAAATGGGCGCGCGGCTGGAGGACGTAGCCGGCACCATCCATGCGCATCCCACTCTGGGCGAGGCCGTGCAGGAAGCGGCCCTGCGCGCGCTGGGGCACGCCCTGCACATCTAGGCGATGCTGGTGTCCGGCTCCCGCAGGGTGTCGGACACCGAGGCGAACGCGGATCTGTCTGAGTCTTCAGGTGTCAGGCTCCGCAGGTGCCTGACACCGCTGTGGGCAGAGGATCTCGCCACACGTCAGTGTCTGACACCTGCGGAGTCAGACACCTGAACCGTGATATCAAGCCAGCACGTCCTTCGCGATCGTATTGCGCTGTATTTCGCTGGTGCCCGTCACGATGCGGTATAGCCGCAGCCGGCGGAAGATGAATTCCACCGGATGATTCTTGGTGACGCCCACGTTGCCATGGATCTGCATGGCCTTGTCGGCGATCTCGAAGCAGCGCTCGGACACGAACAATTTGCACATGGCGCCCAGGTGGCGCACGTCGTCGCCCGCGTCGGCGCGTTCGGCGGCGGCCAGCACCATTTGTTCGCACGCGTACAAGGCCGTGGCCATGTCGGCCAGCATATGCTGGATGGCCTGGAAGCGGCTGATGGGGCCGCCGAACTGCTGGCGTGTCTTGGCGTAGTCCACGGCCATGCGGAACGCCTGCCTGGCCAGGCCGATCATGGTGGGGCAGTGCAGCAGCCGGTTGACGCTGACCCGGTTCATGGCAATGCGAAAACCTTCGCCGGGCTGGCCGATCAGGTTCTTTTTCGGCACGCGTACTTGCTCGAGCACGATGTCGGCATCCACGTACTGGCCCGTCATGGGCACGCAATCGTGCACCAGCCGCACGCCGGGCTGGTCCAGGTCGATCAGAATCGCCGAGATGCCGTCCGCGCCCCGGTCCGGATCGGTCACGCACATCGTGACGGCGAAGTCGGCGAACATCGACGCGGTGATGAAGTGCTTGACGCCCGTGATCACGTAGTCGTCGCCGTCCGCCACGGCCTGCGTGCGCAGGCTGGTGGCGTCCGAACCCGATTGCGGTTCGGTCATCGCGAAGCACGCGCCGCGCTCGGCGTTGATCACCGGCATGATGTAGCGCTCCAGCTGGTAGGGCGTGGCATAGCGCACCAGGTTGCCGATGCGCGACGGCCCGCCCCAATCGCCCAGTACGTGCGGAAACAGAATCGCCCCCGAGGCGGCCGCGTCGTCTTTCAGGACACACAGGTCGCGGTAGGGCAGCGCCTGGCCGCCGATCTCCTTGGGCAGCTGCAGCCCGTACAGGCCCAGTTCGCGCGAGCGCCGCCAGATCGACTTGACCAGCTCGCGCGGAAATTCGTCTTCATAGCCCAGCCCCAGCTCGCGCTCGAGGGGCAGCAGTTCATCGTGCAGGTAATGATGCAGGCGGTCGCGCAGTGCCGCCAGGTCGGGGCTGGATGGGGCCATGGAAGTCTCCTTTGCAGCTTGCAGCTTGACAGCCCCTGGCTTCTTCGCAATTATCTTTTTTTAAATCTCGATAACCAGGCGGAATCAATGCGACTCGAAGATCTGGACTATTTCCTGGCCGTTGCGCGCGCCGGCCATGTCGGGCGCGCCGCCGACGGCATGGGCATCAGCCAGCCGGCCCTGACCAAGGGCATCCGCCGCCTGGAAGAAGAGCTCAAGCTGCAACTGTTCGTGCGCACGCCCAAGGGCATGGAACTCACCATGCCCGGCAAGGCGTTCTACCAGCGCAGCCAGCAGGCCCGGCGCGAACTGGACGAGGCGCTGCGCGAGGCGGGCGACCTGCATCGCGGCAGTATCGGGCTGGTGCGTGTCGGCGTTACGCCGCTGCTGGTCGAGCCGGTATTCAACCCGGCCTGCATCGACCTGCTGGCCCAGCGGCCCGCCGCCAAGGTCAATGTCATGGTGTCGCTCAATGATGCGCTGATTCCGGCGCTGCGCCAGGGCGGGCTGGATTTTTCGATAAGTTCGCTGCACGACTCCGCCGCGCCCGCCGAATTCGACCGCATCCCGCTGTTTCGCGACAGCCTGTTCGTGGCTGCGCGCCAGGACCACCCGCTGTTCGACCGCGCGAAAATCCGCTTCGATCACCTGGTCGGTTATGGCTGGATGCTGCCCGGCCTGCAGGTGGCGTCGCGGCGCTGGCTGCAGACGCGCTTCGAGCAGCGCGGCGCGCCAACGCCCGAAATCGTCATCGAATCCAATTCATCGGTGTCCAGCCTGGTCAGTATCGTGCGCAGCACCGACCTGCTGACGGTGATCAGCGAAATCACGCTGCGTTCCGAGGCCGGCAAGGGCCTGGCCGCCATACCGCTGGAAGACGCGACGTGGCACCGCGAGATCGGCATCATGACGCGCCGGGGCAGCTATCAGTCGCCGCTGGCCGAGCGACTGATCGAGATCCTGCGCGAGCGCGCCCGCGCCGGCGCGCCGCGCATCAAGTAGGCCTTACTCGTTGCGCAGCCCCAGTTTCTGGATCAGCGGGCCATAGCGGTTCGATTCGTCGTCGATCAGCTTCTGGAACTGCGCCTGCGAACCGGCGATGGGCTTGAACGACTGCGATTCCAGCGCCTTGCGCACGTCGGGCTGGCCTACCACTTTGACGATGGCCTGGTTCAGGCGTTCGACGATTTCCGGCGGCGTGCCCTTGGGAACCGCGATGCCGCCCCAGCTGCCGCTTTCGAAACCGGGGTAGCCGGCTTCGGCCACGGTGGGAGCCTGGGGCAGGGACGTGGCCCGTTCGCCGCTGGTGACGGCAATGGCCCGTACCTTGCCGCCCTCGATGAAGGCCATGGCGGGCGCGACCGCGATGATGCCCACGCCGACTTGTCCGCCGGCCAGGTCGTTGATCATGTTGCTGCCGCCGCGATACGGCACGTGCAGGGCGTCGATGCCGAAATGCTGTTTGACGGCCTCGAAGGTCAGGTGCATGGACGAGCCCACGCCGGGGCTGCCATAGCTGAGCTTGCCCGGATGCGCCTTGGAATAGGCCACCAGTTCCGCCAGGTTGTGGATGGGCAGGCTGCTGTTGACCAGTATCACGTGCGGAGACAGGCTGATGCCCGACACCGGCACGAAGTCGGCGATCGGGTCGAACGACAGATTCGGCGTCAGGTGCTTGGCGATGGGATAGTTGCCGCCGTATTCCAGCAGCGTGTAGCCGTCGGCCGCGGCGTTGGCGACCTTGGCGCCGCCGATGCTGCCGCCACCGCCGCCGACGTTCTCGACGATGATGTTCTGTCCCAGTTCGCGGCCCAGCGGATCGGCCACCAGGCGGGCGATGTAGTCGAACTGCCCGCCGGCGGTAAAGGGCACCACCAGGCGGATCGGCCGGTCGGGGTAGTCGCCGGCCCGGGCCGGCGCGGGCGCAAGCGCCGCCACGCCCAGGGTGAGGGTGGCCGTGGCCAGCCAGGAACGAAAGTCGCGTAGGTGCACAGGTGTCTCCTTGAAATGCCAGCAGGCCGTCGGCGTGCCTGTCGTGGCCCTAGATTTAACCCGCGCCCGTCTGGCGGGCGATGCCGTATCCGTGCATTCCGATAACCAGACGGTATGAAGGCGGCGCGATAACGGCGCGGTATGGAAAATCGCGCCCGGGTTATCCCGCCGGGCCGGCGCGGCCTCACCATCGTGCCACGGAACACGAAGGAGGCATCCGATGAATCAAGGACGTTACACCAGCCGCAACGCGGCCTATTGGCGCGACCGGCCCGCCATTATTTACGGCGATCGCATCGTCACTTTCGGCCAGCTGGAGACGCGCTCGAACCGGCTGGCCAACGCGCTGCTCGGGCTGGGGCTGGCCAAGGGCGACCGGGTTGCCATACAAGCCTGGAACTGCCCGGAGATCATCGAACTGGAGTGCGCGCTATACAAGGCCGGCCTGGTGAAGGTGGCGCTGAATGCCCGCCTGTCGGCGCGGGAAGTGGTGGATACGGTCAACAATGCACAGGCCCGCGTGTTCATCGTGGACCCGGCCCACAGCGAGGGCGTGGCGTCCATCCGCGACGAACTGGCGGACGTGCGGCACATGATCGTACTGGGCGGCGACGGCCTCGAAGGCTGGCGGCCCTATGAAGCATTCATCGCCGCGGGCGCCGACCGCAACCCCGACGTCGAGATGGCCGAAAGCGACCTGGCCGTGCTGCACTTCACGTCCGGTTCGACCGGCAAGCTGAAGGCCGCGATGCAGACCGTGGGCAACCGCATGGCTTCGCTGCGCAAGGTGGTCATGGGCCGCATGCGGGCCAACCCCGGCGAAGTGCTGGCGCTGGCGGGGCCGATTACTCATGCCAGCGGCATGTTCATGCAGCCTTTCCTGTTTCAGGGCGGCACCCTCTTATTGCATGACCGTTTCGATCCCGAGGCGTTCCTGGCATCGGTCGAGCGGCATCGCGCGGCATTCAGTTTCATGGTGCCCACCATGGTCAACATGCTGATCGCCGAACCCGGCCTGCATCGCCATGACCTGAGCGCATTGCGGCAAATTTCGTATGGCGGCGCGCCCATGGCGCCCGCCCGCATACGCGAGGCCTGGGAAGCCCTGGGCCCCAAGCTCAGCCAGGGCTACGGCACGGGCGAAACCACGGGCGGCCTGGTGCTGCTCAGCACGGCCGACCACGCGTACGCGCTGGCGTCGCGCTCCGAACGCTTGTCGTCTTGCGGCCGCCTGTTCGGCGAGGGCGAGCTGTGCCTGGCCGATGAAAACGGCCAGCCCGTGGCGCCGGGCGAAGTGGGCGAGATCAAGGTCCGCGGCCCGGATGTCTTTGCCGGCTATTGGGGCGAGCCCGAGCTCTCGGCCCAGGCGCTGCGCGACGGCTGGCTGCATACGGGCGACCTGGCGCGCATGGACGATGAAGGCTTCGTGTATATCGTCGATCGCAAGAAAGACATGATCATCACGGGCGGCTTCAATGTGTATCCCACCGAAGTGGAACAGGCGCTGTACCAGCACCCGGATGTGTACGAGGCCTGCGTGTTCGGCATCCCCGACGATAAATGGGGCGAGGCGGTCAAGGCCGTACTGGTGCTCAAGCCGGGCGCGCAGGCCGGGCAAGACGAACTGCTGGCCCACTGCCGCGCGCACCTGGCCGATTTCAAGAAGCCGCGCAGCATCGACATCGTCGCAGAACTGCCGAAGAACGCCAACGGCAAACTGGCCCGCAAGCCGCTGCGCGACGCGTATTGGGCCGGGCAGGACCGCAAGGTGGGGTGAGCGGAGATCGGCAGGTGACCGCCCGGCGCCGGGCGGGGTGCCAGGTGTCCGACTCCCGCAGGGTGTCGGACACCGAAGCGAACAAGAGGCCGTCTCCCACAACAGGGCCAGGCACCCTGCGGGAGCCCGCCCCTGATGCAACCTGATGCGCACTTGGGTAGACTGGCTGCTTTCAGGAGCCGCCATGTCGTGCGCATTATTGGTCGTCGACGTACAAGAAGCCCTGTTCGGCCCGCAACCGCGGCCCAGCGATGCGGACGCCACCGTGGCGCGCATCAATGCGCTGGCGGCACGGGCCCGGGGCAGTTTCGGGCCCCGCATCGTCGCCATTCCCGCAGACCAGGTCGCGTTCGACCTGTAATCCACCGGAGCCCGCATGCATACCTTGCTGGATCACATCGCCGTGGCGGCCCCCGACCTGGCCACGGGCGCCGATTTCGTCGAACGCGCGCTCGGTGTGCGGCCGCAACCGGGCGGTGCACATCCGCGCATGGGCACCCACAATCTGCTGTTGCGGCTGGGCGCATCGACCTACCTGGAAGTGATCGCGCCCGATCCCGCCGCGCCGCGTCCGCCGCGCCCGCGCTGGTTCGAACTGGACCGCCTGGCGCCCGATGCTCCGCCGCGCCTGGCGACCTGGATCGCGCGCACCGACGATATCGTCGCGGCGCGCGCGGCATGCGGTCCGCGGCACGGGCAGATCGAGCCCATGACGCGCGGCGCGCTGTCATGGCGCATCACCATACCCGCCGATGGCAGCCTGCCCCAGGGCGGCGCGGCGCCCACCCTGATTCAATGGGATGCCGAACCGCATCCGGCGTCCCGGCTGGACGACCTGGGCTGCAACCTGCACCTTCTAGAGGTGTTTCATGCCGATCCGGCGGGCCTGCGCGCCATGCTGGATGCGGTGAGCTTTGCCGGGCCGGTGGAAGTGCATGGGCTGCCGGCCGGCGCGGCGCCGTATTTGCGGGCGCATATCCGCACGCCGCAGGGGCTGCGCGCGCTGTCGTAGTGCTATTGCGCCGGTAATAGTTCTATTGCGCCGGTGTCTGACACCCTTGCGGGAGTCAGACACCTGGAACGACCTGGAACGGCGTCCGGCCCGGCGGCGAAGGCGGGGTCAGTCAGCGCGAATGTCGGCCTTTTTCACGATGTCCTAGTGGTATTTCAGGTGTCTGACTCCCGCAGGGTGTCAGACACCGACGACCGGATACTTTGCACGCTGCGGTGTCAGGCACCCTGACGGGAGCCGGACACCTGGATCGTTCGCTGATGAACGCGCGGCGCGGTCAGTCGGCGCGGATGTTGGCCTTTTTCACGATGTCCTCGTACATGGCCAGGTCGGCGGCGATCTGCTGGCGGAACTCGGCCGGCGTGTTGCCCGAGGCGGTGATCCCCAGGCCGGCCAGGCGTTCTTCGATGTCCGGCGCATGCACCACCGCGTGGATCTCGCGCTGCAGCTTGGCCACGATATCGTCGGGGGTGCCGGCCGGCGCCAGGATGCCGATCCACGAATTGGATACGAAGCCCGGCACGCCGGATTCGGACACCGTGGGCACGTCGGGCAGCGAGGGCAGGCGCTTTTCGGTGCTGACGGCGATGGCCTTGATCTGTTTGCGCTGCACATACGGATAAGCGCCGGCCACGGCGGTGTACAGCAGCGGCAGCGTGCCGCCCACCACGTCGGCCATGGCCTGGCCGCCGCCCTTGTACGGAATGTGCACCAGCTTGGCGCCGGTGCGCTGGCGCAGCAGTTCGCCGGCCAGGTGCGGGGTGCTGCCCACGCCGGCGCTGCCGTACGACACGCCGTTGGGCTGGGTCTTGGAATACGCGATCAGTTCTTGCAGGGTGTTGGCGGGCACCGCGGGGTTGGCCACGATGATCAGGGCGGCATCGCCGATCTTGCTGACGGGCGCCAGGTCTTTCAGCGTATCGAAGGGAATGCTGGCGTGCACGTGCGGGTTGATGACCAGGGTGCCGTCGAAGCCCACCACCAGGGTGTAGCCGTCCGGCTCGGCCTGCGCAGCCATCTGGGTGCCGATATTGCCGGATGCGCCCGGCTTGTTGTCGACGATGACTTGCTGCCCCAGGCGCTGGCCGAGCTTGTCGGCCACCAGGCGCGCGCCGGTGTCGGTGACGCCGCCCGGGGCGAAGGGCACGATCAGGCGGATGGGGCGCGACGGATATTGCTGCGCGGTTTCGGCGGCCTGGACGGCCGGGCCGCCGAAGGCCAGCAGCGCGCATAGCGGCGCAAGGGCGGAGCGTACGATGGCGTTGCGGCGGGAAGCACGAAAGGGATGCATGGGGTCTCCTTGCTGTTGTTGTATTGGATAGCGCTTGCGGGATGCGCGCTCAGTTCGTTGCCGCCGCGCGATCGCGGCTGGCGTATTGGCGGCGCAGCCATGCACTGCTGCGCCCGCCCAATTCTCTGCCCAGCCGCGATTCGGCGTAGGCCACCGCGTGCAACAGGCCGGGCAGCGATATACCGGTGGCCAGGCCGCTGCCTTCGGCCATCAGCACCAGGTCTTCGGTGGCCGCATTGCCGGCGGCGCCGGGTGCGAACGGGCATCCGCCGATGCCGCCCACGCTGGCGTCGAAGCGCCGCACGCCCGCCAGGATCGCGGCCCAGGCGTTGGCGGCGGCGAGCCCCCGGGTGTCGTGAAAGTGGGCGGCCAGCTTGCGCGGCGGCACGGCCTGCGCCAGGGCCCGGAAGTGGGTCTGGACCATGCCCGGCGCGGCCGAGCCGATGGTGTCGGCGATCACGATCTCGTCGGCGCCGGCCTCGTCCATGCGCGCCGCCAGCCGTACGACAGTCTCCAGCGGCGTGCGGCCCTCGAAGGGGCAATCGAACGCCACGGCGACATAGGCCCTGGTGCGCAGCCCCCGCTGGCGGGCCGCGTGCAGGGTGTCCACGCACACCGTGGTGGCCTGGGCCAGGCCCATGTTGATGTTCTTCTGGTTCATGGTCTCGGTGGCGGACAGCACCACGGCGACTTCGCGCACGCCCGCCGCGTGGGCGCGCTCCAGTCCCTTCAGGTTCGGCACCAGCGCCGAGGCGCGCAGGCCCGGCAGTTGCCGGTGCACGGCCGCCATGAGTTCGGCGGCATCCGCCATTTGCGGCACCGCCTTGGGCGACACGAAGCTGGTGGCTTCGATGCTGGCCACGCCGGCCGCGTGCAGCAGCCGGATCAGTTCCAGCTTGGCTTCGGTCGGCACGGCCACGCGCTGGTTCTGCAGGCCGTCGCGCGGCGCGACATCGGTAATGATGAGCGTATCCTGGGTCATGTTTGTTGGCCTCGTGTCAGAGCTTCACCGCGCGCCTCGCAACCCGCCACGGATTAAATGGATGCAGCGGGATCGGGAGCGCGCAGCGCTTCGGGGGTGGAGCTTTCATCAAGCGATGGCGCCGGCGGCGCGCAGGGAGGCCAGCTTGCCGCTGCCATAGCCGGGCAGGGCGCCCAGCACGGCATCGGTATGTTCGCCCAATTCGGGCGGACTGCCGAATGGCTTGGGCTCGGCCGCCGAAAGCTTGACGGGATTGCCCGGCATCTGGATGGCGCCGCCCGCTTTCAGGGGAACTTCGACCACCATGTCGCGCGCGCGCACCTGCGCGTCGTCCAGAGCTTGGCGGAAGTTGTTGACGGGCCCGCACGGGATGCGGGCGGCCGACAATTTCTGTAGCCAATAAGCGGTGGGGCGGGTGCGCAGTTCGGCGCCGACCAGCGCATCGATCTCGGCCTTGGCGGCGTAGCGGCCGGGTTGGCGGTCGTATTCGGGCTTGCGCAAGGCGGGCAGGTCGATGCATTCCAAGAAGCGCTGCCAGAACGCGTCGCCGATGCAGGCCACGATGATGTGGCCGTCTTCGGTGGGATAGCTGTTGTAGGGCACGTGCACGAAATGGCTGTTGCCGATGCCGGCCGGCACGATGCCCGACATCAGGTGCATGGTGGCCATGTAGTTCAACAGCGAGACCTGCGCGTCGAGCATCGATACGTCTACGTGCTGGCCGCGCCCCGTGCGTTCGCGCTCGGCCAGCGCGGCCAGCACGCCGATGGCGCCGAACAGGCCGCCGCCCAGGTCGCCGATGGGAATGCCGCTGCGGGTGGGGCCTTGCTCGGGCGTGCCGGTGATCGACATGCCGCCGCCCATGGCCTGCACCACCTGGTCGAATGCCGGACGTTGCGTGTCGGGGCCGGTGCTGCCGAAGCCGGTGACCGAGCAGGTGATGATGCCCGGGTTGATGGCCGCCAGCGACGCGTAATCGATGCCCAGGCGCCGGGTCACGCCGACGCTGAAGTTGTCGAAGACCACGTCCGCGCTGCGCACCAGGTCATGGAACACCGCCAGGCCGGCCTCGCTTTTCAGGTCGATGCAGACGCTGTGCTTGTTGCGGTTCAGCGTCAGGTAATAGGCGCCCATGCCGTCGCGCGAATAATCCGGGTCGTTTTCGAGCAAGCGGCGGGTGCCCTCGCCGCTGCCGGGCGGCTCGACCTTGATGGTGCGCGCGCCCAGGTCGGCCAACAGCATGGTGCCGTAGGGCCCGGAAAGCATGTGGGTCAAGTCCAGCACGGTAATGTGTTCGAGCGCCAAGTCCTGTCTCCTTAGTCATACATAGCGGATGGATGCCTGGCTTATGCAAGCTTCGTGCCAACTTTCGGTGGTTTTTAAGTTGTTGATATCACGGGGATTTATTCTTGAATGGCGCGGCCGGGTGTTTCATGAGACAGTTATGAAACATGAAAACGTTTTAATAAAACACCGTCACCCATGGTTTATTCCGATCCCGCGGCACGCACCGACCTGCCGCGCCTGTGTTTTCTGAGCTACCGGCAGATCCGCGAATTCGCCATGCCGGTCGTGGCCGAGTACACCGGCCGCGCCCACATCGAGGTGGTCGATGGCACGTTCGGCGGCGCCTTGGCCATTGCGCAAGACCGGATCGATCGCGGCCTGGTCGATGCGTTCGTCAGCGCGGGCTCGAATGCCAGCATCTTGCGCGCCGGCTTGCAGGCGCCCGTGGCAACGATCCAGCTGGGCGGCTTCGACATTCTGCAGGCGCTGATCCAGGCGCGCCGCATCGCCGACCGGGTCGGCGTGGTGATGTACGGCCGCACCATTCCCGAACTCGATGCGGTCAAAGACCTGCTCAACATTGAGATCGTGCAGCATGCGTACCAGACTCCCGATGATGCGCGCGAGCGCTTCGAGCAATTGCGCCGCGAAAATTTCCAGGTGATCGTGGGTTCGAGCCTGGTGGTGGAACTGGCCCAGCAGGCCGGCCTGCATGGGCTGCTGGCCTATTCGCTGGCCAGCGTGCGCAAGGGGTTCGAAGACGCCATCGAACTGGCCCGCGTCGCGCGGCTGGAGGCCGGGCGTTACGAACAATTGAACGGGGTGTTGCACAGCCTGCAGGACGCCGTGCTGGCCGTCGACCGCGATCACCGCATCATTGCCCTGAACCCGTCGATGCAGCGTTTGCTGGGCCTGGACGCCGCGGGCGTGGTGGGCCAGCCGCTCGACCACCTGCGCCCGGAACTGGGCCTGCGCGCCACCCTGGACACCGGCCAGCCGGAAAGCGCCGGCCTGCTGCGCCTGGGCGGGCGCGACTGGGTGGCCAACCGCAGCCCGATCCGCGAACGCGGCGCCGTCGTCGGGGCGGCACTCACGCTTTATGACGCGGGCCGCATCCACGAGGCCGACACCAGCCTGCGGGTGCAGCAGCGCCGCCGGCAGAACATCGCCAAATACCGCTTCGCCGAACTGATCGGCCAAAGCCCGCGCTTTCTGCGCGCCGTGCAGGCGGCGCGCCGCTACGCGCAAACCGACCTGACCGTGCTGATCGGCGGCGAAAGCGGGGTGGGCAAGGAATTGTTCGCGCAGGCCATCCACAACGAAAGCCAGCGCGCCGACCGGCCTTTCGTCGCCGTCAATTGCGCCTCGTTTCCCGAATCTTTGCTGGAAAGCGAGCTGTTCGGGTATGAAGAGGGCGCCTTCACGGGCTCGCGCCGCGGCGGCAAGCGCGGGCTGTTCGAGGCGGCCCACACGGGCACCCTGTTCCTGGACGAGATCGGCGACATGCCGCTGCCCCTGCAAAGCCGCCTGCTGCGCGTGCTGCAAGAGCGCGAAGTCACCCGCCTGGGCGCCACCGCGGCCATTCCGGTGGACGTGCGCATCATCGCGGCCACTCACCAGCCTTTGCAGGACATGATCGCGCAGCGCCGCTTCCGCCAGGACCTGTACTACCGCATCAATACCCTGCGGCTGGAAGTCCCCGCGCTGCGCGAGCGCCCCGACGATATCCAGCCTTTGATCGTGGCGCTGGTCGGGCGCTGCCTGCGCCGGCTGGGGGTGCCGCTCGATGCCGCGGGCCTGGTCGCGCCCTGGCTGCCGCGGCTGCGCCGCTATGCCTGGCCGGGCAATGTGCGCGAACTGGAAAACATCAGCGAGCGCATCGCCGTGTTCTTGATGCAGTATCCGCAAGCCGCGGACGTCGTCCACGACGCGTTGCGGCATGATTGCCCCGAACTGTTCGAGGCCGGCGCACAGGCCGGCCCGGCGGATGGACTATCGTTGCGGGCCCGCGCGCAACAGGCCTTGCAGGCCTGCGGCGGCAACCGCCAGGAGGCGGCGCGGAGCCTGGGCATCAGCCGTTCCACGCTGTGGCGCTGGGCCAATGCGCCAGACTGAAGGCAGCCGCCCGGGAGCATCAGTGAATCAGGCAGTGAATCAGGTGTCTGACACCCTTGCGGGAGTCAGACACCTCAGACACGCGATGGCACCTGATGGCCTGGCGAGTCTGACAATGCACTAGCCTGACGCGGCCGCCCGGGGCGTCAGTGCGCCAGGCGGGGCGAGGCCATCAGGGTGTAGCCCTGCGCCGGCAGGCGCAGCGAGATCAGGGCCGCCGCCAGCAGCACCGCGCCGGCGCTGCCGAAGGCTACCCAATGCGTGCCGAAGGTTTCGTAGCCCCAGCCGCCCAGCCACGAGCTGATCATGGCGCCGACTTGATGGCCCAGATACGCACAGCCGTACAGCACGCCCACCAGGCGCACGCCATAGATGTCGGCCAGGATGGCCGACGACATGGCGATGCTGCCCGACCAGACCACGCCGCCGATGGCCGCCGCCATGTACAGTTCCCAGTGCGTGCCCACCAGCAGCAGCGCGAAGAAGCCCAGGCCGCGGATCAGATAGATGGTGGCCAGGATATTGCGGCGCGGCAGCACGTCGGATATGCGTCCCAGCACCAGTGTGCTGAAGATCGCCACCAGGCCGATCAGGCCGATGCCCAGCGAGCTGGTGGTGGCGTCGAAGCCGTGGTCCATCAGCATGGGCATGCCATGGGTGCCCAGCAGATTCATGCTGAAACCACAGGCGAACAATCCGGTGGTGATTTTCCAGAACGGCGCCGTGCGCGTGGCGGCGCGGAACGTCAGGCTGTCGGGCAGCGCGGGGCCACGGCCGGCGGCCGGCTTGGCGGCGATCTGCTCGGGCGTCAGGTCGGTGTGCGGCGGCGCCTGTTCGCGCATCACGAACACCGCCATGGGCACGACCAGCACGGTGAACACGGCGGCGAAGCCGAGCAGCGTGGTTTGCCACGAGGTGGACTCGACGGCGTAGGTCAGTACCGGCGTCATGACGGCAATGCCGGCCATGGACCCGGTGGACAGGAAGAACAGCGCCATGCCGCGCCGGCGGGTGAACCAGCGGGTGAGCAGGGGCGTGACGGCTACCGGGCTGGCGAAGGCCAGCCCCACCGACATCAGCACGCCGAAGGCCAGCAGGAAGCTGACGGGGTCGCGCGCGTTGACCGTCCAGATGATCGAGCCCACCACGATGGCCGTGCCCAGCAGCAGCACGAAACGGGTGCCGCGGCGCGCCACCAGGATGCCCGCCAGGGGCATGCCCAGGCCGTAGCACAGCATGCCGATGGCGACGATGCCCGACAACAGGCTGCGGCTGAACCCGAGGTCTTGCGCCATGGGCAGGAACAGCGGTCCGACTCCCATGCGCATGCCTACCGTCAGCAGCGTCAGCAATGTGGCCGCGGCCACAATATTCCACCCGAAATACCAGCTTCTTCGTCCCGCAGCCAACATCGTCTCCCTGTTCTGTCGAGCCCGCACCCGGCGGCGAGGCGGCCCAGGCGAGATTGTCGATGATTTCGGCATGCCGCGCTCGGGTCTGTTCGGTCAGCGAACGGCCGGCAGCGCCGGGCCGCCATTCAGGTGCCGGGGTATTCGCCGCCGTCGATCAGCCAGCTTTGGCCGGTGACATACCCGGCCAGGTCCGAGGCCAGGTAGGCGATCAGCGCGCCGACCTCGTCGGCCTCGCCGAAGCGCCCGGCCGGATTGGCCGCCATGCGGGCCTGGCGGATTTCTTCGTACGGGCGGCCGGTGGTCTGCGCCAGCTTTTCGATGTGGCGCTGCTGGGCGCTGGTGTCGAAAGCGCCGGGCAGGACATTATTGATGGTGACGTTGTGGCGCACCGTCTGGCGCGCCAGGCCGCCCACGAATCCCACCAGGCCGGCGCGCGCGCCGTTGGACAGGCCCAGGTCGGCGTGCGGCGCCTTCACGCTGCGCGACACGATGTTGATGATGCGGCCGTAGCCGCGCTGCTGCATGCCGTCGACCACGCGCCGGATCAGTTCGATGGGACCCAGCATCATGGCGTCGAGCGCGGCGTGCCAGGTCGCCTTGTCCCAGTCGCGGAAATCGCCGGGCGGAAAACCGTCGGCATTGGTGACCAGGATGTCGGGCGCGGGGCAGGCGGCCAGCGCCGCGTCCTGGCCTTCGGGGGTGGTGATGTCGGCCACCACATATTCCACGGGCCGGCCGGCTTCGGCCGACAGCGATTGCGCCGCTGCGCGCAGTGTCTGCAACGTGCGCGCGGCGATCACCACGCGCGCGCCCTCGAGCGCCAGGCGGCGGGCGGTGGCCCGGCCCATGCCGCGGCTGCCGCCGAAAACCAGGGCCGAACGATCTTGAATGCCGAGTTCCATTGAGTAATCCGATGCGGGCAAGAAAGGGGCGGGCCGCGGCCTAGTGGCGGCGCAGCGTGAAGGCGGGCCGGACCTGGCCGGTACGCAGCCCGGCCACGTTGCGGATGTCGGGGCATGCCCATTCCCGCAGCGAATCGGATCGCGCGGCCGACACGCCAAGCTGCCGCAGCGCTTCGATGGCCGCGGCATACACGGTGGCCATGTTGCCGTCGGACATCTTTACCGCGATGCCCAGGCCCAGTTCGCGCAGGCCGATACCCTGCACGCCGTCGGCGCCGGTCTTGGTCACCAGTTCGCCGGGCGCGGCGCTCATCAGCGCCAGGTCCGAGCGCCCCGAGCCGGACACCAGCAAGGGATGCGCCACCATGGCCTGGCACAGCGTGTGCAGGGCCGCCCCGGCGTCGGGGTCGCTCGCCTGCGCCGTGGCCAGCCGGGCATAGCCGGTGGCCAGCGCCGATAGCGGCAAGGCATAGGTGGGCGCCGAACAGCCGTCGATGCCGGCGCGCAACGCGTCGTCCGGCATGCGGCAGGCCTGGGCCAGTTCGGCGCGCACCGCCGTCTGCAGGGGGTGCCCCGGCGACAGGTAGTCATGGCGCGGCAGGCCGTGCTGGGCGCAATAGGCCAGGAAGCCGGCGTGTTTGCCCGAGCAGTTGTTGTGCAGGGCGGTGGGCTGGAAGCCGGCGGGAGCCTGCGCCCCGGGCATGCCGAACGCAATGGGCAAATGGCAGCCGCACTGCAATTCCGCGGGCTGGCAGCCGGCCCGTTGCAGGATTTCGGTGACCGCCGCCACGTGGGCGTCTTCGCCCGAATGGCTGGCGCACAACAGCGCTATCTGTTCGGATTGCAGCCCTAAATGCGCGGCGCCGCCCGCGCGCATGAAAGGCAGCGCCTGGAATGGCTTGAGCGACGAGCGGGCAAAGGTCAGCGCTGCGGGGTCGCCCGCGCTGGCCACCAGCCGGCCTGCCGGGTCGACCACCGCGATGGATCCGAAATGTTGGCATTCGACGATGTCGGCGCCGGCGTCGGCGCCGCCGCGCGTGCGCTCGACCAGCAAGGTATGGGGCATGAGTCTGTTCGGCAATGACGAGTACACGCCCAGTGTAGCGGCAGCCCGCCGCGCGCGCTCAGCCGGCCGGTTGCCGCGCGCCCTGCAGTATTGCGGCCAGGCTGCTGCGTACTTCAATGAACCGCGGCTCGTTCGCGCTCAGGCCCTCGGAGATGGCCGCGTCGACCTGATCGGCGCGGTCGACGCGGCGCGAGGCGATGCCGAAGGCCGCGGCCAGGGCCGGAAAGTCGGGGCTGGCCAGCGCGGTGCCGCTGACGCGTCCCGGATACTGGCGTTCCTGGTGCAGGCGGATAGAGCCGTAGCTGGCATTGTTCGACACGATGAACAGGATCGGCAGGCGGCGGGCCACCGCGGCGATCATTTCATTGCCGGTCATCAGGAACCCGCCGTCGCCCACCAGGCAGACCGTCTTGCGGCCGGGATGGCGCAGCGCGCAGGCAATGGCGGCCGGCGTGCCGTAGCCCATGGCGCCCGACAGCGGCGTCATCAGCCGCTGGCTGCCATGAAACGGAAAATGCCGGTACACCGGCGCGGCGAAGGTGCCGGCATCCAGGCAGATCAGGGCGTCATCCGGCGCATGCGTGGCCAGGCTGCGAACCACCAGGTTGAAATCGACGCCGTCGGTGGGTTCGCCGATGATCCAGGCGGCGCGCTGCTCGTGCCGCTCGCGCAGCGCGGCGGCCCAGCCGGCTTCATGGTCGGGCCGGGCGGGCGCATCCCCGGCCAGTTGCTGCAGCAACGCCGTGGGGTCGCACACCAGGCCGTAGTCGGCCGCGAAATTCAGGCCCACGACATGGTCGTCGGGATAGCAGTGCAGCAGTTGCTGGCGTGGCCGGGGCAGGTCGGGAAAGGCATAGCCTTGCGTGGGCACGTCGCCCAGCCGCGTGCCCAGCGCCAGGACCAGGTCGCTGCGCTGCAGCGCCTCGATCTGCGCGGGCGGATTGGCCAGGCCCAGCTCGCCCGCATACAGGGCGTCGTCATTGGGATACAGGTCGTGCCGCCGGAACGAGACCATCACGGGAATCCGCCAGGCCTGCGCGAACGCGCGCAAGGCCTCGCGGCCGCCGGGGCGCTCCAGCGCGCCGCCCGCCACGATCAACGGCCGCCGCGCCTGGCGCAGGCGCTGCCGCACCATGTCCAATTGCGGCGCGGCCGGCAGGGTCGCCGCGTGCGGCGTGGCGCGCCAAGTGGGCTGCGCCGCCTCTTGCTGCTGGATGTCTTCGGGAATCACCAGTACCACCGGTCCCGGCGTGCCCGTGGTGGCCAGGCGTATCGCCTTGAAGGCCGCTTCGGCCAGCTGGCCGGGGTCGGTGGGTTCGAAGACCCATTTGGCGATGTCGCCGAACATCTTCTGGCAGTCGATTTCCTGGAACGCTTCGCGACGCAGGTCGCGCTTGGGAATCTGGCCCACCACCACGATCAGCGGCACGGCATCTTGCTGGGCCGTATGGATGGCGATCGCGGCGTTGCTGACGCCCGGGCCGCGGCTGACCATCACCACGCCGGGTCGCCCGGTCAGCCGGCCATCCGCCACCGCCATATAGCCCGCGCCGCTTTCATGCCGGCAGACCACCGTATCGATGTCGGGAAAATCCACCAGGGCGTCCAGTATGCCCAGATAGCTTTCGCCGGGCACCAGGAAGACGCGATCCAGGCCGTTGACGTGAAAGATTTTGAGCAGGGCGTGCGCAGAGGTAGGCTTCATGCAAAAGGCGTGCGGGCAGGGGATGGCCGCTGGGGCGGCGGGCGGGATAAGTGGGCGTATTCTGGTAGGCTGGCGCGTCGGTATCAATGATGCGGTGCCTATATCAGCTATGCGGGCCAGGCATGGGCGGTTTGCCTGATAAGGCATGGGCCTTGGGCCTGAAGCGCCTGAAACAAGCCTGCGGCACGCGGCTATTCTACCGGCACGGGCGCGGCGTTTCATTGGCCCGCGAAGGCCGGGCCCGTGCGCGGCGCCGCGGGCAGGTAAAACAAAACGGCATAGCTGATACAAGCACGCGGCCATCGGCATGGCGCCGCGGCGCCGGAATAATGGCATGGCCAGGGCGGCTGCCGCTAGCGGCAGCGCCCCGATCGCCTATATCCACGGAGACACTCATGCATCGTCTGGCCTGCGCAGCTTTGTCGTTGTTCTTTTGTTTGCCGGGGGCGTCGCGCGCGGCCGGCTTTCCCGACCGGCCCATTACGCTGGTGGTGCCGGTGGCCGCCGGCGGCACGATGGACATCGCCGGCCGCGTGCTGGCACAGCATATGAAAGACGCGCTGGGCCAGACGGTGGTAGTGGAAAACCGGCCCGGCGGCAGCGGCAATATCGCCTATACGCAAGTGGCCCGCGCGCAGCCCGATGGCTATACGCTGCTGTTCTCGTACGAAGGCTTCCATACCGGCAGCCCGGCGCTGTCCACCAACCAGGGCTGGGACCCGGTGCGAAGCTTCACCGCCATCGGCGAAGTCTTCCGCGGCCCGCACGTCATTCTGGTGCCCAAGAACGCGCCGGCGCAAACCCTGGAACAACTGATCGCCCAGGCCAAAGCGCAGCCGGGCAAGCTGAACTATGCATCGTCCGGAGTGGGGTCCATCCAGCACCTGGGCGCGGAACAATTCAAACAATTGACGGGCACCGACATCATCCACGTGCCGTACAACGGTGCCGCGCCCGGCATGAAAGACCTGATCGCCGGCCGGGTGCAGTTGTTCATTACCACGCCGCCCAGCGCCATCGGCCACTTGCAGGCCGGCACCATACGCGCGCTGGCCATCACCAGCAAGAAGCGCCATCCCATGCTGCCCGACGTGCCGACCACGGCCGAGGCGGGCTTGCCGCAATTCACGCTAGAGGCGTGGTTTTCGCTGTTCGGCCCGGCCGGCATGCCGGCCGCCGTGCGCGACCAGCTGGAGCAGGCCTTGCAGACCGTGGTGCAATCGCCCGGCTTCGCGGCGCAAATCAACGAACTGGGCGCCTATGCCAGCTACCGGTCCGCCGCCGAGCTGGACGGGATCGTGCAAGACGGGCTGGCGCACTGGGCCGCGGTGGTAAAGGCTGCCGGCCTGGCGGCCAACTGAGGCGGGCCGGTTCAGTCGCGTTGCGGCTCGCCGTCGCGCCAGGCGGCCTCGGTCAGGCGCGGCAGCTCCATCAGCTTGTCCGGCATCGCGTACCAGCCGCCGCCATGCATGCGGCCCACCAGGTCGAGGCGCGGCGTATCGATATAGCAGCGTTCGGCGTCCAGTACCGCGTCGTCGCGCACATGAATGGCCAGGACGTCCGCCACGACGATGTGGCGATTCTCCGCCACGTCCAGCACCTGCCGCACCCGGCATTCCATGGACACGGGGCTGTCCGCGATGCGCGGCGGCGCCACCTTGTGCGACGCGGCGATGGCCAGCCCCGCGGCTTGCAGTTCGTCTGTGCCCGGCGCGAAATCGATGGCGGTGACGTTCATGTGCCGCAGCAGCGCGGCCGACACCATGTTGATGACGAAGCCGGCGCCGGGGCGCAGATTGGCGCCGGTGTCCTTGGGGCCGTCGCGCCGCGAGCCGATGCCCAGGCAGACGATGGGCGGGTCGCCCGACATCGCGCCGAAGAACGAGAAGGGCGCGGCGTTGTTGCGGCCCTGGTCGTCCTGGCTGACCACCCACGCGATGGGGCGCGGCACGATGGTCGAGGTCATCAGCTTGTAGGTATCGCGGCTGCTCAATTCGTCGAAGTCGAAATACATGGCGGTATGTTGGAGTGTCAGTGTTTCATCGCGCGTCGCGTGACCCTCGCCCGGGATGCGGCGGGATCGGGGACGCCGCGGATCCGGCTCCGCCGGGCCGCCGGCGTCGCCCCCTTGAGGGGAGCGCGCAGCGCTTCGGGGGTGGGACTTTCACTTCAGGGCACTAGCGACAGGCCGATGCGGAATTGCGATTCGTTGCGTTGGTTGTAGCCGAGCAGGGTCTCGCCGTAGCCGTTGAAGTATTGCAGGTGCAGGTAGCCGTTCATGTTCAGCCAGGTGCGCCGCAGCGGCCAGGCGAAATCCAGCTGCGTGGTGCGGCGCTGGCTGGCCCCTTGGCGGTACATGGCCGAGATCACCGCGCCGTTGTCTTGCGCCCAGCGCAGGTTCCAGTCTACATGGCCCGCATAGTCGGCGTAGTCGGCGTTTTCTTCTTCGACGCCGAAATAAGCCTTGATCCGGGGGGCGAAGGTCAGCGTGCTGCCGCTGTCGAAGCGGTAATGGATGGCTGGCTGCACATAGACGTCATTGAGCGAGCGCGAGTCGTCGCCATCTTTGCCGTTGGACAGATGCTCGGCCCCGGTGTTCAGGCCCAGGCGCCAGTTCTGCCCGGGCGAGCGCCACAGGTTGTCGGACATCCAGAACACGCTGGGATTGAAAGACGTGTCGATGAACGGCATCGAATCGCTGTCCAGGTCCCACAGCGAAGTCTGCGTGTAGCCAAAGTAGAAATTCTGCCCGAAGGTGGCCGGCCGGCCGCTGGGCGGCATGAACAGCCGGTATTTGGCGCTGAGCTGGAAGCGCGCGGTGGTATCGCCGCGCGTGCCCACGGCGAAATACATGGGTTCGTATTCGGAAAGCGCGCTGCGGAAGGAATCGAAGGCCGTGGGCTGGGCTCGCAGTTCCGCCCGTGCCGAGTCGGCGGGCGCGGGGCCGCCGCCGGGCTGCGCGCCCGCCGCGGTAACGGCCGCCAACGGCACGGGCGCGCCCGTCTGCGCATCCACCACCGGGCCCTGGGCCGGCGTGCTGGCCAGCGTGCCGTTTTCGCGGCCCGTTACGTCCAGTGCCATCATGATGGGTTCGCCTTCGATGGACAGCGCCTGCAGCCCCATGGCCTGTTGCGGCACGACGGTGTCCCAGGCGACCCGCGCGAAGTTGTTCACGGGGATGCTCAGCGGCGCCGGCGAATTGGCCAGCGTGGCCAGGCTGCGGACAATGGCGCCATCGGCGCCGCGCCATTGCACCACCAGCTTGCCGGGAGGCTGCCAGCGCGCCACGGCATCGCCATCGTTGAAGAATACCGCCTGTATCTGCACGGTTTCGCCCGGAGCGGCGGCGGGCCGCTCGAGCTGGTAGGTGACGCCGGCGACGGCCGGCGCCGCGGCCAGCAGCGCCGCCAGGGCCAGGGCGCGCAACGAAAAGGGCAGGAAGGCGGGGTACGAAAACATGATCCAGCGGGGCAAATGACGACGACGCACTGTAGCATCGTCGCCCCGGTGGCCTGCAACCGCATGTAAGCCGTCGTGGCAGAGCCCCCGGCCCCGAGGGTTGCGCCGTATCAGGTGTCTGACTCCCGCAGGGTGTCAGACACCGCCGCTTGGACGGTCTGCGCACAGCGGTGTCAGGCACCCTGACGGGAGCCAGACACCTGGCTGAAGACCAGGGGTCGGGGTCCGGCAGAATGCCCGGCCCCGAGGGCCGCGCGGTCAGCCGAACTGGATGCCCTGGGCCAGCGGCAGTTCGCGCGAGTAATTGATGGTGTTGGTGGCGCGCCGCATGTAGTTTTTCCAGGCGTCCGAGCCCGATTCGCGGCCGCCTCCGGTTTCTTTTTCGCCACCGAACGCGCCACCGATCTCGGCGCCCGACGTGCCGATGTTGACGTTGGCAATGCCGCAATCCGAACCCGCGGCCGACAAGAACGCTTCGGCTTCGCGCAAGTCGTTGGTGAAGATCGCCGACGACAAGCCTTGCGGCACGCCGTTGTGCATGGCCAGCGCCTGCTCGAAATCGCTGTAGCGCATCACATACAGGATGGGCGCGAACGTTTCGTGGCAAACCACGTCGGTCTGGCCCGGCATTTCGGCGATGGCGGGGCGCACGTACCAGGCGTCGGGGTATTCATCTTGCAGCACGCGCTCGCCGCCGGTGATGTTGCCGCCCTGTTCGCGCGCGGCCTGCAGGGCCTGCTGCATCGCATCGAAAGCGGCGCGGTCGATCAGCGGCCCCACCAGCGTGCCCGCATCCAGCGGATTGCCGATGCGGGCGCTGGCATAGGCGGTGCGCAGCCGCGCCAGCAGGTCGTCGGCGATGCTTTCGTGCACGATCAGGCGGCGCGTGCTGGTGCAGCGCTGGCCCGCCGTGCCGATCGCGCCGAACACGATGCCGCGCGCGGCCATGTCCAGGTCGGCGGTGGGCGCGACGATGATGGCATTGTTGCCCCCCAGTTCGAGCAGCGCGCGGCCGAAGCGCTGCGCCACGCGGGGCCCGACCTGCCGGCCCATGCGCGTCGAGCCCGTGGCCGACACCAGCGCCACGTCGCGGGAATCGACCAGCGCCTCGCCCACGTCGCGGCCGCCGATCAGTACTTCCAGCAGGCCCGCGGGCGCGTCGCCGAACTGCTGCAACGCCTGGGCGAACAGCGCCTGGCAGGCCAGCGCCGTCAGCGGTGTTTTTTCGGATGGTTTCCAGACCACCGCGTTGCCGCACACCAGCGCCAGCGCGGTATTCCACGACCATACCGCCACCGGAAAATTGAACGCGCTGATGACGCCGACCACGCCGAGCGGATGCCAGGTTTCCATCATGCGGTGGCCCGGGCGCTCGGATGCGATGGTCAGGCCGTACAGCTGGCGCGACAGGCCCAGCGCGAAGTCGCAGATATCGATCATTTCCTGCACTTCGCCTTCGCCTTCGGCCAGGATCTTGCCGGCTTCGAGCGATACCAGCCGCCCCAGGGCCTGCTTGTGGCGCCGCAGCGTGTCGCCGAACAGCCGCACCAGTTCGCCGCGGCGCGGCGCCGGGACCAGCCGCCAGGCCAGGCTGGCCTGGCGCGCGCGGGTGATGGCCGCGTGCGCTTGCGCGACGCTGTGTTCGGTTACCTGGGCCAGCCGCGCGCCGTCGATGGGGCTGTGCGCCGCCAGCGTGCCGCCCTGCAGGTCGGCCTTGTCCAGGCCCAGGGCGCGCAGAATGTCTTGAGGGGTATGCATCGGGATTCTCCTTGGGGCAGCCGGCAAATGGCGGAGTTGGCGCGTGTAAGCGTTAGGGAAATGCCTAAGTGGAATTCTCGCAAGAAAATTTACTATACGAAACTCCGAGGCCAAATGCGAAATCTTTTTGAGATTGCAGCACCATGCCGGATCCCCTTGTCGTTGTCGAAGCCGTACACAAGACCTTCCATCGCGAAGGCCAGCCGCCGCATGCGGCCCTGACCGACATCCATTGCCGCATCGAGCGCGGCGAGGTGCTGGTGGTGGTGGGGCCGTCGGGGTCGGGCAAGAGCACGCTGCTGCGCACCCTGAACGGCCTGGAGTCTATCGACGCCGGCGATATCCGCATCGATGGCGTATCCATCGGCGCCGCGGGCACCGACCTGAACCGCTGGCGCACCGAGGTCGGCATGGTCTTCCAGCACTTCAATCTGTTCCAGCACCGCACCGCGCTCGATAACGTGGCGTTGCCGCAGTGCGTGGTGCGCAAGCGCGGCCGCGCCGCGGCGGTCGATTACGCGCGGCAGTTGCTCCAGCGCGTGGGCATGGCCGAATTCGGCGCGCGCTATCCCAGCCAGTTGTCGGGCGGCCAGCAGCAGCGCGTGGCCATCGCGCGGGCGCTGGCCATGGACCCGAAGCTGATGCTGTTCGACGAGGCCACTTCGGCGCTCGATCCGGAAACCGTGGGCGGCATCCTGGATTTGATGCGCGAACTGGCGCGCGACGGCATGACCATGGCGGTGGTCACCCACGAAATGGGCTTCGCGCGCGACGTCGCCGACCGCGCCCTGTTCATGGATGGCGGCCGCATTATCGAAGAAGGCAGCCCCGATACGCTGTTCCGCCATCCGCGCCATGCGCGCACCCAGGCGTTTCTGGACAAGATTCTGTAGCAGCCGCGCGCGCCCCGGGCTCAGGCGCGGTCCCCGTAGTCGTTGTGGTGGTTCCGGCAGTACCGTCCGGCGTCGTCCGGCCCGGGCGGCTTCACATCGTTAAAGAGGGTAATCAACATGCAGAAACTCAAACAATGGCTGGGAGTCGCCACGCTGGCGCTGACCGCCGCCTGCGCCACCTCGGCCGCCCGCGCGGATGCGCTGTCGGATATTCTGAAGCGCGGCGAGTTCCGCGTGGCCGTGCAGACCTCGGGCCCGCTGATGAGCTTCATGGACAAATCGGGCAAGCGCACCGGCCTGGCCGTCGAACTGGCGCGCCGCATGGCCGACGACCTGGGCGTGAAACTGGTCCTGCAAGACTACGAATGGAAGGGCCTGATCCCGGCGCTGCTGTCAGGCAAGGCCGACATGATCGCCGCCGACATGACGCCCACGCCGCAGCGGGCCGCGCAGATTCTGTTCTCGGCGCCCATGTTCTACGCCGAGACCGTGGCCGTGGTGCCCAAGGATTCGCCCCATAAAACCTATGCCGACCTGAACAACAGCGACGTCACGATCGGCGCCCTGGGCGCCAGCACCTACGCCGAAGCCGCGCGCAAACTGCTGCCCCAGGCCAACCTGAAGGAATTCTCGGGCGGCAGCGCCCCGGTCGGCCAGGCGATTTCCAGCGGCCGGCTCGACGCCGGCATCATGGCGCTGAGCACCGCCAACCAGTTCGTGGCCGATTTCGGCAATCTGCGCGTGCTCGACGGCGTGATGGTGCGCGAGCCCCTGGCCTTCGCCGTGGCGCCCGATGCCTATCGCCTGAAGTTCTGGCTGGACAACTGGCGCGAGCTGCGCACCGCCGACAACTCTTTGCCCGAGGCCATCAAGTATTGGTATTCCACCGACTGGAAAAAAGAGCATTGATGGCGGCCTGAGCCCATGAACTGGCTGATCGACTACTACAACTGGCGCATCGTCGGCCAGTACATGGACCAGTTCGCCCACGGGCTGGGCAATACGCTGCTGGCCGCCGGGCTCAGCCTGGTGTTCTCGCTGGCGCTGGGCGTGCTGGTGGCCCTGGCGCGCATGGCGCGCCGGGCCTCGATCTGGCGGCCGGCGGCGGGCTACATCCAGTTCATCCGCGCCACGCCCCTGCTGGTGCAGATCTACCTGGTGTATTACGCGCTGCCGGCTTTCATTCCGGCGGCGAAATCCTGGAGCGAACTGGTGCTGGGCATTGTCGCGCTCACCTTGCACAACACTGCCTACATGAGCGAAATCGTCAGGGTCGGCATCCAATCGGTGCCGCGCGGCCAGATCGAGGGCGCCAAGGCGGTCGGCATGGATTTCCGCCAGCGGCTGCGCTATGTGGTGCTGCCGCAGGCGTTCGCCAATATCCTGCCGCCCCTGCTGGGCCAGACCGCGGTGCTGATCAAAGACACCTCGCTGCTGTCGCTGATCGCGGTGTTCGAGCTGGTGGCCGCCGGCGTGCTGATGAACAGCGAACGCATCGTGCCCAACGAAAGCTTCCTGACCATCGCCGTCGGGTATTTGCTGATCTACGCCTGCATGCTGGGCCTGTCGCGGCTGGTGAGCCTGTGGCTGGCCGGGCCGGCCTGGAACGCGAGGTAGCCATGCTGCACGAATACTGGTCCACCGCCGTGACGGTCATGCCTTTTCTGCTGAAAGGCTTTCTGGAAACGCTGAAGATTTCGTTCCTGGCCATCATCGCGGGTTCGTCGCTGGGCTTCGTCATCGGCGTGGTGCGCAGCTACCGCATCCGTGTCGTGCATACGCTGCTGGGCGTGTATATCCACGTGCTGCGCGGCACGCCGTTCCTGGTGCAGCTGTACGTGGTGTACTTCGTGCTGCCCAGCACCGGCATCGCGTGGCTGGAATGGGATTCGGGCATGGCGGCCTTCGTGGCGCTGTCGGTGTATACGTCCAGCTACGTGGCCGAGATCGTGATGGGGGCCATTCTGGCCGTGCCGCGCGGCCAGACCGAAGGCGCCATGACGCTGGGGCTGCGCCCGCTGCAGATCCTGCGCCTGGTGGTGCTGCCCCAGGCCATGCGCCTGATCGTGCAGCCCATGAGCGGCGTATACGTCATGTTGATCAAGAGCACGGCCATTCTGTCGGTCATCGGCATTACCGAACTCACTCGCCAGGGCGAGGTGTTCATGATCACCTATCCCAGCAAATCGCTGTTCATCTACGGCCTGATCGCGCTGATCTATTTCATATACTGCTATCCCCTGTTGCGCCTGGCCAACTGGGTCGAGAAGCGCGCCGTCGGTTCGCTGGCGCCGACGTCCCTGGCCTAGCCTACGTCCGTTCTTTCCGCTGCCATCATGGCCTCCGAGTACATCGATACCTTCTACAGGCGCACGCTGGGCGATGCGCATACCCGCCACGCTGCGCTGGCCGGCCCGGCCAGCACCGACATCTGCATCGTCGGCGGCGGGCTGGCCGGCCTGACGGCCGCGCTGGAACTGGCCCGCCGCGGCCGCCACGTGATACTGCTCGAGGCGCGCCGGGTAGGGTGGGGGGCTTCCGGGCGCAATGGCGGCTCGGTATCGCCGGCCTATTCGGCCGGCGCCGACCAGATCCGCCGGCGCGCCGGCCAGGCCGGCTACGAAGCCCTGTACCGGATGTCGATCGAGGGCGTGGACATCATCCGCGACCACATCCGCGATCTGGCGATGGCCGACGCTTGCCAGGTAAACGGCCGCCTGCGCGTGCTGCGCTACGACGATGCCGATTCCCTGCGCGCCTACTGCGACGAGCAGCGCCGGTTCGGCCGCCGGGTGCGCCTGCTGCCGCGCGACGAGGTGCGCGAGCTGCTGCGGTCCGATGCGTATTTCCAGGGGGTCTATGACCCGGATTCGTTCCATTTCCATCCGCTGAACTACGCGCGCGCCCTGGCCCGCGAGTGCGTGCGCCTGGGCGTGCGCATCCACGAAGACACGCCGGTGCGTTCGGCCAGCCTGGCCGGGGGCGCCAAGCGCCTGGCCACGCCCGACGGCGCCGTCGAGGCGCAGACGGTGCTGTTCGCCACCGGCGGATATACCGACGGGCTGGTGCCGGCGCTGCGGCGCGCCATGCTGCCCATCGCCACCTACGTCATGCTGACCGAACCGCTGGGCGAGCGCGTGCGCGAGGCCATCCGCACCGACGCCGCCATCGGCGACACGCGGCGCGCCGGCAATTACTACCGCGTGGTCGAAGGGGGGCGCATCAGCTGGGGCAGCCACATTACGACCCGCATCGACGACCCGCCCGACCTGGCCGAGTCGCTGCGGGCAGAACTGCTGTCGGTGTATCCGCAACTGGCCGGCGTGAAAGTGGACGTGGCGTGGTCGGGCCGCATGGCCTATGCCCGCCACCTGATGCCGCAGATCGGCCGGCTGCGGCCCGGCGTCTGGTATTGCACCGCCTTCGGAGGCCATGGCATGAACACCACGGCCATCGGCGGCCGGGTGGTGGCCGAAGGCATCTGCGGCGACAGCGAGCGCTATCGCCAGTTCGCGCCCTTCGGGCTGGACTGGGCGGGCGGCCCGCTGGGCACTGCCGCCGTGCAACTGACATATTGGTCGTACCAGGCGCGCGACCGCCTGCGCGAGCGCCGCTCGCATGCCTGACGGATGCCATCATGCCCAGCGACAAGCAGAGCGCCCTGGCGCAACGGTTGCGTAGCCTGCGCAAGGCGCGCGACTGGACCCTGAAGCAGGCGGCGCAGGCCACCGGCGTGGCGGCGTCCACCCTGTCCAAGATCGAGAACGGCCTGTTGTCGCCCACCTACGACAACCTGCTGAAAATCGCCGCGGGCCTGCAACTGGACGTGGCCGAGCTGTTCATGCCGCCGCAAGACCACATGGGCACCGGCCGCCGTTCGATCAGCCAACGGGGCGAAGGCCGCTCGTACGAGACGCCTTATTACGACCATCGGCTGCTGTGCACCGCCTTGTCGCACAAGCGCATGATGCCGTTCTACACGCGCGTCAAGGCGCGTTCGTTCGGCGAGTTCCACGACTGGAGCCGCCACCGCGGCGAAGAGTTCGTTTATGTGCTCAGCGGCGAAATCGAACTGCACACCGAGTTCTACCAGCCCGCCCGCCTGGCCGCCGGCGAAAGCTTTTATATCGACAGCCGCATGGGCCACCGGGTAATCAGCCTGAGCCAGGAAGACGCCCTGGTGCTGTGGATTTCCACGGCGGCCGAGCTCGAGCAGCAATGAGCCGTGCCGGACAGCTCCGGCACGGTACAATTGCCGCGCGTTATCATGCGCACCATCCGCGACCCGCCCTTAGCTCAGTTGGATAGAGCACTCGCCTTCTAAGCGAGCGGTCACACGTTCGAATCGTGTAGGGCGGGCCACCAGCCTTTCCCGCGCCGTCCAAGGAAGCCCGGAACCGTGGCGGCATCCATCGATAGGCTGAGCGAAGCGCCGTGGCGTAGAGGTTTGGGCTTACGTTAAGGTGCCGGATGCCGGCAGAAAATCGCGCCGCATGACTTTCTTGTCGAATTTACCCACGCTGGTGCGGGGCAGGGCATCGACGAAACGCACCTCGGTGGGGATACCGTATTTTGGAATTGCACCGCTGTCCGCGTAGGTCTGCAGGTGCTGCTGGATCGCCACGGCGTCCAGCGTACTGCGCGCGCTGGCGGTAGCCACCACGATGGCCATGGGGCGCTCGCCCCAACGCTCGTCGGGCACGCCGATGACGGCGGCTTCCTGGACGCCGGGATGGCGCGAGATCAGGTCTTCGAGCAGGTAAGACGATATCCATTCGCCGCCGGTCTTGATGATGTCTTTCATGCGGTCGGTGACGCGCATATAGCCCAGCTCGCAGATGGTGCCGATATCGCCGGTGTGCAGAAAGCCGCCGCGCCACAATTCGCGCGAGGCCTCTTCATTATGCAGATAGCCGGTGGTGAGCCATGGCGTGTGCAGTACGACTTCACCGGCCTTACCGCTGCCCGGCGCGATGGTATTCATGTCGCTGTCGACAACGCGCATGTCCACCAAGGGGATGGGGCGGCCCGCCGTGATGCGCGAGGGCAGGCTGCTGTCCGTATCCAGATCCAGCAACGACTCGTCGAGCTGCGAAAGGCTGACGATGGGGCAGGTTTCCGACATGCCGTAGGCGCCCATGACGTCCATGCCGCGAGCCAGCGCCTGCCTGGCCAATGCGCTGGGAAAGGCCGAGCCTCCGATAAGGAGTTTCCAGCCCCGCAGATCGGCCTGTGTCTTGTCGGCCTCGCCAAGCAGCATGCGCAGGATGGTGGGCACGCAATGCGAGAAGGTGACCCCTTCCGTGCGGCGCAGGGACAGCAGGCCTTCTGGTGTGTAGCGCCCGGGATAAACCTGCTTGACGCCCATCATGGTGGCGATATACGGCAGGCCCCAGGCATGTACGTGGAACATCGGCGTGATGGGCATATAAACGTCGCCTCGGTGAAAGCGCCCCTGCGTGCTGGGCGTGCCAAGGGCGGCGGCCGAGGCCAGGGTATGCAGCACCAGTTGGCGATGCGTGTAGTACACCCCCTTGGGCATGCCCGTGGTGCCGCTGGTGTAGAACAGTGTGGCGCGGGTGTTTTCGTCGAAATCGGGGAAGACGTAGTTTCCGTCGTGCGGAGCCAGCATAGCTTCGTAGCCCTGAGGATCGGCGCCGTCGTCGGCGTCGTCCATTACGATCACTTCGCTCACCGAGGGCAGCGCGGCGCGCATGGCGGCCACCATGTCGACGAATTCGCGATTCACCAGCAGGATCCGGGGCTCGGCATGCTCCATGGTGTATTGGATCTGCTGCGGACTCAGGCGCACGTTGACCGTCTGCAGGGTGGCGCCCATCATGGGCACGGCAAAGAGCGCCTCAAAGTAGCGGTTGGTGTCCCAGTCCAGCACGGCCACCACGTCGCCATGCTGAATACCGTGCCGGGCCAGGCCGGCCGCCAGCTGGCCGATGCGCTGGCGCATGGTGCGGTAGGTAAAGCGCCGGTCGCGATACACGATCTCCTGGTCGGGTGTGGTGGCCAGTGGGGTGACCAGCAGATTCTTGATCAACAGTTGGTAGGCGGGGCCGGTGGTGGCGGGCGTGGAGCCGAGGGTCGTCATGGTTGTCTCCTTACATCCAGCTCAGGGTTTGGCCGCCGTCTACGGTGATCACGGCGCCCGTGATGTAGCGTCCCGCGTCAGAGGCCAGCAGTAGCGTGGCACCGTCGAGGTCGCCCGGCTCGCCGAAGCGGCGCATCGGGATGCGCTTGAGGATACTGGCTTCCAGGCCGGTGTCGCTGAAATGGCCGTGCATCTCGGTCTGGATGTTGCCCGGCGCGATGGCGTTCACGCGCACGCCTCTGCCGGCGAGCTCCAGGGCCATGACGCGGGTCAGATGAATCAGGCCTGCCTTGGACGCGGCGTAGCTCGACATCTGGCCGGCCGCGCGCAGGCCCGAGGAAGAGGCGATGTTGATGATGACGCCGCCGCCGCGCTCGCTCATATGGCGCGCGGCTTTCTGGGCGACCAGGAAGTTGCCCTTGAGGTTGGTGTCCAGGATGCGTGCGACTTCTTTGGGATCTTGCCTGGTGAAGCGCTCGATGTAGGCGATCCCCGCGTTGTTGAACAGGATGTCCACGGGCTGGCCCAGGCCTTGCTCGGCGGCGCCCCAGGCTTGTTCGATACTGTCCGCGTCCGTCACGTCGAGCGGCACTGCGCAGGCCTTGAGGCCCTCCGCTTGCAAGGCCGACACGGTGTCGTCCAGGCGGTCCAGGCGGCGGGCGGCAAGGGCCACGGATGCGCCGGCCTGGGCCAATAGCCTGGCGGTATGCCGGCCGATGCCGCTGGAGGCGCCGGTGACGAGCGCAGCCTTGCCGCCGAGGTCAAAGAGTCGGGAAAGATGTGTCATGGTCATTGTCCGGGTGTCCAGTCGCTGATGCGGCGGCGTTCGCTGGCCAGTTGCTTGAGCAGTTTGACGGGCGTCCAATAGCCGTGGCGGTCGCCGCGCGCGCGGCCATAGTGTTCCAATCGCTCGACCACATGAGCCAGCCCCCAGTCGTCGGCCATCGAGAGAGGGCCGCCCCGGTGGTCGGGGAAGCCGTAGCCGGCGGTCCAGACGACGTCGATGTCGCCGGGGCGCATGGCGATGCCTTCTTCGAGGATTCTGGCGGCTTCGTTGATGAGGGGCAGCATCAGGCGCTCCACGATCTCGGCCTCGGGGATGGCGTCGCGCCGGGGGATGCCGTATCGCCTGGCCAGGGTTTCGGATGTCGCGGCTGTCAGGGGCTCGGGCAGGGGCGTGCGGCCTTCGTAGCGGTAGTAGCCGCTGCCGGTTTTCTGGCCAAAGCGGCCGTCCTCGTGCAGTTGCTGGCATACGGCGCGGTACGACGGATCGTCGGGCATGCCGCCCGACTTGGCCAGTTCGATCAAGGTCTTCGCGCCCACGTCGATTCCGGCCATGTCCAGCATGCGGCAAGGGCCCATGGCCATGCCGACGTTATCGGGGTTCTCGACGGCGTGGTCGATGTCGGCGGGCGCGGCGCCCTCCATGAGCAGGAACTCGTTCTCGCGCATATAGGGTTCGGCCATGCGGTTGCCAATGAACCCGTAGCATACGCCGCTGACCACGGCGGTTTTGCCGATACGGCGCGCCATCTCCATGACGGTCAGCAGTACGTCGGGCGCGGTCTTGGCTCCGCGCACTACTTCGAGCAGGCGCATCACGTTGGCGGGGCTGAAGAAGTGCATGCCCACGACATCGGCAGGGCGGCCGGACGCCCGGGCGATCACATCCACATTGAGCGTGGATGTATTGGTGGCGATGATCGCACCCGGCTTGCAGGTCTTGCCGAGTTGTGCCATTACTTGCTGCTTCAGCGCCATGTCCTCGAACACGGCCTCGATCACCAGATCGCAGTCGGCCAGATCCTCGAAGCGCAGGGTGCCTTGCAGACATTGCATGCGTTGGCGCACCTGCTCTTCGGTGAGGCGGCCTTTGGCTAGGGTGGCATCGTAGTTGCGCTGCACGGTCGCCAGGCCGTGCAGCAGCGACTCTTCACGCACATCCAGTATCAGGGTGCGCAGGCCGATGTTGGCGAAGTTCATGGCGATGCCGCCCCCCATGGTGCCCGCGCCGATAATGCCCACCTTGTGCACGGGACGGCCGCGTATCCCGGACGGCAGGCCCGGGATGCGGGTGGCCTCGCGTTCGGCGAAGAACAGGTGGCGCATGGCGCGGGAGTGTCGGGTGGCCAGGCATTCGGCGAACAGGCGAGCCTCGAGCCGGGCGCCTTGTTCGAAAGGCTGGGTGACAGCGGCTTCAACGCAGGTGACGATGGCGCGCGCGGCGGGGTAGACCCCCTGGCGCTTTTCCACATCGCGCATGGCCTTGGCGAAGAAGTCGGCAGCCAGTCCTTCAGCGCGTGGCGCGCGCTGGCTGGTGGCGCGAATGGCGCGCTTTTGCGCGACAGCCGTGGCGGCGAGGGCCAGGCCGGCTGCCAGCGGCGATGATTGCGTGGCGATCTCGTCGATCAAGCCGATTTCCAGGGCGCGTGAAGCGGTGATGGGTTGGCCGCCGAGCATCATCTGCAGGGCAGTGTCCACGGCGACCAGGCGGGGCAGGCGCTGCGTGCCCAATGAGCCGGGGAAAATGCCCAGCTTGATTTCTGGAAAACCCAGGCGGGTGGCGGGTTGTGCCACGCGGAAATGGCAGGCCATGGCCAGCTCGAGCCCGCCGCCCAGGGTGTGGCCGTGCAGCGATGCGATGACAGGGCGGGTCTGTGACTCAATGCGCGCTAGAGTGGTATTGAGGGCAGCGGTGCTGAAGCTGGGATCGTCAAAGGCATGGATATCGCCGCCCGCGACAAAGGTCTTGCCGTCGCAGCAGACGAGCAAGGCGCCGAGCGATGCATCGGCTTCGAAGCGGTCCAGAGCCTGGTTCAGGCCGGCAGTGACGGCTGCGGAGATGGCATTGACGGGCGGCGCGTCGATGATGATGACGCCGATGGATTGCTGGGTCTCGAATCGTACGGATGTGTTCATGGCGAAAGAAGGGGGGGTTGGCGCAGGGCGCGTCGCAGGATCTTGCCGGTGGAGGTTTTGGGGAGTTCTTCTACGATTTCCACCTGCCTGGGGTATTTGTAGGCGGCCATCTGTTTCTTGCAGAAATCGATCAGATCTTGTTCGGCGAGCGCATGGCCGGGCTTGAGGCTGACCACGGCCTTGACGGTTTCGCCCCGATAGCCGTCGGGCACACCGACGACGGCTGCTTCCAACACGGCTGGGTGCGAGTAGATGACGTCCTCGACCTCCTTGGGCCAGACCTTGTAGCCGGATGCGTTGATCATGTCCTTCTTGCGGTCGACGATGAACAGCCAGCCGTCTTCGTTCATGTAGCCGACGTCGCCGGTGCGTAAGAAGCCCTGGTGGAAGGCCGCTTGCGTGTCGTCGGGACGTTGCCAGTAGCCGGGCACGATCTGCGCGCCGCGCAGCAGGATTTCGCCTATTTCTCCAGGGGGCAGGGGCCGGCCCGCGTCATCGGCGATGTAGGCGTCGGTGTCGTAGACCGGCACGCCGATGGAATAGGCGCCATTGGCATCGACCGGCGTGTCGCGGTCCCGCGGCACACCCACGGCCAGGGCCGTGCTCTCGGTGAGGCCGTAGGTGTTGCGGATTGTCTTGCCGAATTTCTGCTTGAAGGCCAGGGCCACCGAGGCAGGAACGGGCGCGCCTCCGGTGTAAAGCGATTCCAATGAGGCGAAATGCTCGGGGCCTATGCTGGGCGAGTTCATCATGGCGATGAAGGCGGTAATGGCGCCTACGGTGAAGCCGGCCCCGTGCTCGCGGCCGGCCTCGGCCACGACCTCGGGATGAAAGCGCAAGGACAGGATCGAGGGGGCGCGCTTGATCCACGGAAAAGCGATGACGGCGACCAGGCCGGTGATGTGGAACAGCGGGGCAAGCCCCAGGATAGGCGTGCCGTCGCTCAGGGCGACCCAGGCGTTCCAGAGTTCGACATTGAAGGCGATATTGTTGTGGGTGACCATCGCGCCCTTGGGGATGCCGGTGGTGCCCGAGGTGTAGACCAGCACGGCGGTCTCATCCGGCGCGGCGGCCTGGCGCAAGGGATGCGTGCCCACAGGCGTGCGCAGCGCGTCCATCAGTTCGACGGCGCCGGGGCCGGCGGACGGGCCGTCGGCCGGCATGACGCGAGGATCGTCGCGGCGCTGGAATTCACGCGGACTGGTGGTCACGGCCAGCACGCCAGGGAAATCGGCCAACACCTCGCGCCCCACTTCGGCATACAGATCGCGCTGCAGGACCAGCGCGCGCGCGCCTGAGTCCTGCAGCAGCAGGCGCACTTCGCGCGAGCGGTTCATGGGGTTGATGCTCACCGCGATTGCACCCGCTTTCCAGGCGCCCAGCATGCAGATCACGAATTGCGGGATGTTCTGCATGTAAAGCGCCACCCGGTCGCCGGGTGCGATGCCATTTTCCAGCAAGAAGGCAGCGAAGGCATCGGACATGGCGTCGAGCCGCGCATAGTCGATGGTGGCGTCGAAGTAGTGGATAGCGGGCCGCGACCCGCCCGCTTCGGCCGCCCGGCGAAACAAGGTCAGGGCATCGGGGATGCCCGCCTTGAACTGGCCGCCCGTGTCGAAGGCGGGAGGGTGCAGACTGGCCCAGGGGCTTTTCTCGGGAATCCGGGTCGTCATGGCTCAGCTCACGATGGGCGCTTCATCTTGCAGGTCGTGGGCAATTGCGCTTTCTCGGCCGGCACTACCTCGTCGGTCCTCCAACCCATGCCCAGGCCCTCCTGTTCGACTTGCACGTCGGTGTCGTTGGTCCGGGACCAAGTGGCGACGTAAAGCGGCTGCTGCAGCTGGTGGTCATCGGCGCGCATGGTGACCTCGCCGTTAAGGCTCTGCACCGTCATGCCCTCCATGGCGGCGGCGACCTTGACGGGATCCACGCTGTCGGTCTCTTTGGCGGCCTTGGCCAGCATGGCGACAGCCGAGTACGACTGCATCCAGGTGTAGTCGTCGTTGTACTCTTTGTGGAAGCCTTCGGCGATATCGCGGCCGACGTAGCCCTTGTTGTTGACGTTCCAGACGCCGACGTACTTCACGCGATCCAGGCCGCTTTCACCCATGGACGTCGGAGCGCCCTTGAGCACGGCATAGTAGGTGTAGAAGTTGGCCGTGACGCCGGCGTCGCGCGCGGCCTTGATCAGCAAGGCCAGGTCGGAGCCCCAGTTGCCCGTGATGATGGTATCGGCGCCGGAAGACTTGATCTTGGCCACATAGGGAGCGAAGTCTTTGACCTCGCCGATGGGATGCAGGTCGTCGCCCACGATTTCGATGTCGGGACGGGACTCCTTGAGCATTTCCTTGGCGGCCTTGCTCACCGCGCGGCCAAACGCATAGTTCTGGCCGATGATGAAGACCTTCTTGATGTCCTTGTTGGGTGCAAGGTGGTTCACCAAGGCCTGCATCTTCATGTCGACGTTGGAGTCGAAGCTGAATTCCCAGAAACTGCACTTGCCATTGGTGAGCTCCGGGTCGATGGCGCCGTGGTTGATATAGATCACCTCCTTGCCCGGATTGCGCGCATTGTGCTTGTTGATGGCGTCGATCAGAGCCAGACCGGCGCCAGAGCCGTTGGCCTGGGCAACGTAGCGATAGCCCTGGTCGATCGCGCGCTTGAGCTGGGTCAGGCTTTCCTGCACATTGGCCTTATTGTCGAAACCGACGAATTCGAAGGTGTGCTCGCCAGCCCATTTCTGCTCGTTGGCCAGCTTCCCGAGGTACTGCCAGCCCTTGAGCTGGTTTTCGCCCAAGGCCGCGAAAGAGCCGGATAGCGGATCGATCAGGGCCACGCGCAAGACATCGGCCTGGGCGGGCAGGGCGCTGGCGGCCAATGCGACGGTGGCGGCGATCAGGGTGGAACGGTGGTTGATTCTCATGGTGTCTCCTCGCTATGGGTCGGGTGGTGCGATAGTGAGCGGGCGTGGCGTCAGACCTCCAGCCATTCCCTCTGGATTTCGGGGTTGCCGCGCAATGCGGCCGGCGTGCCCTCGAAAACGATGCTGCCGTGGCCCATCACGTACACTCTTTGCGAGATGTCCAGGGCGATGGTGAGCTTCTGTTCCACGAGCAGTACCGAGATGCCTCGGTTCTTGAGCTCTTGCAGATAATTGGCGACCTGGTCGATGATCTTGGGCGCCAAACCCTCGGTGGGCTCGTCGATCATGATGAGATCCGGGTTGCCCATGAGCGTGCGGCACAGGGTGAGCATCTGCTGTTCGCCGCCCGACATCACGCCGGCAGGCGTGTCGCGGCGCTCTTTCAGGCGCGGAAACATGGCGTACATGTCGTCCTTGGTCCAGCTGGTGTTGCGCCCTTTCTTCCTGCCCAGGGCCAGGTTCTGCTCCACGGTCAGGGTGGGGAAGATTTCGCGCGCCTCAGGGACATAGCCGATGCCCAGGCGCGCGATCTCGAAGGCCTTGAGGCCGAGGATTTCTTCGCCATGGAAGCGCACCGAGCCGGTGGCGCGAACCTGGCCGCCGATGGCCTTGATGGCAGTGGAGCGGCCCACGCCATTGCGCCCCAGCAGACAGATGATTTCGCCGGGAGCCATCCGCATGTTGACGCCGTGCAGGATGTGGCTCTTGTCGTAGTAGGCGTGCAGGTCCCGCACTTCGAGTATGTTCATCAGTGCTGCTCCTTAGGCTCGTGCCCGCCCAGGTAGGCTCGCTGCACTTGCGCATTGGCCCGGATGCTCGCGGGCGTGTCGCAGGCGATCACCTCGCCGTAGACCACCACGGCGATCTTGTCTGCCAGGCCGAACACCACGCTCAGGTCGTGTTCGACCATGAGCAGCGTTTTGCCTTCGGTGACTCTGCGGATCAGTTCGACTGCCGCATCGCTTTCCGAGCGGCTCATGCCGGCAGTGGGCTCGTCCAGCAGGATGACCTCGGGGTCGCAGGCGACGGTGATGCCGATTTCCAGCGCGCGTTGCTCCGCGTAGGTGAGCAAGGCCCCGGGCACGTCGCGCCGCGCCTCCAGGCCGATGATGGCCAGCACCTCGTTGGCGCGTTCATGGGCGTCGCGCAGTTTGCTCAGGCGGCGCCAGAACGCATAGCGATAGCCCTTGGACCACAGCACCGAGCACAGCAGGTTTTCGTACACGGACAGGTTGGAAAAGATGTTGGTGATCTGGAAACTGCGCGACAGGCCGCGGCGATTGATCAGCTCGGGGGGCAGGGCGTCGATGCGCGCGCCGTTAAGGCGGATTTCTCCCGAGCTGACCGGAAAGCGCCCGGAGATCAGGTGAAACAGTGTGGACTTGCCTGCTCCGTTTGGGCCGATGACGGCATAGCGTTCGCCGCGCGGCACCTGTAGCGAGGCTCCACGGATGATTTCCGTGACACCGAAGCTTTTGCGCACGCCTTTGAGTTCCAGCGCGTATTCGCTCATGCCATATCTCCATTCATGTCCATGACGGCGCCGGTGCCAGGGCCGCCCAGGACGCCGCGGCACCATTGCACGCCAAAGCGCAAGGCCAGCAGGCCCGCCGCCAGCGCGACGACAGCGCCGATCCAGGGCATGGACTGGCTGATGTCGATCGTCAGGCCGAACAGCGACAGGGGCGCGTCGGCGCCGCTATCGCGGTGGTAAAGCATCTCGATCAGCATGACCAGGGAAGTCAAGCTGAAGATGCCGGTCAGCAGGGTGCACAGGCCGGGCAGGGCCAGGCGGGCGGCATGAGGGTGCCGCATGAGACGCAGAGCCGGCGCAGCCAGGCTGGTGACGCCGCCGGGCAGGTACATCACGACTACGATGAACAGCAGGCCCAGATACAGATGCCAGGCCGTGCTGTAGTCGGATAATCGCACCGTCATGAGCACGCCGATGGCCGCGCCGACGATGGGGCCGACGAAGTTGCCGATCCCGCCGATATAGGTGAACAGCAACACCGTGCCGGATTGGGCGATGCTGAGAATGTCGGCCGATGCGATTTCGAAGTTGATGGCGTTGAGTGCGCCAGCGATACCCGCGAAGAAACCCGAGATGATCAGGGTGAGATAGCGTGCCCAGCGGGTGTCGTAGCCAATGAAAGCGGCGCGTTCCGGGTTGTCGCGCACGGCATTGATGATGCGTCCCAGCGGGGTCTGGGTAAAGCCGTACATGCCCAGAGTGGAAAGAAACAGCCACGCCGCGATCAGGCCGTATACCTGAAGTTGTGGACCGAAATTCAAGCCCAGCAATTCGGGTTCATAAACGCGGTTGGTGGAGATGCCGCCTTCGCCGCCGAAGAAGTCCGGGAACATCAGGGCGCAGGCGAACACCATTTGTCCCAGGCCCAGGGTGATCATGGCGAAGGTGGTGCCCGACCTGCGCGTTGTGACATAGCCGATCAGCACGGCGAAAGCCATGCCGGCGAGGCCGCCTGCCAAGGGGACGAACGGCAGGGGCAGCCAGATCAATCCTTCGCCGGCATAGTTCATGGCGTGCGCCGCCCAGAAGCCGCCCAGGCCCGAGTACACCGCATGACCGAAGGACAGCATGCCGCCCTGGCCCAGCAGCATGTTGTACGACAGGCCGAAGACCATGGCCGTGCCCATCTGCGAGAAAAGCGAGAGCGAACCCGACGACGGGAAGGCCAGCGGCATGATGACGAGCAGGGCGGCAAAGCCCGCCCAGGGAAGCATCCGCGAAAAGAAAGTGTCTTGGGTATGTTGCGCCATGCTGCTCATCCTTCACGATTGCCCAGGAGGCCGCGCGGCCGGAAGATCAGGATCAGCACCAGCAGCGCATAGGGCAAGATGGGAGCTACGTTCGACAGCGGTACGTTCATCACGGCAGCGCCAAAGGTGTTGCTGGTGATGTCCAGGCCAGCGGCTTGCAGTACGCCGGCCAGCGACTGGTCGATCGCCACGGAAAACGTCTGGATCACGCCGATCAGCAGCGAGGCCAACAGCGCCCCGACGAGCGAACCCATGCCGCCCACCACCACGACCACGAAGATCACGGTGCCCAGGGTGGCGGCCATGCCCGGTTCGGTGACAAAGGCGCTGCCTCCTACGACGCCAGCGAGTCCGGCCAGCACGCAACCGCCGCCGAAGACCATCATGAAGACGCGCGGCACGTTATGGCCCAGCGACTCGACCATGCGTGGATGCGTGAGCGAGGCCTGGATGACCAGGCCTACGCGGGTACGGGTAAGGAGCAGATAGATACTGGCCAGCATTGCCAGCGCCACCGCGACCATGAAGGCGCGGTACTTGGGAAAGGAGGTGGTGAAGAGAGTGAATAGCGGGCCGTCGAGTTCGGGGGGAATGCTATAGGGAACGGCGGAGCGGCCCCATATCAGTTGTACGATCTCGACCACCAGGTACGAAATGCCGAAGGTGAACAGCAGTTCGGCGACGTGGCCGTACTTGTGCACGGTGCGCAAGCCAAAGCGCTCGATGACCGCGCCCAGCGCGCCAACCATCAGGGGCGCGATGAACAGCGCGGGCCAGAAGCCCATGAGATTGCTCAGCATGTAGCCGAAGTACGCGCCCAGCATGTAGAAGCTGGCATGGGCGAAGTTGAGTACCCCCATCATGCTGAAAATCAGGGTCAAGCCCGACGACAGCATGAACAGCAACAGTCCGTAGCTGATGCTGTTGAGCAAGGTGATTATGAAAAATTCCACGCGATGTCTCCTGTGTTTTTTTGAGTGACGCGATTTCAGTTTTCAGAACCAGGCATTCTCCATGTCCAGGCATGTCCGGTCGACCGGGTCCAGTACGCGCAGCCAGGCGGCCACCTTGGGCAGCTCCCAACATTGAAAGTAGGTGCAGGCCTGCAGCTTGCCCCGGTAGAAATGCCGGCTGTCCTGGTCCGTAGCGAGCGCCAGTTTCTGCGTGGCTGCAAGCGCCTGTTCGAGCCAGATCCAGCCCACCACCGTATGGCCGAAAGCTTGCAGGTAGGGCGCGGAGTTTGCCAGGCGCGTGTTGATGTCGTCGATGTCGAGCAGGGCCAGACCGGCGTCTCGTACCGCGGTCCATGCCTGTTCGAGTTTGTCGGCGTCGTTGCGCAGGCGGTCGGTCCGGCGGGCCTGCGCGATGCTGGCACCGATGCGCGCGTCCAGATCTTGCAGCGGCTCGCCCTGGTGCTGCCCCAGTTTGCGCCCCAACAGATCGAGCGACTGGATTCCGAAGGTGCCTTCGTGGATGGGGTTGAGGCGGTTGTCGCGGTAGAACTGCTCGACGTTGTACTCACGCGAATAGCCATAGCCGCCGTGTACTTGGATAGCCAGATCGTTGGCGCGCAGGCACCATTCCGAAGGCCAGCTCTTTGTGACCGGTGTGAGCAGGTCCAGCAGGCGCTCCGCGCGATGGCGTGCTTCGGGCGTTTCGGCGGTGAGCTGTTCGTCGATGAGGCGTGCGCTGTAGAGGGCCAGGGCCAGGCCACCCTCGGCATAGGCCTTCTGGGCCAGCAGCATGCGGCGCACGTCGGAATGCTGAATCAGCGGCACCATGGGCTGGTCGGGGCGCTTGTCGGCAGGTAGGCGGCCCTGGGGGCGCTGCCTGGCGTATTCCAGCGCATGCAGATAGCCGGTATAGCCCAGTGCGGCGGCGCTCAGGCCGACAGCGATGCGGGCCTCGTTCATCATCTTGAACATGTGGGCCAGACCTTTGCCGGGCTCGCCGATCAGCCAAGCCTTGGCGCCCGCCTTGCCGGCGGGACGGGCAAGGCCTTCGCCGAAATTGAGCAGGCAGTTGGGCAGGCCGCGGTAGCCCATTTTGTGGTTGAGGCCGGCCAGCGCAATGTCGTTGCGTTCGCCTGCGCGGCCTTGCGCGTCGAGCAGCCGGCGCGGCGCCAGAAAAAGTGAAATTCCCTGTACACCGGGCGGCAGCCTGCCATCGGGCCCCGGTATCTTTGCCAGTACCAGGTGCACGATATTCTCGGAGATTCCATGCTCGCCGCCGGAGATCCACATCTTGTTGCCGAACAGGCGGTAGCTGCCGTCCGGTTGCGGTTCGGCGCGGGTGCGGATATCGGCCAGAGATGAGCCGGCTTGCGGTTCGGACAAGCACATGGTGCCCAGGAAGCGGCCCGTCATCATGGGGCGCACATAGCGATCGATCTGCTCGGGCGAGCCGTATGCCAGCAGCAGTTCGGCGTTGGCGACTGTCAGGAAGACATAGCCGGCGGTAGCGACGTTGGCTGCCATCATGTGAGCCATGCCGGCGCGTTCGACCACGAAGGGCAGCTGCATGCCGCCCAGATCGTAGTCCTGGCGGGCGGCCATCAGGCCTGCCTCGGAGAAGGCCCGCAGCGCCTCTCCCACCTCGGGAATGATCGTGACCTGCTCGCCGTCGAACTCGGGCTCGTTCTGATCGCTTTTCTTATTGTGCGGGGCGAAGAAGTCTTCGGCGATGGCGGCATAGGCGTCGAGCGCCGCCGAGCAGGTTTCGCGGCTGTGGTCGGCGTGGCGCGCGCGATCGCACAGGGACTGCGCTTGCAGCCAGTCGAACAGCAGGAAGTCGAGATCGCGCCGTGAAAGAATCAAGGACGGCATCACGCCACCTCGAACAGACCAGCCGCGCCCATGCCGCCTCCCACGCACATCGCCACGACCACATGACGTGCGCCGCGCCGGCGGCCTTCGATGAGGGCATGTCCGACCAGGCGGGCGCCCGTCATGCCGTAGGGATGGCCGATGGAGATGCCGCCGCCGTTGACGTTATAAATGGCCGGATCGATGCCCAGATGATCGCGGCAATACACTACCTGGCAGGCAAAGGCCTCGTTGAGCTCCCACAGGCCGATGTCGCCGATCTTGAGGCCGTGTTGCGCCAGCAGCTTGGGAATGGCATGGATCGGGCCGATGCCCATTTCTTCCGGGGCGCAGCCGGCCACTGCCATGCCGCGGTAGATGCCCAGGGGCTGCAAGCCGCGGCTTTCGGCCAGCTGGCGGTCCATCAGCACGCAGGCCGAGGCGCCGTCGGAGAGCTGGCTGGCGTTGCCGGCGGTGACCACGCCGCCTTCAATGACTGGCTTGAGCTGCCGCAGGCCCTCGAGCGTGGTGTCGGCGCGGTTGCCTTCGTCGCGGGAGAGGGTGACGTCTTTGTGGCTGACAGCCTTGGTTTCTTTGTCGACGACTTTCATCGTGGTTGTGATGGGCACGATTTCTTCGTCGAACAGGCCGGCGGCCTGGGCCTGGGCGGTGCGCTGCTGCGATTGCAGCGAGTAGGCGTCCTGGGCTTCGCGCGTGATGCCATAGCGCCTGGATACGAGTTCCGCTGTCTCGAGCATAGGCATATAAGCATGCGGCGCGGCAGCGATCACCTGGGGATCGGCCTCTTTGACGGTCCAGGGGAAGTAATCGTTCTGCACGGCGGAGATGTTTTCCTGGCCGCCGGCGACTACCGCCTTCATGCCGTCGACCATGATCTGCTTGGCGGCGGTGGCGATGGCCATGAGGCTCGAAGAGCATTGGCGGTCCATGGTCTGGCCGGATACGGTGTCCGGCAGGCCGGCGGCCAGCGCGGCGAGGCGGGCCAGGTTGCCGCCGGCGGTGCCAGCGGTCAGCACCGAGCCGATGATGACGTCGTCGATTTCTCCGCCTTCGAGGCGCGAGCGCGCCACGGCGTGCTTGATGGCGTGCGCCATCATCGAAGGAGATTTGATGTTATTCAGGGCGCCACGGAATGCGCGGCCGATGGGGGTTCGTACGGTAGAAACGATGACGGCTTCTTTCATTCGATGTCTCTTGTGCTTTTACGAAGTTGCGTGACGAGCGCAGGCGCTAGTCCGTGAATAAGTGGACGAACAGGTCGCAGAGCTCTTCCGTGGTGTAGCGGCCGCCTTGGCGGAACCAAGTCATGACGCCGCGCATGGCGCCATTGATGATGCGTTCGGCCATGTCGGGCTCGCAGCGCAGGCGGCCGATCTCGTAGCAGCCTCGCAGGGCTTGCAGCCAGCAGCCTTGGAAGCGCTTGCGCAGCGCCCGCAGTTCGGGCATGGAGGCCTCGGGCGCCTCGCGCCATTCGAAATACAGCACGGCGTGATAGTCGCGGTGCACGTCGGTGATCATGACGTCGAGCTCGTTGCGGACCAGTCCGCGCAGTTGCTTGAGTGGGTCGGTTTCGCGAGCCAGCAGGGATTCGTGCATTTCGCAAATATCCAGGAATGCCTGCCGCATGATCTCCACCAGGATTTCTTCTTTGCTCTTGAAGTGATGGAACAGGCTGCCCGAAAGAATGCCGACTTCCTGGGCGATGTCGCGAACCGTGGTGCCTTTGTATCCGTGTTGGCGGAATTGGCTGGCAGCTGCTCGAAGGATGCGTTCGCGGGGGATGGATGTCATGGTCAAGGGGCAAGAACCGTTTGGCGTTGCCGAGGAATATGGCACGGCCAAGGTACACAAAGCAAGTGCTTGGTTGGTAAAAAGACTAGGGGAATACCCGAAAACAGCCGGCCGGTCATGTCGGTTGACGGTTAATATGTTCGAACTTAATATAAAGTTCATACAAATAAACGGGCCGGTGATGCTGAGGTTCCGGGGCGGATAGACGGCCCTCAAGCCAGTTTCCATGCCCTGCAACGCTCTCCCAACGTAGTGAGCTGAGACCCCATCTGAAACCTTTCCGTGAGACAAGCCATATGTCAGCACCAGAAAGTCTGGCCGACGCATCCGGCCAGCCGGGCCCGCGTGGTCCCGAACAGACGTATTTCCACTATTTGCGGGAGGGCGATTGGCGCATTCCGCGTTGTTGCGATTGCGGCAGGGCCGTGTTCTACCCGCGCATCGTCTGCCCGTTCTGCGGTGGACAGAAGTTCGACTGGGTTGCCCCGTCAGGCTTGGGTACGATCCATGCCACCACTGTGATGCGCCGCCCGGCGCAGGCTGGCGGGGACGCCAATTTGTGCCTGGTCGATCTGGACGAGGGCGTGCGCATGATGAGCCGGGTCGAAGGCGTCGATCCCGCGGCGCCGGACATCGGCGACCGTGTGCGAGCGCAAGTGCGCCGCGAGGGCGAGCAGGCCCTGGTCGTGTTCGAATTGCTGGAGGGCGCACGATGAGCGGAAATGCATTGCGCGGCGCCGCCGCCGTGGTGGGCGTGGGCCAGGCCGGGCTCGGCGCGGCGCACGGCCATACCGAGATGGAAATCCTGGCGCAGGCTGCCGCGCGCGCCGTGGCCGATGCCGGGCTGCGCATGTCCGACATAGACGGCCTGTGTACTTGCAGCGCGTCGGCCACGATGTGGGCCATGCCGGTGGCCGAGTACCTGGGCATCAGGCCGGCTTTCATCGACAGCACCATGCTGGGCGGCTCCAGCTTCGTGGCCCACTTGCTGCCGGCCGTACAGGCGTTGATGGCGGGTGAGTGCAACGCGGTGCTGGTCTGCTATGGCAGCACCCAGCGGACAGGCTCGGTGAATCGCGCCGCCGTGGGAAAGATGCGCCAGGTACTGGACCCGCAGCCCTACGAAACGCCCTACGAACCGATGCAGCCTATCAGCGCTTATGCGCTAGCGGCCGCGCGCCACATGGGGCAGTACGGCACGACCCGCGAGCAGTTGGCCGAGGTGGCGGTGGCGGCGCGCGCGTGGGCCCGGCTCAATCCCGAGGCATATGCGCGGGATCCGCTGTCGATTCGGGATGTGCTGGATGCGCGCATGGTGTGTGATCCGCTGACCGTACGCGATTGCTGCCTGTTGACCGACGGGGCGGGGGCTTTCGTGCTGGCGCGCGGCGACCGGGCCCGGGACCTGCCGCACCCGCCCGCGTATGTGTTGGGCAGCGCCACCGCCGTCTGGCACCGGCAGATTTCCAGCATGGAAGATCTGACGACGACCGCGGCGGCCGAGTCGGGGCCGCGCGCGTTGCGCATGGCCGGCTTGTCGCCGCGAGACGTGGATCTGCTTTGCCTTTACGACGCCTTCACGATCAACACCATCTTGTTCCTGGAAGACCTGGGCTTTTGCCCCAAGGGCGAGGGCGGCCGCTTTGTCAGTGATGGCGCCATCGCGCCCGGTGGTCGGTTGCCGGTCAACACCAACGGAGGCGGGCTGTCGTTCGGCCACCCGGGGATGTACGGGGTGTTCCTGGTGATCGAGGCCGTGCGCCAATTGCGCGGCCAGGCCGGCGAGCGCCAGCAGCCGGTCGATGTGGCTCTGGTGCATGGCAACGGCGCGACGCTGTCCAGCCAGTCCACGGCCATTCTGGGCAGCGCTGCCGCGCTATGAAAGCTCATCTGACAAGCAGACAGTCCATCACAGGCAGAAGACACACATGATCAACAAGATCTCTCCTTCCCTGCTCGATGCCGTGTCAGGCATCGGCGACGGTGCTTCGGTAATGGTGACGGGTTTTGGCGATTCGGGCTTGCCGCGCGAATTGCTGCATGCATTGATCGAACACGGCGCCACCGACCTGACCGTGATCAGCAACAACGCTGGAACCGGCACCACCGGCCTGGCGGCCTTGCTGGCTGCCGGCCGCGTGCGCAAGATGATCTGCACCTATCCGAAATCATCGGGCGCGGACGTTTTCACTGCGCTGTACCGGCAGAAGAAAATCGAACTGGAGCTGGTGCCGCAGGGCACGCTGCTCGAACGCATGCGAGCCGCGGGCGCCGGCCTCGGGCCGTTCTATACCCCCACCGGCTATGGCACGCCCGTTGCCGAGGGCAAGCCGCAGTGCGTGTACCAGGGCAAGGGCTATGTGCAAGAGGAGCCGCTGCGCGCCGACTTCGCGCTGGTCAAGGCCTATCACGCCGATCGTTGGGGCAACCTGACTTATCGCCTGGCCGCGCGCGGCTTCGGCCCGGTGATGTGCATGGCGGCGGCCACGGCGATCGCCCAGGTCGACGACATCCTGCCCCTGGGCTTGATTCCTCCCGACACCATCGTGACTCCCGGCATCTTCGTCGGCCGGGTCGTGCGCAAGGACAGCGGATTATGAGCAACACGAAAAAACTGAGCCGCGACCGTGTCGCGCAATTGGTGGCTGCCGATATCGCGCCCGGCAGCTATGTGAACATCGGGCTGGGCATGCCCACGCTGGTGGCCAAGTATCTCGATGCCTCCAAGGAAATCATCCTGCACAGCGAGAACGGCATCCTGGGCATTGAAGACGTCACGCCCGGCGATGCGGGCGACGAGGACCTGATCAACGCCAGCAAGGCGCGCCTGCAGCTCATTCCGGGGGCCTCGATCAGCGACCAGTCGCTATCGTTTGCCATGATGCGCGGCGGCCACCTGGACGCCACCATCCTTGGCGCGTTCCAGGTGTCGAACGCAGGAGACATCGCCAGTTGGGCCACCAACGATACCGAGGCCGTACCCGGCATCGGCGGGGCCATGGACCTGGTGGCCGGCGCCCGCAAAGTGATCGTCGTGATGGAGCACACCACCCGCGATGGGCGCCCCAAGCTGCTGCGTGCCTGCACGTTCCCGCTGACGGGCAAGGGCGTCGTCCACGTTGTGTACACCGACATGGCGATCATCGACGTCGACCGCGGGCGAGGTTTTGTCGTACGCGCCATGGCCGAGGGCCTGACGCGCGAGATGTTGCAGTCCGCTACCGAAGCGCCGCTGGTTTTTTCCGATCAGCTGTTTTTTATCTGAGAAATGCATTGCACCAGGAGACAAGAACAATGAAGCAGCTATTCAAGCACTTGCTCGGCGCCGTCGCGCTGACGCTGGCCACGGCGTCCAGCGCCGCGGGATTTCCCGAACACGCCGTGGAAATGATCATTCCGTATCCGCCGGGAGGAACCGCCGACGCCGTGGCGCGGCCGTTGTCAGCCGCCATGCAAGAGCGGTTGGGAGTGCCGGTGGTGGTGGCGTACAAGCCCGGCGCCGGCGGCTCCATTGCGACCCAGTACGTGGCGCGTGCCAAGCCGGACGGCTATACCATGGTGATGGTGCTGGCCGCGCACGCCATCAATCCCAGCTTGTATTCGAACCTGCCCTACGATTCAGTGAAAGACTTCGCGCCCATATCGATGGTGGCCAAGCTGCCGCTGGCGCTATATACCAATCCCGAGTTTCCGCCCAAGACGGTGCTTGAGTTCATCCAGTACGCCAAAGAACACCCGGGGCGTCTGTCGGTGGCGTCGGCGGGCAACGGCAACACCAGCCACCTGGCGACCGAATTGTTCGCCACCACGGCAGGCGTGAAGCTGCTGCATGTTCCATACAAGGGCGGTGGCCCCTCGGTTACGGCGGCCATGGGCGGCGAGGTCGACGCGGTATTTGCCGGCCCCGATTCGCTGCATTTGGCGAAGGCCGGAAAACTGCATCTGGTGGCCGTCACCAGCCCGCAGCGCCTGGCGCTGGCGCCGGATACGCCCACCGTGCAGGAAGCCGGCCTGAAAGGCTATGAGGTGCAGGGCTGGTATGGACTGCTGGCTCCGGCCGGCACACCCGATGAGGCCATTGGCGTGCTGAACAAGGCCGTGTCCGAGTCTTTGGCCGACCCCAAGTTCGTCAAGACCGTGGAAAGCCTGGGCTACATCCCCACACCGTCCACGCCTTCCGGCTTTATGGACTATATCAAGCAGCAAACGACGCTCTGGGCCAAGGTCATCAAGGACGCCGGCATCAAGCTGCAGTAATCTCCCGGCCGGCTCTATCCGCGGGATGCGCCGGTTTTTCCTGAATCTGAACAGCACGCACACCATGCCTATTTCCGTGATCGAATCTTCCATCTTCAAAGATATGTTCGGCACTGCCGCGATGCGCGCCGTATTTGACGACGCGGCCACGCTGCGCCGCTATGTCGAGACAGAGGTGGCGCTGGCGCGTGTGCAGGCCGGCCTGGGCATCATCCCGCGGGCGGCGGCGGACACCATTGCCGCCCGCGCCGATGCCTCGCGCCTGGATCTGGACGTACTCAAGACCGAAACCGAGATCGTGGGCTATCCCATCCTGCCGCTGGTGCGCCAGCTTGCCCGGATGTGCGGACCCGACGGCGAATACCTGCACTGGGGAGCCACCACGCAAGACATCATGGACACCGCGACGGTGCTGCAGGTGCGCGACGCGCTGGACTTGATCGAGGCGGATCTCGCGGAGCTGGACGGCATTCTCGATGCCTTGGCGCAGCGCTATCGAGACGCGCCGATGGCTGGCCGTACCCACCTGCAGCATGCACTGCCCGTCACGTTCGGGTACAAGGCCGCAGTGTGGCTGCTGATGGTACGCCGCCATCGCGAGCGGCTGGCGCAGCTGCGTCCGCGCGTGCTGGTGGGGCAGTTCGGCGGCGCGGCCGGCACGCTGGCCTCGCTGGGCGGGCAGGGGCTGGCGGTGCACGAGGCACTGATGCATGATCTGGGCTTGCACACGGCGCCGGTCACCTGGCACGTGGCGCGCGACGGTCTGGCCGAGGCGGTGCAATTCCTGGGTCTGGTCGCCGGCTCCCTGGGCAAGATCGGGCTGGACATCATGCTGATGATGACCAACGAGATTGCCGAGGCCTTCGAGCCGTTTGTCAAAAGCCGAGGCGCGTCCAGCACCATGCCGCAGAAGCGCAACCCGATCTCGTGCGAGCTGATGCTCAGCGCTTCCAAGACCGTGCGCCAGCACGCCGGCCTGGCCCTGGATGCGCTGGTGCAGGACTTCGAGCGCGCCACCGGCCCCTGGCACATCGAATGGTCGGCCATTCCCGAATCCTTCGTGCTGACTGCCGGGTCGCTGCGGCAGGCGAAGTTCATGCTGGGCGGCCTCGAGGTCGACACGCAACGCATGCGCAGCAACCTGGACCTGACCGGCGGCCTGATCGTGTCCGAGGCCGTGATGATGGGCCTGGCCCGGCACCTGGGACGCCAGGTTTCCCATGACCTGGTCTATGACGCCTGCCGCGCGGCCATGGCCGCGCGTTGTCCGCTGGCCGATGTGCTGGCGCGCGAGCCGCGCATATTGGCGCATCTGGACCGTGCCGCCATCGATAGGCTCTGCGATCCCGCCAACTATCTGGGGGCGGCCCCCCAGATGGTCGACCGCATGCGCGGCTTTGGCCTGCCTGCCATATGACGATAAAATCGCGGCTTGCCGATGAACTGGTCAGGGAAGGATGGCCCCATGGAGCCGCGCTACGTTGCGTTGACGAAACGGTTGCTCAATGACATTTCGTCAGGGCTCTATCCCGTAGGCGCCAGCCTGCCAGGCGAGCTCGAGTTGGCCGGAAAGTACGGCGTCAGCCGGGGTACCGTCCGCGCGGCGCTGGACCAGATACAGGCGCTGGGCCTGATTTCTCGCCGCAAGCGCGCCGGCACCCGGGTCGAGTCCGCGGTGCCGCGCAATCCCGAATACGGGCCGACCATCTCCACGCTCGAAGAGCTGGTGCAATATGGCGCCGATGCGCAACGGGTGGTCCACAGCGTACGTGATCTGGTCATCGACATCGACATGAGCGCCCGCCTGGGGTGCCCGCCAGGCTCGCGCTGGACCGAGATCCAGACTTCGCGCATGAATCCCGTCGCGCCCGCCTATCCGCTGGCCTGGTCGAATGTGTACGTGCGGGCCGCCGACGCCGCGCGTATCAGGCGCTCGCTGCGCCGCAGCCAGAGCTTGATATGCGATCTGATTTGTGAAATGACCGGTGCGGTGGTCAAGGAAGTGCGGCAGACCGTGCGGGCGGTGGGCGTGCCAGCCGAGCTGGCCGACAAGCTGAGCGCCCAGGAGGGCGACCACGCTCTGGAATTCGTGCGCCAGTACTACGACCAGTCGAGCACCTTGTTCGAGGTGGCAGTCAGCCTGCAGCCTGCCGACCGTTTCAGCTACACCACGGTCTTGCAGCGCCAGGCCAGTCCGCCAGCCTGAGCCGGCGGCGCCAGCCAGGCCGGCAGCCGTTCAACGCGCCGCGCCGGGCGCGGCCAGCATTCGGCACAATGCGCCGATATCCGGCAGTTCGTCCAGGGCTGCAACCATCTGGATCACTTCGCCGGCGCGTGCCCGCCCCCATACCGGCTCGGCCAGGTCCAGGAATTTACTTTCGATGTCGGCATCGCTCATGGGCCTTCCGGCATCGCCCAGCGGGATGTCTACCAATGCCGTGCGGGTCGAGCCGTTCTGCAATTGCGCGGTGATGCGCGCCGGGCGGCCCCGGGGCCACTGCTGCTCCAGCTCGGGCGCAGCTACGATGCGCAACTGCTGCATCAAGGCCTGAACCTCCGGGCTGCGCCAGCGGCCGGTGTCGAACTGACGGGCGTCCAGGCGGGCGTCGAGCCAGGCCATCGCCACGCAGCAGGGCAGGCTGTGATCGGCCGTTTCACGGTTTTCGGGCTTGAATTTGGCCGGGTCCGCCGTGCTGCGGAACACTTTTTCGGGCACTTCGACCTGCAGCGCGCGCATTCCATCCGCTGCCGCACCCAGTTCATGGCGCAATTTCAATGTAGCTTCCACAGGCGCCTGCAACGCGAACTGCACGGGGAACTGTTTCAAGCTGACACGCCTGGCGCGGCCTGTGCCCGCAGACAAATCGAGTGCGTCGCGCAAGCTCGAGGCATGGCGTGCGCCGCCGCTGCGCCACAGGCCTTCAAGTGCCTCGAGCGGTCCGGTAAAGCCGCGCGCCGCCAGCCGCGTCGTCAGCACGCATTCCGATGCGGGTAATGCATAACCGACTGCCTTGGCCATGCTCAAGCGGCCTTCGACCAGCGAGGCCAGTGTCAGGTGCCGGAATCCTCCCAGCGCGCAAGCATGCGCCAGTTGGTCGGCAGGCAGCCGCCAGAGTTTTCCCAGCACCAGCGGCACGACAAACCCGGCCGCGCTTACGTGGTGCATGTGCATGTCCTGTAGCGAAAAGGCGTCGGCCAGCCGTATCTGAACCTCGTAGGCGGTGGCGATGGCTTCTATCAGCTGCCGTCCGTCGCAGTGGGCGGCCTCGGCGGCCGCGAGGGCCGCGGGAATATTCTCGCTGGGGTGGCAGATGTCGCGCGACCAGTAGACGTCCATGAAATCCAGGTACCGGACTAGCGCCCCGTTGAACAGGATGGCGCTGTCAAGGCTGCAGGCGCGGCCGCTGCCGATCAGGGAGGCCGCGTCCTGCGGCCCGCCCGGCGGCCGCAGCCACTCCGACAGTTCGCGCGCGGGCGCGCAGTGCGCCGCGCCCAGGGCGCAGCCCAGGGTGTCCAATACCAGGCGGCGAATGCTCGCGATATCTTCGGCGGGCATCTCTTCATAGCGTATGCCGGCGACATGGCGGGCGACATCTTCGATCAGGGATGGCATGCCTTCACTCCTTCAAGCAGACGGACCCGGGCCGATGCCGGACGGACGCGCTACTCGGCCTGGATACCGACAGCTTGTATCACTTCCTGCCAGCGCTTGCGTTCCTGCGCCAGATAATCGCCCATTTCCTTGCGCGTCATGAATACCGGCTCGTCGCCGGCATCGATCAGGCGGCGCTGCACGTCGGGTTGCTTGAGCGCATGCTGCACTGCCTGCGCCAGCCGCTCCGTTACCGTTTCGGGCGTTCCGGGCGGCGCCACCATGGCTGTCCATGATGCCGCGTCGTAGCCGGGCAGGACTTCCGCAATAGCGGGAACGTCAGGCAATTGCGGATTGCGCTTGGCGCCGCCAACCGCCAATGCGCGCAGCTTGCCGGCGCGCGCGTGGGGCAGAGCTGAACTGAAGGCGAAGAAGGTCAGGTCGACCTGGCCGCCCAGCGTGGCATTCATGGATTCCGAACTGCCCTTGTAGGGAACATGCTCCATTTTTATACCGGCCATTGATTGGAATAGCTCCGCGGCGAGATGCGGCGCGCTGCCGACCCCGCTGGAGCCGTAATTGAGCTTGCCGGGATTGGCTTTCGCATAGGCGATCAGTTCGGGCAGTGTGCTGGCCGGAACCTGTGGCCCGATCGCGAGCATGATGTCTTGCAACGAGGCCATGGCAATCGGTTCGAATCGCTCCGGCTTGAAGCCGAGCCGGGCATATAGCCACTGGTTTACAACCAGCGGCCCCGGCTGGGTGAACAGCAGGGTATGCCCGTCGGGCGCTGCCCGGTATACGGCCTCGGCGCCGATGTTGCCGGCCGCGCCCGCGCGGTTTTCCACGATGACGTTTTGGCCCAGGCTGTCGCGCATCTTGGCGGCGATGACGCGGGCCAGCACGTCGGTGCCGCCGCCGCTGGCCAGCGGCACGATGATGTGTATAGGGGCATCCTGGGCCCGCGCGGCCGGCGTGGCGGCGAGAACGCCGGCCAGCGCCAGTCCGACCAGTGATTTGATGTACATGAAGTGTCTCCTTCCGATGCTGGTGCGCTTTGGCACTATTGTCGTTATTGCGGGCGCCGCCGGCGCCGGGGCAAGCCCCGCCGTCGCCGGACAGTGCCTTGCACTGCTTCGATGGTCGCTTTCTTTACTGGTCCTCCAGTCCCTGGATGGCCACTCCTTCAGCCTGCAGTTCCGCCATGATGTCTTCCAGGTGGTGGAAGGCTGTATTAGTGACGGGCAAGCCGCAGTAAATGGCTTGTTGGAGGAATATTTCCTTGATATCGGTCAGCAACATCCCAGCCTGCAAGGCAGCCCGCAGGTGCATGCGGAACTCTTCCCACCGGCCCAGGCCCATCATGGTGCCCAGTACCAGGATGCGGCGGGTACGGTGGTCAAAGCCCGGCCTTGTCCAGATTTCACCCCAACCATAGCGGGTGATCAGGTCCTGGAATTCCCGGCTCACGCCGGTGATGCGCGCATTGGCGCGATCAACGTGGGCGTCGCCCAATATCTTCCGGCGGATTTTCATGCCCTCTTCATACATCTGGTCTGCCATGCAAGGTCTCCAAGTAAGATTGTTTGGTTGGAAGAAAGCGGGGTCTGGCGGCGCGGTCAGGCACGCAGGAAATCCAGGACGGCGCGATTGAAGGCTTGCGGCTGTTCGACATTGGCGATATGCCCGGCCTGCAACAGCGCCCATTGGGCCCCCGGAATCCGTTCGCGCAGTGGCTGTCCGTGCACATCGGCGGGGGTCGCGGTGTCCAGCGCCCCGGCAATCACCAGCGTCGGCATGGCGATGTGCGGCAGCCGCGGGCGAAAATCGGCGTCGCGCACGGCGGCGCAGCAGGCGGCATAGCCTTCGGCCGGCATCGACGCAAAACTGGTGCGCATCGAGTGGAAGAATGGCTCGTTCCGGTCGCGATATGCCTGGGAAAAGAAGCGCGCCATCACGGTATCCGTGAGGGCCGCCATGCCTTCGCGCCTGACCAACGCCATGCGGTCCGACCAGGATTCACGCGAAGGAAGATGCGCCGACGCGTTCGACAGCACAAGCCGGGTGAGGCGATTCGGCTGATGGATGGCCAGCCACTGTCCCACCATGGCTCCCAGCGACAGGCCGCAGAATGCAAAGTGATCGGTCCCCAGCGCATCGACTACGGCCAGCAGGTCGTGCGCCAGGTCCTCGATACGGGCGTCGCCTTGCTTGACGTCGCTTGCGCCATGGCCCCGGGTATCGATGCGCAGCACGCGATAGTGGGCGGTCAAAGCCTCCATCTGAGGTTCCCACATGAACATGTCCGTGCCAAGCGAATTGCCCAGTACCAGCAGGGGGCGGTCGGGCCGGCCATCCAGCCGGTAAAAGAGCCGCAGGTCGGCGGCGTGATGAAAGGGCATGGCTCACTCCACCTTGATTCCGGCCTGGCCGATGGCATCTGTCCAATACTTCAATTCCGAACGCGTGAAGTCGTCGAGTCCGGCAGGTCCCATGAAGGTCGCATAGGTTCCGGCTTGTTCCGCGCGCTGCTTGAAGTTGTCGCTTTCGACGACCGCCTGGGCGGCCGCCGCCAAGCGGTCGATCGCCGCTTGCGGGGTCCCCGCTGGCGCATAGAGAGCAAACCAGGCGTCCAGTTCGACATTGGGCACGCCCGCCTCGGCGGTGGTCGGCACATCGGGCAGCATCGGATGGCGCCGCTTGCTGGCTATGGCCAGCGCCCGCAGCGAGCCCGAGCGCAGATAGCCCACCACGGCTGGAGGCGTGGTGACCAGCAGGCCGATCTGTCCCGACAGCAGGTCCGTCATCGCGGCGCCCGCGCCCTTGTACGGAACGTGGGTCATCTTGGTGCCGGTGCGCAGCGCCAGCAGTTCGGCGCCGATGTGCTGCATGGTGCCGACACCGGACGACGCATAGTTGATCTCGCCAGGGTGCTGCTTGGCGTAGTCGACCAGTTCTTTCAGGGTCGCCACGGGCATGTTCTTGTTGGCTACGATGACTTGCGGAGCGGTGATCGTCAACGCCACCGGCGCGAAGCTCTTGATGGGATCCCACTGCAGATTGTCGAACAGCACGGGGTTGACCACGTGGGTGCCGGAATAGGCCAGCAGCAGGGTGTAGCCGTCCGGTTGGCTTCGTGCTACATATTGAGCGGCGATATTGCCGCTGGCGCCGGCACGGTTTTCCACGATAACGCTCTGGGCCAGGGCCGCGGTCAGGCCGTCGGCGAGCAGCCGCGCGGTGAAATCGCCGCCGCCGCCTGGCGAGGCAGGCACCACGATGGTCACGGCACGATCCGGATATCCGGCGGACTGGGCAGGCGCTGCCGCCAGTAGCCCCAGGCTCAATCCGAGTGCCATGGCGCGGCCCAATAACGCTTGCATGTCTCTTTCCTTTTTTTTTGCGAAATTTATGATGAACCATGATAGGGAGCGGCACATGGAGCGGCAAATGACGAATTTCGCTGGGTGCCATCGACGTCATCGATAGCGGAAGCTGATGACATGGAACTGAGACACTTGAGGTATTTTCTGGCGCTGGCCGAACGCTTGAATTTCACGCAGGCGGCAGCCCAGGTGCACGTGACCCAGTCGACGCTGTCACACCAGATCAGCCAGCTCGAAGAAGAGCTAGGCCAGCGCCTGTTCGACCGTTCCGACCGGCGAGTCACCATCACCGCGGCCGGCGAGCTGTTCCTGGCCAAGGCCATCAGCGCGCTGGCTGAAATCGACAACGGCATTGCGTTGATGAATACGCTCGATAAAGAGCTTTCGGGCGAACTGAGGATCGGCACGACACCGACGCTGAACATGGAGGTCGTGCCGCGCTGCATCGCGCTGTTCACGCAGGATCATCCGTCGGTGCACATGCTGGTGGAAGAAGAGACCGGCGACGAACTGATTTCGGGGCTGCAGGCGCAGCGCCTCGATCTGGTCCTGGCCTATCGGCCGTTGTTGCTGGACGGTGTTGTGTTCGAGCCGCTCTATACCGAGGAAATGATATTGGTCGTCGGCGAGCGCCATGCCTTTGCGCGCCGCCGGCGCGTGCGCATGGCCGAATTGCATGGGCGCGAGCTTGTCTTGCCGCCTCGCAAGTTCACCACGCGCCAACAGATCGACGAGGCTTTTAAGGCAGCAGGAGCGCAGCCTTTTGTGGTGATCGAGATGGTGTCGCTTGCCGCCATCCTGGCGCTGGTCGAGCAGACGGCGCTGGCGGCCATTGTTTCGCGCAGCGCCTGGCGTGGCCGAGATGGCCTGCACGCTATTCCCCTGGAGGCCCCCACCATGACGCGCATGCCCGGCCTGATTTGGGTGGATGGCCAATCCCGTGCGCCGGCAGCGGCGGCATTTGCGTCAATTGTGCGAAGCGTGGCGAAATCTTCGGCCCGCGAGCATCTGGAGTGGACGCACGCAAGATCATCGGCCGGCCTGCGGACCTAGGCTATGGATGTCGCTGTGGGCTTGCATTCGCTCGATCGCTAGGACACCAAAGCCTAAGATAGAGTTCTGCGCTTACTTCAGATACGTGCGCAGTATTTTCATCAGGGCTTCGATTTCGGCATCGGGGTCCGTGCCGGCCGGCGCGGCGCCGGCCGTGCCGGAAGACCCGAACAGCTCGCGCATGTGGCTGTCCAGGACTTCGGCCATCAATCCGTTCGCCGCGCCGCGCAGCGCGGCGATTTGCTGCAGCAGCGCCCGGCAATCCGTACCGTCTTCCACCGCGCGCTCCAGCGCCTCGGCCTGGCCCTTGATGCGGCGCAGGCGCGTGACGGCCCGTTTTTTGTCTTCCGGCGAATGAGGCATGGCGCGGCGGTTCCGGGTCGGCCGATCAGTAGCGGATGACCGTGCGTATGGATTTGCCTTCGTGCATCAGGTCGAAGGCTTCGTTGATGTCTTGCAGCGCGCGGGTATGCGTGACGAACGGGGCCAGGTCGATGTCTCCTTTCATGGCGTCCTCGACCATGCCGGGCAGTTCCGACCGTCCCTTGACCCCGCCGAACGCGGAACCCAGCCAACGGCGGCCGGTGACCAACTGGAACGGACGGGTGGATATTTCCTGGCCGGCCCCCGCCACGCCGATGATCACCGACTGCCCCCAGCCGCGATGGGCGCTTTCCAGCGCGGCGCGCATGACGTTGACGTTGCCGATGCATTCGAAAGAATGGTCCACGCCCCAGCCGGTCATTTCGACAATGACTTGCTGGATGGGTTTGTCGTAATCGTTGGGGTTCAGGCAGTCGGTGGCGCCGAACACCCGCGCCAGGCCGAATTTATCCGGATTGGTGTCGATGGCGATGATGCGGCCGGCCTTGGCCTGGCGCGCGCCTTGCGTGACGGCCAGGCCGATGCCGCCCAGGCCGAACACGGCCACGCTGTCGCCCGGCTGCACCTTGGCGGTGTTGTGGACCGCGCCGATGCCGGTGGTGACGCCGCAGCCCAGCAGGCAGACATGTTCGGGATTGGCGTCGGGATTGATCTTGGCCAGCGAGACTTCGGCCACCACCGTGTATTCGCTGAATGTCGAGCAGCCCATGTAGTGATAAACGGGCTTGCCCTGGTAGGAAAAGCGGCTCGTGCCGTCCGGCATCAGGCCCTTGCCCTGCGTGGCGCGCACGGCCACGCACAGGTTGGTCTTGCCCGACTTGCAGAACAGGCATTCGCCGCATTCGGCGGTATACAGGGGAATGACATGGTCGCCGGGCCGCACGCTGGTGACGCCCGCGCCGACTTCCACCACCACCCCGGCGCCTTCGTGGCCCAGCACGGCGGGAAACACGCCCTCGGGATCGTCGCCGGACAGCGTGAAAGCATCGGTGTGGCAGACGCCGGTATGCGTGATTTTGATCAGCACTTCGCCCTGGCGGGGCGGTTCTACGTCGATTTCGACGATTTCCAGCGGCTTGCCCGCCTCGAATGCGACTGCGGCACGTGATTTCATGGCTCGATCCTTCAGAAAGATACTGTAGGGGAGATTCTATCCCATACTCCCGGGGGGTATGTGGGCAGCCCGGCCGACGGCCCGCCGCGCTCGCGCCGCCCGGCTTTCGTCCCGGGCGACGGGGCAGGTATCATACGCAGGCTCAACTAACGTTTTAACGTAAGGCGATCCTCATGAATACGCGACGCGCTTTATTGTCTGGCGGTGTGCTTCTGGCATTTTCCATCTCGGCGCAAGCGGCGAGCATGGCCTTCATGAACGACACCATACTTTCCAGCATACCCAAGAAAGACCGGGCCGAGTTCCGCGCGGCGGTCACCCAGACCCTGGAAAGCGAGCCCGATGGCGCGACCACCACCTGGACGGGCTCGAAGCCCCGCGTGGGATACCCGGTCAGCGTCAAGATGACGGTCAAGCGCACCGTCGAAACCCAGAAGGCCTCCAAGTGCCGCTACCTGGATTCCGTGGTCAGCCAGGGCAGCAGCTCCGAAGACTGGGCGTTCTGGTTCTGCAAACAAGAATCCGGCCAATGGAAGGCCAGCCGCAACTGACCGGGGCGCGGCGGCGTGCGCCCTACAAGTAGGGCGAGGCCAGCCAGATCACCTTGTTGCGCAGGCGTTTGAGAAACGGCTGGCCATAAAGGCTGTCCAGGGTGACCTGCCGCGCGTTCGCGATGTGGCTGTCGATGCGCGTGGCGATCCATGCGGCCAGTTCGCGGTCGTAGATTTCGGTGTCCAGTTCGAAATTCAGGCGCAGGCTGCGGGGGTCGAGGTTGGACGATCCGATATACGACCAGGCGCCGTCCACCGTCATCAGTTTCGAGTGGTCGAACGGGCCCGACGCCCGCCACACCCGGCATCCCGTGCGCACGATCTGGTCCAGCTGCGCCGTCATGGCGTAGTTGACCAGGCGCAGGTTGTTGCGGCCCGGAATGACGATATCGACGACGATGCCGCGCCGCGCGGCGGTGGCCAGCGCGCCGATCAGGGGCTGGTCGGGCAGGAAATAGGGCGACTGGATGCGGATATGCCGCTGCGCCACAGCCAGCGCGCCCAGCAGCATGTTGCGGGTGCTGACGACCGCCCGGTCGGGGCCCGAGGGCACGCAGCGCATGGGCACCGCGCCCGGCAGCGCGCCGGTGGGCGGCGGGAACCACGGCGCGCTGTCCAGGGTTTCGTGCGTGGTGAAGTTCCAGTCGTGGGCGAACACCGACATCAGCTGCGCCACCACCGGGCCTTCAAGCTGGAAGTGTACGTCGCTGTTGACGCGGTCGCCCGCCAGCGCGCGCACGAAGGCTGCACGCACGTTCATGCCGCCCGTGAAGCCGATGCGCCCGTCCACCACCAGGATCTTGCGGTGGCTGCGCAGGTTGGCGTAGGGCATGCGCAACACGCCCAGCGGGTTGGTCATGAAGCGCGCCGTGCGCACGCCGCCGCGATGCAGCCTGCGCACGATGGGCGGCCGCGAATAGCGGCTGCCGATGGCGTCGATCAGTACCCGCACCTGTACGCCGCGCGCTTGCGCTTCGATCAGTGCCTGGGCCATTTCGATGCCGATGGGGTCGCTGTCGAAGATATAGCTTTGCATGGCGATGCAATGCTGGGCGCCGCGTATGGCCTGCATCATGGCCGGATACGCTTCGTCGCCGCCGCCCAGCGGGCGCACCGCGTTGCCGCCCAGCAGCGGAAAGCGGCTGATCTTGTCGCCCAGGATCTTCAGCGAACCGAACTGCGGGCTGGAGTAGGGCACCACGTCGCGCACCGGCGACTGAGCGTGACCGGCGTAAGCCAGCATAGCCTCGTCGCGCTGCTGCGAGACGCGGGTGTGGCGCACGCGGTTGACTCCCGCCACAAAATAGAACAGGGCGCCGAACAGCGGCGAAAACAGCGCGACCCCCACCCAGCCGATGGCGGCGCGCACGTCTTGCTTGGTCATGGCCGCGTGTATCGCGGCCCCGGTGCCGGCCACCACGCTGACCCCGAACACCAGGTGCGGCCAATATTCGTGTAAAAGCTCGTCGAAGCGATCCATAAGAAACCCGAAAGAAGGTCTCGCGCTGCCCCAGTGGATGCTGGCGGATGCAGAAGGATAGCAAGGCGCGGCGTTTGCGGGAACGGCCGCGCGGGCGACGGCGCACGAAAAAAATATGCTAGAATGCGGCCTCTTTGCTGTTAGCAATGGTGGCTGTAGCTCAGTTGGTAGAGTCCCGGATTGTGATTCCGGTTGTCGTGGGTTCGAGTCCCATCAGCCACCCCACCCAATTGCTTTTGAATTAAGAACTTACGCCGCTCTAGCCAGTGGCGTTTTTTGTTTCTGCGCCAAGTGAATTCAAGGGTGCGCGTTGCGCTACGGTGGTTCACGCGCGGCGCTACGCGTGCGCGGGCTCGTGTGCGTCTTCAATCCGCAATTCCAAGCTTTTACCCATCGTGGCCAGGGCTTCGGCAATGGTGTCGATTTTCGTGGCATGGCCCAGATCGACGATGCGGTTTACGTCTTGCTTGCGAGTGTGCAAGCGTCGCGCCAATTCGCTGGGCGTTACGCCCTGGACAATCATTTCGTTCAGTAGCAGCACTTTGGCCGACACGCTGGGCGGCAGGCTGACCAGTATGTCTTCGGCCCGGGCCGTGGATGGCAAGGGCACCTGACGGCGATCTTCAAAGTAGAAGTCCATGGCGGTCAGCAAGGCGTCGGCCGCCATTGCCTTGGCTGCTTTTCGGGTACCGGCGCCGGTCAGCGCTTCGGGGATGTCGCGAAACGACACCAAGAAGCCGGTGGTGTCCGGCTCGATTTTCGCGGGGTAGCGCAACATGCCTTCGCCGATTGCATGGCACAGCGTTTGCTGGGTACCCGCACCTTTTCCTATAGAGGTCGCCATGCAAACCCGAACCGATCCCGTGGCCGGCGCGGTGCCGCGCCGTTCCGAACCGCTATGGACGCAGCTGAAAAAGATCGACGCCAACCGGCCGGATTTTCCGGGCGAACACTTGATTGTGTTCGGCGTGGGCGCCGTGCTGATGCTGGCGGGCCTGCGCAGCCGCGCAGTGCTGCGGCGCGCGGTGTTCACCGCCGTGGGCACGGCGCTGATCGGCCGGGCCGCCAGCGGCACGGGCGGTATTGCGCGGGTCGCCAGGGTCGTCAAGACACTGGGCTGACGGCGGGCGGCTCCAAGGATCCGTGTATTACGCCAGGTGCTTGAAAATAAAGAAAAATTCGTGTGCTACCATCCCTAGCTGCAAGATAGGCCGGCGCCCATTCGGCGCCCCGGCCGCTACCGGTTGTGCGGCGGGCCCGGCCTGTGCCAGTGCCTGACACCCTTCGGAAGTCAGAACCTGTTTTGATGAAACAGATGCGGCGGCATCGGGGCGCCGCAACTTGGGATGGCCGGCGAAGATGTTTTCTGTCAAAGGTCGTTTGGGTCGTTACAAAACTTATCTGTTGGGTCGCGAAATGCGCGTTATGCTGGCCCTAGAGAGGGCCTTTGAGTGCATCAGAACAATTTGATCTATAAGGGGTACCGGCTGACGGCCAAAGTCACCCGGGGCCACCCCGACAGCATGGCAAGTGCAACGAGCTCTCCTGTCTTTACTGCGTCGGTATTTGTAGTGCAGGCCGATTCCGTCCAAGAAGACGGCGACGAATACGTGGTGCCCGGTTTTGCCGAAGGCAATTTCGTGTACAGCCCGCGCGAGGCCGTGCACGAGGCCATCAGCCACGGCTGCGCCATTGTCGACGCGCTGACTGGGGTCGTCAGCTAGACAGGAGCTCCCCGCAATTGAACGGTGTCCGGCGCACACGCGCCCGACACCTGTTCGCGTCTCTGGCGCGGGCGCCGGCCGCCGCGGCTTAGTCGGCGAATATCTCGGCCCAGCTACGGGCCTTGCCTAGCGGACGCACCGTGGCCGATTGCTCGAGAATCGACACGGCCTTGTTGAGCTCTTCGGCGGATGCGCCGTCTTCCAGGATGACCAGGCGGCCGTTGGCCGCGTCGGCCATTTTCACGTCGGCCATCTTGCCGAGGGTCTGGTACACCTGCGTCCAGTCCATTTTCTTGCCGGCCTTCAGGGCGATGGGTTCGATGTAGGTCAGGGCCGCGCCGGTGGCGCTGCGCACCGCATAAGCAAAATCGGCCGCGTGACCGCTGCTGGCCTGGGCTTTCGCGCCCTGCAACAGGCGGTCGCCCACCGCTTCGGCCAGGGTGCGGCCCACTTCGGCGCGAAACCGCAGGCGGTTGAATTTGGGCATCCATTGCGCGCACTGGTAGCTCAGCGCGGTGACCAGCCGGACCGCTTCCCAAACGGCCTGCTGCAATTGGGCGGCCGGGCCTTGGGCCACGATGGCGCCGGTCTTGTCGAAGTGCGCCAGGCTGAGGCCGGGCGATTGGTTCAACTGGTCCAGACGCTTGGCATGCAGGTCGATGCCGTAGGCGGCGGCATGCATGGCCGCCTCGCCCGCGTCGGTCAGGTAGAACGACTGTTCGTCGGGATGGGCGATGAAAAACGCCGCGTGCTGGCCGTCCAGGCCCATGGCTACCGGCGTCACGGCGCGTACGGCGCGGTCGCCGGCCGGCAGGACGGTCCAGCCGGCGGCTTGCAGGAACGAGGTCATAGCAACAATTCGATCTGGCGGCCCTTCAGGGGATGGGCGAAGCCTCCCGCCAGGACCAGGTTGGCCCGCCGCAGAAAATGCGGAATCAGGGTGGCGATGTCGTCCAGCGCCGGTACCACGGGTTCGGCATAGCCTTCGCCGTCGTGATGCCATACGTGTCGGTGCGTGCGCTCGGACAGCACGGCGCGGTAGTGCGGGCGGCCCTTGCCGACCAGGCTGGTATGGAAGGCGGCGCCGGTGTCCACCCCCAGCACCCGGTGCGGGCCCACGAACAGGCTGGCCGAACAGGCTTCCGGCATGGCGATGACGGCCTGGCCGTGCACGGCGGTGCGGGCCGGCCGGTAGATGGCGCGAAAGATGATGTCGTCGCGGGCCTCGCCGCGCAGCCGGCAGGCCGAGGCGAATTCCATCCAGTGGGCCTGGCCCGCGGCGGGGCGCGGCGTCCACGCGACTGGTTTCACAGTTTCTTTGGGCTCGGCCAGGATGTCGCGGACTTCGGCCGGCGTGATAAGAGGGGCTTGCATATTGGCCATGGGCCGCTGTCGTGTCGTCTGGATTGCGTGCGGGCCCGCCGGCCAGGGCGGGCATCGCAAAGGGCCGTCATCTTACAAGAACCCGGCGGCGTGGGGCCGCCGGCGCGGTTTCAAAGCGTGTCGGTGGAGAAGGTGTCGCACTGGCGCAGGTCGCCGCTGTCCAGGCCGCGCTTGAACCAGCGCACCCGCTGCGCCGACGATCCGTGCGTGAAGGCGTCGGGCACCACATAGCCCTGGCTTTGTTTTTGCAGGGTGTCGTCGCCGATGGCCGTGGCGGCGTTCAGGCCTTCTTCGATGTCGCCGCTTTCCAGGATGTTGCGCGCCTGGTCGGCCTGCCGCGCCCACAGGCCCGCGAAGCAGTCAGCCTGCAGTTCCGTGCGCACCGACAGGGCGTTGGCCTGGCCCGGGTGGCGTTGGCGCAGGGCATCGACCTGGTCCGAGATGCCCAGCAGGTGCTGGACGTGGTGGCCGACCTCGTGGGCAATGACGTAGGCCTGCGCGAAGTCGCCCGGCGCGTTCAGGCGGCGTTCCATTTCATCGAAGAAGCTGAGGTCGATGTAGACCTTGCTGTCGCCGGGGCAGTAAAACGGGCCCATGGCGGCCTGGCCGGTGCCGCACGCGGTGGGCGTGGCGCCGCGGAACAGCACCAGCTTGGGCGGGACATATGCGCGGTTCAGGTTCTGCTGGAAGATGGCGCCCCAGGTGTCTTCGGTTTCGCCCAGCACCTGGGCCACGAAGCGCGCCTGCGGATCGTTGGCCGGCGGCTGGCTGGGGGCCTGCTGCTCGATGGGCGCGGGCCCTTCTTCGGCCATTTGCAGTACCACCGAGGGATCGACGCCGAAGTACATGGCCACCAAGGCCAGCACGATGGTGCCGATGCCGATGGTGCCGCGCCCGCCGAGCCGCGGGCCGCGCGAGCGGCGGTCTTCGATGTTCCGACTTTCGCGCGAGTTGTCCATGCGCATGTTTGTTCTCCTGAGCAAGCGCCAAGGATGCTAGGATAAACCCATGGCGATCCATTTCTCTATTCATCCCGACAATCCCCAGCCCCGCCTGCTGAAGCAGGCCGCGCAGTGGCTCAACGACGGCGGGCTGGTGGCGGTGCCCACCGATTCCAGCTACGCGGTGGTGGCCCACCTGGACGACAAGGCGGCCGCCGATGCGTTGCGGCGCCTGCGCGGGCTAGACGACCGCCACCACCTGACGCTGCTGTGCCGCGACCTGGCCGAAATCGGCCACTTCGCGCGCGTCGACAATCGCCAGTACCGGCTGCTGAAGGCCGCCACGCCGGGGCCCTGGACTTTCATCCTCGAGGCCACGCGCGAAGTGCCGCGCCGGGTTTCGCATCCGTCGCGCAAAACCATCGGCATCCGCGTCCCCCAGCACGCCGTCACCCTGGCGCTGCTCGAACAGGTGGGGGCGCCGCTGCTGTCGACCACGCTCATTCCCAAAGGCGAAGAAGACGCCCTGAACGACGCCGAAGACATCAGCCAGCGCTATGCGCACGAGCTGGCGGCCGTCATCGACGCCGGCGCCTGCCCGCAGGCTCCCACCACGGTCATCGATCTTACCGGCGGCGAACCCGCCGTGCTGCGCCTGGGCCGCGGCGACCCGGCTACGCTGGGGCTCTGAGGCCCGCGGGCAGGCCACGCAGATGAGCCAGGTGTCTGACTCCCGCAAGGTGTCAGACACCGAAGGGACTGCTCACATCGGTGTCAGGCACCCTGCGGGAGCCTGACACCTGGTCGGGCCCCACACCTTGCCAGGCCGCACGGGTACAATTCGGCAGCTATGTCCGATTTAATCCAGACCATCGCGATCTACGCGATTCCCGTCATCTTCGCCATCACGCTGCACGAGGCGGCGCACGGCTATGTGGCGCGCATGCTGGGCGATCCCACGGCCGAACAGGCCGGGCGCATCACCTTGAACCCCATGCGCCACATCGATCCGGTCGGCACGCTGCTGGTGCCGGTGGGCATTCTGCTGATGTCCAAGCTGATGGGCGGGCCGGCCATGCTGTTCGGCTGGGCCAAGCCCGTGCCGGTCGATTTCGGCCGCTTGCGTCGCCCCAAGAAAGACATGCTGTGGGTGGCCTTGGCCGGCCCGGCGGCCAACCTGCTGATGGCCATTTTGTGGGTCATTTCGATGCGGCTGTACCTGGCCGGCGGGCTGCAAGAAGGCTATTGGTACCAAATGGCCATGGCCGGCATCAATATCAACCTGGTGCTGATGGCCCTGAACCTGCTGCCCATTCCGCCCCTGGATGGCGGGCGCATCGTGTTCAGCCTGCTGCCCCATCGCCTGGCCTGGCAATATTCGCGCATCGAACCCTATGGGTTGGTCATCGTTTTGCTGCTATTGGTTACCGATGTGCTGTGGCTGTTGATGCAGCCCGTGCTGCAATTAGGGACAGCCATCGTTACGTGGTTCTTGTAAGGTCCAATATCCGTTAAACTCGGCGATTCGACTGACTCAGTTCATCGCCCGGGGCGCGGTCGTTCCGGGCCGGAGCCCTTTTTTCATGGCATCCCCCGCCGAAACCACTACTTTCCAGGGCAGCATGGTGGCGCTCGTCACCCCCATGCAGCCCGACGGCAGCCTCGATTACGCTGCCTACCGTTCTTTGATCGACTGGCATGTGGCCGAAGGCACCGACGCCCTGGTGGTGGTCGGCACCACCGGCGAATCGCCCACGGTGTCCATGGACGAACATGCCGAGCTCATCCGCGTGGCGGTCGAGCACGCGGCCGGCCGCATCCCGGTGATCGCCGGGGTGGGCGCCAACTCCACCGACGAGGCCATCCACCTGTCGCGCCACGCCAAGGCAGTCGGCGCGCAGGCCGGGCTGTCGGTGGTTCCGTACTACAACAAGCCTTCCCAGGAAGGCCTGTACTGGCATTTCCGGGCCATCGCCGAAGCGGTCGACCTGCCCACCGTGCTGTACAACGTGCCCGGCCGCACCGTGGCCGACATGTCCAACGAAACGGTGCTGCGGCTGGCCCAGGTGCCCGGCATCATCGGCATCAAAGAGGCCACCGGCGATATCGGCCGCGGGGCGCTGCTGATGCGCGAAGCTCCCGCCGGCTTCCAGGTGTTCAGCGGCGACGACCCCACCGCCACCGCGCTCATCCTGCTGGGCGCGCGCGGCAATATTTCTGTTACGGCCAATGTGGCGCCACGGCTCATGCACGAGCTCTGTGCCGCCGCGTTGGCGGGCGACGTACCCAAGGCGCGCGAACTTAACGCGCGGCTGGCACGTCTAAACAAGGCCTTGTTCATCGAGGCCAACCCCATTCCTGTCAAATGGGCGCTGGCCCAGATGGGCCGTACCGCGCTGGGCTACCGGCTGCCTTTGGTGGAACTGGGTTCGCAGTACCACGATACGGTACGCCAGGCGCTCCGGGAAACGGGTCTGCTCTAAAAGTGAGGATGCGTATGAACCAACGTCGTGCCGCTGCGTCGGCATTGATGGCCCTGGCATTGCTGGCGGGTTGCAGCGATGTCAACGAATTGCTGGGCAACGAAGAATCTGTCGATTACAAAAGCACGCGGCGCGGCGAACCCCTCAGCATTCCGCCCGACCTGACCCAGGCTTCCAGCGACCCGCGCTACCGCGCGCCCGCTTCGGGCAGCACCACGTATTCGCAATACCAGCAGCAGGGCCAGCAGCAAGTCGCGTCGGCCTCGCAACACAGCAACGTGTTGCCGCAGCGTGCCGACATGTACGTCGAGCGCGACGGCGATCTGCGCTGGCTGGTGGTCGAGCGTCCGCCCGAAGAAGTCTTCCCCAAGGTGGTCGACTTCTGGACCGAAACCGGCTTTACCGTCAGCACCAACAGCCCCAAGGCGGGGCTGGTGGAAACCGACTGGGCCGAAAACCGCGCCAAGATCCCCGAAAGCTGGTTGCGGCAGGCCCTGGGGGCGGTGCTGGATACGGCCTGGGATAGCGGCGAACGCGAAAAATTCCGCACCCGCGTCGAACGCGTCAATGGCCACACCGAGGTCTATATCTCGCACCAGCAAATGATCGAAAAGCGCATCGGTCCCGACGACGCCCAGGTGGCGTGGGAACACGGCACCGAAGATCCCGGCCTGAATGCCGCCATGCTGGCGCGCCTGATGGTCTATATGGGCACCGACGTCGACAACGCCCGCAAGCTGGTGGCGCAGGCCGAGGCCGCTCCCCAGACTCCCAAGGTGCAAGACGTGCGCGCCAACGGCGCGATGCTGGTCGTGGACGAATCGTTCGACCGGGCCTGGCGCCGCGTCGGCGTGGCGCTCGATTCGGGCGGCTTCGCCGTCGATGACCGGGACCGTTCCGCGGGCGAATACTTCGTGCGCTACGTCGATACCGATACCGGCGCCAAGCAAGACCAGCCGGGCTTCTTCAGCCGCCTGTTCTCGGGCGACAAAAAGTCCGAGGCCGCGCAATACCGTATCCATCTGGCCCAAGACGGTGCCCAGACCCAGGTCACGGTGCTCGACGGCTCGGGCCAGCGCGACAACAGCGCCACGGCGCAGCGGCTGCTCAGCGTCCTGAAAGACAAAATGACCTGATCCGCCCCAGGGGGTTCGCCCCCTCGCAAAAGGCCCCCACGCTGCGCCTTCGGCTTGCTGCCCCCCGAGGGGGTTTTTTGCCTTGGGGCGGCCCGGCGGCAAAAAATGGCCAGTGTCAAGAAATTTCTTGATGCAGCCAATCAGGCGGGACGCCTTATGTGGCAACACTTTACGGCATTCCACCTGACAGCCGACAGACTGGCCGCCAAGGGGCTAGGAGCCACATGGGTGCCTGTCGGCTGACGGATCAAGGCGCAGCCGGACGCACTCAGGCGGGCATTTCCGGCAGTGCACCGGGTCTCCCGCATCCCTACGCCTGCCGCCGAGACCGCGATGGCGACTTGGCCTTGGGCGCAGCGTTTGCCTCGTAGATTCGGCGTGCCAGCAAGCTGGCGAAGATCAAGTACTGCGCAGCCTTCTCGGCGTCCAGGTCGTGATTCAGAGAATGGGCCTTCGGGTTGCGGATACCGAGGTACGAGCCCGCCAGAATCTGCATGAAACCCTTCTGGTCATTGCGCCCTGAGTCCGAGCCAAGTTCGCTCAAGATCAGATGGGGGTTCTCCAGGCTGAGAACCTGGGTGACCAAGGCGGAACCGTCGAGGTCCAGCCCGGTGCGCTCGCGCATCAGGTCGAAGATCGCCACGATGGCATTCAGCACCGCATCCCGGTAGTGCCCGTCCAGATAGTGCTGGAAGGCATGCGCGTAGATCACCGGATGCAACAGGTCCTCGAACCCGATCCTGGGCTGAGCATCTGCACCCTGGCGTGCATGCGCTTCTGCCCGCGCTTCCACATGCGGCAGATCACGCTCAAGAATGTCGTCGTAGTCGTTCGCCTCGCCAAAACCGATGTGCCTTCCAAGGTTTCCCATGTCCTCCTGTGGAAATCCCGCATCGGTCCAGAGCTTGCGCAGGGCCTGGTAGTCGGTCTTCAGGTAGCCGTTGATCAACTTGGCGCCCGCCGCGTCGTCGTTCTCAAGGCGACCCTGGGCATCTATCGCCTTCTGGCGTATGGCTCGGAACAACGCATTCACCTCCAAATACCACTCCAGCATGTCCGATCCCTCAATGAATTGGTGATGGGAACGAGGATCGCATGGCGCACTGCGCTGCTGTAGCGCAACGGTGCGATCAACCGTCGAACCTCATGCGCAAATATTTTCAGGCAAAGCGACTTTCCGCTTCTGCACGCTGCCATCTGCCCCGATTCGATGCAGGCCGATGTGGCAAGCATCCATGCCATTTGAGCCAGTACGGCTGAAATTTGTGCCTTTGACCGCCTCCTGATCCTGCAACGACGCTCACGTCTGCGGCACATCGCTGTGCCCGCGACATACCGCGATGTGCGGCGGTCTTCAGGAGGTCGGGATGCAAGGGACCAGCGTGTTGATCGGCCAGGTGCTGACGGTGTTTGCCATCGTCATCGCCGGCGTGTGGGGCGCCACGCAGTGGACCGCCGCCGCGCTGGGCCATCAACTGCGCCTGGGCGCTCCCTGGTTCGACTTCTTCGGCACCCCGGTCTACCACCCTTGGCGCCTGTTCGAGTGGTGGTTCTTCTTCGATGCCTACGCGCCCGAGATTTTCATCACCGGCGGCACCATCGCCGCGTCCAGCGGCATGGTGGCCGTCGTGGTCGCCATCGCCATGTCGGTTTGGCGCTCGCGCCAGGCCCGCCGGGTCACCACGTACGGCTCCGCCCGCTGGGCCGACGCCCCTGAAATCCGCAAGGCCGGACTGACCGGCCCGGCCGGCGTATTCCTGGGCCTGCACGCGGGCCAGTACCTGCGCCACGAAGGCCCGGAACACGGCCTGGCCTTCGCCCCCACCCGCTCGGGCAAGGGCGTGGGCCTGGTGGTGCCCACGCTGCTGTCCTGGCCGGCCTCGGCCGTGATCCACGACATCAAGGGCGAGAACTGGCATCTGACGGCTGGCTGGCGCTCACGTTTCAGCCACTGCCTACTGTTCAACCCGACCGATGCGCAGTCGGCGGCGTACAACCCGCTGCTCGAAGTGCGACGCGGCGACCACGAAGTGCGCGACGTGCAGAACATCGCCGACATCCTGGTGGACCCGGAAGGCGCACTTGAGAAGCGCAACCACTGGGAGAAGACCAGCCATGCACTGCTGGTGGGTGCCATCCTGCACGTGCTCTACGCCGGCCGCGACAAGACCCTCCGAGGCGTCGCCAACTTCCTGTCCGATCCGGCGTGCCCCTTCGAGGTGACGCTGCACAGGATGATGACGACGAAGCATCTGGGTCGGGCTCAGGGCAACTGTCCCCATCCGGTCGTCGCTTCGGCTGCCCGGGAAGTGCTCAACAAGAGCGAGAACGAGCGCTCGGGGGTGCTTTCAACCGCGATGAGCTTCCTGGGCCTGTACCGCGACCCCACGGTGGCCGAAGTCACCTCGCGCTGCGACTGGCGCATCGCCGACCTGATTTCGGCCGAGCACCCGGTATCGCTGTACCTGGTGGTGCCGCCGTCCGACATCAGCCGCACGAAGCCGCTCATCCGCCTGATCCTGAACCAGGTCGGCCGGCGGCTGACCGAATCGCTCGACGGCAGCGACGGCATCCAGCGCCGGCACAAGCTGCTGCTGATGCTCGACGAGTTCCCGGCGCTGGGCCGGCTGGACTTCTTCGAATCGGCCTTGGCCTTCATGGCCGGCTACGGCCTGCGGGCCTTCCTGATCGCGCAGTCCCTGAACCAGATCGACAAGGCCTATGGCCCGAACCATTCGATTCTGGACAACTGCCATGTGCGCATCACCTTCGCCACCAACGATGAGCGCACGGCCAAGCGCATCTCCGAGACGCTGGGCACCGCCACCGAGCTGCGCGCGCAGCGCAACTACGCCGGCCACCGGCTCGCGCCCTGGCTCGGGCACCTCATGGTCTCGCGCCAGGAGACGGCGCGGCCGCTGCTCACACCCGGCGAGGTGATGCAACTGCCGCCCGACGAAGCGGTGGTGATGGTCTCGGGCCATGCGCCGATCCGGGCCAAAAAGATCCGCTACTACACCGATGCGAACTTCAAGGCACGCGTGCTGCAGCCGCCGGTTCTGCGCACGGGACGCTATGCGGATGCGCCACCGCAGCGCGGCGACGACTGGAGCGCCTTGCCGTCACCGGCCGTTGCAGCACTCCCCACTACCGACACGCACGACAGCAGCGCCGACGACGGCGGCCCACGCCAACAGCCCGAGCTGAGCGAGGTGGCGTACACGCCGCAGCCCGAACGCGTCAGCGACGACCTGGCGCTGCTCGATGACGACGACGACCTCCCGTTGGCATTGCCCTCCCAGCTCGATCCGCGCCTGCAGCGTGCGGCACGGCTGGCCGCCCTCGATCCTGATGACGGAATCGCCCTATGAGCCTGCAACGCCCCGCGCATCGCCTCAACGTCTTCATCGCACCGGAGCACGCCCGCCAGCTCGATGCCGTCGCTGCCTCGAAGGGCGCATCGAAGTCCTCCATCGTCGCGGCGGCGCTGGCCTCGTGGCTTTCGCCTGACGCCGCCGACCAGCGCGAGGCGGCCACGGCCAAGCGCCTGGACCGGCTGGCGCGCCAGTTCGAGCGCCTGGAGCGCGACCAGAACATCCTGATCGAGACGCTGGCGCTGTACGTGCGCTACTACCTCACCGTGAGTACCCCGGTGCCGGAAGCCCACCAGGAAGCGGCGAAGGCGCAAGGCAAGGCCCGCTTCGAGCAGTTCACAGAACAACTGGGCCGCCACCTGCTGCGCGGGCGCAGCCTGGTGCGGGACGTGATCGAAGACCTCCATCCCGATGCGCACCATCCGGCAGCCAACGGGGTCAACACCGACACCGCTCATGAGGAGAACGCCTCATGAGCGCGCCGCAACGCAAGCCGCAGTCTTCGGCAGCCGCGGCCATGCTGCGCCGCATCCAGATGCTGCGCACCGCGATGGGGCCGGTGATCGCCACCGCGCTCGATGACCCGGACGTGGTGGAGGTGATGCTCAACCCCGACGGGTCGCTCTGGATCGACCGCCTGTCCGGCGGCCGCATGTCGATGGATGTCGCGATGTCGGTCGCCGATGGCGAACGCATCATCCGGCTCGTGGCCGCGCACGTTGGCGCCGAAGTCCACAAGGACAAGCCGCTGCTGACCGCGGAGCTGCCCGAGACCGGCGAGCGCTTCGAGGCGGTGCTGCCGCCGGCTTCGACCGGTGGCCCCACCTTTGCGCTGCGCAAGCGCGCCATCGGCGTCATCGGGCTGGATCGCTACGTCCAGGACGCCATCCTGACCGAAGCGCAGGCGACGTTCCTGCGCCAAGCCATCCGCGAGCGCCGGAACATCCTCATTGCCGGCGGCACCAGCACCGGCAAGACGACGCTCGCCAATGCGCTGCTGGCCGAGATCGCACTGACCGGAGACCGTGTGCTGGTGCTCGAAGACACGGTGGAGCTGCAATGCGCGGCCCACGACCACGTCTCGCTGCGCACCTTGCCGGGCCTGGTCACGCTGCGCGATCTGGTGCGCACCACGATGCGTTTCCGACCGGACCGCATCGTGGTCGGTGAACTGCGCGGCGGCGAAGCCCTGGACATGGTCAAGGCCTGGGGCACGGGACACCCCGGTGGCATCACCACCATCCATGCCGACTCGCCGCAGATCGCGCTGCTGCGCATCGAACAACTGATCCTCGAAGTGGCCCGCACCCCACCAAGGGCACTCATCGCCGAGGCCGTGAACGTCGTGGTGTTCATCGCCGGGCGCGGTCGCAAGCGCCGCGTCGAAGCCATCGCGCGCGTCGTCGGCTTCGACGCCAACGGCTATCTCCTGCGCGACGCGCTGGAAGCCGATTTCCCCTCCATCGATCCCGTCCCTGAGTCCTGAACCCCAACCGGAGAACCGCAATGAACGCAAACCCACTTTTCCTGCACCCTCAACATCGCCTGGCGCTGCAAGTCGCTGCGCTGATGGCCCTGATGCTGGTCCTCGCGACGGCTGCCCAAGCGGCCGGCTCCAGCATGCCGTGGGAAGGCCCGCTGCAATCCATCCTCGATTCGATCCAGGGACCGGTCGCGCGCATCGTCGCGGTGATCATCATCATCGCCACCGGCTTGGCCCTGGCCTTCGGTGACACCAGCGGGGGTTTCCGCAAACTGATTCAGATCGTCTTCGGCCTGTCGATCGCGTTCGCCGCGTCCTCGTTCTTCCTGTCGTTCTTCTCGTTCTCCGGCGGCGCGGTGATCGCATGAGCACGAACGAGACGGCCGGCTTCGAAGTGCCGCTGCATCGGTCTCTGACCGAGCCGATCATGATGGGCGGCGCCCCGCGCACGGTGGCGATTGCCAACGGCACGCTCGCCGCCGCCGTGGGCCTGGGGCTGCAACTGTGGATTCCAGGTCTCGTGCTCTGGCTCATCGGCCACTCGCTGGCCGTGTGGGGCGGGCGCCTCGATCCGCAGTTCATGGCGGTCTTCGCGCGGCACATCAAGCACCGTCCGTTGCTGGACGTGTGAGGGCATCCCGATGCTGAACCTCGCCGAATACCGCAAGCGTCCCGCGCTGCTGGCCGACTGGCTGCCTTGGGCGGGCCTCGTCGCCCCCGGCGTCGTGCTCAACAAGGACGCCTCCTTCCAGCGCACCGCACGATTCCGAGGGCCGGACCTGGACAGCGCCACGCAGGGCGAACTCATTGCCACGTCCGCGCGCCTGAACAACGCGCTGCGCCGCCTGGGCTCAGGCTGGGCGCTGTTCATCGAGGCCGAGCGGCGCGAAGCGGCCGACTACCCCGAATCCGGTTTCCCCGAACCGCTGTCCTGGCTGGTCGATGAGGAACGCCGGGCCAATTTCGCCGAAGCAGACAGCCATTTCGAGAGCAGCTACCACCTCACGATGATCTACCTGCCGGCCGAGGAATCGCGTGCGCGGGCCGCCAAGCTCCTGTACGAGAACACCCCGCAGGCCGGGGTGGACTGGCGCGAACGCCTGCGCGCCTTCATTGCCGAGACAGACCGCGTCTTTGATCTGCTCGACAGCGTCATGCCCGAGATCGCCTGGCTCGACGACAGCCAGACGCTCGCCTACCTGCACGCCACGGTCTCCACCCAGCGCCAGCGGATCGCGGTGCCCGAACACCCGTTCCACCTCGATGCACTGCTGGCCGACCGGCCGCTGGTCGGCGGGCTGGCCCCCATGCTGGGCGATGCCCACCTGCGCGTGCTGTCGGTGCGCGGCTTCCCGACCTTGACCTGGCCCGGCATTCTTGATGACCTCAACCGGTTGGGCTTTGCCTACCGCTGGTCCACGCGTTTCATCTGCATGGACAAGGCCGAGGCCGAAGGCGAACTCACGCGGCTGCGCCGCCAGTGGTTCGCCAAGCGCAAGAACGTGGTGGCGCTGCTGCGCGAGACGGTCTTCAATCAAGAGAGCCCGCTCGTCGACACGGACGCCAGCAACAAGGCCACCGACGCCGATGCCGCCTTGCAGGAACTGGGCAGCGACCAAGTGGCCTTCGGCTACCTCACCGCCACGGTGACGGTACTGGACACCGATGCCACGGCGGCCGACGAGAAGCTGCGCATGGTGGAGCGCGCGATCCAGGGCCGCGGCTTCGTCACCATCCCCGAGACCCTCAATGCGGTCGATGCCTGGCTGTCGTCGATCCCCGGCAACGCCTACGCCAACGTGCGCCAGCCCATCGTCTCGACGCTGAACCTGGCGCACATGATGCCGGTCTCGGCCGTGTGGGCCGGGCCGGAGAAGAACCAGCACCTCGATGGCCCGCCGCTGATCGTCACGCGCACCGACGGTGCGACACCGTTCCGGCTGGTCACGCACATCGGCGACGTGGGCCATACGCTGGTGGTCGGCCCCACCGGCATGGGCAAGTCGGTGCTGCTGGCGACGCTCGCCCTGCAGTTCCGGCGCTATCCCGGCTCGCGCATCCTGGCTTTCGACATGGGCAAGTCCATGCGCGCCACGATCCTGGGCTTAGGGGGCGAGCACTACGACCTGGGCACCGGCGGCAATGACACGGGAGACGGCTGCGCCGTGGCCTTCCAACCGCTGGCCCGCATCGACAACGAAGGCTACCGGACCTGGGCGGCCGAGTGGATCGAAGGTCGGCTGCTGCATGAGGGCGTCGCGGTCGGGCCACCGGAGAAGGAAGCGGTCTGGTCCGCGCTGGGGAGCCTTGCCAGTGCACCGGTGGAGCAGCGAACGATGACCGGCCTGTCCGTACTGCTGCAATCCAACGCGCTGCGCCAGGCCCTGCAGCCTTACGTGCTGGGCGGCGCCCACGGCAAGCTGCTGGACGCTGATGCGGACCGACTCGGCTCCGCATCGGTACAGGGCTTCGAGATGGAAGAGCTGATGCAGAGCAAGGCCGCCGTGCTGGCCGTGCTGCACTACCTCTTTGCGCGCTTCGACGAACGCTTCGACGGCGCGCCGACGCTCTTGATCCTCGACGAGGCCTGGCTGTTCCTCGACGACCCGGTGTTCGCCGCACGCATCCGCCAGTGGCTCAAGACGCTGCGCAAGAAGAACGTGTCGGTCATCTTCTCCACGCAGTCGCTGGCCGACATCCAGGGTTCGAGCATCGCGCCGGCCATCATCGAGAGCTGCGCGAGCCGCATCTTCCTGGCCAACCCGCAGGCGATGGAGCCGCAGATCCGCTCGATCTACGAGGGCTTTGGCCTGAGCAGCCGGCAGATCGAAATCGTCGCGCAGGCCATTCCGAAGCGCGACTACTACTACCAGTCCCGGCTGGGCAACCGCGTCTTCGACCTGGACCTGGGGCCGGTCGCGCTGGCGTTTGCCGGTGCGTCCACGCCGCAGGACCAGCGTGACATCGAGCAGGTGAGCGATGCGCTGCGGTTTGCCGAGCCACCCACGGCCATCACGTCACCTGACTTCGCCTCGGCCTGGCTACGCCACCGCGGCCTGCACTGGGCCGCCGATCTGGTGCCTTCGTTCCCCCGAGCTTCAACCCCCAACCCCAAGGAGTCCTTGCCATGAAGAAGACCGTGCTGGCCCTGACCGTGGCCGCGTTGATTGGCGGTATGTCCGTTACGCCCGCGGCCTATGCGCAATGGGTCGTGATCGATCCCACGAACCTGGCGCAGAACATCCTCACCGCCGCCAACACGCTGGAGCAGATCAACAACCAGATCCAGCAACTGCAGAACCAGGCGCAGTCGCTGATGAACCAGGCGAAGAACCTCACGCGCCTGGACTTCAGCGCGCTTAACGAGCTGCGCGCGGCCCTCTCGGCCACGAACCAGCTCATCCAGCAGGCGCAGGGCCTGGCCTTCAACGTGCAGCAGATGGAGACCGAGTTCCAGCGGCTCTACCCCGAGTCGTTCTCCGCGGCGATCTCAGGCACGCAGATGGCGCTCGATGCGCGCCAGCGCTGGACGAACTCGCTGCAGGCCCTGAAGACCGCCACCAAGGTGCAATCCCAGGCAGTGCAGAACTTCACCAGGGACGAGCAGGCCCTGACCGATCTCGTCAACCGCAGCCAGTCGGCCGTGGGGGCCCTGCAGGCCTCGCAGGCCACGAATCAACTGCTGGCCTTGCAGGCGCGCCAAGCCATCCAGGCGCAGCAGCTACAGATCACGCAGGACCGCGCGGCCGCGCTGGAGCAGGCGCGGCAGGTGGCCGTGCATGAGCGGGCCAAGGAGGTGCGCCGCCGCTTCATGGGCAGCGGCACGCCGTACACCCCGTACACGGTGAATTTCTATGGCAATCCGTGAGGCGAGCATGAACAGAATCATCCTTGCCCTGCCCATGGTTTGCGCACTGCTACTGGCTGCCTGCGGCAAGCCGGTCTCCATCGAATCTGTCGAATCGCTGGTCGCCAACCCCGAGCGCTTGAAGGAACTGCGCGCACAGTGCCGGGCGGACCGCGCCAAGGTGGGGGATGCGCAGTGCAACGCGGTGGCCGAAGCGACACGCCAGCGCTTCCTGCGGCCCACACCCTCGCCGTACGCGAACGATCCGGTGAAGCCTCCACCTCCGCCGGCCGCCATTCCACAGGCGCCGCCACCGGCCGCCAAGGACTGACTGCCATGAACGACGTGTCGGTCATCGACCGCTTTCTGGACGTCTTCTCCCGCTACATCGACTCGGGCTTCGGCCTGCTGGGCGGCGAAGTGGCCTTCCTGACGGCCACGCTGGTCGCGATTGACATGACGCTCGCAGGCCTGTTCTGGGCCATGGGCCATGCCTCGGGTCAGGGCGACGACGTGATGGCCAAGCTCATCAAGAAGGTGCTCTACGTGGGCGCCTTCGCCTACATCCTCGGCAACTTCAACCGGCTGGCGGGGATCATCTTCAACTCCTTCGCCGGGCTCGGACTGACCGCGTCGGGTTCCTCCCTCAGCCAGGGCCAACTGCTGCAGCCGGGACGGCTCGCGCAGGTCGGCATCGAGGCCGGCCGGCCCATCATGGCGCAGATCAGCGACATGACGGGGTTCCCGGAGGTGTTCGCCCACCTGGACACCATCGCGGTGCTGTTTCTCGCGTGGCTGGTTCTGATCGTGGCGTTCTTCGTGCTGGCCGTTCAGCTCTTCGTCACGCTGATCGAGTTCAAGCTGACCACGCTCGCGGGCTTCGTGCTTGTGCCCTTCGCGCTGTGGAACAAGACCTCGTTCCTCGCCGAGAAGGTGCTGGGCAATGTCATCTCCTCGGGGATCAAGGTGCTGGTGCTCGCCGTGATCGTGGGGATCGGCTCGGGACTGTTCTCGGAGTTCACGGTGCCGCCGGGCGCCGATCCGAGCATCGACCACGCGCTGGTGATCATGCTGGCCTCGCTCGCGATGCTGGGCCTGGGGATTTTTGGGCCGGGCATCGCCACGGGGCTGGTGTCCGGCGCACCGCAACTGGGTGCGGGCGCAGTAGCCGGCACGGCATTGGGCGTTGCGGGTACCGCTGTCGCGGTCGGTGCTGCCGCCACGGGTGTGGGCGGTGCGGTCGCCGCTGGCGCACGCATGGCGCCGGGTGCCGCGAAGATGGCGGCCAGTGGCGTGCGCTCGGCCGCGAGCGCGGCAGGATCGGTTGCGAGCGGCGCGAAGTCCGCGTACCAGGCCGGCTCATCCGCGGCGGGCGGCGGTCTCAGGGGCGCAGCGGCCGGCGTGGGCAGCGTTGCCAAGGCCGGCGCCAGTGCGGCCGGGCAGAAGGTCACCTCCGGCGCGCGCGCCGTGCGCGATCGCATGGCGGCGGCAGTGAGTCCGGAAGGTTCACCGTCAGGCCCTGCGCCCACCGGCAGCGAAGGCGGATCGTCTGCATCGACAGAGCAACCCGCTTGGGCCAAGCGCCTGCAGCGCAAACAGCAACTGAGCCAGGCCGCGGCCACGGCCGCGCACACCTTGCGCGGTGGCGATGGCGGCGGCTCCGGCAGCAGCCCCAGCCTGCGCGACCCCTCGGATTCATAAGGAGCACGTCTCATGCGATTCAAAAGCCCCCAGGTGCGGTATGCCGACACACCGCAGCCTGCCACCCCGTACCAGTCCGCCGCGCAGGCCTGGGACGAACGCATCGGCGCCTCGCGCGTGCAGGCCGCCAACTGGCGCCTCATGGCCTTCGGCTGCCTGTTCCTGGCGCTGCTGATGGCCGCCGGCCTGGTCTGGCGCGCCGGCCAGTCGCTGGTGCAGCCCTATGTGGTCGAAGTCGATCAGGCCGGACAGGTGCGCGCCGTCGGCGAAGCCGCGACGCCGTACAAGCCCAGCGACGCACAGACCGCGCACCACATCGCGCGCTTCATCACGCTGGTGCGCTCGATCTCGATCGATCCGATCGTCGTGCGGCAGAACTGGCTCGATGCCTACGAGGTGACCACGGATCGCGGCGCGGCCGTCCTGAATGACTACGCCCGCACCCACGACCCGTTCGCCCGCATCGGGCAGGAGTCGGTCGCAGTGCAGGTCAACAGCGTCGTGCGTGCTACCGATTCGTCGTTCCAGGTGCGCTGGACGGAGCGCCGCTACGTCAATGGCGCGGCCGCTGGGCTGGAGCGCTGGACGGCCGTGGTCTCCATCGTGCTGCAACCCCCGCGCACCGAAGAGAAGCTGCGGCGCAATCCGCTGGGCCTGTACGTCAATGGCCTGTCCTGGAGCCGGGAACTCGATACCTCCGAAGGGAAAACGCCATGAACGCCGTCACGAATGCACAGATCCGCTTATACGTAATTCCGGCCCTCCTGATGACTTTGCTGGCAGGGTGTGCCACGCAGGGCAAGCCGCCGCCGGTGATTTCGCTTGATGAGCCTGTGGCCGTCGCGGCACAGCCGCTGCCGGAACCACCCACGCCCATCGAGGCCGTGGCGATCCCGCAGCCGCTGCCATTGCCGGCGCAGCTCAAGCCGTTGCCGCTGGAACCGGAAGCTGTCGTACTCCCCGAGCCCGCGGACGAAAAGGTCCGCGTCTCGCGCGCCAACGAAGAAGCACGCATGGCACCGACCCGCGAAGGCTACGTCAACGCGATCCAGGTCTGGCCGTACACGGACGGCGCGCTGTACCAGGTTTATGCGAGTCCAGGCCGAGTCACCGTCATCGCGCTGCAGCCCGGCGAGGAACTGGTGACCGTGGCCGCAGGCGACACGGTGCGCTGGATCGTTGGGGACACGGCCAGTGGCTCGGGTGCGGACCTGCGCGTGAGCGTGCTGGTCAAGCCCACACGCTCGAACCTCAAGACGAACCTCGTCATCACCAGCAGCAGGCGAACCTACCTGATCGAGCTGACCTCCACCGATAAGGCGTGGATGGCCTCGGTGTCCTGGGAATATCCGAAGGACCGCATGCTGGCCCTGCAGCGCCAGGCTCAGGCCGCGCAGACAGCCGCGCCGATCGATGCCGGCCTGTCGCTGGAGAATCTGAAGTTCCGCTATGCAATCAGCGGCAGCAACCCGCCGTGGAAGCCCTTGCGTGCCTTCGACGACGGCCAGAAGGTCTACATCCAGTTCCCCGCCGGCATCGCGCAGGGCGAGCTGCCGCCGTTGTTCGTGATCGGCGCGCAGGGCGATGGGCAGCTTGTGAACTACCGCTACCGGGCGCCTTACTTCATCGTGGACCGACTGTTCGGCGCGGCCGAGTTGCGCCTAGGTGGTGAGAAGGCCGAAGTCGTTCGCATCGAGCGCACCGATGGCCTCGTGGGCGCTGTGCGGGGGAACTGATCATGAGCACTCCAAGCCATGAAGAGGGAGCACCGGCCGCGCCAACGCCTGACATGCCGCCCAAGGTGGCGCCGGAGAACGTCGCCTTGCGCGCGACGCCACGCCCGGTCACTCGGCTGAACCGGCGCATGCTGGCCGTGCTCGCGGGCGGCTTGGCCGCCGCCGTGCTGGGCGGGACGCTGTGGTCGCTGCAACCCGGCCTGCGCAAGGCCACCGACGCGGCCGAGCTGTACAACGTCGATCGCGTGCCGCGCTCCGAAGGGCTCGATCAGTTGCCCGCCGACTACTCCAAGCTGCCGCCCACGTTGCCACCGGCGCCGCCCATCCTGGGCGAGCCGTTGCCCGGTGATCTGGGCGGGCCGATCCTCAGGGCCGAGCAGCAGGCGCAGGGTTATGGGCCACCGGGCCACGATCCGGCCGAGGCCGAGCGACTGGCGCGCCTGAAGGAAGCCGAGGAAGCGGCGAACTCGTCGGTGTTCTTCCGCTCGGGCCGACAAGGTGCAGCAACGCAGACGGCCGCCGCGCCACCTGCGGCAGCGGATCCGGCGGCGCCATCGGCAGTGGCATCGACAATGTCAGCGAACGCCGCCTTCAACCCGATGGCCGCTGGTCTGGCGTCCACTGCGCCGCAGGTCAATGATCCCACCGCCATCCAGAACCGCCAGGACCAGAAGGAGGCGTTTCTCGATACATCCCGCCCCGCACACACCCGCAACACCGGCCAGCTCCAGTTGCCCGCATCCCCGTACCAGGTGATGGCGGGCACGGTGATCGCGGCCGCACTGGTCACCGGGATCAAGTCGGATTTGCCGGGCGATGTGATCGCCACGGTGACAGAGCCGGTCTACGACACCGCCACGGGGCGCTTCGTGCTCATCCCGCAGGGCTCGCGCCTGATGGGCAAGTACAACAGCCAAGTGAGCTACGGGCAGAGCCGAGTGCAGGTGGTGTGGAACCGCGTGATCCTGCCCGACACCTCGTCCATCCCGCTGGACAAGTTGGTCGGCAGCGATGCGGCCGGCTACGCGGGCTTGGAGGACGGCGTGGACTGGCATTGGGACCGCATCCTGGCCGGTGCTGCGCTGACCACGCTGCTCGGCGTCGGCGCCGAGCTGGCCGCACCCGAGAACCGGCAGGACGGCGACCGCATCGTGATCGCCGGGCGCGACAGCCTGCAGGACAGCATCAACCAGGTCGGGCAGGAGATGACCCGGCGCAACATGAACATGCAGCCGACCTTGACGCTGCGGCCGGGCCTGCCGTTGCGGGTGCTGGTCGCCAAAGACATTGCGCTTCGCCCCTACCAGCCGCTCTTTTACCAGCGAGGTTCATCGCAATGAGCACACGGAAAGAACGGCTCAAGCTCGGCCCGCTGCCGAAGGTCGAGCAGACCAAGGTCACCTTCGCCTGCACGACGGTGCTGCGCGACGAGCTGGAGCGATACGCTGCGCTGCACGCGCAGACCTACGGGGAAGCGGTGGATGCCAGCGCACTGATCCCGCACATGCTCGCGGCTTTCATGGCACAGGATGTCGCCTTCAGGCGGGCGAAGAAGGCGCCTCGCCCACCTGGTCCTCCGGCGGCTCCTGCAGCCCGCCAATCCGCCGAGCCCGCTCGATGAACTTGGCCACCTGCTCGGATGGCGGGGTTGCGCCCCGCATCAGGTAGGTCGTCACTGGGGGCATGCCCGTCTCCATCGGCCGCATCACCACGTCCGGGCGCTGGAAGTTCGCCATCTGCGATTCGATGGCAAAGCCCACGCCATAGCCCGCACCGATCAGCATCAACATGCTCTCGTGGCCCGAGACGTGTTCCGCGATCATCGGCGGGAGGTGCGCCGGTGGCAGTTGCTTCAACATCGCATCCACATAGGCGTAGCCGCCTTGGCAGAGTTCGGGGTGGGCGAGGATCAACGGGTACTGGACCGCATCGGCCAGCTTGACCCGCTTGCGCCCGAACAGCGGATGGCGCGCCGGCATGGCCACCGCCACCTCGTCGTGCCACAGCGGCGCCGTGGTGTAGCCCTGACCCGGTTCGTGGAACAAGGTGAAGCCCGCATCCACCTCGTCCTGCTGCACGGCCCGGACCAACTGCGTCACCGGCATCTCGAACAGGCGGATCTCCACCTCCGGGTCCTCTTCCCGGCACAGGGTGAACAGCTCGGTCATTCGGGGTTGTGCCAGCGCATCGGAGATCGCAATCCGCAGGAAGCCTCGGTAACCCTGGGCGGCGGAGCGGGCCATGTCATGCGCCTGCAGCGTGGCCGCCACCACCTTGCGGGCTTCTTCCAGGAACACCTGGCCGGCGTAGGTCAGCCGTGTGAGCCGGATGGCGCGATCGAACAAGCTCACGCCGACATCGGCTTCCAGGTCTCTCATGGCCTTGGACAGAGCCGATTGGTCGATGAACAGCCGCTCAGCCGCACGCGCGAAGTGCAACTCCTCGCCCATGGCGATGAAGTAGCGCAGATGTTTGAGTCCGGTACGCATTCGATGTCTCCTTGATCCATGAAACGCTCACACAAAACCGGTGGCCACCTCCGCTGCGGCTTTCTCCAGCCAACTGCGCGGCAGGCCGCGACGTGATGAAGTGACGCCCACCGCCACCGTCTGGCCGGAGGCTGCGGCGCAGTGGTCCAGGGCTTGGCGCAGCGCGGTGTCCACGCTGCGCAAAGAGATGCGCAGCCAGTCGGCGACTTCCTGGCGGGTTTTCTCTTCGACACGAAGACCGATCAGCACGCTGCGGTGGCGGCGTGGCAGATGTTCCAGGGCGCGTTCGAAGGCGGCCAGATTGGAGCGGGCCTCGGCGATGACATCGGGACCTGGGGAGTGGTCGGCCAGCAGTTCCAGTTCGGCTTCCACATCGCTGGCGGACTGCCAGCGGCCACGGCTGCGCAGGACATCCATCGCCAGGTTGCAGGCCACGCGGTAGACGTAGGCCTCGACGTTCTGCACGGGTTCGGCCACCTCCATCTCGCCCAACCTCAGCCAAGCATCGTGCAGGCAGTCGCTGGCCAAATCAGGGCAACGCAAGTGGCGCAGAAGACGCTGATACAGGCGCTGGTAGTTCGACGCCAGGAACTCGCGCAGCACCGTGCCATGGTTCTCTTGAGCAACGGCATTGGGGATGACGACATCCACCATCTCGAACGATGCAGGGCAATGCCATGCACTCAGGGGCACTGTGCCGTGGCCCCGGTGGTCGTGCGCAGGCCGCCCAGCCACGGCAGTCGCACGCGAGGGGCGCGAGCGCAAGTGCGATGCACTGCCGGAAGACAGAGGAGCAGCTTGAAGTGCAGTCATGGCGTATCCAGGGCAAAGGGTTCCCCAGCCTGTTCCCCGCCAGGGCGGGGAACAAGTGAGAAACACAGCGTTGGGAGTTGGCCTAGCGGTCTTGCCGCAAGCTTTGACGTTCGGCGTCCGTCAATCGCGCCCAGTACTTGGGGTCGATACGTTCGGCAAGGCCGACGATCTTGACTGGCCTTGATGGGTCGTATCGCTCATCGTCGGATTGCAGACTCGCTCCGGGCTGCTTGGACGATGATGGCTTTTCCGACTCCTCCGGTTCGAGTCGTTCATTGCCGAAGCCCAGCACCCGCACCGTGAAGATCGACGGCAAGGCTTGCCGGGCTGATGCCCGCTCGCGCTGCATTGCATCTTGCGCCGCCGTCGCAGCCGTGGATGCAGCCGCACTCGCATTGGTCAGTGCTGCCACGTTGACTGCCGCCACCACTGGCAGGCCCGTGGCCTCGCCTTGGCCCACGATGTTCTCGGCGTTGACCACCTGCAGCGCCGCGAAGTTCGCATTGCCCGAGAACCGGATACCTGCCTCTCCCGCGTCGATGATTCCCAACGGCGCGATCAGGTCCACATCCCCCGGCGGTACCTCCGGAATCGGGTTCAGCGTCGCAATCCCCGCCCCAGAACTCGGCACCTGCGGCGACAGCGCCACGTTGCCCCACTGGTCGTACGCCAGCTTGGGCGGCGTGTACACCAGCGTGGTCTTGCTGCCCCGGCCCGCGTTGATGTCGCCTTTGGCCGACCAGCCCAGGATGCTGCCACCGAAGGTGGTCATGATCCGGCTCAGGCCCAGCAGGATGCTGTCCTGGCTGTAGAGCTGGATGTCGCCTTGGCCCTGCGTAATCAGGCCCGAAGTCGCTGGAGGCGGCGTGCCCTGCACCCCCAGGATGATCTGCCCCGCCGGCACCAGCATCTGGATGTCGCCGCCGAACTGGGTTTGGATGCCCGAGCCGCCAAAGGCGGTGTAGGTGCCGCTGCGCTCGATGGTGACGTCTTCTGCGTCCTTCTCCGGGAACAGCGTGGCGATGACCTGGCGACCGCGCAGGTAGGAGCCAAAGCGCGGGCCGTCCACGTCCGTGTATTCACGACCGCCCTCGCGCAGCTCGGCGTAGTAGACGGTGCGCAGGAAGATGCGCTGCTGCTCGGCTGGCAGGGTGTTGAAGTGCGCAAGCGTTTCCTCGCTCGTGCCGGTGAAGCCGTAGCGCTCGGACAGCCAGGTCGCCAGTTCTTCCTCGTAGGTGTGGGCCACTTTGCCCGGCTGCTCGGCCAGGGGGTTGCCTGGGGTGAGGTCGGCCTGGTTGGCCGGGTCCAGGTACAGCGAGGCCAATGCCGCCCAGTCCACATCGGTTGCGCCAACCTGCACCGCGATGCTCGCACCGGAGCGGCTATCGCCGGGGACGATGGCGCCCACGCTGACCAGTTGGCCCGCATCACCTTGGTAGAGGTTGCGACCGGTGTTCACTTCCAGTGTGCCGGGGCCAGCCACCCGAACGTTGGCGAACATCACATCGCGGGCTGCCTCGACGACCGACACGTCGGTGTCGTTGGCGTTCATGATCACGCCATCGAAGCGCACGATGTCGCGCCCGGCTCGCACTTGTGCGGCCTTGGCAACCTTAGTGGCTGAACCAAGAGACATGCCGACGATGTCGCCATCGATCGCATATACGCGTATCGGCTCCGCATCGCCCGCGTGCAGGAGGGTCTGCGGCGTATCACTGGTCTGGAAGGCGAAGTAGTTGAGGCGCGGTTTCAGCGTCGGCAGGCCGCCCTCGAACGCAGGCAGCGTGATGTCCAAGAGCGTATTCGTGCCCAGGCCCCCCGTGGGGTTGCCGTCGATAAGGATGTTGGTAAGGCTGAGGTCGTCGGCGTCCGGGCCAGTCAATATCCACGCGGGCTTGAACGGATTGGGCAGATCGTTGATGCCGGCGCGCGCTCCCGACAGGCTGACGGTGGAGAAGCCACCGTATTGCGAACGCATCGAGTAAATGGACCCCTTTGCTAAAAACTCCAGTTGGCCTTGAGGCGCTGGCAGCAACTCAAACGTCACGTAGTTATTGATACGGCTGTCGCCGTAGTAGAGACTCCCATTGGCAGCCACGGCTGTGAGACTGGCCGGCAGATAGCGGGTAGAGCCCGCTTCACCCAAGGTTGCGGTGTTGATCGCATCCCCAGTGAAAGGTGTCACGTTGCCGCCCAGCGAGAAAAGTGAGACCTTGGTTTCCGGCGACCACAAGGAGAACCAACTTCTGCCGATGCCGCTGCGCCCGTCGGAAATGAGTGTGCCGAGCTTGCTGTAGTTGGATGCACTGAAAGGATCTTCTTGCAACATTGTTGCGTCACCGACGCCACCCAGCACCAAGTCACCGCGAGCGCGCAGTCTCACCGTGCCATCGCCGGGCACGACGGTGAAGCCTGGGTTGGGATAGGCTTGGCCAGCCGTCCAGAGATCAGCACCGCGTGGATCCTTTGCATCTTTTCGGCCATAGCCTGGCTCCACCACACCTATGGCGCCTGCGCTGATGTCGAGATCGCCGCGCAGGTTTGTGAACGTGCCTGCACTGACCCCCCTGCTTGTCTCGCCAAAGCGGGCCGGATCGAGACTCCCGCCGATGCGCACCGTCAGATCGCCGCCACCGGTCTGCACCAGCGTGCCACCCGTGACTACGCCATCGACGGTGGTCGTCACCCTGGCGACGCGGCCGCTTGCACCGATCGCGGCCACCAAGGCAGTGTTGGCCTGTTCGGATGAGCCCGTGTCTACCACCAAGTTGAAAGGCGACAAGCGGCCCGCATCACCGCCGGCCAGCAGCGTGAGGTTGCCACCACCCAGCGCACCGAAGCCCGTGAAGCCTACGACTCCGATCCCCATCTCAGTGGATACATACGTGCCGAAGTTGACGGACCAGGCTGTCTGCTGCCCCATCCCATCGCCACCTTGTCGCCACAACCAAGACGCGACGTTGTTGCTGTTCATGGAATAGTTCGACCATTGATAGGCACTGAGGTTTCCCTGCGCCGCGACGTAGAGATCGCCACCATGATCGGGGAACCACGTCGCTTGATCGTTGAGCGCGGCGTCATAGCCGGTGTCGCCGGTCAGCTTGGCACGTGGGAGGTTGAATGCCTCATTGCCTGTGGCCAGATTGCTTTGCGTCCCTGCCGTGTAGATACCGAAGAGAGACTTCTGCGAAAAATCGCCGCCGGCCAAGAGATCCAGATTGCCGGTGCCGGTGCGCAGCACGCTGAAAATCGGCAAACCCGAAGAACCGACGTGGTGGTCATCCAGAGTCATGTTGCCCCTGCCTGCCAACGTGACGGCGCTCTGCAAAGCGCGTGTGTCAGCGGCTGTCAGGTCGGCACCGCCGATCAGACGCAGGGATGCCGAGTAACTGCCCGCCGCCAGCATGGGTGCCACGGCCCAGTGCCGAACCGGCAGATTGCGCGTCGTCTCCGCCTGGTACGACGGTAGCGGCTGGCCAGCCTGGAAGACGGTCGAATAGCCATCCCCCATCAACGCCGTGCCAGCCGGGATCACCATGCCGGGGCCGTAGTAGTTCCAATTGGTGTCGTAGATATAGCCCTGCTGAGACTGGTAGAACTCGGTTTCCGGCACGGTCCAATCGGACAAGATCGTCATGTTGGACTGCAACCACCAATCCGCATCGCTGATCGTTCCCTCCGGGATCAGCTCTCCGGGGCGGACACCATCTGGGGCTTCCTTGGCCAGACCGAAGCCGTCCGTGATGCTGCCGTTGATGTCGAGATCCCCCGCCGCGCGCACCGTCAGCGCCAGCGGTTCACCCGCACCGTAGTCCGCCGCATTCGGGTTGCGCACCGCATCCGGCCCGTATCGGTAGCCCGCCAGGTTGAGGTCTCCCTTGACCGTGAGCTTGCCGTTCGAGGCCTCGCTGCTGATGATCTCCACACCCGGGCGCAGGTGGTAGGCATCGCCATAGGCTTTGAGCCCCTCCAGGCGTGCCTGCAGGGCGCCGTGGGCCAGCGCGTTGGCGTAGAAGGCCTGGTTCTGGACATCGATCTGATCGAGGCCCACCGCGCCTGCGGCCACGCCGTCTGCGGTGTTGTCCTGCACGATGGTGCCATCGGCATCGGTGGGCGAGTAGGTCCAGAAGCCGTTGACCGCGATGCTCCTCGCGCCGCGCACGTTCACCCGGCCCGACGCATCGACCAGGATGTCGCCACCGGTCTCGTTCGCGCGGCGCGCGTTCAGGGTGATGCGGCCGTACTCGACGCCCGGCGCCGACACGTCCAGCGTGGTGCCGTCGTCCAGCCTCAGCCAGCCCTGCGAGGAGGTCAGCTCGATCGTGCCGCGGTTCTTCGCCTCGATGGCCTGGCCGTAGCTGTCCACCTGAAGCTGCGTGCCGCGCGCATCGAGCTCGGCGCTGCCGCCCAGGCGCAGGTCATCCCGCGCAGCCAGGCGGATGGTGCCGGGCTTGGCACCCGTGGCATCGATCCGGCCGTTGACGGTGAGGCTGCCGCCATCGACCGAGACGGTGACCTCGCGCGCCTTCATTTCGTTGCCGATGATGAGGTCGCCCTGCTTGAAGGCAAAGCCGCGCGCACCGATGAAGCCGGCATCCGTCAGCACGGTGTTGAGCGCGGCGAAGTCGGCGCTCAGGGTGGCGGCGCTGTCGCCGATGCGCTGCGCGCCCAGCATGAAGCGGCCCTGGTCGTGGCCGCTGGCGCCCGAGCCACGCAGCGTGCCGTTGAGAGCGATGCGGCCGGTGGATGCATCCAGCGCAGCAAGGCTCAGGCTGCCGGCGTCTTCGTTGGCGGCTGACACGTCGATGGTGGCGCCAGCCTGCTGCACGACGTTGCCGTGCTCGCTGGTGATCTCGATGTCGCCGCCCCAGGTGTCGCGGGTGACGTCGAAGAAGTGCAGGCGGCGGCCGGACACGTCCAGCAGCGCGCCATCGGCCAGGGTGACATCACCATCGGCCGTCAGCGTCAGCTTGCCGCTGGGCAGCACGACGGCCGAGGCGATGTGGATGCTGCCGCCGTGCAGGTCGAGCTGTGCGCCCACATCGTTCGTCGTCGCGGGAGCGGTGCTGCCGGCCGGAGCCGCGACGTTCAAGGCGCCGCCTGCGTGGTAGGCAATCACCGAACCCGGTGCGCCGGTCAGGAGCGGCGTGCTCAAGTGCAGGTTGCCGCCGGTGCCGACGTAAGTGTCCGGGTTGAAGCCCGTGCTCGGGTCGGCACCGCTCTGGTACACCGAGATGCTGCCCTTGGCGTTGCCGGTGATGCGCTCGGCCGCGTTCAATTCGACGTCGGCAAAGCCCAGCATCAGGCGGTTGAAGCTGGTGCTTAGGTCGGGCTGCGAGGGGGTGGGGTTGCCGAAGACGACCGTGTTGGCATCGACCTGGAAACGGCCGCTGCCCGTACCACCCGCCATCGTCGCTCCTGGGGCGGAGCTTTCGTAGATTGGCGTTTGTCCGCTCGCCTGACTCGCAATCACCTTGCCGGTGTTGTTCCATACCAGGGTATCGGTGGTCAGGCGCACCAGGTCACCTGAACTGCCGTAACCGTAGATGGCCGGGCTGTCAAACACGAACTGGTTCAGGCGGGACTTTCCGGTGGTTGGGTCGATGGTGTCCAGATCGATCGAGCCGAAGAAGTTGATCGACTTGTTGGCCGTGAGCACCAGTTTCTCGATGGAGGGGACGCCAGCGGCCAGGTTGCCCGCGAACAGTCTGTCGAGGACGGCCTGGTTGAGGTTCATACCCGCGGGCAGCGCACCGACCGCGGCCAGAGCCTCCTCCGTTCCGATGTTGAAGGACGGCACGGCCAGCGAGAGGTTGCGTGTACCGATGTTGGGCGTGCCAGAGAACGAGACGCCGCGATCGGCGTAAAAGCCCACCGTGCCTTCGGAATACAGTGTGACACCGTCCCGCAGTTCGATGGACGATGTGGCACGCCCAGATGGGGAACTCAGGGTGAACAAGCCATTCGAGACCACGAGCAATGCGCTACTGCCCGGACTCTGCGGATTGGCGGTGGGACCGAAGCGCAGCCCGCTGGACTGGTCGAGCCAGGTAAGGCCGTGGCCTACGGTATTGAGCGTGGCACCTTCCTCCAGCGTGATCTTGTCTCCAGCGCCAAGGATGATCTGACCGCCTGTGAGAGTCGCGCCACGCTCCAACGTGAGGTTACGCACCTTGCCGCGAGTACTGTCCTCAAGGCTGCCCATGTTGATGCCGACACTGTCCAGGGTTTGCAGCAGCCTGCCGCCCAACGCGAGGTTGGGGGACCCCAGCTTCTCCAACTCGGCGGCTGCGACGGTGATGGTACCGGCATCGTTCTGGGCGACCGAGCCGGCACCCGTGATGATCAGGTGTGCGTTGTCTGGCCCACTCAGCGCGAAGCCACCGACTAAGCCACCTCTGCCGGCCGAAAAATCTGCCAGACCATCGAAGCTCAGCGCGCTATTGGCGGCGCTGTCGGGGATGATGCGGGCATTGAAGGTCAACCACTTGCCGTCGCCTTCCAGCAGTGGCCGCAGGGTGCCGAAGGTCTGTGCCTGCGTGCGCTGGAACTGGCTGTAGCCCGTCTCGTTGTAGCTGGAATAGGTTCGCAACGAAGCGCCCGAGGTCAGCGTGACGTGGCTGTCGTAGGCATCGCGGATGTCGGTGTTGGCGATGCTTTGACGTCCGCTCACCACGTAGGAGCCGTCTGTCTGCGGGAGCGCTCCCGGGAAGGTGTTGGTTTGACCACCCAGTTCCACACGCCAGGCACCTGGCAGCAGCGCGTAATTGGCTGGCATCAGGGTGTAGGTGCCGGCCGGCAGACCGGGCACGCCCGCGGGGATCGTGATCTGCTGGCCGATCTCTGGCACCGCGCCGGTCCAGGCTTCGTAGTAGTTGCCGGCCACCGGCGCTGCACCGGGTTGCGCACCAGTAACAATGGCATAGACCTTGCCGCCGGGATTGCGTGCATGCAGCAGGGTGTCGACTGAGCCGCCGCGGCCAGGAACGAAGGCAGCACCGAGCAATTCACCGCCACCGGACAGGTCCAGCTTCGAACCGGATTCGGCCACCAGCGAGGGGGTGTTGAGGGTGAGCCCGACGCCGGGGTCAGAGGCTAATGCGCCAGCCGCCTGACCGCTGATCAGGCTTCGGGTCGCCGCATCTGCACCATCGACGGTGTATTTGACACCATCGACCGTACCTCCGTAGGACATCACAAGATCGCGGGTGCCCACACCGGTGATGCTGCCCGCTAGCAGTTCCACCTTCTTCTCGGCATTCAGGGTCAGGGTGCCGAAGGGCGCACGCAGCACACCGCCCTGACGGATGACATCGGCGGTCAGCGTGAGATCACCGAGCATCGAATACGGCTGCGCAGTCGCGCCATCGCCAGTGGCGAGGATGCTGATGATCGATGGCTTGTCAATGCCTGGCACATTGCCGATGCCGGCGTTGACAGATGCGAGCACACCGCTGGCGGGATAGACCTGTGCTGCGGCCAACTCCAAATCGCCCCAGGTTTGCAGCTTGGTGATGCGCTCCGGGCCAGGATTGATGCTGGCTTCGGGTGATGGTCGGGTCGCTGCTAGGAAGCGCAGATCGCCTGTGCTTTGCAACTTAGTCTGATCGAAGTTGACTCGCACCGAGTTGCGCAGGTCAATGAGGCTGGCATCGACCGTGAAACTGCCACCAATGGCATAGGCCGGCAGCGCGGTCCCCGTCTCCAGTAAAGTGGGGGTGCTGCCGGGACGCTGGCCTAGCAGCCGGGTTCCGCCGTCGAACAGCACGTAGGGCGCACTCAGGCGCACATTGCCGCCTTCCGTGGTGTTGTGAAAATAGCCTTGCTGCAGCGTCAGGCTGCGGCCCAGACTCAAATCCACGTCGCCGTCGAACACGATGGCGGTGCGACCCCACAGCGACAGGCTGTCGAAGCCACCGTCTTTGACTTGGTCCACGCTGATGCGAGCCTGGCCGATGACCAAACCCTCGTCCAGAGAACCGGCCGTCACGCCACCCGCCAGACCGCTGGACGAGTAATGTTGAGCCACGGTAAGAGCACGGCCGGCACGGCTGTCGGGTGCGACCGGACTCAGGCCGTTGGCATAAACGCCAGACTCCAGAATCAGTGAGAGGCTGCCGCCGCTGGCACCACTGCCCCCCGCCTCGGCCCGAAGCGCGGGCCTGCGGCCGCCGTCAGCGTTGACCGCGTCGTCGATGTGGAAACCCAACATCGAGCTGATGGTGATGTCGCCACCATCACTGGCAATCTCTCGCAGGGCGCGGCCGCTTCCTTCGCCGACTGAGAGCACTGCACTGGTCCCAGATGCGTTGATCTGCGCACCGGGGCGTACCACCACATAGGCCAGGCTGGAGTCCAGGCCCCAGTAATTCTTCGAATCTAGTTGCGCAACACCCGCCCCACCTAGTTGCACGGAGCCGCCGTCCAGCACCACGCCATAAGGATTACCCCGCACGTCGAACGTGGTGTACGCGCGCCCCGCCACATCCAGCACCGCATGGCTTCCAATCCACACCGACAGCGCATCCGTGGGATCGATGTCTTCTATCGAGTTTGGCGACTTGCCGGAGTTCAGTTGGTCGATGTAGAGGTCATTCTGGGTGCGGGTGTTGATGACGGCAATGTGGCCACCCGGCGCGGATAGCGTGCCGTCGACGGTGATCTGGCCCTTGCCGGTGAGATTGATGCGGTGGCCCGGATCCACCGTGATGGCAGCGTCCTGGCCCACGACAAGCGCACCGCTGAATAAACTGCCGCCCAGTCGCTTGTAGCGCGTGCCGCTGGACAGCGACACATCCGCGCCAGCGCGCTGCTTCATCACGCCGGTGACAGGGTCGGCAACAAAGTGATCTTCCGGCAGCATCAGTTCGGCAGCCCCAGCCAAGGCATCACCGACGCGCGCTCTGGCGTCGATGCCGCTCAAGCGCTGAACGGGCATGGTCACGTCGATCCGTGTGCCCGGCTGCACGATCACTCCGCCAACGCCGGTCAGTTCGTAGGCAGAGAAACCCTGCTGAAAAAAACTGGTCGGATTCAACAGGTCAAGGCTGGGTTGCACCGCTACGACCCGGTTGGCCACCCAGCCCTTGGGGAGATGCGTGCCTGCCTCAAAGTATCTGTCTTCGGTCAGAAGGGTGCCGGCGGGATGCGTGACGTCAAGCACGAGCGCCTTTGGCAACCGAATCCCCTCTGGAAACACACCTACGGGAAGAACGGCACGGGCAGGCAATGACGTGATTGCCTCGATCAACCACCCCTTGGGAATGGTCCATCCTATCCCCCATGCTCCATAGGTTCCGTAGGTGCCTGCTGGATTGGCGGGATCGAACGCCCTCACCGTTACCGATTGGCCACTCGACTGTGTCAATGCCAACAAGTCCCACTCACCGTGGGTTTCTATGTAGTTGCTCCAGGACGCGGGATCATTGGGGTTGTAGGCACCGTACGAACCCGGCGTAAACAAGTCGCTATTCGGGGCAGATGTACCGTCACCATACATGCCCGGCAATGGCTGACCCGGATCGATACGGTTGAGTTCGATCTTCCCAGGAAAACTGATCGGCGATTGATTCCCCGCTTGAATCCAGACTCCCTCCCGCAATATGAGATCGAGTGGAGCCTCTTCCCCTGCACCCAATTTGCCGCTGTCGCGCAGCAAGCTGCCACCGATAGAAATGTTCCCCAGCGTCTTTAGGGAAAGTTTGCCGCCTCGGGTGAAGCCATGGGAGGCCAACTCACCGTCGAGCACGAAATTGCCGCCACTGAGGCGGATATCACCACCCGCACCGCCACGGGTAGAACCATCCGCCAGCACAGCACCACCGGCAGAGGCGTCAAGGCGCGAGCCCGCTTCCAAAACGATGTCCCCGGCCTGAATATCTCGATCCATCGAGAGATCGATATCGATGGAGCCGCCATTGAGGAAAGCGAGCGCCCAGGCCCTGTCGGGCTCCATCGCAGTGTTGACCCACAGGCCACGGGTATCGATGACGATGCCGCCCTTCAGCGTCAGGCCAGGGATGATGAAGATGCCCTCCTTGCTGACACTGGCGCCGCCCTTGATGCGCACTGAACCGCCACGCGCCGTCAAGCTGCCATGCAGTTCGATGGCGTTGGCCTGCAGGTTGAGCACGCCGCCCGGCGCCAACGTCAGATCGCCGGCCAGGGAGATATCAGTGGCACGGTCGGTGCGGCTGACAATACTGAGCCCGCCCAGACCGGCCTCGTTGAGTCGATCGAGGTTGAGCCAAACGAGGTGACCGTCCCCCTCGGCAGGAAGCGCGCCGTCCAGCCGTACCGTCGGAACCCATTCAATGCGTGGATTGATGTCATAGGCCCCTGGGTCATAGGTTCGAAGGGACAGGCGACCGGCCAACGCAGCCTGGGTCTGGCTGAGCTTGTAGCCGTCTGTCACCACCGAGGGGCGGCTGGCGGTCTGCCGCACCCCGTTGAACACCGTGGCATCGATGTCGCCGGCCAGCGCCGCATTGGGCGCCCAGATCAGCAGTTCTCCGGCATCACGGCCGACGGTGTAGCCGTTCTCCAGGCGTCGTTGCGGCGCGATCAACGGGTTGTAAAACGACTCGGTCACATTCCAGCGGGCATGGTCCAACTGGTAGCCTGTGTAGACGCCGCTGTAGAGTACGTCCGCAGGCGCTTCGCTCGCGCGGTAGATGCGACCGTCGCGGCCCTTGAGCCAGCTGGTGTTCACGTAGCCCGTGGCCACGTCCAACGTGCCACCGGCCAGGTTGATCAGCGAGCCCGCCTGGGTGACTACGTTGTCGCTGGCCAGGTGAATCCTGCCGCCCTGCGCCGTCCACTCACCGATGCTGTGGCCCGCGTTGCCGAGGTAGCCAGAGACTTCCAGCAGGCCACCGGCGGTGTAATAACGGTCGGACTCGTAACCGTCAGTGCCGGCGGGCACCAGCATCAGGTTGCGTCGGTCCAGCCAGATGTCCTTGTTGAACAGCTTGCCTGTATCGCGGTTCAGCGGTGAGTCGCGCAGTTCGTTACCCTGCACGTTGACCTTGATGTTGTTGCTCTCCATCGCGACTTGCACGCCGACGCTGCCGGACACGTCAAGCACTGCGCCGTCATTCACGCGCACACTGCCATGGAGCAGGGACGTGTTCTTGGTGCCCGCATAGCTATTGCCCGAGGCCACAGCCAACTGGCCACCCGTGGCGAGGGTCAGCGAGCCAGTTTCGAAGTTGACGAGACTGCCGCCCACGATCTCAATACGCGAGAGGTCGCGCCGGTCGGCCAGCGCCGAGTAGTTGTCGAAACTCGTGCCGACAGTGGCGGCATTGGCTGTGCGTTGCGCATCCAGCGTGGCCGACTCCTTAATCAGCGCATCGCGCTGTGCATCCAGCGCCGTGCTCGTGCCGTCGTCCTCCGTGACGATCGCCGTCACCGCGTCCTTGCCCAGCGTCACCGTGCTGCGCGCATCGTTGGCTGAGCTCAGCAGGTGGATCGTGCCGCGCGTGTGGACCGTCGCGGTGCTGATGGCGGTGCCGTCCTGGCGCACTTCGCGGCCCGCCAGAGTGATGTCACCCTCGCGCGCGAGAATCAGGCCGCTGTTCGTGACCTTGCCTGCGGGGTTGGGAATCGGTTTGCCCTCGCCATCGACGCCATCGGCCAGGAACTGCGGTGCGATCTCGCTGCCGCGCGTGGTGGCGTACTGGTTGGCGTCGGTGCCCACGCCCTTCCTGATGATGAAGCTGTCGCCTGCGGCCAGCAGCGTCTGGCCCTTGCGCGTGATGATCTCGCCCGCGTTGGCGACCTCCTTGCCCAGCAGCATCACGTAGCCGCCGCCGTCGGTGACCGATTTGGGTTCGGCGGTCTGGATCAGCGCTCCGCGCTCAACGATCACCGCCCCACCGGCATCGGTGAAGCTGGCTGTCGTTGCAGTGGCGCCGTGCAGACCTCGGTTCTCGAACTGGTCCTTGCTGATGTTCGCCGCGGCCGCCACCAGGTTGCGCGTGTTGACCTGGCTGCTGCCCGAGAACACGATGCCGTTGCGGTTGACGATCATCACTGTGCCGTCGGCCTTGATCTGACCCTGGATCTGGCTGGGGCGAGCGCTCGGGTCGTTGACCTTGTTGAGCACCGCCCAGTTGGTCTGCGCCGTGCGGTTGCCGGCCGCGTCGTAGGTGGCCTGGTCGAAGTTGACCGTGGTGTTGCGACCGACGTTGAAGGTCTCCCAGTTCAAGATCGCCTTGTCGGCCGTCTGGCCGATGTTCACCGTGGTCTTGCCATCGGCGACGGTCTGCGTCGGGTCCTTGGCGTTGAGCCAGCCAGCAGTGAGGCTGTTCGTGTCAACCTTCAGACCGCCGTCGGCCAGGCCGTCCGGAACGCCGGGCTGGGTGCGTGCCGAATCACGGGCTTGTTGCTGCAGGCGCTGCTGCACCGCAATGGCCTGTGCGGCCAGGCCCAGGTTGTTGATCGAGCGCTGGAGTTGCTCGTTGGCGCGTTGGCGCTGGCCATCCGGGCTGTGCAGGCTGGAGACCGGCATGCCGTTGGGGAGCTTGCCGGTCTGGGCGGCCGTTTGCTGCACCGCGCCCTTTGCGGCGAACCACGCGGGGCTGAAGGCCTGCTGGGCTTGCGCGACATTGATGACACCACCGGCCGCCAGCGTCATAGCAATGGCGCGGGCAATCGGCGCCATGCGGAACTCTCGTGCGTCGATGCGTTTGGGTTGGTCCTTGCCGGTGCGTACGCGTGTGATCATGTGGGTTCTCGCCTAAGTTGCATCAATGCCGATCCGGCTGGCCGTCCCTTATCGGGTCAGTTGCATCCAGAGATTTACAGAGCACATTGGCCGCCTGATGGCAGCGCACATTGGCCCGATGCATTAAGACGAGCGGCTCCGAACCCATGCGCAAAGTTTTTTTGCGTACCTGGATCGAAACTTGTTTTTCGCGTCGCGGCGTTTCTTGCGCGCAGATTTTTCTCAGGCAACACAGGTTCGTGTCACCGTGTCGTCACAATGCGAACGACTGAATCAGGTCAGGATGACCAACCCTGCGGGAAGGTGGCGAGCGCGCAGACCGAAGTTGTGCTGCAACTGGAGCAGCGCCTGGTCCAGTGACGCGGTGAAGAAGCTACCGACGACCGGCCTGTCGCGCACACTGTCATTCATCAACACAACCTGACCCGAGCGATAGCGGTTGATCTCGTCGATCACTTCGGTCAAAGGCGTGTTGTTGAACACCAACTCGCCATTGCGCCAGGCGGCGACGATCTGGGATGGCACTTCGATGAGGGTGCCGATGGCGTTGTCGTCGTAGCGAATCTGCTGACGTGTCTTCAGCGTTCGGGTGCCAAGCGCATGTTCAACCTGCACCGTGCCCTCGACGCATGTGACACAAGCGATGCCATCCAGATAACGCACCTCGAAGCGGCCAGCCTCAGCCAGGCTGCGCCCATTCCCGGCCGTGACAACAAAAGGCGCGCGGTCTCCTCTTAGGTCGATCGCGGCTTCACCGGCCAGCAGATCAATGCCTCCGGGGATTTCACCGCCGGCGGGACGGTGACGGATGCTGGTTTTTGTGTTCAAGGTGACCACGCCTGCGGCCAGTGCAACGGATCGCTGCTCACCGGTCGCGGTGCGCACGTCCGCGCCCCATTCGCCGGGAGCAGGCCACAGACCGCCGGGAGGGTGGACGATGGCAACGCCCGCGACTGCGGCTGCGCTCACTGCCGCGCCCAGGAAAGCGCGCCGGCCCAACTGCAATCTTTGCGGACTTGCATGGCGCAGCGTCGCCACTTCCGGGTCGGTGCGCAACACTTCACCGGCCAATGGCCTGAGCACCGTCCACTGTTCTCTGGCTTCCTTATAAGCGGCCTGATGTGCCGGACTGGTGCGCAGCCAGCGCTTGAAGCCATCGGCCTCCCACGTCTTGACATCCCCCGAGTTGATCAGGCGCAGCCAAACCCAGGCTTGCTTCTGCAGGGCCTCAGGGCTCTGGTCTTGGTCATCCGCTGCCGTCTTCATCGCGTCACAGCCGGAGGTCATGCTGACCCGCATTGGCGGGTTTCTGTGCGGCTGAAAGGGTCGTCATCGAGTCGCTCATTCTGTAAGACGGGCGAGCTGGCAAGCTCGCGCAACTATTTTTTCTCATGGTTCAGTACGGCGCTCAACGCCTCGTGAGCGCTCTTGAGCTCGTAGGTGACCGTTCTGGTCGAAATCCCCAACTGCTTGGCCACGTCCTTGTGTGCCATGCCTTCCCAATGCACGCGCACGAAGATATCCCGGCGGCGTGGCGGCATCCGGCTCACGCGCTCCAGCAAAACAGCCATGTCCGACCGAGCTTCAACGGTCTGGGCCGGGCCGGGCGCGGGATCGGCAATCATGTGCAGTTCGCTGAGTTCGTCGAACGACAGCGAGCGGGTTTGCCGACGTTGGATATCCACGGCAATGTTCAAGGCCACGCGCAGCAGATAGCCGGCCGGACTCTGGACCGGTTCATCCTCGCCCTTGGCCTGCAAGCGTATCCACGTGTCCTGCAGGGCATCGCCGGCCAGATCGCTGCTGCCCACCGCACGCGTGAGCTTTCGCTTGAGGCTGACGTAGTGACGGGCGAGGTAGTCCGTTAGGAAGGGACTCGTCTCTTCGGCCATGTCAGGACGCCCCAGTGATGCATTGCTGCCTACCACCGGCCTCGTCCGGCTCGATCAGCAAGGTCAACGGTTGCGGCAGATGCGGCGGCGGTGGCCGGTGCAGATGCACCGCCTGCAAATTCGAGCGCACGGCAGCGTCGCGACTGTCGTTCCCGGTCGAACTCAGGAGCCGGACCCGCTGGAGCTGTCCGGCCGCGTCAATCTGGAATCGCAGCAGCGAGCGGTAAACGCCTGGCCGCGTTCGCGGATCGTCGCACAGCGCCTTCCAGACCCGCGTTTGCACGAGACCGGGATAGCCGGCCAGGTCTCCCAGACTCGCCGCGTGGGGAGCCGCTACCGGCGCAACGGCCTTCTTCAACACAAAGCCGCCTCCCGGGCTTCCCGGAATGGGCTCGGCCTGCAAGCCAGTGCCTTGCAGCAGCAGTTGCAAAGCCATGTCCGATGCGTAGACCCCACGCACGGCCGAGGAGGTGAGCCCGCCCACCAGTTCGCCAGGCACCAATGTCGCCTGGCGAGTCAGGGCGGCATAACGCCTGAGCGCCTCGGCCAGCGGCTGCGCCGGAATGTCGAAGTCCAGCGGGGTACTGTGCGCGGAGTGAGAGGCGTCACCACCGGGCAACGGTGACGAGGAAGCCGTGCGGCCGTCAAACGTCCAAGCCGATCCCGCCAGCCCCAAAAGCAGCCACAGCGCAACCCTGGAAAGATTCAACGGGGCGGCGTAGTGGTGCATCCCGGCCGACCGTCGCGCTTCGCAGTGCCGCGAGCATCGCCATGCCCGTATCCGCATAGCGGACACTTGGATAGGGAGTGAGATCGGTTAGGCATGAGTTACGCACCATTATGGAACTTGGCATGGTGTCAGCGTCTGGTGACATTTTTGTTACAGACGAGCAATCTCCCTCCGCGATATCCGCCTCGCTCCTACCTGCCGGTCAACGTCCCATCCCGCGCTGCCGTCCCAGCTCCCACGAAACGCCGCCGCCGCGCACGACCGCCGAAAGGGGCTGTCCCAGGCGCTGTTCGATGACCGGTTTCCACGGCACCAGCCGGAAACCCAGGCCGTCATCGAGCATGGCGAAACGCCCACTGGCGAGCTGCACCGACCGGCGGTAGACACCGCTGACATGTTCGCCATCGGCCACCGGCCGGTGGGCCAGCCCGGTATCCTTGGCGATGTCCTGGGCCGCCGCAGCGATCTCCCGGTTGCGCAAGGTGGACAGGAGATTGCGCGCCAGGACCACCCGCTGGCCGCGCCGCTCGGCCAGCCCCTGTTCGACCAGGAAGTCGGCACGCTTGTGCATGGCGTCCCGCACCTGGCTACCGAAGCCCAAATCGCCAATGCCGGAGCCGCCACCGATCAATTGCTGGTCCAGCCAGGTCGCCCCGATCACGCGCGTCTGCCGCTCGATCGGCAGGTGCGAGCGTAGCTCCACTGAAACACCGCCCAGGCGCTGTGCGTCGTATTGGCGGCCGCGTTCCGGCAGGTCCGGTGGCACCTGCCACACCCCCTCGGCCAGCCGCTCGACGATGCCGGCCCGGCGCAAGGCTTCCAGCCGCCGGACATGGGCATCGACCACCTCGCCAGGATCGCGACCCGGGTTGGCCTGGCCCTGTGCCACCGTCCGATGATGATCGGCGCGGTAGACGCCCTCGACTGCCAGCCCGGCAATGGTGCTGTCCGCTGCCCGGACCTCACCCGATCCCCGAGCTTCCACCACCGCGCCGACCGGGTAGTGCTCCAGCTCGGCTCTGGCCGGCAGCGCCACGTAGTGCGCCTTGCCGTCGATGCCATCGACCACCAGATAGCCCTTGTCATACAGCTCATCGGACAGGCCCTTGGCCGCCACCCGGCCGACCACCGGACGGGCAGCTTCTCCCGGCTCGAACACCGCCATCTCGCGCTGCTGGCTTCCCATTGCCCGCTGCATGGTGCGCACGATGTCGCCGCGCTCGCCCAGCGCCCGCAAGGTCGGCTCGGCCTCGACATGAACCGCCCACACCCCGGGCTGGGTTTCGGTCGCCAAGCCCATGCGCTGCAACCGCTGCAATCGCCCGACCAACAGCACGCGCTGCTGCCGCTGCCATGCATCCCGAGCCGGCTGCTCGATGTGGTTCAGGCCGCTCACCGCTTCCCGCAAGGTGCGATCCAGGCTGGTCCAGCGTTCCTGATCGACCTCGCGCTGCAAGGCCCGCTGGATCTCCAGCTCGGTGCGCGGCCCTAGCCACTCGGTGGCCAGTTCGGCCGCACGATCACGCATGCCGTGGGCGATGTAGTCCCCGGCAATGACCAGGTCCTTGCCCGTCTGGTCCTTGCCGCGCAGCACGATGTGGGTGTGCGGGTTGTCGGTGTTCCAGTGATCCACCGCCACCCAGTCCAGGCGCGTGCCCAGATCGGCTTCGAGCTTGCCCATCAGATGCCGGGTGTAGGTGCGCAGGTCTTCGAGTTCGGCCGCGTCCTCGGGCGAGACGATAAAGCGGAACTGGTGGCGGTCCTCGCGGCCGCGCTCCTCGAACGCGGCCAGGTCCGCCTCGTTACTGGCCTGGCTGTAGGCCTGGCCCGGTTCGCCATCGCGGCCAACTCCTTCGCGCTCGATGTAGCGCAGGTGCGTGACGGTGGACCGGGCGCCGGCCTTCTTCAGATGGACCACCCGCGTCTTGACCGCGGCCCGCCGCGCATTCGGCGCCAGCGACTGGCCGGCGAACCGCGCTGCCACATGACCGCGACCGAGACGCGCACCGGGGCGCTTGCCGGCCGAGCCACGGCGCGCAGGCCCCGCCTTGCCGGCTTGCTTGAGCACCTTGGAGACGAAGGATTGCTGGCGGTCCTTCGGCGCACCAGGACGCACGCGGAAACGGTCACCATCATCGGCACTGCGGCGATCAGCCATGGCAGCTCTCCCTGCGCAGTTCGTCCAAGCCCGGCGTAAGAAGCACGCGCGCAGGCCAATGATCATGCGGCTTGCGCCCCACACGCGGCACCGTGCCGCGCACCTTCGCGTGCCGCGACCACCCCACGTGCAGACTGCCTTGCGACGCCACAACGTGCCGCGTCCTTTTATCTTGCCTTCCGCCTTTGCCCCTCGCTCCCGCTCTGGGCGTCGGCGGCCCGGCGGCGCTACGCTACTTGCAGCCAGTCCGCCGGCGAACGCGCAGATGGACAAGCCTGGGACGCGTTCGAGGCAAGACGCCTGCACATCAGACGGCTGCGCCGAAGACAGCGCGAAGTGCGATGCGAATGCATCCGCACTGCACGCGCGACGACACGGCAGCAACAGCCGGAACGACACGCCTGATGGCACGATGAGAGGCACGGTAACGTGCAGTGAATCGGTGGCCATCATGGGCGTGTCTCCACCCAGATCGGATGCGCAACGCCGATCACGGCGGATGCGCTGACTGGGCCGAAATAGCGGCTGTCGAACGATGCCGGATTGGTCACGCTCAACAGGAACAGTTCGCCCGCCTCAAGGCGACGGCAAAGCTGCAAGGATGGCAACGGTCGGCCCAGCCGGTCGGTAGGCAGCGCAGCGGCCATCGGCACGCTGTCGATGCGTACCTGACCGGCGACTATGCAGACGTGTTGTGGTGCGACCGCGCCCACACGTTTGAGCAGCGGAACGTGTACGGGCAGGTAGCCGTGCTGCGCAGCGAGCGCGGCAACATCTGGCGGCAGCGTCGTCACGACGACGCTGCCCACGGACAAGGGACGTGGCAGCGAGTCGGCGCCGTGGCGCTGCGGATCGACGCGATACCAACCGACCGGAACGCTGTCGGACGGGTTGTAGATCAGGCGCGGCAACGGCTGCACGAAAGCCGCCCAGGCCAGCGCAGCGAGGCCGACGGCGGCAATGCCCGCCAGCACGAGGCGAGCGCGCAGGCGCGAGTGAGGAAGCGGCGCAGCTTTGGGCGTGCGTGCGGCGGTGGGATGGGCTGTCATGGCAGCGCCCTCCCGGCCAGCCAGGCGGCATGCCGCTCGGCGGTGTATTCGGGCAGCGGCAAATGCGCGGCGAGCCGGTTGGCGAGCATGCGCCAGTACGCGGGCGATACGTCAATGGCAGCGATGCCCAGCGCCTCGATGCCGTCGATGCGTTCCAGCACGGCACGCACATTGGCGTCACCTTCTGCATGCAGCAGCAGGCACGCGCCTGGCTGCACGCCGGGGATGCGCTGCGTGGCATCAAGCGGTGTAGCAGCCTGCATCACCATGAGCTGCCAGCGGATCGTGCCGTAGTCGTTGGCCTGCCAGCGAACGCGGCAGAGCATTGCTCCCGGCATGAACATGGCACAGCGCCGCCAGCGATCGAGCTGGAGCGTACGAGCTGGTGCGCCGAAGCGCAGGTAGAGCTTGAAGCGCGGTTCGATGTAAGCCAGCGCCACGCGCGTCAGTGGCGTGCTGACAGGCTGGCTGGAAGAGGCTTCATGGGTAGCCGTGGCCGCACTGGCGGCAGGTGCGGCAGCAGACAATGCGGATGTGGTCATGGCGTGTTCTCCCTGCGGTGTTCTGGAAACTCTCGCTCCAGCAAACCGCGCAGCAGGTCGGCCACGGTCACGCCTTGGGTGAAGGCCGACACCTTGATGCGTGCCCGCATGGCAGGCGTGATGTCGAGGGTCAGGCGAGCGGTGTAGAGGTCGCCCTTGTTGAGCGCATCGGCATCGCCCTGGCGAATCCAAGCCTCGGCGTGCGGATTGGCGGGCGGACGCGTGCCTATGCCGACCCGCTTGGCCGGGCGTTTGCCGTTGGGTGGGTTGCTGTTGTCGCTCATGACGGCCACCGCAGCAGTTCATCGACCAGCGCGGTGATTTCCTGCGCCGCTGCGCTATCGGGGGCTGTCTCCCGCGCCAATCGACCCGCAGCCACGCTGTCGGCAAAGACGATGCGCTGACGCACCTCGCTGCGCAGCGCTGGCAACGGTTGTTCGGCCAAGGCTTGCCGTGCTTCGCGCCCGATCACCGTGGTGCTGACGCGCCGGTTGATGACGAAGGCCGCGCGTAGCGCAGGCCGGAACACCTGGGCCTCACGGATCAGTGCCACCATCTCGGCGCTGGCCCACAGGTCGTAGGGGCTGGGTTGTACCGGGATCAGCACCCGTTCGGCCGCCAGCAGCGCAGAGCGCGCCAAGGCGGCGATCCGGGGTGGCCCGTCAATGATGACGTGATCGGCCCGCCTGGCGAGTTCTGGGGCTTCCTGGTGCAGTGTTTCGCGTGCCAGGCCCACGGCGCTGAACAGCCTGGGCAAGCCCTGCTGGCTTCTGCGCTGCGTCCAGTCGAGTGAGGAACCCTGCGGGTCGGAATCCAGCAGGACGACGTGCTGGCCGCGCAAGGCCAGTTCCCCAGCGATATGGGTGGCGAGCGTGGTTTTGCCGACACCGCCTTTCTGGTTGAGCAAGGCGACGATCATGGCGCGGCCCTCCAGCTTGGAAGACCGGACTGTTTTTGCCGCGTCGAACGGGGTGTTTTTTGCAGTTCTTGCTGGCTGTTTTTTCGGCCTGCGGTAGTTGTCCACCGCGATGCTGCTTCTCTACCAATAGTTAGAGAATTTAAGTTAGTAATGTTAGAGAGATCGCAAACCCGCGCCGTTACTGGCTTTGCGGCGTTTTCGTACTCCTGATAGCACGATAGGCGTACTCCTGATAGCACGACACCTCTTACTCCTGATAGCACGACCCCATCCACAGCTTTTCCCGCTGTTATCCCCGTGCCGTCTGCGGCACGGGCCGGAAGGTCAGCAATTCCATGTCGTCCTCGGGAATCCGCACGATGCCCAGCTCGTACCCCGGCAGCGATTGCCGGGCGACCAACGCCCGCAGGTCGTAGGCGAAATCCGAGAACCGCGTGCTGCTGCCCGACTTGCGGTGCAGATGCCGGAAGTCGAACTGCCAGCCGTATTCCTGCTTGCCGCCGTGCTTGCGCACCAGGCGGTACAACCAGCGCTCGATGCCGCCCGTGAGTTGGAAGTACGTCGGGTCGATGGTCAGCACCAGGGCGGCATCCAGCACGCCCGCATAGAACCAGTCCGGCAGGATCAGTTCGATCCCCAGCGGTGTGCCGTTGGCATCGGCCAGCTCCTTCCACTCGTTGATCCACGAAAAGCGGTGCAAACGCCTTCCCGTGGTTTCGCGAATGGACGTTGCCACCGTGGTCGATTGCAGTCGGTCGAGCGCGGCCTTGAGACGCTGGTAGTCGCGCAGCGACTTGCCGCGCCCGATGAAGCGCAGGATCTCGTAGGGCGTGGCCTGCATCCGCCGGGAAGGCTGGATGCCCGCGTCCTTGGCTTCGACGATCTGGCTGGCCGCCCAGATCAGAATGTCTGCATCCCAGATGGTGGCAATACCATGCTCCTGCGTGCCTTCCACGCGAATGGTGATGTTGCCGCTGCGAAAGTCGATCGGCGCGGTGCGCCGCGACTTCGCCAGCGAGAAAAACGGATAGGCCATCAAGTCCTGGGCATCGCGCGGTGCCATGTCCTCGCCCGGCAGAGCGCGGAATAGGTCGAGCTGTTCGCGCTGCTGCAAGGCGTGCCCTGGTGGGCGGGACATGGCGATGGCCACCGACGATGCGCCGATCAGCGCGCACGGCTGTCAGCCGAGTGGTGCTCGGCATATTCGGGGTCGGAAGTGGTCTCGAAGCTGCGCGTTTCCGCCCAGGCATCGAGGTCGGCCACGGCGTACATGACACGGCGACCGAACTTGCGAAACTTCGGGCCACCACCGATGACGCGCTGTTTCTCCAGCGTGCGCGGTGACAGGCGCAGGTAGTCGGCAGCCTCATCGTTGGTGAGATAGCGCTGGGGTTGTGCGGGTGTAGCAACGGGAGCGGCGGCAGGCCGCAAGGGAGCGGGTCGCATGGGATGTACCTCCATCAAGCCCGGCCACACAGCGCAGCCGGATGGAGGCAGTCTCAAGAAACTTGAGGCTCTTGCTCAGGGACGTTCTGCAGGAGTTGCGAAACGTCCCCCCTCATGCGAAGTGACAGCCGGAAGCTGTGCCAGACGGCGATAACCGCCGCGCATCAGCCCATCGCCCCGGCGCACTAGCCGCCGCACGCGGGCGCGCAGAGCGCTGTCGGCGTGCCAGTCGGCGGTAACGGCATCCACACCAAACAGCCCTTCGGCCACCTCCCGCAAGGACGCGCCCGCCAGGGTCGCGTCCAGCGCCTGAAGCGTGTGCAGTTCCAGCAATGCGGACAGCGGCGGACGTGGCCGGACGGTCGCCGCAGGTACGGCACCGGCAGCTACGGCGATTTTGTTCAATTCGCTCGCCAGGGCCGCATAGCGTTCGCAAGGCGCGGCGCAGGCCCGGATGGCATAGGCGTAAGCCATGCCATCGGCCAAGCCTGGCGCGAGCACGAAACGCAGGCAGCAGCCGGGCCAGCACGCCACCAGCAACAGGCGCTTGCCGTCATGGATCAGGTGTTTGTGGCCCGGCAGCTTCCAGAACTCAAAGCACCGGGCATCGGGCGGCGGATCGGCATCCGGGTAGAGCTGCACCACGGCATCGTGATCGGGGAACCAGGCCGGGTGCGCGTCCCGCGCATCCAGGGCGGGATCTTCCAGCAGGCGCAGCCCCCAATGTCCGGCAGCATCCGGTTGGCGACGACGGCGCAGCCAGTCGTGCCGATAGTCTGGATGACGGCGCAGGTACTCCCAGGCCAACGCCGGGCCATCCAGGTGCAGAACGTAGAGATAGGCCGCCGTGGCATACCACGGCTCGGCACTGCGATCAGCCATGAGGCAACCTCCCTGTGCTGGGGATGCGTCGCCACGGCGAAACGGCGTGCTACGAGGCCATCGTCAAAACGTCATGGGTGAAGCGTAAACTGGCAGTGTCAAGACCGATGAACTCCGATGCGTTGCTGAAATCGTCCGAGTGCGACGGCGGCAACGCACTCCAATGGCATGCCGCGTCGGTCAGCTTGCCGCAGCCCGCGCTAGGCATCATGACCGTTTCGATCTGGCACGCACCGCTTCGGTGCAACACTGCCGATTCAGACCGAACGGGTCACAGACCAGACCGAAATAGACACAGTGCGCCACCGCTTCGCGGTGGCCCTCAATCGGTGATCGAGCCGTTGTCTTCGGCCAGCCGCAGGTATTCCGACAGCCGCCGCACCGGCTGGAAGTAGCGATCCCGCATCACGGGCTGCTGGCGCGGCCCGACGATGGCGGCCAGGTCGGACAGCTTCACCGTTCCCAGTGCAGGCATGCCAATCCCCAAGTCGATCAGGCCGTGGGCAGTATCGCCATCGGCTGGGTCGAGCGAAGCCAGGAGCCAGGTGGCATGCGCATCTGGCGTGAACAGGCGCACCACGGGCAGCGGGTCGGTGTCCTGCCCGGCAGCGCGGGCCAGGCCGTTGGCCAGCAGGCGCGTGCGCTCGTCGGCGGTGATGAGCGGAGTCATGGCTGTACGTCCATGGACTTGCAGAGCAGCAGAGACGCTTTCACGCCTTCCCACAAAAGCACCAATGCGCAACCCCACGCATCCGCAGAAGCGTAAAGGCACGAAGGCACATGCACGGAAGTCAGGAAAGACACAGATCAGGCTCTCCACTTTTGAAGAAAGCCGCCAATGCGGATTTCAGTAAAGGCACAAATGCATCAAAATACACCACATGAACACTATAGATTGTAGCGCTATAGGGCGCAACAGGTTGTCATTCTGGATTTTGGGGAAAGTCCAATATGACGACTCTCAAGCCGTCGCTGCCAGAAGCATTGCGAAGGATCAGGAAAGCACGTGGGCTGAGCCAAGAGGCGTTCTCCGACGTGTCCAGTCGCACCTATCTCAGTTCTCTAGAGCGCGGGCTGAAAAGCCCGACGCTGAACAAGTTAGACGAGTTGTGTGAGGTACTTGGGGTGCATCCGTTGACACTATTAACCCTAACTTATTGTGGCGTGAGGCCAGCCGACGCCGAACATCTTTTGCTGAATATAAAAAAGGAAATTGACGATATTAAGGACTGCTTTCATGAAAAATACTAAAGTTTACCCAGGAATAAACCCAAGAGCACAAATTAATAATTTCTCGTTTGAAGAGCGAAAAATTGCCAGAGCCTTTGAGGCTGAATTCTACATAACTGGTGGATTTGATAATTTAAAACTAGGCCAAAGCGAATATCGGTATTTTTTTATAAAATTTCCAGAGGAAAAATCAGCACTATTTGGAGTAAGGGACGAGATTATCGTCCTCCTCAGCCCATTCGAAAACTTCGAACCAAGAACACTAGATGCAATTGAGAAAATTCAAGAAAAAAACTCCGGCTTCAGACTCGATAAAATATGCGCATTTGTCATATCAAAAGACGGAAATTTTATTGAAAAATTAAACTCCACAATAAAAACTCAGAAAGAGTGTCGAATAATTACGCCTTTTACTTACCAAGAGTTAGGCGTCAAACAGTCTTCGGACTTTTTTCGAAGAAGAATAAAAGAATATTTCTTTGAAAGAAATCTTTATGATTTCGACTCTCCGCTAAGAAAGGATTTGTATTTTTTTGGCAGAGATGAAATTTGTCAAAACATTATTGACAAACACTCAACCGGGCAAAGCGCATCATTATTCGGACTAAGAAGAAGCGGGAAAACATCCATACTTCTTTCAATAAAAAGAAGAATTGAAGCTCAAGGCGGATATGTCAGCGTAGTTGATTGTCAAATCATCTACCAAGTCAGGTGGAATTTGGCGCTGCTTTTTTTGGTCAAACAATTAAACAGCGAGCACCATGCAAAAATAGTAATAGACGATAACAGTTACTCCGAAGACAGGGCTGCAATATCGTTCATAAGTGACATCGAAAAAATAAATAAAAAGTTACGCAAGAGCATACTGTTGGCATTTGACGAGGTGGAGCAGATAACTTTTGATGTTTCTTTTTCTAACGAATGGAAAGATGGGTCTAGCTACGTTAGGTTTTGGCATGCAATAAGAAGCTTATACCAAAAACCAGAATACCCGATAACTATACTTGTAGCTGGAACAAACCCAAGATGCCTTGAGGTGCCATTTGTCATGGGAGGCGATAATCCACTTTATGGCCAGATAAAGCCAGAGTACATTCCTGGGTTTAGCATAAATCAAGCAAAGCAAATGCTTGAAACGCTATCCTCATACATGGGAATATGTATCGACGAGGATATTTACGCTTATTTGGTTAGAGAATTTGGTGGCCATCCTTTTTTGATGCGGCAAGCATGCTCATATATGAAAACTGAGGTTGATAAATTAGACAGCAGAAAGATCGACAGACTGCTGTATGAAAGATCAGTTTTATCATTCAGCCAGGGGGCTGGTCATGGGTTCTGCGAGATGGTTATAGGTGTGCTTTCTGAGCACTATAAAGATGAATACACCATGCTTTCTTATTTGGCCAGAGGTGATATATCTGACTTTAATGATCTGGCGGCCAGCGACACAAACTACACCCAACACCTTATCGGATACGGAGTCATATCAAGGTCGGAGAATGGATACGACTTTAAAATTGATGCGGTAAAAAAACATCTATCAACAAAGGAAAGATACAGGAAACTAAATCTTACTGACGCAGAAAAATTATCAGAAATAGGTGCCAGGAGAAACGAGGTAGAGCACCGTCTCAGAAAGCTTGTATCTCAGGTTCTTCGGATGGCTTACGGCGAACAAGCCGCTAAGAACTTAGTTCTTGCAAAACATGATCCCAAAAATAAGGCTAAATATTCTAATTTAGAGTACAGAGACTTGTTTAACGCAAACAAGCATGAAATATATTTCAACGACCTAAAAGAGTTAATGCGGAAAAACTGGGAGAATGGATTTAGAAATATTTTTTCTGAGGATGTTGAAAAATTCAGTTCCAGAATGACATTACTAAACTCCATCGGAAGAAGTGATGCTCATAAGAAGGATGTCAGCGATTCGGATATGCAGAGCTTCCGTGGGGCCATGAGTTGGCTGGAAGAGAAAGTTGACGACTACTTTTCTTGACTTCTTTGCAATAGCCACGCGTTTATGCGTATTTATTCATGTGCAGCTCATCCTAGGTTTCTGGATTATTTGCATCCGGCTCGTAGTAAAGCCGTGCCCGTGACTATAGGTGGGCACGGCAGAGGCTATTATGTTGCCTTCGACTTACTACGTGACCAGATCAGGTCGTGTGCGCCGTCCTCGCCTTCGATCAGGCGGGCATAGACCGTTGCAGGGAACGAAGGATCGTCAAGGGTCACGGACACATAAGGCCGTCCGGCCTCGCTGGTCTTTTTCCACGCTGCGCCGATGTCGTGACCAGCCGCTTGCAAGCGGTAGTCGGGTGCGCTTTCGTTGTCACCCTTGTCGTTGGGAACCAGCTTGACCTTGACGTTAAGCGTCAGGGTGCGAAGCGTGCCGGTGAAGCCGTCTTTCTCTGCGGTGAAGGTGCCGATGTTTGCCATGATGATTTCTCCTTTCGGGTTGAACAAGGTCGCGCCAGTGCGTCCTTGTTGTGATCTGCCCGGCGGGGGGATGGGCTGGCCGCACAGCGGAGCGGTCGCAACAACGTGGAGAACCTGGAGGCGAAAAGAATTTGCCCCGCGAGGAATGCGCCCAGCGCAGGGGAAATTGTTTTCGCCGCAAGGTTGCGGTCATAAAGCCCAAGGCGCAGCCGCGCCACCGCCAGGATTCACGACAAGACAAGGACGCACGGGCCGTCCGCTCCCGAATGGAGACATGGCCGACTCGGCATCCTCGCATGACAACTTCACCGGTTTGTTCCCTGACGCGGCCAGGTCAATGCCCCAGCAACAAGAGCAACAAGGTACGAGCGCTCCTGCCACAACTTGCGGCCACATGCTTGATGCGTGGCGTGGAAGCTCCACATCGAGGCCAGGTGGTGTGTCGGTGAACCGTCCTTCGTGACGTACAGGCAACGAACCGCCAGCGTCGAGGACGGCACGCTTTCGTGCAACCTGTCGCAGCAAGCCGGGTCGTAGCCCCACAAGCGCCCCCAGTGCGGCGAGGTGTTGTGGGAATGTCAGCGGCGCGCACGCCGCTGCACTTGCATGGCTTCAATGGCTTTTGCGCACAAGGCGGCTTGTGCGCGGCCCCTTTGCCGCCTGACTGAAGGCGGCAAAGGGGCGTTTTGGCTTTGAGCCTTGAAACCGGGTGCGGCCACAGCCGCGCACGGAGCTTTGGCATCCCCCGCGCCCAAGACGGAACGGCTTGGGCGCGGGGTTGCTTCCTATTCTTTGGTTTCGATGATCCACCACATGGCACGCGGCAAGGCGCGGCCCGTGATGGGGTGTAGGTCGGTCAGGTCGGCACAGGCTGCCCAGCCGCGAGGCGGACGGTAGCCGCGCACGTCGCCATCGCCATGCCAGCGGCGGGCGCGTATCGTGCCGGGGGCGTAAGTCGCGGCCATGCGCGGGCGGTTCGTGGTGTCGTGGCTCATGGGGAATCCTCGGCATGAACGCGCCCTGGCCGGAACCGGGGCGCTATCTGTGGTGCTGGGTCAAGCGGCCAGTGCCTCGGCTTGCGTCTGCTCATCCGCCACGGCGGCAACTTCCTCCTGTGCTTCGACTTCCTCGTCTGCCTTCACGTCCTGCGAGGCCTGCTGCGTGGCTTCGGCGGCGAAGATGGCAGGCATCCAGCCGGTGCCATCGGCCAGTCGTTCGGCTTCGCTGGCAATGTCGCCTTTTTTCAACTTCGCCAGCCGGGTGACGTGCTCCGGTGCGAATTCGCCCACGGCTTCCAGAATCGCAGCCTTCGGCACATGCTGGAAATAGCCGTCTGCGGTGGGTTGCCACCATGCCGCCATGTCCAGCCCCACCGCCTGCGCCAGTTCGGCACCCGGCTGGTGCTGCGTGGCGCGGGACGTCACCACATCGACCGTGGATGCCACGCATACGGCCAGCAGGCGCACCAGTTCATCCTGCGACTTCGCCAGCAGTGCGGCAAACAGTTCGGCGCTGTCCTGCGGCAAGGCTTCACCCGCTACCTGTTGCAGTTCGCGCAGCGCCACGGCGGCGGGCGATTCCGGCCAGTCAGGGGCCATGCCTTCCAGCCGGTCTTGCTGGGTCAGCTTCACGCCCAGCGGAAGGTCGTGGCCGTAGTAGCTGCCGTGCAAGACGGTCTGCACCATGCCATGCACCAGCGCAGCCAGCGCCACCTGCGGATGCCGTGCAACTTCGATTTGCAGCGCGGCGGTACGGTTGGCACTCAACCGCTGCGCCAGCCGGTCGGACATGGCGGCACGCTTGGGGGCGTCGTCGGCTTCCTCGCCGGTGTCGTCGTTCCCGGCTTCGCCCTCGCTGCCGAAACCCTGCCGCAGCCGTTCAAGCGTGCGCAGCGCCTTGGCTTCGGCTTCGCGCAGCAGGCCACGGTGAATCACGGCCTCGCCGTTGCGGTCGATGGTGACGATGGCACCGGCGGCAGCTTTGACGGCTTCCCCGTAGTCCTGCAGGCCATCTTCCAGCGCCTGCAGCTGTTCGCCCAGGTGTTCGCCTTCCTCCTGCAAGGCGTCGGCATTTTCTTCATCGTCGGCGTCCAGTGCGGCATCCACGGCCTCGGCCAGCGCCTGCATCTTGGTTTGCAGCTTCTCGATGCGTTGGGCTTCGCGCTTGTTCGGGCTGCGGCGCTGTCTCGGGGCGCGCTGGAAGGCTTGCAGGTCGGCATGGGTCGTGCCGGGGGTGGCATCCACCCATGCCCAGCCTTCGGCCTTCACCTCGGCGGCAAGGCTGGCCAACTTGTCCTGCGCCAACCGTTCCAGTAGTGCAGCATCGGTCAGATACACACCGCTATCGGCCTCCGCGAACAGATCGCGGCGGGTGCCACCGCCTGCGGCCTCGTAGGCAACCAGCCCGACAAAGCGCACCATCGGGTGCCGGTGGGCGTCAATCTCGCGCTCGGTCAGGCGGTCGCGCAGGTTGTACGGGCTGCGCTGCCATTCCGGAGCATCATAGAATGCAGCTTCCTGTGCGGCATGGTCGTCGGTGATGGCAAGAGCCATCAACTGGTCAAGACTCACGGCCGCGGCCCGGTAGTCGGCCAGCAGGCGCGGCGAGACGTTGGCGAGTTTCAAGCGTCGCTGCACCACCAGCGGCGTGACGCTGAAATCTGCGGCAATGTCCTCGATGGGGCGGCCTTCGGCCACCAGCGCGGCAAATGCCTCGAACTGGTCGGCGGGGTGCATGGCTTCGCGCTGCACGTTCTCGGTCAGGCTGGCGGTGCGGGCGGTGCCATCGGCCACCAGCAGGCAAGGCACCTCCCATTCCTTGCTGATGCGGTGCTTTTTCGCCAGCAGCTTGAGGGCGGCAAGGCGACGGCCTCCGGCCACGACTTCGTAACGCTCGCCATCAGCGGTCGCGGTCACGATCAGGTTTTGCAACAGGCCGACACGCTGGATGCTGGCAGCGAGTTGAGGGATAGACATACGCGGGGTCTTGCGCACGTTGCGGCCAGTAGGGCGCGATACCAGCCGCGACAGCGGCACAAGAATCAGATTCTTGCTCGGGTCGGCGACTTCCAGCAGTACGGCAGGCGCGGCGCTGGCTGCGGCGTGGATGGCTTGGGCTTCGGTGTGATTGATGGCGTTCATGGTGAAAACTCCTTGCGATGATGGAATGCAGCAGCGAATGACGCGGCAAGGGTTGCTGCCTGCCCCTGCCGCGCAGGGAAATCAGGCTTTCAACTGGCGCAGGCCGTCGGCCAGCAGCCACAGGGCGCGATTGAGGCGAATATCGGAATCAATGCCCTGCACCGGACGGGTCTGCTGGCGGCGTCCGTTGGCGCTGCGGCCACGCAATCCGCCTTTGGTCAGGTTTTCCTGTATGCGGTTGAAGGTCATCCACAAGTCCGGGCGGCGGTCGTCGAACCGGCGCGGCATCAGGATTTGCGATTCGGTGATGGGGGCTGGCTTGTCCGGGTCGTCGTACTTGAGCGACAGCGCGGCGCGGGCGAACACTTCGGCTTCGCCTTCGTCCAGCGTGATGGCCTGCATGGACTCGCGGGATTCCAGCGCACGGTCGAAGCCGTGCAGCACCTGATAGGCACCTTCGATCACTTGCCCGGCCACGTCGCCCTTATGCGGCACGCGCACATCGGCCACGGTGTCGCCGCAAACAAGGCCATTGCTGCACACGAAACGGAACATTCCGGCCAGCATCTGGTAACTGCTGGTGCCGTCGTGCGAGTTCAGCAGGATGATTTCGTTGGCTTCGCCTCGGGCATTGATCTGGCTGGCATGGCGCAGCCGGATCATGTGCTTGGTGTAGTCGCGCCGGTCTTCGTGGCGGGTGCGGGTCTGCGTCACCATGAAGGGCTGAAACCCTTCCTTGCGCAGTTCGGTCAGCACCGTGGCGGTGGGGATATAGGCGTAACGCTGGGAACGGCTTTCGTGGGGCGCTTCCGCAAAGATGGACGGGGCCACGCGGTGAATCTGGTCATCGGACAGCGGGGAGTCGCTGCGCAATACCGGGGAACGGGAAGCAAAGCGCGAAGCAAGGGGGGATGCGTACATGGTTTTTCTCCTGACGAAAAGGGTTTGCTGTTCAAACCGCACACCGGATTCCAAGATTCGGAGCCCAGCCTTTCGGCTGTTCGGTGCGGTTGGCACGAGGAACCCGGTTGGCCCTGTTGCCACCGTCTTTCCTGAGTTCATCGCCCGCGACGGTCAGGAGCCCACGGACGTGGGCCGTCAAGGAGAAAAGCGACAGGTAGGTGCGGCCCGCAGGCGCAGCCGAGGACACGGCCTGGCGCGCCTTGATGGCACGCGGATACGGGCTACAGTCGCGAGCAAGGTGATGGAGTCAGGAGAGACGGCTGGACATGGCAACGGCCGCCGCGATGTGCAAACCGCACGCAAGCGAAGCGCGCAGGCCCGAAGCTGGAAGCCGGGCCGTAGGCGTCAGGGATGTGCAAGGCTGGCGAATGCCAGTCCCGTCAGGGATGAGCGAATAGCGAACCTGGAGCAGCGCGGTCCGCGAAGCGGAGACGCAAGGAAGTATTTCGCTTATTATCTATTTGTATAATTGCATTTTTCAGCAGGTACGGAAGCTCGTTCGAATAATTCGAATGCCTGACAACGGACTCAGATGTGCCAGCCTTACATCCGTCAATAAATGACTGCTTTAAACAGATATATTGGTGATGACGCAGTTGGCGATGAATCTCAAAAGGTATGTCCATGCGATCCAAATGCTCAGAATCGGCAAATGTCATCTATTTAATAATTGATGCGAAGATGGGGGAAAGATGAGAATTGAGAAAGTAAAGGTCGAAGGTTTCCGACTCCTCCAGGATGTTGAGATCATGCTGGAAGATAACTCGACTGTGGTAGTCGGTCGAAACAACAGCGGAAAGACCTCTCTCACCGATGTCTTTGATCGCTTCATTGGCCAAAGCGGAGCTCGCTTCCGGCTGGAGGACTTCTCCGCAGCTTCACGGACAAAATTCTTCGAAGCGAAAACACTAAGGGAACGTGGAGCAAAACCTGAAGATGTGCTGACAGCGTTTCCAACGATCGCCCTCACACTGACGTTCGCGTACGACGCAGCCGCACCCAATCTGGGCCCCCTGGCTCCATTTGTCATCGACTTGGATGTCGCATGCACACAGGCATTGGTGCGTGTGGAGTATAAGCCGACCTTAGAAACGCTCCACATCCTGTTCGACATCGCTGCGCCCGCGGAAGGCGTAGAGCAAAACGCTCATTTCCTCAGATCATTGCGCGACACGATTCCCAAGGCATATTCCATAAACGTCAGCGCCATTGATCCGACGGATCAAACCAATCGACGTGATTTTGAAGGAGTCTCTGCTCTTTCGACTCTCGTCCAATGTAATTTCGTCCGAGCACAGCGCACCCTCGACCACGCTAGCCAAGGCGATGCTGACGTGATCGGAAAATTGCTGAGTACGCTTTTCAAGACAGCCTCGGCCCCAACAGCAGCCGCCGCCGATCAAGAACTGGCAGCGAAGCTGAAGACTTCCGTGGAAGAGATCGAACGCGGCGTTCAAGGGGACTTTGACGCAATGCTTCAGAAGCTCCTTCCGACGATGGAGGTTCTGGGCTTTCCGAGTCTCAATGACACCGAGCTAAGGCCAGAAACATCGCTCAACGTCGAGGCGCTTCTTTCGGACCACACAAGGGTGGTATACGCGGGCGCAGACGGAGTTCACCTTCCCGAAGGCTACAACGGTCTAGGGACGCGAAATCTCATTTATATGCTCTTGCAGCTGGAGAGCTACCACAAGATCTATCGCGCAAAGCCAACCCGCCCCGTCACGCACCTGATTTTCATCGAAGAACCAGAAGCTCACCTGCATCCTCAGATGCAAGAAGTGTTCATCAATCAACTGAACATCGCAATCAAAAAACTCTCTGCCACGTATCCTGACGAGCCTACGTGGAAAGTACAGTTTGTGATCACGACACATTCACCGCACGTGGCGAATGCCGCCTCATTCGAGGCCGTACGTTATTTCTTGAACGAGGCACCCAAAACGCCGAATACGCGGCAAACTAAGGTCAAGGACTTCAAGAAGGGGATGGCAAGTATATCGGCTGATGACCAGGACTTCCTCCATCAATACATGACCCTGACCAAGTGCGACCTCTACTTTGCCGACAAGGCAATTATGGTAGAGGGGACCACTGAGCGACTTCTGATGCCGCGGCTGTGCGGTCTCGTGGACAAGTCACTGGACGACAAACACAAGCTGGCCAGGCAGTACGTAACCTGCGTTGAGGTCGGTGGTGCGTATTCTCATATTTTTTACCCCTTGCTGGACTTCCTTGAACTCAAGACTCTAGTTGTTACGGATTTGGATTCCACCAAACCAGTTGAGAAAGAGAACAAGAAGGGAAAAGTTATTACTACGTGGGAGAAATGCCCTGTAGCTGAAGGTCAGCGCACATCAAATGCCGCAATCAAGGATTGGTTCCGCCCACCCAACACAAAGGATGCAAACGGCTGGCAGATCTCGCCGGGTGAGTTGCTTGCAAAATCTGCAAAAGAAAAGATCATTGGGTGCCGCCGCATCGCGTATCAGATTCCAGAGGTCCCCACAGCAGCCACCTGCGCGCGAAGTTATGAAGACGCGCTCGTCCTCGCCAACCCGGATCGATTCGAATGGCCTAAGGAGCAAGACGAGGCCACCGAAGCATGGGACATCGCAAAGGGGCTCGCGAAAGCAGATACCGCTTTGCGGTTCGCTATTCGCGAAAAGGAGTGGAAGGTGCCGCGATATATTGAGGAAGGTCTCGTGTGGCTATCCGAGCCACCACCACCAGAACAAGCCCTAGAAGTGCAGAACGCCCCGGTGGTCGCATGACGGGCCAAGTTAAAAATCCCGCACTTGAGGCAGCGCAACAGGCGCAGAAGAAAATCAACGAAGCCCTTGATGCAGGCCGCAGCTTTAGGCTCGAAGCCGGCGCAGGTGCAGGGAAGACCTATTCTCTGGTCGCGGCGCTAAAACGGCTGATCGCAGAGCGCGGGCCTGCGCTTGTTCAATCCGGGCAAAAAGTAGCCTGCATTACCTTCACTGAGGTGGCTCGGAACGAGATCGCGCAGGAAATTGAGGAACATCCCGCAATCCTGGTCGACACCATCCATGGGTTCTCCTGGACTTTTTTACGCCAGTTTCAGAAAGCACTGAGAGACAGCCTGGCTGAGATGGAGGAGCGAAAGGAGAAGATCGAGCAAGGTGGCGGAGTCGATACAAAACCAGTGGTCTACGACTTCGGCTTTTTCGGGGTCGATGCAGACAAGATAACGCTTAGCCACGACGATATCCCAGAGCTGATGGCGAAGCTCCTATACCAAGAAAAATTCAAGCGCATCTTAAGTCAGCAGTTTCCAGTGATTTTCATTGATGAGTATCAGGACACGCATCGCCAATTCATGGAGTCGATCACGGACAACTTTCTGAGGCCCGCAACCGGTCCTCTTGTGGGACTCTTTGGAGATCACTGGCAAACCATTTATCGAAGTGAGTATGAGCTGGCGCAGTATCCCATTGAAGAGATCGCCAAAGGCTCAAACTTCCGGTCTATGCCAGCCATCGTAGACGTACTAAACAACCTGCGCCCTGAATTACAGCAGGCTGTTCATGACCCGGAAGCAAAGGGAGAAGCAAGATTCTTTCACACCAATTCCTACTGTGGCGATCGTACAAGTGACAGGCATTCCAAAGGGGACCTACCACCAGACTTGGCGCGAAAAAACCGAGAGGCGTTGACTCAGCGCCTTCAGGCCGAAGGATGGAACATGAGCAAAACGAAGGTACTTATGCTCACTCACAACGTCTTGGCTGCGGAGCAAGGCTATCCAAATATCGCAGAGATCTTTAGCGGGCGCACCGACCTTTTCGCGAAAAAAGAAGATCCTACGATCAAGTTCTTCGCCGAAATTGTCGAGCCGATGTGCGCGGCTTACGCCTCTTCGCGCTATGGAGAAATGTTCAAAATACTTGGTTCTGGTCCCGCGATTGCCAAACACGAGGACAAGGCGAATTGGCGTCGGGATATGGATGCCCTCCAGAAGCTACGGGCAGAGGGCACGATCGGCCAAATTGTCGATTTTTTGCGCTCAACCAAACGACCGTCGCCCCCCGACCGCGTCCTGAGGAGTGAGGAAGAACTTAAGGCGCTGGATGGCACCCCAATCCCCGAGGAGTCATCCGCGCTGCAACGTTACAGCAAGCTTCGGGACGTTCCCTATCGGGAAGTCATTGAGGTAGTCAAGTTCATTGAGAAGCAAACCTCCTTTGCAACACAGCACAGCGTCAAGGGCGCCGAGTTCGAAAACGTCCTGGTCGTATTGGGCGGCGGCTGGAATCACTATAACTGGCCGCAGCTTCTTGAATTGATTCACACCAAGGCGTTGAATGCCAAGAACACTAAAGGCTTCTACCGGGCCCGCAATCTCTTTTACGTGTCCATATCTCGCCCGATGAACCGTCTCGCTGTGCTCGCGACCCAAACCCTTCCTGACCCCGCACTCGAAGCAGTCAAACATCTATTCGGTGCCGGTAACGTAGAAGCACTTGAGGTAATGATATGAGGCTTCTCTCCACCAAATGTAGAAGTTCGCTTAGCGCAGTTCAATTTCTGCTTTGCAGCGTGGGGGGGCCTGCATTCTGCCAAATTCGATGCCCTAAAGCGGTTCCACAACGTTTGAGGTTAGAAACTGAACATAGGCAGATCCGCCGAGAGCATCTCGGGCTAGTAACCTACATTAAAAGCGGGTGCAGGAAGTGCAGATAAGATGGCGAAGCAAGGTTCTGTAGGTCCTTCCAGAAGCGGCGATCAGTTCCACTATCAATGGGCTGCTCGGCAGTGCCTCGGGCTGCTTACCGGTGAAAATGGTCTGGTGGCGGTGGCGATCGAAGGAGCGTCACTGGACGAGGGGGACGCATCTACGAGCGTCGGCGACGAGGTCATTGACGTCGGCCTGTACTACGGGAGCGAGGACGTCACAGCGGCAAAGTCCATCCGCTATGTGCAACTCAAACACTCATCCAGGCGCTCGCACGAACCCTGGACGGCAAGCGGCCTCAAAGGAACCATCGAGGGCTTCGCAGGGCGTTTCAAGGAGTTGGAGGCGTCGCTTGGCCTGGACGTCCTGGCGAACAAGGTTCGGTTCATTTTTCTGACGAACAGGCCCATGGATGGAACTGTTCTTGAAGCGTTGGCCGATATCGCTGCGGGGTCGACAGCGCCGCGGCACCGTGAAATAGACGAGTTGCTGAAACGGTACGCGGCGTCAGCTGGCAGCAACGTACAGAGCTTCTTCGCCGCCTTCTTGGTTGAAGCTGGTGAGCCGGATCTATGGGAACAGCGCAACCTCCTAAGTCAGGACCTGAGCGCATACCTGTCCGAACCGGATACCGAGGCTGCGCTCCAACTGAAGGAACTGGTCACCCGTCGGGCAACCGACGAGGGGACGAAGGACCGCTCAGTCCGGCTCTACAACGTACTTCGCGCACTGCACGTGACCGAAATCGATCTCCTGCCTGAATCGCCCCGGTTTTCGCGGAGGCTGTTTGGTTAAAGTAAAACGGCCTCACCGGCGGATGTGCCGAGTTGGTTGTAGTAGTTTGCCTCAGCCTCAGCCGGCGGGATATAGCCGATGGATGAGTGC